>NZ_JAPFRE010000016.1:0-221984 GCF_026183735.1 Alteromonas sp. ASW11-130 | reverse complement strand
AAGGACGCTTAGCTCAGTTGGGAGAGCACCGCCCTTACAAGGCGGGGGTCACTGGTTCAAGCCCAGTAGCGTCCACCACCTCCTTAGATTCCTAGTAGATAACCTTCTGCAACTCTTTGTCTAGCTAAACATAGAAATTATCCACAACCCCTATAAAAATTTTTATGACAAATTTTCATTAACTTAGATGACATACGTACTGTTTCGGGTTTAAATGACTCCTTGAACTAAAATTATTTATAAAAGCTTTTATTCGTCGATAACATTGTAATTGAATAAAAAGAATAAGTTGGGAACAGCATGAATCATAAGCTGGCTGAAAAAATGCGGGTTTTGATTATTGACGATCAAGTCCTTGCCAAAGGGTACCTAAAATACTCTCTGGAGCAGCTTGGCTTTCAAAATATTGATTACGTCGAGAAATCCTCTCAGGCGATAACAGCCTTGCGCAGCCATTATTATGATTTGGTTATCTGCGCGTATGATTTGAAGGAAGAACGTGAAGGTTATTTCCTTTACGAACAACTAAAAGATAATAAGGAACTTCCCGCAACCTCAGCTTTTGTATTTATCAGTGCCGATACTTCCGCTGATATTGTTCATTCTATAGTAGAATTACAGCCCGATGAGTTTCTCGCAAAGCCTTTTACCATAGGTGATCTAGATAAACGATTAAACCGGGTGTTAAAACGTAAACAAGCGTTGAAGCCTATCTACCAAGCTCTGGAAGAAGAGAAGCTAGAACATGCGCTTGCCGAGATAGAATCATTTCTTACTGAACCCAAACATGCTGAATTTTTCCCACTCGCATTGAAGCTTAAAGGCGAAACCTTACTTGCGTGTGAATTGATTGAGCAAGCGAAAGACTTTTATCAAGCCATAATAAATGTTCAAAACTTTAATTGGGCTCAAATCGGATTGATCAAAACTTTTATTTTGCTTGATCAAGATAATGATGCCGAAAAGCTGATTTTAGAACTCGCATTATCTCCTGACGCTTCGTTAATGGCATATGACTTACTTTCAGGCTTGCAGATTAAATTGCATGAGTTTGACGACGCCCTCGAAAGTGTCTCAATGGCGACAGCCATTTCACCGCACAACATTAAGCGTCACGAAACGGCTTTGGATTTATCTCGAATCACTCACGATTATGAATCGCAATATGATGCAGCTAAACGCATTGTTAAATTTGCTAAAAACTCCATTCACGATAAGCCAGAAATTTATCTGAACGTAGCACGGGCCAGCATCGATTTCGCGATGACCGCTGAAGAGAAACAAACTAATCAGCTTATCAAACAGGCTACTGACTCGTTGCGTCAAATGAAGAATAGTTTTCCAAAAGCGAATGTTGATGATGAGGTAAAGGTAATCGACGCGCGGATTATGTATTTGCGTGACGAAAAAGACAATGCCAAAGCGTTGTTACATCAACTGAATGACGACACCTGGGAGCAACAAAGTAACGAAGCCTTACTCGACAAAGCGAAAGCATTTCATGAAGTGGGGTTGCAAGAACATGCATTAAATATTCTGGATGTTATTGAGAGACGTTGCCAGGACGACCCTCAACAAAGTGAATTATTTTTACAATACGTACAGCAAGAAAAATTAGAAAAAACCGAAATAAAGCACAGTCCGAAAGATCTCAACAATTTCGCTGTTATTAAGTATAAACGTGGCGATTTAACTACTGCGTTGAAAACATTTCGCCAGGCTTTCACCATAATGCCGAAAAATCCGTCTATTGCGTTAAATTTGTTACAAGCGACAGCGATGGAGTTACGTGGGAAAGACCGTATTATCAATGCCAAAGCAGATGTCATTATTTATCAATGTATGAAAACGATAGAAGAGGGAAAGCTAACTCAGGAACAGGAACACCGATATCAACGCATAAAAAACATATTAGCTGATCTACATTGATTCAACCTGATATCGGTCAGTGCATGTCCGACGTTCGGTAAATGGTTTTCAATGGTTTCACTAAAAAATTAATGTGCTACTGATGCTTTCGAGGGTAACCATGTGAGTAATTATATTAATTGCAATGATAGTACAGAGCATGCAAAGCTGTTAGCGCCTTTTCGTACTTAACGTATCAATACTAATAGTAAGCCGAGCTGAGCAGTACTGTAATACAAGCCCCGCCTTCAAAATAATAAATCACTATATAACGTGCGGTGGCGGTCGAAGCTTAATGGATATTTTCCATCCAATACTTCAATTCGCGTGGTAAACAAACTCTGATCGGGATCTCGAAGACTACCTAACATTTATCAAACGTTTTGAAAGATGCTTCGATCAAAAAAAGAGCTGAAAGCGTGACAAGTGTATTCTTTTCTCCTCACTAAAAGCATGTATCAGTTGTTTGAATAAGAGTAATTTTGAAGCTGCTGGGAATAAACCACAACTTCTTCGTCAAATAGCTCATCTTGATAGTGAAAATTATGACTGTATTTCATGCCCATTTTTTTCATAATGGCGATCGATGCTTTATTAGCGGGATTAGCCACTGCGGAAAACTGTCTAATTCCAAAATCGGCAAGCGCATTTCGCACTGACAAAGTAGCTTCTGTCGCATAGCCCTTGCCCCAAAAGCTACGTTTAAATCGCCATCCAAGCTCAAGATTTTCAGGGTCAGCAGTAGCGGTAAAGAACCCCATGGGGCGAACTAAAACCCACCCGATATCTTCATTAGTTTCCTTCAAAGTCACGCGCCAAATCCCCCACCCCAATGGAAAATTTGCGTAAGCCTGTAGACGCGGAATAAAAATGCCTTCGATTTCTTCGCGAGTAGTTACTTTCCCACCCGTGATATATCTCATAACAGCTTCATCCTGGTCGACTTCCCATAAAAAGGCCGCATCCGCCTCTGTCACAAATGAATAAGTGAGTCTTTCGCTGTCTTCGATGTTCATTGTCATGGTTCCTTTTTCCACCCATTATTGCGAAGTGTTGAGTCGCCTCGGTGTTATGTCTCTCGAACATATGGGGGGCGAGTTTAGTATCCTTTTTTTGCAGGAAATCCTTTAAATCTTCAACGTTTCTTTGTTTTTAGATAACCACGGTTGGAGATCCCTTCTTCACTAAACAGACATAAATGTAAATTACCCGGTGCTGACACTCGCAAGCGATTACGATTCTGACAGAAATCTTTACTGTATGGCAAAATAAATTCAATGTTGTCTACATAATCCGGATTACAAAACTCTCTGGTGGGACCTGCATCCAAATCACGTATTATTTCTACCCAGCCGTCTGCTACCAATTCTTCCAGCAGTGATTGGCCGGATTGATGTTGCTGGAAAAACCGCTGTCGTTGCTCACCTGTTTGCATCAATTCGATCAACTTAACAGAAACGGGCTTATCTTTAATCCAACTTAAAAATCGTTTCAACCTTCCCTTGGCGTAACCTGCGCGTGTAACTTCATTAATTTTTACCGATAAGCCGTGCGCGAGCGCTTGATGGATACCCGATAAGATTACTTTTAATTTATCTTGCCCAGGGATAGCACTAAACTGTACGGGGTCCCTACTATCGACACTTACCTTAACCTGCGAACAGCCTGCTCGGGCCCACCTAGCTGCAAGCCGCCCCAATATCGCGCCGTGCGTTGTTAATGCTACTTTTTGGATACTTGGTGTTTGCGCACAGGTTTCAATGATATCTGCCAAACCTTTATACAAACTCGGCTTTTCTCCAGTAGTTCTAATTTCACTGGTACCTAGTTGGTCGAATGTACTTACCAACGTGTCTATTTCAGAAATAGTTAAAAATGAAGATTGGGCAGGACCCTGGTAGCCATTAGGTAGACAATATTGGCAACGAAAATTACAGGCTTCCGTGATAGAAAGTCGTAGAAATTGAAATTCACTACCAGAGTTGTCTTTAAGCAATTTAACTTCCTACTCGGAGGGCCTCTACTGTACTTTTTAAAAATGGTACAAACGCAAACACTGTCAACGCTGTTTAAAAAAGAAAAGTGTAAAGTTAGCGTCTATCGCTCATATCTTGTAAGCCACAAGCTATTCGTTAACATTAATAGCAGTAAGTTTTGCATCTGACGATACAAACAAAATACCTTCCTTACTTAACGATAAACTGCCAGCAATTTCCATTCTCCACTCTATTTCATGGCTGGCTAATCCAATTGCATAAGTATGCGTTTGTGTGGAGACAAAAATGTGGGTCCGCGTAAATATAATATTATATTTAATCGGCGTCTCATCGGGCGTCTCCCATGTCCACAACTCGTTTCCGTTTTGTATATTTTTAACCAAAATACTGTGGGATGCACGCGTAATAAGAAGCCCTAACCCTGTTGATTTGTGGGAAATACTTTCATATTCATTCCAAATTTTTTCAAAGGGGGGAGGCTCTATAGAAACGCAAAAACAATAAATGGGCGGTCTGTTTGTATAATAAGATTCTAAAGGCCATAATATTTCATTGTTTTGCACATTGACGCTGCCATTTGTTCCGTAAGAGTAGGGCCAATCATCATAAAAATTGTTGCTTAAAGCGGTGATATTCCCTCGTTCATCAATGGCTTGTTCTTCTAAATTAAAACCTATCGTTTCAATCGGCTGCATGTCACCTGAATCTATAGAAATAGTCATTACATCGTTTGTCAGTGCTTGGAGCTGTGAATTATAGGAAAACAGTTGGCTAACATTCTCCGTGTAAATTCTTTCCCACCTTATATTGCCATTCATAGAAACAGAGGTGATCTTATTTTCGGTCGGTACAAAAATACGGTTACCAAAACTCACTACATTTCTAGAAGTGAAAGAATCGAATTCTTGTGAAAAAATAAGTTGGCCATTGAATTTATTAAACAGTTGTAAGTTGGTCCCATTGTTTATGATAACAAAATCACCACTAACGTAAGGTGTATAAAGTAAATAGGTATCAGGTATGGAATTACGCCATATCACTTCCCCGGTTGAGATGTCCAAGGCCACAATATCTGTATTCACAACAGCAGAACCGTCATCGCTTACATTGTTAGCATCAACTGCGAACGCCAGTCCTTCACTTGATACAACCTGAGAGAAAGCCACCTGTTCTATTTCCGAACTTAAATATGGAATAGGCCCCTGCTCTAATTCGTTGGATGATAGCGCGTGTTCCCAAAGCACTAATGCATTAGATACATCGCTCTGGATATTAATAAAACCAGATCGCCTATCGTCTCCCTGGTAACGGTGCCACTCTTTCACTTCTGGGATAGAATTTTGGTCCAGGGCGTCACTTCCCCAATAGTATTCTTCGACTAATTTATATCCATCTCCGTCTGCATCCTGAAAAGCATCTGAAGCATCCAATGGATTAAAGCCTTGGCGCACTTCAAATCCGTCATCTACACGATCATTGTCTGAATCTAGATTTCTCGGATCGGTTTGATATATATATATTTCATCACCATCACTGAGACCATCTTTGTCTGTATCTGCGTCAACTGGGTTGGTGTTATAGGTATCAGACTCCAACCCGTCAGGAATTCCGTCACCATCGGTATCAGTCGAGTAGTTATCCATTTCAAACGTATAAGCGGAGTCAAAGTCATTAGGTTCGATTTGGTTACCCAGCTCAGCTTGTTCTTTAACCATCACCTGTGCTATTTCGTGGATTCTGAAAGGATCGTCAGTGTCAGGGTCGCCATCTTTATCCGTTCCCGCTATAGGCAAAAATTTGACTGGTTGAGAATGAACAGTGAAAAGAAGTTCTTCATTCTGATAATAAAGTTGCAGGTCTTCAGCTCCAACCTTTCCATCAAATTCACCGTCACTAAGATCTGTGATAAGAGTTGAGAGCGCTATCTGAGAGTTAATTTCAGCCATATTAGCCATCTCAATGACTAAGGAAGCAGCTGCTTCTAATGATGCTCGATGCTCAATTGTCGCTGTGTGAACAGCTTCTTCATTCATCATTGCGGGACTGGTAAAGATATCTATATCATCCAGCAATCCAAAGCCTAAATTACGCTTTACCTTATTCACAGCATCTTCTACGAATGACGTGGTGAGACCTTCCGTAGACGAGCTATTCAACGCTAATTGCGTAGCAATCGTGGTCAAAGGGGTAATATTCACTTGAGTATGGTTCTGCAATTGTTCCCATGTAATGAGACTTTGCATGAATTTTATAACGGGAATGTCATTCGTATTAAGGTCAATCGTTTGATCGTCAGCTTCTAAGCTAAGGAGTAAGTATTCGTCACTAATATTATTGTCTAAAATAAGATGTTTAACTTCGGCTTGCTTATTGGTTAGGCCCGAAGCAAGCAACTCTCCTTTAAAATCGTGCGCTTTCAAATCGATTTTGTATACTTTGATGGGGGCAGAGATTAGTGGCCCCTTAATCGCCACAGCGTTTACTGCAGGTGAACCCTGTTCAGGCTCCTTTGCCGGAGACGGTTCAGTTGAGGGCGGAAGGTCACTTGAAACTGGAGGAGTATTAGGCGTATTAACGGTTTCGGTCATTGCCATATTGTCGCCACCGCAGCCGACAAGAGAACCGAATAGAACAGTTAAAATAATGGTACGTTTCAAAAAAAGCACTATCAATTCCATTTAACAAACTTTGAACGTGTCAGTATTTTAACCTTAATGGATGGTAATTCACACCAAAAGCTTATACTTCTTCTACCAAACAAATTAACAGATAAAGATTTATTGTTGTGGTAATTAAACATAGAATCGGAAAAATTCAGAAACAAAATTAATTACGTTTCCATTTAAGCTACTTATGCGTTCGAGCCGTTTTCCCACAGCAACTAACACCCCTATACGTTGGCAAGTTTTTCCTCTGCTACTCCCCTACCTCTTAGAGTTTAAAAGCCGCATTTTCGTTGCTTTGCTATGCCTGATTGGTGCCAAAATCGCTACTATCGGTCTACCTTATATTTTGAAATATACCGTGGATTCATTAAATGCGCCGTCCCCAGCTGACATAGCCATAGTCGTGGTAACGGCCCTGGTCATCGCCTATGGAAGCTTACGCCTATTGAACGTATTATTATCAGAAGTTCGTGACACACTTTTTGGTCGGGTTACTGAACGCGCTATGCGCCGTTTGGGGCTGGCAGTGTTCAATCATTTACACTCGTTAGATTTATCCTACCATCTTAATCGTCAAACGGGTGGACTGGCCAGGGACATTGAGCGCGGCAGCAGCGGCGTTAGCTTTTTGATGCGCTTTTTAGTGTTCAACATTGTACCTACCTTTATTGAAATATTTATCGTGGCCGCGCTATTACTTAGCCAGTACGGGGCTGGCTACGCAGTAATTATTCTGCTATCGGTAGTTTGCTATGTGGCCTTTTCAATCATCGCTACGAACTGGCGTACTCATTTTGTCAATGAGATGAATCAGGCCGATTCAGCCAGCAATTCCAGGGCTATTGATAGCTTGTTGAATTATGAAACGGTTAAGTACTTTAATAACGAGCAGTACGAAAGTCGCCACTATGACAATTCATTGGCGCATTGGGAAACAGCGCGAAGAAAAAATCGCCTTTCCCTTTTTGCACTTAATGGTGGCCAGGCCTTAATTATTGCTCTCGCTATGACCGCAATGATGGCTATGGCAGCATTTGACGTTGCAGCACAAAAAATGACAATTGGCGATTTCGTACTTATCAATGCTTTTACTATGCAAATTTTCACACCTCTTAATTTTCTGGGCTTTGTCTATCGGGAAATTCGTGGCGCTATAGCTAACATTGATAATCTTTTTACCATTTTAGAAAAGCGTTCAACTATCGAAGATAAGTCTGACGCACCCCCTCTTTGTGTTCAATCGAGTAGGTTAACTTTTGATACCGTTAACTTTAGTTATGACGACAATAGACCTATTTTAAAAAATGTCAGTTTTACCATCGAACCAGGTCAAAAAGTGGCAGTAGTGGGAGAAAGCGGTGGCGGTAAATCTACATTAGTAAAACTGTTATTTCGATTTTATGATGTCAGTTCAGGGGCGATTTTGGTAGATCAAACGGATATTCGCACTGTCAGTCAGCAGTCTTTACGCAAAGCATTCGGTGTGGTCCCGCAAGATACAGTACTTTTCAATGATTCCATCTGGGAAAATGTAAAATATGGTAACCCCACTGCATCTGATAAAGAAGTTTGGCACGCTATAGAACAAGCTCAACTATCCCCTTTCATTGAATCGTTACCTGCAAAAGAAAACACAAAAGTGGGTGAACGAGGATTAAAAGTTTCAGGTGGGGAAAAACAACGTATTGCAATCGCGCGAGTTCTGTTAAAGAATCCCCCTTTTTTATTGTTTGATGAAGCCACTTCGTCTTTAGATACACACGCTGAAAAACGTGTGATGCAAGCAATTAATCTTGTAGCACGGTCGGCTAGCACACTCATTATTGCCCACCGCCTATCCACTGTCGTTGATGCAGATACTATTATAGTTTTACATCAAGGCGAAATAGCGGAGCGAGGCACGCACAGCCAGTTACTCAAAAAGAATGGGCGCTATGCCAAACTGTGGAACGCACAACTAAAGGAGTCGACGCATTAATCCCGTAGAAGAAGCGATCAACCAGGTTATGCCATTTGGTAAATATTCAGGTAGAAAACTCATCCATTTACCTGAACCGTATCTCGTGTGGTTTCACCAACAAGGTTTTCCTGACGGGCGACTGGGCGAACAGCTCGCCTTAATTTATGAAATAAAGTTAAACGGACTTGAAAAAACGGTCAGTCCGTTGATACGAAACAATTAACCTAGTCGGCATCCTGCAATCCGTACTCAAGCTCATAAAAATGTTTACCATTTTCCAATTTGATATTCATTGAGCCTACAATACCAGACAACTCTTCTGAGCCTGAGTTCGGAATAATTGGGATATTCAGAACCTCGCCAGAAGGCCCCATAATGCCACTGTGCTGTACAACAAACGCCCCCCTTTTACCCTCAAGTGTTCCCTTGATAATCTCCATAGCAACATAGCCGGCAGAGCCTTTCACTGGCGTTATAACGCTTAACATTTCGCCTTTACCCGAGGCAGTTAAGTCGCCTTTATAAGTCTTATCGATCGTCATACGATTAACCGTATTATCATCATCTGCCATAAATGTGGGCTCAATGGGTTTAAGTTCTACATCAAACTCGCCTACCACTTTTTTCATGCATTACTCCTTACGCAAGTTGGTTGGTATCGATCTCAAAAAACTGTATACTTATACAGCCTGATTTGCAACATTTCTGGACGTATGTTTTGAGATCTAATCGCCAAAAACAAATTATTATCGACCGACAAATTCTAGCATTACATAAAGCCATGGTCGAAAAAGTGATCTCCCGCCCCCAGTTGTTCGAAGTTTTACAAGACAACCTTAAACGTTACCAAAAGATGAATATACTTAGTTACGGTAGCGCTTTGTTATGGGAAGGCATATTAGCGACTTATGTTGAGCCACTGATGTTTCGAGAAATGGTGCTAAGTAAAGAGCAAAGGATTACGCACTTACGCAGACGCACAATATTCAGTGGTATATTAACCGAAGCTGAAAGAGAGGATGTGCTGACGAAATATATCGCCAGCGAATTAAGCTGATTTTGAATGTAGTCAGGCTTGGCGCAGGTGATCGGCAACTAAAAATGCCATTTCCAACACCTGATCCGCGTTTAACCGAGGATCGCATTGGGTTTTATACGCTTGCTTCAGATCGTCATCGCTGATTTGGTAGGCACCACCCGTGCACTCAGTAACGTGCTGCCCTGTCATTTCTAAATGAATCCCTCCCGCATGGGTGCCCTCTGCGTCGTGAGCCGCAAAAAACTGCTTTATCTCACTTAAGATGGCGTCAAAGTTACGGGTTTTGTATCCGCTAGACGCTTTGAACGTATTTCCATGCATGGGATCAGAACTCCAGACAACGTGTCTGCCTTCAGTTTTAACCCGACGCAATAAACGGGGTAAATTTTCAGCAAGGGTATCTGCCCCCATTCGAGTAATGAGTGTTAATCGCCCGGGGTCATTTTCAGGATTAAGCGCGTCAATTAATCTAATCAACTCATCTTCCTGCATGGTAGGTCCTACTTTCACCCCTATTGGATTATGCAGGCCACGAAAGAATTCAATATGAGCATGGTCTAGCTGACGAGTGCGTTCACCTATCCATAGCATATGCGCTGAACAGTTGTAAGGCTTGCCGGTTAACGTATCAACTCGGGTAAGCGCCTGTTCATAATTAAGCAACAAGGCCTCGTGTGAGGTAAACAAGGACGTCTCATGGAGGGTGGCACTGGTTGTAGAATTAATGCCGATAACATCCATAAACGCCAGCGTATCCTGAATTCGCGTGGCCATATCATGGTAGCGTTCTTTAAGTGGATTATTTTCAACAAACGCCATGTTCCACCGGCTAACCTGATGTAAATCGGCCAGCCCGCCTTGCGCGAAAGCGCGTAACAGGTTAAGGGTTGCCGCACTATGATGATATGCCTCAAGCATACGATTGGGGTCTGGCCGACGAGCTGCTTCAGTAAACTCGAAACTATTGATTATGTCGCCTCGATAACTTGGCAGACTAACGCCATCTATAGTTTCTAAATCGGCTGAACGAGGCTTTGCGTACTGCCCTGCCATTCGGGTCACTTTTGTGACCGGGCACCGACCGGCGAATGTCAGGACAATTGCCATTTGCAGCAATACCTTGAATGTATCGCGTATTTTAGGTGCGTTAAATTCAGAAAACGACTCTGCGCAATCCCCACCCTGTAACAAAAAACCGTGACCTTGACTGACTTCACCAAGTTGACGATAGAGTTCTCGTGTTTCCTCGGCAAATACTAACGGAGGGTACGTACTTAACTTACTCTCAACCTTTGCCAGCTGGTGCTGATCTTCATACACAGGTTGCTGCAGAATGGGCTTACTTCTCCAGCTATCCGGACGCCACTGACTCACTTTCTCTCCTTAACTTTTGTACTAAGCAAAATGACAGTCTTGAACGAACACAAATGATCTACCCCTAAAGAGTATCCAAAACGTATTCATACATAGGCAGGGTAATTGTTGTTATTATTTTGGCGATACATACCTTGTTGAATTGAAGCTTACCACAGTTAACGGGGATCAGAAGCTCTTAAAGCGTCAATTTGCCAGCTATTCCCGCTTTCTTTTACATCAAATTGGCATTGATAAGTCCGCTCAAGAATATGTGGCGTAATGATTTCATCAGCACCGCCCTGCGCAATCAGTTTACCGTTTTGAAAACACCAGATTAAATCGGCGTAACGCGCACTATGATCTATATGATGCGAGCTTAATAAGAGCGTATTCCCTCTTTCGGCAAGTTGTCTTGTCAATGTAAGAAACGAAAGCTGATGACGTATATCCAACGCTTGCAAAGGCTCATCAAAGATAAGTAACGCTTGGCCGCTTTCGATTGCTGGCCATACTTGGATAAGCGAACGACAAAGCTCAATACGTTGCAGCTCTCCGCCAGAAAGCGCGGTGATGCTCTTTCTTAAAAGATGTTGTATTTCAAACGCTTGCTCAAGTTTTTGAGGAATATCCACTTTATTGAGTCGATAAAAACTAAGATATTCGTCGACGTGCAAATCGAAGACGGGTTGTACTCCCTGTTGATGAAAACATCTGAACGTGGCCAGCTCAGAAAGTGATATGCCTTTCAATTTTCGACGTTGATAAAAAACCTCTCCTGACGCAAACGCTAGTAATCCCGAAATGACCAGAAGCGCCGTAGATTTACCGGCACCATTCTCACCCAACACATGCACTACGGTGCCCTTTTCTACCTGACAGGTAACCTTATCCAGACGATCGTCAACTGATATATCGACGAGGGAAAGATAACTCATGCCCGCCACCTGCCGCGGTACAATACTGCTAACAACATCGGCCCCCCTATGGTTGCAGTTACCATAGAGACCGGTAAAGAAATGATGGCGAATAGTTCGGCTACCGCAACCACCAATAGTAGCAGCAATGCTCCTGTCAGGGCGGCCACCGGGAGTAATTTCTGATTATCGTGACCAACAAAGAACCGCATTACATGTGGTACCAGTAATCCGATAAATGCAATTGAACCCGATACTGAAACGGCCGCCCCCACGCCAAGCGCAGTCACTAATAAACATTTATTGATGAGTGATTGAGGGCTCACCCCTGCCGCCGCTGTTGCCAGCTCGCCAGCATAGAGAAGATTCATTTGTTTAGCGTAGTAAAGTTGAAAGCCAATACTAAGCAACATTATTGGCCCACTTAACGACAACAAGACCCAGTCGGCCTGATGCAAGCTGCCCATTATCCAAAAGGTAAGATTACGCATTGCGCTGGCATCGGCAATTAAATATAACCAGCCAATTATGGCTCCAGCTAAGGTAGAAATGGCGATACCTGCTAAAATAACCGCTGAGGCGGCATTGTTAAGGCGTCTCGCCATCTTGAAAATTAGCCAGGTTGAAAACAATGCACCGATAAAACAGCCAAAAGGTAATAGATAATGCATGGGCAAAGGTATCGCAAAAGGTACGAGCAATAATCCGGCGGCAAACAAACTTGCTCCGCTCGTAATCCCTATGATACCCGGATCGGCCAAGGGGTTTCGTAATACTACTTGTAATGTCCCACCACTTATCGCTAAGGTCGCTCCTACTAAAATAGCGTTAGTGATTAAGGGAAGTTGAAGAGTTAATATGATGTGATTACGTAACGTTGGGTCACTATAACTTTGCCAATCGTGCATTATAATCGTGCATGCTACCGCTATCACCGCCATCAGCAACGTATAGGGCAACCACCACCGTAGCTTCATTGCGTCTTTAAATGGGCAATTAATCCATCACTTGCCATTTCAATCAGTTCCAGTACAAGTTCAAAGCCTTTTTTCCCTCCGTAATAAGGGTCGGGGACCTCCGTATGGGGATCATCTGCAAAATCTAAAAATAACTTAATCTTATGGTGATATTTTTTCTCACTCATGTCTTTTAAGTTACTTAAGTTACTGTGATCCATTGCCAGAATATAATCAAAACGCTTGAAATCATCTTCCTGTACCCGTCGACATTTTAGCCCGTCAAACTTGTACCCTCTGGACTCTGCTACTGCCCGAGACCGTTTATCAGGAGGACTACCAATGTGGTAACCGTGCGTTCCTGCAGAGTCAATATCAACGCTAAGGCCGCTTTCCTGGACTTTTTGCCTAAAGACAGCTTCTGCTGTTGGTGAACGACAAATATTCCCCAGGCATACGAATAAGACCGCAGGTTTTTGCTGCATTAGAACCTTCCAATATAAATCTTTGTAACTTAACGCGATGCAGCCTAAAATGCCTTACATTATAAAATGTACCGGCTAATAAAAACGACTATGACATCACATGTATTAATGCTTAGCAGTTCACGTGCAGGAAATGAAGAATACCTGGAACATGCCAAACAACCTATTCTGTCACATTTAGGCGAAAGGCGCGAGGTACTGTTTGTTCCTTTTGCTGGTGTATCAATTGGTTGGGATGAATATACTCAGAAAGTTCAGACCGCGTTACCAGAGTGCAATGTCATTGGTTTGCATACCTTCGCCGAGCCATTACGCGCGGTACTTGAGTCCGACGCCAATAATCAAGCAATTCTTGTAGGCGGCGGCAACACTTTTCACTTACTTGCTACCCTTTATCATCATGGTTTAGTTGAACCTTTGCGCCAGGTTATTGGGGGAGGTACGCCGTACATTGGGTGGAGTGCAGGTTCTAATATATGTGGAGCGACGATTCGCACAACTAATGATATGCCCATCATCGAACCTCCTTCATTTAATGCGCTGAATATTCTGCCTTGTCAAATCAATCCGCATTACACCGACTTCCACCCGCCTGGACATAATGGCGAAACGAGAGATGACCGATTACAGGAATTCACCCGCTTAAATCCAACCACGCCCGTTATCGCGATTAGAGAGGGTACGGCACTGCTATTAAGCAAAGGTACATTGTCCCTAGAAGGCACCAATGACGGTTTTGTGTTTTTAGGCGAAAGTAAAACGACGATTAAAGCGGGCCAAGACCTAACCGAATATCTTCGCTAACTGACTTAACACTTTATCTGAACCTGGCTGTCCGAAGGGAATATCAGCCAGTTTCGGTGCTTCTAAATGCTTCTCCAGCGTTTCAATATTTTGTTGGTAATTTTGCATCTGGTCACAGAGTTGATTGGCTATCCACCCTTTGAGCTTCAACCCATCAGCTTTAATCGCTTCAGCTGTCAATAAGGCGTGATTTAAACAGCCTAATCGCATGCCTACCACAAGGATAACATCCATCTGCCAATGCTTTACTACATCCGATAAATAGCGCCCCTGCCCTATTGGCAAGCGCCATCCGCCGGCTCCTTCCACCAGAATAACATCCGGATTTTCCGCACGTAGTTGATTGATACCGTTGTCAATCGTTTCAATGTCGATAGATGTATTTTCCATTTCTGCTGCAATGTGGGGCGCGATAGGTGGCGCGAATGCGATGGGGTTTATTTGTGAAATAGAAAGTGAAATAGTAGAAGCCTGTTGTAGTGTCTTAGCGTCTTCGTTCACTAACTGATTATCAATATGTACCCCCCCCGCAGAAACAGGTTTGTAGCCCAGCGTAGTAAGTCCGGCACTAGCCGCGGCCATTAACAAATATCGACTGACATAGGTTTTTCCCACCTCGGTATCCGTACCGGTGATAAAATATTGCTGCATGTTTACTTTTCCATGATTAGATGACAAACCCGATAGGTCAACGGTAGTTTTCCATCCCGAGTTGCATCTTTTTGATAGGCTAAATTTAAGCGATTTAAGTCACGACGAGTAAAGATAAACTGGTTAGTCGTTGCACTATCGACCAAGGTGCCCGCCCCCACATATTTTATAGAATGAAGAAGAGGAAGAACGTGATTAAAATGAACGCAATACTCTCGCGTATCCATTTGCACTTTTTTAAATCCAGCTGACCGTGCGGCGTCTTGCCACGTGGCGCCTGCTACCAACGAGTTGTTCGCTTTAGGCTGTCCGGCGAGGATTCTGGCTCGAGCCAGTTCGTCAAATGAACCTTCGACCATAATGGCCAATGAAGCTTGCCCATTAGCTTTTAATACTCTGAATATCTCTTTCATCACTTGCGAAGGGTTTACACACCACTGCAGTGCCATTGATGAAAACACCACGTCGATGACATTTGGTTCTATCGGCAGTTGTTCAGCCATGCCTTCGATGAATTTAATATCGGAATAGCGCTGCTGGGCGTGCGCGACCATACCTGCAGCCAGATCAACACCGGTTACCCGATTGCAAAATTCGGTTAAGGCAAAAGTATGTCGGCCAGTACCACATCCTATATCCAAGCCATGACGATAGGATTTGCTGTTTATTAAAGAAAGTGCAGCTTTTGCGATATCTTCTTGCACCCCTGCATAATTATCATAACTGCGAGCTGCCTGTGAAAAACCTTTCGCAATCCTGACATTGCGTTGTAACAAATCAACTGACTCAGGCTTTCTCATTATTGACATACCTGCTCTCCCAGGGCGATTTTCAAAGCGTCTAATAACGCCTCAATGTCCTGCTGGCTGTGCTTCGCTGACAAGGTAATACGCAATCTATCTTGATGTTTTGGCACCGTGGGGTAGCGTATAGCCGTTACCCAAATACCTAATGTCTGTAATCGTTTCGATATATCCACCGCTTTTTGCGGGTCCCCAATAATAATTGGCTGGATGGCGGTATCAGAATCGGCCAGTGGTATTCCGAGCATACTGGCTTGCTGTTGAAAATAACCGATATTGTCCTGTAAAGCCTTTTGCGCACTGCCCTTTCCTATAAGTACTAGCGATTGCAACGTTGCTACCGCCTGGGCTGAGGGCATTGCCGTGCTGTAAATATAATGCCGGGCAAAATTTATTAGATAATCAATCAACGTTTGGCTGCCCGCAATAAAGGCCCCTGCCGTTCCCACAGCTTTACCAAATGTCGCCATGAGTATCGGAACATTGTCTTGCGATAGTGACATAGATTCAACCGTGCCTGCGCCGTCCTTTCCTAGCACGCCAAACCCATGCGCATCATCCAACATTAAGGGTGCCTGAAATTGCTCAGATAAGTTAACTAAATCTTTTACCGGCGCCACATCGCCGTCCATGCTAAACACTCCTTCGGACATAATCAGTTTTCTATCTGTGGAATGCTTTTCTAACAAAGCGTGTAAATGCTCCACGTCATTATGTCTAAATCGCCTCACGCTTGCTTCTGAGTGCAGTGCACCGTCAATAGCGGAAGCATGCATGAATTTGTCCGCGAATATGACTCCTGGCTCAGTAAACAAAGCCTGGCAAACTGCCTGATTAGCAGCAAAGCCTGAATTAAAAAGTAAAACAGCATCTCGGTTGAGCAGCGAGGCTAAATATGCTTCCAAATTAGCATGGGCGCGAGTGTAACCTGTCACCAGAGGCGAAGCTCCGGAGCCTGCACCGAACTGGGCCAGCCCCTCCACCCACGCTTGCAATACTTCGGGCTGCTGACGCATGCCCAGGTAGTCGTTGCTGGAAAAATTGAGAAAATGTTTTCCATCAATACAAATGACACCATCTTGTTCATATTCCACACACTGGCGGGTACGCAGATACCCACCAGCGGCCTTTTCGACCAGCGCTGATTGCATAAATGCCAGATTCATTAGCTTTCCGCAGGGGCTGCCTGAGCTTTTTTAGTGGCATCGTAGAAAAGATCATTTGTTGCGCTATTACTGACGATCTGTTCTGTTAGTGCTTGCTCGTACGCTTCATCTGAATAATTACGACTGCGCTCAGTGTTAATCCCAAGCTTTTTAAATAGCATCACATCTTCATGCGTTTCAGGATTAGACGTAGTTAACAGTTTGCAGCCATAAAATATTGAATTAGCACCGGCCATGAAACACATGGCCTGCATCTGTTCATTCATATTTTCTCGGCCCGCTGACAAACGAACGTGAGACTTCGGCATCATGATACGTGCCACCGCTATGGTCCGAACGAATTCAAAAGGTTCCAGATCGTCAACTTTGTCAAGGGGGGTGCCTTTAACTTTTACTAACATATTGATAGGTACACTTTGCGGATGCTCTGGCAAGTTGGCTAATTGCATTAGCAAGCCGGCGCGGTCTTCCGCGCTTTCACCCATCCCTACGATACCTCCAGAACACACGTTCATCCCTGCATCTCGCACATTTTGTAGTGTGCTTAAGCGATCTTCGTAAGTACGCGTAGTAATAATGTCACCATAGTATTCTGGCGAAGTGTCCAGATTATGATTGTAATAATCTAAACCTGCTTGTTTAAGCGCTACAGCCTGCTCTTGCGAAAGCATGCCGAGCGTCATACAGGTTTCTAATCCCAGCTTCTTCACCTCGGCTACCATTTTGGTCACGTAAGGCATGTCTCTCTCTTTAGGATTGCGCCAGGCTGCGCCCATGCAAAAGCGGGTGGAGCCAGTTGCTTTGGCTTCTTTAGCGCGCTCGATCACTTTTTCAATTTCAAGCAAACGCTCTTTTTCAAGGCCCGTATCATACCGCGCACTTTGCGGGCAGTACTTGCAATCTTCAGGGCAGGCGCCCGTTTTAATAGATAAAAGCGTACTTACTTGTACCTCATTGGGGTTGAAGTGCTGTCGATGTACAACCTGAGCTCGAAATAACAAATCATTAAATGGCAATGAAAAAAGTTGTTGAACTTCCTGTCGCGTCCAATCATGACGAATAGAGTCCGAAGATGAAGGCAGAGGTGCTGCGCTCATGGGCGATCCTTTACTAATTATTAATGCTGGCTTAGTCTATGCCTACTTTAGAAGTTGTCAACTCTGACCATTTCAAAAACTTTACAAATGAATAAATAATGAACAATATTGACTTTGATAAACGCCATATCTGGCATCCCTATACTTCGGCCACGAATCCGCTTCCATGTTATGAAGTAAAATCCGCAAGCGGGGTCAAACTTGAGTTAGATGGAAAGAAAGTTGTTGTGGATGGTATGGCAAGCTGGTGGTCGGCGATACATGGTTATAATCATCCCAGTCTGAACGACGCCGCCAAAGCGCAGATAGATCAATTCTCACACGTTATGTTTGGCGGACTAACACACGAACCTGCTATTAAATTATGTAAAACCTTGCTTGATATGGTGCCCCCAGGGCTAGAGCGAGTGTTTCTCGCTGACTCTGGGTCTGTTTCGGTTGAGGTTGCTATCAAGATGGCACTCCAATATTGGGCCTGCCAGGGTCGCAAAGATAAACATCGTATTGTCAGTCCTCGAAACGGATACCACGGCGATACTTTTGCCGCGATGTCAGTGTGTGATCCAGTCAACGGAATGCATAGCCTGTTTACTAATGTACTGACCAAACAATTGTTTGCCCCTGCCCCTCAAACACGATTTGGACAAACTTTCAGTGAAGATGACATTCTGCCACTGGAAGAGCTGTTTGCGAAGCATCACCATGAAATAGCCGCGCTCATTTTAGAACCGGTAGTACAAGGTGCAGGTGGCATGCGTATTTATCATCCGGAATATCTTAAGCGAGCGCGCCAACTATGTGATAAATACGACGCATTGCTAATTTGTGATGAAATCGCCACTGGTTTTGGTCGCACTGGGAAACTGTTCGCGTGCGAATGGGCTGAAATTTCACCGGATATTATGTGTGTAGGTAAAGCGCTCACGGGAGGGTATATGACGCTAGCTGCCACATTATGCAGCGAAGACGTGGCGCAGGGAATATGTCAAGGCGAGCCCGGTGTATTTATGCATGGCCCTACTTATATGGGAAATCCCCTGGCGTGTGCTGTAGCGGGAGCGAGTTTAGCGCTAATTAACGAAGGTCATTGGCGTCCCCAGGTTCAGGAAATTGAAAAACAGTTGCAACAGTCGCTCTTGCCGTGCGCGGAACTTGATAGTGTAGAAGAGGTTAGAATATTAGGTGCAATTGGTATAGTGGAGATGAAGCAGGCGGTGAATGTTGCTGAAGCGCAAGCATCGTTCATTAAAAACGGGGCGTGGATTCGTCCTTTTGGCAAACTGATCTATATTATGCCACCGTATATTATTTCACCGAAAGAACTACAAACACTAATGGATGCTATTTACGCATACGCCAGTTCACTTTAGGACGGTTACTGAAAAATGACGCTGTTTGTGAGGGTGCTAGATAAGATACTATTTGCAACGTTGCTTTTGGTAGCGTTGCAAGTGCCTATTCTTGCTGATCATTATCGCCAGTATTTAACTGGCTACTATGACGCAACTGCCGCCCAGGTTGAAGAATACAAAGCGTTATCAGTTCGCCATGGTTACACTCATCTAGAAGACATGCTGGCTGAACTTGAAAAAAGTAGCAACCCTGTAGTTAGAGACGATACACAAAACAAGGTTAACACACTTGCAATGCTTAAGGAGCTCAACGAGGGAATCAGGGTTCTGAATCGAGGTCATTATTACCAGCAGGCCTGGTACATGCTATCGCCGTCGCAAAACGAGACTTTACGGCGGGTCTTAGATAATTTTCACCCCTCTATTCCGCTTTCTCCAGAGGCGGTGGTTTTTAGTCTTATCTCGGCGATTATTATTAATGTAATTATGTGGGCCCCCTATTGGACGGCAGTAAAATTAAAACAGTGGAGACATAATCGCAAGTATCATCCTGCAGGCACTACGTGATTTCTATTCGTTAGCATAGGACAGCCTTCAAATATTGAAGAATAGAGGAAATAAAAATACATTTCACTTCTACACCAAACTCTACAAATATAAGAAAAAGCTACATACCTTTTTGATAAAAAATCTAAAGACGGTGCTCAGTTGCTCCCCAATAGCCTGACCAGCAGTGCTCCTTAATTTGTGCAAAAATAACCACTTATGACATTAAATTTTTTTTAGTTTGTCGGATTTGGCAAGTTCAGGTATCAGAATTGCTACTTACCTATTGAACAAAGCACCTTTTGACCAAGTTTGTTGATCTACACTCAGATCCAGAAAGCTTGATTTTAAAAGGTTTTCTATACAACATAATGGGTATTAAAGGTAGTAGAGATGTTTGATAAAAATACATTGTTAATCGGACAAGTGTTGCAAATCAGGGACAAACTTTATGCGAAACGCCATAGCATTCCTAGTTCACTAAAAAAAGAGTGGAAAGGCCTGCTTGAAAAAACCTCTAGTTTCGATGCGTCGAATACTATTAACCATGCAATCAAGGGACGCCAGACCACTAAACCTGAGACTTACAATGGTCATTCGGTTGATTTAGTGCAGTTGGTTAGCTCATTCAAGCGCTTTGAGTCAAAGATTTCCAGAAATCGCTCGACCCACTAGAAATGATAAGCCGTTACCTTACGTGCGGATGATCGCTTTTTGGTTTAAGCGATAGACCTTGTCAACGGCAGTATTGTACTAGCCTACTTGTCAGGCCGGAACAACACGATAGCTGAGCGAATTTTACGCTTTCCATAACAGGTGAAGCGAAGAAAATCCTCACGCGCCACTGGAATATGCTGAAATTCGAGCAAGTGACTTTCGTAAGTAGTCGGATCAGAGTCATGCAAATAAAAACACTTGTCATCTACATGTGTGACTGCCACCCAATGCGGCGCTTTTAACTTGGCTAACGGATAGGTACTAATTAAGCATACCACTGTCCCACCCGCTTTTAATGCGGCTTCCAAGTCGGCTATGCCCCAATTAAATTTCTTGACTGGTACATTTGTTCGATTCGCTTGCTCTTCGAAGTGTGACTCTACCAGCGTGATTATGTCTTTTTTGTGTTGATTCCGAACCCCTTCAACAAACAACGGCAATGCCTGATTAAGCCAAACTTCTGATTGATAGCCTTGCTCATGTGCCGCCAACGCTAACCCAATTGGGTGACACCCTCCGTGCCCAGATGTCATGTAAATGGTGGTTGCCCTTCTCCATAAATCAAGTTCAGTTTGTTGACGCATGTCAAATTCAGGCGACAGTTTTTTCATTGCCATCATAAGTGCCGCCGGGCCGCAGGTAAATTCAGTAGTCTGTCTGTACCACGGATATATATCCTGTGCTTTGGCTTTGTTGGAAAAGCGTAATACCTTTTGCATACGTAATGCATCGCTATGGTCTTCATAGTAGTCCGTGTATATACCAAATCGCTTAAAGCCTAATCGTTCATACACAGAAATAGCCGCGACATTATTTTCAGAGACTTCTAAGCGCATAAAATGTTTGCCGCAGCTTACCGCAAACTGTTCAAGGTCATTTATCAGTTTTTCTGCCAGTTTATTCCCCCGGGCTTGGGGTAATACAGCGATCGAATAAAGCCTGGTTAACTGTGTTCCCTGGCGTAAAAGAAGTAACGCATAGGCCATTACTTCACCGTTAAGTGTCGCCACTATCAGCCGCGCGTGACTGGCGCCTATGTAATAACGCATCCTTCTTTCGCTCAGCCTATCGTTGCTAAAGCAACGGTGTTCAATTTCTCCTAACTTTTTCAAGTCATCCAGCGTAGCCTGGCGAAGTGTCACTAGACCGCTTTGAATGTCGCTCATCGACCTCTTTGCTCAAGACGATTAGCAAACTCCTGCATAATTAGCTGATACAGCTCTTTACCCAAATAATTATCTTCTACCCCTGCGTCAATACTTGGGTTATCGTTTACTTCAATAACGTAAACCTTGTTGCCTGACTGTTTTAGATCGACGCCATATAGTCCATTTCCTACCACTTTAGCTGCTTTTATCGCGGCCTGTAGCACAGGTTTGGGCACCTCGAATGTTGGCATAGTTGTAAATCCACCAGAGCTAACTTCGTCTCCTTTATGATGGTATATTTGCCAATGGTTACGCGCCATAAAGTATTTACAGGCGTAAATCGGCTTGCCGCCCAACATACCAATCCGCCAGTCAAATTCAGTAAATACATATTCCTGGACCAAGACTAATGCCGATTCGGCCAACATTTCTTTAAGCTTATTTTTGAGCTCTTTGGGGTGTTCAACTTTATAAACGCCACGACTAAATGAACTTTCAGGCAGTTTTAAAACTAAAGGCATGCCTAAGTCTTCAATCAGTTTATTACATATCTCTTCGTTTGCTTCTGATATTAACTCGCTACGCGGGGCGGGAACTTTTTGATAAGTAAAGGCATCTTGCAAAAATACTTTATTACAACAACGCAAAATGGATTCAGTATCATCTATTACGATCAGCCCGTCTCGTTCTGCACTGCGGGCAAGTCTATACGTGTGATGATCAATTGCCGTCGTTTCGCGAATAAATAACGCATCGAATTGAGCCAGGTCTTGTGGTGTTAGCTTGGTGACAAGCTGCGCATGAAAACCTACCTTTTCTGCTGCTTTCACGAAGCTTTTCAATGCTTTTTCATCACTGGGAGGGGTTGGTTCATCTGGATTAACTAAAATCGCCATATCCCAGCGCATATGCTTGCCCTTGCGCACACCTTGCCACTGCCGCGTTGTATAGGCTCGTAACTCTTCAATACAGTCGGCTTGTAGCTCACCTGGAAGCTGACGTAATCCTATTGCTTCACATTCGACAAAACCGAGGTTATGGGGTTTGGCGTGCGCTTTTGGGGTTGACTCCCATTCCTGAGCAAGATGCAACGTAAGTTGTAATATTGGGCACGCGTATTGATTAAATGCCTTAGTCGCAATCTCTTTAAAATATGGTGCATTTGAGCGACCAAAAAAAGCGTAAAATGTTGTAGGCAAAGAAACATCTTCCGGCATCGAAAACTTTTCTGGTAGAGAAATACGTACTGCACCTTTACCCGTTGGATCCAAACGCAGGTCGTTAATCGTATTGACGCTAGGAAGGACTCGGTGACTGCGAGCCTGCGCTAGTAATGAACAATAGTAACCTTGACTCAAATACTTATTGGTATCGCATAGATTGATCACCCGCGTCTTAGGCTCATTCAATTTAGGAAAGTCAGCTAGATAATCATCAAAGCTGATAACAGGCAAATCGGTATCAGAGAAGAGCGTGATATCGTCAGTTACAATTAAGGTGTTGTGCATTAGCAGTTAAAAATTCCAATAATTAATTTTATGGATCTGATTGTGGTCAAGAAACTAATAAATACCAAATCAGGATTACCTTTATGGTGTCGCAGTGTATACAATGTCGCAAAATTACAAAGTGATATTTGTGTATATTTTTTTATCGTCACCATTAATAAATGCAATCCTGCTAACTTATTAAAAAAATTAAGAAATAGCAGAACAAATAAGGAGAAAAAATGACTCTGGCGATTATCGCAATTATTGTAGGTCTACCCGTTTTGCTGTGGAGTGCGGAAAAATTCATAAACGGCTCTGCCGGTATTGCCAATCATTTTGGGGTGTCCCCTTTACTTATCGGTATGTTAATCATAGGTTTCGGTACATCCGCCCCCGAAATTATCGTCTCAATATTTGCGGCATTACAGGGAAACGCAGGCATCGCATTGGGTAACGCCTATGGTTCTAACATTGCCAATATAGCGCTAATCCTGGGTTTAACGGCATTGATCAGCCCTATAGCAGTGCGTTCCGAAATAATTCGTCGTGAACTTCCTATCATGTTAGCGATTATGTTTTTGGCTGCATGGCAACTGCTTGATTTTGAAGTGTCCAAAGACGATGCGTTTACGCTTATCGGTATTTTTATTCTGTTAGTTTCATGGAGTGTCTGGCAAGGAATACGTGGAGATAAAGATGCCCTGGCAGAGGAGTTCAGCGAAGAAATTAGCCACGCTGACACATCCATCAAAATGAACTTAATATGGCTCGTAGCTGGTTTACTGCTGCTCATTGCGTCATCGAGAGTATTGGTTTGGGGAGCCGTTGAGGTTGCCACCTTCTTTGGGGTAAGTGATACGATAATTGGGTTGACAGTCATTGCGATTGGTACATCATTGCCCGAATTGGCATCGTCGTTAATGGCGGTAAGAAAAGGCGAGCATGACCTTGCGCTGGGCAATGTGATTGGTTCGAACATGTTCAATACTTTGGCTGTTGTGGGTATTGCCGGATTAATTCAACCCATGAGTGTGGAGCCCATTTTCCTCTATCGCGATATCGTATTTATGTTGGCTGCATCAGTCGCGTTGCTTATTTTCTGTATCGGTATTAAAGGGCCCGGACGCCTTAATCGCTTAGAAGGTGGCGCCTTTGTCAGTGCGTATATTATCTACACTTACTTCTTAATTAATTCTGCATTTATTAATTAAGCGATTAACCCATAATATTGATAGATAAGGTAAACAAACTGACTATAGAAATACCCACCAGAATAAATAAATTAATACCGTAATAGTCATTGCGCCGCCTTGTGCGGCGCGCTCTTAACAGCATAGCAACCAGGCTTAACCCCAGACACAGCTGTAATAAAGCAAATAGCCGAGTTACATGTTCCCGCGACCATCCAGTACTGGCTTCAATTCCCCAATATTCCTGCACACCGCTGACAAACTCGGGCCGGGCAAAGTGGAAAGTAATAAGCGCAGCCACTAATATGGCCCAGGCCAATGAATTAATAACGATTATTAGCCGATAGAGCCCATCTTTAATTTTCGGCTTATGGCGTCGGTCTAGCGGGCGCCCCTCTTCTGTCTTTTTTCTTCTCATATCGTTACTAATCTCTGGTAACCCATCGAAGGATGAGTATACTAGCTCCCATTAGCTATTAACGTCTATACGGTGTATGTCTGACAATCAGGCTCACCCAGAAGGTGAATAGCCTCACCGTACAATCAACTGATGTACGGATAGTATAAATTACATAAATTGTAGTAAGTAAAAAGTATAGCAGTGAGTGCACAAATAAACTAAGTGTGCGAAGATACTTGCCAATATTGACACAAATTATCGGAGACTGAACAATGACGCATGCGCCCGTTGTCGACGTACTTAAAGGAAAGTACGCGGTTGGCGAACAAGTAACAGTAAAAGGCTGGGTAAGAACACGTAGGGATTCTAAAGCAGGTCTTTCGTTCGTAGCCCTCCATGATGGTAGCTGTTTCGATCCTGTTCAGGTTATTGCGTTAAATTCGTTATCTAATTATCAGGATGTTCAGCGTCTGACCGCCGGTTGTGCAATTTCGGTGGTGGGGTCCGTTAAAGAGTCAAAGGGCCAAGGCCAATCAATTGAAATCGAAGCTGAATCAATAGAAGTCGTCGGTTGGGTCGAAAATCCGGATACGTATCCGATGGCGGCAAAACGTCACTCCATTGAGTTTTTACGTGAGTATGCGCATTTAAGACCGCGTACTAATGTTATAGGTGCAGTGACCCGAGTACGCAACTGTCTTTCACAAGCGATTCACCGATTTTTTCATGAGCGCGGATACTATTGGATTAGCACGCCTATTCTTACCGCAAGTGATACCGAAGGTGCCGGTGAAATGTTCCGCGTATCCACACTTGATATGATGAATATTCCCTACACTGACAAAGGTGATGTTGATTACAGTCAGGACTTTTTTGGTAAAGAAACCTATTTAACTGTTTCTGGCCAGTTAAATGTTGAGACCTACTGCAATGCCATGTCGAAGGTATACACCTTTGGCCCAACATTTCGCGCCGAAAATAGTAACACCTCGCGCCATCTTGCTGAATTTTGGATGATAGAACCTGAGGTGGCCTTTGCGGATTTATCAGATATAGCGCAATTAGCCGAAGATATGCTTAAGTATGTTTGTAAGGCGGTGCTTGACGAGCGCGCTGATGATATGGCTTTCTTCGCGCAACGCATCAATAAAGATGTTATTAATCGTTTAGAAAAACTGATCAGTTCAGACTTTGTTCGTATGGACTACACGGATGCTATTGAAATTCTGAAATCCTGTGATAAAAAGTTTGAGTTTCCAGTTGACTGGGGGATTGATTTATCTTCCGAACATGAGCGTTACCTGGCCGAGGAGCATGTGGGTGCACCTATCATCATGCAAAACTATCCCAAGGACATAAAAGCATTCTACATGCGCTTAAATGATGACGGTAAAACTGTTGCGGCGATGGATATTCTGGCACCAGGTATAGGCGAAATTATCGGGGGCTCACAACGTGAAGAACGATTGGACGTATTTGACCAACGTTTAGAAATTATGGGATTGGATAAGGAAGACTACAGCTGGTATCGCGATTTACGACGCTATGGGACAGTGCCGCATTCAGGCTTTGGATTAGGTTTTGAACGGTTAGTCGCCTATGTAACAGGCATGCAAAACGTTCGTGACGTTATCCCCTTCCCAAGAACCCCCGGCAATGCTAGCTTTTAATTGCTAAGTCCTTAAAAAAAAGCGATTTTTCTATCAGCCAGCTAATCTGATTAGCTGGCTTTTTAGTATCTATTGAAGAATGATATCGGATCCAGCCAATCCACCATTTTGTGTACATCCACAAGGGTAAATTGGTATAAATTAACTGGGTAGAGTGTAAGGCGCTAAATGACAACCCCTCACGGCCTGAAAGTTTCTTGCAGAGATTGTGGCAAAGTAAGTTATTTACCATCATTGCAGCATAAGCAAAAAGCAGTATGCCCCCGATGTGGTCATACTTTGTTAACGTATCGCCACAACGAAACGCAAATAACGTTAGCCCTGGCCTTCAGTGCAGTCGTTCTGCTTTTTCTTTCGCTTTTATTTGATTTCCTGACTTTCAAATTAAATGGTCAGCTACATTCATTGGATTTGTGGTCAGCTTTAGCGGTGTTGGCAGCTAATAAATATTTATCACTGGCTATCATTACCGGTTTGGCGACTGTTATTCTTCCAGCAATATTATTAATTGGAGTGTGCTGGTTAATGTGGGCGAGGATGACGCATCACTATTCCCCTTATTTGAGGCGCGTCTACAACATGGTGATGCTGGCGCTACCCTGGAGTATGGCAGAAATCTTTTTAGTCGGAATATTGGTGAGTCTGATAAAGATTACGTCACTGGCAGATATAGATGTTGGCCCCTCTTTTTATGCATATTTCGGCTTTACAATTACGATGAGTTCCGCCTTATTCTATTTTGACGCCTCCCAAACCGCGTATTGGGTACATGGCAGAAAGGTACCCGAAGAAAAGCCGCTCGATTCGACTACGGCCAGCACCAGTATTCAACGTACATGGGCGCTGTTATTAACCGCTACGCTATTATATATTCCAGCCAATATATTACCCATAATGACTACCAGCATATTCGGTAGAAGCGAGCCTAGCACCATCATTGGTGGCGTAATAGCACTGTGGGAAATGGGCTCATATCCCATAGCAATTATTATTCTGATAGCCAGTGTGGTCGTGCCCGTAGCAAAAATTCTGATTTTAGCGTGGTTGAATTTAAGTGTGCAATCAGGGATGTTGAATAATCCGCAAGTACGTATTAAATATTTTCGATTAGTCGAATGGATTGGTCGTTGGTCGATGATTGACGTATTTGTGGTGGCAATTCTAGTTGCACTAATTCAACTAGGTAATACCTTATCAATCTACCCTGGTCCGGCTGCTTTAGCGTTTTGTGCTGTGGTGTTTGTCACCATGTTAGCTGCTATAACCTTTGATGCTCGAATGATCTGGCAAAACAGGAAGTCTGTTGTATGAACGAAAATGCGCATATCAAGCCCACATCCACCGTATCCAAAATTTGGATAATTCCTATTCTAGTGCTGATTGTGGGCGGATGGCTGGTTTGGTATCAATGGAGTAATCAGGGTCCTATGATCACTATCGAAATGCGATCTGCGGCGGGTATTGAGGTCAATAAAACCCCGATAAAGGTACGTGATTTAAATATCGGCCAAGTAAAGAAAATTGAATTGAAGCAGGATCTTGAGGGCGTTTTGGTGCATGCCCGTATTGACGCAGGTGCTGCTCAACTGCTTACTGATAAAGCACAATTTTGGGTGGTATCACCGCGAATTAGTTTCTCTGAAGTCTCTGGGCTAAGCACACTCTTATCTGGTGCATACATCGCAATGAGTGCAAGTGATAAGGGTGTAGAGCAACATCATTTCGTGGCGCAGGAACGCCCCCCTGTAACGCCGCCAGGAACGCCCGGGCTTCACCTTTCTTTAACCAGTGATGACGAACTAGCCTATAAGCCTGGCGATCCTATTATCTACAAGGGTTTCAAAGTGGGTGAATTCGAAGATTCTTCTTTTAATATTGATGAACGTGTTGTTTATTACGAAGCCTTCATCGAAGCCCCTTACCACAAACTTATTACTCAAAATACACGGTTTTGGAACGTGAGTGGCGTCAAACTTAATTTGGAATCAAGTGGAGTGAAAATTGAAACCGGAAGTCTTGAAACTTTGTTAGCAAATGGGATTACATTTGGTATACCCGAAGGAGTATATCCGGGCGAACAGGTAACAGAGAATGCATTTTTCACAATCTTTGAGGACCAAACTGCGGCAATAAATGCCAGATTTAAATTAGCCGCGGAGTACTTATTACTAATAGATGAAACGGTTCGTGGATTGAAAGTTGGAGCACCGGTTGAATATCGTGGTATAGAGATTGGCGAAGTTCGCAGCATCAATGCTGGCGGTGTAACAGAGGGCAATATTTTACAAGAAGATTTTCCTATTCCTGTGGTTATTTCGATTTACCCTGGCAAAGTGCGACAGGATGATAGTGAACAAGGATTGGAATTTGTTAAACAAACCATGAAAAAGTGGATAGCACAGGATTTACGCGCCAGCCTTCGTATGGGTAATGTGTTGACAGGTGGGCTTTACGTAGATTTAAACCACGTAGAGGAACATAAAGCGATACCACTAAGAACCATCAATGGACTTGAAGTCATTCCAACTGTGTCCAACGAATTTACGCAGCTAACGCAAAAAGCAGATGCTATTTTAGATAAAATCAATCAGCTTCCTTTAGATACATTAATTGGTGATATCGGAACAGTTATCGCAGATTTAGGTGAAGCAGCAACCTCGGTTAAAACAACTGCGGACAACTTTGACACACTGGTTAAAGATATTGATGCTGAACAACTCAACGGTAACCTGAATGAGGTACTTGATGAAATGTCAGCTCTCCTACGTAACTTTTCCGAAGGAGGGTTAAGCAAATCAGAAACACAAGAAACCATGGATTCATTGCAAGAAACATTGCGCAATATCCAACCTATATTATTACAACTTAATCAGAAACCTAATGGACTGTTTTTTGCTACAGGCAGCGAAATGGATGTTCAACCTAAAGCGAAAAACTCAGGAGCAAACAAATGAAGTCAACATTCTGGTTAGTATTGATCGTAACGTTTCTGACAGGTTGCGTTTCTCAGTCAATTAATTTGAATTACTACCTGTTACATTCGCCTCAAAGCGCAATTACAGCTGATAAGCAACCTCGTTTTCAGATTTCATTACAAAAGCTGGCATTACCGGAATACTTGAAACAAAGAAGTTTAGTTATGCAAACCAGCGCAACCACTTTGCATTTTTCGCCCCACCATGTTTGGGCTGAACCAGTTCAAAGTGGTATGATTAAAGCCTTAGAGCATGCGCTGTGGCAACACCACCACGTTTTATCAGTACCCGTTACTCTGGCAACACACAACGAAGTATTACCGCACGCAGAAATCGCTATTGCAGTGGATGATTTTTTACCGGTATCTAATGGAGAAGCGATTTTAAGCGGCAAATATTGGATCCAGTTTCCCGATAAGAGTAAGAAGATGTATATCTTCAATTTACGCCGTAATCTAAATCAAGATGGGTTTGATCACGCTGTTATACAAATGCAGGAATTAATTAATGCGTTAGGGGATCATATCGCCGCCAGACTAAATTTATCCTGATGGTATAGAATCACTCATTCAACACGTCGGACAGATATAATGCCTTAACCCTTCGTCATCCGGATTCTCCTTCGTCGTCCCGTATCTCCTTCGTCTTCCCGATGAAAATCGGGACCCCATAGCCTGTTATCGTGAACGCAAATAATCAATATAGCTCTGGTAGACAAGAAATTTCAGCCCTCGTTGTGTACAAAGGAGATCGTGATTGCCATCACGATGTCGGGTGTTTTTACAGTTCGGCTACTACCTCGCTTAATCCATTGTCATACCTTAACCCACTCGTCATCCCGATGAAAATCGGGACCCCATAGCCTGTTATCGTGAACGCAAATAATCAAAATAGCTTAGGTTGACACAAATGGTTATCGCCTCGTTCGAGGCGATAACACCACCTACGTCATTCCCGCGCAGGCGGGAACCTTTCAAGCAGGACGAGGGAGTTTATGAAAAGTGTTTATTTGGACTCTCTGTAGCACGAAGAAGATCGCCTCGTTCGAGGCGATGACGAAGTTGCCTGGCGATGACGAAGTTGCCCGGCGATGGCGAAGTTGCCCGGCGATGGCGAAGGTGAGCGGCGGTAACGAAGGTAAACCGCGATGGCGAAGTGGAAGAAAGTGACGGTAAAAATCGCCGTCACTTTTTCTTATTGTGGAAAGCCATCATGCGCTTGCGTTTACGTTGTTGTGCTAACGTAAGTTGATTTTTTTTACCCTCGAACGGATTACTTCCTTCACGGAATTCAATACGAATCGGCGTGCCCATTACATTAAGCGACTTTCTGAAATAGTTCATTAAATACCGTTTGTACGCGTTAGATAAGTCATCTACCTGATTACCGTGGATGACAATAACAGGTGGGTTATAGCCTCCTGCATGAGCATATTTCATCTTAACTCTGCGGCCACGAACTAAAGGAGGTTGATGATCTTGCTGTGCCATTTCCATAATTTGAGTCAGCATGGCGGTATTAATACGTTTAGTGGCACTTTCGTAAGCTTCGTTTACTGATTCAAATAAATTCCCTACACCTGTCCCATGTAATGCAGAAATAAAATGTAGACGGGCAAAGTCGATAAAACCTAAACGTCTATCAAGCTCGCGTTTGATTTCATCTTTAACATCTGTTTTGAGACCATCCCACTTGTTTACCGCTAGCACTAACGAACGTCCTGAGTTTAAAACAAAACCTAATAAGCTTAAATCTTGGTCAGTTATCCCTTCACGTGCATCAATAACTAATAAGACGACGTTGGCCTCTTCAATTGCCTGCAAGGTTTTTACAATAGAAAACTTCTCAATAGCTTCGGTTACTTTGCCGCGTTTTCTAACCCCGGCTGTATCTATCAAAACGTATTCGCGATCGTCACGGGTTAGCGGGATAAAGACGCTATCACGGGTGGTGCCAGGCATATCGTAAACCACTACCCTGTCTTCGCCCAATATCCGATTGGTTAAAGTAGATTTACCTACATTAGGTTTACCTACAATAGCAAGTTTAATAGGTAAGTCCTGTAATCGCTGCAACTGCGCTTCAGCGTCTTCTTCTTCCTGCTGAACCTTAGGTGAGACCTGCATATCAGGGAATTGGTTTTTCAGGGGTTCCAGCGCTAAATCCATTAACTGGCTTACCCCACGGCCGTGTGCCGCAGCAATTTGGTTTACGTCACCAATACCTAAACGATAAAAATCGGCGCTTTCACTATGTCCGTCAATGCCATCAACCTTGTTTGCTACAACTAGAACTTTTTTTCCTGTCCTGCGCAAGTGGTCCGCAATGCCTTGATCTGCGGGTAAAAGGCCGGCCCTTGCGTCCAAAAGAAACAATACTACATCAGCTTCTTCTATAGCTAATAAAGACTGATGCGCCATTTTGGCATCAATTCCTTCTTCGTCGCCCGTGATACCACCTGTATCAACCACAATAAATTGTTTTTGTTCAAACATCGCCTGACCGTATTTACGATCACGAGTAAGACCCGGAAAATCGGCAACCAGTGCATCACGGGTATTGGTTAAACGATTAAATAATGTCGACTTACCGACATTTGGCCTTCCTACTAGTGCAACAACAGGCAACATGAAAGCATTCCTAATGACAATTTATTAAAAAAACACAGGCCGCAAAGAGTTGCGGCCAGTAAAGTACCTTTTGGTATAAGTATAAGCAGTGTGCGTAAACTTTGTTAGAGATTTACATGCTATTTATTTTGAAGCAATTGCGGCCACTTTGCCTTCGCGGGTCACCGCGATAATATTACCCTCAACCGTAAGCGGCGATACATATATAGATTCGTCTTCATCGTCGCCGCCTAGCGAATACCTAGCTACGATTTTACCCGTTTCTTGTTCTAACCAATGTAGGAAGCCCCATTTATCGCCAACAACGATATAATCTTCAATAGGTTCAGCTTCGGTAACTGAGCGATGCTTCAAACTATTTTGCGACCATAGTTCAACACCATTTCGGCGATCCAATGCGTAAATATGAGAGTTGTTATCCACCACGAAGATTTGGTTTCCACTTAAGGTCAGGTTTCTGTAAGAAGCATATTCACGCTTCCAGATAACACGTCCACTACGTAGCTCAACTGCCGCGAGCGTTCCGTTATAAGCAATAGAGTAAACGATACCACCGTACAAAAGAGGAGAAGAATCAATATCGACAATACGTTCCAGCTCAGTTGCTCCCGCCGGGGTGGTCACTGCTGTCTCCCAGGCAATAATTCCTGATTCAAGAATATTAACCTGTAACTTGCCAGTTGGCGTGCCAATAATGGCCCCCCCACTAGCTGCCGTAGGAGCAGATATACCGCGTAGAGTTAATGGAGGAACATCTGACTCACTGCGCCACTTTTGCTCACCAGTGCGAGCGTCAAGACCAAATAATACGCCCGCTCCTGTGTTAACCAGTAAGACGCCCTCTGCTATGGCTGGTGGAGCTAACACTTCACCTGATACGGTTGTCTGCCATGCTAACGCGCCATCTTCCTGCTGCAGCGCAATCACACCGCCATCTTCAGTGCCGATAAAAAGCATATTATCGGCCGCGGACAGACCTGCAAGTTTGGCTGACTCACCGCTAGACCAAAGTCGACTAATCGAATCCATCATTCCTTCGTCGTTAAACTTGGCGAAATTCTTTTTCCACAAGACTTTACCGGATAGCGGATTCAACGCTGCAACTTCCCCACGGCGGGCTGCGACAAACACCTTATTATTATCATATACAGGACGAAGGCGGGAAAAGTAATCTTCGACACCGTCTCCAATTTCCTGCTCCCATACAACGGTAGGGGTAAACTTCTCTTCAATGGGTGTAAGCTTCCTGATTTCTAATTCTTCCTCATCAGCAAACCAGTCTGAAATGGTAGAACAGCCAGAAAGCAGTAAAGATAAAGATAACAGCCCTGCTACGCTTAATTTCTTGTTACTATTAGCAGTTAAAAACATGAAGACCGCCTCTTTTATTCTGCGTTACCAGCAACCGAAAGATTATCCAGTTTTATTTGAATCAAAGGGTTATTCCCTGCGGCAGCTAGTGCGCGAGTGTATGCTTCTTTCGCTTTTTCTACATCACCCTGACGTGCGTAGACATCCCCTTTAATTTCATCAACTTGGGCAGCAAAACTATCTAAGTTTACTTTATCCAAAGACGCCAGAGCATCTTCGGTTTTTCCCATTTCCAACTGCACTCGGGCTAATCTGATTGAAGCTACCGCAGCTAAGTTAGCATCGTCGGCTTCATTTACGACCCTTTGTAGTTGCTCTTCAGCTTCAGAAAAATCATTCGCATCAACGGCTTTCTGCGCTGCCACTAGTCCAGCAATATTCGCATAGCCTGAATCTGCATTATTTTGAATAAAGGTATCCAGCTGTTCTGTACTTTGTATATCATCCTGGGCTTCTACTACTTTTTGATAAGCAGCAGACGCTTCCTCTTTTGCAGCAAGCTGACTATCACTATAATAACGCCAACCCCATAAACCGCCTAAACCAATCACTGCTCCGACTACGATTGCTATGCCGTTTTCTTTCCAGAATTTTTTAATCGCCTCTACTTGTTGTTCTTCGGTGGCGTACTGTTCCATCTTTTTACCTCTAATGCATTAATTCACGTATTGTCATCCCCTGGCGACATATTAGCAGGGGTATAACATAAAATTATTTAACTTCGATAAGGGTGGCGATTGTAGCCGCCAAATTATCGAACTCCACGGTTTGTTGAGATTGTTCTAATCTAAGTGGTTTAAGTGTTGCCGTACGATTAGTGATTTCCTCACTTCCCAGAATCAAGGCTACTTTCGCCCCCGACTTATCAGCACGTTTAAGTTGCTTTTTCATATTTCCACCGCCGCAATGCATCATCAACTTGCACTGAGGTAGCTCGTCTCGCAACGATTCGGCCAGGTTTAATGCGGTCGCTTCCGCTTCCTGACCTAACGCACAAACATAAACATCTGCCGCAGCGTGTTCGAACGCGCTCCCTTGCAACGTTTCAAGCAATAACACCAATCGCTCAAGACCCAAGGCAAACCCTACGGCTGGCGAGGGTTTACCACCAAGCTGCTCAACCAGACCATCATAACGACCGCCTGCACATACCGTCCCCTGAGCCCCCAAGCTATCAGTTACCCACTCAAAAACAGTACGGTTATAATAATCTAGGCCGCGTACCAAGCGTGGGTTAACCTCGTATTGGATACCCGCCTGGCTTAATCGTTCACACAATTGTGAAAAATGTTCTTTCGAGTCCACATCAAGGCAATCAAGCAACGAGGGCGCATCCGCTAAAACCGATTGTACTTGGGGATTTTTGCTATCCAAAACCCTTAATGGATTTGTCGTCATACGGCGACGGCTATCTTCGTCAAGCTTATCTTCGTGTTTTGTTAAAAACGCTACCAAGGCATCGCGATATGCTTGACGGGCTTCATTAGAGCCCAGCGAATTTATCTGCAACTTAACATGCTCGGACATGCCAAAAACTTTCCACAACCTGGCGCTGAGCAATATCACTTCTACGTCAATATCTGGCCCGTCTAACCCATAGACCTCTACACCAAATTGATGGAACTGTCGATAGCGACCTTTCTGAGGCCGCTCATGTCTGAACATCGGTCCCATATACCACAGACGTTGCTGCTGGTTATAGAACAAACCGTGCTCGTTACCCGCTCGGACACAACTTGCCGTACCTTCAGGTCGCAGGGTCAGGCTATCACCGTTGCGATCTTCAAAGGTATACATTTCTTTTTCAACGATATCAGTAACTTCACCAATAGATCGTTTAAATAAGTCAGTGCTTTCTACAATTGGAGTGCGTATCTCCTGATAACCGTAATTGGCGACAACCTGACGGATTGTCTCTTCGACGCGGTTCCATGCACCTGACATTTGCGGCAAGCAATCGTTCATGCCGCGAATCGCTTGAATGGTTTTAGCCACCTTGCACTCTCATACTGACAAATAAAAGCCCCGTATTATAGGGGCTTTACGTTTAAACAACAATCACTGCATTACCACAGTGCACCTAATTTTCTACTCTTTAACTTCAACGGGTATTTTATTGTTTTCGTTTAATTGCGCGGCCTTAGCGCGAATACGCTTTTCCAGTTGGTCGACGAGATCATCATTGGCTAGACGTTCTCGCTGACGTTTGCCGTCCAAATAGAAGCCGCTCATGTTTCGCGCACCTGTCAAACCTAAATCAGACACTTCTGCTTCGCCAGGCCCATTAACTACACAACCAATTATGGAAACGTCCATTGGAGTTAGAATATCTTCCAACCTTTGCTCCAGCGCGTTTACCGTGCCGATAACATCGAACTCTTGTCGCGAACAGCTGGGACAAGCAATAAAATTGATACCACGTGCGCGAATACGAAGGGATTTTAAAATATCAAAACCCACTTTTATTTCTTCCACCGGGTCGGCTGCAAGTGAGATACGTAGGGTATCGCCTATTCCTTCTGCGAGCAGCATACCCAAACCGACAGAACTTTTCACAGATCCTGCACGTAGTCCCCCTGCTTCAGTTATGCCAAGATGCAAGGGCTGATTAATTTCTTTGGCTAACCGACGGTACGCGCCTACGGCTAAAAATACGTCTGAAGCTTTAACACTGACTTTGAATTGATCGAAATTTAACTTATCCAGAATATCTACATGGCGCATAGCTGATTCAACTAATGCTTCAGGAGTAGGTTCGCCATATTTTTCCTGTAGGTCGCGCTCCAGGGACCCCCCGTTTACCCCTATCCGGATAGGAATTTTTTTATCTTTAGCACAATCGACTACAGCTCTTACCCGTTCAATATTGCCGATGTTACCTGGATTGATGCGAAGACAGTCCGCCCCGTATTCAGCCACTTTTAAGGCAATACGGTAATCAAAATGAATATCCGCAATGACGGGTATGGAAACTTGTTGTCGGATAAGTTTAAAAGCTTCTGCCGCATCCATAGTAGGAACTGATACCCGGACCAGCTCACCACCAACAGCCTGAATACGCTTAATCTGACTGACGGTGGCTTCAACATCAGTAGTTTGGGTATTGGTCATGGACTGAACGGCGATAGGGGCACCATCACCAATAGGTACATTGCCAACATAAATTCGAGTCGATTGACGACGTTTAATGGGACTTTCTGCGAACATGAAAATTCCTAGTAAGGTAACTTAATACGGGCCGTGCGACCATTCTGATAAAAAGAAATGTCTACGGGCTCGCCATTATACCTGATACTCACCTCATCTGGAGCACCTAATGTGATATCAAATGGGGGGATACCGTTAACTGTCATAACACGGCCAGCGTCTTTAACCCCATACGCTATCGCTTCCCCTGTAGAATCTTTAATATTTACCCAACAATCCTCGCCAAAGGTAAATTCTAATGATGCCGTTTTTCCAGTTTCCGTTTGTTCCGCTAATTCTTTGCTATCATCCTCTGTAACGCCACTGTTTTGCCGAGGGTTATCCTGTCTATCGGCCACGTCTACATTGCTGTTTTCAGACTCCTTTTCATCAGGCAGGGGAAACCTGTCTTGGGTAATCTGTGTGGTATTATCTTGGGCCGCTTCAATACTCTGCTCGGTCGAATTTTGGAGAGTATCAGATTGCCGATTAAACGTGTCTTCATTGATCGGTATCTGTTGGAACGTTTCTTCACTGTCGGTAGGAGGAACCGACAGGGTTTGATTAGCATCTTCAATCAGTGAATCATCGTTAGATTGCTGATACCACCACCCTACTACACCAGCAATAATTAGGAACAAGATAACGTACGTTACCATCATCCAGCGATCATCATGGGCCTGTTTGTTCACTTTTTTTGAAAAACTTTGAAAATGGGCTTGAGGTGCCGGCGCTGCATGTAGTTTTTCAAATTCAGCGATCACAGCTTTATCATCAAGACCAACATGTTTAGCGTACATTTTCACATAACCTTTGGTAAAGGTTATGGATATTCGTGGATCAACTTTATCGTTCTCAATGTCGTCTACGCTTTGCGGTTTAATGAACAACTTGTCAGCAATGTCCTGTTGACTCAAACCTTGCTGTTCCCGTGCAGATTTAAGCATCATACCGGGACTGGGACGAGATGGCTTGTCTTGTTCTTGTTGTTCTTCTATTTCCATAAGCCCTACTTAATTATTGGTGTTGTTGTTCTGGTGGAACTAACCATAAACGCGTGCCCGTTTTGAGAACAGCTGAATCGTCGAGTTGATTCCACTTTTGAAGTGTAGACATTTTCAAATTATACAACAGTGAAATACGGTACAGATTTTCCTTAGTCTGAACAATATGGAAAGGCGGATTTTTTTGCGAAAGTGTATTTTCAGGTTTATCTTGTAAGGGTACCGTTTGATTCCTCACCGATTCGATAGACGTGTCTTCGGTTTCAACTGCTTTTTCAGTTTTAGGCTCTTTCATCTCCGATTGAGCAACGTCCCTTTGTGTTTCCTCTGAATGATTGGTTTCAGATTCGTTGACCAAATCATTAAGTTTTGAAGAGGTCTTTTTACGGGTGACTTCTATTTGGGGCCTTACCCAGTTATCCTTTTGCTCTTTATAGACTTTCGCTTGCGCACTTTGTGGAAACATAGTCATTAGCATGTCTCCATAACCCTTTGCGGTATGATAATCTTTTAGCCCTTCTGCCACCTTAACCTGCAACCATAGCGATTCAGCTGATACCCGCGCTACCCGTTCATATTTGCGCAAGCTGGCTCTAGCTTTTGCCCACTGCGCGTTGTCAATATAAAGTTCAGTGAGTAAAAACAGGCTTTTAGCCCGGGAAGGTTGATGATTCAGAGCACTTTGCAAATAGGCAACAGCCGCTTCTGTGCGCCCTTGTTCCTGCGCACAAAGTGCCATATTTTCGTAGGTCTCTGCCGCGTTAGCATATTGGCGATTATTCAACGCACTTTCGAAGTATTCATTTGCGTCCTCGTATCGCTTAAGTTGGCAAAGAAAGGCACCGTAACTGTTTGCGATATCTGCATTACGCGGAGCTAATTGCAGCGCATTTGAATATGATTCATCCGCGCGTTGGGTTTCACCTACCAGTTGATAATAATACGCAAGCGAGTAATGCGTATCCGCTAGCCTCGGAGCATATTGCAATGCTTGATCAAGATTGGCTTTCGCTTGAGAGTAATTACCATTTTTCAAATAGGTCAGACCTAGCGAAATACGCGTTTTAGCCGCTCTTTCCTGATCAAACTCGTCGCCAATATAGTCGCCTGGCTGAGTTTGGCTTACACATCCTGTTACTATTAAGACTAAAGCTAAAACAACTTTGCGCATGCGCTATTCACTCTTGTTATCGTTATGAGCTCATTTTTACCGAAATGGCTTCGCCCTTCATCTGCTTTTTTAACATTCTTTTAGTACGATCTACAACATCACCCACTAATTGACCACACGCTGCATCAATATCGTCACCGCGTGTTTTACGCACTACCACAGTATACCCATATTCCATCAACACTTTAGCAAAACGATCAATTCGCGAATTACTCGAGCAGGTATAAGGAGAACCTGGATATGGATTAAAAGGAATAAGATTAATTTTGCTAGGCGTTTCTTGCAATACCTTAGCAAGCTCATGAGCTTGATCCGTACTGTCATTGATGTGAGAAAGCATCACATACTCGACGGTTACTTTGCCCTGATTGGCCTTTGATTTAGATAAGTAACGACGAACTCCAGCTAAGAACTCCTGAATGTTGTACTTCTTATTTACTGGCACAATTTCATCACGCAACTCGTCATTAGGAGCATGGAGAGAAATGGCGAGTGCAACATCGATTTGGTCACCAAGTTTATCGAGCGCTGGCACCACACCGGATGTACTTAACGTTACCCGACGTTTGGACAAACCGAAGCCAAAATCATCCAACATTAAATCCATCGCTGGGACTACGTTTTTGAGGTTGAGTAACGGTTCACCCATCCCCATCATCACAACGTTGGTAATAGGGCGCTTGCTGGTGTCTTTTGATAATCCCAGATGAGTAGCTACCCGCCAAACCTGACCAATAATTTCGCTAACACTTAAGTTTCGGTTAAAGCCTTGTTGGGCTGTTGAACAGAACGTGCATTCAAGTGCACAGCCAACCTGAGATGATACGCACAATGTTGCGCGATCACTCTCTGGTATCCAGACCGATTCAACTTCCTGCCCCCCCGCTAGGGCCAAAGCGAATTTGATTGTACCGTCACTGGCTTCTTGAAAATATGCAATTTCCGGAGCGACAATTTCACAGTGCTCTTCAAGTTTTTCACGTAGTCCTTTATTAAGGTTACTCATTTCGGCAAAGTCACTAACCCCCTGCTGATAGATCCATTTCATCACCTGATCGGCGCGGAACGGCTTTTCGCCAATCTCATTAAAAAACTCACGCATCATTGTGCGATTGAGATTTAGCAGGTTTGTTTTTGTCATGATTTGACCTTTAAAAATAACACTTAATAAAATAGCCTGTTACCAAGCCTAGTACGCAAAAAGGGAGCGTCAGCTCCCTTCCTTGTTAACTGTCAGTAGACGATTAACGTGTGCGAGGGCAAATTTCTTCGTCTGAGAAGAAATACGCGATTTCACGTGCTGCAGATTCAGGCGCATCTGAACCGTGGACTGCATTTTCGTCAATAGATACTGCGTAATCTGCACGTAACGTACCCGCAGCCGCTTCCGCTGGGTTAGTTGCGCCCATGATTTCACGATTTTTAACAACCGCATTCTCACCTTCAAGAACCTGCACCATGACTGGACCCGATGTCATGAAATCAACCAGTGCACCAAAGAAAGGACGCTCTTTGTGTTCTGCGTAGAAGCCTTCGGCTTGTTCTTTGCTCATGTGAATCATTTTAGATGCAACAATGCGCAAACCGGCAGATTCAAAACGGTTGTAGATTGCGCCAATAACGTTTTTTGCTACCGCATCTGGCTTAATAATAGAAAATGTACGCTCAAGAGCCATCTTTTCTGTCTCCGTAAACTAATCGAATAAATTTGGGCGCGAATTATAGGCAATTCTTACTCAATTGACCAGAGGGGAATCGCAATCAACTACTAATGAACGGCGTTTCTGGCTAACCCGTTGATTTTCGCAACGATAGCACGCAAACCATTCCCACGGGTTGGGGTAATATGCCGTTCCAGATCCAGTTCTTCAAAATACGCGTCGATATCGAAATCCAGGATCTGTACAGGCGTTTTATCGTTGTACGCCGCCAGAACTAACGCTAAAAGGCCTTGTACAATTACCGCATCACTGTCCACGTCAAACAGTAATTTTCCATCCTTACTTCGTGCAACCATCCACACCTGACTTTGACAGCCTTTAACTAAGCGGTCCGCTGTGCGTTCCTCTTCTGGTAATCCGGGTAGAGCTTTTCCCAAATCGATGATGTATTGGTAGCGTTGCTCCCAATCATCAAAGAAGGCTAAATCATCAATAATTTCCTGACTACTTGGTAACTGCATGGGTAACCTTCTTTAAAAAAATAATCCCGCTTCAAGCTGAGCTTCTTCGCTCATCATATCCCGCGACCACGGCGGGTCAAACACTAATTCTACGTTGACTTTGTCAACGTTAGGCACCATCCCGACTCGGTATTCAACATCACCTACCAACACCGGACCCATACCACATCCCGGCGCAGTGAGTGTCATGTCAATGTTAACAGTGTTCGTCGATTGCTCAATGGCCACGTTATAAATCAAACCGAGCGACACTAAGTTAATCGGAATTTCGGGATCAAATATGGTTTCTAGCGCTTCCCACACCTGTTTTTCGTCGATGGTATTATCATCGGTAGCAGAAAAGTTCAGTACTTGCGGTTTACGCCCTATCGCATCCGCATCCGTACCATCTATACGATACATATTGCCACGCCAGGTGACGGTGTAATTGCCACCGAGATCCTGGGTAATGTTGACGAACTCTCCCTCAGGGATCTTTACAATATTACCTGCTGGTACTAAGCGCGCAGTACATTCGCGCTCAGTAGTGACCATTTTCTGCATTGAATAACTCAGCTTATATTAAAACTTTCACCACAACCGCATTCATCAACTACATTTGGATTGTTGTACTTGATTACACCGTTAACACCTTCCATAACGTAATCAATTTCAGTATTTTTTACTAATGGCAAGGCATCTTTTGAAATGGCAACGGTCAAGTTAGAATTAACACTCAATATTTCATCATCAGCCTTTGCTGAATCAGCGAGATCCAGTACGTAGGCGTAACCCGTGCATCCACTTACCTTAGTAGATAGCCGGACGATTTTATCTTGATGTGTTTTAAGTTTACTTTCGAAATGTTTAACCGCAGCATCGGTTAGTGTAATAACCGACGTTGGCGGCACAAATGTTTCTACAGACATACTACCTCCCTTAAGCCAGCATGGTTTGCGCTTTTTTCAACGCGATGAAAAAAGCTTCAACTTCTTCAATAGTGTTATAAATGGAAAACGAAGCGCGCGCAGTCCCGGGTATCTTTAACCGCTTCATTAACGGTTGTGCACAGTTGTCTCCGGTACGAATTGCAATACCTTGGCGATCTAAAATAAAACCTATATCAGCAGGATGAGTGCCTTCTAATAAAAAGCTCATAATGCCGACTTTGTTCGTCGCAGTACCTATTAATCGCATACCAGGCATATCTGCAGCCAGCTCAATGGCGCGAGCCAATAAGGCTTTTTCATGGGTCTGAACAGCCTGTTGATCTAAATCGGCAAACCAATCAATCGCAGCAGCCATACCAATTGCACCCGAAATATTCGGCGTACCCGCTTCTAAACGGTTTGGTAGTGCGCCGAAAGTGGTGCTTTGATATTCTACGTCGGCTATCATTTCGCCGCCAGTTTGCCATACCGGCCAATCTTCTAATACCGCTTTGCGCCCCCACAAGCAGCCAATACCCGTGGGGCCAAACAGCTTGTGACCAGAAAATGAATAAAAATCGCACCCAATAGCTTGCACATCTACACCACCATGGGCAATACCCTGCGCGCCATCTATAGACACTAATGCGCCGACATTCTTAGCCATGAGGGTAAGCTCTTCGATAGGATTAATTGTGCCTAATGCATTGGAAACATGAGGAAAAGCTACCAACTTTGTAGCACTGTTTAGAGCGCTTTCATACGCCCTCAAGTCAAGCTCTCCCGCTTCATTAATGGGGATTACCACCAGCTTCGCTCCAGCTTTAATGCACGCTTGCTGCCAGGTAACCAAATTAGCATGATGTTCCATTTCGGTGATCACCACTTGATCACCGGTTCCCAACTGCTGCATCAACCCATGCGCAATAATATTCAACGACTCTGTTGTACCGCTGGTCCAAATAACTTCTTCTTTTACAGCGGCGTTGATAAAATTTGCCACCGATGTTCTTGCGTTTTCATAACGACGAGTGGCTTCATCAGACAAATAATGCGACCCCCGATGTACGTTAGCATTATAGGTAGAGTAATACTCGACCAAGGCATCGATGACTACTTGCGGCTTTTGCGTTGTGGCAGCGTTATCAAGATAAACCAGCGGCTTACCGTCAATTTGGGTTTTTAAAATGGGAAACTGTTCACGCAGCGCTGAGATATTTAAGCTCATTTTACTTCCATTCGAGCAAAACGTTCGCTCAGCTGAGGCAATAACCATTGTGCAATTGCTTCATTTGGAATGTCGTTTACCAGTTCACGAATAAAACCAAAATTCAGCATAACCATGGCACGTTGACGTGAAATACCACGACTAAGTAGATAAAAGAGCTCACTACCTTCAATTTCAGCTACCGTAGCACCATGCGCACATTTAACATCATCTGCGTAAATTTCCAGTTCTGGTTTTGTATTTATCATTGCACGACGAGATAGTAACAAGTTACGGTTATTCATCTCAGCCAGCGTTTTTTGGGCATCGCGATGAATATGAATTCGACCATTAAATACTGCTCGCGCACCGTCACCGATGATACCTCGGGCATTTTCTTCAGACGTGCCATTAGGCTTTGCATGTTCAATGCAGGTATGAAGGTCGAACATTTCACCTTCTGCCAATAAATAAATCGCATTAAGTTTTGCGAACGCATTTTCAGCAGCATGCCAGATATCTATATCCAGGCGGGATAGCGGACTGCCGTAGCCAACTACCGTACTGTTTAGGTTAGCAGCTTCACCCAACTTAAAGTGACTACCGCCTACAGCTTTGGCATTAACGGTATAAAACGCGAAACGATAGTGCTCAAGACATGCATGGTCGCCAATGGAGTATTCAGCCATCGCAGTATTCATACTGTCATGCTCACCCTGCCCCAACTCCATGACTTTTGCTTTAGAATTATTGCCGAGTTTGATCAATGCCCGAGTATGATTATCAGAATCAACAGAGGATAGGTTAATTAATCGAATAACCGAGGAAATTTCAATGTTATCAGCTACATCTATCATTACGCCCTGACGACTTAATGCATCGTTAACCTGACCGAACACGTGCCTTTCTGGCTTTATCCGACCAAACAGGGTTTGAATATCTTCTTGCTGTTGAGCGTTTGCACCGGCAAACGAGACAATGCGCAAACCTTCAGGCAGCGTCAACGCAGCCAAATCGGTCGTCAATTCACCATTCGTGAACACAATGTCAATTGCGTCTAGACCGGTGATTTCTGGAGCTGAAACGACCGTATCTGCTTTTGCTTGTGTAAAAGCACGATCCTTTAACGGTGCAAGGGATGTAAAGCGCCATTGTTCAGCACGCTGACTTGGCCAGCCTGCTTGTTGTAACTTGGAAACGGCCTGCTGACGCGCAGGTGCAAGAAAATCCTGATTCCCTTGCGCTACATCAATGACCTTTTCTAGCCATTGACTCATGCAGTCTCTCCTTCGTATTTTTTACCTAAAAAACCATAACCACTCTTTTCAACTTCTAGCGCTAGAGAGGCATCGCCACTTTTGACAATTTTTCCTTCAGCAAGAATATGTACATAGTCTGGTTTGATGTAATCAAGCAAACGCTGATAGTGAGTAACAACAATAAAACTGCGCTCGCCGTCGCGCTGAGAATTTACACCATCTGCAACTACTTGCAAGGCATCGACATCCAAACCTGAGTCTGATTCGTCCAAAATACAAAGAGTTGGTTCAAGCAAAATCATCTGCATGATTTCGTTACGTTTCTTCTCGCCGCCGGAAAAGCCTTCGTTCACACCGCGTTTTAAAAAATCAAGTGGTAGCTGTACCTGCTTGCACGCTTCTTTAGCTTTTTTCAAAAACTCGGCAGCCGTAAGTGACTCCTGGCCACGCTGTTCACGCACCGCATTCACAGACTCTTTCATAAACTCCATATTGCTTACGCCTGGAATCTCAACAGGATATTGGAATGCCAGGAACATGCCTTCGCGGGCCCGCTCTTCAATTTCCATTTCCATTAAATCTTTGCCATTTAATGTGGCTTCGCCTTCCGATACTGAATACCCTTCACGACCAGACAATACATAACCTAAAGTTGATTTACCGGCCCCGTTTGGTCCCATAATGGCATGAACTTCACCAGCTTTAACCTCCAGATTCAGCCCACGAATAATGTCTTTATCTTCGACGCTGGCGTGTAAATTTTTAATTGATAACATCGTTTACCCCACTGAACCTTCAAGGCTGATTTCCAATAACTTGCCCGCTTCTACAGCAAATTCCATTGGTAATTCTTTAAATACTTCTTTACAGAAGCCATTCACTATCATCGACACCGCTTTTTCTGGATCTAAACCGCGTTGCTGACATAAAAACATTTGGTCGTCACTTACTTTTGACGTCGTCGCTTCGTGCTCCACAATGGCTGTGGGATTGCGACTCTCGATATACGGAAAAGTATGTGCGCCGCACTTGTCACCAATTAATAACGAATCACACTGGGTGAAGTTACGCGCGCCATCTGACTTCGGTCCCATTTTTACTAAGCCTCGGTAAGCATTGTTACTTTTACCCGCAGATATTCCTTTAGAAATGATGGTCGAGCGGGTATTTTTGCCCATGTGGATCATTTTGGTGCCAGTATCGGCTTGCTGCGCGCCACGAGTGAGCGCGACCGAATAGAATTCGCCTACGCTATTGTCGCCTTTAAGTACACAGCTTGGGTATTTCCAGGTTATTGCAGAACCAGTTTCAACTTGCGTCCATGAGATCTTGGCATTGGTATGACAAATACCCCGCTTAGTCACGAAGTTATATATACCACCCTTACCTTCTTCGTCACCCGGATACCAGTTTTGGACCGTGGAATACTTAATGGTGGCATTATCCATCGCCACTAGTTCAACCACTGCGGCGTGCAACTGATTTTCGTCACGCTGTGGGGCTGTACACCCTTCAAGATATGAAACGTAACTGCCTTCATCAGCAACAATGAGCGTTCGCTCAAACTGCCCCGTATTTTGCTCGTTGATTCTGAAGTAGGTTGACAACTCCATAGGGCAACGCACGCCCTTTGGAATATAAACAAACGAGCCATCGGTAAATACGGCGCAGTTAAGCGCTGCATAGTAGTTGTCGGTGCGAGGCACTACTGAGCCGATATATTTTTTAATTAAATCTGGAAATCTATGCAATGCTTCTGAAATCGGACAAAAGATAACGCCTGCTTTTTCCAGCTTTTCGCGAAAAGTGGTCACTACTGACACAGAATCAAATACTGCATCCACAGCCACCCCAGCCAACATTTCCTGCTCATGCAATGGAATACCTAACTTTTCGTAGGTACGCAATAATTCCGGATCTACCTCATCTAAAGACTGAGGCTTGTCCTTCATACTTTTAGGCGCTGAATAATAAGAAATCGCCTGAAAGTCGATTTTCGGATAATTGACGTGAGCCCAATCCGGTTCTTCCATTTTAAGCCACGCACGATAGGCTTTTAGACGCCATTCCAGCATCCACTCTGGCTCGTTTTTCATTTCCGAAAGACGACGGATGACGGATTCGTCCAGGCCGTTTTCGAAAGTTTCTGCTTCGATTTCGGAATAGAAACCGGCTTCATACTTCCGTGATAGTGCCTGTTCGATCTGTTCACTCATGTTAGGATCTCACTTACTTTAATTTGCCTGTTATGCCGATGTTATTTTCCGCCTTTACGGTGAGGCGAATACGACCATATCGTTTTGGCGCGTTTTTACATCGTGGAAATATAATTCAATTGTATAATACTTGACTAATTCACTCAAGTATTAGCGCTTATGCTGTATCGCGAACGGATACTCGCCGCATAGAGGATGAAGTCACTAGCGGCGCGGATTTTGCCGTATTTGGCGTTATTTTTCAATGATTGATAGTGTTTAAAGCAGACATTAGGCCGCCGAGTGCCGAAGCTTACCGACCACGTCAGCCACACGCTGCACGGTATACTCAACATCTTCATCAGTAGTAAACCTTCCTACAGTAAATCGGATACCACTTAACGCTAACTCTTCGCTACGGCCTATTGCAATCAATACGTAAGATGGTGCTATATTCGCAGAGTTGCAGGCCGAGCCTGATGAAACTGCGATTTCATTACCTAATGCGCGGGTCAGCATCTCCCCCTCGATATCAGCAAAACTGACATTCAGGTTGGTGTAAATGCGTTTTTCAGGATGGCCATTGAGAACTACACCACCCAACTGTAATAACCCATTGAGGAGCTTTTCACGTAGCCCGTATAAACGCTCGGTTTCGGGCTTTAATTTTAGCCCAGCGATGTGACACGCCTCACCCATACCTACTATTTGATGTGTGGCTAGCGTACCTGAACGCATCCCCCGTTCATGACCACCGCCGTGAATTTGTGCCACCAGCTCTACTTTCGGTCGACGACGCACATAGAGGGCCCCTATGCCTTTAGGTCCATATATTTTATGTGCAGAAAATGACATCAAATCCACAGGTAGGGACGACAAATCGAGAGGTAACTTGCCTAAGCTCTGTGCCGCGTCAACGTGGAAGAGTATTTTACGTTCCCGACATAATTGGCCAATCGCTTCAATATCCTGGATCACGCCAATTTCGTTATTGACGTGCATAACCGAGACTAAGATGGTGTCATCACGAAGAGCGTTTTTTACCTGTCCAACACTGACCAACCCTTCTTCGTCAACGGGTAGGTAAGTCACTTCAAAACCCTGCTCTTCAAGGTATGCACACGTATCCAGCACAGCCTTATGCTCAGTATTTAGGGTTACGATATGTCTACCCTTATCTGCATGGCGTTGAGCTATGCCCTTAATGGCAAGATTGTCGGATTCAGTAGCACCTGAGGTGAAAACAATCTCACGAGGGTCGCAATTAAGCAAATCAGCAATTTGTCCACGGGCAATATCTACCGCTTCTTCGGCCATCCAACCATAGCGATAGGTGCGCGATGCCGGGTTAGCAAAGTTACCTTCTAATGTGAGACATTCCGCCATTTTGGCCGCTACCGCAGGATCAACCGGCGTCGTCGCTGCGTAGTCTAAATATATAGGAGGTTTAGGTGCCATTTATAAAATCACACTTAGAATTTCAGAATTCAGTTTAGCTTTAGTAGACATTTTATTTTGTCTACCAGCCACTTCTTGGACTTCGCGCTGCGCCATTAACTCACCTAATGAGATGCCGTTTAAGAATAAGCTGATACGATCACTCAAATCCTGCCATAAGCTATGGGTCAAGCAGCGTTCACCGCCCTGACAATCTGCCATGCCCTGACAACGGGTGGCGTCCACACTTTCATCTACTGCGCGAATGACCTGCCCAACCGCTATTTCGCTGGCATCCCGGCCAAGCCTATAGCCCCCGCCTGGCCCGCGCACACTCGCTACCAACTTCTCTTTACGCAAACGAGCGAATAGCTGCTCTAAATAAGATAAGGAAATTTCCTGACGTTCTGAGATATCAGCTAACGGAACTGGGCCTTTTGCTGAGTGTAACGCCACGTCAAGCATAGCTGTAACCGCATAGCGCCCTTTAGAAGTCAGTTTCATGAGGAATACCCAAATAATTGCAACGGGTAAAAATTTTTTCATACCTGAGTAAATTGGTCAAGTATTCGAGGTGATTTAAGATTGAAAAGTGCTGTCGTTTCCATACCAAGCAGAAATAGTTTCTACCTAGTCTGCGATTAAAGTGGGTGGATATCGTAGGTTTAAACGCCACTATATATTTAAGCTGATTAAATTTTCACTTCAGAGAGTGACATTTACAGACTCTCGATTTAGTTTTTACAATAAATATAAATATTGAAATTTGAACAACTCGTGTCTGTTGTCCTATAAATACATATCCCTATCCAGTAATCAAAACAAATCATTAAGCTCATTTGCATTCACAAGTTTTTCATAGGTAGTATACCGTGTGCTTTGCATGGCTCCAGTTTTGGCTGACCCATAAACAATGGGTTTTAGTACCTGAGCTGAACCTTTAAAGTTGATTTTATACTTGCCTCCATCACCATAAGGCTCAATTGACTCTACTTCAGCAACATGTGTTACCTCTGATACAGGTGCGGTTTGGTAAGCCGCAATATATTTAATATCTTTTAATTTCCCACCAGAAATCCGGACTGCGTACCAGCAGTTTTCACCAAGAAAAACTTTTTGAAACCCTTCATCTTGAGCAGGAACAATAATTGTATCTTGTATATTAAAATGTAAAGAAGACTCTTTATCATACACATCAATTTTTTCAGGCTTATTAAAAACTTGAACGTGTATAAGGGGAAGAATACTTAAAAGTTCGTTAAGGAACTCTCGCGTGTCCGACTTTTCAGATTCAGTTAAGGCTGGCTCGCTTGGTACCACCGAGTTATCCAGAACACATCTTCCAGCAGCGATTGCCTTTGATATTAGCGCCCACTCTATCCAAGTGATATGTCCGCGATTCAATCCATCATTACTGGATATAAATACGATTGCTTTATCCCAAAATGGTTTTTTGCTGTAATGAGACTCTATCCGACTTTTAACCCCGTCACCTTGGCCTACATAAACAGTTGGAATATCGTCAGATTGTTCGTACCCAATCAAAATGTAGATCCCTGTCTGCAGAAACTCTTTCCTATTTCGATACGTTGTCCATGCATCTCTAGATACTTCAATGCCCTTACCAGTCCAATTCATCTTATCTATTATTTTGAGGGAGCTTGGATTTCCACTGGGTACAAATAGGCGGATCGTATAGGGCTTTGACATCGTGCAAATTATTCCTTTAAAACAGATTATTTCATTTTTAATGGATGGTAATCGTATTTAAATATAAAAACAGTTAACACTACCTATTATCACGTTTAATTAATCAATTTCAATTATCCCAAGCTCCTTCCAGTGAAGTAACTAACACGTTAAACATAACAAGCGTAATTCTTTGTAAAATCAATGACCCAAAACGTCATTTAACATCGCTATCCGAATAAAGTTTTGTCTAATATATTCAAATATTTCACCACCTTCGCGCCAGCCCGCTGGATCTATATGGCCACTAGACATGCCTCCATGAGCGTATTTATCCACATAAAACCATTCATGCTCCTTAGGAGAATGTCCGGTAAAATCCTCAAATAATGTGTTTAGCTGCTCACCTAAGAATTCAATACAATCAGGTAGAGGAATTTTATTATTTATGGCATGTAGTCTAATGTCTTCCCACAAAAAAGGTTCTCCTCTTGCTCCCCACGTTCGAGGGGGCACTGCGAACAAATCCGCAAATTTTCTTTTCATACTTCCTCCTTACTAAACTACATAGTAACTTGAAACCGTCTCATGTTATTGGATTCGAATTGGTATTGGGTTATATCGTCATCTTGGAGTATATGAATGACCTGTTAGATAACTTCCTAAGGTAGGAGAACCATTCTTTTGGTTTTTCAATATTGCCAAGTCAGCCAGTTATTGCACAACTCCTAAAAATAGCCCCCTATTAACCATTACGCTGTAATTAACAAACGTACCTAGCAAAAGCTGGGGAGTCCATTCGTGGTAAATCTCGATTTTCGTCTATGTACTCGATACTTTATTCACGATAGCATATAGTCATATTTATAATAATCGCCATCCCGACAAAATTCGTCATCCCGATGAAAATCGGGACCTCCCTGTTTGTTCTAGAAAGCGCAAATTAATCACATTGCTTAAACGCATAGGATAAATTTCACTTCTGCTCTGCGGAGTAACGACGAAGATCGTGATTTTCATCACGATGACGATGTTTTTTAGTGTGCGTTAGCGCTCTGAAAATACTGAAATCCTTCATCCCGACAAAATTCGTCATCCCGATGAAAATCGGGACCTCCCTGTTTGTTCTAGAAAGCGCAAATTAATCCCATTGCCTAAACACATAGGATAAATTTCACTTCCGCTAAGTAACGAGGGAGATCGTGATTTTCATCACGATGACGACGTTTTTCAGTGTGCGTTAGCGCTCTGAAAATACTGAAATCCTTCATCCCGATGACGGTGTTTTTTAGCTATATAAATTTACTTTTCACAGTCAGATAATTTGTTCGCAACACCTTGAAACAATTGAAGCCGTGCGCGTTTCTCTTCACAGGTTAATATAAGTCACTCTTACACGACAGGCGAAAATGGAATGTCAACCCAGCGAATTAACAATATCGACCTAATCCGGGGTATAGCACTCCTGGGATTGCCATTTATGAATATCATTGTTTTCGCTATGCCTTTTTCGGCCTATCTGAACCCTACTTCATATGACAGCGATGGTTTCTTAAATCATGCAACATTTATCTTCTTTCATTTATTCGCAGATATGAAATTCATGGGGCTTTTTTCTTTGCTCTTCGGCGCGAGCGTAATGTTGCTTGCAGATAAACTTGAAGCGAAGGGTAAATCTTCAGTGGCTATCCATTATTCCCGCGCATTTTGGTTATTGGTTATTGGCTTTTGCCATGCTTGGTTTATCTGGGAAGGAGATATATTGACGGTTTACGCCCTATGCAGTTTTCTATTATTCCCCTTTCGGTGTTTGCCTACTAAATGGATGTTATCTTTAGCCATTACGTTGTTGGCAGGCTCGGCCTACCTTTCGTCCCTTACTGATCTGGATGAGGCCCTGGACAATCATAATCGCGCAGCCGTGGAGGTGGTCTATAGTCCGTCTGAAGACCAAATCGCCAAATTAGAATCTATTTATAAAGGCGATTACGAGCGCGTTTCAACATTCACCCGAGAACAAAACTTTGGAGAAGAAGAAAGACCTGAAGATGTTGTGCTTATTCCACTTTCGTTTTCAGCGATACTGCATGCGTTTGGATTAATGATTTTAGGCATGGTGTTATATCGTATGGGTTGGCTCTCGGGCAAGTTGTCTCTGAGGCATTACCGTATTCAAGCAACAATCGGTCTTACGGTAGGGTTACCTGTAATCATTCTTGGGCTTGTTTACAACTATAGTAATCAATGGAATCTGGAAGCTTTTTTCTCCTACGGCATGCTGGCTAATAACTTGGGCTCTATTGCTGTAACGCTAGCCTATGTCGCATTGATTAGCCTTTGGTTTCAATCGAATCTTGCCAATAAACTTAAATACGCTATTCAGCTAGTTGGTCGCATGGCGCTAACCAATTACTTAATGCAATCGTTAATTTGCGCCTTCATCTTTTATGGGTATGGATTAGGTTGGTACGGTGAATTGAGTCGTATAGAATTATTACCAGTGGTTTTTGTTATCTGCGCTTTCCAAATCATATTTTCCACAATTTGGTTAAAACACTTCGCCCAAGGCCCAGGGGAATGGGTATGGCGTAGCTTGGCCTATATGAAGCCCGCTCGAATCAGGCATGAACGGGCTGTACAGGTTGAGTAGAGGTTAACCCTAAGAGCTAGCGTCCAATTAGCTCATCCAAGCTGCTTTGAAGGTGTGCTAATTGCGCTTGCATCTCCTTCACTTTCTGCTCCAGGATAGTTACTCGGTCTGATTCGGGGTTCTGATTAGTCGAATTAGCATAAGTCGTTTGCATTGTTTCTTTAGTTTCAATTGAGTCGCTATCAGCAAAGCAATGTTGATAGCGCGACTCCCGCTTACCCGGCTCACGCTCAAGCTTGACCACTAATTGTTCACCATTATGAGCTCTCAACGCTTCCAGCACTCGTTCAACTTCATCTACACTACTAAACTCGGCCAACCTGTTGGTGCGGGTCCTTAACTCTCCTGGCGTTTGTGGTCCACGGAGTAACAATACACAGATTACCGCGAGTTGTTGAGGATTCAGTTTTAGGTCGCCAAACTCGGTATTACAGAAACGGTGCTTGTACTTCACTACACGGCTTCCAAAACCGGTCTGCTCGGCTATTAGTTTTTTAGTCACCAGCTCGTCTACTGTGTTTATTACATCGGCTTCGCTTAAATTCATAACCGGCTCGCGGTTACTTTTTTGATTACAACCTGCGGTCAGACCATTTAAAGATAGGGGGTAGTGATCCGGTGTGGTTATTTCTTTCTCTAGCAATACACCGATTACACGAGCTTGTTTATCACTTAATTGTATTATCATAGAGGCCTCTGTGTGCCGTTTTTATTGCAAAAACAAATAGTACCACCATATTAAACCGCACCTATGGTTTAACTTTTTAAACACTATTGGTGAACTCCTTAGATTATCGACCCGCAATAGGAGCAGATTTGTCGAGGGTAGTTTGATTAGGTTGGATTTCTTTTGAGCAGGTTTATCGTTTTAAAACAACAATACTGCAACGATCTTCGTTCGAGATAAAAAGTTTATTTAAATAATAGTGTACATATCCTAATAACTCGCGTATTCTACTCTGGCTTTAGAAAAATAAAGCTTTATCTACTACTGCATTTTGCGTCTCTCTTTCTTCTTTTATTAATTTAAGTCGAACTTGTATATACATTTGCTTTACTGGTTAATGTCTTACTTGTTTTGTCTATCGCTTTCTTGGTGGCCTGCCACCTAATACTTATTAATAAAAGGTTTCAAATATGTCTAATTCAGTAAATGGCACAGTTAAATGGTTTAATGAAGATAAAGGTTTTGGTTTTCTAACGCCAAGCGAAGGTGGAAAAGATGTTTTCGTTCATTTCCGCTCAATCGTTGCAGAAGGCTATAAATCTTTATCTGAAGGCCAACAGGTACAGTTCGTAATCGAACAAGGTCAAAAAGGCCCGCAAGCAGCTAACGTTGTACCTTGCTAAGATTTTTATATTAAGGTCAGCCAATGCTGGCCTTTTTTTATTACCGTAAAACTCCCCTTGAACTTACCCCTCAGTAATTGTCTTACAGTACATTTCTAATAAAACAAAAGTATCAAAATATGATTTATACATTTAATGGTGTAAGTATTACTGCCACACCGCCAATCTCGTCCATTTCAGTCAATAAATTCTGCGTCGCATTTGACGACAGTAACGCTCCAAAACGCATTGACTTTCAGAACACAACTGAAAAAAAGAAGTTCCTAAACTGGTTACTTGCGATTTAGTAGCAGTAAGCTATCTACATTAATAATTTCAAAGATAAGGTTCCATAGGTTCGGCAAGGTCAATATTTAGCGGATACCCAACTCCCGTAAAGGGCGCCATTATCTTCTTACTAATTTGCTCTATTCCTTCTTTCTACCGCTTTCATTTCCCGGTACAGTAGACACCGCGGAAGGCCTGTCATGCTTAAAACACTTTAGTTAACGAAAAGTACACACATCTTTTGTCGTCGTAGTGCTTTTGCCACAGATATAGGTAGCCACCTTTTTATTTCTATCAGGTATTGCAGGCAACGTTCACGTTTGTCCAACAGGTAGCAGAGTAACCCGTTAGCTAGACTGAAAGCCTATTCAACGAACTCGTTTCCTTACTAGCACTTTTGCTCGCCTAGCCTTTCTTTTATCTCCTGAAACTTTATGGTTCCCCCTGCTATTACAAAACTTGGAGCTTGAATAAATACAGTTATTCCTTTCACTATAAAACATTACACAGGTGTAATCTTTTTTAGCATTGCGCGCTTATATTACCTAAAGGCTATTCGTGGTAGTAAAACAATAGGGTATGGAAAATTCGCTGCTGAAACTTTTTAGCACTCAAATGCCTAGTAAAAGAATGCCATGACCTACCGGTTTGTAATGAGGTACAGCGGATGAAATCCAATCATAAATCCCTCGTGAAGATAGCGATTATCTTTACTGTTCTAGCTATATCAGCCATCGTTTTGTGGAAGCTGATGGTGACTAGAGAGACAGTGCGTGAAGGTGTGAATTACATTACTTCTTTTGGCTTTTTAAGCTACTTCATTTTTGCTTTACTCTACGTCGTGCTAGCCTCGCTTAGTTTCCCCAGTTCCATATTTAATATCGCAGCAGGCGTGCTGTTTTCATTTTCCATTGGTTTAAGTATCGCGGTAATATCGGCGTTAACGGCATCTTGTATCACCTTTGCGATTTCGCGCTATATGTTGAAAGATTTTATTACCCATAAAATTGAAGCTACAGAAAAGGGTAAACAAGTACTCAAGGTAGTCGCCAAACACAGTGCTAAGTTTATCTTTATATTAAGGTTAAACCCTTTCATTCCCGCAGTGGTGAAAAACTACGGATTGGGTGTTACCCACGTGAAATTCTTAACCTATATATGGACGACCTTCTTAGGACAACTGCCCTTGGCCACTATGTATGTATATCTTGGTTGGATTGGTGGCCTAGCCATGATAGAAGAAGACAGTTCGCCTGATACCGCTCAGTGGTCTGTATTGGGAGCTGGTATTGTAATAAGTATTATTACGTTAGTATTTTCACATTTTTATATGAAAAAACACTTAGCCTCAGATTAAGATACTGTCGCTGCGCGCTAACTTTAGATCGATATCAGGTACGAAAATACGCTGAAATCATATAAAACACTGGAATTTCATCTAGATAATTCTGACATGTCTTTTTAAAGGGTATACCCAACTCAACAGGTGGAGTGTTACACGCTTTGTAACTAAGCTGTATGTTTTTTCCAGATTGAACGCAAAAGCAAACACTGACAAGCATAAGTTCCTTCTGTAAACTCAAGAGCATACACTTCTCACAACCGTGCTTTTGACATGCTTCCTATTGTAAAAATTTTAATTATCGAAGACTCTCGAGCGCTTCTTGAGCAAATTGTTAATGGCATTCAGTCGACAATTGACGCCTTTGAACGCACGGATATTACTATCAGCTTGGTTGAAGCTGATACAGTTCCCAAAGCACTAGATTTAATTCGTAATGACGGCGACATACAAGCGGTAGTGTTTAGTTGGGATACCGAAGTTAAATGGGCGGATATAGGCGACGCTAAACCCGGCAGAGCGGATAACAATGCGGTAGTCATCGACATGATTAAGCATGTTCGCAGGGAGTTACCCGTTTATGTATTAGGCGATGCCATAAAGGGCTTAGATATAGTCAATCTGACCAACGGCATGGAGTCATTTTTTTATCGTAACGATATTATTTCTGACCCTGAGTCTATTCTAGGGTACATAATTAACGACTTTGACGACCGAAATGAATCGCCCTTTTGGACTGCCTATCGAAAATATGTGGTGGAAGCAAACGATTCTTGGCATACACCGGGACATAGTGGAGGCGCGAGTTTCCGTCATTCGCCTTACATCAGCGATTTTTACAAGTTCTTTGGACGTAATGTATTCGTCAGTGATTTATCAGTAAGCGTGGATTCGCTCGGCTCCTTATCTGATGGCACTCATGCTATTGGACGTGCACAAGCGATTGCAGCAAACACGTTTGAGGTACGTAAATCCTACTTTGTTACTAATGGCTCCTCCACGTCTAATAAAATAATTTTACAAACGCTGCTAAGAGAAGGTGATAAGGTCATTGTGGACCGCAATTGTCACAAGTCAGTTCATCACGGTATTATCCAGGCACGCGCTATGCCGGTTTATTTAGACAGCAGTTTAAATCCCGACTATGGTATTTTCGCGCCACCGGAACTAGATCAGCTAAAAGAAACCATTAAAACCAATACAGATGCAAAGCTTATTGTGCTTACTGGCTGCACTTACGACGGCCTGTTAACTGACCTTAAACAAGTAGTAAAGCTGGGTCACGACAACGGAATGAAAGTATTCATTGATGAGGCATGGTTTGCTTATTCGTTATTCCACCCTCGTTTCCGCGATTATTCAGCGATTCAAGCCGGGGCTGACTATGTCACTCACTCTGCGCATAAAGTTGTTTCAGCATTTTCGCAAGCATCCTTTATTCACGTAAACGATCCGGATTTTGATGTGGATTTCTTTAAAGAAATTTACAGCATTCATACTAGCACCTCGCCAAAATATCAGTTGATTGCATCATTGGATGTATGCCGAAAGCAATTAGAGATGGAAGGCTATAAAATTCTAAATGAATTGCTCAACAATGTTGATGAATTAAAACAACAGGTTGCTCGCTTTAACCGCTTACGTATTTTAGATGCTAAAGATTTTGGAAAAATATTTCCTCACTTTGCTAAAGACAATATGGGCCACGATCCGTTGAAAATATTGATAGATGTTTCGGCCCTGGAATATTCCAATCAAGAAATTCATCGTTTTCTGATGGATGAAGTAGCTTTGGAAATTGAGAAATTCACTCACAGCACAATTTTGGTTTTATTAACTCTGGGCGGTATGCGCTCAAAAATAGTGCGTTTATACAATGCGCTTAAAAAACTAGATCAAGGCTCGGTGTCGCTTCATCGCAGTAAGAGTAAAAATGTATTACCTTGCAAAATTCCACCGATAAAATTAGCCGAGTTACCTTCCAATGCATTTTTTGGCAAACGTGAAGCTATTCCTTGGCAGGACAGTGCAGGAAGAGTGGCGGCAGGATTAATTGTGCCCTACCCGCCCGGCATTCCCCTTATTGTGCCCGGTCAGCTTATTCAAGAAGAACACATTGATTATTTGCGTTCTCTTTCAAGCCAAAAGCTTACCATTCAAGGTTTCTATGATGGTGAGCTATACGTAATGGTTAATGAAAATTAGATTTTCGGATCAAACGGGTTTTGAGTTTTCTTTTCGGCATCGGGTGCAACCGGTGATATTCCAGTTGCGGCGAAGTCTTCTGCGCTCAGTGATTGCAAATCGGCGCTGCAAACATTTCCGCCCATCGATTGAATAACTGCACACATTTCTTCCACTTTGGTATCCATCAGATGCATGTGTTCAAGCATTACTCCCATCGCATTCGCTACCGGATCGGGATTATCTGGCGCAACTGCATAGGCATCAAAGCCGTATTTACGTGCGATTCGATTGCGTTTATCTGCTTGCTCTTTAACACGTGATGTATTCTGAGTTGACATAACAATACGGCCGGGAATACCCACCACCGTTGCGCCAGGGGGGGTATCTTTTACTACCACCGAATTAGAGCCAACCTTTGCATTTTCGCCGATATAAATCGGCCCAAGGATCTTAGCCCCAGCACCCACTACGACATTGTCGCCCAGGGTTGGGTGTCGTTTACCCGCTTTCCAACTGGTACCCCCCAACGTTACACCATGATAAAGCGTCACATCATTACCTACTTCAGCAGTTTCACCGATTACTACCCCCATCCCATGGTCGATGAAAAATCGTCTGCCAAGTTTAGCACCCGGATGAATTTCGATGCCGGTCAACCATCGACTGAAAGTGGATAAACTTCGTGCTAACCACTTGAAGCCCCGATTCCACATGCGATGACTAAGACGATGAAGCCAAATAGCATGCAATCCTGGATAATTAGTTAATACTTCAAAAAAGTTTCTGGCGGCAGGGTCGCGTTGGAATACGCCTTCGACATCTTCTTTGATACGTTCAAACACGTTAATTACTCTTTAGTCGATTTATCAATGGATGCGAGAATACCGCGAAGAATATTAAGTTCTTGAGCTTCTGGTCGCGCCCGGTTAAACAGCCTGCGTAATTTTGTCATTACCATTCCTGGGTGATTTTTAACGATGAAATTAGTGCGTTGAAGTGTTTCTTCTAAGTGCACGTAAAAACGCTCCAAATCTTCGTTTAATGGGTAATCTGCTTCTACCTCTGGGTGTGAGTTCGCATCTAACCACGCCACCCGTACTTCGTAACAAAGCGTTTGCACCGCAGCCGCCAAATTTAATGAGCTGTATTCTGGATTAGCCGGGATACATACATGAAAATGACATTGCTGAAGCTCCTCGTTGGATAGGCCGCTGTTTTCACGTCCAAACACCAATGCAACAGGATACTTTTCAGCTTCAGTTACCAGTTTGACGCCACTCTCCCTCGGTTCGAGCATCGGCCAAGAATGGGTGCGGGAACGGGCTGAAGTGCCGATGACCAAACCGCAAGAAGCCACGGCTTCTCCCAACGTCGCTACCGTTTTCGCATTCGCAAGTACGTCGCCTGCTCCTGCGGCCATTGCGCTAGCTTTGCCGTCCGGAGCATGCACAGGATCGACTAGATAAAGGTGCTTAAGTCCCATAGTTTTCATCGCTCGAGCCGCAGAACCTATGTTGCCAGTATGAGAGGTGTTCACCAGAACGATTCGGATGTTATCAAGCATGTAGATACAGTAATTTAATATTTGCAATGTCGCGGATACTAGCATATTTGCACGGGCTAAAACATATTGTTGCCATAAGCAACCCGATTCAGATTGCAAATTTAGTTTGCTCTGCTACACTTCGCGCCAATTACGTAGTACTGTTTATTTATTGAATAGTCACTACCGTTATTCTTCGATCTTTTACAATTGGTGGTTAACTATGCATCCTATGCTGAATATAGCCGTGCGCGCTGCACGCGCTGCTGGCTCAATAATCGTTCGTGGTTTCGAAAATCGTGATGATTTAGAAACGCAATCTAAAGGCACTAATGATTATGTAACAAAAGTTGATAAAGAAGCTGAGAGAGCCATTATCAGTAAAATCCAACAATCTTACCCTAACCATGCATTTTTGGGTGAAGAGACAGGCGAAACAGAAGGCAGCGAAAGCGAATATCAATGGGTAATTGACCCGCTGGATGGCACCACCAATTTCATCAAAGGTATACCACATTTTTGTGTGTCTATCGCTCTTTTATACAAAGGTCGGTTAGACCAGGCAGTAATTTTTGACCCCATGCGTGGCGAACTGTTTACCGCCAGCCGTGGTCAGGGTGCACAGTTAAACGGCTATCGAATTCGTGCCAGCAAAGCAAAAGATTTAAGCGAAACTGTGTTGGCAACAGCTTTCCCTTTCAAAGATAAAAAGCAATTTGGTGAATATGCTTTAGGCTTAAACAAAATATTCCATGCGTGCGGTGACATTCGACGCGGTGGCAGTGCAGCTTTGGATATGGCGTACGTAGCAGCCGGGCGACATGATGGCTACTGGGAGCGAGGCATCAAAGCGTGGGATATCGCCGCTGGAGAGCTATTAGTTCGTGAAGCAGGTGGTCTGGTTACTGACTTTAAAGGTGGCAATGATCCCCTTTATAAAGGTGAAGTAGTTGCGGGCGGCGTTAAAGTTGTTCAAACGCTGGTCAAATATTTGAAATAGCACTTTGTCTAATAGAAAAAAGCCGGATTGTTTTGCAATCCGGCTTTTTGTTTTTCTGATGAGCTAAATTATAGAAGCGGCTCTTGATCCGCGCCCTCTTTTTCCACCTCTGGTGGCATGAGATCTTCTTTACTCACCCCTAGCGCCAACGCCACCGCACTGGCAATATAGATAGATGAATACGTACCGATAACTACACCAAATAGTAACGCGGTAGCAAACCCGTGTATTAGAGCGCCACCTTTAAAAAACAAGGCTAACAATACTAAAACTGTAGTTAATGAAGTTACAATTGTACGGTTAAGTGTTTGAGTAAGTGATACATTCACTACCTCTTCTGGCGTACCTTTACGCAGCTTTCTGAAGTTTTCTCGGATACGATCAGAAACCACGATTGTATCGTTTAGGGAATAACCTATAACAGCGAGTACTGCTGCTAATATGGTTAAGTCTACCTCCAGCTGTAAAATTGAAAATAAGCCCAGGGTGATAATCACATCGTGAATTAATGCTGCCACAGAGCCTAATGCGAAACGCCATTCAAACCGCATCGCAACATAAATCAAAATACAGATTAGGGCAACGAGCATGGCCAGCCCCCCTTGCTCAGAAAGCTCATCACCTACATTTGGCCCTACAAACTCAATACGTTGTTTTTCAACTGAAGTGCCGTCAGCACGCAATACGTCAACCACCTGATCACCAATATCAGACGCTTTAACGCCTTCGCGGGGGGCAATGCGAATTAACACCTCTTGACTGCTACCGAAGTTTTGCACCACAGCATCACCAAAATCAGCTTCAGTTAACTGTTTACGAATACCCTCTAAATCAGCAGACTGCTCATAACCTACCTGAATCAAGGTTCCGCCCGTAAAGTCCAGTCCCCAGTTCAATGAATTTATTGCTAATGAGGTAAGTGAACCTACAATAAGTAAACCCGATAACACCAGCGCAGGAATGCGCAAGCGCATAAAGTTGACGGTATTGGTTAAATTTAATATTTGCATTTAATTACTTCCTATATCGCCAGTGACTTCACACGCTTACCGCCCCATACTGCATTAACGATAACGCGCGTTAATATAATTGCAGTAAACATGGAGGTAGCTATACCAATCATCAGAGTGATAGAGAATCCTTTGATTGGTCCTGTACCAACCGCGAAAAGGATGAGCGCTGCGATGAAAGTGGTGATATTCGCATCAATAATGGTAGAAAACGCATTATCATACCCGTGATGAATTGCCTGTTGCGGGCTTCTACCATCTTTTAGTTCTTCGCGAATACGTTCAAAAATGAGCACGTTGGCGTCAACAGCCATACCAACGGTTAACACTATACCCGCCATACCTGGCAGGGTTAATGTTGCACCGGGAATCATCGACATGATACCTGCGATCATCACTACGTTAGCCATTAGTGCAATATTTGCGACCACGCCAAATGCCTTGTAATAGATCAGCATAAAGACAAGAACCAGTGTCATACCCCACACAATTGCCTGCATGCCCAGTTCGATATTTTCTTTACCCAAGCTAGGGCCGACTGTGCGCTCCTCAACAATTTGAATAGGTGCAATCAGGGCTCCGGCTCTTAGTAATAAGGCTAAATCGCGGGCTTCTTTAGGCGAATCGATACCGGTAATTTGGAACTTACTACCAAGTTGCGCACGAATAGTGGCTTGGTTTATTACCTCTTCATGCTTTTCAAAAATAAGTTTACCGTCAGCATCACGCTCACCACTGGCTTTGTATTCAATGAATACAGTGGCCATTGGCTTACCAATATTGTTACGGGTGTTTCGCGACATTTTATTGCCGCCTTCTGAATCTAACGAAATATTGACGTTAGGCAAACCGTATTCATCCACACCGCTACCGGCGTCAATAATATGATTACCTGTCAGCATAACCCGCTTCTCTAGTAAAACGGGGTTACCTTGTTGGTCGTTGATGAGCACAGACCCAGGAGGCACACGTCCCTCAACCGCGTCACGGACGTCATTTTTAAGATCCACCATGTGGAATTCTAACGTCGCCGTTGCATTTAGAATTTCTTTCGCTCGAGCAGTGTCTTGAACACCCGGAAGTTGCACGACTATCCGTTCTGCACCCTGTTTTTGAATAACAGGCTCAGCGACACCTAACTGATTAACACGATTGCGCAAGATAGTGATATTTTGTTTTACTGCGTAATCACGAATTTCCTGCAGTTTGTTTTCAGAGAATGTAGCTCGTAACACATTGTCCCCTGGCGTGGTATAGGTCAGGTCGCGGTTACGATTACGCAGGAAAAATTCTGCGCTATCAAGGGTTTCTTCATCGCGAAAATGAATATCGATGTGATTGCCTTGCATACTAACTCGGCGATACCGTAACTTTTCTTCACGCAGTGCGGTACGAAAATCACTTTGAGCGTCTTCTAACGATTTTTCCATGACTTCGGACATGTCTACTTCCATCAGGAAGTGAACGCCTCCACGCAAATCTAGCCCTAGTTTCATTGGCGTGCCGCCCAGGCTTTCAAGCCATTCAGGAGTATCAGGGGCGAGGTTCATTGCGACGAAATAATCAGAGCCTAATTCACGATCTAACGTTTCACGGGCTTTTAGTTGGGTATCTGAATCATCTACACGAACCAAAATCTGATCGTTTTCGAATTCAAGACGTTTTATATTGATATTATTTTCTTTAAGAGTGGACTCAATCCGAGGAACCATAGCCTCAGTAACAGTAGCATCGCGACCAGCAGATATTTGAATGGCGTGGTCTTCACCATATAAATTGGGTAGCGCATACAGCCCGCAAAGTGTTAACACCACGAGGACCAACAGCACTTTAAAAATTGAATTTTTATTTAACACAAAAAATTCCTTTTTGCGGGGGCATTCTTTACCACCCCCATACTGAAAAGACTAAAGTGACTTCATGGTACCCTTAGGTAACACTGCAGTAACGGCAGATTTTTGTACAACTATGTTGTTGCCTTCATTTAACGACACTTCGATAAAGTCTTTGTCATCTGACACTTTGGTGATGCGTCCTACTAAACCGCCTTGAGTAAGCACCTCATCGCCCTTACTCAATGAAGAAACCAAATTTTTATGTTCCTTCACGCGTTTGGCCTGTGGGCGATAAAGTAAGAAGTAAAAAATCAACCCAAAAACCGCTAGCATGATAAGCATTTCCATGCCTCCTCCCTGTTGCGCGCCACCAGCAGTTTGTGCGTGTGCAGAAGAAATAAATAAACTCATAATATTCCCCAATAATTGTTGTTGTAATTAGAGTGCCGGCACCGGCATATCTTTTTGTGCATAAAATTCTTGGACAAACTCTTCCAGTTTGTCAGCTTCAATCGCATCACGTAATCCTTGCATGACGCGCTGGTAATATCTCAGGTTGTGAATGGTATTCAAACGCGCACCGAGGATCTCATTGCATTTATCCAAGTGATGTAAATATGACCGCGAATAGTTTTTACAAGTGTAACAATCACATTTTTCATCAAGGGGCGATGTATCGTTGCGATGTTTCGCGTTACGGATTTTTACCACTCCCTCCGTGACAAATAAGTGACCATTACGAGCGTTCCTGGTAGGCATTACACAGTCAAACATATCAATGCCTCTTCGCACTGCTTCTACTATGTCTTCCGGTTTACCTACGCCCATTAAGTAGCGTGGCTTATCTTCAGGAATTTTTGGCGCTGTATGGTCGATGATGCGGATCATATCCTCTTTAGGCTCCCCCACCGACAAGCCTCCAATAGCGTAGCCATCAAAGCCGATATCTTCTAAGCCCTCTAAGGAAACATCTCGTAAATCTTCATACATGCCCCCCTGAATAATCCCGAACAGTGCAGAAGGATTGTCGCCATGAGCTGCTTTGCTTCTTTTCGCCCATCGTAACGACATTTCCATAGATAAGCGTGCTTCCTGCTCAGTGGCAGGATAAGGCGTACATTCATCAAAGATCATGACAATGTCAGAGCCCAGATCACGTTGTACTTCCATCGATTTTTCTGGGGTTAAGAGAATTTTCTCGCCGTTTATTGGCGACCGGAATGTTACACCTTCTTCGGTAATTTTACGTAAATCACCTAAGCTAAACACTTGAAACCCGCCGGAATCGGTAAGGATGGGCTTATCCCAGTGCATAAAATCGTGTAAGTCACCGTGTTGACGAATAATGCTGGTTCCGGGACGAAGCATTAAATGAAACGTGTTTCCTAAACAAATATGCGCACCGCTGGCATCCAGTTCTTCAGGCGTCATCCCCTTTACTGTGCCATATGTACCCACAGGCATAAACGCTGGCGTCTCAACTACGCCGCGGTCAAATACCAAACGTCCGCGTCTGGCTTTGCCGCTTTTTTTGACCAATTCAAATTGCATGCAATCGGTTACCTTGAAATGAAGATAAAAAGTTGGCGGCGATTATACCAGTTCTGGGCAAGAGATCATGCCTAGAAACAGGTTAGTTTTGCGATGATGATATAAACATGCTGTCGCCATAGCTAAAAAAGCGATATTCCTCACGAATAGCTTCCTCATATGCGGCCATTACATTATCGCGTCCAGCAAATGCACTTATCAACATCATTAACGTGGATTCGGGTAGATGGAAGTTGGTGAACATGGCGTCGACAACTTTGAACCGATAGCCCGGGTAGATAAAAATATCAGTATCCGCAAAAAAAGGAATGATCACATCCTGGCTACTTTCTGCTGCTACTGCAGCGGACTCTAATGAGCGCACCGACGTGGTCCCAACAGCAATAACACGTTTACCTGCTGCTTTGGTTTGCTTTACCAGGTCCACCACGGGTTGGCCGACTTCAGCGTATTCAGCATGCATTTTATGTTCAAGGATATTATCTACTCGCACCGGCTGAAAAGTTCCAGCGCCAACATGTAAGGTTACAAATGCAATGTGCACACCTTTTCTTTTTAACATCGCCAAAATATCATCGTCAAAATGCAACCCAGCTGTAGGCGCAGCCACTGCCCCTGGCTTTTGGTTGTAAACCGTTTGATAGCGTTCCTGATCGCTGCTTTCGTCGGGTCTGTCGATATAGGGAGGAAGGGGCATATGCCCATATTGTTCTAATGCTTGAAGCACCGAATTTACATTTTCAAACTGCAAATGAAATAACGCATCCTGTCGTCCTAGCACAGTCACGTCAATCGCATCTTCTAACCTTAGGCGGGCACCTGATTTAGGGGCTTTACTGGCTCTGACATGCGCCAGTACAGTATCGTCTGGTAAAATACGCTCCACCAATACTTCTATCTGCCCCCCCGTAGCCTTTTGACCTTTCAACCGGGCGGGTATAACCCGGGTGTCATTAAACACCAGCAAATCACCTTCCTCTACCAGATTGACCATGTCCTTAAACATGGAATGTGTTACCTCGCCGGTCTTTCCGTCAAGCCGTAATAAGCGGCTCGCGGCCCGCTCTTCAGTGGGATATTTTGCAATAAGATGCTCTGGAAGCGTAAAGTGAAAATCACTTAGTTTCATGATATTTGTCGTTAAATTCTTATGTTGGTTAATAAATTAAGGCGTTGCTTTACTCGTCATCCTCTAGAGTATTGCGAGACAAGTCACCCATTATTTCCTGCATATCGGCTACATTTAACGGTCTAGCGTTAAGCACGACCAGAATCTGCAGAAACAAATCGGCGCCCATTATACCTTTATTCACTTTATTGCGAAGATTATCTGCAGTTTGAATGATCCCGTTTTCTTCAAGGCGTTGGCTCAACGCTTGATACTTTACCCCTCGAAACGACATTTCAGTCTTAATTACCCGCTGTACTAATTCGCGCCAGTTTTGTTTTTCCATTTAGCACCATTTGTGAACTATATTTTACAAAAACACACTTATTTACACATTTAAAGTGATTTTATTATTGACAGTTTTTACCCTAGTTGTCTAGTATAGTTTCGCAAGTATTGGCGAATCCATTAAACATCGGTACATTGACAAGATATTTTTGGCATTCGCTTAAATGTAAAGGAGAAATACTATGGCTTGGGATCTTCAATCAATTGAATCCCTGTTTGAGAAACGTGACGATTTAGTGGTCACTAGAGAGGAAAACTGTTTACTCATTGCTAATCAGGATGGCATTGATGCGTGGCTGGCGATAAGCGGCGAACAAATTTTAGTCGAAAGCTTATTATTTGCCTCCTCGCAGGTCAGAGATAAAGCGGCGTTAGACCATGAAATTCTTTCCACACACATGGTATTCCCGCTCACTACGGTGGGAATTTCAACAATTAATGGTGAGGAATATTACACTGCTTTTGGGGCATTAAGTGCTCAGTCAAAACAGGAAACCATTGAGATTGAAGTCGATACGTTGTTCCAGAATGTTGCGTCATTTCTTGATGCATATGAAACTCATCTTCATTAAATAGAGACAGGAGAAGCGAATGTCTGTTTGGAGAAAACTAGTTACTGCCGTAAAAGGTGGCGCCACGGAGACTGCCCAAGCGGTGGTCGATAGTCAGGCTATCCGTATTTTAGAGCAAGAAATTAGAGAAGCTAAAGACGAGTTACGTAAATCCGATCATGCACGCACGCAAATTTTAGCTAAGTGTAAACTGTCTCAACAAAAAGTAGATAGTTATAATGCTTCAATTGCCGAGTATGAAGCTCATGCTCGTAAAGCGGTAGACAATGATCGTCAACTTGCTTTGGATTGCGCGCAAAAAGTGGCGGACCTCAAAGCGGAACGTGAACAAGAACAGGCTTATCTGGACCAGTTCAAGCAATCAGAAAAACAGCTGGCTGGTAATATACAACAAGCCAAAGCCAACCTGCGTCGTCTTGAACAACAGGTCGATATGGTAAAAGCCACGGAAAGTGTGCAAAAAGCACAAGTAGCCGTGTCATCGCGACATATGGGTGCGAATAGCAAAATGAAGACGGCAACTGAATCGTTGTCACGTATTCAGGACAGGCAAAAACTACGCAACGCTGAACTACAAGCAGCAGAAGAGTTAGCCAGCGATGAGTCAAATGACGATTTAGAAAAACGTTTAGCCGCAGCAGGAATCAAAGGCGGGACTGCCTCTGCAGATGATGAGCTAAGCCGAATTTTAGGTAATTAATGAATGGGAGCCTAATGCTCCCTTATACCAATCCGCAATGGTGCACTACTTACACACCATTGCGGCTTAAAATTATTTTTACTAATTGCTTTTTAGGGTATTCGCTCTGCATACTAGAGTGTGTTGTTAAATTACTAAAAATAATGGGTTGAACTGTTTTGACGCAATGGACGCTTTTTCGCAAATTATTTCTGAAGTATTTCGGTAATACGCGGTGGTATACCATAGCGTTAGTCACCTTGCTTTACGCTGTCTCAAGCTGGTTATTATTAGACCTCGCTTCTGAAAAAGAATTAACGGGTAACGTAAACTTTCTTTACTGGCTCGCAGTAACGGGCTCAACGGTTGGATACGGAGACCTATCTCCTAGCTCAACGGCGGGCAAACTTGTCGTAGCGCTGTATGTTATCCCCTTCGGGTTAAGTATTTTTGCGATGGTGGTAGGTCGAATTGCCGCCTGGGTTAGCAATTATTGGCAAAAGGGTTTGTTAGGAATGAAACCACTACATGTACATAATCACATCTTGATAATAGGTTGGAACGAACAGCGAACTATGTTGCTGCTCGATCTTCTGTTGATGGAAAGAGAAGCACTTGCAGATAAACCTGACATTGTGCTTTGCGTAAAGGCTAATATTGAAAACCCCTTGCCCGGCCAAATTGAATTTGTTCATGTCGATTCGTTTAATCGTGATGAAGACATGGATCGCGCATGCGTTGCTGACGCCTCAACAATTCTAATCGATAATCCACAGGATGATGTAACATTAACCACCGCGCTTTATTGCACAAAACGCAATCCTGATGCCCATCAAGTAGCCTATTTTAACGATGACAGCTTAGTGAAATTGTTACAGCAACATTGTCCGAACGTAGAGTGTACGCCAAGTGTGGCTGTTGAAATGTTAGCTAAATCGGCTTTTGACCCAGGTTCGAGCATGCTGCATCATGATTTGTTAAGCGTTGATGCTGGGCAGGCGCAATTTTCAGTAGCTATGCCTAATAACATGAAAACGGTGTCGGTAGAAAAATTATTTGTTAATTTAAAGCGTCACTACGATGCAATTTTTATCGGTTACGCGCCGAAAAGCGAATACCAAAAACTTGTGGTAAACCCCGCTTTATCCGACACCATCACTGCCGGTGACAAGGTGTTTTATATCGCCGATAAACGTATCAGTCAGTTTGACTGGAAACAATTGGGGGAATAGCGCATGTTTTCAAAATGGTTCTCTAAGCAAGCCCCATCCAAACCCACAGCTCCCGAAATCATGGGCCTTTATTTAGGCGGTTCGTTTGAGTTGGATGATTTAAAATTAAGATTGCTTGAGCCAGAACTCACTATTGAGTCTGCCGCACGCTCTCAACTGATACAAGCCGTAGGTCAGGCTGAGCTGGATTCTGGGGGCACCATATTACGTTTCTATACGGATGATGAAGGGTTCCTACAGGTTATTGTAGATGGAGGCATGACAGAGAACCACATCACTGATGTGAAGCTTTGGCATTTTTACGATACCCAAACTATTGGCAGTGAGGCCCAGTGGCAAGAATGTTTAGATAAGCTAATCAGCCAGCCCACATACACTGTAGATGGTAAGACATTCACCCGGGTATGGAATGCGACTGGCGACTACTCTCCACCTGTGGCAGTATCGGAGAAAACGTTCGAAGAGGATGGTGACACCAGTGTCACCGATCAGTTCATGATGCTGTATGAACGCGAACTTGGTGAAGGACGAACAGAATCACTATTAGTTGCTGGCGAAGAAAAAATCGTAGGAAATAATGCTGATAGATGCCTCGTACTCAGCACAGGTTTTGATATTCAACCCGCAGATATAACAATAAACGGTTAAAGGTACATTGCATGGAAACTATACTTAACTCATTAGCTGGCCTGGATAATTTTGCTCTCTATTTTGCTGTATCTATTTTATTTTTGTTTGTATTCAAAATTATCTATGCGTTTGTTACTCCTCACGATGAATGGAAACTGGTCAAAGAAGAAAAAAATGTTGCTGCGGCGATAGGCTTTGGCGGAGCTTTGGTGGGGTTTGCGTTGGCATTATCGGGGGCGGCGGCAAATTCAGTATCAATTATCGATTTTGCGATTTGGGGAGTCATTGCTATTCTCGCGCAATCACTCGCATTTGCTTTACTACGGTTTAGCTTTATGCCCAAAATTGCACAACGTATCAATGATAATGAAGTGTCGGCCGGCACAATGTTGGCCGCCATGTCTATTGCAGTGGGATTACTAAACGCAGCCTGCATGACCTATTAAGGGGGAATTATGACCACGTTGAAACGTTCCCAATCTATTAATTTAAGCAGAATGCGGAAACATTTTGCCTTAAAACCCTTAGCTATTGCGATGACGGGTCTTATTGTAAGTGCATGTGGAAACCGTCAGGAAGGCCAGATATTCACGTCAGTCGAAGAGTGTAGAAATGACTTCCCTGATGCGACTGAACAGTGTGACAAGGCCTATCAGCACGCGGTACAGGAAGCCGCTCGAACAAGCCCTCGCTATAACTCCGAATACGATTGCGAGTATGAATTTGGAGCTAATCAATGCCAGCGTGTTGAGCGTGAGGGTGGTAGTTTCTTCATGCCGTTTATGGCAGGGTTTATGGTTAGCCAATTGATGTCCCCCCGCTATTACTCGCAGCCAATTTACACGTCGTTCTCCCGTCATTCCCCTTTTCGCTCCCGTTGGATTACTGCTGACGGCTACGTTTTTGATGGGGGTTTGAACAAACGTAAATACCGGGTATCACCAAGTGTATACAAACCAAAGCCAACGGTGAACCGAACGATGAGCAGAGGTGGTTTTGGTAGTAGCGTTAGAGCTAAATCAAGCTGGGGTAGCAGTAGTCGCAAAGGCGGCTGGGGAGGCTAATCTTTGTTAAGGCTACCCAGCACTCCTCGCCCCCATTGGCAAAAGCAGGCACGGGATTTCGGCTTTCACTTCCATACACTTTATGGTGAGCCTTATTGGGATGAAAGTGCTTACTATCAATTTTCGTTAAAACAAATAGAACAAGATCTCGAAGCTCCGACCGAAGAACTTCATCAAATGTGCTTACACGTGGTTGAAAAGGTCGTGAAAGATGAAGCCCTACTCAACAAGTTGGCAATTCCTGCGCAACATTGGGAGCTAGTGAGCGAATCGTGGCGAGATAAACAACCCTCTTTATATTCGCGACTTGATTTTGTCTATGACGGCTCGCAGCCCGCAAAATTGTTAGAAAACAATGCCGATACGCCTACTTCTTTGTACGAATCCGGCTTTTGGCAATGGCTTTGGTTGGCCGATAAAGTCGACTCTGGAGAACTTTCTCGTCATGCGGACCAATTCAACTCCGTACAAGAAAAATTAGTTGCCCGATTTAAAGAGATCGCAGGGTTTTACAATATTGACCAGATGCACTTTGCTTGTTGCAAAAACACCGATGAAGATCGCGGTACAGTCCAATACTTACAGGATTGCGCTAAAGACGCAGGCTTAACAGCAGATTTTGTTTATATCGAAGATATAGGCATCAGCGATACCGGGTATTTTACTGATTTGGAAGATTGTCCTATTACAGACTGCTTCAAATTATATCCATGGGAATTTATATTTAACGAAGAGTTTTCTCAATACTTACCTAAAGCGGCGGTCAACTGGGTTGAACCGCCATGGAAATCGATTCTCTCCAATAAGGGGTTGCTGCCACTTTTATGGAAGTATTTCCCAAATCACCCCAACTTACTCCCTGCGTATTTTTATACAGATAGCCCCAATGCATCGAAGGATGTAATGCGTTGGATTAAAAAGCCCTTATTTTCCCGAGAAGGGGCTAATATATCCCTACTAACCGCTGGCAACGAAAGGGCACTGTCAGACGGACCATATGGTGAAGAAGGGTTTATTGTGCAAGCGTACTCGCCGTTGCCAAGGTTTGGTAACAATCATACGTTGATCGGTAGTTGGCTTATTGATGATCAGGCAGCAGGCATTTCTATACGAGAAGACACCAGCAGTATTACCCAAGACACTTCCCGATATTTACCCCATATTATATTGTGATATCAGCTTATATGAATCGATACCCTACTCTAAAAAAGCAAATTCAATTTCTGATCGTTATCACGCTGATATTGTTTGTAGTTGCAGCGGTGAACTTGGTCACAGCAAATAGTCTAAACCAGTTTGGTCTGGTTCCCCGAGAAGTTCCCTCATTGCTTTCAATTTTTATTGCGCCGTGGTTACACGGTTCCGCAGCACATTTGCTCACTAACCTACTGCCATTACTATTGTTTATGTGGTTGACTATGCAGTGGCCCAAATCGCGCTTCTGGCTGGTAACCTTGACCATATGTGTAATTGGCGGCCTAGGCGTGTGGTTATTTGGCCGAACTGCGCTACACATTGGGGCTAGCGGAATGGTGTATGGTTATTTCGGCTTTTTACTTTACGCTGGTTTCCGCTCCCGCCAACTTCGTTATATCGCTATTTCAGTATTGGTTGCTCTCTTATATGGGGGAATGCTAATTGGGATATTGCCTTCAAGAGCCTTTATTTCTTTTGAATATCATTTATTTGGATTTATCGGTGGATTATTTGCGGCGTGGGCTTGGGCAAAGTGAGTAACTTTATTATAATCTATCCCTCTTTAACGTAGCGAAGATGTATTATGTCGTCAAATGAGCGTCCTCAAAATCAAGGTTTTTTAGGTAACCTGGCATTCAATATTGTCATTCCCGTTTTTATTATGAGTTATGCCAGTGCAGAAGATTACCTAGGCCCTGCCTGGAGTATCGTCGCCGCATTAGCCTTCCCCTTAATTTACGGTTTGTTCGATTTACGCCAATCTGGGAAAGTTAATGGCTTCTCCGTTCTCGGGGTTATTAGTGTGCTGCTGACGGGTGGAATAAGCCTGTTAAAATTGCCTGCCGAATATATTGCTATAAAAGAAGCGGCCATCCCGGCCATCATTGGTTTAGCTGTTGTCATTACCCAGTTTTCAGAAAAACCACTCGTTAAATTGCTTATTTTAAATGACCAAATAATTAACTGGCCTCAACTTAATAAAATCTTAGATGCAAAAGGTAAACAACAGGAGTTTCGTCGAAAAATTGCGAATAGTTCATACATTGTGGCCGCATCATTTTTCCTTTCGTCCGCGCTCAACTATATTTTGGCCAAAATGATTTTGGTTAGCGAGCCTGGCACCACCGCATATACTGAAGAGCTTGGTCGGATGACTGCCATCAGTTATCCGGTTATTGTTATTCCTAGTATGATTTTACTTATTGCGGCTTTATGGTATTTATTCGCACAAATCCGTAAAATTACCGGACACGATTTAGACGACTTTATTAATCATTAAGAAAAAGGCCAGACAATAAATTGTCTGGCCTTCACTACTCGCTTATTTTTCAAGTAGTTTAAATATTTTCTTAGCGATATCGGTGTTATCAATTTGTCCTATAAACTCTTCATATCCAGCACCTAAAGCAAACACTTCAACATCAACCCCGGTATGACCACCAGTGGTCCACCCGGTATGAGTTTTGGCGTCTAAAAACGCTTTTAGGTGGGTGACCATTGCGTTAGCCTGGCTGTCGGCTAAGCTTTGTTTTAGCGTTTGTTTATCTTCTTCAGATAGCGTGAAACCAAATTGTGCTTCGATATAGCTTAAAGGCTTATCATGCTTAGATACGTGCTTTGCAATATTTCCTACAGACGCTTTCATATTCGCTATAAATTCAGGTTTCCAAGCATATTGACCATTGGCACCTATGGTTAAGCCTCCCGTACTGTGATCGGCTGTCAAAATAACCAAAGTATCAGGGTGACGCTCTACATAACGCTGTAAATATTCCATTGTTTTAGCGAGATCGTGCATTTCAGCCATAGCAGAAGCAATATCGTTAGCGTGCCCAGCCCAATCGACCTGACTGGCCTCTACCAGTAGAAAAAAGCCATGTGGATTTTCGAGCCGTTTAATCGCTTGTTCAGTTAAGAAAGCGAGTCTTTCAGGTTTGCTGTCATCTAACGCTGCGGGTAACCCTTTCGGCGCAAACAACCCGAGAATGGGTTTATCTTTCGGCGCGTTCGCGAGCTCCTCATAACTGTTTACAACAGCATAGCCGTTACTTGCAAACTCCTTTTGAATATTTCTATCTTTTCTTGCGAAATAGTCTATGCCGCCCCCAAGCATCACATCGGCCAGAAATGTTTCGTTGATACGATCGTCAAAATAACTGTTGGCGAGCGCTTCATAATTGTTGCGACTTTCATTCGCTACCATATAGCTTGCTGGCGTGGCATGGTTAATTTGCGACGTGACCGCCAATCCAGTCTTCATTCCCTTTTCTTTTGCTCTATGTAAAACCGTAGGCAAGGCCTTTCGATTTACGTCGACACCAATAGCACCATTATAAGATTTTACTCCTGTAGCCAATGCTGTCGCGGATGCAGCTGAGTCGGTGACATAGCCGGAAACCTTGGCAGGATAAGTCGTCGCATTACCCACAAACATCTCATCGAAAATTACCTTCTCGACTTCATCCGTGGCGGGATTATCCATAAAATTTCGATACGCAGTGGTATAGGCGGGCCCCATACCGTCCGCAACGACCATTATGATATTATTAGGTTTGCTAATTCGGTGATGATTGCTGTCTTTAGTATTGGCGTGACCTTCGTGCACGACGAAAGTACAGGTTAAAAGAAGAGCTGTAGAAATTAAACGCATTCTGGCTTCCCGGAGAGCTTAAAATAAATAAATTCAAGGCGTTATTATAATTCGATACGCCCACAATAACACCTTGAAATTTTTTAGAGTTAATATCGGGGATGACAAATATCGATTACAATAATTCTCTCATGCGTTGCTGTACAACATCTACCAGCATATCTGGCTGAAACTTGGAAATCAGGCGATCACAGCCCACTTTCCTAACCATAGCTTCATTAAAACTACCACTAAGAGACGTATTTAACGCAATAAAGAGACTGCTGAGGCGACTATCATCTCTTATTTCCGCAGTGAGTCGATACCCATCCATTTCCGGCATCTCAGCATCAGTAAACATCAGCAGTAGTTCGTCAGTAATATTTTTACCCAAGTCAGCCCAATCCTTTAGCAGAGCTAAGGCTTCACCGCCGTTCGTACATTCGATAATTTTTAACCCCAGCTGTTCAAGTACATCCCGCATCTGCTTTCTTGCCGTACCCGAATCGTCAACGATTAACACTTTTCTTCCTGAAAATTGGGAAACCACATCCCTATCCAAAATATTTTCAGAGATGGAGGTATCGTATTCAATAATATCAGCAAGGACTTTTTCTACATCAATGATCTCTACTATCTCTTTTTTACCTTCAATATTAATTTGCGTGATAGCGGTTAGATAGTTTGCTTTACCTATAGATTTCGGAGGGGGTTGAATATCTTGCCATGAGGTATTCACAATGCTCATCACATTACCAATTAAAAAGCCTTGTACGCTGCGATTATATTCTGTAATGATGACATTTTCAGGCTTATAAGTTGCTGCACCAGCACGCATTTTAATAGCCTGGCGAAGATCAATTATGGGGATAGTGTGACCGCGATAAATCGTAACGCCATTTAAGTTTTGATGAGAACCTGGCATCTGATTCATGGTGGGAACACCCGTGACTTCTTTTACCTTAAATACATTAATAGCAAAGGTGTGACGCGTTCCCAATTGAAACATTAATAACTCAAGCCTGTTCTCGCCAACCAGTTTGGTGCGCTGATCAACAGATGCTAAAACTCCACTCATTGAACCGCCACTCCGCGTTTATTTTACTCTATATAATAGAGCTATTTTCTCTGTCTTGCCGCTGAAATACCAGGGTGGATCTTACCTATAATAACGAACGTCGTAGCAGAATCATTCACCCAATCAATATCGAAAATGAATAACATTGAGTGTTTTTATTTGAGCACGCAGGCTAGGATGAAAGCACATCAACTACAACGGTTGTAGTTTTTCAGTTTTTAATTCTTACCTCAGGTATAAGAGATAGTTGGAGAATACCATGTCGCAATTTCAATCAGACATCGATACATTAGCAACCTTAAAGGCAGCTCAAAAAGGAACCTGGGAAGGGATTACACCTGAATTTGCCGCACGGATGAAAGCCCAAAACCGTTTTCGCACGGGTTTAGACATCGCGAAGTATACTGCGAAAGTAATGCGCGAGGATATGGCTGCATACGACGCCGATTCTGCACAATATACTCAATCGCTCGGTTGCTGGCATGGATTTATTGGCCAGCAGAAAATGATATCAATTAAAAAACACCATGGTAATACCGCAAAACGTTACCTGTACCTTTCAGGATGGATGGTAGCGGCTTTACGTTCAGAATTCGGTCCTTTACCCGACCAGTCTATGCATGAAAAAACATCTGTCCCAGCGCTGATAGAAGAATTGTATACATTCCTTCGTCAAGCTGACGCGCAGGAATTGGGGAAACTGTTTAAACAGCTAGATCATGCCAAAGCCAAAGGGGAAGATACTCAAGCTATTCAATCGAAAATCGATAATTTCGAAACCCATGTCGTACCTATTATTGCCGATATCGACGCAGGGTTTGGTAACGAAGAAGCAACTTATCTGCTAGCGAAGAAAATGATAGAGGCGGGAGCATGCTGTATTCAAATTGAAAACCAGGTATCAGATGCAAAACAATGCGGACACCAGGATGGTAAAGTAACCGTTCCTCACGAGGACTTCCTGGCAAAAATCAATGCTGTTCGTTACGCATTCTTAGAACTTGGAGTAGATGACGGCGTAATTGTAGCCCGCACTGATTCACTCGGAGCTGGATTGACGCAAAAAATCCCAGTGTCCAATCAGAGTGATGATTTGGCTGCTCAGTATAATGAATTCTTAGATACTGAGGAAGTGACGGACTTAGCCACTGTAAATGAATACGACGTGTTACTTAAACAGAACGGCAAACTAGTTAAACCCAAACGCTTACCTAATGGATTGTTTAAGTTTAAAGATGGGTCTGGCTTTGACCGCGTCGTTCTAGATTGTGTAACTTCTCTTCAGCATGGCGCAGATTTACTATGGATAGAAACAGAGAAACCTCATGTGGGTCAAATTGCAGAAATGGTAAACGCCATTCGTCAGCAAGTCCCAGATGCGAAGCTGGTTTATAACAACTCCCCGTCATTTAACTGGACGCTTAATTTCCGTCAACAAGTTTTCGATGCGTGGGAAGAAGAAGGTAAAAACCTATCTGAATATGAACGAAATGCATTGATGTCAGAAAAATATGACAATTCTGAATTGGCAAAAGAGGCGGATATCCGTATTCAGAACTTCCAGCAAGATGCAGCCCGTGAAGCAGGTATATTCCACCACTTAATCACGCTACCAACGTATCATACAGCGGCTCTTTCTACTGACAATTTGGCCAAAGGATATTTTGGCGAAGAGGGAATGTTAGCTTATGTTCGCGGGGTCCAACGCAAGGAAATCAGAGAAGGATTAGCATGCGTTAAACACCAGGCGATGGCCGGGTCTGATTTAGGCGATACACATAAAGAGTATTTTTCAGGTGATGCTGCGCTCAAGGCGGCTGGTGAGGACAATACGATGAACCAATTCGATGTCTAAATATTAGTCAGCAGCACTTTCCAACCTTGGCTCCTGCGGGAGCCTTTTTCGTTTTATCGCTTTTTTTAGTATAAACATCGCAATATAACTGCTTTTCGTTATAATATTTTCTAGATTAGTATGTTAGGCTGCTACTATTGAAGGCAATGGACGCTTACTTAAAAGCCTAAATAATGCCCCCCACTAACGGGCAGTAATAATAAAAATGTAAAGTGAAGTTGTTAAGGATATAAATTGATGAATATTGCCAAGGTTGATCTGAATCTTTTGGTCTATCTCGATGTCTTACTGAGAGAAGGTAGCGTTACCCGAGCCGCAAACCAGCTGAGCATTACTCAACCAGCCATGAGCAATGGCCTCAAGCGGCTTAGAGATCTTTTCAAAGATCCTATTTTGGTTCGAACCAGCGATGGGATGACCCCCACTAAACGAGCTCTAGAATTACAGCCAATTATTCGCGACGTGTTATCTAAACTCGAAAGTTCCATTCAACCAGAAACCGATTTTGACCCTGCAACCAGTAAGCGAACCTTTAGAATAATGACTAGCGACTACGCTGAGAGCACCCTGCTGCTTGAGCTGGTTGGTAGGTTATCTAAATTGGCTCCCAATATTACATTAGATTTAATTACGCCCAGCGATGTTACTTTCCATGATGTAGAGCAAGGAAAGGTAGATATGGCAATCAATCGGTTTGAAGAGCTACCACTATCATTCCATCAAAAAGTGCTTTGGTATGATTCTTTTAGTTGCGTATTGAGCGCGGAACATCCATTAGTAGAGAAGTGGGATTTAAATGCTTATATTGATGCCCAGCATATCTGGGTAAGTAAAACCGGTTTTGGTGTAGGTGTCGGTATCGACCCCAACGAAGTTCAAAAACTCGGGTGGGTGGATGCTGAGTTAACGAAAATTGGTAAACACCGCGACATTCGTGTATTTACACGTCATTATCATGCTGCGCTTCAAATTGCGAAAACCCAAAATCTGATCGCCACACTACCAACTAAAGTGGCGGCGATATTTAAAAATGATTCGAGTGTGGTTCTTAAAGAACCTCCTTTTGATATCCCTCCTATTGCGCTAAAAATGGCTTGGAGCGCTCTCTTACATCATGATGCCGGCCATATCTGGTTGCGCAGATTAATTGCGGATGTAGCGGCCGAAATGAACACGTTTTAGTACTATTAGTGAAATGAATAATTAGGATAATAGTCATAAATTAAGATTAATCTACTAATGTGTATACACTGAGCAGGTAATTTCAGTTATCGAGGTGTATATGCAGAAGTATGTCAATCGAGGGCAACTAAAAATTGCCCAACCGCTACATAAATTTATTAACGACCAAGCCCTGCCTGGTTCACAGGTAGACGAGGCACATTTCTGGCTGTCTCTGGAACAAATCCTTCAACAATACACCTCGCGGAATAACGCTTTACTTAAATATCGTGAAACCATTCAACAAAAGTTAGATGGCTATCATAAAGCCAAGCGGCCAATCATGGGGCCAGACTATGTTAATTTCCTAGAAGAAATAGGCTACTTAGCTGAGGAACCTGAAAATTGCACTATTTCCACATCAAACGTAGATGATGAAGTCTGTAGCATGGCGGGCCCCCAATTAGTCGTCCCCATTAATAATGCACGCTATGCGCTGAATGCCTGTAACGCACGATGGGGAAGTCTTTACGATGCGTTATATGGTACAAACGTCATCGCTCACGACGATGGTGCCGAGACGGGCACACAATATAACCCCATCAGGGGACAAAAAGTCATTGAGAAAGCAAGAGAATGGCTAGATGTAATGCTACCGCTTGCGACCGGTAGTCATAGAGATGCGGTTGCTTATACGATTGAAAATGACAACCTTGTAATTCATCTATCAAATAAAAACTCTACCCAACTTGCAGATATTGAACAATGGCAAGGATTTACTGGCGAATTAAGCGCGCCCTCGTCTTTGTTGTTCCGCCACAATGGTCTTCATCTGGAAATAGCGTTTGACAGCACCCACCCTGTAGGCAAATCCGATCCAGCGGGCATAAAAGACGTCACCTTAGAGTCTGCTCTCTCCACTATTATGGATTGTGAAGATTCAGTAGCGGCTGTGGATGCGGAAGATAAGGTACTGGTATACAGCAATTGGCTAGGCTTAATGAAGGGTACACTTTCCACAACTCTGCAAAAAAACGGTAAAAGCATTACCAGAACAATGCAGAACGACAAAACGTTTACTCCATCCCCGTTCAATTCCGCCAAGTCACCACTATGTTTATCAGGTCGAAGCTTGATGTTTGTTAGAAATGTGGGACTCCACATGTATTCTGACGCAGTTTTATTAAATGACGAGCCCGTGCCAGAAGGCATTTTAGACGGTGTTATAACGTCTTTAATTGGTAAGCACGATATTTTAGGGAATACAAAGTATAAAAACTCAGACAAAGGAAGTATTTATATTGTAAAACCTAAAATGCACGGCCCAGATGAAGTTGCATATACCAATGAACTATTTGCTTCAATAGAAGACGCATTAGGTCTTGAACGATTTACCCTAAAAATGGGGATAATGGATGAAGAGCGCAGAACCTCAGTTAATTTAAAAGCGTGTATCGCGCAGGCTACCAATCGTGTCGTTTTTATCAACACCGGCTTTTTAGATAGAACAGGCGATGAGATCCATACTTCAATGCATGCGGGTGCGTTTGCTGACAAAGCAGATCTAAAAACATTGCCTTGGATTGGAGCCTATGAGCGCTCTAACGTGGCAACGGGAATTGCGTGCGGCCTATCCGGTAAAGCACAGATTGGTAAGGGTATGTGGCCTGTACCAGACGACATGCTTACAATGATGACAAGTAAAATATCGCATCCTTTGGCGGGAGCAACGACCGCATGGGTTCCCTCGCCTACCGCTGCCACACTGCATGCACTTCATTACCATCAAGTTGATGTATTCGATAAACATAACAATATAGTTGATGTCAGCATTGCAGCGCGACCCGAAATTTTGACCATTCCACTACTGGAAAAAAACCTGACACCACAGCAAATTCAACACGAACTCGACAACAATGTTCAAGGAATTTTGGGTTATGTTGTCCGCTGGGTACATATGGGGATAGGTTGTTCAAAGGTGCCTGACATTAATCATATCGGACTTATGGAGGACCGCGCCACCTTGCGTATCTCCTCACAACATATTGCGAATTGGTTGCTACATGGCCTCGTTAACGCGGCACAGATTGAACAATGTATGTTAAAGATGGCTAGCCTGGTCGATGAACAAAACAAGGATGACCCCCATTATTTACCAATGGGACCAGCCCCCCAAAACTCCTATGGATTTCAAGCGGCTAAAAAATTAATTATGGAGGGACAACAGCAACCCAACGGCTATACCGAGTTTGTATTACATGACATGCGCAGGAAAATGAAACTAAATGCGAACTAGCGAAGCGAACAGGTGTTAGTTTTTTTTACACTTTAAAAAATCGTAAAAATTAATGCAATATTTATCAATAAGATACAATTTGGTTCAATTTTTGCTCCACCTCTCATGAATGATAAATGGGGAGGATCCAAATGTTGAAAAATATCGTAATTCGCAGTTTGATAGGGATGTCTGCAGTTTGCGCCCTAAGCGCACAAATTGCAGTGGCCAAGCCGATTAAGGTTAAGGTAGCGGCGGTCGCTTCGTGCAATAATAGTGACGTAACGCTAGAAGCTATCGCAAATGCCGGTGACGGGGATCCATCACCAGGCAATGGACTATTAAGTCAGTCATATGATGCATCGCTGTGTATAAATAATGACGATAATGATGATGCAGGTGGTAGAAGTGCGCCAAGTCCAAATATCGGTGAATGGGGTGACGGCTACTTAAATGGCGAGGAACACAGAGGTTCATCATTCGATCCTATTGTAAATGGCTTAATCTCTAGCGCAGATTTGCAAGATTTGGATAATAATGGCAGCTTTACCGACCCAGGCTATATTCACTTAGCCCGTTTTGGTGGAAATGTCGCTGATGGCAAATTAGAACTGACCTCATACTCTGATGTGGGTTCCGGCGCTGGTGCCTATAACATAGGCAATTTTTTGTCTATCGAGTTTATGTGTGACCAGACTGACGAATGCAAGTCAGGTACTTGGTCATTGAAATTAAGTGACGACCCGAATGTTATTTTGGATATACAAGATGCGTTGGGCCGCCCTGCGGTATTTGACCAACTGGTATTTTCTATTAAAGCCGGAAGTGTCAGTAGCGGAGCTGGTTTAGCGATTTATTCTTTCGATTTTGATGATATTTTTGCAATAGAAAATGATCCCACTAATCTTAACTTCGGAACGCCATACGAATTTTACGGAACGTTTAGTACCGCAGGACTATTAGATAAAGGTATATCGCATCTTAACGTATGGGCTCGTGATCCTGTTTTATCACAAGTAAATACACCTGCAACATTAGGATTAATGATGCTTTCTTTATTTGCGCTCCGCAGAAAACTTAAGAAGTAAACATAATCTAAATAATACTTTATTCAAGCCACTCACTTAGAGTGGCTTTTTTCTAATGGGATTTCGATAAACCTTTAATAATGCCAAAACTACGTCCTATCAAGTACAACAAATCCAGATAGTAAATAAATGGCAGCTTCATAATCTTTGAATACTCGCCACAGCGCTTGATCCGCTTTAAGGAAAATATTAGAGGGATGAGCAGCGCGACGCCAACAAAATAAAGTGCTTCAAACCCTAATATTGGAAGTAGCATTAGACTGAGTAAAATACTACTTGCGAAACTCAGTGTAAGTAAAAAAACAGGGTCCTTTATCGAGTTTCTGATATCTTTGATATAATTTTCTGAATGCCATACTTGTCGTTTAATAAATTGTCCGGCTTCAATAGGGTTTCCTAAATGCACTACGGAATATTTACGGTCCATTTTCACTTCATAACCAGCTCGCAATAAGGATTGGGTGATCTTCGAGTCTTCACCTGACGTGACGGTAGTATCAAACTGCCCCACTTCATTGAAAACATCCTTTTGAATCACAATACATCCACCAAGCAACTCTGAATGCAGGGGCTCGCCTTCTGAAGTATTTAACAGCCAATACTTTTCTAGAAAGTAAGGGTTCTTTCGAAGTCGATAACCGCCACCATACACTTTTGGGTCGCGCAACATACTCTCTACACCCGTTTCTAACCATTTCTCATCTGCTTCACAATCTGCATCGATGAAAAATATGATATCTCCTTGCGCATTATCTACGCCCGTATTTCTAACATTCCCTACAGGGCCTTTTGGCTGCAAAATCAAGTTCACATCAAACGATTTAGCGATTGGAACCGTTTCGTCCGTACTTCCATTATCAACAACGATAATTTCATAACGCTCTTTGCTGTAAGTTTGATTAGTTAGAGATGTCAAACATTGTGCGAGGTACTTTTCTTCGTTATATGCAGGCACCACTATTGAGACAAACGGTGAAATTTCGGCCTGAGTCTCGCTTTTCTGAAAATCTGATACAACCATTCCTACTAATCCAAATTAACGCTTTGTATGTATTTGATAGTCTCGGCAGTGTATATGAGTTCAAAAATGACATCATTAAAAAACTGTTTGAATCAGTGAAAAGATTGCTGCTAAGTACTGAAAGCACAAAGTTAATACAAATTTACTTAGAAAAGGCTTTACGTACAACCTACAATTAATGCACTATCAAGTAGTGAACTATAAAATAATGGCTATACTAGATTTATCAAAGCCAGCAATATAGCAACCTGAGGAAGCAGTAGTATATAGAATGGTTTCTAAAGATAAAATGCTCGGTTCCTTATCAAGGAAGTTGAAGACCAGCAGCATCGGCAAACTATACAGGAGCTATCGCCAGTATGGCGAGTCGAAGTATATTGCCCGCCACTTTTCAAGCTATCTTGAACCCGTTATCGCATCTTCCCCATCTCTTGAAGAGATGTCTTATCGAATTCGGCATAACGTTTATTGTGACGAGCTAAACTTCGAAGAAGCCAGAGAATCTGGAATGGAAACCGATGAGTTTGATGACTATTCTCTTCATTGCTTAATTAAACATACTACGACGGATGAGTATGCGGGTACCGTTAGGTTAGTTCGCCCTACTCAGGAGGGGCAAGAACTTCCCATAGAAAAGTATTGTATTTCATCAATCAACAACGATTCGCTTAATCCACGTAATTTCAATCGACTGAATATCTGTGAAATTTCTCGACTCGCGGTGCCAAAACGATTCCGTCGCCGGGAAATGGATAAGTACGACGGTGCTGCGGTTGGTGTTATCAATCAGCAAACTTACTCTGAGCTAGAGCTTCGGTGTTTTCCGTTTATTGCTGTGGGATTATATTTCGCAGCTGCTGCCACGGCGATTGAACGTGACGTACAACATGCCTATGTAATGATGGAGCCTCGACTTGCTCGAAGCATGAGCTTTGTAGGCATAAAGTTCGAGCAGATCGGACCGGTGATTAATTACCACGGCCGACGTGCTCCCTATTATATTAACCAACCACTTTTACAAAATAGCTTAAAGCCAAATTTTGCGGTTATGCTGCATCAAATTCGTGAGCAAATTAGAAAGCAAGGATAGCTCTGTCTATTAACCTAGATCTAATATACTAACCCGTACCCATATGTACTTCTTCAGAGCGATAGGTTTTTAACTTATAACGTGCTACGTATGAAGGGTGTATGTGGTTAAATGAAGCAAAATGAAAGCAGTCTAATGTCAAAAAAGCCGCTCTCGAAGGAAGTAAGAGAAATGCGCATCCTCTTCGTTACATTGTTTTCAGAATACGAGGCACGTCTACAATAATACGCCTGAATGAAATACACTTCTCATTCAATTAACGATTCAAACAGGGTGGAGAACCAGTATCATACCTGATAAAACTCCCTGTACCACCTCACCAGCTTAGTCACCCCCTGCTCCACCGACATCGTAGGGGTATATCCGGTAGCCTCTTGCAGTAGTGTAACATCGGCAAATGTATCAGGAACATCCCCAGACTGCATGGGTAACATTTCCTTTTCGGCTTCGCGCCCTAACGCCTTCTCCAAGGTTTCAATAAAACGTAATAAATGTACAGGCGTTTGCGCACCGATGTTATAAACTCGATAGGGCGCTTTGCTACTTGCTGGCTCAGGAGCCTCACCCTGCCAATCCGGATTTACCTGAGCTATAGTGTCTAGGGCGAGAACAACCCCGGAAACAATATCATCAATATACGTAAAATCTCGTCGATGATTACCGTAATTAAAAACTTTAATCGGCTCGCCGGCTAAGATAGATTTTATAAACTTCATTGGCGCCATATCCGGCCTTCCCCACGGCCCGTAGACGGTAAAAAAACGAAGACCTGTAGTAGGTAACTGATATAAATGACTATAGGTATGCGCCATTAGTTCGTTGGCCTTTTTACTTGCAGCATAAAGGCTAACGGGATGGTCTACGTTATGGTGTTCAGAAAATGGCATCTTTTCATTGGCACCGTAAACGGAACTGGAGGAAGCATAGACCAGGTGTTCAACCTTAGTATACCTGCATCCTTCAAGAACATTCGTAAAGCCAACAATGTTCGAGTCAATATACGCATGGGGATTTTCTATAGAGTATCGCACCCCCGCTTGGGCCGCCAAATGGACCACGCGGTCAAATTCCTGTGCTTTAAACAGGGTAGTCATTTTGTCGCGATCTTCTACTCCCATTTCAACGAATTGAAATTTTTCGGCCGTGAAGTCTTGCTGTATAGCGTTTATACGGGCTTGTTTTAAAGAAACATCATAATAATCGTTTAAATTATCAATACCCACGACTGTGTCATTGCGGGAAAGCAGTTGTTTGCAAACTGCGGCGCCGATGAAACCCGCGGCGCCTGTTACAAGAATATGCATGAAGCTCCTTAAAGCCTTTCGTCAACAATCCTCTTGTCAAAGATATATTTCAAATCAAACACAAGCGCCCCATCCTTTTTAAGGTTAGCCAGCCCTTGCTCTCCTAGCGCCTTGAACTCGTTGTGACCTACACCCGCAATTATCACATCATATTTTTTGGGTTCGGGCTTATCTATCAATTCAAGACCATATTCGTGCTGAACTTCATCTGCTCTGGCCCATGGATCCCAAATCGTTAAATTAACGTTATAGTCTTGCAGTTCATGTGCAATATCAACAATCTTTGAGTTTCGAATGTCGTGACAATTTTCTTTGAATGTGATGCCAAGCAGCAGAACATTTGCACCGCTCACCTTGATATCTTTTTTTATCATTGCTTTAACCAGGCGATTTACCACGTACTCGCCCATTCTGTCGTTGATACGTCGACCAGCCAATATGACATCCGGATGATGTCCTACTTCTTCTGCTTTGTGTACCAGATAATAGGGGTCTATACCGATGCAATGGCCACCCACTAGTCCTGGTCTGAAGGGTAAAAAGTTCCACTTGCTTCCGGCTGCTTCTAATACTTCTTCCGTATCAATACCAATGCGTTCGAATATCATCACAAATTCATTGATTAACGCAATGTTTAGATCTCGTTGGGTATTTTCGATCACTTTTGAGGCTTCAGCGACTTTTATAGAGGACGCTTTATGTGTGCCCGCAGTGATTACAGACTTGTAAAGATTATCGACACGTTCAGCAATTTCAGGTGTGCTACCGGACGTTACTTTTACGATACTTGAAAGCTTACGCGTTTTGTCGCCTGGGTTTATCCGCTCTGGACTGTAGCCCGCATAAAAATCTTGGTTCAGTTTCTTGCCCGATACTTTTTCTATAACTGGTAAACACACTTCTTCGGTGGCGCCAGGGAAAACCGTCGACTCATATACCACTACGGTTCCCGGTTGGATAAATTTACCAATCGTTTCACTGGCTTTTATCAAGGGGGTAAAGTCGGGTTGTTTATTTTGGTATATCGGCGTAGGAACAGTCACTATAATGACGTCACATTCACTTAATGCTTCTGGCTCTGAAGAAAAAGATAGATGCTTAGCTGCAGCCAACTCTTCATCTGAAACTTCTTCGGTCAAGTCATCACCAGCTTGTAGTTCTTTTATTCTTTTGAGATTTACATCGAAGCCCAACGTATAATCATTTTTGCCAAACGCTACCGCCAGAGGTAAACCTACATAGCCCAAGCCAACTATCCCAATTTTCTTAAAATCATGTGCCATATCATTAACTACCAGTAAAGATAAAAAGTTGTTTAGCGATTTTTTTATTAACTATAAAAACTGCCAAAGATAATGTCATAGTTTATGCGGGATGGAAAATGCAAAACGAACTATGTGCAGTATTTTTCGTTTTACCTTAACGGATTTGTTTGCTAAAGGATCACTACTATTGCTCGTCGCCCGAAATTTTTGCTCTCTTCGTGCGAACAATCCAACTTCAGAGCAGCCATGTTTGCACAGGTTTAATTTAACTAACCCCGTGATAAACGGCAGTCTTAACAAAGTTGAAAAGCCGCACCTGAATGGAAAAAACAGTATAATTTCCCTATTGAAAACATGCTCGCAAGACGGTTGCCGGCCTTCTTTAGCCCGTCTTCAATAGCTGCATTGCTTTTTCATTGCGCTGATCACACCTTATGGAGAAATGGTATAAAGCTAATGCAGCCAAGTTTAAACCAAAAAAAACGGATGCCGAGTTATACTATGCAGGTCAAACCATATTGACGGTAACAGTTTCAAACAACGGGTTACTGTGGTTAAAAAGCAATCACTGAACATTTTTGTTAATACTGTCAGAAAATTTAACACTTAAAATTAACGAAATTGTACATACCGCTATCAAACTATTTTTGTAAAAACTATGTGTGAGGAGTTCCATGTTTAACTATCAAAAAGCTTATTCGCGCAATATAGGTTGGGTGACGCAACAAGAACAGGAAACTCTACGCAACGCGCGTGTAGCCGTAGCGGGCGCAGGTGGAGTGGGCAGTTTGCATATGTTGACGCTTGCTAGACTAGGCATAGGTTCCCTTAACATTTCTGATTTTGATCAATATGATATCCATAATTTCAACCGTCAATTTGGGGCCTTTATGTCAACACTAGGCCAGGATAAATGCCAGGTGATGGACGAAATGGTAAAAGACATTAACCCTGAAATGCAGGTTAATTCCTTCCCCTCCGGTATCAACAAATCTAACGTCGACGAGTTCCTAAAAGAGGTTGATCTTTATATAGATAGCCTCGATTTTTTTGCACTTGCCGCACGCAAACTAGTTTTCAAGCGATGTTATGAATTAGGAATACCAGTAGTCACAGCCGCACCTTTAGGCCTAGGCTGCGCACTGCTTTGCTTTATGCCAGGGCAAATGACCTACGAAGAATATTTCAGATTTGAAGATAAAACCTCCGAAGAAGAACAACTTATACAGTTTTTAATTGGGCTATCCCCCGCAATGTTGCAACGAAACTACCTAGTCGATGATTCCACAGTAGATTTTAAAGCGCAGAAAGGTCCTTCAACCGTCATGGCAGTAAATCTATGTGCAGGGATGGCAGAATCCTATGCATTAAAAATCCTGCTGCAACGCGGCCCGATAGTAAGTGCGCCCTACGGCATGCATTTCGATGCTTATCGCAATAAATTAGTTAAAACATGGCGTCCGATGGGGAACAGAGGCCTATTGCCAAAGATCATGTTCAGAATTGCAAAGCGGATTGCGCTAAACCCCAAATAACTGTCTATTTTTTTTACAGTTCATGAAAAAACAAAAAAAATCAATTTTTTTTTACTTTACTTTTCAGCACCATAAAGATTTGGCACAAGCCATGCACAATTTAAAACGGGGCATAGGTAATCGCAATTTTTCGAAAGAAAAAGGAATCTTAAAAGTATGAAAAAGTTAAATCTTATCGCAGCGGCAACTGTTCTAACTGCAAGCACATCTGTTTTTGCAGAACCGATGTTAATTGAAGACTGGAACTTCATTGCCGAAGGGGGGTTCGATGATTGGACATCTGAAGGTTCAGGAACGAATCCTGTTGTATCTTCTGGGAGTAGTTCTGATTTCGGCCCGTCAATTTTAACGACAGGCTCTTTACCAGATAATCTTTGTTGGGGAGATGCTGTAACCCCTGCCGGACAGAGCTGCCTAGGCATCAATTCGCCAGTTGACCAAGATAGCACGCAGACTTGGGATGATGATGGCGACTTGGTGGACATCAACGGAGGCGCACCTCAGGGCGTCGCTGAAACTGTTGGCATTGGAGGGGATTACACTACCGCTTTCAAACAAGGTACTGCACTTCGCCATGACAACTTTCCAGTTACAGGTGAATTTCTTGATACCGTCACTATTAGAAACGGTATTCGTCTAGAGGCAGTCTTGCCTGCAGGAGCAACGGTAAGCGCACCTGAACTTGAGTTCCTGGTTGACTTCTGGGAAACACCGAACGTGGGGCTTGATAGTGATGGAACCTGCCCGTTTGGTCCAGATTCTGGTACCGTTGGCTCAATCAACGAAAATGGCTGCTCCGATATCTTTAAAATTATTGGCTTTGAAGATGGTGATGGTTCTGACCTTAACATAGTGGATAGTGGCCCAGGTTTCATTGACTTTTCGGTTAAGTTTACCGTCGCTGGTGTTGATGCTTCAATCTGGCACACCGATTACGAACTTATCACTCGTTTAAGTGGTTTAGACGTGGTGTTTGACGATGATAACGTTGGTTTCGCTACTCGCGAAAGAGGCGTGAACGTTCTTGATGCCCAAATCGTTATCCGCGCGGTTGAAGCGCCAGAGCCTTCTACACTTGCTATTTTCGCTGTAAGTTTACTCGGCTTAGCTGGTTTGTCTCGTAAGAGACGTCAATAAAACGTATTAACATTTTAAAGCCGCCGTTCAGGCGGCTTTTTGTTTATCGTAAAATCATAAGAATATCACGCTACTTTGCTATAGGGTTGGCAGGACTAAATCAAACGTAACAGAAGCAGCTGAAAATAGTAAAAAGCTTCGCTCCAAGGGACATATATATGCGAAAAAAAACCAAAGTTTTTTGTGTCGGATTCCATAAAACAGGTACCTCTAGCTTTACTGTTGCAATGCGGAAATTGGGGTACGCTGTTACAGGTCCAGATGGCGTTACCGATGAAAACATAGCCGAAAACGCATTAAGTATGGCATTGCAAAAAGCTCATAATTACGACGCATTTCAAGATAACCCATGGCCCATTTTCTATCGGGAATTAGACGCAGCATTCCCCAATAGTAAGTTTATCCTGACTGAAAGGAAGCCTACTGCTTGGATTAATAGTCAGCTAACGCACTTTGGAGACAAATGTACCCCGATGAGGAGATGGATTTACGGAGAAGGCTGCCCCTTGGGGCACGAGGACATTTACCTAAAACGTTATACTCAGCATATCTATGAAGTAAAAGAATACTTCAAATCCAGACCACGCGATTTTTTAACTATGAACTTTGCTGAAGGCGATGGTTGGGAAAAGCTCTGCACATTTTTAAATGAGCCCATCCCGGACGAATTATTCCCTAACGTTAATAAAGCGAGCGAAAGAAAAATATTTTCGCCGTCTAATTTGAAACGATATGCCAAGGGAATTTTCAATAGATTTGAATTCAATAAATCGAATTAGCCTTGCCAATTTATCGATAGCATCTGCCATATCTTGGTGTACCAATTTTGACTGCTCAAATGATGCGCTCAAGTTACGCAATTAATTCGTCGCACCATAACCGTAAGCGTGAGCGTAAATGAAATGTTAAACAGCTAACTAAAACTCAGCCAAATTAACGCCGCTTAAAATAATCTTTGACCCATCTACAGATAAGTGTCCATCGTCCCTGTATATAAAAGTATCGTTAAACTCTGTTTTGCAAGCACTCTCATCACATAAATATTCGTCTAACAATATAACTTTAGAGATTCTTGAAAACGCTTCCATCACCTTCAGCACTGCTTTCTGCTCAGTCAAATACGCTTGCTTTGAAATGGAACAATTGTCTTTAAAAATAAGCGCAGGGCCATATTTTCGCTCTAAACATTCCCCAATATTGGTTCCGTCTTCAGGAGGGGGTGATATAAAAATAGCCTTTTTACCTGACTTCGACAGCGCCAATACCCCTTTTTTATACGCCTCTATTAACACACTGGAAGAGGTTGGGGTTAACCCGTCTTCAGAGAGAATTTGATGATCCTCGAATAAATACTGTCTTATCGGCGAACTCATAACGACAGTTTTTACGCTGTCAGTATTAATAATATATTGTAGCGCTCTTTCATTGTAGGCAATACACTCTTGAGCCCATTGTCGGGTTAGTTTTGGGTTTACAGCAGCAATCCCCAAAAAAGGTCCGCAGGAGCTTTTTGTAATTTGAGCTATATTTTTATTATTGATCACTAAACCCGGCACTAAATGCATTGCATAGCTGTCGCCCCACACTACAGTGTCGATTGTGTTTGAATTCTGACAGACTGGTTTAAGTGAATCGTCATCTTCAAATGAGTCCTCACATTCTTTATCCAACCCGTAATTTACTTTTCTAATTTCACTTATTTTGTCAGCATAATCGTCATATAACGGGTGTGAAGACAGGCTTAATGGAATAATCGCTATAACCAGACTTATCGACGCAATCCCCTTCCAGCTTTTGAATAAATAGCGGAACTCTTTGTAGCGAAATGGTGTCTCCACATATCTGAATTGACAGTATCCTAAGAATATAGATAGAAAGATGAGAACTAAGCCCACTATACTTGGAACGTTGCCTACAAAAGAAAGAAAGGCAAAAGCAAATAGTGGCCAGTGAACTAGGTAAATCGAATATGACCAATCCCCTACTTTCTCTATCGCAGTAATAACAGGACTTTTGGGTAACCAGCCATCTTTTCCAAGTAGCAATATTGAAGTCGCTATGACGACGATAACAGACTCAACTCCAGGATGCGATGGTGTCAGTTGAATGACTCCAATCAATAGAATAATAAATAGAGATAGGTATTTAATAAATTGAGGGATTTTTATCGACGCTCGATTTAGATAAAGCCATGCGCAAATTGAACCAGCCAATAACTCCCAAGCTCTAGTAGGAAGCAGGTAGAATGCCCATTCGTATTTATTTGCATAGCCAATTCGCCACAGAAATGGTGCCTCCTGATTACTTGAACTCACCCACATGAAGCACCAAACGGCACTTATGATGGTTACGATTATAAGTCCTGAAATACGGAAGCGCTTAGGAAGAAGAAATAAAAATAAGGGAAGAAGAAAGTAGTACTGTTCTTCTAGCGATAGCGACCAGATATGCAGAAGTGGTTTTCCCTCCGCTTCAGACTCGAAGTAACCAGTTTGACCAGGCAACACCATATTCGCACTAAATGTCAATGCGCCAATAAACTGATCAACATAATCATTTAACTGAATACTGGTTAAAAAGAAAATACTAAAAAGGGAAGTAAAAATTAATGTTGAATAAAGCGCTGGCAGCAACCTGCGTGCACGACGATAGTAAAAATCTGAAAAACTAAAACAATTTTTGTCGAGGCGCTCTAAAATTAGTTTAGTAATTAGAAATCCAGATATAACAAAAAAAATATCTACCCCTAGAAATCCCTGAGGCAATAATGAAAGACCGCTGTGGTATATAACGACGTATAGAACTGCGATCCCTCTTAAAAACTGAATATCCTGTCTCAACTTAATCTCTCTAAATTCTCAACCTTGTGAGGTCAATTAGATATATCCACCCAAAAACAGCAACGTATATGTAACCTTGCTGAGGGTAAGAAAAATACTGGCATCAAAATAGATAAAGCGTGTAGATAACACCGGGGTAGTGCAAGCGCGCTTACGGAATTTATTTACAAACTAATTGTTTTAACGAGTTGAAATTACTTTAAAAAGCTAGGTTTTTGGTCCCAAAGTTGCCAACCAAGTAGCCAAAACGTAGTATCTTCTTCATAGCCACTGTTAGCCCACCCCAATACATAGCCGTTGTCAAAATAATTGGCCCCTTCAACATAGCTTAGATTTTGCATGCTCATAAAAATAAGCTCCCAGTCGCCCCCTTCTATTTTTCGCCAAATTCTATAGCCGCCATCTCGGGCAGTTAAGGAAGAGGATCGCTTTCTTTCAACCACAAATTCTATTATTTTTCCGTTATTGACGGGGTTGAAACTTTCGGCAAAGCTACCAGAAAAGAAGTCATTGCCAACAGAGCCGTACCCTTTATGTGATATGGAAGAATTAACGGTTGGCCTAAAATAGCTTACCCCTATTTCGCCCCCTTTGCCGGGCATTTGAGCTTGGCTTTCCAGGGTAAGCCCTCCGTTAGAGTACTTCCCTTGCCACTGAGTGGAAAACTTATTGTTATAACCCAATGAACGGCTACCTTTACTGGCAAATTCAGCACCATTGCTTTTATTCGTAATAAAGCGTTTATCCCCCCAGTCTTTACTGAAAGGTAAATCAAAATTTTCGATATAAAGGTAGTTAGCATCAACATAAGCAACTGTTGCTTCCATACCCTTATCGTTTTTAATAGTATGGCCTTTCTGCCAGATAGAGGTATCAAGAACCTCACCTGCATCAATTCTTACGTTCGCTCGGTGATAAAAATTATCGGGTTGTAAAAAGCGTAAATATTCCCAAGTGTGGCTTAAAGGTTTTTTAATGCTATAGCGCCATTCGGAAGTAGAATCTTTGGCAGGGTCTTTACCACGAAAATGAAACGAGATCCCTTGTAAGTCTTTACCCGGAATAGATTGAACTCCGCCGTGATCTCCTCTCCACTCAACGATACCTGAACCGTTTGCAGGGTCTTCGCCCGCATTAAAATCCCATGACGCTAATGGAGCGGCTGACTCACATATCTCAATCGCTGAAGCAGAAAAAGATAAGCACAATAAGCTAACTGATGTACTCATTAGAAAAAGGCGAAATGTAGATTTCAAAAGGTGAGTCTTCGTTTCTATATTTTTCATGTTCAACATACAGCCCTATTCACAGTAATTTCCGCTTCAGACCCATACTACCGTGGATAATCTGATTGGTAAACGTGTTACACGTATTAACCTATATAGCTTGGTATGATGATTTTTTTATATCCAGGAGGAGAGCCGTGCTTTAAATTTTATTTTTGTATCACTAATATCATTATGCACACCAATCCTGGTCAATTGATGCTGGCTGAAATTGTCTAAAAAATTGTGACCCCGCTTAGTCGTTACTGCGTAGCGATAATTTTCTTCTACCAGTTTAAGCGCCTCGGGGCAAAAATCGCCATTGGGAAAACAAAAAGCGTCAATGTCATCTTGAATCATTTCAGTAAGAATCTGTTTACTTTGGACTATTTCTTCTTTAAGTAAACTAGAGGAAAGTTCATCCACAAGTCTGTAGTGGCGTCGGGTGTGGCAGCCCACCTTTACGCCCATGGTCTTTTGCGCATCCATCAATTGTTCTTTGTTGATCATTTCGATCTGTGAATTCTGCTGGAGCTCAATGTTTTGAAGGGCTGAGTAAATTTCTTTATCACTGTGTCTTTTAAGTTTTAAGATTACGTTTGCCGCGTCGTCTCTCGACATGGGTAAAGAAGGAAGGGGACCACTCAAACGAAGTAACGCGTTCCAATCTTCATTAACAGTAACGTTTTGATCAAGTAATAAACGTAGTATTTTATTCGGCCAAAAGGGGGCTGGCTTGCCTAAATAATCAGTCACAACATAGAGCGTAGAGGTGAAACCAAATTCTTTTAACACGGGAAATGCAAATTCATAGTTATCTAGCCAACCGTCGTCGAACGTAATGGCTATCGCTAAACTCGGCTTTTCTTCATCCGCCGTAGATATCCACTTATTGGGTGTTATAACAGGAAGGTTTTCGTCAGCGATAACTTGCATATGGAGCCGGAACGTTTTGTCCGATACAACCATACCCGGTTCCTCAAACTGGTATCTTGAATCACTCACCGGCAGTACACGATGGTACATCAGTATTATCAGCTTTTTTTTGCCCGATTTTGCTATTTGCCAACCCACTGTGCCTGCCACACTACGTAAGCACTTTTTAATTAAAGATTTCATTACGCTGTCACTTTCCTGAAAAGTATTGCTTTAATTCATACTGAAATGGGCCTAAATCGCCAATCCGATTAACTTCATGTTTTCGATTGGTCCACTTGGGGGTTAAGAAGCGGGCCACATGCATCAATTTACTTTTAAACGGTTGTTTTTTATCTTTTAAATTGAGGTACAAGTTATCTACATCACCTAATAACCAGCGTAGTTGGACTCCCGTTGAAAAAGTGGATTGCTGAGGTAAATCAACGAATTCACCATCAAAAAGCAACCCCGGGAAATTCACTCCTGCATCAATTGCTAACTGTAAGGACCCCCAAAGTCTAGTATTGATTTCCATGAGGTAGGGCACCCCGTCTGCACCGACTTTAAACTCCACCATCGCCACGCCGTGCCAACTAACATGGTCTAACAGTAAAGTAGCATAGCGTTGCATGGTTGCGTCCACCGCTACACTCTCACTTAGCACGCTCACGCCACCTGAGGGAGGTTTTTCGCGTATTCGTCGATGAGCAAAAAAAGCTTTTGCCTGACTATTTTGATAATAGCAAAATATACCTGCGCCCTGCCCTTCAACATACTGTTGAATCATAAAAGGGAATTTAAAATAGGCATTTTCCAATGCCGCCTTTAACTCAGTTTTTGTGTGCACAATATGAACCTGAGTGCTCATCCATGCGCCATCAATATTCACTTTAGAAAGAGAGGGTTTTAACACGCAAGGCAATGAAATCTTTGTCTGATCAACATCAAGCGCACTCTCAAACATGGTTGATGTGGGTACGGGTATACCTAATTTTTCAGCAAGTTGAACTAACTTATTCTTATCGCTAAGTAATAGAACGGTGTCCAAATCAGAGAATGGAAGTTTAATATCGGGTAACTTATGTTTGTTCTCTATTAATGTTCGACTACTAACTTCTGTTACGGGAAGCAGAAAATCAATCTTTTTAGCGGCGATTAGTTCTATCAGCCAGGTAATAAAACGTTCCGTACTTTTTATGGGATCGGGAGATTGAAAGTAAGCTTGTGAATACTTGGATGCCCCTGCCAACGAACTGTTTGTGCAATCAGTTGTATATACCACGATATCTTCACGCTTTCCCAGCGCCCTCGTTGCTGCAAGGGAACTTCTCTGGCGGGCATCAAAAACGAGAACTGTCTTTTTTTCCATACGAATACATCTTTGTCTGGTATGCAGCAGCACAATTGCCTGTTATGCTTCACTACTAATCAAATTTTAGCGCCATTATGCCTCAATTTATAGAGTATGACTTATAAGATTTTACATTTAATCGACACCACTGGCCCCGGCGGTGCAGAAGAAGTATTCATTGCTCTTGCAGACCACATTAGATCAGATAATATCGATTCTGTCGTGGTTATACGTGGAGAAGGGTATGTGGCTCAACAACTGCGTAAAAAAGGGTTAGAGCCAATAATAATCGATTCGAAGGGAAGTTTTAATTTCAAGCTTATCACGATGCTTTGTAAGGTGGTGAAGCAACACAAAATAAAACTGATTCAATCGCATTTGCTCGGTTCTAATGTTTACGCAAGCATCGTCGGTCTTATAATGCGGGTTCCCGTAGTCGCTACCTATCATGGTATGGTGGATGTTTCCCCAAATGAACGATTCAAAGGTCTGAAACTTTGGTTTATGCGAACTGGAATCGCCCACTTCGTTGCTGTAAGTCATTCTTTAGCGGAAAAAATTGAGCAACAATCTTTACTTATTCCTAATAAAACGTCCGTTGTCTATAACGGCATAGACACAGATAAATACTCATCTGATCGTAAAGATACGCTAAGGGCGAAGCTAGGTATTCCTCCAACGACATTCATCTTTGGTGCACTCGGGAATATAAGGCCAGCCAAACGGTATGATTTACTAATTGAAGCTGCTAATTTACTTAAACAACAAAACATTAATTGCGCCTTCGTCATAGCAGGTGATCCCAAAGCCAAGTTACGCCAGAAATTAGATAAGCAAATTGCATATTATGATCTCGACAATATTCATTTTGTAGGATTTGTTGAAAATACGCCGGACTATTTAAGTAATCTTGGCGCATTTGTTTTAACCTCTGACGCTGAAGGGTTTTCAATCAGCACTATCGAAGCGATGGCTAGTGGGTTGCCAGTACTTTGCACTAAATGCGGGGGGCCTGAAGAAATTATCCAAAACAACGATCAGGGAACCCTAGTAGAGGTGAATGCCAAAAGCATTGCTAATGGCATGAAAAATATTATAAAGCAGCATGAATCTGGTAGGATGGTGATCACATCTGCGATAAGTCGCGTACATGCTGACTTCTCGTTAAAAGCGATGACCAATGCGTATAAAGCTATCTATCGTAAAGTCGATAATTGCTTTCCTGAATCAAATGAATTTTAGCGTTTTTATATAGTAGATAGTTGATGTTAAATGTTTCAAAATTGATTGCGAATGAGTTTGGTTCCAAACTAGGGTTACTTCGATATGTCTTATTTGGCTTTAAAACGGGCTTTGGTAATTATAGAAGGGCTATTCGCATAAACCACGCTAACGTTAATCGATTAGTTTTTATTTGTAGTGGCAATATATGCAGAAGTCCGTTCGGCGAAGTCGTTAGTCAGCAAATGAACTTTCCCGCTATTTCTTACGGCTTACACTGTAGAGGCGATGATCCTGCTTTTGAAAAGACCATACGTGTTGCTGATAAGCTTGGTTATGACCTTACCCATCATCGTTCGCAGAATATAAAAGATTACAAACCTCATGATGGTGACTTACTAATAGTCATGGAACCCGCCCACTTATTGGAATTGGAGAGTATATTACCCGATTGTAAGAAAGTTCTAATTGGGATGTTGTCAGATCAGAAAACTGTCTACCTTCATGACCCCTACAATACTAATGAGTATTTCTTTGAAAAGTGTCTTAAAGCCATCGAAGTCGCTACACAGAGATTAATAAAAGAGATAGGTAATAAGAAATGAAAGCGGGTGACGTTACCATCAGTGACATGATGTTTTTAAGAATTAAGAACCTGTGGACTTACTACAAAGGTGAAAGCTTAGCGTTTCAATGCATTTGTCTTTATCTTTTCGTTGAATTTTTTCGTCCTCAATCAATATTCCCCGTGCTTAATTTTGCCCCTTGGGCGCAGATTCTACTGATAGTTAGTTTCCTCACCAGTTTTTTCGATAACAAAGCTGGATTCAAAATGTCCGGAATGCATGTGCTGGTGATACTTTTTGCATTATCGATACATCTCTCGTTTCTTGTGGCATACGATGTATCCTGGTCGCAGGAATACTACATCTTCTTTATCCAATGGTTAGTGGTGATGTTTATCACGACGACTATCGTAACCACAAAGGAAAGAATATATGTGTTCTTTTTAGTGCTATTTCTCTGCTCCCTTAAAATAGCCGCGGGTACATCGCGAATTTGGGCGATGAGGGGTTTCGGCTTTACTGATTGGGGATTGAAAGGACCACCTGGCTATTTTCAAAATTCAGGGGAACTTGCCGTGCTTATGTTGCTGCTATTTCCTATCGGATATTATCTATATTCCCGCTATAAAAACGATGTGAGATGGTGGGAAAAGTACATTTTATTAGCAGCGGCTGTTTGTCCGGTGCTAACCATATTGGGAAGCAGTAGCCGCGGTTCTCAGGTGGCACTAATGGTTCAAATTTGTTTTATGTTCTGGAAGAAAATATTCCGCCCAAAGGTTCTTATTACCTTTGCAGTAGTAGCATGGATAGGCTGGTCTGTGCTGCCAGAAGAACAAAAAGAACGGTTTACTTCTGCGGGAGAAGACAAGTCATCCGTGCAAAGACTTTTATATTGGGAAAATGCGTGGGAAATGATGTTGGAACATCCCGCGCTAGGAGTCGGTTACTACAACTTTATTCCCTATTATACCAGGCATTATCCAGAGGATATTTTATACGGGCAAAGAGCCCAGCTTCCTCATAATATATTTTTCCAGATTGGTACAGATGCAGGGTTTATCGGTTTGTTCTTTTACCTGCTTATTATTATCTCGTCCCTGACGCGAAATTTACCAATTAAAGCGGGAAATTATCATCCTGATGATGAATTTTTCTTACTGCTTTGGAAAGCATTAAAACTTAGCGTATTAGGATTTGTGATCGCCGGCCAGTTCGTCACTATTGGCTACTATCCGTTTCTTTGGATCTTAATCACGTTTCAATCGTGCATCATGATTGCCTACAATCAACATAATAAAAGCAGGAATAACGTTCATGGCAGAACATCACCAAAAGTTGAATAAAGGGTTTCTACTTACAATTCCACTGACGCCGGAGGCCCCTTCTTGGCGAAGTACATTCAGTAAGCACCATAAATTAAATGGTGCTGCGCTTTATTTTGATGATGATTACTCTAAAAATGTCGTTATAACATGTGCAGATGATGGACTGACCATATATAAGGGCGACCGACACCTTTATAATTCGTTTCGAGAAAGGCCTGAGAAACTTGCCTCCCTTACGGCTGGCCAACTTACTGGTACATTGATTACCTACAATAATAGTACCCAGTTACTTACAGTACAAAGTGACTTCTTAGGGTCAGAGCCTCTTTACTATTTGAAAACCAACGACACGTTTTGGCTAACTGATCGTATAGATAATTTTTCCCGCTTTCGTCAATGCAAGCCCGATTTAACCAGCGTATACGCCTTAGTGACCAGCGGCGCCACATTGGGTTCGCGCACAATACTCGAAGGTGTTAAACAGACAGGTGAGCTGCAAACCCTTACATTCAACAGTCAAACCGGGAAATTAACCAATCATGTCAGTAAACGATGGAGAAGCAATCCAAAAGCTCCTGTTGATGATGTCACAGAAAGGATCAGCGATAAGCTAAAGAGTATTTTGTGTGACATTCCTGATTCAGCATTAATGTTATCTGCTGGCTGGGATTCCCGAGTTTTAATGAGTGAACCTTCACACATTCAACATACCTATACCCATGGCGACTTAAGCAGCAGAGAAATTGATATTGCATTTAGATTAGGGCAAACATTAGACGCGCCTATGAGTTTTGTGCCCTCGCGCGAAACCCGCTTTGGAGCTGATTTAAATAATGAGATGCTCCAAACGATAGGACAATGCTTTTTCCCTCATTGGTATCAAGCGGGGAAATATATTAGTCAGCTAAATAACCTACCCGTTATGTCAGGAATGTTTGTAGAACATTTTTCAGGTCACTATGGGTTAAATATCGTACCGGGCCCCAATAGAAAAACAAGAGTGCTTAGGTCTTTTCTATACCCTGCATATTATGACCGAATGTCAGATCAGGAAGCGATTGAACTACTGACTACATTAAATTCGAAAGGGTTCGATAGACTTCCTTGGTTCCTAAACAGTTCAGTAGATTTTGATCAGATCCAAACCGATTTTTCCAATCAGATTAGAACCTGTTTAACTGACTATACTCAAACAGGTACATCTGGAGTACAAGAGCTCTGTGAACGGTATAAAATGCAACACATTGAACGGCAGTTCATGGCCAACCAGACGAAGTCGTTCAGCTGTTTTTCTGGTTACCATCACCCTTATGCAGACAGTGAGTTTTCAGAGCTGGTATTGCAGTTAAAGTACAAACATCGTATTGGTTACAAGTTAAGTAAGCAAATAGTCAAAACACACAATCCCAAATTGCTCAACATCCCCTTAGCCGCTACGTTGGTTAAAGCCAAGTCGCCCATTTTTCTTCAGGAAATGAGCCGATTTGTCAGAATAACTGGCGAAGCCGTTTATAACCGCTTTTCCCAAAGCACGTTGAAGGGCTTAGGCTGGAATAACTTCCAATATCTGAGTAAAACCAATGTATTCCACGAGTACGTGGATAATTTAAAGCATGATTTGTGGGATAAACGAAAAATGCATGACAGCATAGACGAGCACCTTAAAGGAAACAACGACGCCTATAGCCTTATTGTTACGTTAGGACGAATTGCCACCGTAGATTATCAACTAATGGCACATCGCTATTGAAACTAGCTTTCAAGCGATGCAAGTTAGTGTAAAGAAATTTGATCCAACTCTTGTTGAGATATATATAATGATGTCGACGTTGATAAAGGCGCTGAAAATGGTCAATACTGTTAACCGGTTCGAAGCCAACATATGTACGTATTGTGAACACTAATTTATCTAAAAGCTGAGATGTATATGGGCGTCAAATCACACGCAGTAAGTAAAGGTTTCCTTATTTCCATTTTTACTTCGCTTCCTGATAAAAATACTTCTCAATCTTTTTCAAAAACCTTTACCTGGCCACGTGTAACGCTTGATATAGATAAAGATAGTTCCAAAAATATTATTTTCGACGTAGATAGCGAAGGTTTCTGTCTTTATCTGGGTGACAGGCATTTAGGCCAAGATCGGGACGATTTCTTAAGGCGATTGAAAGTTCAAAACTTTGATAGCTTGGTCGGCACGCGAATCTTATTCGATAACGAAACAGGTGTACTTGAAATCATGTCAGATTTCATGGGTACCGAACCCGTGTATTATTGCCAACACAATAACCAGTTTTGGGTCTCAGATAGGTTGGAAAACTTTTCCCGCTTAATAGATTGCACGCTTCAACCAGAACACCTTTACACATCTGTTTTGCTAGGCGCAACAGTAGGCAGCCATACGTATCTTAAGGAAGTGAGTCAAACTCGTCCGCTACAGAAAATCAGCTTCGATCTTCGTAGCGCAAGATTAACGACTGAGAATGATTCGATATGGTCTAGCGACCCTGACGCTGACGTTGCTCATGTGTATCAACAAATCGATGAACAATTGTATTCTGTATTGCAAGAAAGTCCGGACACCACCCTTATGTTATCCGCTGGGTGGGACTCTCGCGTGTTAATGGCAGACCCCACTCGAATTAAAGCTACCTATACCCATGGGGATCTAAAAAGTAGAGAAATTAGAATAGCGTTTAAGTTAGGCGCTTTTTTAGATGTACCCATGAATTTCGTTCCGCTTACGGAATCTCCTTATGGCGCAGAAGTAAGTTACGAAATGCTAGCGCGATTTGGACAGTGCTATTTCCCCCATTGGTATCATGCAAGTGAGCAACTAGCCAAAATATCAAACCTCCCACTGAGTGCGGGGCTAATGGTAGAGCATTTCTCAGGCCACTATGGGATCAATAGCCTTCCTGGGAAAGGACGCGTGTTACGCTTACTTCACTCCATGCTTACGCCTGGCAAGTACGACAAAATAGGAAACGAAGAGGCGATTAATTATCTAGCCCCTGCGTTGTCGTCTGGCTTTAACAAAACACCATGGTTTTTACGGGATGATGTAGACTTTACTTATATTAAGAAAAAGTTCTTGGAAAATACGCAGCAATGTTTGTCTGATTATGTTGACAATGGAACGTCAGGAATACAAGAGCTAAGTGAGCGTTATAAAATTGAACATTCTTTACGCCAATATTTTGCCTATCAAACTAAAACAGCGTGTGCGAGCTTAGGCTACCATCACCCCTTTATCGATGCGAAATTAGCAAAACTGGTACTTACCCTTAAGTATCGCCATCGGATTAATTATAAGTTGAGCCGACATGTAGTGAGATCCCGTGCACCAGAGCTATTAACGCTTCCTCTAGCCGCAACACTTGTAAAAGCAGGAGCGCCGATCGTCGCACAAGAAGCCAGCCGGGTTATCCGAATTGGAGGTGAAAAGATATACTCTAAAGCAACGGGCAATCTACCCAAAGGGCTAGGCTGGAATAACTTTCAGTTTCTGAACAAAACGCAAGCTTTCCACGAATACGCAGAAATGCTCACCGCCGATATATGGGATAAAGGAAAAATCCATAACTTTATCAGCAATTTTTGTGAACAAGATCATGAAGCTTATTCACTCCTGATTATGCTTACGAAAATGGTAACTACAGACTACAAACTCAATCCGAACAAATATCAGCAGGCTTAATGTAAATGAAATTTCTTTCAAAGCTTATTTATGTATTGGGAGCAAAAGTAAGAAACCCTTCGCTTTTTCCTATTTACAACCAACTAAAACAAACAGAATTTGCCAGTTTGGAAGAACTAGAAGCCATTCAATTAAACAGATTAAAAGCTTTGTTGAAAGAAGCCTATACGTACTCTCCCTTTTATAAGCAGTTATTTGACGAGCATAGTATTGATGTAAATATTACGTCGTTAAATGATTTATCGACATTCCCGACCATCAGCAAAGTTGATTTGATTCAACATAACGACACCATTCACTCAACGCAAACCTTCGCTAAAAAATTGCTGGCTGAAACTTCTGGAACCAGTGGTGAGGCACTTGCTTTCTACCGTAACGAAGAATGGGACTCAACGAATAGAGCAGGCGTGATGCGGTGCTACGATTGGTATAACGTCAAACCGTGGGACAAGAATGGATACTTCTGGGGATACAATATTGACCCGAATGAAGCGAAGAAAGTAAAGCTGCTTGATCGTCTACAAAATAGAATTCGGATTTTTAGATACGACGATAAATCCATCACAAATTTCGCAAAGGAATTAAACTCTGCCAAATTTTTGTCTGGTTATTCTTCAATGATTTATCAGATTGCAAAGAAAGTAAATCAGCTTAACCTTAAGATTAGCGGCATCAAAATGGTTAAAGGCACGTCTGAAATGATCCTGGATGCCTATCAGCCAGAAGTAAAACAAGCGTTTGGGTGTAAGATGATTAGTGAGTACGGTGCTGCCGAATCCGGGCTCATTGCATTTGAATGCCCCGAAGGGAATATGCATATCAATATGGAAAATGTATACGTTGAAATAGATGAGAACAAAGAAATTATTGTTACCAATCTCGTTTCGCGCTCTTTCCCAATCATACGATATAGACTTGGGGACATCGTTTCACTGGCTGACGAACAATGTAAGTGTGGAAGAAAACATACTATCGTTAAGGAAATCTATGGGAGAAAAGGCGCAAGCATAGTTGGTAAAACTAAAGACTACCCTGCACTTACCTTCTACTACGTGTTTAAAAATATTGCATTAAAGAATGACGTTCTTATCAATTACAAAGCCGAACAATATAGAAAAGGCGAAGTTTTACTCAAAGTAGAAGGCAAACCTAATACGGAATGGGAACAGTTAATCGATAAGGAAATGAGCAAATACTTTGGAGAAGAATTGTCCTATTCAATTCAATACACAAATAAATTTGAATCACAGCTTAAAAAACAACAGTATTTTGAAAGTTTTATTAAATAACGCCCAAAACATACCTTGTTGGTTGAAATTACACCACCCCTTATAGTACAGTCTTCCGCGATTTAGAGGTTAGCCTAGTAGGAAAATAAAAAAACAATCAGCAATCACACCATTCCAAGCACGTTAGCCTCTGATTTTTATATAAAACAACAATAATTACACAATTTTTCACCCTACAGACCACTTATCGATTGACCAAACTTCACTTTTTAGAGTGTAGCTCGTATTTTTCTGCTCGCACCCTGAAAAGTATATTGACTAATACCTATTGTCTAAGGTAATAACCTAAAATATTGAAGGTAAGTACAATTTTCCCGATATAATGTCTGTAACGTGAAACAAACATAGATTCTCATAACGGACAAAGCCAGTGAATTACTCTTAGATTCATGCTTTGCCTTGCGATTGAAGTTTTGAATCTATCTCACGTACACCATGGATAATGAATTTTCACCGCAAATATTGTGAGAACCCTATTCGTTATTTTTGGTAGCAAGGTTTATGGAAAGCCGTAAGGCGGCGTTTTGTCTGGAAATCCAGGCTAGAGTATTCAAGCCGTCAAAGTTGATTTAGTTGTTATAACCTTAAGCGGAATTTAATCCATGACGATTCAAAAAGACCTTCTCAAGACTACCCTAGCTGTAAAAACGAATATGAAAAATACACGGGTAGCAAAATTAAACAGTTTTATTTTCTCTGCCGCATTTATTTTTACTGCTTCTCAATCAGTTCACGCAGAGGTAAACCAGTGTAGTCTAAATAGTACCGAGGCTGCTTCAAGCCTAGTTGCCGGTTGGGATTTCAACGCTGGAGATCTGCCATCTACCCAAACTGGAATGGTTACTTGGCACGGCGATCGTGGTGGCCTTCAGAGTGTCCCTAATACGTCCTTACAAGGGATAAAGTTTGGCTTCAAGGGAACTGATATTAACAAGGACTCAACCAATGAATGGCGTTATACAATAACTTCACCGATGTCGAGCACTTGGGAGCACTTAAAAATATATCAACCTGAGAATTTTTATCATCGTGCGGGGCTTAGGATACTGTCACCCGTAGCGATTGATCCAACTCAATGGAGAGTAGGCGACAAGATTGTTAATATTAAAGGGGTAAAGGCTACTATTGCAAAAGTAGATGGTAATTACCTTTACGTTACTGATTACGACGCGATGTTCAGTAAGAACTGGGGCGCCGGTAAGGAAGTGTTTAACTTAACTACTAACGCCGAATTTGTAAGTGAGGGCTATCGCTTTCTTGGTAATAATAATAAATTCAGTACCCAGTGGCATGGCAGATACTCAAATGCTGGTATGACGATGGAAACCCATAGCCTAACCCCAGAAAAAGGGTATGAAAACGGCGTGAGTTACTGTCGCCCTACCCTCAATACATCCGAAGCACACAGAGGAACCGGTGGACAAAGTAATAATCTAGGTAATCCGGCTGAGTGTTTCCATCCGAGAGACAATGGTACAGTGGTAGAATTTGTTATCGAACGAGTTCGTAGTACCACTTTAACTTCAGAAGACGGAAGCTACCGCATTTGGAAAAAAACGGCTTCTTCAGACTGGACAAAAATTTATGAGAACGCGGCATTGACAGCTTACAATCCAGATAATTATTTCACTAATGGATACGTTTTCGGTTGGTCAAACAGTGGCTACAATGAAGATACCGATTTCTATCTTCTTGGCTGGAACTTGTATTCACAAAAACCAAGTTTTGTAAAATAACCATAGGTTACTGAAAGTACTTCATACAAGGCCGAGCAAATTTTGCTCGGCTTTTTTGTTCATTTGGTGATAAGCTGAAATGCGTTTTAAAGGATTAATCGACATCTCTACTACCTACACAAAGGATAGCCAAAGGAAATATTAATACGTTATTTGAGCCGCTGCGTATTATGAGGTGTAACGTTGACTCAAATTTGCTAAACAACAATAGTTAAGTGAAGCGGAATAAAAATGATAGATAAGGATTTTTTATTTTTGGCCGGCCACCATAGAAGTGGCACTTCACTTATGCATGAAATAATCAGGGGACATCCCAAAGTTAGTGGTTTTTCAAATACCGGCGTGCCAGAAGATGAGGGGCAGCATTTACAAGACGTTTATGCGCCCGCTTTAGCTTTTGGGGGCGCGGGAAAATATATTTTCGACCAAAACTCTTATATGAACGAGCATCACGTTTTGGCGACAGCGCATAATGCTAAGACTTTATACCAGCAGTGGGAAAAGTTTTATAACTCAGACTGTCACTACTATATTGAGAAAAGCCCGCCGAATTTAATACGAACCCGCTTCTTGCAAACGCTGTTCCCCAACAGTAAATTTGTGATCATTCTACGCCATCCGCTTGCGGTAGCATATGCAACGCAGAAATGGAGTAAAACATCTATTAAATCACTGGTCGAACATACACTACGCGGCTATGAAATATTTTTTAACGATCTTAATCATCTAAACGAAGTATATGTTCTCAGATATGAAGAGTTCATTGAACAACCGCAAGTGGAACTGGATAAAATTTTTAAATTTTTAGAGCTTGAAGCTATCCCGATACAGCACGAGGTAAGGAAAAATATAAATGATAAATATTTTGCGATGTGGGAAGCGAATCGGTCAAGCATAATTAAGAAAATGCAGTTCCCCGTTACTCGCGCAATAGAAAAACGAGCAAATTTGTTTGGATATAGCATTAAAGAATTTAGAAAGCTGTTACCTAGTGAAATTTTAGGCACGCATAAAAGGCAGGTAGGCTGAGAAGCTGGACTATGATTCTGTAGCCCTGCATCTTGTTAGTAACGTTTTAGTTAACATTATTATTACTTTCAAGTCCTTGATATGATTAAAATAAATAAAGAGATAGTGAATGGCAAAATTCGCTAAAGAATACAGAATTCACGTTGGCGCACACAAAACAGCTACAACCCATTTTCAAGATACCTTGGAACAAATTTTTTTACATAACACCCTTAAAAATATCGAGTATTTACCCAGAGAGATTTCCAGAGCCAAGTTTAATCGGTTGACCAGGCGCAATTTATCTCCCCTTAGGTTTTCTTTTTTAAAAAAACAGTATGTAAAGAAAGTGTTTTCTGAATCGTTTCCACATAGCGAAACTGTGTTACTTTCAGAAGAAAATATTTTGGGCCTGCCAGTAGATCTTTTATCCTCAAAGGTTTATCAGTTCCACAATTTAGAATTTATTAAGTACTTAGCTAATTATGCGCATATAAAAATATATTTAAGCATCCGAAATTTTCACTATGTTTTGTCGGGCGCGTATGTCACCGACTTAAGATTTCAGCCAATTAATGCTATTAGCGCCAAAAACCAATTTATGGAAAACCTGGGTGCAGCCGATATTCCCTCATGGCTTCCTCTCGTCGATATGATGCAGTCTGAATTGCCTGACGTTGAAATTTACATATGGACGCAAGAGTATTACCACCAAAATTTTAAAGAGATATTAAGGAAGTACGTTCCCAGTAATGACTTTGAAATTCCGTTAATCGAAGAACCTCTTTCTACACAGACGCCGAGTTTTGACGCCATTAACACTGTAGAAAAGATCATAGCGAATAATGCTATAAGCAATTATCCTAATTGGAGAGAGGAGTGTGAAAAAATTTATTCCCAAAATCCTGGTGATAATGAAAATAAATTTTCATTATTTAATAGTGAGCAAAAAGCACTTTTTCAACGTCAATATCAACAGGACTTGGAAAAAATTCAGCAACAATTCCCAGACCTAATGCTGCATAAGCTATCTGACCTTAGGTAAGCTTTCGTATAGAAGTTCACCGTCTATACAGGTTGTTTTTACTTAATCCTTCGTGCTTTATATGAATAATACTTTTCCCGAAGTGTATTTTTTAAACGCCGAGTTATTTCTGACCACACATCTTTAGCTTCTGGCTTCCTTGATACTTCATCACAAATCAACGAAATGTTTTGTCTTTTCGCTGCCCATATGAGACGAGCCCTAGGACTTAATAATTTGAATAACGCAGTCTCACTAATAGGAATATTATCAAGTAATTTCAGTGAATTGTTCACACATGTGTATTTATTTTCACTTTCCAACTTGTAGAGAATAACATCAAATAAAATATTAAATTTAAATATGAAATAGTTGAGCTTTTCCTCAAGTAATCCTTTTTCCAGCAGGAAAGATTTCATCGAAGCCAATACAGCAGGTAAATCAAGATAGGATGTATTGGAGCTCGTTATAGAATTGTGCCTTTGACGGTAATAATAGAGCCTTCTATGCACCACCACAGGGTCGAGTTCGACAATAGACGTATATTTAAACCAGAACTCCTCGTCTTCGTGTTTTAGTCCTTCAGCAAACAGCAGCCCATTGGCGGTTAACTCTTCTAAACGGTATATTTTATTCCATGCAATGACGTTTGACCGCCAAAACCAATCTGCACCGTTGGTATCAGTGTCGCTATATTGTGAAATTTCTAAGGAGCCATCAGCATCATGAAGGTAATAAGCAGAAAAGATTATGAGATTACTTTCAGGCTTTTCCTTTTGTTTTTCCAGACAAACCTCATAGCAGTCTTCACTGACATAGTCATCGCTATCGACAAACGTAACCCAATGCCCCGTGGCAACTTCCAACCCCGTATTTCTTGCTGCACTTAAACCGCCATTGCGTTCTCGCTTAATATATGTGATACGTGAGTCTTTTTTGCTATAAGTTCGCGCAATCTCACCAGATTTATCCTTCGACTGATCATCAACTAATATGATTTCAATATCTGAAAACGTCTGGTTTAGCAGACTATTTATGCATTCTTCAATATAATTTTCTACGTTGTAGATAGGAACTACAATGGAAAGAGCCGGGGTCATATTAGTATCACTTTTAAAGTACAGCCAATCAGGATCTGTTAACCCTGAGCTCGTATGCGAGAATCAAATGCTAAAGGATAAAGATCTACTCGCTTTTATTTATTGCTTTCTTATAAAGGGAGAGAGAATAGATTTAGCAAATAAATAAGCGTTTCTTGATCGCAAATGTAAGTAGACCGATTCGCTGAGATATTTTATAGCAAGTTTTCGTTTACCTTCGCAAAGTGCTTGTGAGCCCATCCACTCTAATACCAGACTTTTAGCCCTACCGTAGGTTCGTTTAGAGATACCGTATTCTGCACGAGCACGATCCAGTATCCTGATATGGTTCTCACACGGGCTGGAGCCAACCGAACGCAAGCTACCCTTTTGCTCCACTACAGTACCAAGCGGTAATAACACCTTAACGAACTTTTGCTTTTGACATATTCTTATCCATAAATCTATATCCTCTGCAGTATCCAGCGTGTCATTAAAGCCACCCAACTCGCGTAAAAATGCAGTTTCTATTACAGCTGAAGGTGTGCCAACGACAGGATCAATTATAACCTCGTCTCTTGCTCTCACCTTAACGTCAATATTATTGACATCACTGTTATCTATTATTTCTTCGTTTTGCTCATAGCGTTGTTGACATGTCGCTTCTGTCTCGAAAGAAAGTGTATGATTAAATGCTTTTTCATCCGAATAGTTGCGAATAACCCTATCCATGATCTCTAACTTTCGCGTAGCCCATATATCATCCGCATCCAGAAAAGCGATATAGTCACCTTTTGCCTCTTGAATTCCAGTATTACGAGATGCTGCCGCACCACTATTAACCTCATTTTTAAAGATTTTGATAGCTGCGCCATACTCAACCAAAATATCCAAAGTTTTATCACTGGATTTATCATCGATTACCAAAATTTCAAAGGCAGAATAGGTTTGAGCTAAAACAGAGTCTAAAGCTCTTTTGATCGTTTTCTCAGCATTGAATGCTGGTATTACAACACTAAATGACGTAGACATGCTTATTCCCACATAAAAACAAGGGTTGCGTTATAGCTATAAGTCCTCTCTTGCCCTGACAAAAACTAGTCAAAGAAATGAGTACTATCGTAAAAATCTGTATATTAGTGTTTTATTGCAGATATACAATAATGACGTACCTCTGCATTCGAGAATATCGACAAGGCTAAAAAACCACCAATCACAATAATACCAACGCCAGAACGAACAATTAAATCAACATAAGGCAACTCTATGGACAACATTGACTGCATAAAGAGCACTGAAAAGAAACAAATCAATCCAATCGCCAATGTTTTATAGAGATTATAATTCAAAGTAAAGTACCGTTTAGTGATAAAGTAAGTCACATTAATTGAGACAAATGAGGCAAGCAGAAGTGCATACGCGGCCCCAACCAATCCGAAATAGTAAGTTAAAACAGAAAGGAGCGTTAAACGAAATATCGCATTTCCCCACGTTAAGTAGGCCATTATTTTTGTGTTCTTGGTATGTAAATACGCTAAGTTATACATAAATCCTAAATGATTAAGCACTAAATTAAAACAAAGTACTGGAATTAATGCCGCTGGAGGATAAAACGCAGGAGTGACCATCATTTTCAATACAATAGGTGTAAGGAGAGAGATCCCGATAGCCCCTAACACTAATACGAATGTAATGATTTGAAAAATTAAAGGCAACTCTCTGTGCCGACCTTCATTTCTTACAATTTTAAACCGCTCAGTTTGCCACCACTGCGAGAAAGGCATCCACAACAACATCGCAATAATCATCGCGAAGTTGGTCCCTAGCTGATAGAGCCCTACGTCAGCGACGCTAGCGAACTCTTTTATCAGAATTTGCGTAGCACTTGTAACAGCAATCCCCCCTAAACCCACGAACCATAATGGGAAAGAAAAGACGTATAACTCTTTCGCTAGCTCTAAACTGAAACTGACTATACATGTTTTAAAAGTGTAGATTATTGAAAGTAGCGCAAATGCGCAGGACACTATTACCGAGGAGTACAATACACCCACTAATCCCATATCTAAAAAAACAACTAAATATATATTTAGCGACAGTTGAACAAGTAAACGCAGAAGAGATGTGAAGAAAAAGAAAGCGATATGCTTCTTGAGCCGAAAGAGTATCATTACATATGTTTCGATCGTTGATGTACACAGTAAAATTGAATACACCTGAACAACATTAGTAATTTCCTCTTTTTCTAGAACAATACTTGCTATCATAGGTGAAGCAAAATAAAACGCTGTGACACCAATCAAACTCACGGGTATACTCGTGCAAAAAGCAGTAATAATGACCCGATCCCGTTCTTTTGCGGTTTCTCTATCATAATAGAATTTCGGTAAAGCCATACCAAATCTAGAAGCTACAACGATTTCAAATATGGACATTGTCATTAGTAGGAGCGACAACACGCCGTAGTCTGTAGGAGTTAAATGGCTGGTATAAATTGGCAGCATAATAAAACTAACCAATTGACGTATGATGGTGCCCGCAGCAAACCAATAAATAGGTTTTTTATTGAAAAATTGGTTTATTTTATCCATAAAGCGTAATTGTAAGCCCCACTAACCTTGTACATCTTCAATTAAATGACGATAAATCGTATTCATTTTTTCCCCAATTCGAGACAAGGAATAGTGTTTCTCTACCCAACTTCTCGCTTCTTGTTGACGGAAGCTCCATTCTGATTTTCTTGAAAGAATGTCGTTGACTGCTCCAGAGATAGCGTTCACGTCCCTATCAGGTATGAGGTACCCTACCTTTCCATCTCCCAGACACTCGCTTATCCCCCCACTGTCACATGCAATAACATGTAGTCCTGTAGCTTGAGCTTCTTGCAGTACAACACCCTGTGTTTCCTCCCACAACCCGTCCCCGGAACGCAAACTAGGTAATATGAATATATGGGACTTGCGGTATATTTCTTTTATTTCATCGTCAATAAGTACACCATGAAATGTAACTCTATCTTGAATCCCCAAATCTCTAGCCTTAGACTTTAGATATTCTCCTTGGGGCCCTCTTCCCACTATATGGTAATGTACTTGGTGTCCTTGACGAAGTAGTTCAGCTATAGCTTGGATGGCGTAAATATGCCCTTTTTCTTCATCTAAGCGTCCGACCGTTAACAAATTAATTGGTCCCTGATCAGAATACTGACAGGGAGAATACCGCCATTTTTCCAAATCAATCCCTTGCGGTACAACAATAAAGTTGTCTGATTCACCACCAATCGCCTCAAATTGTTTTCGCGCAAAATCAGTATTCACAAAAACAGCCTTCGCAGCGCGGGAGTAAACTCTTCGCTGGTCAGCAGATATGGTAGGTACACCGATAGGGGTTAGTCCGTGAAAGGTCTGAACGAAAGGTGCGCCGTTTGCTACTATCAAAGGCAGCAAGCGAGTCCCAACGGGTTCGCTATGAGAATGGATAATGTCAGGTTTTACAGCGAGAGTAGGCGCTGCTAACACATCAAATGTTCTTTTAACGACACTTCTGTTGCCCCCCTTATATTTGGACAGAAGCGCAATAGTACGCTTTCTAACAGCTTGATTGCTCATGGCTGAAAGAAAAGTCTTCAGAACACTCACCCTATTTTCAGGCACACAGATATACTTCTCCGTCAGTCTATGCATTTGAACCGCCTCGGTGATCTGGTCAAGCTCAGCTCGGCGTGAAATAACTCTGTTATCGCCACCATGGCGAATAATTTCGACCAGATGATTGACCAACCAAGGCTGGATCGGAGTGGGGAATGCGCCTGCAATAGTGAGCACGTTAACACCGTTAGGTTGTTCGGGAGCGAATGGCTTAAAATAGTCGTTCATATTAATTATTCTTATTAACAACTGTTATCAACGCATTTTTTAGCGCTTGATGTGTTGACGTCAAGGTATAGTTCGCAAGTACGCTTTGTTTTGCCTCATCCCCATGCTGCTTCCGAGTGTGTTCGTTTGTCAGGTACAGCGCAATCGAATCTGCCGCACCTTGAATACTTTTGTCGTTGTAAACTTGCCCATTAGTACCGTGGGCCGTCGCCCCACAAACAGAGGGATTGTCGGGTACGATAACAGGTAACTTATTTACCATATATTCTAAAATTGAAAGTGAATAACCCACCTCTCCGGAGGAAGGTTGAAAGGCAACATGGCATGATTTAAATAACTGTTGAATCTGGTCCACTCTGCCAGGAAAGTAACAATATGGTTCGATCTTAAGTTTCGTCGCGTATCGTTTGAATTCTTCCAGGTCGGGACCGTCACCACAAAAAAGGTAAACTAAATCAGTAATTCCTTTTTGGTGAACCAGGTAAGCTATTACATCAAGCGCAAACTGGATGCCTTTATATTTATTCGCCCTGCTGGCAGTCACGATTATCTTTTTATCTTTCGGCAATTGCTCAACTAAAGGATGGTTATGTTTTTCATTGTGCTCTGAAAATTCGATGCCGTTTTGAATGGCATAGCAGCGTGACTTAGGCATGCACGAAACATTCACAAGCCGCTGCCTGACGAACTCTGTAGCACCAAACGCGGCGTCAGCATGAATGAATGGTAATCTGGCCCATATTGTTTTGAGCCACTTTTTTACTCCGCGCGGCTCAGTTCGTAACCCAGGAGTGTGGTCATGTACTATAATAGTCTCAACACCCGCCATTCTGTACATTGCGTAGACAAGACTAACTGAACTATGGTCAGATAAATAGAGCACTTTGATGTTATGCCGACGTATAAATGACATATTGTTAAGTACTTGTTTTATACTGTTTTGACTAAACGCATATTCAATAGGCGTAAGCTGGCTTTCGGCAATATTTACCGGAAGGGTGTTGATTTGAGGATAAGCAACAAACGTTTGATAGCGTCCAGTAAAGGTCTCACTAATTTTAATCCAGTAGCTTTCCATTAACCACCAAGCATAACCTACATCCGAAGGGTAGTTCGCTACACAAAGAATACTGCCTTGAGTTGTCATACCATCTACTTAAACTATTTATTAACCACTAAAATAATAAAACTATCTAATTAAATTTGGTTCGGTAGGATTCAAACCAGGAACGATCCTTTTCGTAACCAAACTCAATCAATATGTCGAATAATTCTGGACACTGAGTAAATTGCTCATAAATTCGCTTATCAAATTTACTCGCGCGCCACCGAGCCTGTTTGTTCACAACCTGGCTTCCTTCAAGCACCAGCGATGTATCGCTAGCCTGGTATTTACCTTCGTATTTGTAAGCCAGTTTGTGCTGCATTTCATGGTATTTTGAGAACACCCCTTCAAAGGGTAATTCGTAACGTTCTTTAAGTTCTGACTGAATACTGTCTGGGTCGCTAACTAGATCTTCATAGCGAATAATTGTGACATCCTTTCTATTACGGACTTTAAAAATATTATTCGTAATTTCAATAACGCCGCTACCGACGTACGCCCATTTGGTTAACTCTTTATTCGTCGGCCAGTAACTATTGTCATAGCCGATAAAGTATTCATCATTATAGATTGGGTGTCTGGAAGTAATAATGTCTCTTATATCGCGAATTACGACTATAATGACCAGGCTTTTATTATTGACATTGAGTTTATCTACAGGCCCAAGATGATTTATATCTAATGGCGCTTTTGATGCAATATTGCCAAGTTTGTGTATGAGATAAATGTAGTATTTTTCGAATGAAGTAAACGTAAAATGCTCACTAAGGGTCGTGGATAACATATTATAAAGTAAAGATGTGCCCCCTCGAGGGTAACCACATACGATTAATTGGCTTTGATTGACGCCTACAAACTTTAGACATCTGGAAATAACCCCACTCCCCCACAACCGAAACCTTTGGATCGCCGAATTCTTAGGAACTTCTAACAACGTTTTACCCTTACCAACCTATAGTATCTGGTTAAATAAATCGAATATATACATTACTATTGCTTGCCGCATAGAATAGCGCGTAAAGATACTACATATAGTTGAACTTCTCATCACTTCATTTATCATTGGCTAAAAATTTGAAGTTGATTATATGAAAGGAACCCGATTCAAAGAAGTTACCCGAGAAGCACTAGGTAATATTCTTCGAGAAGTTAAGATTGCAGCCAAACCAATACCCCACCCAGATAAATGGGTGTTCATTGTTGGCTGTTATAATTCTGGTACTACACTGCTGTCCGAACTGATGGGGCGTCACCCCGATATGTCAGCGCTTCCAACCGAAGGTCATTTCATCACCGATCAGTTTAAAAAAGATTACGACCTGGGTATTCCAAGAATGTGGGTTGACCGGGAAGATATTTTTAGACTGACGGAGAACGATGAAGGCCCCGACGTTATTCGCATCAAAAAAGAGTGGGGAATGCGTTTAAATCTAAAGAAAAAGGTGTTGGTCGAAAAATCCCCACCAAATACTGGCAGAACCCGCTGGTTTCAGAAGCATTTTGAAAATGCTCACTTCATTGGAATTGTCAGAAATGGTTATGCCGTAGCAGAAGGTATTTCCAGAAAAGGCGATCCCAAGGCGATGAAAGATGGTTGGCCGATGGAAAAATCTGCATGGCAGTGGGCTCGTAGTAATGAGATTATGTTAGACGATGCAAAGCATCTTAAGAAATTTCATCTATTACGATATGAAGATTTAGCCTCGTCTCCGCAGCAAGAACTGAATAAAATTGCAGAGTTTTTGTCGCTTCCCGCGTTTCCGGATGTACGTAATGAAAATTTTTCGATCCACGAAAGAAACGACAGCGTTAAAGATATGAATCAGAGCAGTATCAGCAAACTATCGCAAGCTGATATATCAATTGTTAACGATGTGGCAGGCTACATGCTAGATCGACTAAACTATGAGCGTTTACCCTCTGAGTAATGAATAATTCAGCGAAGCAAAAGATTTTAGCGTTAACAAACCCATCCACAGTCTGGGGGTAAAAAGCTAATGAAAGGTATTCTGAGTAAAGCAAAACATAAAGCAAAAGTTTTAAAACAACGCTATTTGGATAAATTTATATTCATCCATATCAACAAAACAGGTGGAAGTAGCGTAGAGAAGGCGTTGGGCTTACCATTTGAACACGAAACCGCATTAGAAAAAATCGCGGAGTTGGGAAGAAGCCAATGGGACAAGAAATTTACCTTTGCTATTGTTCGTAACCCTTGGGACAAGGTGGTATCGCATTATCGTTACCGGGTTAAAACCAATCAGACCAATTTGGCCGATAAGAATATCGATTTTAGGCAATGGGTAAAGCTCGCCTATGGTGACAATAATCCAGAATACTACGATAAACCAATAATGTTTATGCCTCAGCTAGATTGGATCGCAGATGAAGACGGCAACCTGCTGGTAGACGAAATCCTTCGCTTCGAAAATTTAAGCGAAGGATTCAACGATGTTGCTAAGCGTCTTAACATTAATGCCACACTACCTCACGTTAAAAAATCTAAACGTGGTAATTATCGCGACTATTATGATGATGAAACACAACTGGTGGTAGCAAAATGGTTCGCAAAAGATGTTGAGCAATTTAATTATACGTTTTAAGCTGAAATAAGTGCCTGATAAAGCGAAGTAACGTGTCGGGCGTTTTCAGCAGCGTCGTATTGCGAAGGCAGTTTGATGGTAGACTCTGCGTATAGCGCCTTAAACGTCGCTTCGGCATAGGCTGCCGGTGTGTGTTCTTCCACTAACCCTGATGGAAAGGCTTCGCTTAAAAGTGGAATCAGTCCCCCCACTGCATGCGCTACCAATGGCTTAGCGAGAGCTAAGCATTCAAGCGCTGTCATCGGTAAACCTTCATGATCAGAGGGCATCACTACTACATCTAGTTGCTTTATCCAACTTTGGATAGCATCAGTGTGACCGTGAAAGGTTACATTCTCGAATACGCTAAGTTGCTTCGCTAAATCCGCCAGTTCGGTTGCTAAACTTCCACTGCCAAAAACATGAAACTGTAGCGCCATCTGTCGATCTCTCGATTGCAACATAATATTTGCCATCTGCAAAAACAAATCAACGCGCTTGACTGGTTCGAGCCTCCCCACAATTGCCACGTGCTTTACGTTTTCGTCTAACACTTGCTGATATTGTGACGCTTTATTTAACGTGTCAGCGATATCTATTCCATTTGGAATAGTAGATATTTTCTTCCGGGAAAATCGAGCTGCAAGTTTTTTCGTCAATTCGCCATCAACCGAAATAACGGCATGTTGTAAATATCGTCCGCAGAAAATATCGAGCGCTGTCTGAACCCGTTGTTTAAAAGAAGGTGAGAACTCAGGACTGCCATGTACAGTTCGAACGCAAGGGACACGTAGGCTTATTCTATTTGCGATACTGCCTACAATATGCTCTTTCTGACGGTGCGTATGCACAATATCTGGCTCTAATGACAGCAGGGTGTGTCTAACTTCTTGAATAAGCCCTTTAAAACCGAACTTCGATTCAGGAATCACAACCACATTTATTCCAACAGCTGCCAATTCATCAGCCAGTCTTCCTTCATTAAAGACAATAGCACTAACTTGTTGGCTATTTTTTACAAGTTGTGACAGCAGGCTGAATATCTGAACTTCAGCCCCAGCCCATAAATCTCCGGATGCTATATGGAGAATATGCATAGGCTATTTCACTTCTATTCGTGCCAGCGCCTGCACAATATCGCTATGGCGTTGTTTCTCGACTTTCAGTCCATTGCAATATCGTTCACAAGAAACATGCAGGACAACGGCACTCGCTATCGGCGAAGAGAATACTTGTTTCAGCTGAGATAATTTGGTTTCTAATCCCCCTGTGGTAAAGGTATCTCCTACTTTATATCCCCAATACGAAATAGCTGTCTCATTGGGGAACATTGCGGCATTGATGCGATGCGAGTCAAACGCCATTGTGGTTCCCCTTCTAATCCCATCGCCAAATCGATTAGCAAAATAGATGAGCTCCTTTCCTTGCTTCTGTTCTTTAAATGCTAAAACGGCTAGGGTTACGTTTAATCCATCTATCGTTCCTTGATAAAGGTAAGCAAAGTCTGCTCCTTCGATATTGATTCCGTAGTCGCCAGGTTCTCCGTCTACTTCATTTAGTGAGGATAATTTCTGCGGTAATTGCACCGTAAGCGACTGAATGTCATTGCTATGTGTATTCTGCGAACGCACATATAACGGCGCAGCGGCAAAAGAAATTAACGTGAGTGTGAATATAGCCACTAGCTTTACCGTAGGTTTTAGCTCGCCTTTAATATGATCGGTTGACTCAAACTCAGTATCTTTGGCCTCAAGTTTGCGCATATAGATAAAGTAGCCTACCGCAAGGAACGCAAAGATCACCCAACCGAAAAAACCATGTTCGTGAACGAGGCTGCTTTCCATTTCGCTGTAATATCCAATGAGGATAAGCCACCAAACGCGTATCCAATTGCCTACCAATGCAATAATGACAATAAGCGTTATCGCCCAAATTTTAAGTGATGTTTTACGCAAATTAAGGTAGCTGTAAAAAATCCCGATACACACCCCGGCAAGTAAGTAATTAAGTCCCGCACATCCACCAGATATGCGCATGATTCCATACGGAAGGTGGATATCATAACCTTCAATATACGCAGTAATTCCCTGTAACTTGAGCAGATATGTAACCACGAAGGAGGTGAGATCTTGAAGTGGTGTAATCAGAAAATCAGATACGGGGATAGCCAGGTAAAGGGCTAACACAGGAATTAATGCTTTCAAACTATTTTTCAGACCCACCATCACCAGCATAGCGGCGAATACCAATACTGGAAGCAGCATTTGTTGAATAAGACGCACTTGAACAGCGTCTGATGCTACCCATACAATGCCAACAGATAATGCAAGTGGAATAGCTAAAAATGATGGGTGTTGAAATAGCCAGCGCTTATCGACAAAAAGTGCGTAACCCACAAATGCTAATAAAATATATCCGTGAGAGTAAGTTTGGTTGTTCTGGGACCAAAGCGTATGCATTGAAAGAAAAGTGTCTGGAATTATGAGGTAGCTGACAGCACCAAATACACTGAATAACAAAAATGCCAACATAATTGGCGGGAATTTACGATCTTTTTCCATGAATGCTACTTATTCTATTAACTTCTAGGCCTTTTCATTCTGTAAGGAAGAGGCAACGGCTGCTGGTATAATACTCATTCACTGATTTTGTGCAATCGTTGATACGTGACATCTAAATCATTGATTGCGAATATAGCATTCGGCAGGGTAAAGTATAAGCATAACTTTGAGGTATAAAATTAAGTATTATGACGTTTCTGTTTTGGCTTCTATTGCTACTCTCTGTTTTTAGTTATTTCATCTATCCTTTAGCGCTCACTTTATTGGTAAAGTTTCGAAGTTTACCATCGCACTATCGCCAGGAGTTCTCAGAAGAAGAATTACCACAGGTGACCATTATTGTGACCGCTTTCAATGAGGAGAAACGGATTAGTGAGAAAATAGAAAACACCCTATCACTTCGCTACCCCTCAGAAAAATTAACGATGTTAGTTGCGTCCGATTGCTCTACCGACGGCACCGATGAAATCGTAGCAACATACGCAGAACGCGGCGTAAAGCTCGTCCGTGCACAAGACCGGTTAGGAAAAGAAAATGCACAATTGCAGGCTATTAAGACTGTTGATGAAGGTATTATCGTTTTCTCGGATGTTGCGACCCGAATAGAAGAAGATGGAATATTAAAACTCGTTCAATACTTTAGTGACCCTCAAGTAGGTGCTATCAGCAGTGAAGACAGATTCGTCAGCAAAGATGGCACGGTTGCCGGTGAAGGCGCCTATGTTAAATATGAAATGTGGTTACGCAAACAAGAATCGTTACTCGCAGGACTGGTGGGCTTAAGCGGCTCCTTTTTCGCGGCTAGAGTAGAAGTTTGTGCTGACTGGGATATCCATTCCCCGAGTGACTTCAACACGGCTTTAAATTGTGCCAAGTCAGATTACAAAGCGGTTACCGCGCCTGATGTGTTGGGTTTCTATACAGATCTGGCTGATCCTAGCAAAGAGTATGCGAGAAAAATTCGTACTGTTATCAGAGGTATGACAGCGCTTGAGCGTCATCCTGAAGTTTTAAATCCATTTAAGTTTGGCGCTTTTGCATTTCAAGTAATAAGTCACAAATTATTACGCTGGACCGTTCCCTGGACTCTACTCGCCTTGTTTATCATCACCCCTTTTTGCATGAAAGAAGGTGAAATGATTTATACGTTGGCTTATATCGCTCAGATACTTTTTTATGGCACCGCGCTGTTCGCGCATTGGGCCGCGTCCTTTAGAGAAATTTCCGTGGTTAAAATTATTTACTTTTTTACGCAAGTGAATGTGGCGTTATTTGATGCTGGGATCCAGTTCTTATCTGGTAAACGAATGGCCGTTTGGCAGCCTTCTGCACGATGAGTTTAACTCAACTTCCCCCAGTGGGGACGCCGTTGATTACCAGTACTAAGAAATTTACGCGAGAACCTGAACCAATTAATTTTTTGGGTTTTGCGCATACTTTCTTGAATTCAGGCACGGCAGCATTAGGATTAATATTAACAAGACTCGTACAGCACTCGGCTAACCCAAAACGAAAGGTAATAATTCCGGGATATGCATGTCCTGACCTAGTAGCAGCATGTGAATTCGCGCGCACTCAAGCTGTAATTGTTGATTTTGACGCTGCAAGTTACCAATACGACCTTACGCAGCTTAACTCACTTAAAGGTGAAATATTAGCGGTCATTTGTCCATCGCTTGTAGGTATATCTATGCCCATTCAACCTTTAAGAGACGTACTCGCCGATAATGTTTACATAATTGAGGACAATGCTCAGTGGTTTCCTGAACATGAGGATCCGACTGTACGTGCGGCTAATTTAGAAAATTTTAGCCAATATATATTGCCTTCAGAAACGCAGCATTGTGATTTTTTCATCGCATCGTTTGGTAGAGGAAAGCCAGTTAATATGTTAGGTGGTGGATTGGTAGCGTGGAAAAAACAATATAATGAGTGGTTTGACAACGTTCAACGAACCGCCGACGATGACCATTCAACTGCCGTGGGATATTCTACGAGAATAAAAGCGCATATTTTTAATTTTATATGCCATCCACTGCCGTATGGAATGCTTTGCAGGCTTCCATTCTTGAAGTTGGGTGCTACTACTTTTCATCCACTTGAAAATATTGAATCCCTGGACAAAGAAAAAATTGGTCTAAGTCGGTGGGCGGCTTTGAAATATCTATCACAGTCCACCCAAGTCATGGATTTTCTGAAGTTAAATATCCCCTTCGCGTGGTCTCAACAGGGTACTGACAAACGTTTATTACGTTTTCCCATGCTAGCCGTCAACAAGCAAGTAAGAGACAAAATTGTCGCCAAATGCAATGAATATGGTCTCGGCGCGTCTGCAATGTATGAGAAACCACTTTCTACTATTGATGATATTGCGCAACGAGTCGAGCAGCCGTTTCCGACGCCGATTGCAGATAGCATTGCGAATGGTTTTTTTACATTACCGGTACACGCCGGTGTAACCTATGATCATGCGTTGCAAATGGCTAAACTTCTTTCCCCTTATTATAGTGAATTACGTCAGGTTCCGGCTTTATGAGTGAGCAAGCTAATAATCAAATGTGCAATAAAAACCAAGAGCTCAAACTGCTCATTAAAGAATTGAAAGAAAAAAAAGGACAAATTGCCAGACAATTTAAAGATGTGACAACTGGCAGCGATGCGCATCAAGCGCTTATCCAATCGATGCAAGGCGTCAGTGAAAAGTTGAAAGAATCCGAGGCTGAATTAAAGGCCCGGGTAAAGGCAACTAAATCGAAAAAGAATACACAAAAGGACGTACGCCCATTCCCTCCTCTATTCCGACCTTTGAAAGAAACCTACTCAGGGGAAATCAGCGTCAAAAAATTAGTTTCTTCAAATGAAAAGGATACGTGGTGGGATTACGTCGCTCAAGCGAAGCACGCGTCCCTTTATCACTCTAAAGCTATTTATGAGTTTTACAAAACTCAACCTCATTTAAAATACGAAATTTTTGGCGCATGGTCCCAAGACGGTGAACTAATTGGAGGCATGCCAGTGGTAAGAATGACAACCCCACTTTTTGGTCAATTTGCGGTCTCCCTGCCATTCTTTAACTATGGGGGTCCCATAACTTCATGCAAACGCGTCTTCGCATCACTAATAGAGGCGTATGATCAACATGCCCGGTCGGTAGATGATAAGTACGCTGAAATCAGAACCTCTACCAAAATTGACAGACAGGCGTCTACGAAGAAAGTGTCTATGCTTAGAGCATTACCTGAGACAGTATCTATTTTCGAGAAACAGGTAGGCGCTAAGGTAAGAGCGCAGGCCAAAAAAGCGGAAGAGTATTCGCCTGAGTTTAAGGTAGGAAGTGAAGAGCTACTCAACGACTTTTATAAGGTTTTCTCAACTAACATGCGAGATTTGGGTACCCCGGTGGAGCACAAATCATTTTTCCGCTCGCTGCTAATCAAGTTGGAAAGCAGCGCTCGAATCGCGGTAGTGTATGTCAACAATAAAGCGGTGGGGGCCGCATTTCTAACCACCCACCAGGACATAATGGAAATACCCTGGGCTTCTACTTTACGTTCTGCCAACAAAATGAATATCAATATGTGGATGTATGACAATATTTTGAAATACGCCATAACTGAGAAATTTAAATGGTTCGATTTTGGTCGCTCTACCCAAGATGCGGGTACTTATCGATTTAAAAAACAATGGGGCGCAGTTCCAGTTCAACATTATTGGTACAGCTTAGCTACAGCTCAAAATAATGAGCAAAGCCTTAATCCAGACAATCCTAAGTTTAAATTAGCTATTGCGTTATGGCAGCGCATCCCTGTTTGGTTAGCGAACCGGATAGGGCCATTCGTCGCGAGCCAACTCCCCTGATGAGTAAGCTACAAACTAAAATTCACTTGGGCCACTCAGCTTTTGCAGAGCTCGAACACCATTGGTTGAAACTACAAGAGCAAGAAAATACCTTACCTTTTATCCACTTTCATTGGTGTGTAAAACAAGCGAGCTATGTAGCACAACCTATTATTTTATCAATATGGGATCAGGAAGAGTGTGTGGCCATTTTACCGCTGGCTAAAAAAGTCGTGATACATAAAATGCGTATTGAGGGATTAGTCCATCTTTGTCAGCGCTTTACCGATTATCAATCACTACTTGGCAGTTCACGCTTTCTTTTAAGTGATTATTTAGACGCAGCGTTTTCGGCTTTATCTTATTCTGCATTCAAATCTCTGCCAGTTTTTTTGCACAATCCCGATCATCACCTTACAAGTGTTGTTGTAAGCAGTGCTAAACGATTTGGCACAATTAAAAAATTCAATCGTTGGGAACATGTCAGTTATGCAGAAAAACTTGGCCCCATAAAAAAGAAAGTGATTGGAGATGCCAGCCGACGCCGAAGAAAACTGGAGGAAAAAGGCAATTTCGTGACCTCACTTGATTCAGGTTACGACAGAACGTTAGTTGGTTGGATTCTAAACAAGAATGCTGACAGGCATGGAGAAGGTGCACTAACAAACTATAATGACAGGGATGATATACAAAAACTGCTTAAAGATTGTGGTAATACACTACATATTGCAAGTATAAAGTTGGACGAACAAATTGTTGCTGCGCATCTGGGGTTTAAAGTAAACGAATGTCTTTACTATTTTGTTCCCGTAATTAACCCCGACTTTCGGCAATATTCACCCGGCATGATTTTACTTGAACAAATTTTCACTCATTTTAAAGAGTTGAAGATTAACAAGGTTGATTTCTTACGCGGAGACGAAGCGTATAAATATAAGTGGGGCAACAAAAAACAAAAGAAATTTGGCCTTTGTTGCTTACCTAAGAAAATTAGTCCAATCAAAAAGTTAATTTTGCTTTGGTGGTTCAAACGAAATCAATAGTCACCATTTGCTACCTTTTCCCATGTACCTAGTTGGGGATAGGTATTCGGTAAATAGGCATCAGCCATAGACGTCCAATTATACCGTTCACAGAGCTTAGTAAGCTTTTTAAGCGCACTACGCTGGTTAACGTGGTGGCGGAAGCTAGATTTAAAATTACTTTGGATCCTTGGCTGCTGAGGATCAAACTCCCAAGGATGAGTATAAAAATTGGCTACCGCATTCACATCGCTTTTTTGAAACAACCAATTAAAAACAGCGAAGGGGAGTAAACGAAAATATCCACCACCCCCAGCAGGAAACACTCTGTTTCTCCACATAGCAGTGGTAACCGGGATTTCCAATAGCCCATTGGCAAGCTTATAGGGATGTTTAGGTGCATTGGGCACGCCATACAAATCATGGTTTATTGGATAGCTACTTGAGCTATATTCATAGCCCGCTTTTGCAATTAAATCATGCGCCCAGTCATTGTCGGCGCTTATCGAAAAACACGGTGCGCGATACCCTTTCACTTCGCATCCGGCAATATCTTCTATCAAAGATTTGGCTTTTGAAATATCCTCAAAAAAAACGTCAGCGTTTTGCTTTGACAAATGCTGATGCATAAATCCATGGCTAGCAATTTCATGCCCCTGAGCAACAATTTGTTTAACCACGCCCGGATGGGCTTTGGCTATCCAGCCCAACGTGAAAAACGTAGCTTTAACATTTGTCTGAGCAAAAACTGAAAGTAGTTTTTCCATTTGTAATGCAAGACGTGATTCATATTTCGACCATTCGCTTATTGCAATATCTTGTGCGAAAGCTTCTACCTGAAAGTATTCTTCAACATCCACTGTCATTGCGTTAACATTTGCCATAGATTCTACTTTTTATTACTCACTTGAGTTACAGTATCAACTTCGATATATATACGAAGAAACAATCCATCAAGATTGTTCGTTTATCAACCACATATATCTTTTCTGTACAAGAATCCGTAATCATATTCTTGCTATTCGGGTCATTGTAAATAGATTAACGTGTAAAAGGAAACATTTATGCTAAAGAGAACGTTCGTATTGCCTTTGTTAATTGCTGCAAGTATGGGGTGTACGCCAGCAATAAACCGTGACGAAGCGGTAGCAAATGCCGAAGCTGCTTTAAAAAGCGGGCAATTAAACGAAGCACGAATAGATCTGCAGAATGTTCTGGTTGAAAACCCTAACGATGTAGAAGCAAGACTACTATTAGCTCAGGTTTTGTTAGCCAACGGAAATTACGCTGGCGCAGAAAAAGAATATAGAAAAGCCCAACAGCTAGGTAACAATAGCCCCGAAGTTAAATTAGGTATCGCCCGTGCGCAAGTACGATTAGGCGAGTTTGAAGAAGTTATTAATACCGATTTCGATGCCAGTAATTTATCCGATGACCAAATAGCACAGATGTATGTTTATAAGGGGGTGGCTGCTTCCGCAGTAGGCAAGAAAGAAGAGGCGATACTGTTTTTCGAGCAAGCCTCGCAAGTGGGGCAAGATTCCACTTACTCTCAGCTCGGAAATGTCTATGTTACCAACAATTCAAAAAGTTTAGACGAAGCCATTTCGCTGTTAAACGAACTGTTAGACGAGAATCCAGAGGTTGCAGAAGCCCACCTACTGTTAGGGCAGCTTAACTTGAAAGCTAATGACTACCAGTCAGCTATTTCCGCCTTTAGGAAATACAGTGAAATGCAACCTGAATCGCGAGAAGCAAAAGTATTACTCGCGGGTGCCCTCGTTCAGGCGCGTGAGTATGACGAAGGTAAACAGTTAACTTCGAAACTGCTAAAAGAGTTTCCTGGACACCCCTATGTAAACCAGCTAGGTGCCATTATTGCATTCAATGAGCAGGATTATAAAACCGCTAAGCGTATGATCGACATCGCTGTAACCGCAGGTTTACGAACCGAGGTAGCCATGGTAATAAAGGGGATCAGTGATTATCAACTTGAAAATTATGAGCAGTCTTACCAAAGTTTGAAGACGGTAGTGAACAAGCTCCCCGGCGACCACCCTGCCCGCCGACTGTATGTTTTAACCCAAATATTACTGGGCTATGATCAAGAGGCTTCAGCAACCGTTAAGCGATGGGACAATCTGACTAGTGAAGATGCAAGTGTTGTGGCAATGCTAGGCACTAACTTAGCTCGATCGGGAAAAGAAGATAAAGCTCGGGAAATATTACAAGAATTAGAATCAATAGATCTAGAAAACGCCGAAGATATTGCTCGCGTGGGTTTATTAAAAATCCAATTAAATGATATGTCTGGGGCTGCTGATCTAGAGAATGCCATTGCCAAAAATGAGAATCTACAGGGCGCTAAGTTAGGATTAATTGATGCCTATTTAAAAAGTGGTAACGTAGACTCATTAATGAAATTCGGCCAGGAATTGATTAAATCTGAAAGCAGTAAGTTGCTCGGGTACAATACTATTGCGCTAGCATACAGAGAAAAAAACGAGTTTGAAAAAGCCACTGATGCATATTTAGAAGCGCAAAAGATTGACGAACTAAACCCACCTTCAAGAATATTTTTTGCTAATCTGGCATTAGTAGAAGGTAACCGAGAGGAAGCAATCGCACAACTGGAACCGCTTGTGGAAGGCAAACCTGAGTTTATTGAAGGCGTCAAAATGCTTGTCGCTTTGTACTCAAGAGATGCTTTAGACAAAGGAATAGCCAAGCTGGAAAAGGTTGTAGACAAGGTACCGAACAATACAGAATTGAGGGTCCTATTAGCACGCTTGTATTTGCGCCAAGGAAAATTCGATGAGGTACACAGAACGCTTCAACTGGATGACGATATGCTCAGAAGTGCTTCCGATGACTATTACCACACACGGTTAGAAAGCTATTTACAGGAAGAAAACTTTAATGATGCGGAGGATCTTTTAGCAAAATGGGTGAGACTACAACCTCAAAGTGAAATTGCGGCAGTAACGCAGATTAGTTATTTTAAAAATATTGGAAAAAATAATAAACTGATGCAAGCAATAGAGCGGGCAATTTCAGATATTCCCCAGTCACAAAGTTTAAAAGCAATCCAAATAAAACAGTTATTAGATAAAAACGATACGAGAAGAGCCAAACAAGCGTTAAACAAAACGTCTGACAAGTTTTCTTCGAGCGTGGTAGGACAAGGATTGAAAGGACATATTCTGTTAGCCGAAAATAAACCTGAAGATGCCCTTCCATTGTTAGAAGCTTACTATGAAGAAGCCCCCAATTTATTTAACGTAAAAGCTATAGCTTTGGCGCTTAAGGCAACTAATCAGCCAGAAAAAGTTCAAGAATTTCTTAGCAATCGAGTTGAAAGTCATCCAGACGACGTATATTCGCGCAATTTGCTCGCGAATTTAGTGATTTATAATAATCCTGCGTTGGCAAAAGAACAGTACCGCGAAATTCTAAAACAACAACCGAACAATATTATAGCGGCGAATAATTTAGCATGGTTGTTAATGAATGAAGAAAAGTACGAGGAAGCTAAAAAGATTGCCACCGATGCCATAGCTTTACAAGAAAATGTCCCTAGTCTCCTCGACACACTTGGACAAATTGAGTTAAAAATGGGGAATAAGAATGCGGCGGTAGATCTATTCGCTAAAGCATATAGTATTACTCCTACTTCAAGCATAGCGCTGCATTACGCACAGGCCTTGCTCGCATCTGGCGATAGAGAACAAAGTAGACAGATTGTGAGTCAAATTGAGAGCGTAAATAGCAAAAAAATGCAAGATGAACTTGAAGCATTACGTTCAGAGTTAAAATAGTTCAGGATGTCATTTTGATTCAATCGATGTTACTTAATCGCGGGCTAAATAGGCTGGCAAACAGACTTCTAGGCCAACGCGTGAGTATTTTTACGCTCCATAGACCTCGCGGTCAACATGGCCTTACAGGTATTGATCCCGTAATGCTCCACCAATTGCTGGAGAGTCTAAGTAGACATAATGTTCAATTTATTTATTTGGATGAGTTGGTAAACAGTTCGACAGACTTAGATCCAAAAGGACATTATGTTTGTTTCACTATTGATGATGGTTATAAAGATCAGGTAGATAAACTTCTACCTGTTATGTTCGAGTTCGATGCGAAGCCGACCATGTTTGTCATTACCAATATGATTGACAACAGCGAATTACCCTGGGATGCAATAATCGCGTCATTAGTCAACAAATCTAACTTACGCTCTGTCAATCTATCGAATCTGCAAGATATTAATCTATCTAAAGTCGATTTGCTGGATAAGCGACAGGTCAGGCGAATATTATCTGACCACGTAAAACGTCTTGGCTCAGCTGACAGAAGCTCGTTTGTAGAAGCTTTGATTCCTGTACTGAGCCCAGAAGACGAAGTCAGCACTGAAAGCTTTCGCTCTTCTACATGGCAAGAGCTCAGAACGCTAGAAACGCGTGGATTAGCAATTGGTTCACATACATGCAGCCATCAACCATTATCAACATTAAAAGATGATGTACTGGTGGAAGAGATTACAGTGAGTAAACAATTACTGGATGCCAATCTATCAACCCCTTCACGAATACTTTGCTACCCAGTTGGCAAAGTAGAAGATTTTGACGAGAGATCTATCGAGGTTGCTAAAAAAGTGGGATACATGGGTGGGGTAACCTCTGAACCTGGCTTTTTTTGCCCCCTTTCACACAAAGAAAATAAAGAAAATTGTTTTACAATTCCACGCATGAGCTTTCCCCCAACTTTGGGAACCGCTATAAGATATGCTTCGTGGCTAGAAAAGCTTAGAGCTGTAAAATAACTCCATTACGTTTTTAATGCATTGTCTAAACGTCATCCTCCGCTAGAGCGGAGGCCCCTTCATACTATGCTAAATGATATCAAATAGGGTTAGTGTGTGGTTAGTTTAGAGAAAGAATGAGCCATTTAGTTAAGTCGCATTGTTGATTAGGACGAGCGTTTCAATTGATGAACGCGTTAGTGCATACCACTTCTTTATTTAACCGAAGCTTTTTAACCTTTTAAATGCCTAGATTTCATACGCGCTTTTGTCTTCTCCTAGCCTTCCCAAACTGTTTACCTAACCGTAAAAACCCCTTACTCCGAATGAAGGAGCATTTTAATGGATGAGTGTTCACTTGTACCTAGGGTACTTTGACACTATCACCTGCACTGGAGTGACTCTCTTGCATAGAAGGGTTAACGCGTTGAGAGCTGGCTAGATAGCCAGCTGCGCGCCCAATTTGGTAATAAAATAGGAAGTAGGAAGTAGGAAGTAGGAAGTAAAAAGTAGGAAGTAAAAAGTAGGTTCATACAAGTGAACGTAAACTTCCCTTCCAGCACAAACGGAAAACATAAAATATCCCCCTTCGCGATGAAGCTCTCATCCCATGCCATCTTTCGCAAAGGTTTAGAATTATGACTTTACTTTCGCACGTCTGTAATAGTTGTGGCCGCTTTCCAGTAACAAAAGCAAGGTTTCTACGTTTGCTCTTGTTACCTTTTTATCTATCTTAAGCGCTCGCTTTTATTTAGATCTATAGGCCCTGCCAAACGAGTTAACGTTTTTATCTGCCTTTACCAAAAAGCACCACTTCTACCGTTCGAATTAAGATTAATATATCAAGTAATAAGCTTTGATGTTTAACATAGTATAAATCGAACTTAAGCTTTTCCATTGAGTCTTCTACACTCGCGCCATAGGGGTAATTTAACTGCGCCCAACCAGCAAGCCCTGGTTTCACGTTATGACGCTGGTTATAGTAAGGCACTTCCCGCACGAGCTTCTCAACAAACTCTGGACGCTCCGGTCTCGGTCCGATAAATGCCATTTCACCTTTAAATACATTAATTAACTGAGGAAGCTCGTCCACTCGATATTTACGAATAAAATGTCCTATTCGCGTCACTCTATCATCATTCTTACTGGCCCATTTTGCTCCATCCTTTTCTGCATCAGGGCGCATACTGCGAAACTTTATGATTTTAAAAAGTTTGCCATTTAAGCCTACTCTCTCTTGCTTATAAAATACTGAAGTACGGGTACGTCTGCCGTCATCTAACCAAATAATCAGCGCTGTTATCAGCATAAATGGCCAAGCAAAAATCAGTACGAAGGTTGCCAGAAAAGCATTTAAAAAATAATCTAATGCATCTCGTAAATAATTTTGGCTTTGAAAACCATTCGAATAGATAACCCAGCTTGGATACATCAAGTTAACCACAATCTGACCCGTTTCTCGTTCCATAAAATCAAGTAGGTCTGTTACTTCTATGCCCCTTAGACGACATTCAAATAACACATCGATGGGTAAGGTGCCTCGACGTTGATCACAGGCGATAACTATTTCTTCAATATCATTATCTACAATGAACTGTTGAAAATTTTCGTCTATCTTAACGTGAATAATTTTTTCTTTGCGAATGCCATCTTCCCGGTTATCTCCCGGGATTGGGATGAAGCCTAATAATTCAAAACCAATGCGGTCGACGTCACGGCGCATACGTTTTTCAATTATTGAAGCCCTCTCTCCGGCACCCAATACAACAATACGAACTTTTCCGAGTCCAAGTAGCCCCAGTCGATTTGTAAAATACCTAAATACAACCAGCGTAATGATAATTGCGCAAACAGCGGCAGGTAGAAAATAAGGATGCATCATCAGTGCATCGAAAAATGCGCGGCTGATAACTTCGACAAAAAAGTAACTTAACCCCACACTGACAAATATTCGACGAATAATTCCCCTGAAAGTCTCACGAAGTTTTGTTTCGTATAGGCCGACTGATAAAGAACAAATCAATATTGAAATGGTTAACATTCCAACATTTACCATCAACTTCTCGATAGGAACCGACGGGCTGATATTAATCTGTACCAGGATAAAGTGTGTTATATATCCCATGTAAGCGATTAATAATGCTTCTGTAACAACCAGAATATTGGAACGCTTACTTTGATTACGCCTGTTTAGTGCCACCCTCGGCCCCCTGCTTTTACATCTAAAGTGAACATAATAATGATAATTATTGTAATAGACTACAAATGATGATGGCATTATAGTGGTATTTACCGTAGGGTAAATTACATTACGATAAAAATTTAACCATTTGAGCGCAGGATGATCTCTTATGCACCGTTCTAAACCCTTACTTTATTTAGCTCTTGGCACCTCAATAACACTACTGGCGGGTTGTAGTAGTTCAAGCTCAACGTTGCCGGAGGCCAGTACTCACGCATCACTAACGACAAACGTCAGTGAATACGAATATTTAATTGGTCCGGGTGATTCGTTAAATATTTTTGTGTGGCGGAATCCTGACATTTCTGGCACATTTACTGTCAGACCCGATGGTAAAGTAACCACTTCCTTGGTAGAAGATATTCAGGTTGCGGGAAAAACACCTACAAACCTTGCAAGAGAAATTGAAGAAAAGTTATCTACCTATATCAACAATCCACGCGTTACAATAAGCGTTAACTCATTTTCTGGCCCATTAAGCGAACAGGTTAGAGTCATTGGTGAAGCGACCAACCCTAAGGTGGTTAACTACACTAAAAACATGACATTGCTCGATTTGATGATAGCCGTAGGTGGCTTAACTGATTTTGCAGATGGCAACGGCGCAAAATTGGTTCGGGTCGTAGACGGTGAAAAAAGAACGTATGACATCGATATAGATGATCTTATTCGTAAAGGAAACATATCTAAGAACGTAGATATACTTCCTGGTGATATCATAATCATCCCGGAAGCTTGGTTCTAGCAGCATCGGAACAAATTAATGCAGGATTTACAACCATCAATAAACCAGTTGCTCGATTTCATTAAGGGCATCTGGTTAAAAAAACGCTTTATTATAATTTGCTCATGGCTTATCTGCCCGATAGGCTTTTTATATGTAGCATCATTACCAAATCAATATTTATCAAGCGCAACGGTTTACGTTGATACGGGCTCACCATTAAGACCAATATTAGAAAATATTGCTATCCAATCTAATCCCAGGGAAGAGATTAATATGATGGCGAAAACCTTATTGAGTCGGTCCAATTTAGAAACAATTGCCAGGGAAAGTGATTTAGATATCACTGCAAGAACTGATAAACAGTTTAATCAATTGATCGATCGCTTAAGCGATACCATTGAATTAGAGTCCACCGGCAAAGACAACATTTATACGATAAATTTCAAACATCGTAATCCGAATGTAGCGCAACGGGTCGTACAGGAAACGCTGGAATTATTCGTTGAAGGCTCGTTAGGGAACAACCGTCGTGATACTGACACCGCAGGTCGTTTTCTCGATGAACAAATAGCCGATTACGAAACAAGACTATCCGATTCGGAACAGCGACTTGCTGATTTTAAGCGTAAATATAGTGATGTATTACCTTTACAGGGCACGTTCTACAATCAACTGCAAGGTTTACGCAATGACCTTGAAACAACGCAATTGGAAATCGAACAAACCCAGCGTCAAATCGATTCCGTAAAAGGTCAAATGTCATCGACTAAGGTTTCCGATAATTTTGGTGTGCGAACGGAAAGTGATACCGGGTTAAAAACCCGCTACGACGACAGGATAAAATCATTAGAGGATAGGCTAGATAACCTCACTTTAAGCTATACTGACCAGCACCCTGATGTTATCGAAACAAAAGCGCTTCTTGCTAAATTGGAAGACTCCAGAGATGAAGAAATCCGCAAATTTATGGAAGAGCAAGGAATGGATACCAGTCAACCAATTGGTGATTTGAATAGCCAATTGACGCTTGAAGTGAGTCGTCTTCAAAGTAATTTTGCATCCCTAAAAGTTAAAGAGAAAAGCTTACAAAACAAAATAGTCAGCCTTGAGTCAAAAATAGATTTAGTTCCTCAAATAGAAGCAGAACTCGCTTCGCTTAACCGAGACTATGGGATTACCAAAAGTCGTTACGAGGAACTTCTTTCAAGAAGAGAATCTGCAGACCTATCCCGTCGAGCAGAAGTCTCGGCGGAAGAATTTCAGTTTAGAATTATTGAACCTCCTCTTGTTCCTAATAAACCAGCAGGACCCAATCGAGTGTTGCTCTATACACTAGTACTCCTAGTTGGGTTTGCCACCGGGATAGGTATTGCATTTTTAGTCAATCAACTTTCTCCTGTATTAGTGCGAGCTAATCAATTGTCTGATATTACTGAGTACCCTGTTTGGGGAGTTGTGAGTCACTTACATGCAGATGCGATTACGAAAAAGAATCGTACACGTATGGCCGTGTTCGCCGCTTCGTCGGGTGTGATCGTAGTGATGTATGGCTTCCTCGTCAGTGCAGAAGTTCTTAATATTCAGTTACCGGGTGTGTTGTAATGAGAAGTACTATTGAAAAAGCATTGCAAAAGCAAAGAGAAACGCAGGCTTTAAAAAAGCAGCAAGAGACTCCCACACATGAGGTAAAACCGACGCTTCGATCTTCTGAAGAAAAAACTAGTGCTCCATCAAAACAACAAAAAAGTGTTACTCCTCAATTCGAAATCGACTTTGATAGGTTGAATGAAAATGGGTTGGTCTCACTTGATGGTGGACGTACGCAAATTAATGAAGAATACCGTGAGATTAAGCGAAAGTTGATTAAAAACGCTTTCGGGTCGCTATCTAAAACGTTAAATAATAGCAATATCATCATGGTAACGAGTGCGCGTCCCTCTGAAGGTAAAACCTTTTCGGCAATTAACCTGGCTCTGAGTATTGCTTCAGAGCAAGATAAAACAGTGTTATTAGTCGACGCAGATGTGCTTAAACCCAACGTGTTAAATACACTGGGTCTGGAAGGTCGAAAAGGGATGATCGAATATCTTACGGGCGAAGTAGAAGATATTGCTGATGTGCTTTATCCAACGAACGTGGATAAACTGAAAATCATACCCGCAGGTAAGACTCACCACTCTACCACTGAATTATTAGCCAGCCGGAAGATGCATAAAACAGTGGACGAATTCGCAAATAGATATCCTGACCGTGTAGTAATTATAGACACGCCTCCCTTAATAGGAATTAACGAGACAGCTATCCTGGCAAACTTTGCTGGCCAAGCGGTGGTAGTAGTTGAGGAAGGCAGATCGAAACTTAGCGACATCAGACACTCTGTAGAACGGCTGAGTTCAAATATGGCTATAGGATTTGTTGTGAATAAATCAATTAACTCTGATGCTGAAAAAGCGGGTTACTATGGATATTATTACGCAGAGAATCAAGACTAAAATGGAATGCACGTATAAGCGCATTGGTAGCCAGATTTTAATAGCTGGAACTGTCGGGCTGATCGCTAGCCCGGTGGTAGCCGATGTAAATCTGATCACTAAAGCGGAATCGAATCTAATTTACCAGCAACTTGATTCTTCCGCTCGAGGTGATCAAGATATCTTTACACTTCAACTCAAGCCTTCGGTTGGCGCATTCTACGAATCCGAATCTTTAGAGCTCAATTTGCAAGGTAGCGTAACGCATTTAGAAAGAAACAGTGATTTTTTTGATAGCAGCCAAACATACGGTGAATATCAGATGGGTGCTTCGTGGACGGCAATTGAAAACTTATTAACGTTCAGTGGCTCCGGTGCCACAAGGTATCGAAATTCTGATCCCAATAACTACCTGGTTTCAGACTATCTTAACAATGACGGTAATCTCGCAAAGATTCAAAATAACCGCGCAGGCGTTAGGCTAAACTATTTAGAAGGAAATTGGTTCAATACGACAGCGAACCTTAGTTATACCTCCGTCGAGTCTGATAGGGTACGGACTGGAACTGTGTCTGAGTCAGCACTCGATAGCAACAACCTTTTTGCACGAGCTCGCATATTCAATGGCGATAATGCCAAACGGTTCTTATGGAATATCAAAGGGAACTATCGTAAAACTGAGCGTGAAACTGGTCTGAATGATTTTACGAGTCGCACAGGCGACGTATATCTCGACTCACTTCTTTTTTCTAATGTAGGTATTCGCTTGACGGCCTACCATGATGAAAACGAAGTGGCAGATGAAAGCGAAACGTTTACGGATAAAGACGAATTTACCAGTTACGGTGCGGGTTTAGTTTATCGACAATCAAAAAGTCGATACATAGCAGTAACGCTAAATGAAAGCGAGTCTGACAATCCGGAAATCGATGGTGAGCAATTTGTCGGTTTAGATATGCGTTGGGCGTTTTCACCGCGCACTTCTTTTAATGCTGAAGTCGGCAAAAACGCCTATGGTAGCCGAGCAGATGTTAATTTCGACTATCGGACTAAACGCTCCAGTGCTAGGCTATCTTACTTTGATCGTATAACCAGTACTTCACGCCTATTAACCGAAACTGATCCAACTGGATTTTATGTCTGCCCCATAGGCGTTGATAACATCAATACCTGTGATTTGTTAGCAGATTTAGATTATGTTCCTGGGGAAGGTTTGCAGGCGATCCCTGTCTTCGAAGATAACATCTCATTAGAAGAAGAAATAATTCTTAGAGAAGCGTTAACGGCAACAATAGGCTACGTTAAATCTAAACTCAATTTGTTAGTGAGTATCCAAGTCGCGGAAGATGAAAGACTTACTCAACAATTTAAACGAGACACAGCGTCAGTTAACGTCAGTGCGACTTATAGGTTAAACAGTACCTTAAACTTTGTCAGTAGTGTCGGTTTTGCCCAGATCGAACAGTCATCACTTAGGTTACCCAGCGGCGAAAGCGATAACTTTAGCCTTACTTCGGGTTTTAATAAAAAGTTAAGCCCAAGATTATATACTGATTTAACGCTAACCTATTTAAATCGAGATGGCTCATTCAGCACAGGAGTTTACGGCGCTGAATATACTGACATAAGGCTAAGCGCTGGAGTTAAATACTATTTCGATTAAGCTCTATACCAAGTGAAATAACGTAGAGTAATCAAAGAATCATATTTTAAAATTTAGGTCAGCTTACTTAGCTGACCTTTTTTATTTCTTACTTCTGCAAAGCTACTGAAGCTCCTTTACAAAAATCCCACCGATACTCGTTAGCTCTACTTTTTTCGCTTCGTCAGTCCAAGTACAAGCCTTCTGGTGAGCGAGTATCTGAACGCGACGATGTGAACTAGTATACCTAGTGCAGTGGTTAGTGCGATTATCAAAAATAACGCTAAATACCCATCCATATCAAAAACATTAAAAATAACTACTTTTGCGACTTTTGAAGTAAAGGACTGATACAAATAAATAGCAAAGGAAAAACCGCCTATCCATGCAATAAACTTGCTTTCAAATTTGATACTGAGCAAAGTGAAACAGGCAGTAATTCCAAGAAGGATCCCGAGCGTTGAGCGTTTCGCAAACAATTCTTCTGCACCATAAAAATAACAATAGAATTGAGCAATAAACAGACTTACAAATAATGTAAGGCACAATACAAAAAGCGATGGATACAAATTACTTTTCTGAATATTCCTGTATGAAGCGCCTAATATAAAATAGGGGTACAAGTAAAGGGCACCACCAATAGAAAAGAAATTCGTATTTAAGGCTGTGTTTCTTGCAAATATATAGAATAACGTTGTCGCAACAAAAAATACGAGAGTAAAATAAGGAGTCTTTTGTCGTAAAAAGTACGTTAACCGGTAAGTAAGAAATATTAAGAATATTGCCTGTACAAACCAGTAATGGCCATTTGCATAAAAAAAGTCTCCTAAAAAATTTTCATATAAGGTCTGAGAATTTTTATTAAGTACAAACCTTTCAACTAAAAATTCTGCAAGTATTGCAAAATAAAGCGGAACTAAGAGGCGCATTGATTTAGAGGAAATTAACTTCTTTCTGTCGATTTCGTCGCATTTCAGTAACGCATAAAAGTAACCAGAAATAACAGTGAAAAGAGGTATCCTGATATTTGTAAAAACATATGAGACGACATCTAGACTACTCTTTATCGAATTGAACTCGCGCTCTACACTTAAATGAAGAAATAAAATAAGTAGGATCGCTACTCCTCTTAGTGTTTCAATATGGTAGTCAATTTTTTTCACTAACTTTTCCTTACCACCGCAATTATCTTCTAATCAAAATTATTGGCTCTTAGTATTGTATATTTTACTCAGGCTATAAAAACTCAAACTATTTATATCAGCGAAATGTTCAATAGTCAGACAATTAGGTTCATCGCAAAAAAATTTATAATTTGCTTTCTAATTATCACAGCTATCATGCATTTGTGTCGAAGACCATGAACTGACGATACCTGTCTATATCGACGTTACTTTAATTGATTTAACGGTGCCAGTCTAATGTATAACTACTGTCGTTTTTTTTTTGAGATGGGACTCTCTTGCGTAAGTAAACCAAGAATGAGATGACACATAAACGGTTGGTAAAATATATAGATTACCTTCTACATGTACCCTTTTGCGATAAAGCGGGGGGGTTGAGGCGTGTTAATCGCTGCGCCTCAAATTCTACCTAAAAACAAGTAATAGATAAGTGGTAAAACAATATTACCACTAATCCTCGTCACCTTTTAAACGAACATAGGTTCGGTATTTCTTCTTCAATAACTTGTCGATGTACTGGGTTAGTTTAATTTTGTGACTAATAGCGTCATCTAATGCATCAACCAACTCACTGAGCATGCCTTTATAATATTCGACTTCCTTAATTTCATTTCCATTTGGTGTAAGAACCTTCTGGGTGGGCTTAAAACTTCCCTCGTCTGCCGAATTACTTGTAGTGTTATTTTCTGCTACTTCTTCTGTTTCCTCAAACTTGGGGGATTGAGGAATAAACATTTCATCTTTAACTTCTTCAATAACTGCGTTTACCGCTTCTTCAGTTAATACTTCAAGTTCTTCGAGAAACCCATACAACAATATACGGTCCATTAGCGTATTAATTTTTCTGGGTACGCCGCGGGTAAATTGATAAATGTGTGAAAACGCTTTATCAGATAATAAGCGATTACCCTGCCACCCGGCATGCTGCATACGAAACTCTATATAATGTTGTGTTTCATCTTCAGTCATCGGCGCTAAATGGCATGAGGCGACAATACGCTGCCTGAATTGCTCCATATTAGGTGCGCGCAGAATGGGTTGAAGCTCTTCCTGCCCCAGTAAAAAACTTTGCAGTAACGGTTTTCCAAATTGCTGAAAGTTAGATAGCATTCGCAATTCTTCGATGGTTTCCAGCGGCAGGTTTTGAGCCTCATCTACTAGCAACAACGCACGTTTACCTTGCTTGCTTAAGTCATATAAAAAATGCTCTAGCACATCTAGGATGTCTGCTTTCGAAAGCCCTGCCACTTCTAAATCAAACTTAGCAGCCACCATTTTCACTAACTCATCAGGCGAAAGCTTCGGCGTAACAATTTGCGCTGCCACAATATCATCTTCAATTTCGGCTAATAGACTGTTCGCAATAGTGGTTTTTCCGGTACCAATATCACCAGTAATCACTATAAAGCCTTCAGCTTGAGATAACCCATATTGAAGGTAAGACATAGCCCTCTTATGCCACTTACTGGCAAAGAAAAAAGCTGGATCGGGGGTAAGCTGAAACGGCTTAGAATTTAGCCCATAATAACTTTCGTACATGTATGTTACCGCTTATATGTTTGGCTATGCTAAAAGCACTAGCTTATATTAATCGCCGTTTAACGGCTATCAAAGTTGATCTGGTCACTCTAGTTTTACGCGCTTACTGACTATTTGTTCAATAATACCTGTGGTCGATACACCTTCTTCAAAATGTAGCACTTTGACTTCACCTCCGTTCTCCTGAACTTCCTCGGCCCCCGCGATCTCTTCTACCGTATAGTCCCCCCCTTTTACCAAAACGTCTGGCAATAAGCGTGCAATCAACCGTCTGGGTGTATCTTCCGGGAACGGCACCACCCAGTCCACCGCACTTAATCCAGCCAATACTGCCATACGCCTGTCTACGGAGTTTACGGGTCTACCGGGCCCTTTCAGTTGCGTTACCGATTCATCTGTATTGACCGCAACGATTAACCTGTCCCCTAATTGTGCCGCCGCTTGTAAATAAGATACGTGCCCGGCGTGTAAAATATCAAAGCAGCCATTGGTCATAACAACTCGTTCCCCTTGACCCTTCGCTTGTTCTATCGCACGTAATAGTTGGTCTTCATTCATTACCCCCCCGTCGAGATGGGTACCTTGTTCATTCAGCGCTAACGCCAATTCAGTCGGCGTAATCACCGAGGTGCCCAGTTTACCGACGACAATAGAGGCGGCGATATTAGCTAATACACATGATTGCTGCACTGACTGACCACAAGCCATTGCAACGGATAATGTAGACACTACGGTGTCCCCTGCCCCAGTGACGTCATAAACTTCTCTTGCTTTAGCAGGTAAATGAAAAGGTGCCTCTGCACTGTATAAAGACATACCTTTTTCAGAGCGCGTTACTAATAAGTTGGTTAAATCTAAATCATTTTTTAGGCCTGTTGCCTTTTCCAGTAATTCAGATTCGTTTTCGACCTCGCCTACAATCCCTTCCAATTCTGCCATGTTTGGAGTAAGCACGGTCGCGCCGCGATATTTAGCAAAGTTATTACCTTTTGGATCAACCACAATTGGTAGGTTCTGTTGTTTCGCCAGTTTAATGAGGGTGCGCACATCGCTGAGCGCCCCTTTGTTGTAATCGGAGAAAACAACAAGATCAACATCTTCTAGTTGTTGGGAAAATTGTTCAACTAACTGTGACTTATCTACCTGAGAAAAGCTTTTTTCAAAATCCATTCGTAATAATTGTTGATTACGACTCAACACACGAAGCTTGGTAATCGTGTCAAAGCCCGATACCGGTAAAAAACTACATTGTACGCCATACGATTCAAGTCGCGCCTGAAGCAGTTGTGCGTTCTCATCTTCTCCACAAAGCCCAAGTAATGTCACACTTGCCCCTAAAGAAGCTGCATTTATTGCCACATTTGCGGCACCACCTGGGCGGTCTTCAATCTCCTTGATATTCACCACGGGAACGGGCGCTTCTGGCGAAATTCGGCTTGTTCCGCCTTTCCAGTAGCGGTCTAACATTATGTCGCCAACAATAAGAATTCGAGCTTGACTAAAATCTGGTAGAATCATGAGTAACAATAATTTCTAAATAATGGTCAGTAGTATAACAGTGGAAAGCGCGGTTGAGGACTATGAAAAGACTAACTGGTACGTGTATCTGATTGAAACCGAGTGTGGGCACTTATATACCGGGTCAACTACAAACCCTACACGTCGATTCAGGCAACACAGGGGCGAGTTGGCTGGCGGTGCAAAGTTTTTAAAAGCGAGAAAACCGCGCGTATACCGGGCGATTTTTCAAATCCGGACTAAATCAGCTGCGCTCAAGCTAGAGTGCAGGATCAAGCGGCTTTCCAGACAACAAAAATTAAACGTAATCAGTTCGCACCTTCTCGATGATATGAAACTGGATTGTGCGTTGGATAGGGTGGAGTCAACACCCCATTTATCCTAGGAACCCCAGTACTCCATTTACCACCAGTGCAATTCCAATACTCAAAGTTAGGGCTAGACATGCCACGCCCACGTTGTGCTGCTGGTCAATTTCCTGTCGATAGTCCATACCGAATAAAATAATGCGCTTGCTCAAATTCACCAACAACATTAACGACACTGTCAAAACAACGGAGACGCCTAGCCATCCTGAAACGTTGCTGACATAACCTTCTGGATTATAAGTTAATAAACTGCCGGCCGAAGCTACGATGGTGGCCGTGCCTAATAAGTTTCCTGAGTGTTCGATAGCTAAAGCCATTTGACCTTTTCGCAGCGCACCTTGAAAGGAATCGTTTTGATTGCCTTTAGCATATCTTCTTTCTATTAATCGGGTTAGTACCAACAGTACTGCAAGTACTACCAAGAACCCTGTAGTGATAGCTATGATAGCATTAAAGTCGCTACCATCGACCCACAGCATCATACTACGTAAAATAATTGCACTGGCAATCAAGCTCGCAGCGTCAACTAATGCTACGCTGACACTTCTGTCTGCAATCAAGGCCTGACTATCAAGCCGGTTCAGCACTAGCTTATCGTGCGCGAACCGGCCAAATTTGACCAATATAATGCCAACTAGTCCAAACGTCAGCATGCCGATAGCTGCCTGTTCGTAACCTAAACCCACGTGACGACCAACAACAGAGCTTAACACTATGCAAAGCGACAACATGCCACCAGCAATACTGATCCCAAACGCAAAGTTGTCTTTGACGCCTAGCTCTTCTGTAACCGTACTTTTCCTAAAGGCCCCTGCCATCCATTTCATCACCATTAGTAAAAAAAGGGCTAATCCCAAATCGATAAGCAAATACACCCACAAATCAGAAGGTAAATCGACCAGTTTAACAAGTGTTTCCATCAGGCACGCACCTTGGTTTTTTTTAAATTTTTTGCATCAAAACATTGTCATCGACTCACGTAAGCCGTTAATGTAGTTCATATAACTTTCTCAGCATGCATACGATGGGCAAGCAATACAAGTTTATTCAAGAGCGGAGCGATAATTTCTTTTCAGAAATAAACGATCAACTGCCTGAACTTTCTATTAAGGCGAGAGGCAGATTAGCCACGCTGGTCGGTTACAGTGATTTTATTTCGCGTCATCTATATCGTCACCCCGAGTGGATTAATCTTGTCCTCGATGCAATTGATAATAAAGAAGTAAAATACACTGAATTATTGGCTGAACAACTGAAATCGACCACACAGGTAGAGCAACTATATAAAATTCTGCGTACTTTCAGACATTTTCACATGCTTTGTATCGGTGCGCGCGATCTGTTAAATACGCAGGATATCGAAAGCTCCTTAAAACAAGTTTCCTCCCTTGCGGACTCGTTAATCATGGGCGCCTATAATTGGCTGTATAGCGACTTTTGTAGAAAACATGGTACGCCTGAGGGAGAGTACGGCCCCCAGCCGCTCATTATTCATGCCATGGGAAAGCTAGGAGGAAAAGAACTAAATTTTTCGTCTGACATCGACCTTATTTTTACTTTTCCAGCCAAGGGGACTACCCAAGGAGGAAAAAAACCGCTGGAACATCAACAGTTTTTCATACGGCTCGCTCAACAGTTGATTGCTGCACTGAATAAGATTACGGATGAAGGACAGGTTTTCAGGGTAGATATGCGGCTTCGCCCATTTGGGGAAAGTGGTCCATTAGCGATGCATTTTGCTGCTTTCGAAGATTATTATCAAGATCAGGGGCGTCACTGGGAGCGCTTTGCCATGCTCAAAGCACGCATACTTAATCCGCCCTCCCCTTATACTGAGCAATTGGAATTAATTCTAAAGCCCTTTGTTTTTAGACGGTATCTTGATTTTACCACGTTAGATGCGCTGCGTGACATGAAGCAATTAATCGCCAGAGAAATCAGACGCAGACAGTTGGCGGACAATATTAAGCTTGGGGCAGGAGGAATCCGAGAAGTCGAATTTTTCGCCCAAAGTTTTCAGCTCATACATGGTGGAAGAGAACCGTCATTGCAATGTAAAAGTTTGAAAACAGCCTTATTTGCTCTGGTGGAGTTAGATATCGTAGAAAAAGAGATCGTAGAAAGGCTTTATCAAGACTATTTGTGGCTAAGAAAAACGGAGCACACGCTGCAACAATTAGATGACCAGCAAACGCAAACACTCCCTGAAAAGGAGTGGCAACTTCAGGTTGTTAGTGAAGTTATGCAAGTAGCATCTATTGATGACTTTAAAAGACAATTAACAGATGTAATGGCTCATGTGCATAAACAATTCAACGATTTGATCGAAGAAACCCATGAATCACATAGTGATGACGATTCACTTTTTAACAAGTGCCGTGACTGTTGGCGAATGCCCTTAGAAGAAGACGAATTTGTTGCACTGTTCAAAAACCATTTAAGTGCAATAGAAAGCCGAGGGATTTACAAGCAACTTGTTGATTTTAACGCACGAGCGCGAGGATTCCGCTTAGGCCAGCGCGGTGAAGACTCGTTGAAAAAATTGATGCCTGAAGTGCTTTATGTACTGGTTGATCAGCATCCAGCTCGCTCTGATAAAGTATTAAGTGCAGTTCTTCAAGTGGTGAACGCAGTTTTAGGACGAACGACCTACCTAGACTTGTTACTCGAAAACCCAGACGTGTTACACCAACTGGTTTCCCTATGTTCTCGTAGCAGCTGGATTGCGAACCAGATCCGCCACTTTCCTTTGTTGCTGGACGAACTGCTTTCCCCAGTCTATTTACAAAAACAATGCATCAGTTTGGACGATACACGGATCGAACATGCTGATGAGCTACGGCAACATCTGCTCAGAATCGATCCAGAAGATATTGAACAATGGATGGAAGCGGTCAGGCAGTTTAAGTTGTGCCAACAACTTCGGATTGCCGCTAGCGACATCAATGGTTCGCTCCCCGTGTCCAGTGTTAGCGACAAGCTGACTGTTCTGGCGGAAGTTTGCATTAATTCGGTATTTCAAAAAGCATGGCAACAAATAACAGCAAAGTATGGCACACCTGAACATCTTAAAGATGAAGATACTGGCTTTGCTATCATCGGCTACGGCAAGCTCGGTGGTTACGAACTGGGTTACGGCTCTGATTTAGACTTAGTCTTTCTACACAATGCACCGCGTCAAACGCAGACGAATGGCCCTAAACGCATAGGGTCGACACAATTTTATATCAAGCTGGCACAACGTATCATGCATTTTTTAACCACAACCACGCTATTTGGAAGGCTTTACGATACCGACTTGCGATTAAGGCCTTCTGGTGATGCAGGTTTAATGAGTTGCCATATTGATGGCTTTGAAAGCTATCAGCAAAACGACGCTTGGACCTGGGAGCACCAAGCCCTGGTAAGAGCAAGGGTTGTGTTGGGAGGCGCAGAATTGTCAGCTAGATTTAGTGCTATTCGCCAATCAATTTTAGAAAAACACAGAGAAAAAGAACAGCTAAAAAACGAAGTGGTTAAAATGCGTAAGAAAATGCGGGATCATTTACTGAAAAAAAATACCGTCCAGATAGATTTAAAGCAATGTGAAGGTGGAATTACTGACATTGAGTTTTTAACCCAATATTGGGTGTTATCTTTTAGCCATCAATTCCCTAAAATAGCACAATACACTGACAATTTAAGAGTACTCGATACTATTGCAAAAGAGCACATTGTAGAAGCCGAGGTAACTGACAGTCTTAAATCGGCATACCTTTCACTTAGAGCTGAATACCATCAATTGACGCTATCGGGCAACCACCTTGCTGACGATACACAAGAACTTGAATCACTACGTAAAACCGTTTCGAATATATGGAATGATGTGATGCAGTCAACGACATAAGTACATCAAACACTTCCTAAATCATTTTTTAAAACTGATTTAATCCAATATGTAGAGAGATAACTATTTTTTCGTGGTCGAATTATTAATTTTTACAAAAGCGAATCGATAACGCTATCTTATTAAGAAAAAAGATTCTTTAAAAATACGCTGCTCATAACAAATAATCACTGTATTTTAACTTGACATTAAAATAGTCTATACAGTTGCTGAAATTCTTATCTAAATCAAAAAAACAATATTTCAATCCAATAAAACAATAATTATCATCTTGGAGTAGAAAAGTGAGAGCGTTCATTACTGGAGCAACAGGTTTTTTAGGCAGACATCTGGTCGAATTACTTGTTAAAGAAGCAGAAGAAATCACTGTATTAGTTCGTAAAACATCAAATTTAGAAACGTTAAAAAAGTTCCCCCAAATCAAATTCGCTTATGGCGATATTCTCGATCCCAATTCCCTTAAAGAAGCCATTCCAGATGAAGTGGACGCAGTCTTTCATGTAGCGGGATCGGTAGCGGTACTCCCTGAAAAGCTAGAGCACACCCGGTATGATATAAATGTTGTAGGCACAAAAAATGTTGTTGAAGCGTGTTTGGAAAAAAATATTGGTAAGCTGATTTACACGAGTACGGTGGTGGTTTTCGATTGGCGTCATGGAGAGAGAATTGACGAAAGTTTTCCGAAGAACAGATGGTGCAATGATGCCTATGTTCGTTCAAAAACCCTGGCAGATGATGAAGTAGATAAGGGTGTCGAGAAAGGCTTAAATGCGGTTTATATGCATCCGAGTGCGGTAATCGGAAAATATGACCGCGGCGGGTGGGCAAGTTTATTTACTGAAATAAAAAAAGGCGTCCCAATGAATATGGCTGCTCCTGGCGGCGGCTCTATTTGCAGTGCTAGAGAAGTAATGCAAGCACACATTGACGCCTACCACCATGCGGAACCTGGTTCGCGATATATTTTGGGCGGATTTGACAGGACATGGTATGAGGTCATGCAAAAAGTAGCCAAACTGCTAGGTAAGAAAAAATTAAAGAAACCAACAAACCGATTAATATTTCTACTTTGTTGTTACCTGGACCGTTTTTTCTCTCGTGTGGTCGGGAAAGAACCTACGCTTACCAAACATGTGCAAGATATCGTGTCCATAGAGATTTATTCCGATTCGAGAAAAGCGATGGAAGAAATTAAATATAGGGTTGTTGCTTTGGATACGATGTTGGAAGAATGCTTTACTGACCTAAAATCTGAAAAACTGGTTTAAAACATCATGGATAAATCAGTAAAAGCGTTAATAAAAACGGCAAATAGTTTCGAGGCCTATGTCAAAAATATCTGGCCTATCCATCGCAAGTTTGCAAAAAACAAAATCAGTAGAAGATGCACGAGATGTGCGGCTTCAGAACATATGATTAAATTAGATGATGAGATATGTGATGTATGCAAAACGCTAACACTCGATGAGATAGCGATAAAAAAAGACTACACTGGAAACCTGAACGAGGCAATTGAGTCGGCCTTCGGAAGCGGCAATTACGATATATTAATTGCCTATAGTGGTGGCAAGGACAGCACTTACCTGGTTAAAAAAATAAGAGAAAAGTATCCAAATAAAAGACTGCTTCTCTTTACAATCGATAATGGGTTTATGAGCCCTGTGGCTAAACTCAACATCGAAACGCTTCTTCCTCAGCTGGGTGAAGATCATGTATTCATCAGGCCCGCAAAAGAATTTTTCGCAAAAATGTTCGCTTACGGTCTACAACATCTAAATGACGAAGGTGGCTATGGCACAGTGGACTTTAGCGACGGCGAATTCATGATAGATAGTGGGAAAAAGCTCGCAGCACAAAAAGGGATTCCCCTTATCCTGATTGGTTATTCCCGTTATCAAGTTACCAATGGTTTAAAGCTGGACACCTTCACATTACCGAAAACCGCTAAAAGGAGCACTGTAGCAGGCCTTGAAATCGCTAAATTTCATGACCAAGATGAACAAGGGAAATGGTTTCACAACGACACTATCCCTGAAGTTGCATTTCCTTTTTTCGTGTGGGATTTAGAGGAAGAGGAAATAATAGCGCATCTTGTAGAATGGGGCCTTCTTCACAATAAAAATTTAAGCCCTATTGCCACCAATCACGCCTTAATACCGGTAATTGGCGTAGTTGATGTTCATAATAAGGGCTACAGCAGCTATGAAAAAGAGTTTTGTACAATGATTCGAGATGGTAAAGCTGATTACGTTAAATGGAGAAATACCTTCGAGTTTTTGGAATACACTTCAAATACAGGATTGTTTGTTAAACCTTTAGTCGACGAATCCCTTGCAGAATTAGGGCTATGCTATAGCGATGTTGGCATCAAGTGGTAAGGCAGCAATACGTTTCGGCTCATCTCTAAATTGGCCGTCTCTACGAAGGTTACATCAAACCGAAGAAATGGCTAAGAGTGATACAACCCCGCCATCGTGATGCAACGTCCGTCATCGTGATGCACCTCTCGTCATCGTGATGCAAATCACGATCTCCTCACGCATATGAAGGGGTGAAAACGTATCCTCTATCCTGAAAAAGTCTTCTTCTTAATTCCCCTAGAACAGGCGTGGGGGTCCCGATTTTCATCGGGATGACGAGAAGTTATTTCGGGATGACGAGGAGTTGTTTCGGGATATCGATGGGTCGTTTGGGCATCGCGGTTGGGTATTGTGAATACATTAACCTGCGCCGGGGAAACCCCGCCATCGTGATGAAACGTCCGTCATCGTGATGTACATCACGATCTCCTCACGCATATGCTGGGGTGAAAACATTAACCTGCGCCGAGGAAACCCCGCCATCGTGATGCAACCCCCGTCATCGTGATGCACCCCCGTCATCGTGATGCAAATCACGATCTCCTCACGCATATGCTGGGGTGAAAACTTCTCCTCAATCCTGAAAAAGTCTTCTTCTTAATTCCCCTAGAACAGGTGTGGGGGTCCCGATTTTCATCGGGATGACGAGAAGTTATTTCGGGATGACGAGGAGTTGTTTCGGGATATCGATGGGTTGTTTCGGCATCGCGGTTGGGTATTGTGAAAACGTTAACTTGCGTCGGGAAAAACCCGTCATCGTGATGAAACGTCCGTCATCGTGATGCAAATCACGATCTCCTCACGCATATGCAGGGGCGTTAGCGGCTCCCTCTTTCGTTGGAAACGGCGACAGGCTTAGCCCTCAAAGGTCCGTTGAGTTTATTACGAACGTTTAACCTCACTACATGAAGTCTTAAGATATTTCGTTTTATTTTGCGTCACTACCAATGAGCGCTGTTTAGGACAGATATAAGTTTTTACTTCGCCTGCAAAGTTACTATCTATTGCAGTGGCAATATCTGACAATGCTTTAACAATTGTGCCGTTCACCTGAAAGTGGTGTTTAATAACAAAATCCTGGTCAAGATCCCAAATAACTTGCATACCTTCAAGTTCCGCATAAGTAGAAATTGTCTCGCGAAGTGTTCCTCCTGCTTTAAAAGAACGTTGTTTATGTTCTCCTACCCATCGCTTATTAACAGGTTTAATATCACTAGACATACCTTGCAATTGGCTATCAAGGGTTTGGTCTCCATTAGATATCTCAATAACAAAGTCGCCCTTATTTTCCTTTATACGCTCGTCCGATGACATGCGAAACTCGCGGTAAAAGTCACTTAGGCCCTTGGAAACACTTTTCTGTTTAGTTTCACCTTCAGCCAGAGGTGCTGTTTCGTTTTCAGATTGCATATGAATCAATACGCCCGCAACAATAATTAGTACTAGCGCTAGCACTATGTGCTTCACCCAAAACAGTGAACTGGAAAATCCTGTTTGTGCCATAATTTCACACCGTAATTCCTAAAAGACCTACTTCTTTCAACTGCTTTTCTATTTTATCGGCAGCTTTTTAATTTTTATAATTTTTAATAAAGTGACGGCTCATGCTCGTCGGGCCGGGTTTTAAAACGTTTGTGCATCCACAAGTAGCTTTCCGGCTGCTCCTGAATAATTTCAACGATACGTTTGTTGAGTAAAGTTAACGCGTCGCGATCATCCATTTCAACCAGTTCCGGCATTGGAGGGTAAATTTTAACCTTATATCCGTCAGATGTGTACTGTGATGTCATTAACATCGGAACGCACTTGGTGCGGCGAATAAACATCAGTGTTGCTGTAGTGGTAGCAGTTTGCTTCACACCGCCAAAAGGGACAAAAATACTTTGCGCTCGGCCATAGTCTTGATCAGGGAGATACAAACACAATTCTCCTTCATCTAGAGCATTGATAAGATCTTTAGCATTACGTTTATGGATCAAATATTTATTTGACTGAGCGCGTCCGCGATACTGCATATAATCTACTAGAGGGTTATTATGTTTGCGGTAAAAACCAACTGCAGGCCATGTGTAACCTAACCCTCTACAGGCGAACTCCAAGTTTACGTTATGTAGTGCCATTCCAAACACGCCGCACCCCTCAGCAAACGCATTTTCCACATGTTCGAAACCTTCAACGTGAAACGAACGTTTCACCCTCCACGAAGGCCACCACCACCCCATAGCAGTTTCGAACAATGCCATACCCGTTCGCCTAATATTCTCTTGCAATAGCTGCTCGCGCACTTCGGCTGACATCGTGGGATAGCATAACTCAAGATTACGTCTAGCTATGTGCGCGCGCTTGGGGGCGACAACGCACATTAATTTGCCGACTCTGGCACCCAACCAGCGAATCGCAGGAAGAGGCAACCAGGTTATAAGATAAAGCACACCAGCTCCGAACCATATAGGCCAGTACTGGGGTAACAAAAATTTAAGGGAAAATTCAGGCGGCTTAATGGCTGCAGACAACGATACAATTCCTGTAGTTTTTCAGGTATTGTAACCTCTTAATGAAGTGCATTGAAGTAGGGCAGGAGATTCTAGACCATTTTAGTCAATCAATACTCCCTGTCGATCTGCTTCAATTTTTTCTCAAACTGTTCGTAATGTTCACTGGATTCATAATCAAAATGATATTGATTATGAAAGCCGAACTGTAATTTTACCTTCGGGTCTTCGACAAATAACGTGTATCCATCTAAATCAGTGAAAGCAGTTATGCCATTGAGTCGATATTTGTCATCCTGCTTTTCTCCGAATTGGCGTATTTTCTCAAATACTTGCAGTAAAAATTTAGCATCGAGCTCGTTTTTCATATTTTTACTCATCTCTTTTATTAGAAGACTTTAAGAAAGGTACAGGATATTTGCAGATATAGATTAATTAAAATTGTATCGAATACCTAGATTAACCAAATTCGCTTTAAAATCATTCTCACCGCGAATATGTTCTATCTCAAACCGCACCATCGTCCTTAGAGATAAATGATAATCGAATCCCAGCGCCACCATACCGCCAAATAAACCTTCGTCGAACTCGCATCGTTTGGTTATAAGAGAAACATTCCCAATTGGACATTCTTCTCCATTTGCTGGCTGATACCCCTGCACATCTATGTTCATGACTCCAAGTTTATAAAACAATTCACCAACTTGATGACCCGCTTTTCCCAATACCGCCAAGTACAATGACGATGCTTGCATGGAGTACATTTCACCTTCACCATCAATTATCTCACGAACTCCCGCTTCCGCGTACCATTGGCGCTTAAATTGATGCCCCAATGCCAGTGAATAATTGACGTTATCCAATTCCAGTCCCTGTTCAAGAAATGTAACGTCTGAATAACCCGACGTTACCACTCCATACATTTTTTCCGTCGCTTGAGCAGTAAAAGTAAGGCTCGCGCAAAACGCCCCTATCGCAAATGTTTTTATCATCATTATTATTATATTGCTGAATTATTAAAAAAAGTGTTCTAAAGATAACTGAATGTGGTCGTCGCGTCTTAAAAAATAAAATGTATCAGCTTCATCATTGGACGAAAAGAAGTAAGCATCTATTTTCCAACGCCAGCTATTGGTAATGCGGCTCGATGCTTCTATAAAACCACTATAAGTAGCGGTATCGTCTAAATCTTGTATGTAACCGAACAAAAATTCGGTTCCATCGATATCATTCCATACCCAGCGAAGTCCTGTCATCAAATCGTTTTGCCCAGTGGCAAAAAAGTTATCATCACGTTCATCGTACTGATATTCCATCAGCACACCTAAATCATATTGAGTCTCAAATACGCCTACAGTGGTCCGTTCAAAACCTGCAACAGCAGCGACAAAATCTTCGCTCTGACCTGTCCGATAGATCCCCTCAAACTTGAGCAGCCAGGCCCCCTGAACTTTGAGTAAATCAATACCAAACTGTTCAATTTGTGCATAGTATGGGCGAAGCAAAACGTTATTAGATTCATCAAACTCTGTTAGCAACTCCGGCTCCCGCGACGTGCCATCAAAGTAAGAAAGCCCCACTTCCCATGGCCCTATGCTGTTACGCCAGCGAAAAGCATAGTCTATGTGAGACTGCTCATCATCAGACTCATAAACCGCATTATCCCCATCAATAGGTATTGGCGGGCGTAAACGTCCATCACTTCCCGCAAACGTTCGCTCCCTGAAATACGGTAAAACAAATGCAGAGAAGGTTCCCCAATCTCCAAATAGATTCAAATTAACCATGGGTTGGCCAAGCTTGTCTTCACCATCAACAGCTTCTACCGCATCAGTTTGGTTAATTATATCAACTAAATGGATGGATTCAGTTTGCCCCCAAAAAACATGGGCTACACCAACGCGCGTTTCCCAGCTTTCTGAGGCATGCAACCATTGAAGCTCACGCACATCAACATGGCTTCTTTCTTCATCATGCTGATCCACACGAACAAAGGGCTTAAACACGATACTGTCCGCTCTATCATTCCACTCGTAATAGAATTCTGGTTCGATATAGCCTGAAAGCTGCGTCCGCTCTTGTTCTGGATAGGCAGCATCCTGAAGAAAATAACGGGCATCAACGCCAGCTTGGCCGCCTATTTCAACTTCCGCCATGGCCAAATGGTTAACGAATAATGAACCTGCACACACTAATAATCTTTTTATCACTATCTTATCTTGCTCTTCGTAAACTGTTTTCATCGAAGTCTGAGTCTTCCAGACCCACGCCAAATTCTATTTCATGGGTAATTAACTCTGTCGACTTTTGGGTTTGCACGTTGTACATGTAGCTTTTTAAAGGACGCCAGAACTTATCTTCAAATAAGGTGTAGTCTTCAAATTCCAACGTTTTTAACAGATCGCCCTTGCGGTCGTAGAACTCTACTTTGCGAACGCGGTAGTGCTCCTTGTCAATCCAGACGATTTGCTTGGAGTAACCTGAAAAGTTATCCTGAGGCACCTGTTCGAGTACATAAACCTCATCCCCTTGATAGGTATCATCGCGAAGAAAGTCATAGGTGAATTTGTCAACTTCAAATGAGGTCATGTCCTCAAATGCGAATTCGCTCCCCATAAATGGACCTGACTTATTTTGTGAGGCAATTCGTTTAACCCGTTTTAGCGCTGGAAGATAAATCCATTGTTCGTCGGGCTCTTTTGAATGGGAGAAACTTAAAAATGCTGTTCCACTCACATCACGTGGCGAGTCAAATATGGTCAATGCCTTGTCGCCGTCATCCTGCACTTCAAGTGTCTTCACGCGCATTTCACGCTCAGACTCCTGACCTTGTGCATTACGCAGTATCATGGACATATCCGCTACCGAATTATCCCAGCCTCGATCGCTATTTTTACGCTCAATAGTTATTCGAAGACCTTCTTTTTCAGACTCTTCATCTGCATGAGCAGTGGCAATCGTAAAAATAGGTGTCGCTAAAATAGCACAGACAACTGTGCTAAATAGCCAATTATGTTTGTTCGCTAGTTTGATCATACTCAGCCTCTTTTCTTCTGTTTAACCACACTAAAAATGCTGGTAAAAACAGTAAATCTATCAATAATGCAGAAATAATAATGATCACTGTCAGTGCGCCCATATCTGCGTTTAAAGCGAAGCTGGATAAGGTAAGCACACCGAAGCCAGCAGCCAACACTATGGTGGTGGTGGTCATTGCTTGGCCGACAGTATTAAACGCATAATGCACTGCTTCTTTAACATCCCGCCCTTCGTCCCTGGCCACCTGATACTTTGATAGGAAGTGTACCGTATCATCGACAATAATACCCAGTGTCATACTAAGCACGACTGACAATGCCATATTAATTTCGCCAGAAACCACTCCCCAAATACCAAAGCCAACGCCCGCTGGCACTAGATTAGTAATTAAACTAATACCGCCAAGAAACCATGAACGTAAAGCGATGACAATTAAACCCGATATCAATACGAGTGCAATTAGCGTTCCTCCTACCATGCTTTCCATGTTTCGTTCACCAATATGAGCAAACATGAGCGGCGGGCTTGCGGCTTCTAAGCGCAGGTCTGGCGCCAACTTGTTGAACCAGGCTTTCGCACGACGCTCAAAGTCAGTAAATTCCTTGCTGCCCAAGTTATCCAATACGGCAATTACCCGCAAAGCGGATTTGTCGATATCTATTTGATTATTCAGATCCAATCCATACGGTAATGACATTTCGTAAAGTAATAGGTACTGTGAAGCCAATTCCCTGTTTTCCGGTATTGCGTAAAAATCAGGCTGATCTTCGTGCATATTCATGTTGAGGCGCTTCATGGTGTCGGAAAAGCTTAGTACATGGTGAACTTCGGGTTGCTCTTCTAACCAATTCGCAAACTGCTCGATTTTATGTAAAAAAGTAGGTTCGGTAATGCCATATTGTTCATCCGTGTAAGCAACAAAATCGATATTAGACATCCCGCCTAAATAGTCTTCCTGAATATTGACTGCCTGGCGAAAGGTACTGGAGTCGTCAAAATAATTTACCGCAACGTCATTCAATTCGTTTTTGACTGAAAGGAATGAAAGTGTAAGCAGTATTACGGCTGACACAGGTAATACTAACTTATAATTGCCCGTGACCCAGTGCCCAGCTTTAGTAAAGTATTTCGCCTGCGCTGCTTCACCGGAAGATGGTTTAAACGGAAAGAGCGTGAGCAACGAAGGTAGTACGGTCAACGAAAACAGGCACGCTAACATCACGCCGACAGCAACTGTGTTGCCTAAATCGGCTAATATAGGAACCGCAGAAAAATTCAACATCAGAAAGCCAATGGCTGTAGTAACGCTGGTGATAAGAATCGGTTTTTTATTGATTAAAATACTTTTGTGAATGGCGTCAGCTTTGGACATACCAGCGTTTAAAAATTGTCGCATCGCTACAATGACATGAATACAGTCAGCGACTGCCAACGTCGTTATCACCGTCGGCATATTGACCGTAGCCGTACTTAAAAACATACCATACCAGCCTGCCAACCCCATCGTAATCATGATAGATGCAATTACAATAATAAGCGTGGAAATGGCCGCGTAAACCGAGCGCGTGAGCAAGCCAATTAAGACTGTTATAAGTAAAAACATGAATGGTACAAGGGTCTGAGCATCCTGTTGTGCAGCGATTGAAAACGCGTCGTTCATAATGACCATACCAGTAAGATAGATCTGGTGCCCAGGAAACGCTTTCTCATATTTTTGTTCTAGTTGGCGAGCGAAATCAGCGATTTCTATTACTTCTTTGGTTTGATCACCGTCAGGTAGCTGCACGGTTACATCAATTACCGCCACTTCAGCTTTGTCCGAAACTAAGCGGCCGCTAATTTCCGGTGAAGAAGCCACCACCCCCTCAACCCATTTGATATGGTCAACGTCGGTCTGTCCTGACCTAATTAAATCGGTGACAATCATGTCGTCTTGCTCAGCAAAGGTGTGCTGATAATTAGATAACGACTCCACCCGTAATGATAGTGGCAATTGCCATGCATCTTCAGTGAGAGACTGAATCAGTTCGAACGTTGACGGTTGGTAAATGCTACCGCTTTGGGGAACAATTATAAAAGATACATTCTCGCTTTTGTTGAAGATATTTTGCATCTCTTCGAATGCCACGCGTTGCGGATTATCCTCTTCAAAAAACACTTTGTAGTCGCCGCGAAAATATAAATTCTTTGCGCCTATACTAGCGATGACACAGACAACCACAAATAACACTAGTCCAATTTTGGGTGATTTAATAAACCATGCAATCCAGCCGGGAAGTGCTCGCATTAATGATGACCTTTTAAATGTACAGGAAACAATAGTTTGTGATTAAGTAGATGTCACACAAGCGCATTTTTCGATACATGCGTATTTAAATTAATATCATATTATAGCGCGTATAGCAGTTAACGGTGGGATAGCAAAGATGGATTGGTTTTGTTATAGAAAATTTGATCTTTGTTAAAAAATAGGTAGTATGACTAGAAACAACTGGTCAGATGAGCGGATGAGTATTATGAGTATCAGAACTAGCTTGAAAAAAGTTTTGCCCCCAATTTCGATTACCGAACAGGAAGCCCTAGACGCAGGTGATGTTTGGATCGAGTCTTCTATTTATTGCGGCAAACCCGACATGCAAGCACTTCGCTCCATTCCTCAGGCAAAATTAACTGCAGAGGAACAGGCATTTTTAGATGGCCCTGTTCAGCAATTGCTTGAAATGGTAGATGATTTTGAATTAAGCAATGAAAAACATATCCCTCAGGAAGTGTTGAACTTTCTGGGCGAAAATAAATTCTTTTCAATGATTATCCCGAAGAAATTCGGTGGTCTTGAATTTAGCCCGTATGCGAACTCTACAATTGTTGCCACCATTGCAGCAAAAAGTGGTGCAATTGCTGTAACGGTAATGGTGCCGAACTCGTTAGGTCCTGGCGAGCTGTTAATGCACTACGGTACCGAAGAACAACAAAATTACTGGTTGCCACGTTTAGCGGTTGGTAAAGACATACCATGCTTCGCGTTAACCAGTCCAGAAGCGGGATCAGATGCAGGCGGTATTCCTGATGCAGCAATCGTAACCAAAGGCGAATACAACGGACAGGAAGTATTAGGTCTTTCCGTAAGTTGGGACAAGCGCTACATTACTCTTGCTCCTATCGCTACGGTATTAGGTTTGGCGTTCAAAGTGTTCGACCCTGATAAACTGTTAGGTGACAAGCTCGAACTGGGTATTACCTGTGCTCTATTGCCTAAAGCTCACCCAGGTGTAGAGCTAGGTAACCGCCATGACCCAATGGGCGTACGTTTCTACAACGGTACAACCCGTGGCAAAAATGTATTTATCCCTATGGACTTCATTATTGGTGGACAAAAGAACATTGGCCGTGGCTGGCAAATGTTGGTTAGCTGTTTGGGAGCAGGACGTGGTATCTCGCTACCAGCCATGGGTGCAGCAACTGGTCAATCAGCTTTTAAAAGCACCGCGGAATATGCATTTGTTCGCGAACAATTTGGTTTGCCAATTGGTCGTTTCGAAGGCATTCAGGGCAAAGTCGCTGATATCGCGGGTAAAACATTTTTACTTGAAGCCATGCGCGTGCTCACCACTGAAGGCTTGGGCCTCGGCGTGAAGCCTGCTGTAGTAACAGCAATCGCCAAGTACCACATGACCGAACTAGCGCGTGATGTATTAAATTCAGCGATGGATATTCAGGCAGGTAAAGCTATTCAGCGTGGCCCACAGAATACGCTGGCTGGCGGTTACTCTGCATTGCCAATTGCTATTACAGTTGAAGGTGCCAATATTCTTACTCGCAACTTGATGATATTTGGTCAAGGTGCAATGCGCTGTCATCCGTACCTAAAAGAAATGGTGGATTTGATTCATAGTAACGAATCAACTGCAGATAGTGAATTTAACAAGGTGCTAAGGAAAACAGTTGGCTTCAGCGTTAAAAATGCATTCCGCAGTTTAGGTAAGAGCTATCTGCCATTTATTCGTGAAGCAGAGTCAAGCCTACCAGAGGTGCGCAAATACGAAAAACGCATGAATGCGCTAGCAGCCAAATTGGCTCCTCTAGCAGACCTTTCATTGTTAGTTTTGGGTGGTGACCTGAAAAAAGCTGAACTGCTTTCAGCCCGCTTAGGGGATATCATGAGCTACCTTTACGGAGCAATGGCATCGGTTCGTTTTTACGAACAGCGCATAGAAGATCGAAAGTTAGCAAAACCTTATTTCGACTATGCCATGCAGTGGTCGTTGCAACAAGGTGAGCAAGCGCTGGTTGATTTTATCAATAATTTCCCGAATGCGGCTACTCGTGGGTTGATGCGCGTATTGACTAATACGTATTCAAATAGCGTTAGCGGTATTAGTGATGACTTGTTACGCGAATTGTCGTTAGCAGCCATGCAGGATAACAGCGCTAAAGCCCAGTTGACACATTTAGTGCGCCCTATTCCAGGCGATGGTAACGATATTAATGAGCAAGCCTTTAAAGCTAAGCATGCCGTGGCTCATCTCTTAACGAAAGTACAAAAAGCACTTCGTAAAGAGCCAGTCGTGCCGTTTATCTCGCTTGAAAACGCACTAAACAAATTGCAATCGAAGGGTGTTATCACTACTGCAGAGGCTAGTTTGTTGCACGATTACAACGAGAAACGAAAGTTAGCCGTTCGCGTGGATGAGTTTACTTTTGATATGGAACTCGTTGACGCCGAAGGTAATTTGGCTACCACTGAAACATCAACGAAAGACGCAGCTTAGTCTTGCGTGAACGTACTCTAAAAGGCAACCTTCGGGTTGCCTTTTTTACTTCTAAGGCTATTTGTTGTGTAAATTTGTGCAATTAGATTGTATGTCGTAATTTTTTTAATGTACGATTTACCTTTAATTTTCCATACGTAACTTAAGGTAGGCGGCCAGTTTGGACGCAAAGTCAGCGCAAATAAGAGAACAAGCCCTCCGTTATAGTAGCTATGATGCTATTTCTTTGCTTCACGGCAATATCTTTACTGGCTTGCTAATGACTTTTCTGGCGATGAGCTGTTTGGTATTCGGCTTTGATAACCCAGAAGTTTATCCACTTAAGCTCTATTTCTGGATCGCCACGGTTGTAGTGGTCGTCTTACGGTTGGCAGACACTCTTTACTGGCGAATTTCGCTACGAGGAACGTCATATAACCCAGATATACCTTTGCTTCGCTTTTCCCTCGGCGCTATAGCTACGATCATTATATGGGCAACGTATGTCAGTGTGCTCTACTATCATCTTGATACCTTAGAAATGATGAGCACACTGGTTATTCTTTCCGCTATCGCGGGTGGGGCCGCCACCATACTTGCACCTAGCCGCTTACTCGTATCGCTGTATTGTACGCTTCTTATTTTGCCAGTTTCAGTACTTGCTATTACAGACATACGTAATGAATTTAATATCATTGGGTTTCTCGGCATAGGTTATTGGTTGGTTTTATTGGCTATCTCCCTTAAATCCAATTCATTTTTTTCCAATGCCATTGATATTAAGCGGGTAAACGAATCACTAATTTCTGAACTGAAAACGGAACGGAATCAGGCAGCAAAAGCGAATGAAGCACTTCGCATTACTAATGAAAAGCTAGATAATTCTAACGCAACGTTAGAAGAAGCAGTAATGCGGCGAACAGATGATATTCATCGCCTGTCTAATCGCGACCCGCTTACGGAATTACTTAACCGTGCAGGGTTTAATAGGCACCTTGAGAGTGTTTTAAAAACCACACGGGAGCTTAATAACAGTCTCGCCGTGTTATTTGTTGATCTAGATGGTTTCAAGCAAGTTAACGACGGTTTGGGCCACCAAATTGGTGATAAGGTACTGGTCGAGGTCGCTAAACGACTAGCTCGTTTTTGCGAACCCGACCATATCGCCCGCTGGGGGGGCGACGAATTTGTTATTGCCTTACCTTATGCCACCCGAGATACAGCGATAGCAGTAGCACAGGCAGCGAGGAGTGGTATAACCATCCCCATTATCGTAGAGGAAAACCAAATCTTACTGGATGCTACTATTGGTATCGCTATTTTTCCCGAACATGGCGATACCGCTTCTTTGTTAATCCAGGAAGCCGATGTCACCATGTACGAACAAAAGCGTATTCAACCCGGTACAGTTGGCGTTTTCAATGCAAAGATATACAACTCAATTAAGGAAGAACAAGCGCTGCGGAGTGGTTTACGTCATGCCATTGAGCGTGGTGAGTTTTCGGTAGTCTATCAGCCTATTATCAATGGTTCCGACAATAGCGTATGGGCAGCAGAAGCATTAATACGCTGGACATTCAATGATACGCCCGTCAGGCCAGACATTTTTATTCCCATCGCTGAGAAGATAGGGTTGATTCATGAGATTGGTGACTGGGTCCTTAATCGTGCCTGTATCGATGCGGCTCAATGGGTAATGGAGAATGAAGTGGCGGTATCAGTAAATGTATCGGTTATGCAACTTATGGACGATAACTTTACCGGTGCGCTTGACCGAGCATTAAAAAGTTCGGGTCTAGCACCAGAACGCCTCCATCTAGAAATTACTGAATCTGTCTTTGCCGATAATAAAGAAAAAATTCAGATGCAGATTAACGCCATTAAATCCCGTAATATACACATTTCAATAGACGACTTTGGCACTGGCTTTTCGTCACTTAGCCAACTCCAGACACTGAATTTCGACACCATTAAGATAGATCGTGCATTTGTGCAGAATTTAGAGGAAGGCAGTGATACTATTATTGGTGCAACCTTGTTAATTGCGAAAGAGTTTGGCTACAAAACGGTAGCCGAAGGTATTGAAACGCTCGAGCATGCTGAGCGCCTCACTCGAATGGGTGTAGATTGTCTGCAAGGCTATTATTACGCCAGACCTCTACCTATAAGAGATCTAGCCAAGTGGTTCGAACAACACCAACAATAAAAACGTTATGGCACAATTATATTTTTATTACTCTGCAATGAATGCAGGGAAATCCACTTCATTACTTCAATCGGCATACAATTACCGTGAGCGGGGTATGCATGCTGTCATTTTTACGGCAGCGATAGATAATCGCTATGAAGTCGGCAAAGTGACCTCAAGAATTGGTTTACAAGCCGAAGCGCAACTTTATCAGGAAACAGATAATATCCATCAACGGGTGGTAGCACTACAGGCACAAAGACCACTAGACTGTATTTTTATCGATGAGGCCCAGTTTTTAACTAAACGACAGGTTATGCAGTTGGTTGAAGTAGTCGATGAGCTGGACATTCCAGTTTTGGCTTATGGCTTGCGCACCGACTTTTTAGGCGAAACTTTCGTTGGTAGTCATTATTTATTAGCCTGGGCAGATAAGTTATTTGAACTCAAAACCGTGTGCCATTGTGGCAGAAAAGCCAACTTTGTCGTACGTTTAGATGAAAAAGGCAACGCCGTTACCACGGGAGACCAGGTTGTTATTGGCGGTAACGATCGCTACGATTCTATGTGTCGAAAGCATTTCAAAGAGCTTGTTTGGGGCGACTTAAGTCAATAAGATCGCCGTTAGTGAGTAGCATTGGCCGGCTCTTCATTTGATGCATAGTATTCATTTTTTGCTTCCTGTGCGAAACTGGATATGATTCGGCTAAGGTTCGCGCGATTGTTGGGGTGTGAGTAAAGGGTATGTGCTTGCACGAATTCATCATTCTCGTACAGTGATAATAGCGCATCATCTACCTTCGCCAAGAATGCTTTAGTATTTGGTGAGCGATTACACATAATATGACCCGTAAAATAATCTGGCAAACCTGCTAAGGGATACCCTTTTAATTCCTCTGGCTTCATATCCCCCAATTGAGAAAACAGCGCATCGGGTGAAACTATCAACCAGTCAGCTTCATTCTTCAACAGTAATGATATTGACCGTCGGACAGGTGTTCTGCTATCTAATTCAATTTTCTGTTTAGCCTCTATTTTCTCCATCTGCTTATCGATTTTGTCCCCATAAGAACGCTCCTCACTTACCACAATTTTTGTATTCGGGCGCTGCTCGAGCACCTCGTTAATTTTGTTCACCTTCTTTTCGGGAGTTAATAAGTTAGCGGGAATGTCATCTTGTTCGGCTGACTTAAACAGGTGGTAAAACGCGAAAAAGTTCACCGGTAAGCTAAACAGGTAGCGGCTTTGGCGAGAATTGTTTTTGACTCGATTTAACACACAGACATTTCCCTCTGTCGCCATTAAGCGCGGAATACTTTCTGCGGTCACATAGGTATAGGTTGGTTCAAGATTTAACTGTTGAAATAACAATGTGGTAGTGGCACCAATTTTGGAATGGGGCTTGTCATCGATAAGCTCATCCACCGCATTTCGAGCATCAATCAGCAGCAGAATGTCGAATTCCTTCCCATCGGCTACGGCGGCGCGGGCGTTCACCGAAATTGCATTAACCAGGGCGAAAACGACTATGCCATAGAACAGCTTCATTTTACTCCCCTTTTTTTAGTCCAAACTAGGTAAAGATAACCTTTGACGGAAGACTTAATATCCTCATTCTTTCTCATTACTACTGGACCTCTTACGAAGACCATACTCAACCGGATTAACGCGCTGTTCAATTATTGCGCGTTCCGCATTGCCCTACTTAACGTCAAATACTTGCGAAACCCATTATACCCACTTACTTTTATACATTGATTTCAGAAGTTGAACGTACATGGTAGATATTGACCCGCTGACCGACTTAACAATAAAGCTTAGTCGAGAATCAATTAGCCCCGAGAAAAAATATCGCGAAATTTGTCGTACCGTGCGGCGCGCGATTCACCATGCAAACAGGGTCAGTCTTTGGCGCTTTAATGAGAGCAGAAGCGAAATAAGCTGTTTATGTTTGATGGAAGAAGATAGTTTTCTTGCCGATTTTGGGACGGTTCTACCGCAAAGCGAATGTGAAGAATATTTTGAAGCAATCTTGCAAAAAGAGGTGGTTATTGCGCCTATAGCCCGGGAGCACCCGTATACCAGCTGCTTCACCGAAGCCTATTTTAAACCTAATAATATCTACTCATTATTAGACTATGTTTTTCATCACGATTTTAAACCTATTGGAATTATATGTTGTGAGGCCACAGGAGAGCCTGAAGCCTGGAGTGAACGTGATGTATTCATGCTTAAGCGTATCGCTAGTATAACGTCAATGTTCTACTAGCGGCTTTATTTTTATCGAGTGCCGAAAAGTTTATCTCCAGCATCCCCTAGCCCAGGCAAAATGTAGCCTTTTTCGTTAAGGCAATCATCTATGGATGCGGTAAAGATATCCACATCAGGATGCTTTGACGTTACCGCTTCAATGCCTTCGGGGGCGGCTACCAGGAAAAGTCCCATAATGCGTTTACACCCTTTGGATTTCAAAAGATCTACCGTAGCGTTAAACGTTCCCCCCGTCGCCAACATAGGGTCGACAATGAGTGCCATACGTTCCTCTATCTGCGCGGCCACTTTGTCAAAATAAGGTACCGGTTGCAGCGTTTCCTCGTTTCGGTAAAGTCCTACGACGCTTATCTTTGCATTAGGAATAAGCTCTACGACCCCCTCCAGCATCCCTAATCCGGCTCTTAATATGGGAACTATGGTTATTTTTTTGCCTTTGATACGCTGAACTTCAAACTCTTCTCCCGTCCAACCATTAATCGTGACGGTCTCTGTGGGCAACTCGCGCGTCGCTTCATATGTTAACAAATTACCAATTTCACTCGTTAACTCTCTGAAGTCCTTTGTATTAACACTAGCTTCGCGCAACAGTCCCAACTTATGTTGCACCAAGGGATGTTTAATTTGATGCACTGGCATGACGTTATCCTAATTTGATATAGATTGTATTTATTTAAACAGGAAACGAAAGATTTAGATCGTTGGAGTAGTAGATAAATTAGGACCTGTCGCCTTTTTTCGAATAATAAAAACCAAATCGTTATGCCGCCATGATAGATACCCAAGCGAGCATATACTCATTAACATGGCGCTATATTTTACTAGCCACCCCGTCACCTGCTTTTCCTTGATGTAATTATTTTTACCCAGTTCTTTGATTAACTCCAAATCATACTTTTTACAAAAATTTCGAATGCCTGAACGGGATATACTGTCATCATAGATAACAGGATAAGGGGCGTACCCTGGTTGGCCGGCATGTAAACAATTTTTAATATGTCGATAGAAAAGAATGTGCGACCAATGTGGAGTATTCCGAGCCAGGAAACCATACACAGAATCCCGGTCTGGGATTTTTAATATCAGTAACCCGTTTGGTTTGAGCCAGCGATAAAAATTATTTAGTACTTTCTCTGCGTCCTCTATATGCTCGAGAACAAATGCATTATAAATTAAATCGTACTGCTTATCTGGCAGGTCAAGCGTTCTTAAGTCGCCAATAATAGTGTTATCGAGGTCATCGAAATTTTCTTTTCTCAGCGCTAACGCGTCCTCGTCAATGTCTATTCCAGTAAGGGAGTATTCAATTCCGTTCAGATCTAAAGCCCAGCTTTGCCCGCATCCAGCTTCAAGAATGGAGATGCAATCGCATTGGGAGAAGTGAGTACGCACATAGTCAGCGAGTAATAGCGACTCGGTTTTTGAGTTTTCGATAATGCTCAAGTCCCTCACACACGCATTCCTTCAACCTTCCTCGCTCAGATTACATTATTGACACCTAATTTACGTGCAGTGATTTTATTTAGTTCAGCTGAATCATGGAATGTCTGTATTATTAAACAGGATATTGACTGCACTATGATGATTTTGACTGTCTGATCTTTTTACACTTTTACCCAAGCAGCTTAAGCAGGACCATACCCATCAACAACTTACGAAATGGCACACTAAATGCTTACAATTAAATGGACATAATTAGATGTAGCAGAATATGTTTGGTACATCCTAACCTCCGGCCTTAAATGTGGCTATTCACTACGATAAAAGCGAACTTCACTGGTTCGCTTTTATCGTTTTTACGGTAGTTAAGACCCTTTCTGCCAACCGCTAAGAAGTAATTTCAGTTAACGGATAAACTTTTTTCGCTTTTAATACGCTGATTTAGCGAAGGTTCGACAAGGCCATCGTCTTTCTGGCCTGCAATATATCTTCGGTCGTTGCGATACCCCTGCTGATATTGCTTTTGATTCCAGCTGCTTAAACGCGCCTAGCGGAATAACCTGAATAAAATTTATGTGTATTGCTATGAAACGTTGACTCATTAAAGGTTAGTGCGGTCCAAAGTTGTAACGGTGGGGTAGTACCCCGGAAATGGTTTAATGTGCTCTGTTTTTCAACGCAATTTAACTCTCTTGTGTATCACGTGTTAAATCAATCCTCGCTGAATTAAGAAATTTTTGTGATGATAATTGATGAACCTCGATTTCAAGATACTTCATCTGCGGTTTGGCTTCACCCAATAGCGAAGGCTTGTGAATCATTGTGGCGCAGTATTTTCACGCTAAATGATGTGTATAAGTGCCTGTCAACCTTCATTTAATTGTTTTGAAACTACTGACAACCCTTTTTGATTTCCTGCTCTACCATGCTGCCGAATTCTTTCAGCATTGCTATATCTTGCTCAGAAAATTCCCGAGGCACATCGTCAATAGCGCACAGTGTGCCAAGTTCATAGTCATCGGGTGAGCGAACGATTACGCCGGCGTAAGCCCGAATGAAGGGGGCTCCTGTAACCAAAGGATTATTTGCAAATCGATCATCTTGATGCGAGTCAGGAATAACCAGGTATTCTTCTTCCGCAATGGCATACGTACAAAATGAGATATCGCGGGGAGTTTCGCAAACATCAAGGCCTTGTCTAGATTTAAACCACTGCCGATCTTCAGCAACTAAACTGATGAGGCAGATTTTGCAACGAAAATATTCCTGCACAAAACGCGTAATCTTGTCATACCGCTCTTCTGGAGGAGTATCAAGAATACTTAACTCATACAAGGCCTTCAGTCGCTCAACTTCCTTATTTAATTCAGAATCGCTCAACATACCATCTCCAATGTATCAATTGTTTATACTACCCGTTTTTAATAAAACGAATTGAAAATTTTAACATTTATACCTCAATAAGTTGAACAACCTTAAAATAGGGTTAGACCAATCGCATAACTGAAAAAGTGTAATACGCTTTATTTAGCATTATAAATAAGCGTAGCCCAATCTGACATGAACAATGTAACACTTCCTATTAAATTTGACTCTACTTCTAACGGTGAATTCGAACCGCCGAAACTTTCTTATAGGGAGAGTTTAATCAATGAACGTGCCATCGACGTTATCAATACAACGGCGCGCCATAACGCCCTCAATAGAAGACAATTTATGCTATCTGCCAGTGCCGCCGCAGCGACGCTAGTGACGGCTAACCAGATTAACGCAATGGCGGGCTTAAGTGGAGGTTTTTACAATGTTTCAGAGGAGTCGAAACACGACGCTGAGCTGGCAGCAACGGAATTAGACGGCGATGAATTTATATTCGATATTCAAGGCCACTTTGTCGATCCAAACGGACGGTGGCTGACGCAGAATCCAAACAGAGCAAATTCTTTTCTAAATTTGCCCGGCGCACATTGTCATTTCCCAGATATGCCAAACGATCAAAACTCCATTCAATGTCTCGGCCCCAAACAGTTCATTAAAAACGTTTTTATGGATAGTGATACAGACATGATGGTGCTCTCGTTCTTGCCCTCCAGCCGTGAGTCTGAATCCCTGACTATTGAAGAAGCAGACGCCACCCGTCGCATTATTGATGAGCTGGAAGGAGATCAGCGTTTATTACTGCACGGACGGGTGAACCCTAACCAGGAAGGCGATATTGAAGGAATGCATGAGTTGGCGGAAAAGTGGCACGTCAGTGCTTGGAAGACCTACACCCAATGGGGACCTGATGGTAACGGTTTTTTCCTAGATGATGAAGAAACTGGTTTACCCTTTATTGAAAAGGCAATATCGCTTGGTATAAAGAATATATGTATCCACAAAGGGTTACCCTTTGGCAGACAATCGTATCGATACAGTCTTTGTGACGACATCGGCAGAGTGGCAAAACGTTTCCCCGATGTGAATTTTATTATCTATCATTCAGGTTTCGAAACAGGGATAACTGAAAAAGCATTTACCGCTGACGGTCAAGAAGCTGGGGTGGATTCGCTCATACGTTCACTACTGGTAAACACTATTTCACCTAACAGTAACGTGTATGCCGAACTCGGGTCAACCTGGCGGTTTGTTATGCGCCATCCAGATCAAGCCGCCCACGTGCTTGGTAAGTTAATTAAATACGTAGGTGAAAATAATATACTTTGGGGAACAGATAGCATTTGGTACGGGTCGCCTCAAGACCAAATACAGGCATTCCGCACCTTTCAAATCAGCAAGGAATTTCAGGAAGCCTACGGATATGAAGAGCTGACCAGATCAGTCAAGCAAAAAATCTTTGGCTTGAATGCCGCAAAACCTTATGGCATTGAAGTCGATGAGATTAATCGCTTTATTAAAGGTGATGCCATTACTACAGCAAAACAAGATTACTTAAATAACCCTACCCCTCATTTTCAAACCTATGGGCCAAAAACCCGCCGTCAGTTTTTAAATTTGAAACGCTGGGAAAACGAGTAATTGAAAAAGCCGGTATGTGATCATACCGGCTTTATGCGGCTAGTTAACGAACCCTTCGTTAGCTTTCACGGTTAAAGGATGATAACCAGGTTTTGCCTCTTCAAACGCTTTCTTAGCAAATGCTTTACCCTCTGCGGTTTTAGATAGCTCTCGATACAGGGGCTTCACTAGTTTATTTCGACCAATGCTAACCAGATAGTCGTATAAACGCGAGTAAGCGGGTTTATATTCATTTTTCACTGCAATCAGTAACCAGCTGTGCGCAATTTCGTTGTTTTTACTATTCGTTAATGAAAAAGCCTTGTCCAATTCTGCCAATTGTTCTTCATCCAGCGCCCCAGGCATATTGTTCAAGAAGTATAACCATTCGTGTACCGTCCAGCCGTGAGTATCGATTTTTGCTGCTGACATCTTTCCATTCAACCATGCTGTGCGCTTAGCATCAATTTTGTTAAATGCATTTGAGTGGGGTTGTGGCGCTCCATCAGGAATGCCCGGTTCGAAAATCCACTGATTGATTCTTTCGCGGTCTAACTTTTCTGAATATTCGCTCAACAATGTTTTGTCTAAATAGTCAATAAACTCATCGGTGGTAATACTCTTAAACGCAAAGTGCTTGAAATACTCCCTTAAAAATTCGTCAAAATTGTCTCGACCTACCTTTTGTTCCAACTCTCTTAAAAATAAAGCGCCTTTTTCATAAGGGATATTTGAAAACACATCATCCGGATTGCGCCCGCGCAAATCGATCGCCAAAATTTCATCATTACTATCAAGTGCTTCGATGTCTGCTTCAAGATCTTGATAACCTAACACGGCCTCTTTTTTGAAACGATTCTTGCCATACACCATTTCCATAATCCGATAAGTTAGATAAGTAGTGAAACCTTCGTTTAACCACAAATCTCGCCATGTGGCGTTGGTCACGGTGTTGCCTGACCAACTATGCGCCAATTCATGGGCAATCAAGGAAACCAGGCTTTTGTCGCCTGCAATAACCGTTGGTGTAATAAACGATAAGCGCGGATTTTCCATACCACCGAATGGAAATGAGGGAGGCAAAATCAGTAAATCATAGCGCTCCCAGCTATAAGGACCATAGGTTTTTTCCGTCACTTCTAACATGGCTTCGGTATCTTCAAATTCTTTTGCCGCCGCGTCTAAAATCTCAGGTTCAGCATACACGCCCGTGCGCTCGCCCATCGCTTTAAATTCCAGATTACCTATTGCCAACGCAATCAAATAAGAAGGGATTGGCTGTGGCATGGTGAATTTATATTCACCGTCTCTGTCAGTATCAGGGTCATTCGACGCGCTCATTACTGCACGCAACTCTTCAGGTGTGCGGATGATAGCGTCGTACGTTACTCGTACTTGTGGTGAGTCCTGCAAGGGGATAAAGCTACGGGCGTGAACTGCCTGAGCCTGCGTAAACAAAAACGGGTGCTTTTTGCCCGCGGTTTGTGCAGGTGTAAGCCACTGTACACCTGAGGCATCAGGAGAAGTCGCATATTCAATCGTTACTTTACTGGCGGTCTTAGGTAGCGTGATAGTCAATGCAGAACCAAGCTCTTCGTCAGCTTCACTTAAGCGAAACTCTACAGGTTCCCCTTCGACCGTAACCTGATTGATGGTTAACTCACGGGTATCCAATACTAATGTATCAACGCTATGCTGCTGTCTTTCCACCGAAAGTGTTACTTGTCCGTTTAACTTTTTGGCATCAAAGTCAGCGGTTAAATCCAAGTCTAAGTGAGTTACCCTAATCTCGTCTGGATTGGCAAACGAGTGATAATCCTTACCTACGTCCATCAATGACTTTACCATGGTCGCATCAGGTTGGTCTGCGATCGCAGTTACAGTCGAAGTATTCTCATTCTGGGTGTCCACGCACGCCCACAACAAAGTGGCAGAAAGCGCCACCAAACCAAGCTTTCGCATAGCTGTCCTCTATCTGAATCAAACTCAAAAATCTATATTACTCTTTTTCAAAGCATTTCCTACCGTTCAGGGGGAAATGCGAAGGGAAGTCGTCATTAAATAATTACACGGCGGAGTTTCGGCGAACTTTTTACCGGCTGTTAGTAGTGCTCGGATGAAGACCAGATCGCGCCCAAGGTCTCGGGCGTGGCGCGGTCCAAATATGCATCCATGTATTTTTGCGTGAGACGATTAACGGTACCGTTTCTTTTTAAGTGGTAAAGTTGGATATCAAACTTCATTACAAAGTCATCTTTAAATGGAAAATTTTTCTTATCATTTACATCCGTGTAGCCTAAATAAGCATCATTCGTTGCTACAACATTCATTTTAACCAGTTTTACCGCTTTACCCCCATCCCCTTTCGAACCTTTCTTTTCTTTCGCAAGTTCCCGACTTAGCCAGCTATAAGGTAATTTCGACGTTACCGTACAATCTGCCCGTCCTAAACGAAGCAATTCTATGGCGGTCTTAATGTCGTTGACATAGGTAACAGAAAGTTTGTTGTCGTCCACCATCTGATTAAACTCAACGCCTGCCCTTCCGTCACCGCGCCACATAACAAAATTTAGTCCCTCATAATCTTCAGGGTAATAAGGACGAGCTATGACCGCCGCTGCTGCGGTACAAACCACCATATCCTGTTGAGTATACAAAGACATGGAATAAGGCCACAGGTATGGTCGTTTAGTGTCTTCGGTTAACCAATCATGGGCGTGGAAATAAGGCGCTAAGATGGCGAAGGCTTCGCCTTTTTGTGCCATTAATTTTGCGCGTTGCCAAGGCACTACTTTGAATACAACATCATAATTTGGCATGCGCTGAACCACTTTTTTAACTAGTTCCACATACAAACCGGTTAACCGTCCATCTTCATCTGTATAGGCAAAGGGTGGCAATGTGTCGTACGTGTAAATTTCTATCCGTTGCGCTGTAGCAAAAGCCGAACAGGCACAGACACTCAAAATTGCTACTACCATTAATAGGCGATTCATATGCGTTTTAAATTCTCGTTTGATGCATACCCCTTAGTGGTATAAACGTGTGAAAAAACAGTATGGATGTAACGCTGCACAATTTTTTACATTTTCCCCTGCTAAAACTAGTGGTTAGTTAATTTCCCCTCTTAAACTCGTTATTATGGTATCAACCCATCTATACTAGGTTAAAAGGTATAGCGGTCATTAACGTTGTTCTTACCCAAGGATTACAACTGCCCCCCACTGCGCGCCTAATTAGCTTAGCTTGCTCTTCGCACAAAATTGTCCTTCCTACATTCCCTTACTCTCGATTTAAGTTTTCTGTCAAAGTGGCAACTTTACACCGATAAATATCCATGCTTTTTATCAGCCTTCATGAAATATTTGAAACAATCTGACCTTTCACCTTTAAAAACGCGTAGCCATCACAAGTCACAATAAAACATATTTTTTATTTACTCTTTCACCTATCGAACCTTCGACTCATATTCGATGCAAAGTGTAAAACATTGGGAGAATGCATATGAAAGTATTTGGTTTTGGCACGCAAGATGCCGACAAAGAATTAACGCCGGTTGTCTTTGACAGGAAAGACCCTCGTGCAGGTGAAGTAGCCTTTAAGGTCACCTATTGCGGTGTTTGTCATTCTGACCTTCACCAGGTAAGAAACGATTGGGATAATACAAAATACCCATGTGTTCCAGGTCACGAAGTGGTGGGAGAAGTAACCGAGGTGGGAGAAGGTGTTACTCGGTTTAAAAAAGGTGACCTCATAGGTGTTGGCTGTATGGTCAATAGCTGTTTAGACTGTGAAAAATGTGATGATGGTGTCGAAAATTACTGCCAGGGTCCTATCGGTTTTACCGGTACCTACAATGGACCAGCGAAGAAGGAAGATCAAAATACGTATGGCGGTTACTCTTCTTACATGGTCGTGCGTGAAGAGTTCGGGATTACCGTACCTGAAAATTACGATCCGAAATACGTGGGCCCAGTGATGTGTGCCGGGATCACAGTTTATTCACCTATGAAACATTGGAATGTGGACGAAAACACCACCTTGGGCGTCGCTGGCGTGGGCGGTTTAGGGCATATGGCTATCAAGTTAGGCAAAGCGCTGGGGGCTAAAGTTGTTGCGCTTACACGTAGTGAGGGCAAAAAAGATAAGCTCCTCAAAATGGGTGCTGACGAAGTAGTGATTTCCGAGAATAAAGACGACATGAAATCAGCAGCACAAAGTATTGATTTGTTAATCAATACAATTCCAGTGCCTCACGATATTAATCCCTATGTAAAACTAATGAAGCCGGATGGTACGGTCGTCATTGTGGGTAACCTTATCAATTTTGAAAACGTGGTACCCGCCCCGCTTGTTATTAATCGCGTGAGCATTGCTGGTTCGCTTATTGGTGGCATTCAGGAGACGCAGGAAGTACTAGACATCTGCGCCAAACATGATATTTCACCCGATATTAAAATGGTGAAAATGCAGGAAATCAATGATGTACTGGATACCCTCGAAAAAGGAAACGAGAGCGATTTTCGACATGTAATTGATATGCAGTCACTGCATGACGATATTGATAACTTGCAGAGCGAAGCAAAACAAATTGATGATCCAGATCGCGGTGAAGTGGTTAACCGAAAGGCTAGCTAAGTAGCGCTGTCCCGACGCAGGTCGGGACACCTTTATAATTTTGTCTAGGCTGCAATCTCCTGAAAAAAATAGTGTCTTATTCGAAAACACCGTGGCAAGACGGGATTATGTTTCGCCACTCATGGATGCTTTTTATGCAGACAGCAACCGAATACACGACGATTTAACACGCCCTACCATAGATGAATGAAAACCAACCCGGCATATAACTATGATTTAACTAGGGTGAATGATGCCTGATTACCTACTCCCACCACCCGTATTTGTGTTCAGCTTCATTCCGGGTGTTTTCCACTGACTCATTCTTCTGGGCTATTTTTTTGGCATATCGTTAAATAGAAAATTTGAACAACACCACGCGCCAGCAAATTGTATGCACACGGGGCAAGAGGTTGCCAACTTTTGACCCACCAACATTAAAAGTCACAAAACTCTATCCTTAAACATTGAATCATTAATTTTGTTCTGATTTACTTAAATTCCGTTTACTTACTAATGTGATCAGGTTTGTCATATTTTGGGACAAATATACTTTGTTTAGGGTTGCAGGTGTTAGCATTGAGCGTGCTTTTACCCGTAACTTATGCTGCTGCTCAAACGCAAACGTATGTTATTGGTGCTGAACAACTAGACTATTACCCTCATTTTGATTTTGCACGACCTTATGACAAAGGTTTTGCCTGGAAAGTGTTACAGCGGTTTGCCACTAAGCACAATATCAAATTTAAATATATTTCTCTTCCCCCTAAGCGACTTAAACTGGAGCTTCAAAAAGGCACTATTGATTTTGCATACCCTGATAATCCCAGATGGGAACAAAAAGGTTTAACACGCATAAACAAGGTTTACAGCCAAGGGCTTGCCCTGGGTGTATACGGGACAATGGTTCAGGCTAATGCACTTGGTAACAAAATCGATAAATTCAGGCGACTGGCGTATCCAAATGGTTTCACCCCGGTAAAGTGGGAGGGTCTTTTGAATGAATATAATATTGAGACTCTCAAAACATATGATGCGATGGGCGCAATACGTGCAGTTTTGAGGGGGCGCGCTGATGGGGCAGATATCGAATTTAATGTGGCGACTTATCTAACTTCAACCTCTGTAGATAAACAAAAACTCGTTCTTGATCCAGAACTCCCTTTCAGCGTGGTGCATTTTTCACTTTCCACAATTGCTTATCCAAAAATAATTGAGAAACTTGATACATTCTTGATTGAAGAGAAAGACTTTATCGATGAACTCAAAGCTCATTATCGTCTGAAGCAATCTATAGAGCCAACAGATTACAGTTTGTAGTACTTAATCATGTATGTTGGCTCAATATAATCAAGCATGTCTTCTACGTTTCTTTCTAAACCAGTAAAAATACAACCCAGTCAACGCCAGCCATAATGGACTTAGTCCTAAAATAGACCAAATAATTTTACTGGGTAAGCCAGCAAAGTAACCAAAATGCAATTTACGGAACATATCGACAAAAGCATTCCAGTCTGTCGCCGTTCGAATATCGTATGCGGAGATTACTTCCCCACTTTGTCGATCATAAGTCACTACTGACGAATACTCACTTGAGAATACATTCTTTTCAGGTACATCACCAAATACACTGATGTGCAGTTCCATTTCGAAAGGAAAAGTCAAATACGTGGGGCGGTGAGCTGGAATGTGGTTTGATGTAGTATCAATTAGCGCTTGAAAATCTAAATTGGGATGATAAAGCGCTACCTTTGTATATGCATGCGCCCCCGAATGCTCAGTCGCTTCATGCACTACTTCCGAAGCATTCCAATACGCCCCTGTAAACGCCAAAATCAATAATACTGGAGAAGATAGAATACCTATAAACTTATGTACGTCACTAAAAAGTATGCGCTTGGCCGAATAAATACGAAGGATAAACAATTTCTTCCAAAACTGCCGATGTAGAATGATGCCGCTCACAGCCAAAAACAATAACATCAGGGCAAATACAAATCCCACTGCAGTACCCGCCGTACCAAGCAAAAAAGTGTAGTGCAATGAGAGCAGCCAATCGGTTATATCATGGGTAACGGAAACGGGCTCGGACAATAACCCCCCCGCATACTGATCCACGTAGAGTTTGTACCATTTGCTATCTTCTTTATTAATAATGTAAGCAGTGTCAGATCGCGCTTTATCGTCGAACAGCTCCCAGCTTCCCAACACAAACGTGGGGTATGTAGTTTCGACTAAACTAATTAAGCCGTTCAAATTTACTCTGGATTGTCCAGATTGTGCTGAAACCTGCATATTTTCTGGCATTAGCCACGTATCGATTTCAACTTTAAATACTAAAATACTGCCTGTAATAGATATGACAATTAAGGGCACCATTGCGAGTAACGCAATGAAGGAGTGCCATTTAAATAATGTTCTACGCATAATGATATTGTTGATTACCACTAGTTTTGAGTAAGTGTGTTTCAACGTCTACGCGGAAGCGAAAACGACACTTTTCATCAATGATTTTTTGAAGCCAGTCTACCGGTAAACATGCAAATGTAAATAACAATCAATCTCAATATCATTTGAGTGAGGATATTTCCGTAGTTCCTCCTATTGTGTGAAAGTCATGCTATTCTTTTATTGTTCTTATCAACTATATTTCACAATGCTCACATTCAAAGCTCCTACTTTTCTCTTATTGTTAGTCACTTATAGTGTGTCATCAACCGAAGATTTAGAAAGTCAGTGTGTGCTTACACTTTATCAAACTGGCCACGACGCTCTTACTCTTAAAGAAATAAAATCCCATTGTAGTAAAGCACTTAAAAGTTCAGGTTCAGAGAAATATGAACAAGCAGCAGAAGAAACAGAAGTACTGCTCGGCGGAATTTCAAACCGAATAATGAGCGAGCGAAAAACAGAATTTAATCCATACGTCATCACCCCCCATAAGATGAATTACATTTTGCCTGCCTGGAAAACTAACGCCATTAATCGGCAAACTTACCGGTCTTTGCAAGGGTATGAAGAAAACCTTGAAGACACGGAAGCTAAGTTTCAACTAAGCCTGAAAGTACCGTTAAATACCGATTCAATGTTCGTTGAAGGCGATGGTCTTTATTTAGGATTTACCCTGGAAGCATGGTGGCAGATTTATGCTAACAATATCTCTAAACCTTTTCGGGAAACAAACTACCAACCAGAGTTGTTCTATATTGCCCCCCTCCCATGGCACCCGCTGGGGGGAAACACAGGGTTTGTTGTAGGCATTGAACACCAATCGAATGGGCGTGGACAAATTTTTTCCCGAAGTTGGAACCGCGTTTATTCTCACTTTTTGTTTGAGAAAGAGAACTTTGCCCTATCAATTAAACCGTGGGTGAGGATAGAAGAAGATCGAAAACTTTCGCCCCAGGACTCCGATGGGGATGACAACCCAGATATTGAAGACTATTTAGGTCATTTTGAACTCGCTATGGTGTATCGCTGGAATGATCTTGAATTTAATATTCGCGGTCGCCAAAACCACCACACCCATAACGGCGCATTGGAAATGGGAATAACCTTCCCCCTGTGGGGCAAATTACGTGGCTATGCTACAGGATTTACCGGCTATGGAGAAAGTCTGATAGATTACAACTATAAGCAAACGCGGGTAGGAATAGGAATTTCTTTAAATAGTGTACTGTAGCTTTCACAATCGCAGAATAGATTGACTGAATGATGAATCATTCTATGAATATCGTTTTCCCAGCTGGTTTTACTCATATAATGAAGGGACAGGCGCAATATGCTCATGAACAACCCAGCCTATTAGATTGCTATGTACTGCATTAAATAATAATGGCAACTATGCTAATATTCCCCTCCCGTTAAGTAGGTATATAAAATGAAGAACTTTATTGTTTCTGGTGGCTCCACCGGAATAGGAAGGGCTGTAATTGAATCGTTAATTAACCAAGGCAATGCAGTTATTAATTTGGACATTAAACCTCCTCAGACGCCTTTTGGAGGAGAAACGTTCATTAAAATAGACTTGGCCGATTACAAAGCAGTAAAGGAAAAGATTACACTAAATACCCATTACGATGGTTTATTTTTAAATGTCGGTATTCATCGCAGTGGGTCCATTTTTTCTCAATCCCTTCAAGAAATCGAAACGGTTCTTAATACGAATTTACTTTCCAACATCGCCGTATTAAAGGCTTTAGAAAATAATTTTAATGAAAACGCGTCAATCGTGTTTAATGGTTCTGATCAATGCTTTGTCGGCAAGCCGAATAGTTTTGCTTATGGGTTGACGAAAGGTGCTATCGCCCAAATGACTAAGTCTCTGGCGCTGGATTTAGTTAAGAAAAAAATTCGCGTGAATACAGTGTGCCCCAGTACGACTGAAACGCCTTTGTACAGACAGGCCATTGAACGATATGCGAAACAAGAGAATATTCCTCTGCAACAAGTTGAACAATCTGAAGCAGCAGAAATTCCACTAGGTAGAGTTGCGTCGACCCAAGAAGTGGCGGATGTGGTTTTGTTTTTACTCAGTGACGCATCACGGTTCATGACAGGATCGCTAGTCCCCGTTGATGGTGGTTATACGGCGAAATAAACCTGTCCCTAAACGTTGAGGAACACCCATGCATGCAATCGAAAATGATGTTCGACAAAAATTAGCCATAGCTCATCATGTCATCGCTTATTACGGGTGGGACGAGCTTGTAGCCACCCATCTATCTGCCAGAATGCCGGACAGCGACGCGATACTGATCACGCCGAAAAATACAGCGTTCAAAAACGTTACGGAAGAAAACCTGGTTAAGCTTAACCTAGACGGCGAATATCTTTCAGATAACGGACACACGGTCCTGGAACAGGCTGCAAATATTCATTTAGAAACCTATAAAGTAAGGCGCGACATTCACTCCATCATCCATACGCATAGCATGTACTCGACTATTATTTCGTCTTTAACTACTGGTTTTAAGTTTACAACTCAGCATAGCCTACGCTTTTATGACGATATTGCCTATCACCCGTTTGACGGTTTGGCCTTCGAAAACGAGGGCGCCGCCATCGCTAATTCCTTAGGCAACAAACGCGTGTTATTTGCCAATAACCACGGCGTCATCACAACAGGGGGTAGCATCGAAGAAACACTTTTATATCATTACCACCTTGAAAACTGCTGTGAAACACTGGTCAAGACATTGCAGTGTAGTGAGGAGATCATCGACATCCCAGATGATATATGTAAATTAACTAAAGCACAGTTTGATAAAATCAAAACGCCCCATGTGGAGTTTGCGTATTTTGCAGATTTAGTAAGATCTGTAGGTTAAACGTGAAAATTATAGATTCTCACATCCATTTTTGGGATGTGGCGAACGGGTTTAATGAATGGGTTGAAGAAACTACATTACCCAAGCAGGTTTCGCCCGACCATCTCAACGCTGAAGGCTTTGTCCATATTGAGGCGCACGGCGAACATCACTCTCCTTTTTGTGAATTCTCCTGGCTTAAACAAACTTATCCTAATTGTCATATCAAGGTTATCGCGTTTATTGACTTCACCTTACCCTTAAAAGACTTTGAACGCTGTCTTTCAGTGCTATCCGCTCAGCCTGATATAGTGGGTGTAAGGCAGATTATGGCGACCACCTCTGAATTTAGCTATAACCCATTTAAAAAAGCAATTCCTGTCGATTTGCGGGAAAAACTTTCCATGTTGACTGCACACGACATGATTTTTGAAGCTCAGATGTATCCCAATCAGTTTCTGGATTTACTCGATGACATCAAGGCTTCCGACGTCACCATGACGCTGCAACACATGGCTTTGCCCGTGCTAAGTTCAGCTGAAAACCAGAGCCATTGGAGGACGTTATTAAAAGAGATATCGCACCAGAAAAACTGGATTATAAAATTATCAGGTTTCGAGATGTTGAATAAGGATAATCAATTAGAAGCGTGCCTTGACTCTATTTTCGAGATAATTCCACTGAACCAGCTTTGTTATGGTTCCAATTACCCTGTTACCCACCCCCATGATTATGCCCGCTGGCAAAATCAGTTGTGCGAATACATTAACGAGGAGGACGTAAAAATGAATATTTTTTATCGCACGGCAAATCGTCTTTATTTTTCCGGAAGATAAATTCTCATACCCAAACTCATTTACGTGTGTTCTACTCACAAAATCAGACGTAATTATAGATGAGTTTTACTTCAAAGCGGATTCACAAAGTAGTCGAAACGCTTAGCACTGGCCATATCAATCGCGTCTGGGTTTTGCATATCAGCAATAAGTTGATGGAGCATTTGTTCAGTAAATTTTGGCAAGCAGGTTAACGTAGCGCGATGACGGCATTGGGGAAAGTGCCACTTCTTAAATACTGACTCAGGCACATTTTCCAGCACAATCGTAATAGCTTTTTCGTTCTTCCAGCAATTAATTGAATGCTGCTGAAGGATCTGTAAAAAAGTGTCTGCCTTTTCTAGGCAAGCGAGGTACTTTGCCCGCATACCCCGTTCAGAGTTTAGGTCCTTAATAGCGTTGTACATGAAGACTGGCGCTAAACCATTTCGACTGCCGCCAATAGTCACGTCGTCATTGTTGATGTATTCCACGTACTTACCACTGACAAATTGTTTTTCCATCAGCAATACACCCGATGGAACAGGTGCGCCTAAAAACTTATGTCCGCTAATATTGACTGACGAAAAATTTTTGCCCAATGCATAGTCGTCTACCAGTGGAAGAAATGCTCCATCGAATGCACCATCTAAATGAATAAAATGTTCTACTTGCGCATTCTCGAACACTAACTTTGCTTCGGCAGCATCGTCTATCGAAGAGGTAATGGTTGAGCCCAATGTTGCCACGAGAATATAACTTTTATCAGGCGTGGAGGTGATAACATCACGCAAGGCGTCAAGGTTCATACTGCCGTTACTGTGTGAGGCTATAACCCGATGCTGTATTCCTAATAAATTAGCGATTTTTGGTACGCAATAATGGGCATATTCCGAAGATAGCAGTACGGCATCTTTACTCGCATGCTCACGATAACGCCAGCAAGCATAAAAAATGGCCTCCGTGCTACAACTCGCAATATATCCCCAGGCGTGGTCCTTATTGGTCTGGTAGAGGCGCATAAAGAACTCAATCACAGCAACTTCGTGAGAAAAAGTGCTGTAACACGACACACTTTTAAACGGGTCACCTATGTTATTTAAGTGCTGATTAAGTAATTCAGAGCAATTAGTGTTATTAAAATCGGTGGCGGTGGGATAGCCGACGTAAATAGGTTTATTGTGCGCTAATTTATCCAGCAAATTGGCGATATCTGACACGTCCCACCACACTTAGTAGTAAATTGAATTTTCACTACTATATCACTGTATCTAATTTAATCACTACTCTTACCAGAAACAAATGCTCAAGCGGCGCGATGAGCGATAAATTCGTTATAGGTGCCTTCAAAATTATTTATTTTCTGGTTGCTGATTTCAATGACCTGGGTAGCCAGTGACGATACGAAAGTACGATCGTGGCTTACAAAAATCACTGTGCCGTCAAAATTAAGCAACGCTTTATTTAGTGCTTCAATAGATTCCATATCCAAATGGTTGGTAGGCTCGTCCATTACCAATACATTGATATCCTGTAACATTAATTTACCGAATAACAGTCGATTCTTCTCACCACCAGAACAGACTTTAACCTTCTTGTTAAAGTCATCCGAACCAAACAGTAACCGCCCAAGCATAGCTTTGACCTGTAGATCATCATGCTGCGGCCCGCGCCATTGAGACATCCATTCAAATAATGTGAGATCTACATTAAAATCTTTGCTGCTGTCCTGTGGAATGTAACCAATGGCCGCATTTTCTGCCCACTTTACCGACCCTTCGTTCACATCAATGTCGTTGAGTAAACACTTCAAAAGCGTTGTTTTACCCGCACCATTTTCACCGATAATAGCCAGTCGCGAACCGGCTTCCAATAACAAGTTAGCGTTACTGAATAGGGGCTGATCAGTATAGCTGTGTCCTAACGCCTCTAATGTGATTGCTAATCTGTGTAGCTTTTTGTGCTGTTTAAACTGAATGAAAGGCTTGCGACGGCTGGAAGCTTTCACTTCTGCCAATTCAATTTTTTCAAGACGTTTAGCTCTCGATGTTGCCTGTTTGGCTTTTGAAGCATTGGCAGAGAAACGAGCTACGAAACCTTGTAATTCTTCAATTTCGGCAGACTTTTTTGCATTTTCATGATGCAGTTGCTCCTGAACCTGGGCCGCCGCGGCAGTAAAGGCATCATAATTACCAGGATAAATACGTAATTCACCGTAATCAATATCTGCCATATGAGTACACACGGAATTTAAGAAATGGCGATCGTGTGAAATAATGATCATCGTGGACTTACGTTTGTTCAGTTCTTCTGCCAACCAATTGATGGTGTATATATCGAGGTTGTTAGTAGGCTCATCAAGTAACAAGATATCGGGATCAGCGAATAACGCTTGAGCTAGTAACACCCTTACTTTACGACCTGGTGCGACTTCTTTCATTAAACCGAAATGATAGGACTCTTCAATACCTGCGGCACTTAAAATATCTCCGGCTCGTGCTTCCGCTGTATAGCCGTTCATTTCTGCAAACTGCGTTTCCAGCTCCGCTACGCGCATACCTTCGTCTTCGCTCATGTCCGTTTTGCTGTAAATCTCGTCACGTTCGCGCTTTACTTCCCACAGTTCCCGATCACCCATGATAACCGCCTCAACGACGCTCATTTCTTCATATGCAAATTGGTCCTGACTTAATATTCCTAGCTTGGTGCCCGGCGCATAAGAAACATTACCCGAAGTAGGCGTTAGTGCGCCGCTTAGTATTTTCATAAACGTAGACTTGCCGCTGCCATTCGCTCCAATTAGACCGTAACGATTACCGTTACCGAACTTCGCGGAGATATTTTCAAAAAGAGGCTTAGAACCAAACTGCATGGTGATATTGGCGGTGGTGATCAAAACAGGACTTCCAGAATAAAGATTGAGAAACTACGACACTCCGAATTGGAGCAAGGTCGCGCAATATAAAGAAAGAGCAGCTAACTGTCGAGGAAATTTTGAGCATCTACCTCAAAAACTTCTGACCTCCCCCCCTCATCAATACTGTGTATCCGTTCATAATAAGAAAGATATTTCTTTCATCGCGTATTAGCGAAGACATACCATGACTTGTCAAATCAACGACATAAAGCGTAGAACCACGCTTTCTTCTTTTTAAGACCAAGGCGTCGTGACCGAACGTATCAATTTTTTAATCAAGGATGACGGTTTATAGATAAAGATGTGTCCCATAATGTCCTGGCGGTGAAACCCTTTTTCCCGCTACGTTAGAAAGTTCATCTGCGTATATCGAAGTGAGAATAAATAGCACTGCAGGCGACGCGCGGGAACCAAACGCCAAGCTGGGTTGTAAAGATGCACTATCCTTCAATGTGTGGAGGTGCTTATTTAGGCGATGGGCAATCTGTTTGGAAATTTCCTTGCAGAAATTCAATTTGTGATAGGCTAGACTAGTTGTCAGACCACTTAACATTACAACCGAATATGACTAAAACTGCTTACCCTAACCTGCTTAAACCTCTGGATCTTGGCTTTACTCAATTACGCAATCGAACATTAATGGGTTCGATGCACGTGGGCCTTGAAGAAGAAAAAAATGGATTTGAAAAGTTGGCTGCATTCTATGCAGAACGCGCTCGCGGCGGGGTTGGCTTGATTGTGACAGGGGGGATTAGCCCCAATATTGAGGGCTGGGTGGCACCATTCGGTGGGCGCATGAGTAGCCGTCGCCACGCCAAAAAACATATGGTAGTCACTGAAGCAGTACATGCTGAGGGGGGGAAAATATGTATGCAACTTCTTCATACTGGGCGATATGGCTACCATCCATTTGCTGTTTCAGCTTCAGCAATAAAATCACCTATTACACCTTTTAAACCCCGAGCATTATCTAAACGCGGAATAAAACGTACCATTAAAGCCTATGCCAAATCAGCCAAACTCGCGCAGCGCGCAGGTTACGATGGGGTCGAAATAATGGGCTCTGAGGGTTACTTAATTAATCAGTTCTTTTGTGAGCGCACTAACAAACGAGATGATGAATGGGGTGGATGTTTAGAGAACCGCGCTAGACTAGCGATTGAAACCGTTCGTCAAACCCGGGACGCTGTAGGTACGGATTTTATTATTATCTATCGCTTATCTATGTTGGACTTAGTAGAAGGCGGAGCTAAATGGGAAGAGGTAGTTTACCTCGCCAAAGAAATTGAAAAAGCAGGCGCGACGTTAATTAATACAGGCATTGGCTGGCACGAGGCTCGTATTCCGACTATTTCTACTTCTGTCCCCCGCGCTGCCTTTACCTGGATTACTGGCAGAATGAAAAATGAAGTTTCTATTCCATTAATCACCACTAACCGTATTAACACGCCCGAGGTTGCTGAAAATATATTAGCAAAAGGCGAAGCGGACATGGTGTCCATGGCGCGCCCTTTTTTAGCCGACTCCCACTTTGTAGCGAAAGCAGAAAGAAATCAGGCCGACCACATTAACACGTGTATTGCCTGTAATCAGGCCTGTTTGGACCATGTATTTCAGCGAAAGCGAGCAAGTTGTTTAGTTAACCCTCGCGCCTGTTATGAAACCGAACTAAATTTTCCGACTACCAGCGTACCTAAAAAGTTAGCAGTTATCGGGGCCGGCCCCGCAGGACTGGCATTTGCCACCTATGCTGCTGAACGCGGCCATGAGGTACATTTATTTGATAAAGCCAGCGAAATAGGCGGACAATTTAATTACGCCAAGCAAATTCCCGGCAAAGAAGAGTTTTACGAAACGTTACGCTATTACAAAAAACAAATTGAATTGCACGGCGTCAAGTTGCATCTGAATCAAACTATGACGGTTAACATGATTGTTGCGCAGCAATTTGATGAAGTAATACTAGCCACAGGTATCAAACCTCGTCAGTTAGATATCCCGGGCATTGACCATCCGAAAGTTATGTCTTACCTGGATGTTTTACGCGACAAAAAGCCGGTAGGACAAAAGGTTGCCATCATCGGCGCCGGCGGTATAGGTTTTGATGTGGCCGAATATTTGGTAGAAGATGAGCATCTTACTACCCACCCCGACAAATGGTTAAAGCACTGGGGAATTGATAAAGAATATTCCCAACCCGGCGCTATAATGCCCCCGCAAATTGAACGAACCCAGCGAGAAGTATTTTTACTTCAACGAAAAGAAACGAAGGTCGGCGCAGGCTTAGGCAAAACCACCGGATGGATCCACCGAGCTTCGCTTAAAAATCACAACGTGAAAAAAATCAATCGTGTTACCTATCAGAAGGTAGACGACAATGGATTACATGTTCTAGTAGGTGATGAGCCAAAAGTATTAAACGTGGACCATATTATTGTGTGCGCAGGACAGGTTCCTTTGCGGGTATTGCAACAAGGTTTAGAAGATGCTGGTCAAAAAGTTCACATAATCGGTGGCGCCGATGTCGCAGCCGAGCTTGATGCTAAAAGAGCCATCAGGCAAGGAGCTGAGTTGGCAGCTGTCATTTAAGGCTAAGATGATAAGGGCTATTACGCCCTTTTATTCATAGGACATATTCGGACTGGATAAGCGACTCTCATACTAGTGGTTGTCTGAAAGGGTGTTAATAACCTGAGGCTGGTATCAACCGCAAGCGTGCAGTTGGTTATGCCAAAATCAATGGCACTACCTGTGTTTTACGCGATCCTAGCGGTGGTTAAGGCCACACCAAGTGGATTAACGTTAAAAGGGCCTGTGGCACGTAATTTGTTGTTGTACGCGGGAACAATTTAAGCTGTTCCTGTCTATTATTCATTACCAAAACATTTAAAGAATGCTTGACTAAAGAACACGGTAAATTTCTCTAGGTAATTAGCGAGTACGACCAAATCCCGCGGTAATTAAATTACGATTCAAACCTTCTGTGTCAATACGGTTTGAATCGACATCAATAATCTAGACGCTTATTAGTTGAAGTTGCAGCACAAAGTGCTGGGCAGGGTGCAGCAAGAGAAGCTCGATTAGCCAGCGAAAGTATCTCTGCGGCCAGTTAGTGGTGCAAGCATCACGAATATAGTTTCCTAGTAACAATGCCTCAGGTTGATATTTGACTTTTTTCAAATCTTTCATTACCACCTCCCGAGCTCGGGATAAATGGCTTACTGCTTCATCTTCTGGATCAAACTGGTAATCAGTGGATCAATCTGATAGCCACGAGGTCCGGCCTCATAAACCAAATGCAATGTTGCTGTCGGTATTTGGATTCGAACTGACGAATGAGCTTTTCCACACTCACTTTTGACGAGGGGTTGCGTCCGAAGTGAACAGGTGAAAAAGCTCGGCCATTCATACACTATGCGACTTCATAGAATTCTTTATGAGTATCTTATGCTAAGAAAAATATGCTATGTTTGTTCTCGTTAGTCTCCAATCAAATTTAGTATTGCACAAACTAATTATGGCTGGGTCTGAAAAGTTGATTCACGAAAATGCCGAGGCTAACGCTTCCGCGGGGAGTCAGTATGTTTAGCCTCGCTATAAACCAAGGAGTATAAAAATGTTTCAGGGAGAGAGTTTCCAGCCATCTAACACCCCTGTAGAAGTCGCTAAATATGAGGAGAGTTCTTATGAAATTGGTCGCGTTGAGCTTCTCAAAGATTTAATACCTTCAGGTCTGGGTAAAAGTGCCATTGATATCGGTTGTGGTCCTGGTTTTTTCTCCAGTGTACTTTCCAATAAGGGGTGGGAAACAACAGCTATTGATACTGACTTCGTCAATATTGAGAGCGCTAAAAATCACGCGTACGAAACGCATCTGGGAGATGCTTTAAGCCTGTTACCGGACCTGCCAGAAAGTCAATATGACTTAGTTCTTTGCTTAGAGCTCATAGAACATATGCCGAAACCTCTTGGCCAAAATTTACTTAAGGAAATCATAAAAGTACTCAAACCAGGTGGTGGCTTAATCATTTCTACACCGAACAAATTTTCTCCTGAAGGATTGGGAGGCTATTACTGGGGTGAGAAGATTAGAGGTCATGGAAAGTGGACTGCATGGGACTCAACCCATATACACATTTACTCTTCGTCTGAAATTATACAACTACTAAAAACAAGTGGGTTCGTCGTAGATAGAATTACCGGTTACTACTATGAGGGCACGCTTCCTGTTATTGGCCGCTGGAAACTACCACTTAAGAAGTCAACGAAGTTTCCACTCAATCAAATTGGATTTAATATCGTCGTTGAATGCCATAAGAAATAGTCGATGACCGTTTATCCATAAGTTGAAAAGGTCAATTGGTAGAATTTTCAGCCAGTCAGTTTTGCGGACGTAATCAATCGTCCGTTATTCAAAGGAGAGAAATCTGATGATCTCTCTTCCAAAGAATATTGATAGATATATGAATCATCTTGTGTGAAGCTCATACGCTCTTCGTTTTCTTGGTATGCCTTAGCAGTGATAATTGCGTTTAACACAGCCGGTTTTTAAACCAGGGTAATTTCGTTAAGAATATTGCGGGAATTGAAAAGGCCATATCAATCCATCGCAACTAATCGCTGTCTTAGCCCCTAGCCTTTATATGAAAGCTGGTACAATTCTTTCCGCAATCATCTGCAAATAGGCTTGCCGCGAGTGAGCCGTAACAATTACAAGAAGATCGAGTTCATCAATGGAGAGAATAGTGACCCCGCCTCCCCCTTGAGCAGAATTAGATAGATATTGCTTATCTTTAACCTTCATATCAGTTTGCCACCAGAAATAGCCGTATCCGGAGTCAGAGAGGTTATCGCCAGAATAAAAGTTTTTAACCTGTTCCTCACTCAATTGGATATTTCTTTTTGTCGCTTTATTAATGAAGGACTGGGGAATCAACTGGCTTCCTTTCCACTTGCCTTCATTCATCACCAGTGAGCCCAATTTGAGCATATCCCGTGACGTTATGCTCGAGAAAGAGCCCGCTGCTGGCAAACCGTTTTTATCCGTGCGCCAATCATAGTTAGCTATCCCCATTTTATCAAATAGCTCGTTTTCGATAAAATCCTTAGCCGAGCCTGGTACCACTGCATCAAGAACCTGCATCACCACATCCGGATTAGCACCTTGATAATTGAATGTCTGAGACGCTTCAGTAACAGGAGCGCTATCTTCGAAAAAAGCCTGCACTAGTTTTATGCCATTATATTGTTCAGGATTTTTTTGATATTCCTCTAATTTTTCTGGGCTTATCTGCAAACCAGATGTCATGGTCATAAGTTTATGAAGGGTGATTGTTTCAACGCCTTTATCAAATTTTGATTCGTCTAACCCTTTTAGGAAACTGACAACAGGCTTGTGAAGATCCTTCATTGACAAATACCCTAATTGGATAGCGCGTCCAATTGCCAAGGCGGTATAAGATTTGGTAGTAGATGATTGTGGGTGAGATAAATCAATGCGCCCGCGCGCAAAATACGACTCAAAAACCAGGTCACCGTTGTGAGCGATAAGCAAGCTGTCCACGTTACTGTGCTTTTTGTCTGCGATTTCCTGTGCCAGAGTAAGGATCATATCCTTGTTGGCACCGTTAATACCCAGTTCACCCACGGTGATGCCGTCATTTTTGTTCGTTGGTGCTACACTAATAAACGCTTTTTCTAGTTCAGCAATATCCCAGAATGTACGTTTTATTGCGGGTTCGCTCCAGTGTTTAATTTTAGTTTCTTCTACCGTAGCTGTCGGTGCCTGATTGTTCGTTTCCTGAGTCCCTTGCGCTGCAAAGCTACCTAACACGCTAATCGCAAGTAAACATTTTAAATTGAATTGGTTGAACATATTAACTTTCCTGTTATTGATGAGGCCTTGCAAGACAATACTCAAACTCAGGCAACCCTCTATTCATCGTTATTATAAGGCTATATATGGAGCTTAGGGTTTCGTTAATCTGCGCCTCCATCCGCATAAGTCCAAAATCCGGGGGCGTAAAACGCCGACAATAATGAAGCTATTTTCAGTCTGGTATGACCTAATCTTTTGCCGACCCGCCCCTCCGTTTCTATTTTCAACGAAATCACAGCAGCCTATGACCCATCCATGCCTACCTAAATTTGACTGCTCAAAGATTACACAGAGACTAAATAAAGCAAACAAAAATCAGTTGGTTAAGCCAACAATCGCGTTAAGTTGCGAACGCTAAACTTTCAATCACCTAGAAATATAAGCTAAATTCACCATGTTTTTGGGGCCTCGCCCTCCCGCAATTGTGAGTAAAGTGGACCGCAAACGAATCCTCGCCCGGCAACCGCATCAGCAGACCGTTACCCCTGGTTCGAATTTCCTGGTTCTGGTACATCGTTCTTTTTTACGTCTTGTTCTTCGGCTATTTTATCCGCCCAATTATGGTCAGAAGCATCAGAATCTAACCCTTCTTGGTCAGCACCTTTGGTGGGAGAAAAGGTTAACTTAGTCAGTAAGGAAAATGATCTGAACCGATTGAGGGTAATCGTTTGATGCTGTTTAATGTAAAAGGGTGGCTATGAAAAAAGTTGGTCTAAAGGCCAGCGCAGAAAAGAATAGTCCGCATGAAAAGTGTCGAACACGCCGCGGCCTACTCGAGGATCTAACAAGCCGCTAACTTTACGAAAAAAGACGCGTGGTAGCTGCCCATGCCAAATCATTAGGATCGCCAGTGACTATGACAGGTTGGTCACTTTCGGCAACGCTTCGAGCTACAATTACCAACTCGACGTCCCGCTCAGCTGACTCGGGGTTTGCTGTAGGACTAGGTGGCGCTGGATGAACAAAGTGCATGCGAATAGTTTTGTCTGAGAGCAACCTCAACGTTATGTGTATTGATGGCACATCTTTTTCAACTAAGTTAGTAATTTCGTGTTCGTTCAAAGGTAATGTTGAATAAACATGCATTCCGTAAAGATTGTCCAGAGGACACTTCACGCTGTAAGGCATATCTGCTGCAATTTCCTTCAGCTGAACTTCCCACCATTTGTCCGATTTAAGGGTGAGCAAAACATCGGGATTATGCTCTCTTACCAACTGAATTAATAAGTTTGCCTTAGGGTTAGGTGTCAGGACTTTAGCGGTTAAAATGCTAATTTGACTTTCGACATTGCTGCTGCGCGTTCGTTTGACCTCTTGGCGTCACAAACGTGTATAAGGAAAACTCCAGCTCAATTGCCAAATTACACAAAAAAAGCGATTTAGATGAGTAGCCAGGCTACTCCCTATTTCATACCCAAGAGAATAAACTCGGCCACTAGCAAACAAGTGATGAGAATTGCAGATTGCAGACGCGCAAAGTCCATCCCTCGAATAATTCGATGTGGATGACGAGAAAGCAAACGTAAGGTCAATATCAAAGCGAAAGCTGAAAAAAAACAAATATTGATGTCATGTTAAGGCCTATTATGTTTTATTTTTAAGCTGTTTTATTGAGGGTCTAACATTGTGTGCAGCATCTTTAACGGCAACTAAGTCCTCTTCTACATCGAGTACTTTAGATGCTCTCTTTAGCGCTAACACCTTGTGATAGCTAGCGGCTTTACGAATTTCATCATTGTTAAGTGATTCAAGGGCGCTCAGAGCCTTTTGTAAACGAACACCTACCTCTACCGCCCCTGCGCCATCTCGGGCTATGGGCATAAAAGCATCGTCAAACATATCAGGTATTGCGATCTTTGGTACCGCTACTCTGTCATATTCAACTTCGTTTTGATTCTCTGCTTGCGCTTGCTCATTAAAAGAAGTAATCAAACGTACTAATGTTCCAATCACTTTTATTGCTGTACCTGGATCGTTGACTGCAGGGGAAAGCGCTCGAGCCGCAATTTCGGACAATGCGATCAGACCAAATCGAGGATCATCTTCGAAGGTTCGGTCGCGGCCAATTCGGAATGAGTTGATCAGGCTATCGCTGCCAGCTTTATGCAGTGCTTCTGATGAAATGCTAACGTATGCCAACGCCTGATTGGGCGAAGCAAAGGCTCCTGGTAACGCTGATATGACAACCTGAGCGTCAACATCCTCTGCCCAACGCTGAATTGTTGCCATGTCGATATGCTGCACATAACCAATTTTCGATGCATATACGGCAGTGCCTGGCCTAGGAGAGCTAGATATTGATATTCCTCCCAGGGTCGGTTTATCTTGCCTTCTTTTAAGCGCGATCTCAGTCGCCCTCTCAACCTTTTCAATCGTCGAGCCGATTCGCCCCAATCGCGCAATGGTGTCTACCCAGCGTACAAACGTTACTATGACCATCGCAAAAACAATTATTGTTAGAATGAAAAGGACGAATAGACCTGCTTTTCCATAAAAAGCGTTCTTTACCGCTGTTAACGCGACCACACTAAAAATAAACGCACCGACAAAGGTCGAAAGCGCATTTTGTGAGACGTCATCCGCCAATACAAGTGTGAAGGAGCGAGGGGTCGCTGAGCTGCTTGCTGCGGCATAGGCAGATACCATAGATGCCACCGAAAAGGTGGCAATAACCAGCATGCTAGCCGCCAATAGGGAGAGCAAATTTTCAACCGAGTCCTGTGCAACTTCAGGTGCAAGGATCGCATAATCAGAGCCATCTATGATTTTGGCCGTAAACACCACAGTAACAGAGATTAAGCACACCGCCAAAGGCCGCACCCAAAGCTGTTCACCAAGTCGATTGCACCAAAAACGAAGACGATCTAACGAGACGAATGAGGTCATGATGCGTTCCTTTGTCCTGTTCAATATCTTAATAGTTTAACTGCATGGTTTTGGTTATGAGTCAAAAACCTTATCGGATAGTTCTACAACACTGTTGTTCAATTCAGTATAGAGGGTTTAGTGTAATTTATATTATTTGAGAAGAGGCGGCTGGTTTACGCAGGAAACGTGTTAATGGGCGGTTTTACCTTATACCGTATTTTTACCCTCGTTAAATTAGAAATCTACGTATCTAGCTCATAAATTTCGCCTTGCCTTATTTCAAAGCAGAAATTGCCGACTGGAACAGCCACAGAGATGTTAACCTTCGATAACGGACTAATCTATCAGACAGGCTTCGGCTAAAATCTTTCCGAAACAATTTGTCTATTCGGCCCCGCAATCAAGCAGACTAAAGCTTGCTTCATCCGAACAGCAGCGGCTCCAAGCTGTATCAGTACACGACAAGGATTCGTATCTTGAAGAAGTCGATTAAAAAATAGACGTATACAAGAGAAGTTCCGCTTGGAGACGAGAAAAGCTTATTATTAAAGCGGTAAATACGGTACAGCTGCTTACTTTTCTGCCGTTCTTAATAAGTGATAAGCTTAACGCAGCTACAAAAACATAAAAAATGCCCTATTTCAGCGGGCGTGACTGAAAGGAAGAAGATAGACTGCGTATCCAGCTATGGAGTCGCGGGTGTACCCTCTTTCATCTCTACTATGACGTGCGTCTCGTTGTGTTTCTCCCGTTCCGCTAAATGGCCCTTTTGCATCTGCGCCAGAATTTCAATGGTCAGCAAAGGTTTAACCCGCTGTGAATAATGTAGCGAATTATTTTAGATCGCAGCGGTTTTTTTAAAGATGTTATCTTAGTTTTCAATTCCCGAATTACCATCAAACTTAATATCATTCAGTTAATTTGTCTTGTTCGGCCTTTTTTTTCCGTATAAAGCAAACGCCTTCATACGAGGAAAGCCGTTCAGGTCGCTGGTACTTTGAAAGGTAATCATGCACGGCCTTAGAGCAACCATCCCACGTATAATAGTCATCAATGATGATAAGCCCGTTATCGTTTACAAGCGGGAACAGTGAGTCAAGAATCTGATAAGTTGATTTATACCAGTCTCCGTCCATTCTTAATATTGCGATGCCATTGGGAAAGGATGCCTGTGGCAGCGTATCCTCAAACCACCCTTTCACCACATTTGCGTCATTGATTTCCGCCAACGACATCGCGGTTATGGCTTCAATTTCGGCTGCGGAACAATTATCGAAGTAAGCTGGTGAATCGATATCTTCTTGCCATCGCTTTGCTGCTTGGCCATCGATAGGGTCTACTGGTGGCAGCCCCTCAAAGCTGTCGAAGAGGTAGTAGTCTCGATTTTTCCCAAGCAGCTTGGCTATCCCGGCTATCATTCCGCCTTTCCACGTACCGCACTCAACCACCGCTCCTGGAATCAAGGCTGCAGAATTGGCTAATTTTAAATTAGCGACATAGTTGGTCGGTGGGATCATTGTATAGTCGCTGAAAAGTCTATAGTAGGTGTGTAGTCTGTGATCCTTAATGCTTCGCATGAAGCGGAGGGTTCTTTGAATGATTTTCATTACTGGTCCTTGGGTAAAATAATCGATTATGCAGTGGCTTTTTCTATGTGAAATGGCTGGGATATCTTCAGTATATGAAGTTTTAACTGGCCTTTCCCTAAGATGACTACCAACCCTTTTTTGTGATTTGTTATATTATTCTGCCTATCATACTAACGTAAAAGTCGACATGTATTGAACTAAAATGCGGCCGAAAATGACTGCAATGTCCTGGCCACAAATCAGTTTCATATCATGGCCTTACTAATCTGCTACGCGAAGCAATCACGGTAAACATGAATGCGTAATTGAACCTAAATAAGAAGTGGATGGCGCTGCAAATAAAGCTCTTTTAAGTAAGGAGAGGTATCATCACTTTCATCGTTTATATTTAAATACCCATAAAATATTATTTATAGGTATTTAAACAATTTAATCTAAGGAAAAAAATAACCTTCTCTTTGCACAACTTAAATCCTTCATAAACTGAAAGTTTCCTTTAAAATCTAAGCCATTTTATTATTTTTTGTTTTTATTTTTGTTTTTGTTTTTGTTTTTGTTTTTGTTTTTGTTTTTTATTATCTTGCTATCCCTAACTTAATTTTAATATAGCGCTTTATACAACCAACTATAAAATTTAAAGACGGATTGCGTATTTGTGAAAGTAGTTGCTCTCTACTTTTCACTTTTCTTTCATAACTTAATGGGTGCACAACATCTACAATCTTGTTTTTAACATTAGACTCATCTAATGCTTTTAATTGAGAATCTGATCTGATAAACAGAAATGTATTTTGTTTATACCACACCTCTACAGAGGGATTATTCCATGTTTCACCTCTGATTATATCTACACAATCGTAGCCTTTAGATTGAAATAGCGCTACCCAATAAGATTGCCATTGCTCATTAACATGATTCGTTCCCCCCTGGTGTTTTATTGCTGCACTAAACAACACAACATCAGATAAACTACAAAGAAATTCAACAAATTTTTCAGCATTTTCTTTAGGTAAATGTTCAGCTACTTCTAGTGAAATACAAAGTTCATACCGCTCATTATGTGTTGGGATTGCTTTAGTGAAATTTGCGGCTTCAAAATCTATACGATTACTTAATAGCGCGTGTTGGTTCACCCAGTCCCCATCAAATCCTTTCAATTTTTCAATACCTAAGGACTCCGCTGCCGCTAACCACGCTCCCTGTCCACACCCCACATCCACAATACTTTGGGGTTTAAATTTTTCATGAAGCAAACCTAATATCACTTTTGCTGATTCGCTCATTCCCTGATTATGTGATTTATAAAAACTCGAATTGTAATGCTCAGCTAAATTTTCCACAAACAGTCAAATCCTATTGAAATTTTAATATTAACTTTTTCTTAAATGCTTCTTCGATAAATATACTATCTAAAAGTATGTTTAATTAGTCAATTTTTTGAGTTAATCCCTTGTATTACTAGCTAGGTAAAATAGCTACTGTAACGTTAGAAATAGGCATTAATAAGTAAATCTCGCGAATTCAGATAGCAAGTGCACCACTCAAGCTCAAGCGGTGACAATCGAGCAACTGCCTGTTGGTGGTATTCTATGGCCGCCCCCCAAAAAAATAGAAAGAATTACCATAAGTCCAAACAGTTGAACGAGGCTCCACAATACCAGACCCTAGCCTACTTACGCGAAACTTTCGGTGATAGGGAAATCGGAAAGGGAATAAATTTAAGCCATAGCATGCTCAGCCGAGGAGGCCAGTGTAATCGAATCCGGCGTAGCTGCTATTGGGCGGAAGAAATTCAGGCAAAGTAGACTAGGGGTCCTATAAAGCTGCAAAATAACATGTCGCTGAAGCGCGACCAATAACATCGACACCTCCCAACCGTTCTTGGCGCTGATCGTGAGCGAAAGAGTTCATAAGCACATTAACTTATCTGCGAATCTTTTCGGCTAAGGCTATCCAACTCTTCGTTTAGTAGATACTTCTTATCGGAAACAAGGGCTTTTAATGCTTCCAGCCTTTTTTTGACCGCTGCAAATTCATTAAGCATATTTTGCTTTTCTGACTTACCTAATTGAATGTTCATTTTTGCCATATCTTTCTTGTGGGAAGTTCATATGCCAACAGCCACTATAGGCAAAACAACTGCAAAAAGAATCATCAAAACAAACGCCATACCTTCATCCATTTTTGGCTCCAAAGCATCCAGTATGTTTACAAGATAAGCCGCCAGTCTACATCCATATCTGGGCTAAACTAGTTTAACTATAGTTTTCAATCTGTTGTAATTTATCGAGATCCGGTTAGGCTTTAGAATCAGGCGTTGCTCTCTAAAAAATAGCTTAAATCGTCATTCTACCTACTCCAACGACAGGTAATGCTTGCAAAATATAGTGTTTTTATAGCGCGGCCATTGATCCCAATAGGGAATTATGACGATACTGAAATATACACCATAAGAAACTTACAGATTTTTATAATGAATTTGACTAAAACATTCTTTGCATTTTTGGTGTTAATGTTAATCGGCGACGGGATACTTATATCGGTACATGTGTTGAACAAACTGGATATAGTTAACAATACTAAGCTTTTACTCACTACCGACGGTGGCTACGGGGAAATGTACCAGTATTTTAAAGAAGGCATGATAGCGGGTATTTTTCTTTTTGCAGCACTTAAAACCCGTTCTCTCATGTTTTTTGCGTGGGGAGCGTTGTTTATATTCCTACTGATTGATGACGCTGGCCAGCTGCATGAAACAACGGGAGAAATATTGGCTACCAGTTTTGAATTTAAATCTGTTTTCAACATGCAGCCTCGCGATGTCGCCCAGCCTTTAGCAGTTGCGCTATTGGTTAGTCCCTTGTTTACTTTGCTTGCCTTTGCTTATTTTCATGCTACCGCTAAAGAAAAAAAGGTGTCTCACTGGATGATTCTTCTCGTAGCTGGCGTGGGCTTCTTCGGCGTTATCGTGGATGTGATACATGCTGCAATACCATGGGGTTTCGGCATTGTAGCATTGATTGAAGAAAGTGGTGAAATGACGGTAATGAGTGCAATATTAGCGTTTGTCTATCATACCCATTTTAAAAATTCTGAATACGCTACCGCAGCCCACCCTGAATATACCTGACAATGAAGAAATCATAAAAAACCCGCGTTCCCAATTAAAGGAGCTGCGGGTGAGAGGTAGAAATGCAGTTACGGTTCCATCGCGGTTTAAAACATGTTGAACCTGTCAATGCGGTTTGAAATTAATGCTAATTCAATATCACTGGTTTTCTTTAACGTGTTATGAGCAAAATGATGGGCAGTTCGCACTCAATCAGTGTAGCCATACAACTCTATACCGCACCTTGAATGGCTAGGCAGGTTTGTTCTCACACTTATACCTGCTCGCCTCTACCCTGATTCGATTAATAATCGGTAACCGGTTAGCAGGGAGATACTTAAACCGGTTTCGGTTAAACGAAATCAAAATCCTGTTCATTGTTTAGAATTTTTTTAGGTAACGTTAGCCAAAAAATTAGAAATAACCTCGGATCCCCAGTGCGATACTTCGTCCAGGTCGCGGGGCGACATCTTTCAGAAATGACGTATGAACGCGCGCTTCTGTATCAGTCAAATTGCTTCCTTTCAGATATACCACAACATCTTGACCCCCTAATGGCATGTTGTATGAAATGCTGGCATCTAACATGGTATAACCATCGGTTACCGTTTCTTCCAATGTGATCCTATCTTGTTGCTCGTAGCGGGTAATATCCAAATGGGCAGTAAACTGTTCGTCTTGATAACTAAACTGTGACCCCAAACGTAATGGGGGGGTTCGTGGAAGGTCGCCCCCGTCTTGAAGCCGCGCTCGAACATAGTCGGCAAAAATCGTGGTTTTAAAGGTATCTGTAGCCTGCCACGCCATTTGCGCTTCGAAACCGTGTAAAATAACGTCATCGGTTCTAAATATAAACACAGGAAGTTCGTCTGCATGCTCATCAATACTATGTTCTTCCCCTTCTTCATGCCCCCCTTCAGCGAACAATCCCGTATTTGACTGATAAAAATAATTATCTACTTGATTGTAGAACGCATTAAATACAAAGCCGATTTGCCCTTGCTTTTTTCGCAAAGCTAAATCAATGTTGTTTGCCACTTCAAGCTCTGTATCTTCTCTAGACCTCTCAATATGCGTTTCGCCTTCATCTTCATGTGTTTGGAATAATGCGCCAATCTCATAACTGCCCGACGCTATGTGAGGGCCAAAAGATAGAAGTTCAGCAGTAGATGGAGCGCGCTCAGAACGAGAAACAGAAAGTTCTACGTTATAACCCGGAGTGAAGTCCCAGACGAGTCCGGCTGAAAGGGATATAGGTGTGAAATCTTTCTTAAAAGCAAAACTCGCCGTATCGTGCAATTCCTCTTCATGTTCAGTTTCATGCATTTTTTCATCGATTCCATGTAATTGGACTTCCGGAAGCAACACCTTATCAGCATCCAAAGTGACCCTTTCAATTCTGCCACCCAGTTGTAATAAAAACGCCCCTAAATGCCGCTCTTCCATAAGGGCTAACGCAATAGTTTCTTCAGTTGAAGGTGGTGTAAAAGCTTCTTCCCCCAGCGCAGCAGTATCACTGGCTTTAAGGTGGAAACTGACGCCTCCATTCCATTCGCCGAACTGATTATGCATAAGATCAACTTTTAATTCTTGTGTGTCACTTTTAAAGGTTGTCCCCACTTCCCCATTCTCGATTTCCGAATGCTCGTAATTGGTAAACCCGCTTCGTAAGTTAATCCGCTTTAGCCAATTACCGTTGACCTCAAATTCACCCAATATCTGCACGCGGGTTTGCGTTAAATCGGCAAAAACTCTTTCTTCTTCACCATGGTCATCCTCTGCTTCGTCGTCATGTCCATGACCCGGTATGCCGTATTCACGATTAAATTGTTCCGCTGATAAACCGATAAATCCTTTATCCAACAAGTAACTGGTTCCTAGGGTGACCCCCTCTGATTGTTCATTACTGTTTTCAACGACAAATTTATGTTCGTCATCTTTCACATCATCCAGATCGGGCGCGATAGGTGTTTCATAATCGTCAGATTCACGCCAGTAACCGTCTGCATAAAACGCAATTGACTCCACTCCCGTCGTTACATTAAATGAAGCCAGTTTTTGATTGTTAACTGAGTCTCCTTCCAGCAACCATTCGCCCCGCGTGGTTTTGTCGGTTGGAACACGTCCATCTACAACATTAACCACTCCCCCGATGGCACCACTTCCGTAAAATAGCGTGGCCGGGCCGCGAAGTACTTCAATTTGTTGAGCGGTAGAAGCCTCAGACGCTACCGCATGATCTGGCCCTACTCTGGATACATCACCGACATCGAGTCCGTTTTGGGCAATCATTACTCTGGGCCCACTTAAACCACGGATTATGGGTGTACTGGCAACATTTGCGTGAAAGGAAGTCTGCACTCCCGGCAATGTTTCAAGGGTATCGCCTAATGTCGCTGATTGTTGTCTGCGTAGCGTCTCGCCCCCTAATACACTAACGGGGGAGGCTGATTCCATTACAGACATATGGACTGGAGTAGCCACAACGTCGATTACTTCAATAGGCGAACGTTCAAGGGTAAAGGTAAGCTGCTTGCGCTGAGTTCCAATTATTGCGATATCAGCATGGTGATGGGCGAAACCCGCTGCCGTAACATGTAACTCTTGTATACCGGTTGAAACTTGAGGCAACACGAAATAGCCATTGCTATCCGATTTGGTTACTAGATCAGTGCCTTCGACCCGGATGTTGGCATCTGCTACAGCATTACCGTCTGCGTTTTTAATCGTCCCTTCTATTGACTGAGCCACCACACTTAAAGGAAATAACGTACCTATAATTGCCGCAATCTTTGTAATTCTACTCATTTTCTCACTACCGCAATGTTATACCATATCATTACCGCAAGATGTTATAATGTAACAAGTTCGGATTCAACAGGTAAAATAGACAAAGTTCTTATTACTCCCCCCCTTCCTCAGTTCACCCCAGAGCATTCACCTCAATATCAGTACCACGCAAATTACTTTTATTCTTTTGCAATAATATGAGTGTACTTAACGGCGCCGCTTCTTCGCTTTCCACGCACCAAGGGGAGAAAGGTGCGGGAACGTCAGATTGAGCAAAATCCGGGCAATTCAAAACGCGCTATGAACGTCCCATATTGACATTACCTGTGATACTGCTATTGAGAATAGTTATCAATAAGAATACACTTAGCTTCACTCTACAGATGAAGGATTTTATTCGGGTATGCTCTCACTTAAGAAACGTCTAATTTCAATAACAGTCGCCTTAGCGACTACTCTCACTTTTGCTATCCCAGTTAGTGCTGACGAAGTCAATGTTTACTCCGCACGAAAAGAAGCACTAATCAAGCCTTTGTTAGACAAGTTCACAACTGAAACAGGCATCGAAGTGAATTTGGTAACCGGTGGTGCCGATGCACTAATTAGCCGTATGAGCAATGAAGGTAAATATAGTCCGGCTGATGTGTTGATCACTACAGATGTTGGCCGTTTAGTGAGAGCAAAACAGCAAGGTTTAACTCAGGCTGTGGATTCAAGTGTGCTTTCACACGCTATTCCCGCCCAGCTTCGCGATAAAGATAAGCATTGGTTTTCATTAACTATGCGAGCGCGCCCTATTATGTATTCTCCTGAACGTGTTGACGCAGATAAGCTATCTACTATGGAAGCGTTAACTCAACCAGAGTGGAAAGGACGCATTTGTATTCGCTCTTCTTCGAACATTTACAACCAGTCGATGATCGCGTCTATGATTCAGCAAAAAGGTGAGGCTGACACGTTGAGCTGGGCTGAAGGATTGGTGAAGAACTTTGCTCGTCCACCGAAAGGTGGCGATCGTGACCAGATAAAGGCTGTGGTTTCAGGACAGTGCGATATCGCCATCGCGAACACCTATTATTTGGCAGGTATGCTTAACAGTGCTGATGTTACTCAGAAAAAAATTGCGTCGCAAGTTAAGGTTTTCTGGCCAAATCAAAATGGTCGAGGCGCACATATTAATGTCTCAGGTGCAGCTGTGGCAAAACACGCCCCTAATAGTAACAATGCCGTAAAACTACTTGAGTACATGGTGCGAGAAGACGCGCAAGCTTGGTACGCAGAAACAAATCATGAATATCCTGTACGGGATGGGGTAGAATGGAGCGACACATTAAAGCAATTTGGTACATTTACAGCTGAAGACATTACACTGCATCGCGTTGGTGAGCTTAATGCTGATGCTGTTAAAGTAATGGATAAAGCGGGCTGGAAATAACCTTTGCGTCTTTCCTACCGTTAACAGGAAACTTTTAGTAAATTGAGTCAGTCGTTTAGTCTCACTATAAAATCATCAATACGCGCCCTGCTGGATCCCTGGCAGGGCGCGCTGTTATTCTTAGGTGGCGTACTCAGTCTGCCCGTAGTAGTTATATTTGCGAGCTGGATTGCGCCGCAATTCGCACTTTGGCAGCACTTAATTGATACGGTGTTACAAGACTATGTAACTAATTCATTGCTACTTGCTTGCGGCGTGGGTATAGGCAGTTTATTGATAGGCACGACTATCGCTTACCTGATCAGTCGATATGACTTTACCGGACGAAAGCTTTTTCGCTGGTTAGCCTTGTTACCCCTAGCCATGCCTGCTTACATTATTGCCTATACCTACACGGGAATTCTTGATTTCAGCGGGCCAGTTCAGACTATTCTACGTGATACTTTCGACTGGGGTTATGGCGATTACTATTTCCCCGACATTCGCTCATTATGGGGCGCTATAATCGTAATGTCTCTGGTGCTTTACCCTTATGTCTATATGTTAGCGCGAACGGCATTTAGCGAACAGCCTGCAAGCTTGGTTGAAGCCAGTCAGATAATGGGGATCAGTAAAGTCGGGTTTTTAACTCGGGTATCTCTACCCCTTGCTCGTCCCGCCTTGTTCACGGGTACTGCCTTGGCAATGATGGAAGCACTCGCAGACTACGGAACGGTGCAGTACTTTGGCGTTTCCACGTTTACCACCGGCATTTTCAGAACCTGGTTTGGTCTGGGAAACGGCATCGCTGCAGCGCAACTTAGTTCACTGCTGTGCACGTTCGTTTTGGTTGTTCTATTGTTCGAAAAATGGTCTCGCAGACATATAAAATACTATCATCAAGGACAAAACCATAAGGTACAAAAACGCAAACAATTAAAGGGGGCCAGCGCTGTCTTGGTCTTTATCCTATGCCTACTCCCCCCTTTATTTGGTTTTATCGTCCCAATTATTCAATTGGTTTATTGGACGTTATTAACCTTACAACAAAATTTTGATTCGCAGTTTATTTTACTGATCGTCAACTCATTCAGCTTAGCATTAACTGCGGCTGTTATTGTCGTGGTGTTAGCCCTTCTGTTCGCTTATTCCCGGCGTATAAAAAACAGTAAAATGATAAACTCGCTTGGACAAACTGTGTCATTAGGCTATGCGATCCCAGGTACCGTTATCGCAGTGGGTGTATTAGTTCCGTTAAGCTGGGCAGATAAAATAGCTAACCACTTTTCGGAACGGTGGTTTGACAGCAGCGTTGGCCTTATTTTTTCTGGTACGCTATTTGCGCTTCTATTGGCATACAGTATTCGTTTCCTTTCTGTCGCATTACATAACATAGAGGCTGGACTTAGCCGAATTACCCCGAACATGGACAACGCCGCGCGCTCGCTAGGCGCATCGCCTGCTCGCGTATTGCAACAAATTCATATCCCCCTTTTAAAAACCAGTGTGTTAAGTGCGGCTTTGCTGGTATTCGTCGATGTATTGAAGGAATTACCCGCCACATTAATTTTGCGCCCCTTCAACTTTAATACGCTTGCAGTAAGAAGTTTCGAATTAGCTTCTGATGAAAGATTAGTCGATGCGGCGACACCCGCTTTAGCTATTGTTCTAGTAGGATTGCTGCCAGTTATACTCATCACTCATGCTATTGATAAAACAATCAAAGGAAAGTCCTGATAAATGCTGAACTTGCATAACATTGATATCCGATACGGAAACTTCCTAGCAGTAGACGGGGTTAATATTACGCTGAACAATGGCGAAATTGGATGTTTATTAGGGCCTTCTGGCTGTGGTAAGACATCAATATTAAGAGCGATAGCGGGTTTTGAGTCAATCAGTAAAGGGCAAATTAAGTTACGTAATGAAATAGTCAGTAGGCCAAACCATTTGGTCGCGCCAGAAAAGAGACATATATCGGTAGTCTTTCAGGATTTCGCCCTCTTCCCCCACTTGTCGGTCACCGAAAATATTGCCTTTGCGCTGCACAAGTGGAAAAAAGCGGACCGCGAAAAAAGAATTAGCGAAGTACTGAATTTGGTGGGGCTATCGCATACAGCGACGCGTTTCCCACATGAGTTATCAGGCGGTCAACAGCAACGAGTCGCGCTAGCGCGCGCGTTAGCCCCAAAGCCTGATTTACTGCTAATGGACGAGCCTTTTTCAAGCCTTGATGCTGAACTTCGTGAGGAGTTAGCAAAAGATATTCGTACAATACTAAAACGCGAAAATACCAGTGCATTGGTAGTCACCCACGATCAATACGAAGCGTTTGCCATAGCAGATATTATTGGCGTACTCAGTGAAGGCCAGTTGCATCAATGGGACGACGCCTATGCACTTTATCATAAGCCTGTTTCGCGATTTGTAGCTGACTTTGTGGGCAGTGGCGTTTTTTTAAAAAGCATGATCAATGATGATGGCAATATCCATTGCTGTTTAGGAAAAGTTAATGTCGACCCTGCCCGCTTGAACGGCTTCAAAGTGGGACAGGAAATTGAATTACTGATCCGTCCTGACGATATAGAATACGATGAATCCAGCGATACCATTGCGACAGTGGTGCGACGTTCGTTCAGAGGGGCACACATCATGTACGAATTAGCGGTGCCCGGCTCGAAGCAGACTATTTTGTGTCTAGCTCCCAGTCATAACGATCATGCCGTGGGCGAATCATTTGGAATCAAATTAGATTTAGCACATTTGGTTATGTTCGCGAAAAACTGAGAAAACCCGTATTTTTAGCTATTTAAAGGGGATAACGGGCGACGATCTATTTTCTGTTAACACTCCCGACCCGACATGCTATAACATTTCGCAAGCGAATTATTTTTGGATAGTAATTACGTAGTGGCCCTTTTTAGATGAATTCTGACACGACACGCATAGTAGAAAAAACGGCAATTCACGTTGAAAACGTGCTTCATCAATACCGTAACGGTGACGACAACGGTATGTTTATAGCTGAATGGCGTGTAGACCGTGGCCAACAGATCTTTCTACACGGTGAGTCTGGCTCTGGTAAAACCACATTGCTTAACTTGCTTGCAGGCGTATTGACTCCAGATAAAGGCGAAATACAAATATTGGGGAAGCCATTCTCAACGTTAAAAGCTCACACCCGGGATAAATTCAGAGCGGATCATATCGGTGTCGTTTTTCAGCAATTTAATTTAATTCCCTACCTTAGCGTGCTGAAAAATATCCAACTGGCGAATCATTTTTCTTCCACGCATCTTAACAATGTTGAAGACCTGGCGACGGATTACCTTCAAAAACTAAACCTTCCCCCGAATATCCTTTTTCAACCTGCAAACGCAATCAGTATCGGGCAACAACAACGGGTGGCCATAGCCAGAGCATTAATCAATCAACCCGAACTTTTATTGGTAGATGAACCCACCTCAGCCCTTGACGTGGCCGCCAAAGATGCATTCATGGCTATCTTGACGGAAATCTGTCAGGAAGCAGGAACAACGTTAGTCTTCGTGAGCCACGATATGCATTTGAAACAGTTTTTCCCAACCAGTGTGGAAATAACTGAGCTGGTCTCAACCAAGGAGAATCAGCTATGCTAATGTCGCTGGCCTGGAATAGCCTTAAAAGCAGAAAAAAGTCAGTTATCCTTACTTTTCTTTCCCTCGTCATCAGCATTAGTGTGCTGCTAAGTGTTGAGCATATTCGCCTACAGGCAAAAGAGAGCTTTAACCGCACAATTTCCGATGTAGACCTAATCGTGGGCGCGCCCAGTGGCCAGTTAAATTTATTACTTTATTCTGTTTTCAGAATGGGCAGCCCCACTAATAATATTAACTTTGAAAGTTATAAAGTTCTTAAAAATAACCCTCACGTGGAATGGGCAATTCCTCTTTCTCTGGGCGACTCGCATCATGGCTTTCGGGTACTAGGAACTAATGATCAATACTTTACCCACTTTAAATATGGCAACAAAACAGCGTTGACCTTTTCACATGGTGAGCCATTTCAAAGCGTGTTTGAGGCAGTAATCGGGGCCGATGTAGCCAAACAACTCAATTATAAGGTAGGTGATGAAGTTGTCATTGCGCACGGTACGGGCTCTACCAGCTTTACCCACCACGACGATTCCCCCTTTACGATAAGCGGTGTACTGAATCCTACCGGTACGCCCGTAGACAAAACTGTTCACGTTAGCTTACAAGCAATTGAAGCCATTCACCTTCACCCCTTGCATCCTACTGGACAGGTGAAGGAGCACCTGGCTGAAGAAGAGTTAATACCCGATAGCGTGACAGCTATCATGCTTGGTCTGAAATCAAAATTTGCGATTTTCAAACTTCAACGTGAAGTCAATAACAATAAAAACGATAAGCTTATGGCCATTTTGCCAGGGGTCGCACTTAATGAACTGTGGCAGATGATGGGAACCATTGAAAATTTATTAAGGATTATAAGTATATTAATTTTGATATCGTCGCTATTTGGTTTATCAACCATGTTGCTAGCCTCTATGCAACAACGACAAAATGAAATTGCAGTCTTGCGCGTGCTGGGGGCTGGGCCTCATGTGATATTTTCGTTAGTTCTTATTGAAGCTTTGATTTTAGTAGTGTTAGCGATTATCGCTGCTACAGGCATGATCAGCGTCACTATTGGCTTGCTAAGCGACTGGCTGGCAGCGCAGTTTGGCTTGTTTTTATCTGCCAACCTTTTGCAAGTGGAGGTTATACAGGTTTATGTTGTAATAGTAATCGCATCGATTGTCACGTCCGCGCTGCCTGCTTACGATGCCTATAAAAGCGCTCTACATTCGACCTTGTCAGCGAGATAGGACTGCTACCCCCTTGTACTATTTGACTTTAAAAAGACCCAATAAAAAGCAGATGCCGCCACCGACCATACCAGCCCAGGCTTCCCAGGGCGTTTCTCCATCCAGCGCCCGCCTAAACTGCGCACTCGCCGAATCATAAATATCGTAGCCCCACCATGCCAAAGCCACACCAACGACTATCAATACGATACCAATTACTCGATTCATTTTATGACCTTGTTTAGTTTAACTATCTGTTCTTTAGACAATGATTCATAGGCACCTTTGTGTCTACATTGTGGGTGCCTGTGCTCAAGTATGCACCCCTCACACGTCGATAGTAAAGAATACCAAACCCACTATGCGAAATACGAACCGCCAACAGATTTCAGTCCACCCGATGTGAGATTTACCCTGCGTTTTATTAGGTGTAGCACTTATGAAGCACCTCTGGGCATGAAAGGCAGTTAACGGTCGCGAACAAAAACTAAGAATTGGCATATCGCGTATGCAATGAAGGGGGTTGACCCAATATACCCCTTTAAGAGGCCAGTGTAATTCAACCCACTATTGTCGGCACTATTGCAAAAGCAAGATCGCGATGTTAATTTTAGCTACTCTTCGTTTTTAATTGTAATTCACAGGGATGCTGGTGTTCGATGCTTCTGGATAGCAAATCAACCTCTAGCTCAACTTCAGTAGCTGAAGAACGCTTATCAAATATTCCTACAATGGTAAGTGAGATTTCCCGCAAAATTTCTGATTTCATGCGCAGGTATCGTGCACTCGTTGAAAATGCACAGGCTTTTTTTGAAATATATCAGGAAGAATATCAAACCCTTTCAGCCCTTAAGGATAGAATTAAAAAACTTCAGGACCAAACAGATCGTATTGATAAATACCGTAAAGACACTGGCCGATATCCTACGATAAAGGGACAACCTTCAGCCCAGCGCTATCTTGCCAGAATAGTTGCCAAGCAGAGCAAATTAGAAGATGAATGTCGCGAGTTAGAAAATAAAATCAATAGTGCCAGAAATAATCGGTATGAATGTCTTGATCACCTTACCGATGAAATCTTAGACCTTTTAGACGGGCATCAAATATTTAGCCAGTTTTTGGGCACCATTGCTTTATCTACTCCTTCACCAGAAGATAAAGTTCGTTATATACGGAATGAAAAATATAAACCCATTTATATAGCTGCTCTGGCTATCGCTTTGTTTGATGAAGTGAAATTTAAAAAATCGTTTAAATCAACGTTTTTAAAACAAAGGTTAGAACACATTTTCCCGCCACAAAGCAAAATGAGTTTAATGGCAAGCAAGGGCGATACAAAAGTAAGTTTAGATATATTCCGCAAACCAATGGAAGCGGAAACCAAACTGGCGTACCGCGAAAAAATTCTTAAACCGTTAGCAAAAGTCGCCTTGTTACAATCTATTGGTATGCATAGCCCACAGACAAAAGCGTTGTTAGGAGATGATAGCTATCGGCTTTTAGAGCAAACGGAGCGAAAACAGCTTACGACTCTTATCGATAAGAAAACCAAAGATTATATTAAGCTTGGAATTGGGGTCCCTATCGTTCGCTATTTATCCCCTGAAGAAAAAGAGAAATTTGAAAAAGAGGAAAAGAGTCAGCTTAATTTTATGTTAGATGTGCTGACATCGCTAAAAGAAAACAATGGTGAATTAGGTGATTTACTGCGCATACCCATGACGTATGCCTCTTTCGTTTTGTCGACCAAAAAAGAATACGACTATAGAGATATCTACCGGGTATACGGCATATTAGAAGAAGGGATGTATCGCAAAACGTACGACCCAGACTATGTGCAATGTTTTCTAAAAATGGTGGGGAGGTTTCCCCTTGGTGCTGGGATCTATTTCGTTTCAGAAGATTCGGGCGAAATTGAGCGGGCGATCGTCTCCTCTCTTTACCCTCAGCACGTCGATGAACCCATTTGCAAGCAAATTACGCGACGACAAATTCAGTTTTTAAGTCGAAAAGAACTCATTATAAGTAAACAGAGCAACTTCTTTTTCGAAGTAAGCAGAGAAGAAAGTCATTACGAAAAAGATTATCTGGATGCGCGATATAACAATGAATTTACTTGGAATGCCGCTGAATTATGGGAATTTCAAATTCCAGCTATTGAATTCTGGAAACGAGACGGCATCCGTAAACGAAATGCAAGATTTAACCCTGAGTCCTACAATGCTGTTGCGTCTGATTCAACCAGGTCGGGTTGACTCTGGTTACAGGTTTGGTCAGTAGCCTATACCCATTCACAAAGAGATTCATATAAACAAAAAGCGTATTTTTCTGTAGATATTCATATGTTGAAATAAGACATTCACCTAAGAAAAGTAACAACAATCAACACATCAATGTCATAATCAGCTGATTTTTTTATTCAAGCTTTGAGCGGTACATGGCAGATAAATTCAAACTTAAAAAAATATCGACACGTACTTATTTATCACCCTTCTAATGGTAAGTTTTAATCTTATACGCGCGATATAATTTATATCCACGATAAATATTATAGGTGGATGGCATAGGGTTGGCTACAAAATCGAACAACGTTATCGACTTAAAAATTCACAGGGGCCGCACCCGAAGGGTGATAGAAAAATGCAGTGCGCCATATTACCTTGATATGGAGGGAGGCGTACTTCATCATCTAGATCAACCTCAACGTTATATATAAGTCGTGCCTGAATGCTTTCCTTTATACCAACTCGGCGTACCCAATAGGTCGAGTTAGTAATACATCATAATGCTTTAAAACGTACCGCAAGACCTCCAGCGGCTGCTAATCGCACGTTAAGCGTATCGGCGCGAGTCACTTTTTTCTTCTCGATTATCATGGCATATGGATTTTTTCGCCAATCGGTTTGGTGAGTGTCGCGATAGATTTGTGCTTCGTATGCCATCCCTTTTTCGAGAAAGTCTAAAGGAACAGTAATGGTTCTGGCTTCACCGTTTGTTATAGCTCCAAGATACCAGTCGCGGCCATTATATGAGCGGTGCTTTTTTTCTTTTCGCGCGACCACTACAAAGTCACCAACCTCTCCTTGCAACGCGCGCGTTTCTTCCCAGTCAGTGGGAACGTCTTTGATAAACTGAAAAGCGGCCGGCTTTGCTTCGTAATTTTCAGGAAGATCGGCGGCCATTTGAATAGGGCTGTATAGCACAACATATTCAGCCAACTGTTTAGAGAGAGTGGATATCGGCCGTCTCAACTCTTTCGTACCCACATCCATCCCGCTATTATTTCCAAGCGTATAATTAAAGTTAAAAATACCGGGAGTGAAATCCATTGGACCCGCGAGCATGCGAGTGTATGCAAGCATCGGTATGTGTTCTGCTGGATTAGGCTTAGACCATCCAGCGTTATATTCTTGACCTCGGGCGCTTTCGCGGGCAAGCCAATTAGGATAAGTGCGGCGCAAGCCCGTATCTTTAACAGACTCATGAGTATTAATAGACAATTGGTACTTAGCAGCAGTTTTCACATTATTAATAAAGTGGTTCACAGCTGGCTGACTATCGGTGAACTCATAGCGCATTACGCCGTTTTCATCCACCACTTTAAGGTTTTGACCATAGCTGACATAGCCTGTTTTAATTTGTTCTACGCCGTGTTTTTGATAAAGCGCAAATCCGCTTTCCATTTGCTTTTCATAATTAGTGATGCCACCCGAGGTTTCATGATGACCAATAAGCTTTACCCCTATTTTCTTGCCGTGTTCAGTCACCTTTTTTATATCAAAATCAGGGTAGCTTTTGGTAAACGAAAAAATCTCGGAATTGGCTATCCAATTACCGTCCCATCCTTCATTCCAGCCTTCAACCAATACACCATCGAAGCCGTGTTTCGCAGCAAAATTCATGTACCTTATCGTTCTTTCGGTGGTTGCGCCATGCTTTTCCCCCGCGCCCCAACTAAACTTACCGATATGCATGCCCCACCAAATGCCTATATATTTCCCAGGATTGACCCAATCGACTTCACCCAATTTGTTAGGTTCATTTAGATTCAGTGCAATATAACTATTGATTAAATCTACTGCCTCATTACCTATAGTGATTGTGCGCCAAGGCGTGTGGAAACTACCTGACTTATGTACCAGTGTACCGTCTGAACGCGGCGCTAGCTTGGCTTCCAGCTTACCTCTTTCGAGGAAATGTAGACTCATGCCGGCGTAATCCACTAATGCCGCCTCATGTATCGCCACATGCGTGCCGGTTTCATATTTTACGGTAAAAGGTGTGTGCGCCAGGCCAACCTCATTCAGCGCTGTTTCACGGTAAAGGTATTCGTAACGTTGTTGAGATTGCCCAGGGATCCAATACGCTGTGGCGCGTTGTGAGTCAGCTAAGTGAAATTGTGTCAGCTCCCGCGTAATCGCGACATCGCCTGCGTCTGGCATTTCGTATCGAAAACCCACGCCATCGTCGAATACTCGCGCTCGAACAGAAAAGTGGCGATTGGCATCGTTGATTTGCGTAAATTTCACTACCAACTCGTTGTAATGGTTACGGATAATTCTTTGCTCACCCCATGGCTGTTTCCACTTATCGTCATTGCTATGTCGAGATATTTCTTCAACTTTGAAGTGATGGTATAAGGGCTGAGCTTGTTCGAAAGTAAACCCTAATTTACTCGGCAAAATAAGGTCACTTCCGTGGTATTCAACCGAATACTGCGCTTCCTGATTAGCGTCAGAAAAAGTGAAAGTAATCCTTTTGTCGGGTGACGAAACGGAAATGTGAGTTGCATGTACCGATGAAATAGCGAAACAAATTAACCCCATAACGTGAAAGAATGAACGCATTGACCGCACTACCCCGTGTTGTTCACAAAGGCCAAAGCGTAGCAATACAAACGGGAAAATAAAAACCTTTTATTAACGCGTGCCGACCATTCTTCTGCCCCCGGCCAATGTTAGAGGTGAAATGGTTAATGCGGCTTCTTATGTATTATAAATACTTTTTTGGTCTATACCGATGATGGCGTAGTTATCTTGATAAGTCCCCACTCGCCGATATATCACTTTCGCCCATGCGAAAAACTTACCTCCTGCTACCAAATACGATAAGAGAATTCTGTGACGGCATTATTCACCTGGCCGAAGATAGCAGCTTCATTAAAGTGCGTATTCCAATAACGTTTGTGCACAGCACGAATCACCCTATTAATATTACTTAAGCCAACAAAAAAACTAAATTGTAGTAGCGATTAACCTACGCGTAAGCCCTTCAGTGGCGCGTAAAAAAACAGCTGCAAATAAACACTACCCTAGGCAAATATATTGTGCATTTCACATTCTCTTGACATCATTCCAGGTACCTTTATGCCATTGAGTCGCTGGAGAAACATAATATGAGAATACTGGTAGTTATCTTTTTTATCACTGTATTAAGTGGATGTAACGGAATAGAGGAGTGGATTCATGAGGACGTCGACCGCGAATTTGTTACCCAAACGTTTACTCCACAACAGATTCATGAAGATATCGATTTCTTAATTGCAACAATGCGCGAAAGACACCCCGCTTTCGACGAGTACGCCGATATTGAAGCGTTAGAAACGCTGGCAGAACATCTAAAATCAACAGCCTTGGGGCCCATGACCCGCCAACAAGCGTTTAAACACATAGCTCAGTTAACCCCGCTATTCCGCGATGGGCATTCCATACTGTTTCCTTTACTCGCAGAGTTTACGTTCGCAGAAAAGCAGGGGATTCAAACCTTTCCATTTGGTGTAAAAATACGTGATGGGGCAGCCTATTTAGCCAGCTCCTATACCAGAGAGCGCGACAAGCTTACATTGCAAAAGGGAACAGAGATCAAATTCATCAATGGTATTTCGGTACATGAAATAATTGGCGATTTGACCAATCTTAGTCATGGTGAAACCGCTAATCTGCGCGAAAGTATGCTGTCACTATTGTTCCACTATTGGGCATTCGCAGTATTTGATGTGGCGGGGGAAATCACTCTGGGTATCTTTGACCAAGGAAAAACGCACGAAGTCGTTTCCAAAAGCTCGGATAAGTGGGAGCGCTCCGATACTTACCTTGAAGACGTGCAATTAACTTTTGTTGATGACGACACCGGATATCTTCGTATCGATTCTTTCGATGTGGACGCTGAGAGTGACAAATTTGCGAACTCTGTTGAGGATGCCTTTGGTCAACTTGTAGCGAAAAACACAGCAACACTAATTATTGATATAAGAGGAAACACGGGCGGGCAGTCGGATGCAGGCGCCGAGGTTATCAAATATCTCATCTCTAAGCCTGTCTCCCAAGCCTCTTTCGCTATTGAAAAGTTGAATAGGGATAACAATGGATGGTTTGGCTACAAAGGTGACGTCGGTGAAGTCATTGAATTAAACGTCGAAAAAGAGGGATTAATTGAACCTGTCAGTGCAGATAAACAATTTGCCGGTGACGTTATTGTTCTTGTGGATCGAATGACCTACTCAGCTGCCATCTTGTTTGCGACAACTATTTTGGATAACAATATTGGTACGCTTATAGGCGAACCAACTGGAGGATTTGCCAATCAGACAGGCAATCTATCCCCTTTTCATTTGCCCCATACCAAGCTCGTAATGTTAGCACCTAGTCGGTACATAGTGCGTCCTTCCGGAGATAAACGAAGACAGCCTGTAATACCGCATCACATTATTAAACCAAACGATGGCATGAACGAATTTGAATGGTTAAAACAGGTTAAAAACATGACGATAGCCAGTCGTTGACACTGTAAATAGCAACTTATGAATGAGGTTCAAATGTTGCTCATAGTCATGCATTGTGGATGAACTATGGGCAACTTACGATGTAATCAACCATTTTATATAAGTAAAAAACATTGGCAGCTTCACTTGCCTATCCTTAATGTGTTAACTCATTGGATAGCTATAGTTGATCTGTTCATGTTCAGTCACCACAACCATGGCGTGAAACAACAGTTAGCGTACGCTATGTAAATTAATTCGCTACGTTAAAACAAAAAGCAATCAACTTCATTGCAACCTCTCAGTATGCGAGCCTTTAATTAAGCGATGAACCTCGTAGACTGGTCAACTCTATATTATGGGTTTAGCTGATTATTAACTTGCCGATGCTACGTAACTGTCTTTTTCTGCTGATACTTTGCGTTGAGGTATCGCTTATCCTTCATTATCTCGTTTAGCCGCTCAATTGCTTGCCCTATTTCTGCATAACGAAGATATAGTGGCGTAAATCCAAAACGGACGATATCAGGAGCACGAAAATCGGGTATCACACCGGCGTCGATCAACGCCTGACAAATTGCGTGTGCATGGGGGTGTGAGAAAGAAAGCTGGCTACCTCTATCTTGACTGTCGGCGGGAGACGCCAAGGTCAATTCATTTAGCGTTGGATGTTCATTTTTTAATTCTAAAAATAGCTCGGCCAGCTTGATAGATTTATCGCGCAGTTGCTGCATATCTACATCATCAAACACAATAAGCGCCGCATCTAGCGCTGCCAAAGCCAATATAGAAGGGGTGCCGGTTAAAAACTGTTTTATTCCTTGAGCAGCCTGGTAGTCGTCAGAAAACGCAAAGGGATTAGCATGCCCCATCCAGCCACTTAAAGGCTGGCTTACTTTACTATGGTGTCTGTGAGCTGCATAGATGAACGCCGGTGCACCCGGGCCACCGTTAAGATATTTATAACCACAACCTACCGCGAAATCGACCTCCCACTTATCAAGCTCCAGCGGTACAGCACCTGCGCTATGCGCTAAATCCCAGACCACCAGAATACCTTTATCGTGGGCAAGCTGAGTCAGACGCTGCATATCATGGATACGACCACTTCGAAAATTAATATGCGTTAGCATCAGCACCGCAATATCATCGTCAAGAGCCTGTTCTAGGTGATCAGAAGGCACACTTAACAACTGACATCGGTCTTCGCCTAAAAGCGCCTGTATACCTTGTGCCATGTATAAATCAGTAGGGAAATTACCTTGCTCTGAAAGTACTTTACCCCTATCCGGACGCATGTTTAGCGCTGTAATGAGTACTTTGTAAAGGTTAACGGAAACAGAATCACAAACGACCACCTGGCCGCGTTCCGCTCCGAGTAAAGGGGCAATTTTTTCGCCTGTGCGTTGAGGCAACCCGATCCAGTCATGGCAATTCCAGCCTCCGATTAAGTCCTGCCCCCATTGATGATGTACAACGGTTTTCAAGCGCTCTGCACTAGCATAGGTTAATGCACCAAGGGAATTTCCATCCAGGTAAATAGTGTCGTTGGGAAGTATGAACTCTTTTCGTTTGTGAGCTAAAGGATCATTGGCATCTAAACGCTGAATTTTATTTATCATGATTTGTTTTGCGTTATTCATAATTTAAGTATTGCAGCAGTAGGTTAAAGGCGGGCGTGCCGGGATGTACCCAATCAAAATGTCCGGCTTCCTGAAGTATTTCAAATTGTGCTGCTGGTAGCGGATTCTCAGTTAGCGGAACAATATTATCTAGCGCGCCTGTTAGCAATACAACCTCTCTATCAAATGGGTAATTCACCGGGTTGGCCTGTGCATAGTTTTTTGGCTGTTGCGCAGGTGTGCCATTCATAAATTCTACCGCTGAGTTTTGGCAACTCCCGGCTTCTGCCGCGTATTGCGTTATATCAACAATAGGTGCCACACCAATAATTAGGCTCACTGGGACCGAAAGTTGGCTGGCGGCAAGTAAGGCAAGGTGACCGCCCGCTGAATGTCCAAGCAACGTAACCCGCTTCCAGTCAAAGCGGTAACTGTCTTGCGTGTGAATAAATTCTATTGCCTGCACAATATCGTTCAAGCTCCCCGGCCAGCCCCCACCCGTGTCTCCAACACGGCGATATTCAATTGACCAAACTGCATATCCTTGCTGCTTCAGCGCGGACGCCAGCGGGTAACTGTATTCCAAATCGTACTGATTCAACCAACACCCCCCGTGAACAAAAATAACTAACGGAGGCGTGGGCTGGTAAGGAACCCAAAGCTTTCCAAATTGTAGCGGTTCATCACCATAACGTAACTCAGCGTCTGTCTTCGTATAACCAAGATGAAGAACCTGACTAAAACTTACGTTGTTAGCGTGCGGATAGTTGACGGTATTGTCATGTAGGGACACCGCTTGACCAACTGAATCAGTAGATGATGTACATCCAGCAAGTACCCACAATAGGATTAAACACAATCCAATCTTCACGATTTGTCCTAGGCAATAAGCGTTTTCTTATATGAGCAAGAAAAACCTGAACTGACAAGTGTCCGATTGATAACTGTTTTATATGAAATAGAACGAACTGCATTTCCCCGTGGCGTTCCTTTGGCAATACAACGCCCCATTTAAGCGCAAAACCTTCCCTTTTCATGCGTGTTAGTAAAAACCTGATTAAGACTAAAAATCACTTTGTGATCTTATGACCTTAAAACAAGCATTGATAGGGGATAGTGACTTATGACCAAGGTGCACATTTTTACTAAATGAAATAGCGTCTTACGGAAAAAGATTGGTGATATGATAAGTAGCTAATGTTTTTTTAAAAAGTTGACAAATATGCAGACAGAACTAAAGTGGGCATCTAATGTAAGCCCCATGATAATAATGTTGCTACTGGTTGATTGCTTTGTTATAAAGTTTTAACTTCTTGACTTAGAAAATATAATTTTTATTTACCACAATAATATTGACTTAACTTTATTTGCCGAAGAAGGGCCACGACCAATTAAAGTAATTAGCGTCTATCCTATGATAATAACTACAACAAGATATGTGCTTTTCTTATTTTTCAGCCTGATATGCTTTACCGCCTCAGCTAATGAAACAAAACTGAAATATGACGACGAGGGCAAGCTGGATATTGACTATTACAATCATTTAATTGTCACCCAACCTCAACAGCTTATTTCCCAGCTAAACCCTTTCATTAATGAATCTGATACTGAAACGGACATTGAAATTCAGTTACACGCTCGATACCTTATTTCAAATGCGTATTATTATTTATCGCAACGTAACAAAATTTCATCCGTTGCCGAAAAAGGTCTTACGCTAGCAAAAGCCCACCGCTCTAAAAAATTTGAATCTCGTTTTCTCGCGATATTGGCTATTGGCGCGCTGAGTAATCAAAATATTAATATCGCGAATGACTACGCCCACCGCGCATTATTATTGGCCGAAGAAGTAGAGGCAAATTCATCTTTTCATGGCGAAGTCTTATTGCTCGCTGCGCAGGTTTTTTACGAAACAGGCGCTCTTCAAAGTGCGCTAAAGGTTATGGTGAAAGCTAATAAAATTTTCACTGACCTTAAAGACGATAAAAATCGTTCGGAAGCAATGGCCAGTATTGCGTTGATGTACGATGAACTGGGTCAGCCGGAACAAGCTATCGAATACCACTTGAAATCACTTGAGTTAATTAACGTTGAAGAAAATTTAGTTGAAGCGTCGATCACTTATTACAATATAGCACTGACTTATCGCAGTTCAGGTAATATTGAAAAAGCGCAAGACTATGCAGAACTATCCTTAGAATATGCAAGCAAAGCAGGCGATGAGGTAGGTGCAGCTTATGCAAATTATGAATTAGCTAGTCTTTATGAAGAACTGCAACAAACTGAACGCGCCCTGGATTTAGTTAACAACATTCTTCCTGTATTTGCAGAAAACAATGTCACTGGAATGATCATCCTCAGTCACTTATTGCGCGCTAGACTAAAAGCGCAATTACAGTTACCTGGGTGGAAGACTGACATAACGACAGCGGAGCCTTTAGTAGAAAAAACGCCCACCCTAAAACGTCGACTCGCGCTGGTTCGCTCAAAAGCTAAAATTTATGAATCGATAAATAATGCTTCTCTGGCACTGGAATACTATAAACAGTGGGTGGAGCTTAATGAAGAGCAACTTAAATTGTCTCAGGAACAATCCACCCGTCGCTATCAAGCCATGTTTGAATTAAATGAAGCTGAAGCCGAAAATAAATTATTGCACACCCAAAAGAAACTAGCAGAGACCGAACTGGAAGCCAGAGAATTTCGCCAATGGTTACTAATCATTCTTTCGTTATTATTGCTTTTGGTACTAGCGGCGGCTGTTACGGTTCTATTGATTCAAATAAAAACCAAGAAAAAATTCAGAGAATTAGCGCTAATTGATGAACTGACCAATACGCGCAATCGCCGCAGTATTAGTGTGTTTGCCCAGAAATCATTAGATGAAGCAAAAAAGAATGAACGCGAACTCTGTTTTGCTATGATTGACATAGATCACTTCAAATTGTTTAACGACCGTTATGGCCACGATGTAGGTGATGAAGTGCTGAAATCGGTCGCCAATGCGATCGCAGGTGAACTACGCAGCCGGGATGAACTGGGGCGCTGGGGCGGCGAAGAGTGGCTTGTGGTCTTGCCAGATAGTCAGTGCGAGAATATAAAGCACATTTTCCTACGAATTCAATCCCGGCTTAAAGCGATGCCGTTAAATATTCAAGGTGCACCCACAGTAACAATAAGTATGGGTTGTACAAATTTGACGCAGCAGGACACATCGCTGGAAAAAGTACTTAAACGCGCAGACGAAGCGCTATACGAGGCTAAGAAAAATGGCCGTAACCGCTTTGAAATTAATTTGGCCTAGGGAGTATGGGTGTAGTCGCCTGCAATTTTACGTAGCCATTGCCCTGTACCGGTAGCCAGACTGTAGGCTTATCCTATATTATTTTTCTTTGTACACTTTTCACTTTTAATTTTTCATTTTTCATTTTTCACATTGCGTGTACCAGGAAACGCTACTATGCAATAACAGCTTGGCCATTCCTACTATCCCGCAGTTTAGCGTGCAGTTGTGTATCTCTCCTTGCGTTAGGCTAATTTAATAAACTAACGAGTTCTTCTATATCCTCGACGCAAACGGAAGCTTTGGGAGCTAGTGGGTATTGGCACTTCCCTTCCCTCGCCACAAAAGCAGTTTGCAAACCCGCCGCAGCGGCACCCGCAATGTCCCATCCATGCGCCGCTACCATCATACAATTTTTAGGTTCGATACTTATTTGCTTGCAAGCCCATTGATAAACCTCAGCATGGGGTTTAAAAATGCCCACTTCTTCAACGCTTAATACATAGTCGAAATATTCAGCCAAGCGGGAATAAGCCAGTTGGTCGTCTAACGCACAAGTTGATGAATTTGATAGTGCTATCAGTTTAATATCAATATTACGTAACGCTTTTAGTGCGGTGAGTGCATCGTCATATGCCGCTAACGTGGTCATTGATTCAGTAATAACATTTTTAGCATTTTCAGACGAAAGGGATATACCGTTTGCTTGCGCGACAATTTGGGCAGCGGCCACCGCAATGTCTGAAAAATTATGCTTCCCACCTATAGCAGATTCAACTAGCGAATGATGAAGCAAAGTAGAAAACCATACCTCTACCGCCGCCCTATCATCACCAAAAAGCTTCGCTAAAGCTGGTTTAGCAGAACTCAAATCCAGTAAGGTTTCGTTGACGTCAAAAATTAACGCTGAAGGAGGTGTCATAACGGCCCCTAAAGATAACTCAATTAGGTTGTGTACAAGCTTGGTTGTAATTGGATCAGCAAGAGAAGGACCCAACGTCAGATTATATGCGCCAGCCTCGTTATCTAATGTGTAAGTACTTTGCAAGGATCAAGCCAGTCTACTGCAGGAAAACTGTCAACACATTTTACACGTGTGAATATCCTCATTTTTAACCCTCTGATTTTAAACAAGAATGAAATAAGGCTGAAATATTGCTTAAATTTTAATCCGATCATATTAAGCCGTTGTTTTCGGTTGGTGCCGAGTGCGGTAGAAAACGTGCCCTCGGTATTTCCTTTCAACACTAAAAAATAGGGTATATATGAAAACTAAAATAATCGTTCAGTCGCTTTTTATATGCGTTGCAGCATACGCACATGTGGCTAATGCGGATATCATCTTTACCGCTACATTAAGTGGTGACCAGGAGGTCCCCAGTGTTACAACACCTGCGTCAGGAAGTGCTATTGGCGAGCTTTCGGGTACCGCAGGTTCGTATGTTTTCACTTACGAAATAAATTATACCAATCTTAGTTCTCCCATCATTGATGCCGCAGGTGGTGGCCACTTCCATAATGCTACAGCAGGCAATAATGGTCCGGTCGTCCATCTTTTCGACACAGCAGCCTTTGCGTTTTTAGGTTCCACTGATGGCACCATTTCAGGTGACTGGCGGTTTGATGATGCTTCAAATCCGCTCACGGACACGCTTGCCAATGAGTTAATCGCTGGAAATATGTATATTAATTTGCATACTGAAATTTTTAATGGAGGAGAACTCCGGGGCCAGCTATTTGCTGTTACTGAACCCACTTTATTACTGCTACTGGGTAGCGGTTTGTTATTTGCGTCGCGCAGAAAGACAAAAACGTAAGCCCCCTCGGCGCACGCAGTAGGTGCGCTAATTTACCGCGCGCGGGGCTCAAACAGCCTTTTCTACGGATCTCAATATCTACCCAGGTCGACCTGATACAATAAATAACCACAAGACTAATCTAGTTTATATATCAAAAAGTACAGTTTGTCCGAATAAAAAGTCATGTCTTTTTTTGCTGCCGTCAGGGCTACTAGCTATTGACCACTAGGGCAAAATGTATTTGTGAGTGAGATGTAGAAACACGCTTACTTACCATGCAGCTCTATTGAGGCTGCCTTCCTATCTCATTATATGAACATTTAAAAAAACGTAGCAACCGGGAGAAAAATGGACGCGTTAACTGTAATTCTTATCCACCACATTGTTTTACGTAAGATTTTAAATTTAATAGTAAAAAAAAGAAAAATTATCATTCATTTTAGGATAAATTAGTATTGTTAGTATCGAACGAACCTAATGGAAAGCGCATACAAGATTTTTAAATTTAGATCTTATGCATTGACAAAAATTATTGTGTTCTCAATGGAGTGTGTAGTGGGAAGATTAGATACTTCTGAACAAATTGAAAATCAGCGCAAACGTTTATTAATTATTACTTTTGCCGTCGTAGGATGCTTTTTTTTAGGACCCTTCGGCATTCTTTCTATCTTAAAAGGTCGCATTTATTTGGGCACCGTTCTACTGATGTTCATGGGGATAGTGATTGCTATTGCATGGAATGTGAAAAAGATTGACCAGCTGCAGCCCATTTCCACCTTTATTTCTTCAATATTATTCGTGCTAGCCATGTACCTTTTAACATTAGGAGGAAATGAAGGAACCGGCGCATATTGGACGTACCCTATTGCCATGTTAATGATATTTCTTGTGGGTCCCAAAGTTGGTTTCTATTTCATGGCGGCATATATCTTAGTAAGCATGGTTTTTCTTTTCGGTAATTTTTCATTCGTTTTCGATTATAGTGCTGCGCATAAAATACGAATTATTGCCGCCACAATTTCATTACTCACGTTGGTGATTGCTAGCGAATGGATACGGTTTGGTTCCTACAGCGCTATTTCAGAAATATCTAAAGAACACCAGAGTCGGGCCAATACAGACTCGCTAACCAACGTGCTTAATCGCCATGGTTTGCAAGGTTCGTTAACCTAAAGCCCCGTAAATAACAACGCGGTAATTGCCTTAATCGATGCAGACAGCTTCAAAGCCCTGAATGATAATTATGGCCACTATTTTGGCGATAAGGTTTTAATCACACTGGCAGATATCATTCGCCAAAATATAAAGGGGGCCGATTTAATCGCCAGGTGGGGAGGCGAAGAATTTCTTTTAATTTTATTTGATACGCAGATACACAATGCCCAAGCGCTCGTCGAAAAAATGAAGCGGGATTTTTCTAGTTTTACCTTTTATCACAAAGAACAAGAAATTTCTTGCTCCTTCAGTGCTGGTATCTCACAGTTAAATAGCGCCGCGGATTTCGAAATGGCGCTCAAACTTGCAGATAAGCGCCTGTATAAAGCGAAAGAAGCCGGTCGTAATACCGTTTGCGCTTCGTAATGCCTTTTTACCGAACGCGTACGAGGAGGAAATATACGGGAGAACGCCAGTCGATTTGCACTCTTTACTGGCACACAAGAGTACAAATCGAACGTTTCATATCGTTAGTTTTTATTTCATCATGTCACTACGCAATGCCCAAATGTTGTAACTAATCTCTTCAAAGTGGGAACCCCAGCTTTCCATTAATTTTTTAGCCTCTTCAGCTCCCATGTGGTTTGAAAGCGTTTTCATGAATTTTGTTTCCGGGGGGGCCATAGACGCCCAATTTTGGTAGGGGACAGCCAGCGAAATTTCACCTCGGCCTCCGATTTCCTGCGCGAATGCCCAATGATAGGGCCAATTCTGGCTTTTAGCGGCCTCCACCATAGCTTTCTTGTCTTTTTCAATTGCCATGCGATGACCTATTTTAGGAATATAACTAGTCACCCCAACATATCGATATTTTACATCTGGACCCCAGTTGCTGTTTTCATGGTCTTCAACTGAAATGTAGTGGTGATAGTGATCGACTAAGTCCCCGCCGGTTTTTTCCCAATGCTGGTCGATTCCTTCTTTCATAGACCAGTCTCGGTAAGAATCCATATCTTTCCACGTAAAGCCATTCGCACGTACGGCAATACGGTCTAACTTATGACCAAGTACGGGAGAGTAAACATGCCACTCACGTGGTTCTTGTTTATCGCGTCGGAACTTAATATGTTCAACTATCGCTTTTTCCAGTTCTTTCATCTTTCCCGTTTTGGGGATCATCACCCACATTTCGGCTAACATTTCCTGTTTCGCACCTTTTGTCTCGCCTTCCTCAGCGAAGACAGTTGACGCGACTATAACTAGCAGCGCCACGCCTATACTTATACCTCTTTTTATATGGTTCATTTTTCACTCTCATCTGTCGATTAACAAACACGTTCCACCTACGCTAACTAAGCTACCCTCGGCCAGTTGACAAAAACTCATTGCGTTTTAGTGAGCTATAAGCGTAGACGCAAGTGGTAAAACTGCCCACGCTTATAAAGATATTGTCTAATACCTCAATCATTTAGGATAAAAGATAGTAAAAAAATATCGCTAGCGAAGACGGGCTAAAAATCTCCCAGATTTTCTGTTAAAAAGCGGTGGTCGGCATTGTTCGAATAATATTTACGAACATCCCATTTACTGGATGCGTTAAAGAAGGACACGACTGTCATCTAGGGTGTTTTAACCTTTTTAAACTTACGAAAAAGATGCTATAGACATTGGGCGAGATCATTACTCAGTTCCTCTTTAATTATTTGTAAACTATTTGTTAAAATTCTTTGTATATTTTTCAGACTGCACTACAATGATCTGGGCGTTGCATAAAAAAACCATTGCTATCCTTGGTCTAGCAGCGTCATACCGAAGTCCATTCCCACAATAGTGAGTTTGGAAAGTAAACGAAAACGATGATTGGGAGCTGTAACAAAAAGGACCACAAGACGTACTATAACTCTCGTTTACTACACCAAATTTGCCTACTCACTATGCATGTAAGTACGCTTTTTAATCAATGCAACGTATTCGATAGTTATTCGCGGTCTTGCTTAATCTACAAGTGAATAAAAATACGGAGTAAAACGCATGAGAATGGTGAATAGGAAATACCTTATGGCTATGCTCGCTGGTGCGATGTCGAGCATGACCGCCATTGCATCAGACCAGTTTAGTGTTGCCTCAGTGCAACCAACACAAGAGCCATTTGTTTCCTCAGTCGAATCAGATAATGTTTATATTGTCAGACTGCAAGAACCCGCAGTTGCCGTTTATGACGGGGGGATCCCTGGTTATGAGGCAACCAGCGCTAAAGCCAAAGGCAAGAAAAAACTCAATACAAAAAGTAAAGCTGCGAAAAATTACAGAAAATTTCTTAAAAATAAACAACAGCAAGTATTGGCCAAGGCCAGTAGCAAATTTAGTCGCAATCTAAACCCGACCTACACTTATCAATTCGCTATTAATGGCTTTGCCGTGCCTTTAAGTCGTGAAGAAGCTAAAGCGATGGCGTCGATGGAAGGCGTACTAAGTGTACAAAAAGAACGAATGGAACGATTACTTACCGACGTGGGTCCTCAGTGGATTAGCGCGCCCGAGTTATGGAACTCCAACAGCGATGGGCCCAAAGGAGAAGGCATGGTAATTGCTGTGCTTGATAGTGGAATAAACAGTGACCATCCATCTTTTGCTGATATTGGTGGTGACGGATATGACCACGAAAACCCGCTAGGTTCAGGCAACTACCTGCCCGGAAGCTACTGTGATACGGTGGATCCAAGTTTTTGTAATGACAAATTAATTGGCGCGTGGGACTTTTTACCTATTGACGGTACAGTGCCTGAAGATGATGACGGCCATGGTAGCCACACGGCATCGACAGCGGCAGGGAACGTGGTAAATGGTGCAACTATTGTAGCACCTACTACGTCTGCCTCGTTTGACATTTCGGGTGTTGCTCCTCACGCCAATATTATTGCGTATGACGTATGTCAAAGAACATGTCCAGGCTCTGCATTAGTAGCTGCCATTAATCAGGTAATTATTGATGCGGGCAACCTTCCTAACGGCATTGCAGCGTTAAACTATTCTATTTCAGGTGGCGGTGACCCCTACAACGATACAGTAGAACTCGGCTTCCTTGCAGCAGTCGAAGCTGGTATTTATGTCGCCGCTTCTGCTGGAAACTCAGGCCCAACAGCGAGCACGGTGGCGCATTTGGGCCCATGGGTATCCACTACTGCCGCCTCCACGCATAACCGCGAAATTGGCAATTCTCTGGCCGATATGAGCAGCGATGGTGCGGGTTTACCAGATATTGAAGGTACAAGCTTTAGTTCTGGTTACGGGCCGGCCCCCATTATTCATGCTAACACTACCTCTTTTGACCCTGCCGGACAGTGTCTTGACCCCTTCCCTGCCGGTACTTTTAATGGCGAGATAGTGGTATGTGATCGGGGTACCATTGCCCGCACGGCGAAAGGTCAAAACGTATTGGCGGGTGGCGCAGGCGGATTTGTACTTGCTAATTTAGGACAAGGCGAAGGTACCGCAGCTGATGCCCACTATTTGCCTGCTATTCATATTGGCGATTCTGCCGCTGCTGAACTGCGTGATTGGTTAAGTAATAACACCAATACGGTGGCCACCATTACCCCAGCTGCATTTAATTATGATGAAGAGAACGGGGATGTCATGGCGGGCTTTAGCTCCAGAGGCCCACAACTGGCGTTCAATGTCTTAAAACCCGATATTACCGCTCCGGGGGTAAGTATTATGGGGGCCGAAGCCGATGGGCAGGCCGCTGCTGCGCCTGAATATCAAATTATCAGTGGAACGTCTATGTCTAGCCCCCATAACGCGGGTGCGGGTGCCCTGCTTGCTGCGGCTCATCCAGAATGGACACCCACCGAAATCAAATCTGCTATTATGATGACGGCTGTAACCGACAATACCCGAAAAGAAGATGGGGAGACCCCTACAGACCCCTTTGACTTGGGTGCTGGACGTATCGATTTAGGTCAGGCCGACAGTATCGGTTTGGTAATGAGTGAATCTATTGAAAACTTCCTCGCTGCCAATCCTGAAACGGGAGGCGATCCTAAAACTTTGAATCTGCCAAGTATGATGGATAATAACTGTGTCGGTACCTGTTCTTGGACACGTTATGTTACCAACAAAACGAAGCATACGGGTCACTGGAATGTAACCGTCACGGGCGCTGGTTTTGATGTAACGGCTGAAGTATCACCTAAATCAAACAGCAACAAGCACAACCTTAAACTCAAATCTGGCGAAACCGCTGCTATCACAGTAACCGCGACGAATTATGATGCCGATACCGGTTGGCAATTTGGTCGTTTAAACCTAACAAGCAATGGTAACAGCAGTCCTGATTTACATATGCCGATGGCTGTATTTGCATCCAAAGCAAGTAAACCTGAGTTATTCAGCAAAACGGTTGATAAGAGCTCGGCGGTAGATGGCGATCTACTTACGTATGAATTAACGGTTAGTAACGGACAACTTTCAGGACCCATTACGGTAACCGACAAAATTCCTGCTGGTAGTAGTTTTGTCAGCGGCTCAGAAACAGAGTCGGTGGTGAACGGTATGACCACAAGTGGCTGGACATACGACGCAGGTAATAAAACCTTATCGTGGACCGGCGAATTAGCTCCAGGTGGTATTGACGTTTCAATGGATGCAGGCGGCAGCATCGCTGGGTACGTTCCGTTGTCGCTATTTACCGCTCCACTAGCTAAAACGTGTAACGGAGACTGTGATGATGGCGGCTTCTTATTTAATGTCCCCGCCTATACCTTTAATGGCGAAACGTATACGCAAACGCTATTCTCGGTAAATGGCACGTTAGAAGCTGGCAGTGACAGTGGGGTATTCAGCTCCTTTAATAACCAGGATTTCCCTGATCCTTCGTCGCCAAATAATATACTGGCGCCATTCTGGCGAGACCTCAATCTAAACGATGGGGGTAATATGTATGTTACCGTATTGAATGCTGGCGCCTCACAATGGACAGTGTATGAGTGGGAGGCTGTACCTCATTTCGGAAATACTAGTCGCACGGTAACGATGCAAGTATGGATCGGCAACAATGGTACACCCGTAGAAGGCGATATACATTTTGTATATGGCGACATGTCAACCGGCACAGCCCATGGTGGAACAGTGGGCGCAGAAAATGCCTCTGGCACGGCGGGTATGAGCTATTTCTATAACGGCTCAGGCACTGCGCCCGTAGCAGGTGATGAACTTCGCGTATCAACGTTGGATGGTGGTTCTGCTACATTAGGCTTCCAAGTTGTAACCGATTGCTCCGTTGACTCGGTAATCAACCGTGCTAGCCTAACTGGGGACGGTCAACAGGAGACAGCAATTGCGGTCACCGCTTGTCAATAACCTGTAAAGTGTAAAGTGTAAAGTGTAATAATTCTGCCTAATCCTACGATAGGCAGATATCTATTATAATTAAGACGCCCGGTGAATTCATCGGGCGTTTTTTGTATTGTAAAATGTAATGGGGTCAGAGTCTGAGGTATCCCCACAAATAATTACGGTAAATCAGTGAGATAAAAAAGAAGGGAACATTCATGACGTTTGGTGATCAGATCTTTCGCCAAAAAAAAGTGAAGGTTAAACGCCATGAATGCCCTGTCTATTGTGAACAAAGTCATATCGCTTGTCAGCTATAAAATGCATAAAACACGTCAAAACGCGGTGACAGCCTGTGTGAAAAGCTTGCTCAACGGAAGTGCAGCGACCGTCACGAGCATAGGTCGAGGGATTAATACCAAAGCCTTTGAGAAACATCGAATTAAACGCGCTGACCGTTTGCTCTCAAACCCCAATCTGCTTAGTGAAACACCGCTTATTTATGCCGCTATTTGCCAACTCTTTTGTGGCAGCACATCCCGCCCCGTTATTTCAATTGATTGGTCAGATTTAGACGACCATAAAGCCCATTTTCTCTTGCGGGCCGCGATATCGTTAAAAGGACGCCCCGTCACACTTTATCAGGAAGTTCATTGCAATAAGACCAAAGAAAAACCCGCTACGCATAGGGGATTCTTAAAGACTTTACACGCAATACTGCCTGCCAACTGTCGGCCCATTATCGTCACCGATGCAGGCTATAAATCGCCTTGGTTTAGAGAAGTCATGGCGCTAGGATGGGACATTGTTGGCCGTATCCGCAAGCCGCATTTTTACTCGCTTAACAAAGGAAGTACATGGCAATGTATTCGTCACCTTTACGCCCAAGCAACCAGTCGGCCTAAGCGTTTTGATAATAGCCAGATAGTAAGAAGTAACCCGTTTGCCTGTACGCTTATTCTGTTTAAACAAAGAAACAAAGGGCGTCACGCTGCTAACCCGGATGGAACACGCAAAGCATCGAAGCGTTCAAAAGTCCATGCGCAAGGGGCGAAAGACCCTTGGCTGTTAGCGACCTCACTTGATTCTCATCGTCACTTATCAAAACAAGTCGTCGCTATTTACCGGCA
>NZ_JAPFRE010000015.1:259913-467569 GCF_026183735.1 Alteromonas sp. ASW11-130 | reverse complement strand
TCCCCATGTGAGAGTAGCACACCGCCAAACTCCCATTAAGAGAAAAGGCTATCCATATGGATGGCCTTTTTTCGTTTAAGCTGTATTTTAAAAGGCCAGCACCTCTAACGGTTTCATGCGACTACTTCAAGAGGCTTCCGTCATTTTGTGAAGGCCGCAACTTTCCCCCGCCGATACTATCTTTTCGAAGTAAACTAAAATCTTTGAGACGTCGCTACCGTCTTTTCAGTGCAGGTTGAAACCTTCTGCGCACCGTTACCGTTATTTCGGCGCCTGCTCATATTAATCCGCATTAAAGTTTGCCCACTATGCCTCAGTTCTTTAGACACATAGTGGGGACACGATCCGTGTTGCTAAAAAAATCTCTCCATGCATTGCTACGCGCATTCACAATGTCATTCTATCTTTGAAAACAGCGGCTCGCCAAGTTGTGCTGTCGAAGCCAAATCGATAGTTGTTCTATTAAGGCGAGTTCTGGTGAATAGGGTAGCAGCATCAAAATACATACGTATCAAAGGCTTCGGAGGTATAGTCTGAATGCCAGTTTGCTCCTTCAGAATGATTACAATATGTCGACTTTGCACTGTGCAAGCTGGATCATGCTTCCACAGAGCTCTTATAATGTCTTTGTTTATTCAAACCATAATAAACGCCTCGCCAACTTGATAAAACAGAAATACCAGGCCAGATACACTAGCATATGGAAATTGCTGGTACCGTACCGCTCGACGCGACGAGTCTTTGTATACTAGCGAGGGTATTTGGTGCAACACAATGGGGGGCCTCCCAGCTCATTCTCGATGTACTAAATATAACCATATATTAAGATGGCGAGCGGCTATGACCGTAACGACTTTTTTATAAGTGATTTACCCAACTAGTTGGTGTTGACAAGGTTGGGTTTCAAGAGATTCTGCGTGAGGGCTTCACCTTCAACCCGAGCCTGTCCATTTTAGAGATATGTGTAAATCAAAATGGTAGGCAACTTCAGCTAAACCTACAGCTTTTCTCAGAATGATAGCTTTGCAAAGTAAAGTTTAGGCTTTCAACAGAAAAAACTGAAGGCGAACGGACTTTAAAGATAAGCCCCCCGTTCAATTCAAACTACTACGCTTAACTAAAATAGATTATGAATTTCCTCTAACCGATTCGTGATTAGCAAAGACTTAATCAAAGGGAATGAAATATCTACGGAATCGTTCGTTACTAATTCGAGTCTTGTGGACCCCGCTACTGGCTACCGCTGTACTTTCGGTAAATCGCATTATATGAATTTTACTGTGAGCGGAAGATTTTGCCTACCTGTGCTATCAGAACGCGCAATTCATAACCATAAAAACTGTTATTCATAAGATATAGATTTAGCTGCGGCGTCTTTGTAAGGACGTCTAAGTCGCAAGGGGCAGTGACGACATCTCGTCTAATGGTACAAGTGTTTATCAGGAGTGACGTTGGGTCAGCCTTCGGATTGCAAGCGGTAACGCCTTTTAAATTAAACCCGCGGATAAAAAAGCCTCCAACAAGGAGGCTTTGAAAATCTACCTACGAATTAAATTATTCTTCATTTTCATCTTCATAATCGTTATCTTGATTTTGACGATATTCAGAATACTCAATACGCGTGATTAGCTGGTCATTATCTTCATCAATATCTTCAAATGATTCGTTGACGCCGCTTTGGGCAGCTTCAGCTTTCGATAATTGACCATCATGGTCTGTGTCCATCATATCGAACTCGTTATTAGCGACCATATTTTCAGAACTCATATCAGAATTTGCTTCAAATTCTGAATCCTGCTGCACCATAGGATCTTGTTCCTGAAGTTCTACATCACTTTTGCTACGAGCAGTCATGTCTGCATTAGTGTCTAACTCATTGCTCTGCGTGGCCAGATCGCTATCTTGGCCTTGCTCGGTGATAACAACATCTACGTCATCACGTTGGTTTTGGGCAGCGATAGTGGTATCGGTGTCATAGTCTCTTTCGATATTGTCGCTTTCCAGTTCGGCCTCTGTGTCACTTTGAGCAGTCATAGTGGAATTATCATCGTAATCCCGCTCGATCTCGTCATCTTCAAGGTCGGCTTCCACGTAAGTTTCAGTAGAAATTGCCTCATCTTGCTCGATATCGCCTACTGCACCAGTTTGTGCTGTGGCAGTTATGTCGTCTTCATAGTGTTGTGACTTATTTTGTAAATGACTATCAAACTCTTTCTGACTTAATTGGTCGTCAGAATTAGTATCAATTTTCGCAAAATGCTCCCAGACGTCATCATCATCAGCTTCTTCTTTGCTGATGAAACCGTTGTCATCATTATCTAACTCTGCAAAAGTGCTTTCTATCTGGTCTTTATCCGCACTCTCCATCTTGTCTTTCTTCCAATCACCACCAGCAACAGCTCCAGCTGATAATGCACTACTAATTAAAACTGCTAATGTAAGCTTTTTCATTACAAACTCCTTCTTGGATTAACCCCCGAATTACAATTGACGGAGGGAAAGTTGTCACCAATAAAGGATACATCATCCATGCCATTCGGAAATATTGTGAAAAAACAGTGTGATAAGTAGTTGTGTATTATTCACGGTGGAAAATAGTGTGTCACTTATATAGACATTATGAAAAATATACGTAATGCTGAAATATTCCCCTGTCACTAATGAAAATCCCTGGATGGTACGTTAAGTTTTTTCAACCAATCTGAACGATCCGTTAATTTTCCCGCAATAACGTGAACGACGCCCTCTGGTGACTGCTCAAGTACCCCATCTACTTGTAAAATATTCGCTTTTAAATAGGGTTGTTGTTGATGCCGAGCTGTTGCCTGCCACACAACGACATTAATATTCCCGGTATGATCCTCAAGTGTCATAAATGTCACCCCCGAAGCTGTACCAGGGGCCTGGCGTCCAGTCACACAACCAATAATGCGCACTAATGACTTATTGGGTTTATGTATCAGTTCACTCGCCCAACAATATTTTTCTAATGCTTTTTGTTCCGCAAGTAGTGCAATGGGGTGATGTTCAATGGATAAACCAGTCGCGGCATAATCTTCCACTAAATTATCTACAGAGGAGGGGGCAAAGTTGAAATTCTGTTGGGTGGGATTGTGGCAGAATAAAGGTAAATTCTTTTCTTCATTCATCATTTCCCAGCGCGATTGGTATCGATTCTCTGCTAGTTGATGAAATGCATTAGCACTGGCCAATGCCTCAAGATCTGATCGTGAAAGTGACAACTGCTGAACTTCAGCTAAATACTGATAACCTTTTTCGGGTCTGTTTTTAACGATACACTCTTTTGCTTTATCTGATAATGACTTTACTATAGTGAAGCCTAATCTGATGGCCTTTTCAGATTGAAAAAATACTACTTGGTGCTCTATAGCAGAGGCATTAATACAAACAGGTAACACGTTGATGTGATGTTGTTGGGCGTCACGCACGAGCTGACTAGGAGTATAAAACCCCATTGGCCAACTGTTTAACAATCCTACATAAAATTCCGCCGGGAAATAATACTTTAACCAGCAAGAAACATAAGCTAATACTGCAAACGAAGCTGAATGCGCTTCGGGAAAACCATATCCACCAAAACCTTTAATCTGTTCAAATATCTGATTAGCGTACCCTTCTTCATAGCCTCGTTTGGTCATGCCTGATACTACTTTTTCCTGAAACTCGTACAACCTGCCATTCTTTTTCCAGCTTGCCATTGCCCGCCTGAGTTGGTCCGCTTCTCCTCCCGAAAATCCAGCCGCTACCATGGCTAGCTGAATAACCTGTTCCTGAAATATTGGTACCCCCATAGTTCTTCCTAAGACGCCTTCTACCTCTTTAGATGGGTAGATAACAGGTTCTTGTTGATGCCGACGTCGCAGGTAAGGGTGTACCATTTCGCCTTGGATTGGCCCGGGTCTGACAATGGCGATTTGTACGACTAGATCGTAATAACTGCGTGGCTTTAATCGAGGTAACATGGTCATTTGGGCACGGGATTCAATTTGAAATACCCCCACCGTGTCAGCTTTACACACCATGTCGTACACTTGTTTATCATCGCCTAAACCAGTGATAAATGGGATGGAAACAGGTTGTGGGAATTGCTTATTGAGTAAATTAAAACTTTTTTGAATGGCGGTAAGCATGCCAAGGGCAAGGATATCTACTTTTAATAAAGCCAGAGTTTCTAAGTCATCCTTGTCCCATTGGATAACGGTTCTGTCCGGCATTGCTGTATTTTCAGTAGGAACTAATTCATGTAAAGGACCGTCAGAAATAACAAATCCCCCTACATGCTGTGAAAGATGGCGCGGAAACCCTAATACCTGTTCGACCAAGGTAATCAGCTGTTTTACTTTTACTTGGCTAGGATCCATGCCGCATTGAACAAGTTGGCTTTGCCAGGGTAATGTTCTATCCCGCCGATTAATGTTTTTAAGCACATAACCTAATTGGCTCTCTGGAAAGCCTAATGCTTTACCTACTTCGCGAAAGGCACTACGAAAACGAAATGTAATTACAGTGGCAGCCAAAGCAGTTCTCTGGCGGCCATATTTGTGGTAAATATATTGGATAATTTGTTCGCGTTTTTCGTGCTCAAAGTCCACATCAATATCGGGGGGCTCATCGCGTTCTTTCGAAATAAAACGTTCAAACAAAACGCTTATCTGACGCGGATCAACCGCTGTAATTTCCAGGCAATAACAGACTACAGAATTAGCCGCTGACCCACGGCCCTGATACAAAATACCTTGTTGCTGAGCAAATTGCACAATGTCATAAATAGTTAAAAAAAAGTACTCATAGGCTTGTTCATTAATTAATTTCAGTTCTTTTTCGATAGTATTTCGGACATCTGCGTTTATGCCTTCAGGAAAACGCTTTTTAATTCCTTTTTCGACGCATTCTCTTAAATATGAGGAGGCCGTATAACCGACTGGTACAAGTTCCTTAGGATATTGGTATCGTAGCTCGTCTAATGAAAATTGGCATTGGTCGGCAATTTTTTTGGTCTCATTCAACCATCCAGAAGGATAGATTTTTTTTAATTTACTTAAGGGGCGCAGCGTCCGTTCAGCATTGCTTAACGCCACTTTTCCTACCTTGTCTACCGTGGTTCTCTGCTTCATGGCATGTAAAACATGTTGCAAAGGTAAACGTTTGGAATGATGCATTAGTACCCCGGTACAAGCGCATATTGGAAGTGAATAGTCGTCACTGAGGTCAGTAAACTGACTGAAACGGTAATGATCTTGGCCGTCTAATAGTCGTTGAATACCAATCCAACAGCGTTGAGAATGAAAGCGTTTTAACCAGTTCGCCCAATATTGGTCTACTTCTTTTTTAAGGGATGGTAACCAGACTATTAAGCAATGCTTAACTGACTTAATGTCCCACTCTGCCAGATTGTACTCCCCTTTCGGTGAGCGGCTTCGTGCATTGGTAATGATCCTACATAATTCAGCGTAAGCTTGTTTATGTGGGCATAGTAAAATAAAGGAAAAATGTTGGGCGAAGGTAAACGAAGCGCCAATAATCAATTTTAAAGGAAGGCGATTACGTTTAATTTCTGCATGTGCTCTGACTACGCCGGCGACAGAACATTCGTCGGTGAGAGCAAGTGCCTGATAATTCAGAAAGGTCGCCGTGTTAACTAGTTCTTCCGGATCGGACGCACCACATAAAAAGCTGAAGTTACTTTGACAGAAAAGTTCGCTATATAGCATATTAACTATACCAGCCTTGAATATACCATTGCGCTTCAGGAGAGCATTTATAAATCAGCAATAATTCACCGTTTAAAGACTGAGTAATGAAATAATCGCGTTTAATATAATGCCCGTCCCACCATCCGGTTTGCATGCGTACTGGCCCAAATTGGATATGGCTTGGTTTAGAAAGAGGAATAGGGTTAGTGGCAATGAAAAGAGGCTGCCACCTATCTGGGAGCGCTAAAGGACGGGCAGAATGTGGAGGATGAATCACATCAAGTCGGTGATCATCGGTTAAATCGGGTTTATTAAGGTTGTCTTCACCCAGCTTAGCCTGAAGTCTGCCTATTAGTTGCATCTTGGCAAAATAATGGAATCGGTCACTGAAAAAATCACTGTTTTCTCCAGTCATTTCTTCGGTAGTATTTGCACTTAACCCAATAGCCGTCACAGGTTCACTAAGTGTTAACTTTTCAATTAACAGTTCAAATAGAGGGTGCCAGGTGGCAGCATCAGAGAGGGGGCAGGCGGAGCCAACTTCAAAGTCTTCTTGTTCTTGTTCGCGAAAGTATAGTGTAAGAGTAAGAGAGTGTGTTATCTGATTTCTTAAGCGAAGAAATATCGCCAATTGGTCTAATAACCGACGCACCCACGGCATAAGATGGTGGGTATGAGAAATTTCGTAAGTAGGCTCAATTGTCTGGGAAAATTTTTCAGCCGGATGGAAATAGACACAATGTGGGTATACTTCTCCTCTTAGCGCAGTCAAGTAAGTAATCAATGCATTATCAAATCGCTTTCCTAATTCGGTGGCTGGAAGTGCCAACAATCCTCTTAACGTGTGAATACCTACCCGAGCCAGCGAACTGATTTGTTTAGCAGATAAGTCGGTGTGTTTTAAGTGACAGTATTGCAGGGCCTTTTGAATATTGCTCCGGTCAGAAAATACCGCGTTAGTCTTGGCTTTGGCCAATACTTTGGCGGACTCTATGCTCCATCCCGTAGCAAAGTGGTAGGTTACTTTTTGTTGGCGTAACTGAGTAACTAAAGCCTGCCAAAGTGGCATTAAACCATCGTAGAACTTTATTGATGGATCAAGTCGTATCGCTAAACAAGAGGGAGGGTATACAACAATATCACCTATCAGCTGATATAAAGCACATGCAAGCATCTGCAAATGACCGCTTTCACGTTCTTGTTTATAATCAATCACGTTTAAATCTGCACTTAATGCGGCGGCTTGCGCCATGCCCATACCCACTTCGATGCCGCGTTCCTTTGCCAAGGCATTCCGTTGCACTATTTGATTAACCTCCGCTTGATATATCACGCAAGGACGTGCGCTTTTTTCATCGGAAGTTTGTTCCAAAGCGTCAAGCGTTAATTGATAAAAATCCAGGTATAGCCACAACATTAATCACCTATACTGTTAACTGACCTTCGTATGTGCGGTAAAAGTTTGAGAGTAGTGTTCGAAGGCTGAGAGGATTGGGTTATTATTTGGATTAGGTGAAAATGCTACCCGTAAGCCAGGATGAGGCCACCCCCCCATTTGTTTATCAACATTTATAATAACTTCAGCTTTCTCACGCATAATTGACAAATCAAGCTCTACGGGTAGTGATTGTCGTGGAACATCTTGATATTCGAACAGAATACAAATTGATTGATGTTGCTTAGCACAAACCTGTAATCGCCGCGCCTGGGTAAGGCTAAGGTTTTGGGTCGACCATAACAAAACTACTTGGCAGGCATCACTTTTAAGACATTGTTCTGCCGCCCATAAGTTTTCATCATGTTTGCCACAAAGCGAAAACACATTCTCAGCTTCAATACCATGTTTTATCAACCAACTCGACTGAACGCGGCCAGGGGCATTAATAAACATAATCAGCTGATGCTTTCTGATCTTTTGTAATAAAGTTAGGAACAGCTTAACTTCACCTATACCTTTTAATGTTCTCAGGCGTATTAAACCCGCTAAAGGCCAGCCGCCATTAAGCGCACTGTCCAATACAGTAAATCCCGATGCTATGCGGGCATCATTTTCTACAGAAGATTTATAACTGGCTCGCCATAGCTTAGGGTGTTTCACCAGATGAGTAAGAGAATCAGACATAACATAATAATACTGTTTATATATACAGTATTATAGGGTAAATCAGTCTCTCTGCAAGTTCACGGATACAAAAAAAGCACGCTATCTGATAGCGTGCTTTGATTTAATTGAAAATTTTTTGTCTGTTAGCTAGCTTCTTGTTTTAGATCAGTTTTATCAACTGTTAAGGCTGTCTGGCTAAAGTTATTACAGGCGGTAATAAAACCCTCAGGGGTATTTTTCGACCATGACATACGGACATCATTAGGCTGTTCTTTAATGAAGTTTTTCACATCGATTAACGATACCGAGTCATTTTTTAATCTGCGGGTTATTGCTTCTTCTACGGTATTGCCTTTTTCACAGCAATCCATTATTACATTTGAGAAATTTTTAATCACCACTTTGGCAGCAGTGAAATTACCTCCGGTAAGTAACCCTTTGCTATTAGCTACCTCTAATCGTTGTGTAAATACACTTTGTAATTCATTGGTCAGCATGACTAAATTGGTATAAGCGATATTCACTTTTTTGGCGTTGGATTTTGCCGTGCTGCGAACGAGGCTTAACTCTCGTTGATAGGTTTGTGCCCGCAAAACAAAATAAATTAGCGCTATAACCAACACACCCATAATACTAAATAGACCTAGCAACATGCTTTTACTTTACCTTCGTTAACTCTGACTGAATAAACGTATTAATATTTTTCTCAAGGATAAACAAGGGGACTGAACCATGTTCAAGCACCGCCCTATGAAACTTACGCACATCAAAATGACTGCCTAGCTTTTCCTCTGCCTGATTGCGTAGAGCTTTGATTTTAATTTCGCCAATTTTGTAAGACAGAGCCTGACCGGGCCAGGATATATAACGGTCAATTTCAGTTCTTACATTGTGCTCAGAAAGGGCGGTGTTGGTTAACATGAAATCTATTGCTTGTTGTCTGGACCAGCCAAACATATGCATACCCGTATCAACCACCAAACGGCAAGCCCGCCACATCTCGTAGCTTAACCTACCGAAGTCGTCATAGGGATCTTTATACATATCTGTTTCTATACCCAGGTATTCAGAATACAACCCCCAACCTTCACCAAAAGCCGAAATGTAGGTGTTTTGGCGTACCTTCGGTAACGCTTTCATCTCGGCTGCAAGCGAAATTTGCAAATGATGTCCAGGTACCGCTTCATGCAAGGTCAAAGCGGTTAGGGCATAAAGTGGGCGTTTATCCAGCGCATAGGTATTAACCCAATAATATCCGGGTTGATCATCACGAGACGGTGAAATATATCGGCCGGTTGTATATTTAGGTGCAATGCTTTCTGGTACAGCTTCGACGCCATAAGGGGTGCGAGGAAGAAACTCAAATAATTGGGGAAGCTTGGCATCCATCTTCTTAGCAATAAAAGAGGCTGCTTTTAACAACTCCTCAGCAGAGGTAGCATAAAATTGCGGATCGGTTCGCAGGAAATGGATAAACTCATCAATAGAGCCGTTAAATTCAAGCTTATCAACAATGGTCTGCATCTCGGCCCGAATACGTTTAACTTCACTCAACCCCAGTGCATGGATATCCTTTGCCGACATCTCTGTAGTGGTGTAATGTTTTATTCGGTTTTGATAATAGTCTTCACCATCAGGCCAGCTCTTAGCTGCTATGTCGCTGCGACCATTGGGAATATACTCACTCACCAGAAAGTCATAAACCATCTGATAAGCAGGGATTACCGATTTTTTAATGACTGCTTTGGCTCGGTCCTGGAATTTTTTTTTCTTTGCGTCACTTAAATGCGCTGGCATGGTTTTAAAGGGGGCATAAAAGTCACTTTTGCTGGGATCATCCACCAGGTATGGGGTCACACTTTCTTCAAATCCTGCTAACACCACTTTTGGCTGGGTTAAACCAATACGCATCCCTTCACGCATATAGGCAATATTTTGCTCAAAATTAGCTTCTATGGCAGCCAGCCGGGACAAATAATGCTCAAAGTCCTGCTCATCTTTTAAGTGCATTGAGCGCGGTAAAGATGCCATCGCACTATGAAAGCCATACTCAGAGGTGATAGGGACGAGGTGCGCATTAAACCGATATTCATCGATATAATTTTCCAGCCGATATTGCTGCATCAATAATGATATTTGTTCAGAATCACTCAATTCGCTGGTATTAATCGTAGCGAGTCTGGAAAGAAACTGCTGCCAAGTTTGGTGCTGTTTTTTTAAAGCAGCAGGAGAAATATCAGCGAGTTTGTCAGGGTTAATCGCTTCACCTTCACGACTAGCCATAAGGGGTGAAACCTGTAATTCATATTTCCAAATTTCATCCAGCAGCGTGGTTAATTTTTTACTTTCACTCTCCGCCGCATTGGCTTTCAAGCCAAACAAAAATAGCAGGGTGATCAGGCAAAAAAAGCTATAACCGTTTTTGGTATTCATATTCTCTCCAGACATGAAAGAGGGGGAGACCAACCTTAATCTTTTCGAGGAGTGTAGATTGGGCTTGGAAATGCGGCTACCTTATCAGATATTTGGGATATTTTGGCTGTGCCTTGTCGTTTAACTTCGTCAATTCGAAGTACATTGTGCATAGGAATGTACGTTCGAGTGATATCTTTAAATTCGGTTTTCAGTTTTTCATGGCTAGGATCAACTACCACACTGGTATGGCTATCCCAGACAAAATCACCAATTTCCACGAACCCAAACATAGCACCCTGACTAACTTCTTTTACGTAAAGATCGTACTTTTCGCCTGAACTAATAAATTGAACTCTAAAAAGAGGGGAGTGGCCACTCATGAATTAACTTCCTGCTTGCGTAAGTTTGCTAATGGATCAGGCCACTATTTTATCATGATTACAGGCCCTGCAAAGGGGCAAGTAAGGCAGCTGTGGCAATGCGCATTTCTTCTTCACTTTCCGCCACTACAGCGTTAGCCGCAAACCCTTGCACGCAACTGGTTAGTTGTAACGCCGCTGACTCAATATTAACGTGTTTGGGTAGTTCACCCTGGCGTTGGGCTTTTTCCAAACAACCAATAAAATCGAGTTGAAGTCTGTCCAGATAGTGTCTGCCCATCTCTCTAATTTTAGGGTCCTGGCGACCAAGCTCACATACACTGTTAACCAACAGACAACCCCGTTGATGTATAAGTGAAATATATAGTGCAAAGAAGGTATGTACTGCGCTTAACCCATGATGACCCTCAAGCTCCTTAACTATGGGGGTTAATTGGGTATCAAGGTAATGCTCTAACACGCGATATAAAAATGCTTGTTTGCTTCCAAACTCCAAATAGAAACCACGACGATTAAACTCAGTTCGGGCAATAATTTCATCCATGATTGCGCCATGAAAACTATGTTCTAAAAAAATGTCTATAGCTTGATTAAGTATTTTATCAACACTATAAAGAGCAGTGCGTGGCATGAAACTATCTATTCTTGTTTATGTTAGATTGAGATTAGCTAAATATAAAGATTAATCAACTGGTTTTACCTAGCAAAGAGTATTTATCGCGACATTCGCTTCCGAATGAAGGTAACGCATTGTACTTAATAGTAATTGCTTTTATCCTTATACAGCCCTAAACCTTCAATAATAAACATTATGCTTAAAAAAATTCTTATGGCTGCGCTCGTTAGCACAGTCAGTTTCGTTACAACGGCCGACCCGCTGGCTGAGCAATCTTTTATTCCTAAAGTGAATTACATCAAGTCGCATTTGTATTTCCTTGCCGATGATCTGTTAGAAGGGCGGGATACTGGATCTAAAGGGCATGACATAGCCTCGCTCTACATCGCAACAGAATTCGCGAAATACAAAATGAAGCCAGCTGGCACTGACGGTTACATGCAAAAAGTCCCGTTCCGAAAGGCAATGCTTGATCAAAAATCGCCGAAAATCACGTTTACTGTGGACGGCGAAGACACTGAGCTTGAATATCCCAAAGACTATCTGACCGGTCCAGATTTATTGAATACCGATTCGTCTATGCAAGGAAAAATGGTATTCGTGGGATATGGAATCGTGGCGGACGAACTTAATCATAATGATTATCAACATTTAGATGTCGAAGGTAAAATTGTGGTGATGCTTGCAGGTAAGCCTCAGTCATTTCCAAGTGAAGAAGGCGCGCACTTTGCCTCTGGCTATCAAAAACGTAAATATGCCGCAGAACGGGGCGCGATAGGCACAGTGACCCTGTCTACACCGTTAGCCGAAAAAGTGCGACCTTATCAGTCGATGTTAAGTTATATACATATGCCAAAGATGGCGTGGTTAGATGAAAGTGGTGAACCTGCAAATCGTTTTGCGCAACTTAAAGGCAGCGCATATCTAAGTCAGCCAGCAGCGAAGAAGTTGTTTGCTAAAGCGCCTGTTACCCTCGACGAGATTTACGCACAGCTAGATGAAGATAAGCCGCCCAAGGGCTTTGCGTTGCCCGGAGATTTTTCACTTAAACGCAAAAGCACACATACAACCATTAATAGTTTCAATGTTGCAGGGATTATTGAAGGGTCAGATCCGACCTTGAAAAACGAATACGTAGTGTTCTCTGCACACTCGGACCATATTGGGATTGCTAAGACGGTTAAGAAAGACAATATAAATAACGGTGCTATGGATAATGCATCTGGAACAGCAATCATGCTCGAAACCGCTCGTTTGTTTAGCCAAATGGAAACCAAACCTAAGCGCTCTTTATTATTTATCGCGGTAACAGGGGAAGAGAAAGGGCTGCTGGGAGCAGACTATTTCGCACATAATCCAACTGTGCCGGTGGAATCCATGGCAGCGAATGTGAATTTGGACATGCCCATTCTAACCTACGAATTTGCTGATGTTATTGCTTTTGGCGCAGAACATAGTGACATGCAGCATTCAGTAGCAAACGCGGCGCGAAATGCGGGTCTAACCTTAAGTCCGGACCCATGGCCAGAGCAGGCTTTATTTACTCGCTCGGATCACTATGCTTTTGTAAAACAAGGGGTGCCAGCAGTATTTTTAGTGCCAGGGTTAAAATCAAAAAATCCTGATGTGGAAGCCAGCAAGGTGTTTGGAGAGTTTTTATCCTTCCATTATCACAAGCCCAGCGATGATATAAATCAACCCTTTAATTGGGAAGCTGCTAAAACCTTCACTCGGGTGAATGCAGAAATTGGCCACACATTAGCAAATCAAGAAAAGCGGACCCGTTGGAATGAGGGTGACTTTTTCGGTACTACATTTGGTAGAAAGTAAGAAGTAAAAAGTAAGAAGTAAAAAGTAAAAAGTAAAAAGTAAAAAGTAAGAAGTAAAAAGTAAAAAGTAAGAAGTAAGAAACTTATACCACTTTAGAGTATTGTGTCATAAGCTCATAGAAAGAGAGTGGTGTCTCATCACGACGCATTTGATAAAGCGTACTTTGTGCCTTTAGAGGCAAAGTAACGTGAAGGAGATACATTACTCTCTCTCACTGGGGGAACGGCTTCTCTAATTCTGGTCCAGCTCCGAGTGTGCACTTTTGACCCCACCAAACCGTCGCTTAATTGGGTAGGTAAGAGTTAATAATCTCTGGCGTTTGGGGGCTGCGCATTATTGAGGATTACTTAGCTGATAAATATAATTCTATGGGTAGGTTAACCGACAGATTAAGCACTCGAAGTCTGGCAAATAGATAATACAAAAAACGCAGCCGTCAGGCTGCGTATCAGTATTACTTATTACTTATTACTTTTCTATTCACAGAAAGTTTTGTTTAAGTAACTGCCAATGCTCAGAAAAATGCTCGGTAGGTTTACGGGTAAAGCCGCTTCTGATGTATAAATTTATTCGACCATCGGTAAAACATATCAGCATATTAGCAATAACGCTTTCGTCAGCTGCCAATAACTTACCTTCACGCAATTTACGTTCGCGCAAAACTTGTTTAAATTGTAATTCCAAACGCTCAAATAATTTTGCAATGCGCGCTCGCAGTCTTTCTTGTTCGCCCATTAGTGCATCACCATTAAGGATGCGCGTAATGCCAGGGTTTTTTTCTGCAAAGCCTAAAATTAAATGAAGAATTAACTGGCAGCGTGCCGCTGAATCTTTCTCTTCATTAATAATTTTATTAATGCGAGAAAATAATGTTTCTTCGATAAACTCAATAAGACCCTCGAACATTCTCGCTTTACTTGGAAAGTGACGGTACAGCGCAGCTTCAGATACACCTACTTTTTCCGCTAACTTAGCAGTAGTGATACGTTGGCCCGGGTTAGTTTCCAGCATTCCTGCAAGAGATTGCAAAATTTGCGCGCGACGGTTTGTTTTTTTCACAGCTGGCATAACGTGAGTCATTCCTCGGCTATCGGGCTATCACCCGTATTCCATGTTAAGGGGGCTTTCGCCCATTGTTATTATTACTTTTTACTTTTTACTTTTTATTTTATCGACCCAGGTAACCAGACCATTATGTCGATTTTTTATTATACTGCTCGGCTATTAAGGCAATCAGCGACTGTGCCAAAGATGTCTTACTGGTGGCAGGTAGCTTTTTTTCGCCCTCTTTCCAAATTACATGTAATGCATTCTTGTCACTATTAAAGCCTAAGCCCTGCGCTGAAATATCATTCGCTGCAATCATTGCCAGCTTTTTAGTTACCAGCTTTTTTCTTGCATAGGTTTCGACATTTTCGCTTTCTGCAGCAAACCCAACAGTAAAGGGCGCATTAGGTAAGTTAGCCACATCCTTAAGGATATCAGGGTTTTTAACAAAAGTAAGTGTTAACTCATCATTATTTTTCTTAATCTTTTGCGAGGCGACTTGCTTTGGTCGATAATCTGCTACCGCGGCAGTGGCGATGAAGATATCAGCTTCATCAATATTTTGCATTACCCGCTGATGCATTTGTTCAGCACTGATTGCATTATGAAGAGAACATCCAACTGGTGGAGACAGCGTAACAGGGCCTGAGATTAACTCTACCCTAGCACCAGCAGCTACAGCCGCTTCAGCGATTGCATATCCCATTTTTCCCGAACTGTGATTGGTAATGTATCTCACGGGATCCAATTCTTCGCGGGTGGGTCCTGCGGTGATGACCACCTTTTTACCCTTCAAAAGTTCGGTCGGTGTGGCGGTTAACTGGCAGACGATATCCATTGGCTCTAACATTCTGCCAACACCAACATCGCCGCAAGCTTGTTCTCCATCTGCAGGCCCTAGCACTGAAACGCCCCGTTGCTGCAATGTGGAAAGATTCACTTGTGTAGCAGGTGCTTTCCACATTTGCTGATTCATTGCTGGCGCTAAAATAACCTTTGCCGTGGTAGCCAGATATAAGGTAGTGAGTAAGTCATCAGCGAGACCCATTGCTAGCTTTGCCAGGCAGTTTGCGGTAGCGGGTGCAATTAAAAGAATATCAGCCCATTTGGCCAGTTCAATATGACCCATCGCGGCTTCAGCAGCCGGATCAAGCAACGTGTGGTGAACCGGATTACCCGAAACAGCCTGCAATGACATCGGACTTACAAATTCTGCAGCGGCATGAGTTATTACCACTCTGACAGTCGCGCCTTGTGCAGTGAGTTTACGAACGAGATCAGGCGTTTTATAGGCTGCGATACCGCCTGTAACACCAAGTAGAATATGTTTATTTGCCAGCAACATGGTTTACGTGCTTTCAATAAGAAATTGCTATAAGCGTACCACGACTTTTTTACGCTGTGTAGTCAGACGCCTATCTGTATCTAAGTGCAGGCTCATTTTACGCCGTCTTTTCGTAAACTAGACTTTTATGATTATTGGAAGAATGGTGAAAATACAAAGTTGGCCTCTAATGGAACGTCCAAGAGAAAAGTTACTTAGTTTGGGAGCGGAAGCTCTTTCCGACGCTGAACTACTCGCCGTAATTATTGGTAGTGGGTTAAACGGAAAATGTGCATTAACAATAGCGCGCGAGCTCTTAAATAAATTCGGTAGCCTGCGTGGTGTTGCTACTGCATCCAAAGAACAATTGTGTGCAATATCTGGGGTGGGTAAAGTTAAATATTGTCAGCTAAGAGCGTCAGTTGAATTAGTCACCCGTCAATTAAGCGAGCCTCTAAAGGTTCGCGAGTCTTTCAATCATGCGCAACAGGTTAAAACCTATTTATTAGCAAAACTAAAAGAACAGCAATCAGAGCAGTTCGGCTTGCTCCTGTTGGACAGTCAGCACCAATTACTCGCATACCGAACCATGTTCAAAGGTACAATCAACAGTGCGGCGGTCTATCCAAGAGAAATTGTGAAGCAAGTAATGGAAGACAATGCAGCCGCTGTTATCTTAGTACACAATCATCCATCCGGCATTGCAGAACCAAGTGATGCTGATATTCGCATTACCAAACAAATTGTGTCAGCACTGACACTTATTGACGTGCACGTACTCGATCACATCATCGTAGCCGATGTGAATACCACATCTTTTGCGCAACGGGGATTGATATAATCTACATAATTTCGGTGTTATAATCCGGCTGAGACAGGTAAAAAAGGAAATGTTTTGTCGGATAGCAATAAGCTAAACCTTGTGCTGGTGGTGGATTCACTGGCCGGGGGTGGTGCAGAGAAAGTGGTTATAGAATTGGCTCGGGCAATTAACGAAATTGGGCATAATGCTATTCTGCTTAGTCTTACCAAAAATACGACGTATGACGTTCCCAACGATCTTGCTGTTTATTTCCTTTATGAAGAACGCAAAAAAGCCCTTCATCGTTCATGGGCCAGAAAAAGGCACGCGCAAAAATTACTCACTATCTTCGCTGAGATCGAAGATAGGTTCGGAAAGATTAATGTAATTTTCTCAAATCTTGATTATAGCCACTACGTCGTTAGTGCCTGTAACCTGCCAAACGTTTATTACGTTGTCCATAATGCGGTAAAGCAAACGTTAGAACGATCAAAAAAAATGGGGCCTCTAAAGTGGTTAAGGCAAAAAAGATTATTTTCTGCTTTGGATGACAAAAAACTCATAACCGTTTCTGATGGCCTTAAAGACGAAGTACAAAGCTTAAGTTTGTTTACACCTAAACACGTGACCCGTATTTATAACCCTTTCAATATCCTAAAAATTCGCCGGTTAGCGGCGCAAACGAATGCAGCTATCCCCGAAAGCCCTTATATTATTCATATCGGGCGTTTTGCCAAGCAGAAGCGTCATGATGTGTTGTTCTCTGCATTAGACCATCTGCCTGATGAAATTAAACTCGTTTGCCTGGGAGCAAATCAGCAGGGCATACAAAGACTGGCAGAGAAGATGGGGGTGGCCGAGCGGATCATCATTCCTGGTTTTCAGCAAAATCCTTATCCGTGGGTTAAACAAGCCAAGTGCTTGGTACTAAGTTCGGACTTCGAAGGCCTCTCAATGGTGCTGGCAGAAGCATTAATTTGTCAGACACCTGTAGTATCAACTGATTGTCCATACGGGCCAAGTGAATTGCTTACCGGGAGCTTAAGTGATTTGCTAGTACCAGTGGGGGATGCTGACGCACTTGCAGAGAAGTTAAAAAGCGTATTAAATCACCCTAGAAAAATTGCACCAGATTTTTTACATCATCTGGATCACCGGCAAATAGCCCAGCAATATGTAAATTTAAGTAAAATGGAAATCGACTAAGTGCCTGCAACTATCCCCTGTTTTGTTATCAATTTAGATCGTTCGAAAGAACGGTTATCGCAGATGGCAACACAGTTTTCTAACCAAGCTATAGAATTCGAACGGATTAGTGCAATTGATGGCGCTAAAATCGACCAGAAGGTACTTCAGCAATTCTATTCGGCCAGTAATCCTCTTAAATATTACAAACAGCTGAACGCGGGTGAAATCTGTTGTTATTTGAGCCATCGCAAAGTGTGGCAAAAGATGATCGACGAAAATATCCCTGCCGCAATTATTTTCGAAGATGATATTGAAATAACCGGCGATTTAGTTTGCGTCTCAGACACGTTAACGGCAATGAATCAGGACTGGGATTACATTAAATTGGCTGAACACTCGCGCAGGCGCAAAGTCGTTCATTCAGAAGTAGTAGAACCTTTTTCCCGGGTAATTTATGACAAAGTGCCCGCCCGCACCTGCGCTCAAGCAGTAAGTTTGGCGGGCGCGAGAAAACTTTTAACCGCCAGCGAGAAGATCTGTCGCCCTATCGACATTGACTTACAATATTGGTGGGAAAAAGACCTGAGAATATTTGGTCTTCAACCTTACCCAGTCAGGTTTAGGCAGGAGTCTTCGAGCGAAATTGATAGAGTAGGGCAACGAAGTAAAACGCGGAAAAGTACCTGGCTCAAAGTAAGGCAACAGCTTGAATTTATAGTTAAAAATAGCAAACATGTTAGAGCCAGACTGATTGCGATTACTAACAAAAAATCGCCAGAGTAATAAAAGGTCTACATTTTAACGCCAGGTCTTTATTATGTAGATAAATTTGAACAAGATTGAAATATTAAAGATAAGGGAAGCGCGAATTAATCGATCCTGGCCCGGATCCCGGATCGTATTTTTTGCGAAATTTATTTGAATTAAGCTGCGAATTGCTGTATAAAATGCGCCCTCTTATTTATAGTTAAACGTCAACTGACCCGGACGCAAAGATTGAAGGGCTCGATTGGCGCGACAGTTATCGTTGTTCTGGAGACAAATACAATGTCAAGAGTATGTCAAGTAACAGGTAAGCGTCCAGCGGTAGGTAATAACCGCTCACACGCAAGAAACGCGACCCGTCGTCGCTTTTTGCCTAACCTTCAGTCTCACCGTTTTTGGGTTGAGAGTGAAAACCGTTTCGTAAAATTACGTTTATCTGCTAAAGGTATGCGTATTATCGATAAGAAAGGTATTGATTCAGTATTAACTGACATCCGTGCCCGTGGTGAGAAAATCTAAGGAAGCGTACCATGCGTGATAAAATTAAATTAGTGTCTTCTGCTGGTACGGGTTTCTTCTATACCACTGACAAAAACAAGCGTAACATGCCTGGCAAGATGGAAATTAAAAAATTCGATCCTGTTGTACGTAAGCACGTTATGTTTAAAGAGGCAAAAATCAAGTAATTACACTTGCTTTTGTCTCCACGAAAACCCGGTTGACGCCGGGTTTTTTGTGCGTTTTATAGTGTTAATTTTTCCCTCCCTCTTGCTATACTAGCTTTCCTTACATTTTCTATGGCTCCCCAGCGCGGACGCATACAAGGAATACTTTTGGCCCGACTATCCTCTAAGGCTATGAACAACATCGTTATTTTTGCGATGCTGATCATGATTGCGTTGTTCAATTTGGATACATTGTTACCCAAAGCATCCCAGCCTAGCGAGCGCAGGCTGTTACCCAATGATGCCTATATATTAAAAATCGAAACGGACGCGGGCCGCGTGGAACGAAATGGTCAGCAATGGCGACAAGTAACCACTGCTGAAACAGTCGAAGTGAGCCCTCAACAGCAAATCACAAGCTGGCAGACCGCAGTACTTGAACCAGTAACCTCATCAACTGAAGATTTTTCAGAATCTGCCCCTATCATTGCCGTGGTTTGGTTGGCGGGCAAAACTGACGGGCTGGTGTTTGCCTTTTACCAAAGTGAAGGGAATACTTTTGTTCGTTATCAAAATGACTGGTATCAATTGAAACAGTCTGAATTGACTACCCTAATCCCTTGGTTGCCAGCACTTATTCATCAGGAAAGCTAATGCCAGAACTACCAGAAGTAGAAGTCAGTCGCTTAGGCATCTCACCGCATCTGGTTGGGCAAACCATTTCCTCGGTCGTTGTTCGACAACCTAAACTTCGCTGGCCAATACCAGATGAGCTTAAACTGGCAGAAGGATATACGATTAAAGCCGTACACCGACGAGCAAAGTATTTGCTAATTGATATCGGTATTGCCCAAATTGTGTTGCATTTGGGCATGTCGGGGAAATTACGCGTCGTGCCGGCCACGTTGGAACCGATAAAACATGACCATCTTGATATTGTTTTAAGTAGTGGAAAATGTCTGCGATTTAACGATGCCAGGCGTTTTGGAGCCTGTTTATGGCAACCACAGGGTGAAGTGCTTCCCCAACTACAAAATCTAGGCCCTGAGCCACTAACCGAAGCGTTCACTGCACAGCACCTGTATACGCTCTCTAGAGGCCGTAAAACACCAGTAAAAAGCTTTATTATGGATAATGACGTAGTAGTAGGGGTAGGGAATATCTATGCGAACGAGGCCTTATTTATGGCCAACATCGACCCTCGCCGTGCTGCGGGAAGGATTTCTTTTCAACGCTACCAAAAACTAACGAAAGAGATTAAAGATGTGCTGGCGAGTGCTATTCAGCAAGGCGGCACTACCTTAAAAGATTTTATTCAAAGTGATGGGAGTCCTGGTTACTTCAGGCAGCACCTTAGAGTATATGGGCGTGCAGGAAAAGCATGCGAACAATGTGAAGGGACTATAAACAGTGTGGTAATTGGACAACGCAATACCTTTTTTTGTCCACGTTGCCAACGTTAAGTAAATCCCTGGTTACCGCTTAAACCGCTCAATCAATGCTTTCTCTACTTCAGGGTGACAAAAATCAGTAACCTTGCCGCGATGTTGAGCAACTTCTTTTACCAACGTCGATGAGATAAAAGAGTTTTCCTCAGCAGGCGTTAAAAATACGCTTTCCAGTTTTGGATTGAGGCGACGATTCATATTGGCTAGTTGAAATTCATATTCAAAATCTGACACCGCACGTAGCCCGCGGATCAGAATAGTCGCATTTTGTTGATCGGCAAAATCGGCCAATAAGCCAGTGAAGCCTTTCACCTCTGCATTGGGTAATGAAGAAGTCACGGCTTTGATCAGTTCCACCCGCTCATCAAGCGTAAACAAAGGCTTTTTATTAGGATTTGAAGCAATGCCAACGATAACGTGGGAAAACATTTGCGACGCCCGCTCGATTAAATCGGCGTGACCATTGGTGATGGGATCAAATGTTCCAGGATATATCGCACGGGTATGCATATTCAGGTTCCAATAAAATTTTTGAGCACCTTAACCAGAATTGGCGGCTGATGCAATCCTGTTTATGCTTTGCGTCTCGCATGTCTTGCGCTACCATACCGCAGTACTCTTTAATGAAAAGGATTAATGTGCGTTTATCGAGTTTACTTAGCCTATTATTAATGGCGACACCGATGAGTCTGGCATCGCCATGGATTGGTACCAACGACGAGTCATTACATCAAGATCTGCGAACGTTAGTGGAGTTTCAGGTTATAGATGCAGTAGCCATTAGCTACCCTGTCCCCTGGCGGGGTATAGATAGCCAATTGCGCTCACTTGATACGCATGCACTACCTGAGCCTGCCAAACGTGCAGCGCGAAGGCTCCAGCATTATCTAAAGTATCGACAGCAAGATGTCCTTCGCCAGATCACTTCAGCCCGTGTAGCTTCAGACCCCGTTAGATTTGACTCCGTACATGGGTCCTATGGACAAGAAGTGCAACTTAGTCATCAAGCAGAAGTTGTCACCGGCAGATGGTCCGCAAAGCTTAGTGCGAATATGATTGATGATGAAAATACCAATTTGGATAACTCCTATGTGGCTATGCATTTGGGGGAATGGATCGTTAAAGCAGGAGCCACTGACCAATTTTGGGGGCCAGCAAACGACAGCAGTTTGATTCTATCGACCAACGCAAGACCCATCCCAACCGTAGGATTATTTAAAAGTAGCGCAGTGGCATCTGAATCGCCTTGGTTAAGCTGGCTAGGAGCCTGGTATGCCAGCGCCGAAATAGGTAAATTTCAGGATGTACGTGAAATCGAGGGTGCCAAACTATGGCGCGCTAGGTTTACCGCAGCCCCTTTCAAGGGCTTAACATTCGGAATGTCCTGGGTGGCCATGTGGGGCGGCGCTGGGCAACCCAACTCGATAGGAGATTTAGTCGATGTACTTACCTTCCAAACCCAGTGTATAGATGAATTAGAGACGTGTGATAAAGAGCTAAATACCACAACGGGTAATCATATAGCGGGGTTCGATCTGGCCTATTCATTCAAGCTGCTCGAACAACCCATTACCCTATATGGACAACGGATTGGGGAGGACGCGAAAGACTACAAAGTCACGGATAACGCCAATCTTTTAGGTATTAGCACCTATGTTGGCTCATTTAAGCTCTATTTAGAAAACAGTGACACAAATATAGCCTGTGTGGGAGACGGTAATACAGCCACAAATTGTTACTACGAGCATAGCATTTATCAGAGTGGTTACCGGCATTACAACCGAGCTGTGGGTAGCACGTACGACTCAGATGCAAAACAAACAACATTGGGCATTCAGTGGCGGGGGATGCAAGGGCGTTCAGCAATGCTAAAAATGTCGCAGATCGAGTTAAATTCCGACAAAGGTAGACCGTCGCCCGTTTTAACCGACTCTGCAAGCGAAGAGTTAAAGCTCGTTAGCGGTTATTATCAACAGCCCTATGGAAACTTTTTGGTCAGAATAGGGGCAGAATATCAGGACCGCGATCTAGGTGAAAAACACGCAACGGACACCTCGGTATTCCTGGATCTTCGTTACGTTTGGTATTGACGATACCCCATCATTAAGCTTTGCCAATCTGCTTCCGTCCACTTAAAAGTAGTATGTTTGCCGCGTTCTTTAACCAAAGAGCGCCGCAAACGGGCTAAATTGTCTTGTTTCCAGCCATTTCCTGCGCGTTTATAGCAACGGTCGAAATCAATCAGCCATGCTTGCGACTGGTCATTGAGCATGATGTTCCGCACATTTAGATCATGATGATAGATTTGCGCAGTATGAAAGCGCGCTATCGTTTCACCTATATGATGCCACTCGTGTTCAGCGAGATCCCGACGACATAAAATACTATGTAGGTCTTCACTGTGGGGAATTAGTCGGGTCAATAAATCTGCGCGGTAGAGAAAGCCCCGTCTTGAAACGTAAGCTGCGATAGGCGTGGGCACAGGCAAATTCATTGCCTTCATTGATGTCAGTAAGTTGAACTCGGTAAATGCTCTTGTACGAGATAAGCCAGTATAAAAATATTGATCTTCCAGCACTTTTCCAATCATACCACCTCGACGAAAGTGGCGTAAAACCCAAACATCGTTTAAAGATTTTATGAATACCGTGGTACCACGCCCTTTTGCCCGTCCCACTATCTTGTTTTGACGCTGCCAATGCTTAACATCGAAAAAAGCTTTTTCGGGACGAGGCATTATCGTCTCATCGAACAACACGAATTGTCTGCGACCGATTTGTTGCTGTTTAATCGTCATTTCGCACCACTGATATGGTAAATTATCCATTGTAATCAATTATCCATATATTTCAGCCTTATAAGGAAGGGGTTTGTGAAAAAAATTTGTTTAATGCGCCTGTCTGCAATAGGTGATGTCTGTCACGCTGCTGCTATGGTTAATCGTATTCAGCGGCATTGGCCCGACACCGAAATTACCTGGGTAATTGGTAAAATTGAATACCAGTTGGTGCGATTGATGCCTAATATCCGGTTTGTTGTGTATGACAAAAAGGAAGGGAAAGAAGGCGTTAAAAGATTGAAAGCAATGCTGGCCGATACGGTCTTCGATGCGCTTTTAGTGATGCAGGTTGCGCTTCGTGCAAACTTAGTCTCCACCGCAATTAAAGCGAAAAGACGCATTGGTTTTGACTGGCACCGTAGTAAAGAACTTCACTGGTTATTCACCAATCAACGCATTAGTGCGCGCAAACATGCCCATGTATTGGACGGGTTTATGGGCTTTGCGGATGCCCTGGGCGTGCCAAAAGATGCTGCTCCCCAGTGGCATATTCCCCTCGATCATGAGGCTAAAAAATGGGCCGCCGCGCAAGCAAAAGAGTTAGGTCAATTTGTCATAATTAGCCCTGCCGCCAGCAAACAAGAGCGTAGTTGGTTGCCTGAGCGATACGCACGTATAGTTGAGCATCTGTTTTCAAAGTCTATGCCAGTAGTACTATGCGGCGGCCCCGGAAAGCTGGACAAACAGACGGCTGAAGCCATACTTTCTCATACCGATTCGGTAGCGAGAAATTATGTGGGAGAAACGTCGCTTCATCAGCTTCAGGCGTTGATCAAGCACGCACGACTTGTCATTGCGCCGGATACTGGTCCAGCTCATATGGCTACCACGGTCGGCACCCCGGTTGTTGGATTGTATGCGCATTCTAATCCACGGCGAACTGGGCCATACAACGATTTAGGACGCGTTGTATCGGTATACGATGAGTGTGTGCGTCGTCAATATGGAAAAAACTGGGAAACATTACCTTGGGGTATACGCGCTAAAGGAGAGCACTTGATGGAAAAAATAAGTGAACAAGCTGTAATTGATCAACTTGCTCGACTGCTAGAACATTAAATTCAGCTTTAATTTCCATTAAATTTCTGAAGATTAGCTACATATTAGCGCTTCTTATCTACAATAATAAAATATCGCTTAATATGCGAATTGCGTTGAAAGGGAGCGCTTTTAGTGGCTCAAATGGATCGCCTGCTAACCGTTAACATTCGAACGAGTATTTATGTACTAAATATACTTATTATTTGGTGCTTTATGTTTATGCCACACGCTTACGGGCAGACTTTGACTATTGTTACTAATGAGTCAGTTAATCAGGTTTCATTCTCTCAATCAGAAATCAGACAAATTTTTAGCGCCCGTAAACAATTTTGGGATGATGGCAGTAAAATAACCGTATTCGTGTTAGAGCCAAGCTCCATGCTTCATAAGCAATTCTGCAAGCAAAATTTAAATATGTTTCCCTATCAATTAGAACGGTTGTGGCACCAAATCACGTATTCAGGCCAGGGCGACCCCCCACTTATAAAGAAATCCCAAGCCGCGATGATTGAAGCGGTGCTTTCTACTCCGGGGGCTATTGGTTACGCCGAAGATGGGTTTGTAGAGCAACTAAGCGACAAGGCCAGGGAAGAAGCACAATGAAAAAGATTATAACTTCTGTATTGATATTGCTGCTAATGCCTGTGGCTACTGCCCAGCAAATGAGTTGGCATGGCTACATCGCACAAGGTATTACGCAATCAAGCGGGAGCCATTTCATCACGGACAATGACGCGGTGACATCAGAATTGACTGAAATGGGCATAAATGGACGTTATCAGTTTAATTCGTCACTTGCGCTGGTGGGGCAGCTGGTGTACCTGGATGGAGGCAATCGCTATGAACAGGGAAATCGTCTGGATTACCTGTTCTTAGACTGGACATTGATTGAAAATGAACTGATATCCACCCACTTACATTTGGGGAGATACAAAAACCACCATTGGCTTTATTCGGCCACCCGAGATGTGCCGCATACGCGGGAAACAGCCATCCTGCCACAATCGGTATACTTTGACAGTTTTCGTGATATCGCGCTGGGTAGTGACGGCGTGCTATTACAATCCGAACATCAAACGAATCTTGGACAGTGGCAACTTAACTGGAGTTTGGGGCGCTCATCAGTAAGCAAAGAACAAACTCAGGCTTTCCTTGGGCCTATGGCCAAGGGAGACTCAAAGCAGGATTTTGTTCATCAAGCCAGTATTTATTGGCAGCCGGCTTCGTTAAATTGGAGGCTCGGGGCGAGTTATCTCGCCTCTGACTTTGTATATGAAGCTTCGCCCAGCGACAACTTCATCGATGGCAGCACCGATGTAGAGAGATACGTATTGTCATTGCAATATTTTAGTGAAAAATGGGAACTTAGCGCGGAATTATTACAAGAAAGACGCGATAACCGCGGCGCAATTTCCCCCACTTTCAGACAGTATTTGATCGGTGAGGGAGGGTATGTACAAGCCAGATATCTACTTTCACCTGCCGTCAGCTCATTGGTACGGTTTGATACGTATGATGTCAACAGAGACGACCCCGACGGAATTAAGCTAAACCAACAAACTGACGGGTTGGTACCAGCGTACTTTGGCTATATGAACACGGTTGCCGTGGGACTTCGATGGGATATTGCTAATAATTGGCGTTTGCAGGGCGAGCACCATTGGGTGGAAGGGGCAGGTCGCATCAATGGAGTGATTGATCCAACCGTAATTAGTTCAACCAAAAAGCATTGGCAAATGTGGTCTATACAACTAATGTACTGGTTTTAGATGCGTTTTTCTTTATCGTTAACAACGAAAATGATGATCATCATGCTTGCCATGATTTTCACTACCACGTTGGTTATAAGTTCGATACTGATTGTTCAGTCAAATTCGTCACTTTCGCAACAACAGTTTGAACAACAACGGCTTAACGCACAAAAGTTTGCGTTGTATAAGCGCTTGTTTATGCAGAATGTATTATTGTGGGTGGAAAGCGTATCCGCACTAGCAGATAGTGAAAGTGCGGATGTGAAGCAACTAACCCAAATGATCGATACCGCTCGCGATCCTCTCAATATGACGATGCATGTCGATAATGCCTGGTTATACAATGCTAATAACAAACTCGTGTACGGACATGGCGGCAAATTACCTGCAGTTGTTACTCAAAAAATGCAACAGGTAAAACAACGACTTGAACCAATATTATTAACTGAGTGCGTTGAACGGTGCCAATCCTACGTATTAGTGCCAATTATGACTGCGCAGGAGGATGTCGGCGTGTTCATTTTGTCCAGCAAAATGACCTGGCTGCTGGCATTGTTAAATGAGTCCGGTAGCCTAGATGCGCACGGGATTATTAAACACATCAATAGACAATCGGCCAATCCTTTATTACAGGTGATCGGGCCCACCTCGTCGATAAATAAAATGCTGTTAACCCGGGTTCTGGAAGTGTTACCCGCGCAGACAGATGTGCATGAACTGGTTTCAAAAGGGGTGATGCTAGAAATAAACGAGAATGATTATCTCGTGAATGCGGTGCCTTTAAACGAGTTTGCTGAGAACGGACACTATGTATTGTTTGTTAAAGATGTTTCCAGCGCCATGCAAACCAACCGGGAATATCAGCGAGCAGTGATAGGGTGGGCCGTGGTGATTTTCATCCTTTTCTTTGCGTTAATGTATTTTTTCTTCAACAACTATCGCCAAAAATTATTAGATCTAAGTCATCGTTTGCCCTTGCTTGCTCAGCACCGTTATCAAGACTTCTATCTACAAAGCGAAAAGGCCAACATGTGGCAGCAAAACCGTTTCCCCGATGAACTCGATGTGTTAGAAAAGGTTACCCGTGATTTAGCTACACAACTAGAAGAAATCGATAGCAAAATGGCGCTAAATACAGCGCAGTTAGAACGTATGGCAATGTTTGACCCTTTAACCGGTCTACCTAACCGCAATATGTTGACCTTCCAGATTGAACAGCAATTGGCAAGCTCGGCGAGAGATGGCAGTTGGGTGGCAATCATGTTCGTCGATCTGGACGATTTTAAAAAGGTAAATGACAGCTATGGCCATGATGTTGGTGACCGCTTACTTAAAGCGGCAGCTAAGCGTATTGAAGGGCCCATTAGAAAAAGCGATATTGTTTCGCGGTTCGGTGGCGATGAATTTGTCATTTTGTTGGAAAATTTGAACGACCGCGACCAGGTGAAAGTCATTGTAGAAAAACTGCTACACGTTTTTTCTGAACCTCTGCACGTGGACGCTTTGCAATTCTACATCACTATCAGTATTGGTATTGCTATCACTAAACAAGCGCAGACCACCTCTGTTGATCTGTTACGTCACGCTGACATAGCAATGTACGAAGCCAAAAGCGAGCAGGGAGCATCCTTCAGACTGTATGACACTAGCATGAACCTGCGTGTTATGCGTAAGGTAGAAATGGAATCTGAAGCACGTATTGCACTTCGTGAAGACCAGTTTAGCTTAGCGTTACAGCCTCAACTGGACCTAAAAACTCGGAAGCTGGTTGGCTTCGAGGCGTTAATCCGCTGGCACCATCCTGCCAAAGGCCTGATCATGCCAGGTGAGTTTATACCTCTTCTAGAAAATACCGCCTTCATGTTGGAACTGGACTACTGGGTAATTGCGCACGGCACTCGGTTACTAAGTGAGCTTAACGGGAACGGTTTTCAAGATATAAAATTCGCTATTAATGTGTCATCGGCACAATTCATCGATCCCTCATTGCCGCTTTATTTACAACAGCAAATATTGTTAAACAAGGTGGATCCGGCGTGTATTTGCCTCGAGTTAACTGAAACGGCTCTGGTCAGAGATATTGAACGTGCAACCGGGATTATGAAGTCAATACGTGACATGGGTTGCAAAATTGCTATCGATGATTTTGGTACGGGTTATTCTTCATTAAGTTATCTGAAAGCGTTGCCCACCGATTATGTGAAAATCGACCGTTCATTTGTAGCTGGAATGCTCGAACATAAAGATGACCGCAACATTATCTTTTCGATTATCTCAATGGTCAGCAACATGGGACTTACTGTTATTGCAGAAGGGATCGAAAATGCGGGTCAATATGAATTATTATGTCAATTTGATTGTCATGAAGGACAGGGATACTTAATCGGCAAGCCCATACCCGAAGCGAATATATGGAATCAGTTAAAGGAAAATGTAGATAATAAAATCTGGACACGCCCCTTACCCGTATTCACCGACACTCATGAAACCCAGATTTAAGGCAAACGCTTAGGGTTGTGCGAAAAAATTTACATTCTTTCCACCTTAATCGTGATGTTCTAAGCGACAAAGAGTGTACGCTCACGCTGCGTTTCTTTACACTATGCACTTTTAGCTAAACGGAGACTCCCATGTCCGAGGCATTTATTGCTCATCTACAGACGGAAATTGATAACGTCAAAGAAGAAGGGCTTTATAAAAAAGAACGCATTATCACCAGTCAGCAACAAGCTGACATTCAGGTATCCGATGGCGATAATGTCATTAATTTTTGTGCGAATAACTACCTTGGTTTGGCGAATCATCCCGACTTAATTGCAGCAGCTAAAGACGGCCTTGAAAGCCACGGGTTCGGGATGGCTTCTGTCAGGTTCATCTGCGGTACACAAGACATTCACAAAGAATTAGAACAAAAAATCAGTCAGTTTTTAGAAACTGAAGATACTATTTTATATCCCTCTTGCTTTGACGCTAACGGCGGTTTGTTTGAAACCCTATTGGGGCCAGAAGACGCCATCATTTCAGATGCGTTAAACCACGCCAGCATCATTGATGGTGTGCGTTTGTGTAAAGCCAAGCGCTACCGCTATAGCAACAATGACATGACCTCATTAGAGGATCAGCTTAAGCAGGCTGACGCTGATGGGGCGCGCTTTAAAGTAATCGCCACCGATGGTGTATTTTCAATGGACGGCGTAATTGCCGACCTAAAAAGTATCTGTGACCTAGCAGACAAATACGATGCGTTAGTGATGGTGGACGATTGTCATGCAACAGGCTTTTTAGGTGATAAGGGTAAAGGCAGTCACGAATATTGCGATGTGCTAGGCCGTGTGGATATTATTACCGGTACCCTAGGTAAAGCACTAGGGGGCGCTTCTGGCGGTTACACCTCAGGTAAAAAAGAAATTGTGGAATGGTTGCGTCAACGTTCACGTCCATACTTATTTTCTAACTCAGTAGCACCGCCAATTGTTTCTGCTTCACTAAAAGTTTTTGACATGATGGCTAACGGCACCGAGTTACGCAGTCAGTTATGGAAAAACGCGGCTCATTTCCGCAAGCGTATGGAAGAAGCTGGGTTTACCTTGGCAGGTAAAGATCATGCCATTATTCCTGTCATGTTAGGTGACGCAAAGCTTGCCAGCGAAATGGCCGACAAAATGTTAGCCAAAGGTATATATGTAGTGGGCTTCTCCTACCCTGTAGTGCCCAAAGGGCAGGCACGAATACGTACTCAAATGTCCGCAGGCCATAGCATTGAACATGTGGATAAAGCTGTGGATGCCTTTATCGAAGTAGGTAAAGAGCTGGGAGTGATTAAATGAAGTCATTGGTGAAGTTACATAAAGAACCGGGTATTTGGCTAAAAGACTCGCCAAAACCACAAGTGGGTCATAATGACCTGCTTATTAAAATTCGCAAAACCGCTATTTGTGGCACGGATATGCATATCTACAACTGGGATGAGTGGTCGCAAAACACCATTCCGGTGCCTATGGTGGTGGGTCACGAATACGTAGGTGAAGTAGTAGATATGGGGCAGGAAGTCACTGGTTTTAAAGTCGGTGATCGTGTATCGGGTGAAGGCCACATTACCTGCGGACATTGCCGGAATTGCCGTGCAGGCCGTCGCCATTTGTGCCGTAATACCCAAGGCGTAGGTGTAAACCGCGCTGGTGCGTTTGCAGAATATTTAGCGATACCTGCCTTCAACGCATTTAAGATCCCAGATAATATCAGTGATGAACTTGCCTCAATCTTCGACCCCTTCGGCAATGCGGTACATACGGCACTGTCATTTGATTTAGTTGGCGAAGATGTATTGATCACGGGCGCTGGGCCCATCGGTATTATGGCAGCGGCTGTAGCCAGACACGTAGGTGCCCGCCATGTCGTTATTACCGATATCAATCCTTATCGCCTTAAGCTAGCTGAAAAGATGGGGGCGACCCGTGCTGTTAATGTCAGTAACACTAAGCTAGCTGATGTTGTAAAAGAGCTGGGCATGACAGAAGGTTTCGATGTTGGCCTAGAAATGTCAGGTGTACCTTCTGCTTTTAGCGACATGTTAGATAAAATGAACCACGGTGGAAAAATTGCCATGTTAGGTATTCCGCCATCTGATATGGCTGTAGACTGGAACAAAGTAATTTTCAAAGGGTTGGTGATAAAAGGCATATATGGTCGCGAAATGTTTGAAACCTGGTATAAAATGGCAAGCCTGATTCAGGGCGGCCTCGACCTGAACCCTATCATCACCCATCAATTTGGTATTGATGATTTTCAGAAAGGGTTCGATACCATGGGCTCAGGTGAGTCTGGCAAAGTAATTCTTAACTGGGATTAATGTGAATACATTTCATCATATTTCAATCGATGATGTGGCTATGCGTAGCGCAGATTTCACTGTCGTGGACATTCGTGACCCGCAGTCGTTTGCGCTTAGTCATATGCCCAATGCCACACATTTGTCGAATGATAACTTTGCTGCGTTTCTTTCTTCAACACCGAAAAAGACGCCTATAGTGGTCGTGTGCTATCACGGCATTAGTAGTCAACAAGCAGCACGTACCATTGCCGCGCAAGGTTTCTCTGAAGTGTACAGCATGGACGGAGGCTTTGAAGCATGGCGACAACATCAACCGGTGACTTCAGAGTAGTTTGTGTCCATACCTGTCATAGCATTCAAACACGAGCCATACGCCCGTTTACTCGCCAACTACCTTGCTTCAGAAGGGTTTGAAGTAAGCGTAAATTTAGAGCCGAATGGTGAGTTTATGTTGTCGGTACCCGAAGGCACCGATCTTAAAACCTTCCGTCAACATTGCCTGGATTTCGTCAAAGACCCCGAACACCCTTCTTATCAGGATATTGCCTGGCAGCAAGGCGCAGGAGTGGAGCTGGATACAAAATCTGGATTTAGCTTTTCCCATATTAAAACATACATCCAGGAGGTGCCTTTCACAGCACTAATCCTGTTTACCTGCTTAGTTGTCTATTTACTTTCAATTTTTGGGCTTTTCGCTCCGGTTGCAGAAATGCTGATGAGTCAGTCTGTAAACGTGTTGACTTATACGAATGAGTGGTGGCGCCTCATCACGCCCGCGCTTATCCACTTTAGCATGTTGCATATTATGTTTAATTTGCTGTGGTGGAGTATGTTGGGTGCGCAAATCGAACGTAAGCTGGGCACATCCATGCTCATTGTTATTTTTGTTATCTCAGCCGCGATATCAAATGGCGCGCAGCTATTGATGGACGGCCCCAATTTTGGTGGCCTTTCTGGCATAGTTTATGCCGTGCTCGGTTTTGTCTGGTGGGCAGGCTGGCTTCGTCCTGCCTGGGGAATGATGCTCCCTAAAGCTATAGTTGGCTTTATGCTGGTGTGGTTGGTGATTGGTTATGCTGACGTACTATGGGTAGAAATGGCAAACACAGCACACACCGTGGGTTTAATCACAGGGTGCATGTTGGCGTTGCTGCTAAGCTTAATCTGGAAGCCAACTACAAAAGCCAAATCTAGCTCTGATAAAGGTATTTAGTGAAAATCACATCTCTGACAACTTCGGATCCGGTTTCTTTTTTCATGTGATTTTGCATTGCTTTTAGCAGCGTTTGACGAATATCTTCGCGGCCAGTCAATGATTTTACTTTTTCTTCCGGTTGGCTACCAAACACCTCGATCGCGGTAGCGCGAAGCAACGGTAAATGGTGTTCAGCAGTTTCCAATTGATCGACATCGTGAATCATTAACTCAACCGTCACGCGAACATAACCCAAACGAACCGCTGTTTGACCAACATAATTTGTAACAATGTCAGGCTCTAAACCAAGGTAAGCGAAATTATTTTTTTGTTGTGCTTGTACACTGCCGGTAACTATAGACAGTATTAATAGGATAGCGGGTGTGAAAAAACGAAAAAAAGCCATTAAATGAATTTACCAATATTAAAAAACGATATGCTAAGAAGTGGTTTATAGTGTAGCAAATTCTTAAGATCAACCACTAGTGTCTATTTTCCATTTCCCTCATCACATTAAGATCACTAGCTATGTTTTTCTGACTTACCAAAATGGTAAGATATTGCGCACTTCAATAGGATGAAAAATGTGTTGTTAGATAATCTTTCTTTTCCGGTAGGGTTAGATGTGAATTGGGAAGACGCCGACAAGGTGACTATTCCCAATCCCTACCTTAAAAACTGGTTGCTCGATACGGGCTCGCTCACTGAGCGCTTACAAGCAATGTGTCGTCAGTTTTCTTTGCAGAAACTGGGGCAAGAGGAACAAATACTGCATAAATGCGAGCAGGAGTGGCTTACTACTGACAATACAACTCGCTGGTATATTAGAGAAGTTGTGTTATTTGGCGATCATCAACCCTGGGTTTTTGCTCGTTCGGTAATCCCTCACCAACTGGTAGAGGGCGAGCTCTCGGGAATTGGTTCTCAGCCCTTAGGAAAAATTATATTCAATGATCACAGATTTACGCGAAGTGAGTTTCAGCTATGTAAAATCAATAGCGATAAAATGGCGAGATTTAATCCCGACCAAACCAACGCAACATTATGGGGAAGGCGGTCAAAGTTTACATGTAATGAAGTGGATATGCTGGTAGCAGAAGTGTTTCTTGCTCAGGCTCCAGTGTACCTGACAGGTAGCAGCAATGCAGGTTGAGTTAACCACGAAAAATATGGACGCCTATTGGCAGCTTATGCGTATGGATAAGCCGGTGGGTATTTATTTGTTGCTTTGGCCTACGCTGTGGGCGCTTATCATTGCAGCACAAGGTCTGCCTCCTCTTGCCCTGACATTAATTTTCGTGGCCGGCGTGGTGGTAATGCGGTCTGCCGGATGCGTAATTAACGATTATGCTGACAGGAAGGTGGATGGTAGCGTCGAACGTACTGCGCAACGTCCCATCGTAAGTGGACGCGTAACTGCCACCGAAGCGCTTCAGTTATTCGGCGTTCTAATTCTTTTTGCATTTATCTTGGTGTTATTTTTAAACTGGCAAACTATTTTGCTCTCTATTCCCGCGGTGCTACTTGCAGCCAGTTATCCGTTTATGAAACGCTACACCCACATGCCCCAAGCTGTTTTAGGTATGGCATTTGGGTGGGCTATTCCCATGGCTTGTGCGGCGGTATTAGGGGAAGTGCCGCTTTGGGGGGGGATTCTGTTCGTCGCTAACCTGTGTTGGACCATAGCCTATGACACAATGTACGCCATGGTTGACCGCAACGATGACGTGAAAATAGGGGTGAAATCCAGTGCCATATTATTCGGTAAATACGACCGACACATTATCGGCGGGTTACAGCTTGGTACAATTGTGTTATTAACAGTAATAGCAGAGATGCTGAAATTAACTTGGCCTGTTTATCTGAGCATTCTATGTTGCGTGGGGTTATTCGCGATCCAACAAAGGCAGATAGTGAAACGTGAAAGAATGGCCTGTTTCCAGGCCTTTTTAGATAATCACCAAATAGGCATGGTTTTTACTGTAGGGTTACTAATGCACTACTTGCTGATGGTATAAACCGACTTATTTATCTAGTTTGGTTTGTTCAAGCGCTGCTAGTCGCGCTTCCATTAGTTCGAGTTTTTCACGGGTTCTAATAAGTACTTGGCTTTGTACATCAAATTCTTCGCGGGTAACTAAATCAAGTTTTGACAATTGAGACTGAAGAATGTGTTTAATTTTTCCTTCTGCTTCTTCGGCCATATTGCGCACGCCCGGAGGGACGGCACCAGCAATTTGTTTCGCAAGCTCTTCGAGTTTTTTCGGATCCAGCATGGTTTTCCCTTATAATGCGCTTTGTTAACGTTGATTCTATTCTAATACCAATCACAATAAGTTTCTATGCTATCAGCAAGAGCGGTATTTTTTGCGAGCAAGGCCCCTGCGTCGAAGTTTAGTAGAATGTAATCATGCAGGTACGCCAACACCATTGAGAATCGTATTCTCTAATCGGAAAACTAATAAGTTAAAAGTGACAAGTGACAAGACAACTTCATGAAATTAAATGACGCCCAGCAATCTGCTGTTACCTATGTATCGGGGCCGTGCCTGGTTCTCGCTGGCGCAGGAAGCGGCAAAACACGAGTCATCACCAATAAAATAGCTTATCTGGTAAGAGAGTGTGATATGCCGGCACGCCATATTGCTGCTGTCACCTTTACCAATAAAGCGGCCCGAGAAATGAAAGAACGGGTCGCGGGAACCTTAGGCAAACCAGAAGCGCGTGGGCTAAAGGTGTCTACTTTTCACACTATGGGGCTTAATATCATCAAAGCACACGTAAAAGAGCTGGGCTTAAAGCCAGGCTTTTCGTTATTTGATGATAAAGATTCAATCGCCCTATTAAATGATTTAACCGCTGATACGATAGATGGCGACAAAGACCAACTCAGTTTATTGCAAAGTTGTATTTCTAACTGGAAAAACGATTTGCTTTTACCTGAGGCTCTGAATGCAACGGCGGCCAGCAGCGGTGAGAAACTTTTTGCGCATGCATATCAACAATACCAGAATCATTTAAAAGCGTACAACGCATTGGATTTTGATGATTTAATTTTATTGCCCACGTTACTGTTACGCCAAAACCTAAGTGTGCGAGAAAAGTGGCAGCAAAAAATTCGTTATTTGCTGGTGGACGAATATCAGGACACCAATACCAGTCAGTACGAACTGGTAAAACTATTAGTGGGGGAACGAGCCCGCTTTACAGTGGTTGGGGATGATGACCAGTCTATCTATTCATGGCGCGGCGCTAAGCCACAAAATTTGAATTTGTTGCAGCAAGATTTTCCCCGTTTAAATGTAATAAAGCTCCAGCAAAACTACCGTTCTTCGGGGCGCATACTCCATTCTGCCAATATCCTTATTCAAAACAATCCTCATTTGTTTGATAAAACCTTATTCTCTGAGCTCGATTACGGCGCGCCTTTACGGGTCATTACAGCGAAGAATGAAGAGCATGAAGCCGAGCGTGTGGTGGCAGAGTTACTGGCCCATAAGTTCATGCAGCGTACTCGGTTTAAAGACTATGCAATCTTATATAGAGGAAACCACCAAAGCCGGTTGTTTGAAAAGTTATTAATGAGTAACCGTATTCCCTACAAAATCAGTGGGGGAATGTCTTTTTTTGGACGCGCGGAAGTGAAGGATATTATGGCGTACCTGCGTCTGCTGGTTAATCAAGATGATGACAATGCATTATTGCGTATTATCAATACACCTAATCGCGGTATCGGCCGTGCGACCTTGGAAAAATTAGGTAATTTTGCGAATAGCCTTGGGGTATCTATATTCGCTGCTGCCACCCACAGTGGTCTAAGCGGGGTGCTGACTGGCAAAGCCTATCAATCAGTGGCGGGGTTTGCGCGGTGGCTGGTGGAACTGTCCGATAACGCAGCGCGCGGCGATACGAAAGAAGCCTTACGGGTAATGATAAAGTCCATGGGGTATGAAGAATGGCTATACGAACACAGCGCCAGTCCTAAAGCTGCGGAAATGGGCATGGCCAATATCAGTACACTCTTCGGCTGGATAACGGGCATGTTAGATGGGAACGATCTTGAGCAGCCAATGACCTTGCCAGAAGTCGTTAACCGGTTAATTTTGCGCGATATGATGGAGCGTGGTGAAGACGAAGGTGACGCCGATCAAGTGCAGCTGATGACCTTACATGCGTCTAAAGGACTGGAATTTCCCATTGTCTTTTTGGTGGGTATGGAAGAGGGCTTGTTACCCCACCAAAGCAGTATTGATGAGGATAATGTCGAAGAAGAGCGCCGGCTGGCTTATGTGGGTATTACCCGGGCGCAACGGGAATTAATTTTTTCTCTTGCCAAGGAACGCCGACAATTCGGCGAAGTTATTTTCCCGGAGCCTAGCCGATTCCTGTACGAGTTGCCACCAGATGATTTGGAATGGGAAAATCAGAAGAAAAAAGTCAGCGCTCAGGAACGCCAGCAAAAAGGGGCAACCAGTATCGCCAATTTACGCGATATGCTGGCTAAAAAATAAATGCTTAGCCGGCCAGTTTCTTAATTGGCAAAGGCTTTGCCTCACTTAACACTCTGCCCTGTCCGTAATGACACTCAATATCGGCCAATGCTCTAAGTTGTGATGAAGAGTCCACACCTTCTGCAATCACTTTAAATTTCAGGTGTTCCGATATGAGCATAACAGATTGAATCAATTTCAGATTGCGTTGAGAGCGTGGTAACGACTTAACGAAACGATGATCAATTTTGATGTAATCGAAAGGATAAGCAAATAAGTAGCTCAATGATGCCAAGCCACTTCCAAAATTATCTAATACCAGAGTGATTCCTGCCCGCTTAAGTTTCTTAATTGAGGGCAAAATAAATTGTGAGCGACGGTTTAAATCGTTTTCATTAAATTCAAACACCAGTTCGCTAGGCGACACGCCAGTATTTTCTACCATGTTAATAATTTTATTTACAAGCGTAGACTGGAGTAAGTGATTGATGGACACATTTACTGCAATACGCTTGGGGCTGTCAGTATCGCCACGCCAGGCATTTAGCAACTCACAGGCTTTAGTTAACTGAAACATATCCAAATCCATAGTTAGCCCACTTTGTTCAGCAACCTGACGGAACTGATCGCGACTCACTGAGCCATGCTCTGGATGTTTCCAACGCACATACATCTCGTGATAAATAGGCTGGTCGTCACGGGTGTCAATAACCGGCTGCATAAAGCATTCAAGCGCGCCATCTCGTAACGCTTTGCGAAATTCGTTTTCCAGCTCTAACTCTTCAAGTAAACGCTCGCGCATACTCTTATCAAACATCACAAAGCGGCCACGGCCAAGGGATTTGGCTTGATACATAGCCGCATCGGCATCCCGTAACACTTCGTCAGCACTACGGTAATATTGCTCAAGGTGAGCAATGCCGATGCTGGCGCCGGAATACATTTCTTTGCCTTCTAAGGTGAAAGGCTCTGATACCGCTTCTATTATTCTGGACGCCACTTCTTCGACGTCGGAAATTTCATCAAAATTATCCAGCAGAATGACAAATTCATCGCCGCCTAATCGAGCAAGCAGGTCGTGCCCGCGAATGCATAACGAGATACGCCGCGCCACTTCAACAAGGAACTCATCGCCAGCGTGATGCCCAAGCGTATCGTTAATTACTTTAAAGCGGTCCAAATCAATAAACAACACAGCAAATAGATTTTCGGAATAACGCTGTTTGTTGGCAATGGCCAGCTCGAGGCGACTGGTGAACATGGCGCGGTTAGGCAGGTCGGTAAGGGCGTCATGGTGGGCATCGTGAATAAGCTTAAGCTCAATTTCCTTTCGCTCTTCAATTTGCTGCTTCAACACCTGATTTGCCTGGTCCAGTTCAACGGTGCGCGCCTGAACCCTGTCTTCCAGTAATTGGTTGTAACGCTGAATCGCTTCGGTACTGCGCTTACGCTCCATGGCCACCGCAATATGATGCGATACAAAACGTAATAGTTCTAAATCTTTGGCGGTGTATTTAGCATGTTTACCATAAGTTTGGACGGCAATCACACCGGAGATTTCCCCCTCCACAACCAAGGGCGAACCCAACCATGAGTTTGCACTTTGCAGCATGGATTGCGCCACCGATACGTCAATTTCACCTGATTCGGCCAGCTCTAACACCCGTGGCGGGTTAATAAGCTCAGCTTGCCCTGTACGTAAGACGAATTCAGTTAACCCTTTACCTAACGGCCGACGGTCTGCGCTTTCGCTAACAATGTCACTAAAATACGGGAAATCCAGGAAGCTGTTAGTTTCATCTAAAATGGCGATAAAACAGTTTGGCGCACTGATCAGACGAGCAAGTATTTCATGTAGGCTGGCATAAAAAACATCCATATCACCCTCAAGGGTGGCAGCTAACTCAGATATTTCAAAAAGTGCCTGCTGAAGCGACTCTACTTTTTGGCGCTCCAGTATCTCTTCTTGTAGATCATCATTAATTTTGCGTAACTGGCGGGTACGCTCGCGAATAGTACGCTCGGTTAATTCACGGCTTTTAACGCGATCAACGGTGGTAACAATATGTTGCGAAACGAATAACAGTACTTCCAAGTCTTCGTCATTGTAAGTGACTGACTTGTCATAAGTCTGTACCACCATAGCACCGATGACCTGCGTACCCCGCTTGAGCGGTACGCCTAGAAATTGGTGGGGCAGGGCGCCTACAAGCCGAACGTTGGTATCTCGTTCAAATTCATCTGTATTCTTATCGTCGAGAAATACATGTCTACCGCTACGAAGAATGTAGCCGGTGATACCATCCATTAACTGGTCGGCCGGTACCTGATGAATAGTTTGTTCGTCATATTCGTCGACAAAGTAAGCAAAGTTGATGATATTGGCGTCACGTTCGTAAAAAGCAACGAAAAAGTTATCGGCATTCATAAAGTCGCCGATAATTTCATGGATAGCAGGATATAGACGGCTTAAATTGCTAACCGAGCTAGCAAGTTCAGATATGTCAAACAGCGCCTTTTGGACTCGCTCAGCGCGTTTATATTTGTCGGTAAGTTGCTGGAGCTGAGGAATAAGTTCCCTCAATTCCTCTTCAGACAACTCATGCTTTGACTCAGATGACATCCAGCTAGCCAATAAAATGAAGAGTGAGAGATTTAGGGTTTAAACTAACCGATTTCAGATAAAAACGCCACTGTTGTAAGTGACGTTAATATTTTGAAATCTGGCTAAATTCCTTCAATCATGAATTCAATTGCCGCTTTGATTTCATCATCGCTACAGGTTGCGCACGTTCCGCGCGGCGGCATAGCATTTATGCCATTTAACGCGTTCTCCCAGATACCATCTAAACCGCGCTCAGCCAATCGAGGCTCCCAGTCGGCGGCAACATGCAACTTAGGGGCGCCCAATACGCCAGCCCCGTGACACGCCATACATGATTGGTTGTATACATCTTCGCCAGATTTAGCTCCACCGCCACCCGCGGCAGCAGTCTGGGCTTCAGCACCTGCAATATACACAGAGCCCTCTGGCTTAATACGCTCTTTAATTGCTTCTTCGCTCATGTCCTGAGCCTGAACGGTGAATACAGCAACGACTGCTGTTAAAATACCTAACCACGTTTTCAATTTCACATCTGTCTCCAGGCAATTGAATTTATTTCTTATCAACTCCCAAGTTTATAACGGTTAATCATTCACCTACAACTGTTTAGAAGCAAATACTTATAAAAAGAAGGGATTAATTTTATTTCATCACTAAATAAAGGTAGTGAATAAAATAAGTTGAACCCAGTGATAAGCATCAGTATCATTACGTCCGCTTTGACCTTAACAAGTAATAAACGTTGGTCAGAAACACGTTTTACGCAATACGCACCCGTAGCTCAGCTGGGTGAGTACCGGTCGCCTTTAGGCGATGAGGAGTGACTTAACGTCACGCCTCAAGGCACGCAACGCCGCAACAGGACGTTGCGGCAGGACTGACCCACCATGGACGGGTCAGAAACACGTTTTACGCAATACGCACCCGTAGCTCAGCTGGATAGAGCGTTGCCCTCCGGAGGCAAAGGTCATAGGTTCGAATCCTATCGGGTGCGCCAGATACAAAAATGCCGACTTCGCGTCGGCTTTTTTGTATCTGTTGTATTCCGTGGCTGAGAAATTCGTTCGGCAACATTGCCAGTTGCAATTTCAGATGTTCGCGCACGGGTTAAATTTGCCGACCATGCTCTCGCTCAATAATTTATTCGTGTTTGGCGCTAAACTTAATAGCCATCCCCACCTCAAGACCATGAAAAATCACAATACCAAGCAAAACTAACATTCACAGCATAGCAAGTTTTGTTACAGTACTTTTACCTTACTTTGCGCTTCACATACTGCATCAAAGCTTGTGTGTAAATTGGGTGGGTAGGTTGCTGTGGACTTGTTGTTGTACAGCGATTTGTAAGCCAAGTAAACTTCGAGTCTGTCGAGTTTTTCTGTCAGTTTCGTAAATTGCAGGTGGTAGTCACTTGATGCCACTGCCAGAAAAGGGGTACTACTATTAACTTGATAGATGTCGTTTTTTCTCAGTGGGCGGAACGATAACCAATTTTCGTCGATGCCCAAAAGCGCGATAGCTGTTTTCATGCCGCCGTATTTATAATGAGGGACAGACTTTCCGTCAACTTTAACATCGTAACATTCCACTATGGCTAACCCATTTCCGAGGTTATTTAGAATTAAGCCAGAGAAATCTTTTGAGGGGTGGTAATCTAATTCAATCGCCAAGAGAGGCTTTAGGCTTAATTGATTGTGATTTTTTGAAGCGGTGTAAGCTAAGTATGAGATAACAACGGCGAACAAGGAAAACAGAAAGGAAAACACCAAAGCAGAAATTTCCCATCCCGATACTTTTTTTTCAAATTTACAGTTGTCTGGCACCTGGATTACTCGATTTCGGTATTGATGCTGCTACATAAAAGCACAATTAGCTCATCACAACTTTCAGAACCTTCCTTACATTTTTCTGCACACCATTCAGGATTAGGGTCGGTATCATCACCGCCTAAGTCCATTTTAAGTTTTTTATAACGTGAGCTTGCCTCGCTTAAGTCTACCGATCTTGCTACAGGACCGGCCTCAACAGTCTTAGCAATATCTTCGTTCTCAAATGAGCTGACTGGCTCTTGCTCAAGGCTAAAGTAGTCCGTCTCAATTTCTTCATCTGAGAAAAGCATTTCAGGCTCTTCTTCTTCCGCAGATTGGTTAATACTTTCACTCAATTCAGAAGAGGAGGAATCTTTGTCTTTTGGTTTCTCGTTGGTTTGACCATACGCCAGAGAGCACAGGAGTAATGATTGCAGTAGTAATAACTGGCGTAAAAGAGAGGACTGTATTGAAATTTTCATACATCTTCCGTGAATTATAGCCTTATAAGTTTAAACCTAGTCTATAAGCGTTCGAATGATCAAGTTATCTTGCGACTTATCGGCTACCTGCCGAGTGATTGTCTAGCTGGCGAGATAACGCGCTAAAGTCTGCTAAAGTACCTCTTCCAACGTCCGCTGCCAACAGCACACGTGGTCACCGCCTTCAACCCAAATAACGCGTGTATTCGGTTGCCGTTCTGCATACGCGATACTATGTTCAGGTAACACCACCTTATCGTTGGCTCCCACTATAAATATCTGTGCAATATGCTTAGGTAAAGCGGGCTGCTTCACCGGATTCATCGACGCAGCTAACCTGGGTACATTATGATAATCACACCAGGCATCAATGTCTTGATTTCCCGCAATACTAATAATCTTACTTATATTAAGCTTGTTCTGGGGCTGATCCCACTGCGCTAGCAAACTCGCCAGCGTCGCGCCGCCGCTATAACCAATCAGCACTACTGATGTGTTATGTGGAAAGCTTTTCAGGGTCTCTGCTAGCGCCAGATGCATACTTTCAACAATCTGTGGAGAATACCGTCCGTTTGTCCAATGTACGGGCTCACACTTTGGCATCTGGTGAAAGCCGTGGTAGCAGGGTCTGCCAATAAGCACAGAGGCTGACTTATCGTGATTCATTAAGGTCAGTGCCACTGAGTCTCTGGGGGTCGGATCCACGGCGGGTATTTTCCCCTGTATCCAAGGGGTGCCGTCTCCCGCAAAGTAAATGTGCACCTCATTTTTGTATGTTTTGTGGTTGCTGAATACTATGTGATTAAATAACCTGGTCTTAAGGTAACTTTGGATAAAGTGTAATTGTTCCGCGGTATGGTTAAATGTCTGATGTGGGGCAGCGCATGAACACAGCATGATTGCAGTTACCGCAGTAAGTATGGCTAGCGGAACTATCGATCGCACTTTCGTATGCCACTTCACTTAAAGAGATTGACGGTTAATAAAGAAATAATCAACGGAGTAATGGTTGGCATTTTTAATCGGTGCATACTGAGGTGACTGATCGACGTCCATCACCAGTGCGCCTTCTTTTACATCCATGAAAATTTGGTTGTACAAAGTATAAGCGTCGATAATACCCTGATTATCTTCCAACGCTTGCAGAAAATATTTGGCAAACAATGAGTGTTCGCCGCCGCCGCTGTCTAAAACAGGCTGCAAGCCGCCCGAGGTCAATACAGTGCGGGATTTACCCCTTGCCATGGCTTTTAACCAGCGCTGGTATTTTTCGTCATTGATATCACCGCGAATACCGGACGATAGAATTGAACTACGCGTTAATACACCCGAGTAGCAGCTATCGGCTACAATAATGATCTTTCTGGCTTCAATGAGGGCGACTAAGTCGGTTACCTGTTGTGTTGGGATCCAATTAACTTGACTGTTAGGCCGTGCATCTACAGGAAGCCAATGCCCACGAGAATCGCTTATCTCTCCGTGTCCGGCGTAATAAATGAGTAAGTTGGTTTCATTATTTAAGGACTTTTTCAGTTCGTACAGCGCGGTGAGAATGGCCTGACGATCAGCGTTGATTAGCACCGTGGTATCGTAGCCGTATTGTTGGGTTAATATTCTGTCCAGGCGATGTGCATCGCTTACGGTAGTGTTCAGGCTGGGTAAATATTGATAACTGTCATTGCCAATAATGAGTGCATGGAATTTGCCAAACGACGCATACAACTGGCTTTGTTCAGGAGATAGCGAAATAGCGCGCATTTTGGGTTTAGCACTCTCAGGAGCGTTTTTAGCGATCAAATTAACGCTTTTATACTCTCGCGAAAGCTGGTCGATTTGGGTCTCTAACCGAATTATATCGTGTTGCTTCTGACTTAATGCCATGGTTTTCGCAGCAAGTTCTTGAATTAAGCCCGATGTTTCTTGCGCGTCATTGCGTAATTTTTGCTTTAGATTTTGATTTACCTGAGCCAATTCGGCGTGCTGCGCAGAAAACCGTGTTATCGCGTCGTCTTTCTCGGTTAATTGCGCGGTTAATTCGGCCACCTTGTTCTCTAGCGCCTGGGTCGAATCAGCATTCATTGCGGTAACTTGTTCAAGTTTATTTTGTATTTGCGCTTTGTCGGCTTCTAATTGATTAACCGTAGCGAGCGTCTGTTCTTGCAATAATTGGTTATCGGCTAATTCTAATTGTAAAGCAACCAGTTGTTGCTGCTGTTGAGTAGATTTGGCGGCTTCTTGTTGCAGTTCTAGGCTTAAATTTTCTCGCTCTATTTCAAGGGCCTTTGCATGTTGTTCAGTATTTTGCAGCTTAAGCTTATTTTGCGCCAATTCCTGGTTTAATCCTTCGATTTTTATCTGGTATATGTCGGCGACCCCGGCATCTTTGGAGGCTACGGCGGCTAAGTTTTGTTCTAACTGGGCGATGGTGGCTTGATAAGCTTGGTGCTGATTCTGATATTTTTCGTTTTCGTGCTGAACTTTATTTACAGCCAAACTCTTTTCTAACAGTTGGGATTGAAGTTGTTTTATTTGGTCGCCTGAAGTGGCAGTAATTTGGGAAGCGTTCTTTTGCAACGCTGCTTTTTCAGCGGCGAAAGTTGATTTAAGCGTGTCCATTTGCATTGTTAACGCCGCCAACTCCTGTTCTTTTTGCTGCAATTGCTGTTGAAGCGCGTGGGAATTCTGGCTTTGCCCATTCAGCAGCCTATTTAAGCTTTCGCGCTCGCCGCGTAGCTGGGCATTGCTCAATTTATTTTCTGCACCAAGCTCGTCAATTTTTGCCAATAGCGCCTGGTTGCTCCTTTGTAGCTGGGCTATGCGTTCATTAACAGTCGTTATATTCTCTGGAGAGCGTGTGGACGTATTTGTTGTGTGAGCAAGGCGTTTTTCTTCCTGCAGTTGCCGCATTTCATTTAGCGTCGCGTTGTGTTTGGTGTAAAGCGCGTTTAATTTTTCCTCCAATGTCGCATTGTGGTTTTGATTATCTTTTAACTGTTGTTGGTACTTATTGACTTGCGTTAATACGCGTTCATTTATCACCGACTCATATTCAAGTTGGTCGTCACTAAGCCCCGCTGCCTGCCGGTATAAATTTAGCGCCTTCTTTTTGTCTTGAGCCACCCCTTTTCCAGTTTCGTAAAGAAACCCAAGATTAACTTGTGCCTCTTTGAAGCTCTGTTCAGCGGCGCGTTTGTACCATAACGCGGCTAGCTCATAATCGGGTGTTTTGTTCACTCCTGCTTCATACAACTGACCCACATAGTTCTGCGCTTTCGCGTCGCCTTCAAGGGCCGGGGGTAACCAAACTTCTAACGAAGATTCTAGCGTAGCTCTGTCTTTAAGCGTGTATTCACCACCGCGAATGCTGCACTCATTCGCAGTAAGTCGGGCTGGCCTTCTGGGGGTGACATATTTCATGGTACCTAGCATTTTTACCATGCCGGGTAGTTGGCAATCGACCACTTCTAACTGATCAACATCAACGGCTCTTAAAGTAGATTCATTGAGCTCCGCGCGCATATCCTGGGTGGATCTACAGGCTGCGAGTGAGAATAACAGGGCACTAAAAAGCCAAAACAGTCTTAGCCGTTGGCAGGTAACATTGATATAGCGATATGGTGTCATGATTTTTTATTTAATAGGTGCGTGGCGGGCACTTATAAAATTATAGTCCAGCCACACCGGGTGTCTATTAAATAGACAGATTTAACCAGGTGCTACAGTGTCTCCAGATTTTTCTGTAGGTCTAACAGGGCCTTATGTTCAGGGACGGTTTTCAATCCTTGGGCAATTGCAACGCCGGCGCGCTCATAGTCATGCGCTTCGATGTATTCTTTAGCGTTTGTTAGAAAATGTTCGGCGACTTTATTTAGCCCCTCTAGCGCTTGTTCATTGGTAGGGTCAAGGGTCAGTACGTGCATGTAAGCTTCGCGCGCATTTGCGCCGGCGGGCCTGACATAAAACTCCATTTCAAAATGTGCTTGGGCAATATCCAGTATAACGGCGATTTCTTCCGCCACTTCAGGCGCCAACGCTTTAACAGGCGGTCTCTCTGCGGAACTATGGCCTGATTCTACCTCAGGGGTAGCAGCGCGCTCGGGCACTAATGTAAAGTAGGCCACCCCAGCAGCGAGGCCCATCACAGAAATAGCCACTATTGCCTTTGTGGGTATTTTTTTATGTTGAGAGTCGGGCAGTAACGCTAAGGCGGAGTTGGGACGGGATTTACGTTCAAAACTTAAGCCTTTTTTTAGCTGTTCCCAGAAGGCAGGCGATACACCTTTTATTGGCCGAGGCTGTAAGCCTAGCATTTTGGCCTTGGTTGCATCTTGATCGCCAAACGGTTTCCTACCTGTCAGCATTTTATACATCAACACCGACATCGAATAGATATCGTCCTTTGGCTCGGGCGATAACCCTGTGATCAATTCACAACTGGCATAACCTGGCGTAAACGCCCCCCAATCGCCGGGGTTAAACACTGTTACATCCTGGTGCCCCTCGGCATGCCCCCGGGCGATACCAAAGTCGATAACCTTAATTTCGCCTTCGTTACTGATTAACACGTTACTAGGTTTAAGATCGCAATGGACAATACCCATTTGATGAGAGAAATCTACCGCAGCAGCCACTGCTTTCCATATAGGCTCACATGCTTCTACGGTGGCAGGAGAATGTTTTTCAATCCACGTTTCGAGGGAAATACCTTCCAAGTACTCCATTGTCATATAGACTTGATCACCGTCTTTATCGATATCGTAAACGCGAATAACGTTGGGATGCGCGAGGCTTCGAGCCTTACTCGTTTCCCGTTGCAACCACATTAATGCATCTTGATTATTGAGCTCCACCATATCGAGTAACTTAATTGCCACCCATGGGTTTTTTTCGTGGGCCTGCTCTTGAATGATATCACGCGCTTTGTATACGCTGCCCATGCCTCCATCGCCTAAATGCTGGGTAATAACAAAGCGCCCTTTGATAATTTTACCAATTGCTTTTTCAGATGAATGAGTTATCTCGTCTGGTTCGATAGAGGCTGGATCACGGGTGCCTGACGTTTTATTAGGGTAACGTTTAGGGGGGGGGCTTGTTGCTTCAGAAGTGGGTTTGTTACGAGTAACAACGGTTTCGTCAGTGGCGCGGCTGGAATCACCTGAGGCGGGCGGGCGCACTCTGGTTTGGTCTTGCTCTACCTTGTCTGAACGTTTAGTCATTAACCTAATCTACAATAAATTTACATTAGAAACTCTACATAAGTATAAAAAATAGTCTATAACATTATTTTCAATGTTCGCACACCAATGCGTTTTTAAGTCACGGGATGATTGTAAATAGTTTGTCTCTCTTGTTGTGTTCGTGCCTGATTCACTGGTTCTTACGATAACAAACATGGTAGCTATATTTATGGAAACGTCTGTCAAACTAGGCATTGTCATTGCCTCCTCACTGTTTACAACTGTCGCCACTTCACAGGAAAACTTACCCCTAGGTAGTATAGGACAAACAGATTTACAGCAGCGCATGGGAAACGCTGTGCAAACCGTATGCATGGGATTTTTAGGCAGTAGTCGCGCACCGACTAGTCCTCAGCAACTGGATTTATTTAGCCGCTGCGGCGAAATGGTACATACCGCTAACAGAATCTTGGGAAGTGTCAACGCGCCTACCAGTAAAGATCTGGGGGTCAACAAAGCCACGCTTGCCAGCTATCTACAACAGGTTGCGGGCGAAGAAGCAGCTGCACAAAGCAATGTCGTCACAGAAGCTATGATGGGACAAAGCGTCGTGGTGGCGGATCGATTGTCTAGCTTTATGAATACAATGAGCGGTATTGCGCGTGTTAACCATAATTACACAGGTGGATCACAAGACTTTAATGCATTAGGAATTGGAGCTAGCAGTGACGCGTTAATTCAAAATCAAAGATGGGGCGTGTTTGGTAGTTTAAAAAGTGGCATGGGTGATAAAGACACCACAGACCGGGAAGATGGTTTCGAATTAGATGATTACCAGGTGTTAGTGGGTGTTGATTACATATTTAATGACCACTTTGTAGGGGGCATCGCCTATGGTTATCGCGATGTAGATGCCGATTATGACGTTTCTCAACGCGTGCCTGGTGCACAAATGGACGTATCCACGGATACATTTACCCTATATAGCCTTTATCAACGGGATGAATTTTATTTTTCTACGGTGCTGGATATTGGCTCAAGTGAATTTGATTCATCACGCAATGTACAAATTATTTCTAGTGTTACTGATAATAGCGGCGCCCCCGACCGAATTTTAAGGTCGAGCACCGAGTCAACCCAATACGCGCTTTCACTTGAAGCGGGTTACCAGTTGGTTAACGATAACCGCATTATTTCTCCCTATTTTAAAGTGCGTTATTTAGATATGGAGATTGACGAGTTTGCTGAACAAGACTCGTCTGAAACTAGCACCGGCGGAGGAGGCCTCGCATTAGCTTACCAGGAGCAAAATGTCGAATCTTTGAAGACGGCGCTCGGCGGTCAGATCAGTTGGACACTTAATCGCGATTTTGGGGTGCTCACACCCTATCTTATGGCTGAGTGGCTTTATGAGCATGAGGATGAAAGTCGCGCAATTACAGCACAGTATGTTTACGACCCTCAGAATAACCTGATTGAATTTATAACCGACGAGCCGGATTCCAATTACTTCAATTTGGGGGCGGGCGTATCGGTTGTATTTCCAAACGGCATTCAGGCATTTGTTGATGCCAATACAACGGTGGGATTAGAAGACTTTACTTATACTAATTTTACAGCAGGGGTGCGTATGGCGTTTTAGCCTTCATTTCATAGCTCTCTTCACATAATTGGAGGTAGATATAATTGACGCTAATGGACGTGTATCACCTTGCACAAGTAATACACGCCATCTCGCGTGCCTACAATAAACATTGTCACTATTTTGTTTCGAAGGGTAAAACGTTTGGCCTTGGTTATTGTTCTAGAGAGTGGCCTCGTACAAATTTTTAATAGAGGTTTACAGCAATGTGGTAAGCAAAGCACGCGGGCTGAATTTTGATGCATTTTACTTGATTTATTTCGGTTTCGGCGACCTTAAGTTAATAAAAATAACTACAGGCATAAGCAATACCATGAAAAATTCAATTGAAGTAAAGTCAACGGAAGGGCTACGAAGCAGTCTGGCGAGACAAATAAACCATATAGGAATTGCAAGAAGCGAGGTCCAAAATAATAAATTGCTTACTTTTAATCCCATAGCGCTCTCAACTAATAAACTCATTAACGGCTAAAAAAACATTGATAAAAAATAAGGGGTATCGTTGGGGTGAATTTACCACCCGTTCACTTTAGTTAAACGGGTGGTACTATTGGTTGCTATGCTTTGCAGGTACGCTATTCCGTGTGACTAAAAGCTACCCTCGATACGCGTAAACCGCCTGGCTCATTTCTTTAAGTGACACCTGAAAACCGCGCATTTTCAACGGATCATCGCAGCACTTAACTAAGCTCAAATTACCAGAAGCATGCTGCGTCACCATGTCTCCTGTTCGGTAAATCAAACCTTCAGCGATGCTTGGGTCCACAAAAAAATCTTCGCTGGTGGCATTAAGGTACCCCAGCGCTACGCCCGGGCCCGAAACATACAGTTCACCTGGGCACCCTTGTAATACGGGCTGACGATTAGAATCAAGTATGTGTAATTGGGTTTCTCCCACAGGCTTACCAAGAGGATATGGTGTAGTAATGTCACTTTCTTTAGTCATCGAATAACAACAGGTAAAGGTGGTATTTTCCATGGGTCCATAGCCTGTCATTAGGGTTAGGTGAGGAAATGTGTTCAACACTTTTCTGACCAAATCAGGCTTTATTTCGCCTCCAGCAACCAGCACACGAATAGTTTGCAGTATATTGACGTTATTCTTCGCCACCAGATGAAATAGCGGCGCCGTTAACCAACATACACTGACTTTATTCTCTGTGATTACTTTTTCTAAGAGGTTGCGATTGACTCCACGTCCGGGATAGAGCACCAGCGTACCGCCGTTTAACCATGCGCCCCAGATCTCAAACGTGGACGCATCATGAGCGAGCGGGGCAAATTGAAGTAACGTATCGTCAGCGCTCAATTCGACATGCTTCTTTTGTTTGGCAAGATGTATTACTGCACGATGAGGAACCATTACGGCTTTGGGTTGCCCTGTACGAACCTTAGTGAACATAACATACGCCCGGCGTTCTGGCGAAGTGGGGATAGCGGGATTAACTTCACATTGACCTGTAAAAAGCTCACTATCGGAATTGCAGATATATTCTCTTTCGCTGCACCCTTTGTCGACGATATTTACTGGCCATTGCTTATCTACAATGGTGTATTTTATATCGGCATGATTTAATCGGTCGAGAGATTGTGATTTGGATAGCGTTGCATCCAAAGGTAAGTAAGCTGCACCTGCTTTAAGCACTGCTAGTATTGAAACGGCTTGCTCTACCGACCGCATCATAGCCATTGCTACAATATCGCCTGGGCTAACGCCTCTTTCAATCATGATATGAGCTAAAAAATTGGCTCGGCTATTTAACTCAGAATACGTTATTGCGGTGTTACCAAATACGCACGCTACTTTGTCAGGCGTTGTTTCAGCAAAATGTTCGAACCATTGGTGGATACCAATCAGCTTACTCTTATTCTGCACTTCAATTCTCCTTCGAAACGTAATGCAAGGTGGCGGCTTCAGACGAAAAGGGAGTTATGTTCGCTGATTGCCGCTTAACTTCTGCGTCTATATTGAAGCACTCGAAAAATAAGTTCTTTGACAAATCCTCGTAAATTCCTTGATAAGAAAAACGATATTTTATCAATGAGTTACGCTGTTATTTTGATTGCTTAGCGCACTTCTGAGTGAGGTGAAAAAGGCTTTATGGCGAAGGCTTGATGGCACGATACGGCTGAACATCTTGCTATTACTAAGTAATGATAGTGTAAGTTAGCTTTTGCTAATTTGGTATTGAGAATAGACAGGACCTTACTCACACTCTCCCTTCATTAGCGAGCGAAGCGTTAAGAAAAAAAACCTAATTAAAAGGGGTTAATTAGGCCTCCAATGGGAGTACATCAGAAAATGTGAGGGGAATAGATGCGACCTAAACGAAGTACCTCGCGGCACTTCGTTGTAAGTGAGTGTTTACTTGATGCGGGTGATAATTAATATGTGGCTGTACAAAGAGGAAACTCTCTACAGATATGACCTGTAACTACAATTGGTCCATCTTTTGGTTTTTTTTCTGCCGTGGTTCCTGATTCAGTTGCAGAAATGTTTAATGAGATAGTTGAAGACAAGGCAAAAAGAACTAACGTTGTTAACTTACGTACGCTATTTTTCATAACTATTTTCCTGCTAATGTTTAATACTAAATGTTTGTAATGGTTTAACTTGAGCTTGGTTAGAGTCAAGTAAATAACTAGATGGCTCAAGCATGCATTAAAACAATAGTCTTGTAACGTGAAAATAGCTTTAAAGTTCCTCGATTTTTCTGAGTTCAATGATTTCGGTGTTTCCAGAGCTTAATACTTCGAAATAACAGATGTTTGCTGATTCTGAACATGATAAATTTTTGGATCTATTCTTCAAATCGATCTTCCAAATTTCACGTTCGTTTCTAAAAGAATAAAGATGTATAGATCGATCGCCTAGAAAAACAAGCAAGTCTTGAGAAACATGCCAATCTTGCAATGCTCGTATGCCTTCAAGATTAGATACTAGTTCTTCAGTATTTGTTTCTAAATCGTATTTCCACAAACCTGTTTCGCGTAATTTTGTAAAATATAATTGGTTATCAACAGATCTAACTGAAAATCCTCTAAATAGAAACTCATGTACTTCGGACACTATATCGTAACGATATATCGACCATAGCTCGTCTTTTTCCAATGCGTATAATAAGAAATTTTCATCAGACGATAACGTGACATTCTTGATATTGTGATTGTCACCTGACAGATACGTCATGTCTTTATCGTCTATATTAAATTTGAAAAGACGATGATTGGACAGTCCAAATATCGAGTTATGCTTTGTTGCCAACAAAATATTTTCTAGAAGGGCGGATTCTACAAAATTAGATATCTGAGTGAGCCCGCTTTCGCCCTGCAACCATATTTGATTTTGTCCTGTGCGATTCGAAACAAAATAAACGCCGTTGTCACTGGCGACTGGTGCTTGATCTTTATAGGGTGTGTCAATAAAAGATACAGGCTTTATTGCAGGATCTTCGGATATAGTAAAACGCCATACTGTGGAATCAAGTATATCTCCCCTACTAGCGTATATTCGCGAATTGCGAACGACAGGGTAATTTAGCGATCGTCGATCGCTGATTGGTTTTGCTTCTTTATTCTCAGATAGGTTATATGCCACTAAACGCTTTTCGAAATCTACATATAAAAGCGTATTTTCGTTTTTCCAGCCGACTCCCAATATCAGATAAGGCAGCGACTGTACGTGGCTTATTTCTTCAGACTGCAAATCGAGCACCATAATATTGGTGCTTTGCCACAAGTGATTGCGAACAACGGCTAATTTTTCTCCATCAGGTGAAAGCGAAAAGGAATAGTCACCCCGACCGGAAGAAGCGGGAGAGCTAATCTGTCTTTCAAATCCTGTTTCCAGATTTAATTTAATGATTTTTAGGGGATCTGCCAACGAATGGGAACGACTGAAAAAAATCGTTTTCCCATCAGCTGAAAAAGCGGTGGTTGTCCATATTCTTGAAAGCCCACAGCTACTAATATATTTATCAGTATGGTTAATGAATCCTGATGTATTTATTTCAATTGTTCTAACCTGGCACTCTTCTTCCGTGCTTTTGATATACACAAGTTTACTGGAATCTGGCGAAAAGCTTGCCGAGTAAGTACTGATACCTGGAGCTGTATTCAGTTTGTAGGATTTGTTGGATACTAGGTTTTTTAAAATAATGGTTTTAGGTTCTGCTAACGATAATTGATGCGTGTATACCATCCATTCATTTGACAGACTCACGTCAAACTCTAATTCGAGACCCGGCTCATAGGTGTAAATATGTAAACCGTCGTAAAACGCCTCGGGTGTACTTTCTGACTGCTTTGTCTGGATGGCGAAATAAATACTAAGAAGAACAGCTGTAAGAATTACAAGAAGCGTGGCAGCCCACCACCATTTTTTCCTCGCGCTAGAGCGAAAGCTATCCGTTTGAAGATTATCACCTGCTTGCCTACCTATTGATGTAGGACTCTCGCTAACTATGTCCTTTGTTACACGGTCTGTTATCGAAGATGCCTTATCAGGTGTATTTACATCAGGTACATTGTGCTTATGGCTGTTTTTCAGGGAGATAATTTCCTGAGGAGAAAGTTCTATAATTTCGGCCTGGCCTACGAAACAATACCCTTTCTTAGGCACCGTTTTGATATAAGTAGGGCCTTGTTTACGACAATTTATTAACTTTCTTAATTCTGCGATGACGGAAGAGATTGTACTGGAATCCCGATGCTCAGTTTTCCATACTTTAAGTAATAGCTCGTCGTAACTTATAGTTTCTCCCGCGTTCATGATTAACGCTTCAAGGCAGCGTGCCAAGCGAGTCTGGAGTACAACTACGTTGCCATCGAAATATATAAGCTCCTGATTCTTGATACAGAAGTACCAATCAGTGCTTCGCACTACCTGCATGTAACTTCCTCAATACCGTACAAACAAATGTGGAGGGGAAACGTGTCTGATACCAATGATTAAAATGTCATTACTCGAACAGTATTTATACCACGTGCTATTTATAACATAAACGCAGGTGAAGTACCTACGTACAAAACGCCGATTCTACGATTTGCAGCGGTATTTTACGATATTCATAAGTAGGAAAAGTAAGGGGATTTTTACTTTAAAAGATCGAGTTCAGTTTAAAACAGTATGTAAAATATTACCCAGACCGGGTAATTATCACAAATATTGCTAACACATTGATAACATGCGTTAATTTCTGGTGGCGTAGAGGTTGTCCGTATGTTTTCTACCGTAAAGCGAGCTAAGTAAGTCACTCAGCCGGTGACGCTTCTATAAATAATGCGGGCTTTTCCCCTTGCTTTACGCTGTTCCACCGAGTTTAAACGCTAAGTGTGATATTTTTACTCATTATTTTGAAATTTTTATATATAAGGTATATCTGGTTATATCAATTATCAAAAAATATACGTCAGTGTTAGCAGCATTGTTATAAGCAAACCAGAGGAATTTACCGATAGCTTTGATAACCTTGCTCGCGCCTGACAACGCTGCTGCTTATAAATCAACACCCGATCCCCCAGCAAATAAATAGATCGCCAAATATATAACACTTTTTTTTATTGTGGCACGCCTAATGCTTTCCATTACATAGAACGAGAACACTTTGTCTTTTCGGAACACAAAAGGAATTCTTAAACTATGAAAAAATTAAATATGATTGCTGTTGCTACAGCATTAACTGCAAGTACTTCTGCATTTGCTGATCCAATGGTTATTCAAGAGTGGTCCTTCACGAACGAAGCTGGCTTCTCTGCATATACCGCAACCGATATGCCTCCAGGTGCGACGAATACCCCAACTTTATCGGGTGATAGCGCAGATGGCGGTGCATCCATTTTATCGGGTGGTTCGCTTCCCGACAACATTTGTTGGGGTGATCCAGCAAATGGTGGTAATAACCAAAGCTGTTTAACTATTAATTCTCCTGTAACAGACAACACGACCGAAAGCTGGAATGAAGACGGCGTGATGGTGGATCTGAACGGTGGTGCTCCACAAGGAAACGCCATGACAGTGGGGATTGACGAAGACTATACAGGTGCCTTTAAACAAGGTACTGCACTTCGTCACAAGAATTTCCCGATTACCGGCCAATTCTTAGACACAATTACCATTACAGATGGTTTGCGCTTAGAAGCTGTTACGCCGGAAGGTACTGTTGTTGATGCTCCTGAGTTAGCCTTTATGGTCGACTTTTGGGAAACGCCTAACCAAGGTTTAGATGCAGACGGCTCTTGTCCGTTCGGTCCTGCAGCGTTTACCGCTGACTCTATAAACTCGAATGGATGTTCAGATTTGTTCGAAATTGTTGGTTTTGATAACAACATGGGCGGCGATCTAAACATTATTGCTCAAGGTCCTGACTACATCGATTTCTCTGTGAAGTTCAAAGTAACAGGTGTAGATGCGTCAATGTATCATAGAGACTACGAGCTAATCACGCGCCTAAGCGGTCTTGACGTTGCGTTCGATGATGGCCGTGGTTTCGCAACACGCGAAAATGGCGTAAACATTCTGAATGCGCAATTTGCTATCCGCGCTGTTGACGCACCAGAACCTTCAACCTTAGCTGTATTTGCTGCTAGCCTATTAGGTCTTGCTGGCTTCTCACGCAGAAAGGTAAGAAAATAATTCGAGTTAGATGACTCAACCACAAGCCGCCCCCTGGGCGGCTTTTTATTTGTTCGACAGAAAATCATGCGCTTTTGCCAGCCCGAACAGGACGTTAATTTCTAGCTTCCTCTTTGCTTTGCCTCAACGTAATGTCAGCGCTGAAGCTATAAAAAAGGCGGTACTCATAAGGCCTACTCCCACATTCCCATGAAATAATCCTCACCACTGATCATTATCAGATATCTTGCCAATAGCACTGCCCGTTAAAATTGAATAGATGTCAGCATTTTTTACAACTAAGTACGACCCGATCGATCAAGTTAGGATAAAATTTATATTAAACAGTGACTTAGATAGTTGGCACGGAGAGTGCTTACATCTAAGTCAGGGGAGTTACTCTCAATTCACAACATTTCAGGTTAGTAGGTAGTAAGTCGTATGAAATCAATCAAGTTAATCGCTGCAGCCGTTGCAGTTTCAGCAAGTACATCATCTTTTGCCGATCCAATGCTTATTCAAGAGTGGTCATTCATTAATGAAGCAGGTTTTCTTTCATTTGAAGCCACCGAGATGCCAGCTGGCGCTACTAATACACCAACATTCTCTGGGAATAGCGCAGACGGTAACCCATCAATTCTTTCAACTGGTGGCTTACCCGATACACTATGTTGGGGTGATGCGATAAATTGGAACCAAAGCTGTTTGGGTATCAATTCACAAGTTACTAACAATACCACACAATCGTGGGATGCTAACGGTAACCTTGTCGATATCAATGGTGGTGAAGCGCAGGGTAACGTTCAAACTGTAGAAATTGACGCAGACTATTCTGACGCATTCAAGCAAGCTACAGCATTACGCCATGACAACTTCCCTATTACAGGGCAGTTTCTAGATAAAGTAATTATTAAAGATGGTATTCGTCTTACCGCAGAATTGCCGATCGGTGTTCAGGTAGATGCGCCAGAGCTAAACTTCTTGATAGATTTCTGGGAAACACCTAATAATGGTTTAGATGCAGACGGTTCTTGTCCTTTCGGGCCAGCTGCACGTACCCCAGGGTCGGTGAATGCATCAGGTTGTTCTGACTTATTCGAACTCGTTGGTATCGAGGGTAGTGAAGGCGGACTGAACGTTATAGGTGGTGGCGCAGACTATATTGATTTTTCTGTAAAATTCAAAGTATCGGGTGTTGATGCTAGCCTGTACCACAGAGACTACGAACTAATTACTCGCTTAAGCGGCTTAGACGTAGCGTTTGACGGCATGGGCTTCGCAACTCGCGAAAACGGTGTCAATATTCTTAACGCTCAATTTGCAGTTCGCGCAATAGATGCGCCAGAACCATCAACATTGGCCATCTTCGCTGCAAGCTTATTAAGTCTTGCTGGCTTCTCTCGCAGAAAAGCGAAGTAAGCTCAGTCAGCTATGAAAAAGCCGCCTTGTCAGGCGGCTTTTTACGTTTCGTCATCCCTACTAATTCCCTTGGTAATAGTGTCGGGCTCCAGGGCCAAGTAGAGCAGGCATCTTTTTTTTAAGAAGTCCACTGATAAAGGTATGCCTGCGCCTTAGGGTCAATGGCACGATGCTTCGATTTATTGAGCGTTACTTCTCTGGGCGTGTCGTATCCATCCTGCAACTTCGTTGTGTTTCGCTCCCCGCAACCTCCGCCAGACTAGCTTAGTAAAAACTGAAAGCGTTTAGCAAAGCAGGTTTATTATGTAACGCACTCGTATATACTTTTTTCCAAAGATTGGTTGTTCTATTCGCCTGTGTATCTTTACCCTTTGTAATGACGCCTAAAGAGGAGGGCTGTCAGGCTGGCCTAACTATCTTTCATACAACTATAGAAAAGTCGCGGATTAGTTCACGAAAGATAGGCGCACATAGATTGGTGTGAACGACATAAAGATATTGCTGAGAGCTGATATAAAGGAGTCAGGCGAGGTGGGGATAATCGCCCGCCCCGCGCATGATTGTTACGTTAGTATACTTATAGAGTAGAGATAACTGCGATATCCTGCCAACTCAACTCAGATAGATGCACAAAAGTGGGAGGTTCGCCAAACGCAGACGTGTTAGTGCTGGTGGCAAAGGAGAAAGCTGCCGCTCGGCAGAAAGTCAAAAATTTCATAGTGTGTCCTGATTTTGGTTGCGGTATAGGCGACAAGTGACAAGTGACAAGTGACAAGGGCCACTACTGAAAATCGACACCTCTATTCGCAAGATAAATAAAAAATACTGTAAGCACGGGTAAGCGGAAATAAAGGTAGGTCATATTTTTTGTTAAATAAATTGAATGTGTATGCAAATTTTCTGTAAAAACCTTCTGGGGCATATGAAGTTTGGTTAACACTAAATTGCGTACTGGCTGAAATGAAACCGTAGGCTACACTTATAAAAAATGTAAACGAAAAGGAGTCTATATGATCGGTAAATCGTATCTAGTGGTTGCAAATCGAAGTGAAGCAAAGATATTTCAAGTTCGTAATAATGCCACCGAACTGGAGCCAGTGACTGTATTAAATAATCGTGACGGGCGGAAATCGGACAGTGATATAGTAACCGACAGGCCGGGCTCTATTTCATCCCCGAGTGCGTTAGTACCTGGCGTAGATACAATGAGTCGAAAAGATGCGGCGGAACATGAAGCTGACGAATTTTCAGCTTCGGTTGTTGAATGGCTGGATAAAAAGCGGTGTTCGGAAAAAATATATCATATCGATTTCATCGCTGAGCCAGCCTTTTTAGGCAAAATGCGTAAAAAGATGAATAGCCAGCTGGAAAAAATTGTGGGTACTACGGTTACTAAAGATGTAGTTAATTCCGATGAATCAACGTGGCTAAATTATATAAAAGAAGCCGAAAACCCAATGGCCACCTCTCGCCCCCATTAACAATTTCCATTTGCATAGACGTTCGCTCGTTTACGAGCTTACGTCTATTAAAGTAATCCCCCTACTTTATACGCTACAACCTTCTGCAATTTAACAAGATGGGGCGGCTCGTAAATCCCATTTATGTACACCATTGGAGTTCACAGCACGCTCTGCCTTGACCAATGCGCCGAAAAAGCGAATAGATTCGAAGGCGTCATATAGACGCGACGACTAATTTTCATTTTTCAGTCACATAAGTTACCTGCATCGATATTATTCTGTCGGTTACTATCATTGCAGTAACGCCAGCCTAGGATAAAAGACGTAACGTTTTTACTATTTAGCCATAGTCTGCTGCGACATGGGACTAAAGCATGAAATGTTAGTAGCACCAACTATTGAGGACGCACTTCTTTTACGCTGAGCCAGGGAGGTGATGAGCGTGGTCGGGTGAGGTGACCGCCTGCCCAGATATGCCATTCAGCCGCTTGAGTATAGCAGAGAGAGTGTGAGCATTACGGTCACTAAGCTTCCCTAAATGCTTAATCATCAATACCTGCGAGCGCATCACCTGGGCAACTTCCACTAAATGGTTGGAGGTGAGGGTGGCGCCTGTCGAAACTAAATCACAAATTGCATCGGCCATACCAATTGAAGGCGCCACCTCGACCGACCCAGTTAATGGGACGATGTCAGCGTGAACATCGTGCAAGTGTAAATACTGTTTGAGTAGCATTGGGTAACTGGTCGCTATCCGACACCCTTGTAAACACGACAAATCGGTAAAGGCAAAGTTAGTGGGTACGGCGATCGATAAGCGACATTGGCCGAATCCCAAATAGCCAAGTGTGGTATAGCCAGCTTTTTGGTTACGTTCTAAACGTTGCAGGCGTTTTTCACAGAGCATATTCTCGCCAGTGACACCAATATCAACATTGCCCTCCATTACTAATGAAGGTATATCACTATTTCGCACCCTAACTACATCGATGGGGTGATTGCTCGAAGTAACCACTAACGTTCGTTCAGAGAATAAAAGATTGATACCCGCTTTCCACAAGAGATGTTGGCATACGTCGCTTAGCCTGCCTGATTTTTGAATGGCAATGCGCAGGTGGGGGTCCGGTTCCACATTATTGTCCTTCATTAAGTATTGTAGGTAAGGCTGACCAGTCATGCTGAGTAAACTGTTCCACCAATTTGTCTAAGCAGGGTTGGAACGCGTGTTGATCAGTGCGTAGAACAGGAAGGTTAAAGCGTTCAGCTAATTCAAAATAGATGGCTAGATAATGCCGGTGCCAACATAGCTTTTCTGCTTGTTCATCCTGGTATTGTGGGCTGTTACTGTGTAGTCGCGTATGCAGTCGCTTCAGCGTTGTATTCAAGTCTATCCAACATAATGTGGTCGGGCACCACAATGTCCACTGTTTAAAAAACGCAGGTTTATCTGCGACAAATGACGCCACTGTGACCCAGCCCCGATCAAGTATCACGGGGGTTGAATCTTTTATGTGGGGACGAATAGCCTTTAAAATCGCGTCGCGGCCAATGGTTACTAATTCATCCACCCGTTTATCATTACCCGCAGAAAGTAAGCGGGCGCCAGTTTCTCCCCCGAAGGGTCGAGCGTAGACGCCACCCACCTGTTTAGCAAGTGCCTGGGCAAGTGAAGTTTTTCCAGCCCCATCATGCCCATCTAATGCGAATACTTTCATCATAAATACTGCTTTAACGTGCGTTATGACTAATACGGATGTAGTACAACATTTCCTCGCTCATCATTTAGCTCAACCCAGAAGTGCTGAGCTTCGCCTGATTGGAGTACTTCTTTAGCGTCGCCTAATAGCTCTAGCTGTCCCTTAGGTGAGACACGAAAACCTCCAGAAGCGTTGGTTTGGGCTAACTCTACTGCGCGGTCTTTCACCGCTACTGATACCTGTGAGCCCTTTCCCTTCTCCATCCTAAGGGACTTTCGAGCAGCTACGGGTAAAGTGATCATACCGGCGGGGGAAATTTTCAGCCGTTTGTTTTTTACTGAGGTTGGTTTGCTTCTTGTTTCCATCATATTCTCCTTATTGAATAGGAATGGGCTGACGGGGATCCTCGATACACTGAGAACCAAACACTAAATCGTAAAGTTGTTGATAACGGATAACTACTTCTTCAGCGCTACCACCTGAGCGCCATACGTCTTTATCTAATGCTTGCGCATTTGCTGATGAGCCATCTCGTACTCGCATGCAGTCTGGGCTTATTTCGCCAAATAGCACCGAGCCACTGCGGTCAATAAAAAAGCAAATATCAACAAGGCGTAAGCCTGCTTTTTCGAATCGTTCCTCGAGCCATAAAAAAGCGTCCCTGGCGACGGCTTTTGCTTTATTGACGTCTTCAATCCACATTGCTGCGTAATCGTCTGGAAGAGGCTCATCTGCTAGTCGATTACCTTTTTCATCTTTTAACGGATGCCGCCAATCAAAACAGACGAGAGGGTTATCAAAGCGCCTCCAGCGTTGCAGTGGTGGCTTACCAAAAGCGGTGTTGTGCTTTTCCATGTACTTGTAGCGATGTAACGGAGAGCCAATGTGATAACGTTTTACTCTGACTTCCAAATTGCAGGTCTGTACTACTTGTTCTGCCAGCAGCGGGCCCTTATCGTCGTGAAGTAAGCCTAAAAATGCTGTACTGATGTGCCTGGCACCGGGAGATAAGGCCATATGGCGAAATACCTGAGCTGAAAATTTAGCTCTGATAGTATCGGTTTCAGGAATAGTACCGTATCGATTGAACGTGTAGGAATAAACAGTGGGAAGTAACCTGGCTAAGGCGATTTTGGGGGTGAGCAACCTTATCTCTTTGCTGTCTCCCAGAACCAGTAATGGGAGTGATTTGAAATCGATGCGTAGCTGAGCTAGGAGCTGACTAAACATATTCGAATCACTTTTTGTTGGATCAACAATGAGTGATTCGTCGCTGGGACCGAGCAGTTCTATTATACCGGAGGGTTTATCCTGTTTTATAAAATCCACGTCTAGCCCAAATTCTGCGCAGGTGCCCAGTAAATAGTCTACTTCAGGTCTCAGTGAAATAGGTTGTTTGGCGATGGTCATGGTTCTGTCCTAAAGGTTGGTGATTCCCTGTTTTTTCGCGCGGTTGCAACGGACATAAGCTGATTAAGTGCACTGAGCACCTTGCCTGTAGCCAGTGAGGACGACGCTAGTGCACCCTGTATGTCACCTTTGCGAGCCTCATCCTGCGCTCGATACATGTCGAAGTCTGTCTGGGAAACGAGCCAATGATTGATTTGGTCTTTGGATAGCCTTTGATTTGTTGCCCCAAGGGTACCTTTAGCCACATTGGCGGGAATTTTTACGAAATATTGATGAAGATTAGTGCGATCTTCCAGCGGTAGACGGGTGGCGCTAAACTGGCGGGCTAGCATACCCAGTTGCTGGCGTTGGCGAATGGCACCAAAACTAAAGTTACGGGCTAACAATTGCGCCTGAGGTTTATGTACAACAGGTGCTTCTCCCCAAATACAGATGCCATAATCAAGCAAATTGTCCCCTGAGAGCTGCTGCATGGTGATGAATTCCTCTATGGAATAAACGCCCATGTTGAGTTCTTTGCCGTTCCAGCGTGGAGAGGTACCTGCCATCTTTTTGAGCACTTCGTCTGAATGTTTCACGATAAGCAAAACATCGATATCCGCATAGTTAGTACTAGACACACTTGAGCCGTAAACAATAACGGCGTGAAGTTGGTGGCCCAACGATTGACGAAGCGCTTTGACAAAACCAAAGCGTTCTGCAATTTCGCTAGGCAATGGCATTGTGCGCATCGTTTTTAGTTGGCCTGTTTGCGGGGCGAGGGTGGCTAATATCACTTTAAACCAGTGGCGCAACGCGAATAGTTTAGATTGGTCGCTCTGTTGGCTACGGACTAGTTCGTTGATTTCGGTATGCAGGTTGAGCGAAGTAAGTGCCGGGATCATGCCTTCATTGGCCAGTCGGCCCGCGTCCCAAAGTTTGTCGAGCTTACTTTCAATCGTGCCTCGGGAGTAGCGATTCTGAATAATGGCTGCACACAAGGTAACTCCCGCCAGAAATTGCGTTGACTCTAACCATAAGCGTGACAGCGAAGTAAAATCATTTGGAAGGTCTGGATCGTGCCAATACAGGGGAGGATACATCGCGTTACCCTTACAAACGGCATGATAAAAACGAGGGTGCAGCAGGGAAGACCAACGCACCATGTGGGGCGTAATAACTTTCGGGTTTTTCAGCCCCTGTGTAGCTGCCCATTTAAGAAGCTGTACGAGTTCCGAAGACGTTACTTCCCGTTCGACCAATAGGTAGGAAATTTCATAAGGCGTTTCGCGCCAGGTGGGAGGACGCACAACTACGCGTTCTTCCATTTCGATATTTATTGGTAACTGCCTGCCCAATGATTTCATTGAGGCTCCTTGGCATCACACATATTTATGGTATAAAAATTATAGTTAAGCAGCATTGATTTTCCACTCACCGCGACATGTTTAATGTTGTGGCAGCTGTGTACCTTGCCTCCTCAACTGACCCGACAAGTATTGAGTAAAGAAGAGTATCGTATTAAATGATAATAATTATCGTTTGCGTTATTGCGTGGGTTGCTCTAAGGTAGTTTTCAGGAGGACACACCATGCAGCTATCATATCTGTGCGCAAAACACGCGGACTGGATTTATAATAACCCCCAGCACGCTACCCATTTTCTTCAACGGGATGAATTACAAGGTGTAATGTTGTTTTATGAAGGGCATTACACGGAGGCAATTCCTTATCTAGGGTGTGCCTTCGACATCGCCGCTATCCTGTTAGAGTTGGAGGAAGATGACAGTTTTCAGTTGCGTGAAAAAATTGAATCGCTCAACTGTTTATTAACCCAAGCCTATGAAATAGTGGGACGCGTCGACTATCAGCAGGCCATTGCGGAACGTACTGGAAGATTATTACAGGCATTAAGATGGCGGGTCAGCTGAGTGACTATAAGACCGCGTTAGTGTCAGATAAGTATTCAGCTCCGCGTTAACGCGCTTATGGTTTGGTATGAAACCAGAAGAAAGATGTATGGCCTTCCTTCTGGTCTAATTATCCGACTATTTTTCTAAAAATGCTTGTTCAATGACAAAGTGCCCTTGCATTCTTGAGGTCGCTTTCGTAAACCCTTTTGATTTAAGCATCTCACTTAAGTCCCTTAACATTTCATCGTTTCCGCACAGCATAAATCTGGCTGTTGCAGGGTTTAAAGCTGGTTGGCACGTAGCATTAATTAGTTCACCAGACTCTAAAAGTGTGGTAATTCGACCGGTGTGAAGGCGGGGAGTGTTACGTTCAGGATGACTAGAGAACAGGTATTCCTCGCGGGTCACGGAGGGATGATAAATCAGCTTTGCCGATACTTCCTCACCAAAGTAAGGGTTATTTGGGAGGTGTTTGAGCAGCTCTTCCTGATACGCTAACTCTGAAACCCAACGCGTACAGTGAACCAGAATAATTTTGTCATATTGTTCGTAAATCAGTGGATCCCGAACAATACTCATAAACGGAGCAAGGCCAGTGCCTGTAGCAAGCAGATACAAATGCTTGCCCGGCAGTAAGTGACCTGGAACCAGCGTTCCGGCAGGTCTGACAGAATGCATTACACTGCTGCCGGGCGTTATATGCTGCAATCGAGACGTTAATGCGCCATCAGGCACTTTTATACTAAAGAATTCAAGTTCATCTGCATAATTGGCGCTGGCAATACTATAGGCGCGAAGTAATGGGCGACCCGCCACCTCCAACCCAACCATCACGAACTGACCACTTTCAAAACGGAAAGAAGGTTCGCGTTTGGTTTTAAAGCTAAATAAGGTGTCATTCCAGTGATGCACTTCGGTAACCGTAGCACTGGCCAAGTTTCTCATTGCATAACTCCACATAGTTTAAAATCAGCGTTAATACAGAGCATCTTTAAACGCACTCTCTCAAAATGCGCATTTCATAAAATGCACCCTTGTCGAAAAGATAAAAATACTACGACTATACAATATCACATAATGCTAATGATAATAATTATCAATTCATGTTTGCGTATCATGAAAACTCGAAGTGAGTAATTTTTTAAAATTTACTCCCCGAGTGAGGAAGCAGAAAAAAGCACTGACTATCACCAAAAGGTTGTTCCGCCAACAAGTAAGACTGCTTACTACTCGGTTATGGCTATCGGTTTTTCCCTCCAAGCTCGCATGAAGGACTTATAAATTTCAATGAAGAAATGATTAACTTTGTAACTTTGTAGCTTTGTGACTTTTTAGATTTTTAACTTTGGGAATAAGTATCGCCTGTTCCAGTATTACTATTTGCATAAAATCTTTAATGCAAATAGTAATGATTATCATTTGATATACTCTTTGAGTTATTTATAATGTGCGCCCATAACTAGAACACTAGAGAATATTATGACTTTGCAGGAAATTTTTGCGCTTTCGCCCATTATGTTGGCGTTTGGAGTGCACGCTCAATTATCAAAAACGACACAAAATAGTACTAGTAACGTGAAGGAAGAGGATGTCGAAGTAATTCGTATCGTTGAAAGCCGTATTCAGCGCTTAAGCTCCGGCGCTACGGGACTTGGTTTAGATAGTTATGAGACCCCCCAGTCTGTATCTATAGTCGAAGATGACACAATCGCTAATTATCAATTAGACGACATAAACAGTTTGTTCGAACATGTCACAGGTATAAATATCGATCGCACTGAAACGGACCGGACCTATTTTAACTCACGCGGTTTCGATATCACTAGCATGCATGTAGACGGATCGGGTGTGCCGTTTGGCGATATTTTTGTAGGTGATATGGATACCGCCATTTATGAAAGAGTCGAATTTATCAGAGGGTCAAACGGTTTGATCACGGGTCTGGGTAACCCGTCAGGTACGGTCAATTATGTACGCAAGCGGCCAGAGAATGACTTTGCAGCCAGGGTAGATCTAACTTATGGCCGTTGGGCAAAAATGCGCGCTGTCGCTGATGTATCCACGCCACTTACCGAATCTGGCACGTGGGCGGCGCGTGCTGTAGTGGTTCATCAGGATAAAGAAAGCTGGTTAAACCTTTACGGAAATAATCGAAACGTAGTGTATGGCGTAGTGGACGGTCAAATTAGCGACACGGTCACGGTCACGGTAGGCTATTCGTTTCACGACAACAATGCTGAAGGCAATACCTGGGGCGCGGTACCGCAAATTTATTCTGATGGGACCCAGGCGGATTTTCCTGCATCGACTACCACTGCAATGAACTGGACGTACTGGGACACGCTAAATCGCAATGCGTTCGCTGAAGTTAGCTGGTTTATTAATGATGACCTCAATTTCACCAGTAAATTAAACCATATCAATTATGAAGAACAGTCCGAACTATTTTACACCTATTGGAATACGGGGCTCGATCGGCAAACGGGTTTAGGCTTACTAGGCTACCCAGGTAAGTTTTCAGCAAAAGATGATACGCTAATTTGGGATAACACCCTTCAGGGAAATTTCAATACCTGGGGCAGAGAGCATACTTTTATTGTAGGGGTAAGCCTGGCTGATGCGCAGACCAGCGATCTTGATTCCGCGGCAATGAGTGGCTTTGACGTGATGCCCGCTTTTGCTGGTTGGACAGGTAACGAAGTGAGTCGACCAGAATGGGCGGCGCCCACTGAAGCTGGGTTTGCAGATATTAAATTAAACCGTTATTACACTGCAATGCAACTGTCCGTATCCGATAGGCTTGACCTGGTATTGGGTGGCAGTTTTATTGATTATGACAACGAAGGGGAAGCTTGGGGCGCGTCTACCTCAACCACTGAGGACGGTACCAGCCCGTACCTTGGTTTTACCTGGGAAGCGATCGACAATGTTAATTTTTACGCAAGCTACAGTGATATCTATCAGCCCCAGTACTACTTAAACGAAGATATTGAGCCATTAGGTTCAGCCTATGGTCGTAGCTATGAAGCGGGAGTGAAGTCACGTTTTGAAAATAACTTTTTAATAAGCCTTGCATTGTTTAGAACGGAACAGGAAAACCTATACGAATTTCTAGGTTATGATGACGGTGATGGCGTAGATGACGAAGACTATTCTGATGACTTCACTTACGCACTGTATCAAGGGATAACCGTTGCTTCAAACGGCTTCGAAGTTGAAGTATCGGGACCACTCAATGATGAATGGTCACTAATAGGCGGGCTTACTGTGCTAAATATGCGTGGTGAAAATGGTAGTGAGGCGCGGACTCATATCCCTCGCAGGACATTTAAACTGCTTGCCGACTACGCACCGCAATGGAATGAAAAGTTAAATGCAGGCGTTTCTGTTCGCTGGCAGAGCGAGGTGTATTCTGAAACAACAGGTTTCGGTAGAATTACCCAAGATAGCTATGGGTTAGTGGGCGGATACGCGAGTTACACCTTCAATCAACAGTTATCGCTACATGTAAATGTTGATAATATTTTAGATGAAACGTATCTGGGCTCGGTGCGGTCAGAGCAAACCTTCGCTGGTTCGCCTACAGATTACAGCGTAACGCTTCGCTGGGACTTCTAATCCTATTATAGTTAGTCCGTTAACACACCCGCCGACGCTCGCTGGGTGTGTTGCAATTCTATTGGCCAATTTGTTCGTTTAAACAGCGCTGTCAACTTCCAAGCTTAACCTCCCCAATGTATCCGATAATGCACCCATCTCGAACAGATTTGTGCGGGTAAACCTTCTCAAAGTTGAATGAGTACAGCGGAGGTTGCATAGGTATCTAATCCGGTTATACTAATTGAGTCTATTTTTCAGGGCAGTCATGAATACAACTCGTCGTTTGTTTACATTGCTGGTGTTAATAACGTTGGGGTTACAAACCATGGTGGCTTCTGCCTTCCCGACGCTGCCTGTCCATGCCATGCAGAGTGACATGTCGACCACGCAGATGCAACATGACAAAATGCCTGATTCTACCGATCATCATTCCTGCGAAAACCATCATCACTTAAAAGCTCACCCATCTTCGGATGACTGTTGTCAGGACGAGTGCGATTGTATGCCCCAGGCATGTGCAAGCGTGTCAGTTTACATCGTTCATTCGCTTTCCATTACAGAAGAACAATCCATTGCCGAACGTTTTATTAACGTAAGCGGTATGGTGCGTAAATCTTCCTCATCCCTGTTTCGACCGCCCATAGCCTAAATTAAAAATCGAAGCGAAACGTCCGGACTGTCTGTTCAGGCTGAATTTAATTGAAGGCAATGTGTTAGCAGTCGCATTTACATATTGCGTGGAGCAATATTATGAGCATTTTCAAAAACGCCCTTACTACCTGGTATAGCATGGGGGTAATATTTATATGTGGTACTTTCTCAACCTCCGCTATTAGTAGCGAAAATACGCTGTCAAATGTCATCGCCCTAGCCATTGCACAGGACCCCTGGTTGCAAGGGAAGCGCTATGAGGAGCAGGCGCTAAAAGAAGAGAGTATTGCCGCTGATACGTTGCCAAACCCCAACGTGTCTATCAACATGATGAACCTACCAGTGGATACGTTTTCCTTTGATCAGGAAGCCATGACACAGTTAATGGTAGGCGTATCACAACCGTTTCCACGGGGGGATACCCTATCGCTAAAACGTGAACAGTTAGATTTAAAAGCCTCACAACTGCCAGTACTGCGGCAAGAACGGATAGCGGCAATCAAAACGATGGTGACGCAACGATGGCTGGAATGGTATCAAGCTCAGCAAACGTTAAATTTAATTGAAGCTGACTCAGCCCTGTTCGAGCAAATGGCGGACATAGTAAGTGCTAACTACTCCTCAGCGTTTGGCAATACCGGCCAGCAAGATGTAGTTCGTGCCCATCTCGAACTGATTCAGCTAGAAGATAGACTGACAGTACAGCGTCAACAGCGGGATGTGGCGTTGGCAGCACTAAATGAGTGGGTCGCTGGAATAGCCCTGTCCCAGTCTCTACCTGAATCATTACCCGAGGTAACGTTGCACAACCCTGATCTGTTAGATCGTAAAAACAAACATTCGCTGCTCGTAGAAGCATTGAATGACCACCCCTCCATCAGGGCCATTGATGTGGAGCAACAGGTGGCAGGAAAGAATATTGAACTGGCCCGACAGCAATATAAACCGCAGTGGGGCATCAATGCCAGCTACGCCTATCGAGATGATAGTAGCGCAATGGAAAGAGCTGATTTCCTCTCAATTGGGGTGACTTTCGACGTACCGCTCTTTCAAGGAGAACGTCAGGATCGACAAGTCTCTGCATCTATTGCAAGAAGTGAAGCAGTAAAAACAAACAAACGTTTAAAGCTGCGCACCATGCTTGCGCAAGTTCAACAGGGCATAGCCCAACTCCGTAATCTTCAGAAAAGACAAGCGCTATATAACGACCAACTACTTAATCAAACAGCTGAACAAGCAGAATTAACACTTACGGCCTACACCAATGATAATGGTGATTTTTCAGAAGTAGTTATGGCGCGCATCGCTCAATTAAATACGCGAATAGCAGCCCTTAATATCGATATTGAAATTTTAAAAGTCAAAAACCAGCTGAATTTTTTCTTTCCAAATAAAATAGAACATCACGTCATGCAGGAGAGCCAATATGAGTAATTCACTACGCACTGCCTTAGCCGTCATAGTTGGGTTGCTTTTAGGCGCCTTACTTACCTATCTATTTGTCACTCCCGAAAGCCAGCATAGCAGCAGCGAGAGTTCGGCGGAGAAAAAACCGCTTTATTGGGTCGCCCCGATGGACGCCAACTATCGTCGCGACAAACCAGGTAAATCTCCGATGGGCATGGACTTGGTGCCCGTTTATGAAGAATCCGATTCATCAGGTGAGCATGGTCCAGGTGCTGTTAAAATTTCGCCGGCGGTGATTAATAATCTGGGAGTACGTACACAACCAGTTACGATGGGGTCACTGAACAATGCCATTCATACGGTGGGTTATGTACAGTACGATCAAGACTCACTATTACACATTCATCCAAGAGTAGAAGGCTGGGTAGAAACACTTTTCGTGAAAGCAGCGGGCAATCCGGTTGAGAAAGACCAGCCGCTTTATACCTTGTATTCTCCGCAACTCGTGAATGCGCAAGAGGAGTTTATTATTGCGCTAAAACGCGGCGATGCACGCTTAATTAGTGCCGCCAGTGAACGACTTCGAGCGTTGCAACTTCCCAACTCTGTTATCAGTGAATTGCGACGAACTCGTGAGGTAAAACACACTATCACCTTTACCGCGCCTCAGTCTGGCGTTGTGGACGACCTTCGGATCGCGGAAGGTTTTTTCATCCAACCTGGCACCACGCTGATGAGTATCGGCCAACTGGAACAGGTATGGGTGGAAGCAGAAATCTTTGAACGAGATGCGCAACTGGTAGAAGTCGGCCTTCCGGTTACGATGACACTCGATTTCATACCTGGGCGAGCCTGGCAGGGTGAAGTGGATTATATTTACCCTTCCCTAAATGTAAAAAATCGCACATTGCGAGTGCGTTTAAAATTCGATAACCCTGATCGCACGTTACAGCCGAATATGTTCGCGCAAGTGACTATCCACGCTGAAACCGATGAACAAACCATGCTGGTACCTAAGTCTTCAGTGATTCGCACGGGTAAACAGTCTCGCGTTGTAGTGGCGTTAGGAGAAGGGATGTTCAAGTCCGTAGCGGTGGAAACGGGCCGCGTCGATAGCTCCCATGTGGAAATTCTTTCAGGATTGATGCAGGACGACGAAGTGGTTACGTCGGCCCAGTTTTTGATTGATTCCGAGTCCAGTATATCGTCTGACTTTGCCCGTATGTCACCTGATGACAAGCCCTCATCGGTATGGGCTGAAGGAAAGGTAAACCGTGTTATGAAAGGCCACAGAATGGCTAACATTACCCATAAACCCGTTAAAGAATGGGATTGGCCTGAAATGACGATGGATTTTACTGTTGCTGAATCGGTTGATATGAATAAGCTGGCGAATGCTGATTCACTGCATTTTGAAATGACAAAAACAGCTCAGGGCGACTATCTGATAACAGATATTCATGTAATGACGCAAAAAGACAGTAGTGCTAATCAAGCTACTGTCACCGGTAAAATCAATAGTATTGATCGGGATAGTCGTGTTCTCAATATCAGCCGCGGCCCAATAGAAAAGTGGAATCGCGGCCCTGCTACCATGGATTTCGTAGCCGCAGAAGATCTTGATTTGACAGGGCTTCAAGAAGGTCAGGAGATTGAGTTTACGTTTGAGGTCGGCGATGAATTTATCATTATCGATATCAAATCACTTCCGCAAATACAGATGGAACATAGCCAGCATAATATGCAGCAAAGTAATGAGGATATATTATGATTGGTGCCATCATTCACTGGTCAATTGCAAATCGTTTTTTTGTCTTACTGGCAACGTTATTTTTGGTATTGGGCGGTATTTACTCGCTTAAAAATACGCCGGTTGATGCCATCCCTGATTTATCGGACGTTCAGGTCATTATTAAAACTAATTACCCTGGTCAGGCGCCGCAAGTGGTGCAAGATCAGGTGACCTACCCACTAACTACGGCGATGTTGTCAGTGCCAGGTGCTAAAACAGTGCGTGGATTTTCATTTTTTGGTGATAGCTTCGTGTATGTCATCTTCGATGAAGACACCGATTTATATTGGGCGCGAAGTCGTGTACTGGAGTACTTAAGCCAGGTTGCACCTTCTTTGCCTGAAAATGCCCGCCCGCAACTTGGTCCAGATGCAACGGGCGTGGGCTGGGTGTATCTGTATGCCTTGGTAGATAAAACAGGTCAGCACGACATTAGTCAGTTACGCAGTATTCAAGACTGGTTTTTAAAATATGAACTGCAAACGGTAGCCGGAGTTTCCGAAGTGGCCCCGGTAGGGGGAATGGTGCGTCAATACCAGGTGCAAGTGTCACCTAACAAATTGCGCGCTTACAACATTCCGTTAAGTCTCGTCCAAACCGCGCTTAAACTGGGGAATCAGGAAACCGGTGCATCCGTTATAGAAATGGCAGAAGCCGAGTATATGGTTACTGCATCAGGTTATATCAAAAGCATTGCTGATATCGAGTCCATACCATTAGGAATTAATAACCAAGGAACCCCACTCAGTATTGGGGATATCGCGGATGTGTCTGTTGGTCCACAAATGCGCCGAGGCGTAGCCGAACTTAATGGCGAGGGCGAAACAGTAGGCGGCATTGTTGTTATGCGCTTCGGAGAAAATGCACAAGACACAATCGATGGTGTAAAAGCAAAATTAAAACAACTGGAAAAAGGGCTACCCCCTGGGGTAGAAATTGTCACTGTCTATGACCGTTCAGGGCTAATAGGTGACGCCGTTGATAATTTATGGTCAAAACTGGCGGAAGAATTTTTAGTGGTAATGGTGGTGTGTGTGGTGTTTTTATTCCACGTACGCTCTTCATTAGTCGCAGTGATCAGCTTACCGATTGGTATTTTAGCGGCATTTATTGTCATGCACATGCAGGGGATAAACGCCAACATCATGTCGCTGGGCGGGATTGCCATTGCTATCGGGGCAATGATCGACGGTGCCATTGTCATGATAGAAAATATGCATAAGCATATGGAAAAAACGCCGCTCACGCCAGAAAATCGCTGGCAGGTGGTGGCAAAAGCCACTAGCGAAGTAGGGCCTGCATTATTTTTCTCTTTGCTTATTATTACGGTCTCTTTCCTACCGGTATTTACGTTGGAAGCGCAGGAAGGACGCATGTTCTCGCCGCTGGCATTTACTAAAACTTACGCCATGGCGGCGGCCGCAGCGCTATCAATAACCCTTGTGCCCGTGTTAATGGGTTATTTTGTTCGAGGGAAAGTGCTGCCCGAACACAAGAACCCGGTTAACCGTATGCTCATTGCGCTATATATGCCCGCATTGCGCACTGTATTGCGATTTCCGAAGATGACCGTCTTATTGGCGATACTGGTTACTGCATTAAGCGCATGGCCAATAAGTAAAATTGGCAGTGAGTTTATTCCAGATTTGGATGAAGGTGACCTGATGTATATGCCCACAACCTATCCGGGCATTTCGATTGGTAAAGCGCGCGAGCTCCTTCAGCAAACAGATAAATTGATAAAAACGTTGCCCGAGGTGGAAACGGTATTTGGTAAAGTGGGTAGAGCAGAAACGGCGACTGATCCTGCCCCCCTCACCATGATTGAAACATTCATTCAGCTTAAGCCGCGTTCCGAATGGAGAGAAGGGGTTACGACCGAAAGCTTAAAGCAGGAGCTTGATGCTTTGGTGAATTTCCCGGGCTTAACTAACGCTTGGGTTATGCCCATTAAAACCCGCATTGATATGCTGGCGACAGGAATCAAAACGCCAGTGGGAATCAAAGTGGCGGGCCCAGAATTAAGCGTTATCCAGTCTATTGGTCAGCAGCTGGAAAAGGTAATGAAAGAGGTGCCAGGAACCGCGTCGGTTTATTCTGAACGAGTGGCGGGGGGCCGCTATTTACGTGTTGATATAGATCGTCTCAAAGCAGCGAGGTTTGGTTTAAATATTGCCGATGTGCAACAAGTCGTCGCTACTGCTGTGGGCGGCATGAATGTAACCCAAACCGTTGAAGGACTGGAACGTTATCCGGTGAATTTACGTTACCCTCAGGATTATCGAGACTCTCCCGAAACATTAGCGCGGCTGCCGATTGTGATGCCAAGCGAAGCGCGTATTGCGTTAGGTGACGTAGCGAGAGTTTATATTGAAGATGGTCCGCCGGGCATAAAAAGCGAAAACGCGCGTATTAACGGTTGGGTGTTCGTAGATATTGAAAACGTAGATGTGGGTAGCTACGTAGAAAGGGCGCAGACAGCAGTCTCACAGCATATCGATTTGCCACCGGGCTATTCAATTAACTGGTCGGGTCAATATGAGTACATGCAACGCGCCAAGGCAAAGCTACAATATGTGGTGCCGCTGACGCTAGCCATTATCATTGTTTTACTTTACCTGAACTTCCGTAGTTTTAGTGAAGTGGCCATTGTTATTGGCACCTTGCCGTTGGCGTTGGTGGGGAGTGTTTGGTTAATGTATTTCGAACAGTTCAACTTCTCTGTCGCGGTAGGGGTGGGCTTTATCGCGTTAGCCGGAGTGGCTGTTGAAATTGGTGTGTTGATGCTGGTTTATCTTAATCAGAGCTGTGCAGAACTGACTTCTCGTAGCGCTACCCCATCATTAGATGCGCTAAAAAAAGCCATTGAAGAAGGTGCAGGGTTGCGAGTGCGACCAGTGATGATGACCTCACTTTCGATCATTATAGGCTTATTACCAGTGATGTATGGCGGCGGTGCCGGCTCAGAGGTTATGAGCCGCATTGCAGCACCAATGGTGGGCGGAACCTTAAGTGCGCTGGTACTAACGTTACTTGTATTACCCGCTGTATACCTGCTGTGGAAAAAAACTACGCATGGACTCGACCGAAGGTTTGACCATTGATTTTACTCACCCAGGTACAAAAGTATTGTTAGGAGCGGGCTCTGGTATGGCCCCGCTTCGCGCGATCATCCATTCGTTGTTAGCTGATGGGACTTCCGCTCCAGTCTACTTTTTCTATGGTGCGCGCACAGAAGAAGATCTATTGTATTTTGATGAGTTCACTGGCTTGCAGAAACAGCAAGAAAACTTTCGCTACTATCCTGTATTGTCGCAGCCCTCAGAAAGCTGGTTAGGCCAGGCTGGCTATGCGCAAGATGCCATGTTTAAAATGCGATCAAAAATTGATGCCTTTGGTCAAGCACAACTCTATTTGTGCGGACCCCAAAACATGATGCAACAAACGATTCATCGTCTTCGCACTGCTGGTGTAAATACGAACCATATTTTCTGGGATACGTTTGGGCAGCCAATAGCAACAGAACGTGATTAACCATGCAACGTTGAGAAGGGACCAGTGTAATTATAGGTGCTTTGGGCCGAGCACCCATTAACGTGAATGGGGATGCTATGGCTATTGACTTCTCCCCTCTCCCTCTCACTGTTCACTTTTTATTTTGCTTACAAAATAGGTTTATTTAATCCAAGTGAAGGAAATAGCTGGTTTTGGAAGGTCAGGGTAGAACGCTGACCTTAGTTTATGACGAATAAAGGGGAGCAAGTATTATCCTTACTGGTCATACCTGCTGGAGCATGCTATTTTTGGTTTCACGGCATCGCATGAACAAACAAATGAAACTTCACATACTTAACGGCTACATTCAATTTATTTACCTGATAGAAGATCATCACGGCTTAATGTTGTTAGATGGGTGTAGCCGGGCAGATGTTAAGCAAGTATGTAAGTTTATCAAATATGAACTAGAGCGCCCATTGACCGACTTAAAGCTTATTGTTGTCACACACATGCATCCTGATCATGCAGGTGGTGCGCATAAGTTACGGGCTATCACGCATGCGAAAATCGCTGCGCATCCCGGCACCCGAACCTGGTATACCGGAATCGCAGGACGCACCGCTCATGCAATAGATGTTGCCCTTACTTGGTGGGTCGCGGGGAGATTAGGTAAACCGAAAAGAAAAGTGTGGTACCCGCCGCTTTTACAGCCTGATATTTTGTTACAGGAAGGTGATACCTTACCTGAGTTTTCCGATTTTAAGGTGCACTATACGCCAGGTCATACGAATCACGATATTTCCGTTTTACATGTACCGACCCAGCAACTATATGTAGCTGATTTGGTGGTGAAGGTCAAAGGTGAGCTAGTCCCCCCCTACCCCCTCTGTCACCCAAACCAATACAAACAGTCATTAGAAAAAGTCGCATCAATGAACGTGGAAACCCTCTATTGCGCGCACGTTAAGCCTATAAAAAATCCTTCTCACATACTAAGTGGAATGTTAGAAAAAGCGCCCAGTTTTCCCAAAAATCATTGGTATTCATTTAAACGCCGAGTGATAGGTAAGTTGCGCTCAAGAGCTTAACTTAAGCTAAATAACGAAAATTAATCATCAAGTAATGTCCTGGTAGTGAGCGCTTCACACATGCATGCTCGCCCGGATATCGTTCATTGTGTATTTTAATTTACGTCGCTCCCATACGCCGCATCGCCCTGGCTCCACGCGCACCAGTTAAATGCTACGAAAACAAGCTTATCGTATATGAATGTGTATTGTTCGGGATAGCGCGCAGGCTGCCAATATTCTAGCTAGATATATAGTTGATTTTCGCTTGTATTAACTTATCCAAAAAACAACGTACCAATAGTCATGATCGAAAAATGATTAAAAAAAGTTCATTTTTTAGTTGAATTTTAATCAATCCGAAGTACTATTAATTGCAGGTGAAGCGTATCACCTACTACCCCTTATTCATGGATGAACAAGTATTTGCCTCTTTTCATCTGTGTTTATGAATAATTATAAAACAAATGGATTTTCCGATGAAAAATACGGTCATCAAATCAGTTTCTATTCTTCTTCTGACTGCATCAGGCGCGGCGTTTGCAAGCTGTGATGGTTTTACTTGTGAAGGCGTAACTAATACAGTGGTATCTACCATGAAAGCGTCTCCAGAGGGAACCTTCTTAACCTTTCCTGCAGGAACTGATGCGGCTCTGGATTGTGCTTTAAAGGATGGTAATAGTGGCATCCTTAACCAAAGCCACCCTCAATATAAAAGTATGCATTCCCTAATGTTAACTGCTGTGGCTTCAAACTTAGCCATCAAGATTAACTTCGATAGCCAAGCTCCAACCTGCACCATTAATACATTAGAACTAAACGTCGCTGAATAGAAAGTCCTTTACGTTACAAGGATAATAAAATGAAAACGTATATTTTCTGCATGCTCGCAGCTTGCGGACTTGGTATTACTTTGCCCGCAACAGCCACACAAATCGATCCCCTTCAACAGGCAGTATGGGTCGACCTAGAAGGCAACTATTATTATCAGGAACCTGTATCCATGGTCCCTGCTACAGAAGATGGAGCTGCGTCTGTCAGAGTATACGAAAAATTTCCTTATCGAAAAATTGTTAAAAGAGGCGATCAATACTTAATAGAAAACGTCACCATAGACAAATTTAGAAAGCTTAATTCAGAGCTTACTGAGCATGGGAAGCGACTAAGTGGTGATTTTGATGGTGATGGCAGGCCAGATCTCATTATTCAAACTTCAACAGGTGACGAAATAATGGTGTCAAATGGTTTAGCTAAACCATTTGATTTTACACGCGATATGTCAAACCTTGATAATGTTAAAGTTATCGATATGAACAGCGACTTCAAGGATGATTTGTTTAATGAAAGTACACAGACAGTTCAGTATGCAACCACTGAAGGCTTTACCCACGAAATCGGTACATCTGAATATGTTGGTGGACTAACCGGGGAAGGCAACGTATCTCCAAGTGGTGACTTCACTTATAATATTCCTATTACCCTCGCTGAATCGACAGGTGGACTGAAACCAAACATTTCACTTAATTATTCGAGCAATCCGAATAATGGGCATCTTGGTGTTGGTTGGGCAATAGGCGGTTTAAGTGCTATTTCTCGCTGTGAAAAGAATATTGAAACAGATGGTACGGTCAGTAAGGTCGACTTTTCTACTAATGACAGGTTTTGTCTGGACGGCCAGCGATTATTGGTTAAAAACGGGCAAACTTATGGCGCTAACAATGCTGAATACAGGACCGCACAAGACAGCTTCCAGAAAATAATCTCTTATCGATCGTCAACCTCTAAAGGGCCTGATCGGTTCGTAGTGTATGACAAAAAAGGGAATGTATTTCACTATGGTAAATTGGGTTCAAGCGAAAACGGTTTAATCAAAACGTCAAATAATAAACACTTCGCATGGGCGCTAAGAAAGGTAGAAGATGCATCCGACAACTACTATACCTTTTCGTATGACAAGGTCAGCGGTTCTTTAGAATATTACCCAACTCAGGTTAGTTATTCTGCCCACTCAACCCACTCCTATAAAAATAAAATTAAGTTTATCTATGAAGGTCGTCATGATGTATCAGAATCTTATATTGCAGGCGAGAAAAGTAGCGTAACTAAGCGTCTTAAAACCATTGAGTCTTATTACGGCAGCTCACTATTGCGAAAGTACAAGTTGAGCTATAAAAAAGATTTGGCTAGCTATGGTAATTCGGCATCGAGTTTGCTTGAAGCAATAGAAGCGTGTGATATTAACGATAAATGCTTAGCGCCAACCGTATTTTCATGGAACGCTAAAAGCTTAAATCAATCTTCATCATATCAAGACAAAGACTTTTCTCGCGAGAGCCGCTACAAAGGGCACCAATTATTAGATTTCAATGGTGATGGCTTACTCGACATTGCTTATGTCCGAAATGACCGGGGTAGCTCCACCGATCACCTATATCTGATAAGAAATAATGGTCAAACCTTAGATCACATTAAAACCTACAATGATATTGCCAGTAAATCCTTCCGTCGAACCTGGAAAGTCGTCGATTATGACAAAGATGGTGACGATGACATTATTTACTTACCCTCCACCTCTAATTACTGGAAAATAATCAAGCACACATCAGGGAATAACTTTAGTATTTCTACCCTAAGCACCTTACCCAAACCGAACAGTGATGCTAAATCACGCTTTGTTGATATGAATGCGGACGGCATGCCCGATCTTATGCATATCGTGGGTAATAAACTGACTATTCAAAAAGGAACAAAGACGGGGGTTTCGAGTACGCAAACCGGCGTAGAACTGTCATTAAAGAAGTACTATGCGAATTCTACTATATCGCTGTTAGATTACGACGAAGATGATAACACCTTTACCGCCACCGATTTCAATGGGGACGGTAAAGCTGACTTAATCGTGAAAGTTAATGAGCGCGTGGTGACCTATACTGAGCCAGGGTGTAATCCATTCCCAGACACGTGCCCGGAACCTTACAGAAAAGATCCGGTACCATCAATTCAAAAAGGACAGGTGTTAACGTCAACGAATGTTGTGACAAACTCTTTGAAAACGAAATATCGACAAAGTAACACTCCTATTCAGCTTGCCGCTAGAAAGGACCCCCCGATTAAAGCGACAAACAAAGGTCAGCTAACGCAGGCGAGCACTACAGTAAATAAAGGTGGATATTTGCCCTCCACAGAAGGGCTTAGTAGTCAGAAAGCGGCACAACTTCTAAACACATATCAAGAGCATGCGACCATCCAGTCTACCACTACCTCAAACTATTCAAGTTGGCGTATTGTTTTATCAGGTGATGGTTCAAGTGGAAAAATTAAGTTAAGCGAATATGTCAAACTGTGGTCGACCAGTCACGCTGAAAAAGTTATGCCGATTAATTTAAATGGCGATGGTTTAACGGATTTAGTGTATCGACGCAAGTCTGACAACATGTGGTTTGGTGTCATTAATAATGGAAATGGGTTTAATGCACCCATCCAGATCCGCAAAGACGAAGCTGACAATCTAGCGACCATGGATGTGGATGCCAATGGCACCACAGAAATCATATTCAAAGTTTCTTCGAATATGTATTTTATTTCCTATAAAAATGGCCAATTTACGCAGCATTATTATGGATATGATACTACAGATTATAACGACCTGAGTTTTGTTGATATGGATGGAGACGGCGTACAGGATAAATTTATTTTTAAGGGCCGCTCCCGCACAGATTTTCGCGATGATACAGGTGCAAATAGAATTGAAAAAGTTACAGATGGATTTGGTAATACGACGTCGGTCTTTTATCAAACCTTAAATTCTCCGCAGGTATATACCAAAGAGTCAAACGGAAATACCAAAAACTGGGGTAATGGCAGCCTGGTGACTGATTTAAAAGGTGCGGTGCGGGTCGTTAGCCGTCTGCATCAAAATGGTGATACATTGTCGTATCATTATACGGGGGGGAAAGCCCAAATAGGGCGTGGATTACTAGGATACAGAAAAGTAGCGATTAGCAGCGTGGCTTCTTCGTTACGTACCACTACAGAATATCGACAAGATGGTATTTACCGTGGGTCTCCTACAAAAGTAACCATAGAAGCCATCGTGAAGAACGAAGCGACGCAGCCCGACCCTTATCCAGAGCCTACTCCGTGCGAAACAAACCCCCGCTTATGTTCGGGCGACTTACGCTCGTTAAGTTTTGCGTCAACAGATAAGCAGTACGCGTCAATAGCCTCAACCTCATCGACTAATACCTATATTAGAAAAGCTGAAACGATATACGAATATGGGGTCATCACTAACAATAGCTTTACTATCGGCAGCAGAACCAAAGCGCAGTATGTTTACCCGAAAAAAACTACGCAATCAACCTACAATGTCGATAGCGTTGCGAATGAAAAGCTAGTGACGAAAATTTCAGAACTATCGGTGGATAGTTACGGTAATCCACTCACGGAAATGAAATACCATACGGATAAGTATGTGGTAACAAGAGAAACCAAAACGTCTCAATATTCTTATTCAAAGTATGGTGGCAGAGTTACCCAGGAAACATTGAAAAAAGAAAGAACGGATAAACGTGGCTCGTACACCTATCCGCAGCCAACACACACCCTAATTACCAAGTTTGGATACGACAGTCTTGGCAGACTATCATCAAGTACCGCGGATAACGGCGTTTTAACTTCTCTAGAGTTAAATAAATTTGGTTTAACCACCCAAAAGACTCTTTCCAAATCTGGGCTCTCCAATAGAGTCGTGTTTACCGGATACGATCTGTATGGACGTCATATTATTGAAAAGCGTAATGAGCTAGGTCATAAAACTAGGATCTATTACACGTCTAAAGGTCTTAAAAATTACGAAGTTTCAGCCAACGGCCAGCGTATTTATTATGAATACAATAGTATGGGACGCCAAACCGGTGAGGTGCGGACACCACAAAATAATACAAGTAAAACGGGCTCGTATGCACAGACCAGCAGTAAAGTACAGTACTGGTGTAAGGGCGTTTCGCACTGTCCATCATCAGCAGTTTACTATGAAGAAATAACCCAAGAAGGCAGCCCAACTGCGCGAACCTACACAGACAAACGGGGCAACGAAGTTCGCAGCGCGGGCCAAAGCTTGAAAGTAGGTACCTGGATTTATAAGGATACCGAATACGATTCTGCCGGACGTAAAATATCTGAATCCGTTCCTTACTTGAGTAGTGAGACATCACCACTGGTTTCTACTATTAAATACGATTCCCTCAATCGCGTAATTGAGATTACGCAAGCTGATGGTGGAATATGGGAAACTGAGTACGATGGCTTCAAAACGTCATCTACTAATCCAACTGGTCATGTAAACCATGAATTTAAAAACGGGTTGGGAAATGTAGTTGAAGTGCTCGATGCTAACGGTAAACGTGCGTGGTATCTGTACGATACGTCGAATCAACTGGACACGGTAACCGACCCAAATAGTAATCAAATTCGGGTCTACTACGATAAATATGGCAATAAAACCAAGATAATCGACCCTGATGCGGGGACGACAACATACGGCTACAACGCTTATCATGAGCTGACTTCGCAAAAAGATGCGAATAGCAATACCATTTCATTTCAATATGACAAACTCGGCAGGAAGATAAAAGAAACACGCAAAACCTCTACTGGCCACAAAGAACACGAGTTTGTTTATACCTATGACTCAGGTGCGTTTGCTTTAGGAATGGTGAGCAAAGTAGTAGACAATGTGTCTGGCTATCAGGAGCAGTTCTTTTACGACACCTTCAGCAGAGTAAAAGAAAAGCGCACTAGCTTTGATTCATTCAGCTATACCGAGAAGTCAGTATATGACGCTGCTGGTCGTCTTGCAGAAGAGATAGACGCGTCTGGACACGGCGTTAAACATATCTATAACGCGCATAACTGGGCCTATCAAATTCGCGATAAAGCCAGTAACGCCCTGTATTGGCAAGCACTAGAAGCAGATGGATTTGGGAAAATCAGTAAAGATAAGCTTGGGGGCGTCATTACCCGAACTATCGGACGTAATGCAGCCACAGGTTTAACTGAAACAATTAAATCAACCGCCGCAACCACCTTGCAAAACCTGCAATATGAGTGGGACAACAAAGGCAACCTTACCTATCGTCGCGACCTGTCAAAAGGTCTGCGCGAAGACTTTGTTTACGATGCACTTAATCGTGTGACCAAATCAACTGTTTCCGGCAAAACCTATGTAGTTACTGATATTAATTACAACGCCATTGGGAATATAACCAGTAAAAGTGGTGTGGGTACTTATACTTACCATACCAGTAAGCCTCACGCAGTAAAATCGGTCACTGGTACCATGGCAAATAGCTACACCTACGATGCCGCCGGTAATATTATTAATGACAATCAGCGTACGTTCGTTAACAACAGTTTTAATAAACCTGTCAGTATAGCAAAAGAAGGCTACGTGGTGGATTTTGCCTACGGCGTAGACGGTAAACGCTATAAGCGAAGTGAAATAGGCATGGGCAAAGGCACTTACGTGCCTATTCGAACCAGCGATATTACCACCTTTATACCACTTAGAACCGAAACTCATTATATCGGTAACGTCGAGTTTGTGCGTATCGCAGGGTCGAGCGACTGGCAAGCTAAACGCTATATTGGCGATAGCATTCTTATAACTCATGTCAAATCCAGTAAAACGGTTAATTACTTACTAACCGATCACTTAAATTCAACTCATGTTATTGCCAAGTCAAATGGTAGCAAAGCACAGGAGATGAGTTTTGATGTTTTCGGCGCCAGACGCGATGCCAATACCTGGGCCCGTGATCATAAGAAAATTATTAACTACACTAGCTCGCTCACGCTGCGCGGATACACAGGACATGAACAGCTAGATGAGCTTGGACTAGTGCATATGGGCGGCAGAATCTACGACCCAGTACTTGGCCGCTTCTTACAAGCTGACCCTGCAATACAGCAACCTTCCAACATTCAAAGTTTTAACCGCTATAGCTATGCCATGAATAATCCGTTGAATAAAACCGATCCGTCGGGATATATCTGGGTGACATTAGCGACCATGGCATTAAAGGCTATTGCTGCGCAGCTGGCGAATACAATGATTGCAGCCGCTATTAACTTTGCTCTTACCGCGTATCAATTCTATGGCTACTATCAATTAGCAAAAGGCGTGCTCACCGCTATAGAAGGCGGAGGAACCGCCATGGCTAACTTCGCGGGGGGCTTTGCCAAGAGTTATGTTAAGGGGATGTTGGAAAGTGCTGTGATACTTGGAGCTGGGATGGCTATTGATGCATCTCAAAAGCAGGGGAGCACTGAAGCTGATATACCGAACGCTAAAGGAAACGCCAATAGTTCACGGTGGACTGATCAAGAAGGTAACCCTACTGGCCCACCAGAAAGTTTTAATGGGACTGAGACTGCGAGTTTAGAAGGACCTTTGGTCGAAGCATTGGAAAGCAATCAAAATTCTACCACAAGGATACAGTTAGGTTATACAAAGGCGTCAGGGCATGGAGTCCATGGAAAGTATCACGCTTTTGTGATCGCAACGGATCCTGCTACTGGCGAGCAATACATTACCAGAGGTGGACCAAGTATGAGTGTACTGGGAGTAGCTTCTTCAGGGCCGGCTGGTTCAGCCGCCGCAGCTCTTGAAGTTGGCGGCGGACAGACTATAGCAGGATCTGGGTTTGGTAATGTAAAAGCTCAAAGTGGTGTTTGGAGTGAGTCGTTAGCATTTGATAGACCCTCCGACACAGTGCATATTCAAGAAGTGGGAAATATTTTAATGTCCTACAAACAAGTTGTTGCCAGTATGAACTCTTTTGCTGATATGGTAAATAAAGGCTCAATTGGATATTGGCCAACAGGTCCAAACAGTAATAGCTATGCTTTTTCCTTTGTTGAGGAATTAGGCTTTACTCGACCATCACCAGACTTGGGGGCCCCAGGTTGGGACAAACAGATGTAATATGACAAATCATATAATATATAAATTATGTGCAATATTTTTAATACTTTGCAGTTTTCAAGGTTGTAAGGGGGAGGCCGATTTGAAAAAACGTATCACTTCAGAAGTGGAAAGCAATTTACAAGTTGGCGACTCAACTACCGATATTGTCGAATTTTTGGAAAAACAAAAATGGATTTACGATTTTGATCGGCACTTAAATCGCTTTCAGGCACGTCTACCAGATAAAAACGCTGGTACAACATCTATTCACAAATATCAAATCTACCTTTATGTAGATGATGAAGGTAGATTTTCGCGATTCGATGTTGTTGATGTATTTAATAGTGTCTAACCCCCTAACATCGTACGCCTACTAATGCAGTATAAGTACAAATAAAATATGCAATAAAAATAATCTAAAAATAACAATTAGAAATTAAAGCGCATTATGTAAAGGGGCACAGTTTTATTTTAATTCAAGATTATACGTCCATAGCGATGCCGCTGGGAATATATGGGAGATCAACCCAACTATCGAAGGAGTATCGATAACCTCTTTAACCTTAATGAGAGGGGGCAAGAAAAAAATGCACTGGAATGGAAAAGCCCATATAAATCAAGGTTCGATATTATATAAATGGTTTTTAGTAGTTCTCATTATATTGACTATTTCCGGTTGTCACCTGAAAACGGTAGAACGCAGTAATTTGAAGCCAAAGGATTTTTTTTCTGATAAAGAAATTTTAGAGTTTGCAAAATATGTATCGAAAGAAAATGTTGAAAAAATTGATACATTGGCTTCACGTGGGATAGACGTAAATGCTGTCAGAAAAGACGGCATGACGTTATTATTCTACGCACTTTCTAAAAAAAATAAGAAAGCATTTAGCAAACTATTAAAACGGGGCGCTTCACCGAATATGCAGATAAAAAATGGTGATTCTGTAATGAACGTCGCGGCAGTACTTGATGACAATTTCTATCTAAAAGAAGCATTGAAGCATGGCGGAAATCCTAATGTTATTAATAGCAAGAGTCAGTTGAAAGTCACGCCCATTTTCGACGCTATATATAATGATAAGTTAAGTAACGTTAAAGTGCTCGTTGAAGCAGGGGCTGACTTAGAATATGAAAATTACAAAAAGCACACGCCGCTACTTTTATCTGCTTCGATTAATAATTGGGAGATCACTTATTATCTATTGTTGCAAGGGGCAAACTATAAACAAATGAGTGTTTGGAATACGGGTTTAGTGTTTCTTCTAGAAAATAACAATATTGGACGAGATGCAGAAATGTTTCCTTGGCGAGAGAAAGTGGTTGAATTTATCAGAGAAAAAGGTGTTGAAGTCAATCCTAGATCGCCCCTATGAAATGTTACTTGAACCACTCGTCTGATAAAGCCTTATAGGGCAGACAAACTGGTATGTCACCTCTCGTGATCTTGGAAAAAATTGCTCATTTGGGAACGTAAAAGTGAAATTGGAATAGACCGCGCACCCTATAGAAAATTTAAGCTGTTGGTAAAGTAAGTTGCGCAATTCATACTTCAGTTGCAAATTGGAGTTAGATATTTATTGTTGCATTAAATAAAGTGTGAATGCGTTTTAAAACTAAGTTCCAATTTTTATTTTTTGCAATGTAGCCTTATCGCAATAGTACACAAAAATGCACTAGTTACTTATGAAAGGTATCACCGAATGATGAAAAAACTAATTCTAACAAGCTTTCTGCTCTTAATGTCTTTGGCAGCACAAGCGGTGCAAGATATTGGAAAAATAAATCGCGTATATGTATTTAAAACCAGCTATGGATTCAATATGGGCACGGGATTTCCCACAGCATCAGCGGAATACGGATGCGAAGCGGCTTGGGGGTTTGCGAGAATCGAATCTGAAAGTGCGGGAAATACAAATAGTAAAGAAATGTACTCAGCAATATTGACCGCGTTTGCTGCCAATAAGACGGTAAAGGTTAATGTGGACGGCTGCGTAGGAAAACATTTTCGAGTAAGCGGTATTTATGTGGAAGATTAACCATACATAACGAGCAACACTTTATTCATTAAAAAAGAAGGAGAGGGTTACAATGAAGTATGTTTTAATTTTAATGCTGTGTTGTTTGGCAAATACAGTTCATGCTCAAGCCAAGTGGCACACATCGGAAATCGCTAAAATCTACCCTCATGCTGACGGTAGTTTCGTTTTAACATTCAAAACTAATTCACCAGACTGTACAAATTCTGTCCCTAACAAATATCATTATGTTCGGGCCGGGAATAATGGCGTCAATGCTGAGGGTGTCAAGGGAATGCTTTCGGTAGCCCTTACCGCCGCAACATTAGGTAAACCTGTATCGGTCAATTTCGATGCGGCAAGTTCCGCTTGTTACATTAATAGACTGCATATAGGTTTTTAAGGGGAAATTTTATGTTTAATAAGACAGTCATCACATCAATATTAGTATTAATCGCTGGCAATTCTATCGCGGGTGAATGGTCTTCCACCACTAATATTGATTGGCTTTACCCCACCACCACTGGACTGATATTTGCGACGAAAGATTATTCCAATACAGATTATAGCTCTTGTGATAATGGCCGCAGATATTTCATTAGTACTTCGCACGCAAACTACGAAACGTTATCAAGTTCAATGATGGCCGCCTTTATGGCTAATCGTAAAGTAAAGGTTAATATTGACGTTCCCCCACAGCCTTCTTGTTCGCCCACTATTAATCGGGCGATTATTTATAGTAATTAGTTTAGGAAGTTGAAGATAAGAGTTCAAAAATAAGAAAACTGCGTCATTTGCTAAAAACTATAGTGGCACTAGCTTTGCGAAACCCTGCGCGAGCCAGACACTAGATAGTCAGAATTGCTTCATCAATCAGATTAGAAGGGAGCTTCGACCTTTCTCAGTTTGCAAAAGGCTCTGGGAAATAATGCCTCTCTTCACTTCCATGAAAAATGTGATGTTTTCTAGATGCTCGCTTTTTTATTCCAACCTTTTACGATATTTAAAAACGTCATTAAGTACAGATTATTAATTTCTGCTATTTGGCTATAGTCACCCTGTAAGCAAAGCCTTACTCAATTAACTTACAAACAGGAAATAGTAAATGGAAATTTTAGAGTTAACCAATGACGAACTAGATCAAGTTAGTGGCGGCGCGTTCGGCGATTGGTCGATTAGCTGTTGTGAAGGAAACTTTTTCGGTGTGAATTTTTCTTTCGAATTGTTTTCATATTCAGGAACTTATAGTGGGGCTGGAACGCAATATAAGTTCAACCGTGCTTCTGCCTACAATCGCCTTTAAGTTTATGGGGCTCGCAGCTCCGCTTAAATCATGAATATTTATTATCTGTTTTTAGCCATATGCTTGGTACTAAGTTTATTGGTAGCTCATTTTTGTGCTTTGAAGAAATGTGCAGGAAATGACTGGTGGCGTGTAGCCGTTTCATTAATCGCTTTCTTTCTTATTATGCTGATGGTGAGCGCAATCCCTATCTTTAAACTTCCTCTCATCGTACAAAATCAGTGGTACAGCGCTTTGTTTTTCCGTTCCGTCATCGAAGAAATGGCTAAAATTGTATTTTGTTACGTGGTGTTTGAGACGCTAGAGAAGAAAAGAATTAAACGCGCTCTGTTAGCTTTTTGCGCGTTAGTGGCATTATATGAATCTTCTGAAACAGGTTTTCATATTACTAGCGCAATAGTGGAAGGATACTTATTTCTAACAGCGCAACCTAAACCGGATATTCCGCTTATGATAAATCAACTTCAGACTAAGCTTGGTTTTGCAGAGCTGTTTTTATTCGTAACCTTTCAGGTAATCCGTATCTACCTACATTTCTATTTAACCTATGTAGGGGTTCGTTTTCTAATGACGACATACCGCAGATGGCTTTGCGTAATGCCAATTCTCGCACATGGGCTGTTAAATCAGGCGATATTGTTTATTTCTATTCACATCGAAAACATGTTGGCTCAATTGATACTTCAGAGTCTAGGGGCATTACTAGTGATAGCGATTATGATTTGCTTGATAAAAAGGAATGCACCAGAGCCACAAAGTAGGTTAAATGCCACTCTTCGTATCAACTACAGCGATCGACTACACTCTCCCGAAAGGTATTAACTCTTTCCAGGCTTCGACGACCAAATGATAGTTAAGCATTAAACAGAGGTAAATTTCATCCAAACGTCCCCCGGGGTGATATCGAATTCTATTTTTCGAAAACCATATTCCCCCACATGGGCCACTGAAATTTCACCCCCGATACGATTGATTAAGTGTAGGCAGCGCGAATGTTTTTTTCTCCAATCGCGGGAAGAAATTCAGGCGTATTCGCTGGGGTTTCTATCTTTTTATCATATTGCCGCCACCACATACCTTAATCTGATATTCGGTTATTTTGGTGGCATCTTTAGCATCGATTGGTCGAACAATACGAAGCAGTCTTCAGCGAACCGCAGGTTAAGGTCGCCAGATGTGTTATTTGACTGTAAAAGAAGTGCATAGTGGCAAATTCCACCGATTAGCCTTACTGCGCGCCATCTCTTCTTTTAGCCTGCCACAAAGGGTACTGGCGGCTTCACGCGGGGTACATGGCCAAGCGTCAGTATATTTAGCTTTAGAACAAAAAAAGGGCATCGACTCATACGAGATTTTCGCCTACAGCCAGTGTATTTTTTATGTATACAATGAGATGGGGCAGCCAAGCTGGTGAAGTACGCACGCCACAAGAGAATGCGAGTAAAACAGGTTCGTACACTCAGACCAGCAGTAAAGTCCAAAGTACAGTACTGGTGTAAGGGCATATCGTACGGTACATTATCAGCAGTTTACTATGAAGAAATAACCTAAGAAGGCCGTCCAACTGCGCGAACCTACACAGACAAACGGGGCAACTAAGTTCGCAGCGCGGGTCAACGCTTGAAAGCGGGTACCTGGATATATAAAGATGCCGAATACGATTCTGCCGGACGTAAAATATCAGAATCCGTACCTTACTTAAGCAGTGAGACATCACCACTGGTTTCTACTATTAAATACGATTCCCTCAATCGCGTCATCGAAATTTCACAAGCTGATGGCGGTATAGGGAAAACTGAGTATGATGGCTTTAAAACGTCTTCTACTCATCCCACTCGTCATGTAAGCCACGAGTTTAAAAATGGATGGACAAGGTAGTTGAGGTGGCGGATGCCTAGGGTATTTACAGGTGGTGAATGCGGGTTATTATTCAGGGAAATCATTTAAAAAATTCGTCTCAGCCCCACTAGTGGCGGGTACAGGGATGGGGGGATAGCTCCAAGCGAGTGGGGTAAAAAATATAGATGGCAAAAGACTGGTGAAGGCTTATCGTGAATAAACTTACATTTTTTATACAAAGTACATTGCTAGTTTTAAGTGTGTCTGCTTGTGACTCTGCCAATCAAGAAGGGGTAGGTAGGCAAAATGAAAGCCTTTTTCAAAAAGATCTTTTTATAGACACCTCTATTAGCAATACGACTCTTTCAAAATTTAAGGGAAATTTTACGAAGCTAAAGCTCATTCAAAGCTTAAAGAGATTAAAAAACCGAGACAAAAATTTTAATAAGCTTCTGAAAGAATTTGAAGGAAATAGATTGAAAATCAATGCTATTTGGCAAGTTGAGGATAAAATTATGCTCTCCATCAGTTTGCGCAATGAATGGCATTTGGCAATTTCTAAGGCGTCAATCGAACACGACATTTTTCAATTACTAAACCTATCCATGATCAATCCAAGTTCAGGTATTGAGTAGTCAGGTTCAAGGTCACTTCCAGTAGACCAGGTCTTGATTGAGTGCTTTAAATACCTTCATTTGCGTATCACGTTTTTTATTTCTATGCTTTTTTTTCTAATAGAATGGGTTCTAAGCTCTGGTTGGAGAAAGGAATGGAGCAACTAAACATAGTTTTGACCGTGGTGGGTGGCACGGTATTACTTTTTGGTATGTTTAGCCGTGTCATCAATCGTTCCTTGGTTACTATCCCGATGCTCGCATTTTTTACGGGAATAATATTAGGCCCGTTAGGAATAGATGTACTCGATCCGGAAAGCTGGGGAGATACCAATAAAATACTGATGGAAAGTGCAAGGATAACCTTAGGGATTAGCTTGATGGCTATCGCTTTGCGCATTCCAAAAAACTATTTATTTACTCAGCGACGCTCACTTACCATCATACTTGGCATCGGTATGCCGTGTATGTTTCTCATCAGTAGTGCATTAGCTCACTGGATGTTTGGGGTACCTTTCATACTGGCTATGTTGATAGGTGCAACAATATCTCCTACAGATCCCGTGGTAGCTAGCTCGATTGTTACAGGCGGGTTGGCTAAAGCGCACTTGCCCGAACAGGTGCGAAACGGCCTTTCTGCAGAATCAGCCCTAAACGATGGACTAGCTTATCCTTTTGCAATATTCCCACTATTGTTCCTTGATTCGACTTTAAAGCAGCCACTCTTTACCGGAGTAATAAAGGTAGTGGGGTGGGAAGTGGGTGGGGGCGTATTGCTCGGTATTCTTTTAGGGTGGGGCACAGGGAAGGCTTTATTAATGGCGGAAAAAAAGAAGTCGCTCGATCACTCCGCCTTTCTTGCTACTACGCTCGCGTTAACCCTAGCCATCCTCGGGTTAGCTGAGTTATGCAATACAAATAGTGTGCTTGCGGTGTTTATCGGCGGGGTAGCGTTTAGTAAATTAGTGAAGGGGAGTGAGCGAGCTAAAGAAAATAAAATTCAAGAGACGGTAAACCTGTTTTTTACCCTTCCCATTTTTATCTTATTCGGTCTTATGCTGCCTGTAGAAAAATGGGTAGAACTTGGTGGTGTCTGTATAGCGTTTATTATCACTATATTCTTACTCAGACGGATCCCGGTTATTTTAACTATTTATAGACTTACATCACTGTGGAAGGGGTGGAAAACCGCCCTTCTTTGCGGCCACTTTGGCCCGATGGGAATATCGGCCTTGTTCTACTCAATGCTGGTAGTTGAAAGAGGTGGCTATGAAATTATTTGGACCGTGGGAAGTTTAGTCGTCGCAGCATCAATAATTATACACGGTATTAGTGTCACGCCCATTGTGCGTCATTGGCAGAAAACGTAAATAGCCATAACGAACGGTGCATTAAAACTAAAGATGATGGCAACGCTACTGGCGCGCGCGGCACCGATACAAAATAGCTGTGTCTCTAACCGCGCTGGTTATTCGCAAATGGGTTACTTCTAACGAATAGCTTTTTGTCGTATGGTGGAGGAAGAGCGTTTTTCTAAATTTTATTGGGAGGTAGGGCATCGCTTCGAGAGTCAATATACGCAAACGCAAACTTGGCGGCGAAGGTGCTGTACGTATCAATCCACATGATACTGCATCAAGTTAAGTCGACGGTACCTTATTAAAACCTCACAAGCTTACACGGAAAGATATACGTCCTCTTTTAGATAGAATTTATATTTTTTTCAGTAGCTTATCTGGTTGGCTACGTAGTCCAGCTAGAATTTATTCGCGGTTCATTCCACACGAACTCTTCAACGTTATAGTGGATAGCTAATAAAATTTTTTCGTGCTTAAGAAAAGCCCGGCAACCAGTCGGTGAAAACGGGGTCTAAACCGAGTTGGTGTATTACCCGCTTCATTTGCGCAACGGAACGGCCATCGTCAGTATCAAATTGCTTAAGGGTGTTGGCAGGCTGGCCGTAGCCTCCGGGTTGGGTCTGAGAGGCGGCCGAGATGTGAGTAATGCCCAATGGTATGACGTTATTGCGAAAATTCGCTGACTCGCGAGTAGACAGCGTCAGCTCAGCGTGCGGGTTTACGATGCGATGAGCGCAAATAAGCTGAACCAGTTGCCTGTCGGTGGGACCTTTCATCAAATTGTCATCGAGGTCACCCGTACAGGGTTGAATGCGCGGAAACGCAATAGATACACGGCTGCGCCAATATTGCTGTTGGATAGCGTGAGCATGAGCGGCAACAAATACACTATCGGTGCGCCAGTCTGATAAGCCTAAAAGCGCGCCTAACCCAATTTTATCCATTTTTGCTTCGCCAATTCTATCTGCCGTGTCTAAGCGAAAAGCAAAATCTGTCTTATTACCGCGCTGGTGGAACAAACTATAGCGTCTTGTATGATAGGTTTCCTGATATACCAATATGGCGTTCACACCTAGAGTACGTAGCTCTGTATAATCTTGCGTGGTTAGTGGCTGAACTTCCATGGTCAGGTAATCAAAATAAGATTTTAGGATGGGGATAACTTGTCGGAAATATTCCATACCCACTTTTTTCTCATGCTCCCCTGTCACGATGAGCAAGCTGTTGATACCCATCTGCTGAATTGCGCGGGCCTCTAATGCGACTTCTTCAAGGGTGAGCGTTTTACGTTTAATTCGGTTACTCATTGTAAATCCGCAATAGGTACATTCATTAGCACACACGTTAGACAGGTAAAGTGGAATAAAAAAAGACACCGTATTTCCGAATCTCTCGCGAGTAAGATGCACTGATTTGCGCGCCATGTCTTCCACATATAGCTCTGCTGCGGGTGACACTAAAGCCAGAAAATCATTCAGATCTGGCTTGCTTATAGTTAGTGCTTTCTCTACATCGGAAGCCCTTTTTGCGGCGATGGAAAGACTGATATCATCCCAGCTGAGAGATTTAAGTGAGTCTGCTACGTGCATGCCGGATCACTCAAAAATTGGGTGAGCGGGCTGGAAGCTAAGGCAGTTAAATGTGTTCTGGGTAATCCCGCTTCAAAGGCGTCTCTACCGGTTTTTATCGACTGCGCAAATACAGCCGCCATACGGATGGGGTCGTGTGCCGTGGCTATGGCAGTATTAACTAATATGGCATCCACGCCCATTTCCATTGCTGCCATCGCTTCACTGGGTTTGCCTATTCCCGCGTCGACAATTACCGGTATATTAGCTTGCTCAATAATAATGCGAAGAAACTCTTTTGTCAGTAAGCCGCGATTAGAGCCTATTGGCGCTGCAAGTGGCATAACAGCAGCGCAGCCCACTTCTTCTAGCCTTTTACACAATACCGGGTCGGCACCGCAGTAAGGCAGTACCACAAAACCTTCTTTCACCAATTGTTCTGCGGCAATCAGTGTTTCCATTGGGTCGGGTAACAGATAGCGCTGGTCGGGGTGAATTTCCAGTTTGACCCAATGAGTATCGAGTACAGCTCGTGCTAGATTGGCAGCATATATCGCCTGCTTCGCATTGGTAGCGCCAGATGTATTGGGCAATAATTCAATCGGTAGTTGTCGCAGACGAGCTAGCGTCTCATCCGGTTTACTCACATGTTCCACTCGCTTCATGGCGAGTGTCACTAGCTGACTACCACTTGCTTGAATTGCCTTAAACATACTATCGACACAGCGGAATTTTCCGGTGCCAGTGAATAGTCTACTGGTAAAGGTTTTGTTCGCGATAGTTAACATTTAGCCTCCTGCTACAACCTGAAAAACGTCTATTCGGTCTTGTTCTTTTAACTGGGTGGTCGACCATGCCTGCTTATGAATAACGGTTTGATTTAACGCCATCGCTATATTGTCTGGATTACACTGGAGTAACGTTGGAATGAAAGCTAAATCAATAGCATCGGCACAATTCATCACTTTGTCATTAACGATAATTTTCACTATTTGTCTCCACACACTGCACATTCAGACCGTTTAGGAATAGCGAATTGTTTCCACTGCATTTTTGAGCCGTCGAAAACGTGCAGCCGCCCCCAATCGAGTTGATTACTACCTGATAAATAATAAAGTGAAGCTAGCGCCTGATAATTGCCTGCCAACGCCACCACCGGGCCTAATATACCCTGACTTAGGCAGCTATTGCCGGTGTCTTGCTCTGGGGCATAAAGGCAGGCATAACACCCATGATTTTGCGCTGGGTTAAGCGCTACAAACTGTGCAAGACTCCCTGTGGCTGCACCAATAAAAAGGGGTTTCTTGTGTTTGTAAGAAAGCGAATTAATGATAAATCGTGTAGGAAGGTTATCGGTGCAATCAAGTACAATATCGACAAGCGGTATAAATGTCTCTAGCACTGCTTCATCGGCTTGATAGGTTAAGGCAGAAATTCGTCCAGTACTGTTAATTTGCAGAAGACGCCTGGCTGCGGACTCGGCCTTGTAGCTGCCGACATCACTTTCGACATAGAGCGGCTGACGGTGCAGGTTAGAAATATCGACTTTGTCATGATCCATTAGTAGAAGATGCCCCACACCACTGCCGACAAGATATTGCGCCGCCGCGCAGCCTAGCCCACCTGCACCGACAATCAATACGCTCGAATGTATTAGTTGTTGTTGTGCCAAATCGTTGAATGGGTCGACTAACAATTGCCGGCTGTAGCGTTGATAGGTTTCTTTAGTTAACATTTTCAGGCTCCTGCAAAAGCATACCTTGGAGATCGCGAGTAGCCTGAAGGGGCGCGCTGGCCTTTACAATGGCTGATACAACCGCAATACCATCCACTGCTGTTTTCGCCACTGATAAAAAGCGTTCTTTATTGATACCCCCTATCGCCACGGTAGGAATATCACCACAACACTTAACATACTCGGTTAGACGCTCGAGGCCTTGGGGAGCGGACGGCATATCTTTCGTTGTGGTAGCAAAGATATGACCAAGGGCAATATAAGACGGTTTTAATTGCAGCGCCCTTGCAAGCTCACAATAACCATGGGTCGAAATACCTAACCGCAACCCTGCATTGGCAATCGCTGCAAGGTCAGCAGCCTCCACATCTTCTTGACCAAGGTGTACACCGTAGGCGCCCGCTTCAATTGCTTCTTGCCAATAGTCATTTATAAACAGCTGACATCCGGTGTCTCTGGCAAGCAATACTGCTTCTTTTATTTGCGAAGAAATATCTATCGAAGAATTTTTAATGCGAAGTTGAAGGACATTTATTCCCGTTTGCAATAGTAGTTTTACCCATTCCACACTATCTACTATTGGGTAAAGCCCAATATTATCCTTGAGTAGGCGAGGAAAGCGGTAAACGGACAAAGCCGAAGGTGCGTCGACCAACGGCAAATATCGATGGTATGTTACGGGAGTATTGTTAATACTTTGCGCTTCGGCTACGTCAATAAAATTGCTGGCGAGTACACTTTTGGCTAAACACACCGCATCCTCAAGGATATGTTGTTTGGCGAGTGCGGCGCTAAGGGCACTAGCTAACCTGCATCCAGAGCCGCGCAACGTGGTGTTTTTAAGGCGCGGGGAAGTAAAACACACCTTTTGATTGGCCGCAATCAGCCAATCTGTGGCAGAAGGCTCCCAATGTGCATGCCCGCCTTTTATCAACACGGCATCGATCCCTACATTAATAAGTATTTTCGCAGCAGCAGTGGCCTGTGTCCGACTCGAAATATCTTGTTGAGCTAACCAGCTCAATTCGGCCACATTAGGGGTGATTATATCCACGTAAGTTAGGAGGGATAGGATAGCGCCACGTGAACAGAAAGAAAGCTGCAAGCCAGACGTTGTTCTGACAACGGGGTCGAATACGACTTTCAGAGTCGGGTTCTTCGCCTTGATATTCACCAGCGTGGGGAAGAGCGCATCAATTTGCTCATCATTCGCAAGAGCACCAATTTTAATAGACGCAGGTAGGGTTGCTTGTTGAGAAACAAGCTGTTGTTTGAACACGTCTATGGCAACGGGAGAAACAACTTGAGTTGCGTTATTGTCATTCTCCACCAGAGGTTGTGCCGTCACCATTGTCGCAATAGGGCAGGTGTGCACACCTAACGTGTCAGCAATAATGCAGTCTCGCGTCACTCCTGCGCCGCCGCTAGGGTCAAGCCCACCGATACTCCACATTATAGGGTGAGCTGACATTATTCGTGACCTGTTTCAGCAGGCTCATACAACGTTTCGGCGCCAGCGTTAAATGCCTCTGCCATCGCCCGCATGCCCGCTTTCATCTTGGTTTTCTTTTGTGCTTCGCCTTTGCGTACTTCCTGCGATAATTTCATTGAACAAAATTTGGGCCCACACATCGAACAAAAGTGGGCCACTTTACCTGATTCCTGGGGGATCGTTTCGTCGTGGTAAGCTCTTGCGGTATGGGGGTCGAGAGCCAAATTAAATTGGTCTTCCCAGCGAAATTCGAAGCGTGCTTTTGACATAGCATTGTCACGAATTTGCGCACCCGGATGACCTTTCGCTAAATCGGCAGCATGTGCGGCAATTCGATAAGCAATTAGCCCCTGCTTTACATCTTCTTTATTAGGCAAACCCAAGTGCTCTTTCGGTGTGACATAGCACAGCATGGCACAACCGTACCAACCAATCATGGCTGCCCCAATACCCGAGGTAAAATGGTCATAACCCGGCGCGATATCGGTGGTAAGTGGGCCTAACGTATAGAAGGGGGCTTCGTGACAATGCTTTAGCTGCTCATTCATATTTTCTTTAATCAAATGCATGGGAATATGTCCCGGCCCTTCAATAATTACCTGAACATCGTATTGCCACGCAATTTTGGTGAGCTCTCCGAGGGTGTGGAGCTCAGCAAATTGGGCTTCATCATTGGCATCAGCTATGGAGCCTGGGCGCAAGCCATCGCCCAGACTTAACGACACATCGTAAGCGGCGCAAATCTGGCAAATTTCGTCGAAATGGGTATATAAGAAGCTTTCTTCATGATGACTTAGGCACCACTTCGCCATAATTGCGCCGCCGCGTGAAACGATGCCAGTTAAACGTTTAGCGGTAAGTGGTATAAAAGAAAGACGTACGCCTGCATGGATAGTGAAGTAATCAACACCTTGTTCAGCCTGTTCAATCAAGGTATCCCTAAAAAGTTCCCAGGTGAGCTTTTCAGGCATGCCATTTACTTTTTCTAATGCTTGATAAATTGGCACCGTTCCAATGGGAACAGGAGAGTTACGTAACAACCATTCACGGGTTTCGTGGATGTTACGCCCGGTCGACAAATCCATCACCGTATCTGCCCCCCAACGCGTAGCCCACACCAGTTTTTCTACTTCTTCCTCAATGGACGAGGTGACCGCCGAATTACCTATATTGGCATTTACCTTCACTAAAAAGTTACGCCCGATAATCATAGGCTCTGATTCTGGATGATTAATATTGGCCGGTATAATCGCGCGACCTTCAGCGACTTCCTTGCGAACAAATTCTGGTGTAATCTCATTCGGAAGGTTTGCGCCAAAATCCTGCCCTGGATGTTGAGCGTTTAGCTTTTCATCTGAAATGCGAGCGCGGCCCATGTTTTCTCGAATAGCAATATACTCCATTTCGGGGGTAATTATTCCTCTTCGCGCATAGTGCATCTGTGTGACACACTTTCCGTTCAGGGCTTTCCTTGCTGAACGACGGTGACGAAAACGAAAGTCATCTAATGAAATATCTTGTTCCCGAGCCTGAGTATAAGTTGAATTGGATTGTTCAAGTTCGGACGTATCTTTGCGAGCCTCTATCCACTGTTGTCGCACAGGAATTAATCCTCGATGAACATCAATATCACAATCTGGATCACCATACGGGCCGGAGGTGTCGTAAACGGGAATGGGAGGATTACGCTCTACCTTTCCCTGTTCTAGCTGTGTATCCGTTTGATGGATCAGCCGCATAGCGACACGAATATCCGCACTGCTGCCTTGTTCGTAAAACCGGGAGGAGTTGGGAAACGCACTTCCAATAAGTTGATTAATAAATGATTGCGCCTGCTGGCGCTGTTTACGTTGGTTTGACATAGCATTTTCGCCCTATATAAATGGTTTGAATGCTTGTCAGGAGTTGTTGTAGGACAAATGAAAATAATCCCAGTAAGGCAAAGCAATTGCCGCACCGGTTTTATTTACCTTGTTCCCTTCGCAGGTATTAGCCTGATCAGGTTCAACGGATCCCGCTTTAGCGGTCTCAGCTTTGGTTGCAAAACGCAAAGCACTCCGACAAGTTGATAACACCTAGTATAAGTACCCTGCGAAGCAAAGATCAACCATTGCTGGAGTAAAAAAGAAAACTTTGGTAACCTTAATAAAAATCATTATTATTTAAGTTGTCGGTATGAGAGTTGACGCATCCCGTCATTGTCACGTTCTTTAGATTCGAGGCTTTTGGGTTGGAAACACTATGACATTGTGGGATTTATCAACAGGCGACCTCGCTACCGTATCTGGAATTGCTGAGGATGTCGCAGATAACGTAAAGCTGCGGCTGGTCGAAATGGGCATACAGAAAGGGCGCGATTTAAAGTGCGTGCGCAGAGGGCCATTCAATGGTCCTATTGTATTGCAGCTAGGTGGCAGCGTATTCGCCCTTGAGCAAGATATCGCCAAGAAAGTTGGGATTCGACAGTAAAACCCCTTTTAAAGCCGCTAACGAGGAACGTTTTTTTCATGCAACGAATTTTGATGGTGGGTAAGCCAAATTCGGGGAAAAGTCTGCTTTTCAATCAATTAACGGGCCTTCGTCAGAAAGTCGCAAATTATCCTGGCGTTACGGTTGAAGTAAAATGTGGAAAGTGTGAACAATATGAATTGGTGGATTTGCCCGGTACGTATTCACTAACCGGCATTACCCGCGACGAAGAGATTGCCGTTAACGAAATTACTCGTTGCATCACGCGCGATGACACCGCACTGATATTGTGTGTACTGGATGCATCGCGTTTAGAAAGAAGTTTTGTGTTAGCGCTGCAAGTTCAAAGGTTAGCCAAAAACCACAACAAAAACGTGCTGTTTGCAATTAATTTCATCGATGAAGTGCGCCGGCTTGGAGAAGATATCGACGTAGATGCATTATCGAAAGAGCTTGGTAGCCCAGTGATGGCCCTATCCGCTCGTTCCTTAGAGGGCTTGCACGAATTCAAACAATCGATGCTAAAACTAGCTCGCCAAAAAGCCGGTCATATTCCACATAAAGCGCTGGCTGATAATCAAAGTACAGTACCCCTCAGCCGTAAACTTGCCCATCGGTATGGTATACAATTTGATGTGGTGCTTAAAAATCAAAACCAGTTCGATCGTTTTTTACTGCATAGCTGGTCCGGCTGTCTTATATTTTCTGCGGTTATGTTTGTCTTGTTCCAGAGTATATTCACCTTAGCTGCTCCATTAATGGATGGCACAGAAGCTATCATTGAAAAGCTGGCTATCAGTGTTAGCTACGTTGCGCCTGAAGGTATTATTACTGATTTTCTGCATGACGCAGTATTCGGTGGGGTGGGGGCGTTTCTAGTATTTGTACCTCAAATTATGATGCTAACGCTTATCATAGGGCTACTGGAGGACAGCGGCTATTTAGCTCGCGCAGCACTTATATGCCATCGACCGTTAAGTTATGTGGGGTTGTCTGGACGAAGCTTTATTCCTTATTTATCAGGGCATGCATGCGCTATACCTGCCATTCTGGCCGCAAGAACCATCGAATCGCCACATAAACGGTTGATAACGATGCTGACTATTCCCCTTATGTCATGCTCTGCCAGGCTCCCCGTTTATGCACTGCTGGTGGCTGTACTAGTACCCGCAGAAGCCAGCTTTTTAGGCGTATTTAATTTACAAGGGGCGGCATTTTTTGGACTGTACTTCTTTGGTATTATTATTGCGCTGGTTGTGGCACAGCTGCTAAACCGATTATTGCCCCGCGACATAGAAAAATCTGATTTGCCATTTATCCTTGAACTACCTACCTATCGTTTGCCTCATTGGAAACCATTGATTCATAAAACACTAAATAGTGGGGTCGTTTTTATAAAAAGAGCAGCCCCTATCATCTTTTTGGTGTCAGTCGGTCTGTGGACACTAGGGTATTTCCCGGCTAACACCTCTCTTGAAGCCTCATGGCTGGGTCAAATCGGACAATTAGTCGAACCTGTTTTTGAGCCTATGGGGCTGGACTGGCGTTATGGCCTCGCCATTCTAATGTCTTTTCTGGCAAGGGAGGTGTTTGTGGGGGCATTGGGTACACTGTTAGGTATGGATGAGGCAGAAGACAATATCGCTGGCCTCGCCGAAAAAGTACAGACAGATGGACTTGCCCTAGGTGCAGGGCTTGGGCTGGTCTTATTCTACGTCGTTGCCCTGCAATGTGTCGCTACCGTGGCCGTCCTCAAGGGTGAAACGGGAAGTAGTAAACTTGCGTGGGCCTTATATATTGCTTATGGGGTTTTGGCGTATGGCATTGCGGTACTCGTGAATGCCGTTGTGTAAAGTTTTAAGGCTTTGACTGCCGCCCGTCATTTAATGGCTATATTTGCAATTTTTGCTAAATAGGCTACTGTTTTGTTTGTACTTTTTGTTAGGCAATAAAAGGATAAAAAATGAAAAACTTTCGTAGATTAGGTGCAGTAGCAAGCACGGCGTTACTGTTTTCAGGTATTACATTTGCTAACACTCATAATGATATTGACTGGGATACTACTGAGTTCTCGACAGAGACCTACTGTTTGCTTAAAAACGAACATGTGGATCCGCGCTACTTGAAAGCATATGCCGCCCGCCTGGATAAAACGCCGAGCAGAAAAACCTGCAAAGCGTTCACCAAATTTGCTAAGACTGTTACGCCTAAAGACTGGAATTATGAAGATAATAGACCCTACCCGGGTAGCGTTATCAGATTATCGCCACAGCAAGTAGAAAAGTTGAAAAAGGCAAAAAAAGCGCAGAAAAAATAAGCTCCCACTCGATAAAGAAGCCTGACTAACTGTCAGGCTTCATCTACTGCAAATCCCTTCTTATACAGCGAAAGTGCTTGAAGGTTGTCTTCTCTGCGTTCGCTAATCTTAGCAAGCATCAATAAGTCTTCTTTGTTTTCAGCTAATTTAACAGACCGCAGCAGTGCTTTTTCAGCCAAAACATCTTCTCCTGCATTGTAAGCAATATGCCCTAGCGTAGAGTAATAAGTGGCATTGGTGTCGTCCTGTTTAATCCATTCTTCTAATAGTTTTATTGACGAAGCAGGGTTGGGTAAGTAAAGCTCTTTCATTAATGGGAATAGGAACTCGTTAGGTCCTTTACGTTGCCAATTGACTAGACAGGTTTGCGCGTCCTGATGCATGCCTTGCTCAAGTAATTGACGAACATAAGCGCAGCGATACGCATCGTCGTTACGTAATTTACGAGGCAAGTTCTCCCAATGCGATTTGAGTTCAACGGCGCCATGTTTACTGGCAATTTCAGCAAATTTACCTTTCGCGATTCGTTGCGCCCACACGACATAATCATCTTTCAGCACATACTTCCAATGAGGAAGCTGGTCCTGAAGTTCTTGCCAATGGCCCAGACGTGCCATTGCTTCTGTTTTAAGGCGAATGACCTGTTTATGTTTAGCGTGTTTCGGCTCAAGTTCCTCCAGACGCTTTAGCGCACTTTCGTCTCGCCCTTCTTCCAAATCAAGGCGAGCCAATACCAGTTGAGCCGCCAACGTGGAGTCACGGTATTCCCCAGCCTGCTCTAACAATGTTCGCATACGTTCTTTCTCGCCCAAATGACGAGCTACTTGCGCAGCGGCCAGATAATTAACCCCATCAAAGTCGCCGTCAGTGGTTTTTCGAAAAGCGCCTTTCGCTTCTTCCAGCTCGCCTTCGGCAAGCGCCTGAAAGCCGCGATAAAAAGCTTTTTGGCGTTTACGTTTGCCCCAACTGCCAAACCAATGGTGTGAGCCGCGAAACAAGCTCCAAATTCGACTAAAGACGTAGCGTAGAATGTAAAGCAGAACCGCTGCAACAATCAGGCTGATGCATAAGCTTACCACGGTCATTTCTATGGTAAGTGTACCCATGGCTATCAGTACATACCCCTTATCGCCTATTACTTCTGGAGCCACAATCATGGCTGCAAGTAACAGGCAAATTGCGACAACAGCAATAATTAGCCACTTCATATTGCGCTGTCTCCTTTCCCAAATACGTTTTTCACGCGTTGTTCGAGGAGGGTTTCTAGCGGTGCTTGAGCCGCAAGTTTGTTGGGCAGCTCTTTGCTGACATCTGTAATTTGCAGATTCTCAATACCACTTAGCATGCCAACGACTTTACTGTCATCTTTATCAAACTTTTGCTCAAGTAGGGTCTTCGCATTATTAAGCGATTGTTGATAAAGCGTATGTTCAGAGCCCATTGCGGCTGATTGCGCCTGCATAAGTGCAAGTTTTAACTGTTCTCGATTAAGCCATTGTTGCTGCTCGCTCATCATCGGCTCAATGGGCTTGTCGGTACGTTTTACGCTGACAAAGTCATCAACAAGGGAGCGCCAGACGCGCTTGATGTTGGCCTTCCAGTCATCAACTGAGTCAGATACTTTTTCCTGTGTGGGATCTAGCGGACGTTCGAAGGTATCCAAAGGTAACTTATCAACTTGTGGTAGTAGTCCAGAAATCGCCAGGGCCACAGAGGTGCGGGATACGGGGTTGACCTGCTGTAGCGTTTGGATATCTTCGGCAATCAGCGCACGCACTGGTAATACCGATGGGTCAGAGAGCGATTTCAAACGTTTGTCCGCATTAACCAGTAGCATGATTGCGGTTCGAATATCTCTTTCCAACCAAACTTTGCGGCCGGCCATTCGCACCAGATAATCTGCCTCGGCAATTAGCCAGTCTGAAGGGCGTTTGCCTTCCAGATTTTGTAACTGAGTTAACGCCGACTCGGTTTGACGTTGCATAGTACGGCTGGTAGCAGTTAACTCATTTACTGCTTTGCCAAGCGCTTGGCGGCTTTGCTCCAACTGGCTAAGTTGTTGCTGTAAAGCGGCGTTATCCTGATTCAGCTTAGCTAGCCTATCTTGTTGGGCTTCTTGTGTCTTAACCAATTTTTCATGTGCAGTGACCAGCGTTTGGTTATTGTCTTGCTTGTTGTAAATGAACCAATAACCTGCTCCGCCCAGTCCAGCCACGCCCAATAAACAAATTAAAATCATCAACCAGAGCAAGGCATGAGAGCGAGGCTTTGAAGTAGTTTTTTTCTCAGATTCTTGCTTAGGGGGTATCGACGATGTAGTTTCGCGCTTCCCGGTAACCTGACCCTCAATAGCTGGCATTGTAGAGGATTCTTTATTGTTGTCTTTGTTGTCGGCCATCAGGACTCCCAGTTCTCTTGTACCCATTTTATAAGCGCCGCATCACTTGCGCCTTCAGCGATACCAACCGACTTGACGCCCTGGGAAATCAAGGTGTCTGCAATTCGTTGGCTTACCGTTAACCAGGGGGCACTGATTAACTTGTCTGAATCATAGTGTGTAAATAACGGCAGGGCCATTTCTACACTCGTTGTAATAATGCCTTTTACGTCGGTCCATCGCCATTGGTTTGATTCCACAGGTGGCGAAAGTAAATTTCGCCGATATACCGCGATTTCTGTGGGCGTAATTCCAATTTTAGTCAGTCTTTCAGCAAGATACTCTCTACCACCTTCTCCTTTCATGATAACCGCCTGACAATTTTTTGCATTATTCTTTCTCAACATGTCCAACATTCCCTCGGATGTGGGCACATTGGGCGTACTGATTGAAAATCCATGTTGCTTGAGTAAATTAGCAGTCGAATCACCAATTGCCACGCATTTGGCGTGTATATTCTGGGGAGAAATAGATTGCGCTAATATTTTTGCTGCAAACGTACTGGTAATAATAAGCCAGTCATCGCTAGCAAGATTTCTTAGCTTTGAGAAGGAAGCCTCGGCGATAACAAGTGGTTCAATATCCAGCGTTGCAATACCCGTTACGCTGATACCACGCGCAGCAAATTGCGCGCAGCTGGCTGCTAGCTTAGGGCGCGGGCGGGTGAGCAGATACATGGTTATTTAAGCGAAGCCAAAATATTTCCTGCGCCTTGAGAAAGCAACGCATCGGCCACCTCTGTACCCAACTCTTCCGCGCGTAATGCATCGCCGGTAGCACTGGCAAAAAGTAATTCGGTGCCGTCAGGTTTACCTACCATCCCGGTTATAGTAAGTGAGTCTTCACTAAGGGTTGCAAAGCTGCCTATCGGCACTTGGCACCCGCCTTCTAAACGGGCGTTCATAGCACGTTCGGCACGTACCCGCGTCGCTGTGGTGGAATGATTCAACCTGCTTAAAAGTGCAATCAATTCATCGTCATCGTTGCGGCACTCGATCCCCACAGCGCCCTGACCCACCGCGGGAAGCGAAATGTCGGGCGGAAGTTGTTGGGTTATCCGATCGTGCATGTCGAGCCTTATCAAACCCGCAGCCGCCAGTATTATCGCATCGTATTGGCCATCGTCGAGTTTGGCTAAGCGGGTGTTTACATTGCCTCGCAAATCGCGAATGTCCAAATCGGCGCGGTAGCGCCGGAGCTGACATTGACGACGCAAACTTGAGGTACCCACCACCGCGCCGTGAGGTAGTTCATCTATACTTTGGTAGTTATTGGATACGAACGCATCAAACGGATTTTCGCGTTTACAAATCGCGTATAAACCAAACTCATCTGGAAAAGCCACAGGTACATCTTTCATAGAATGAACAGCAAGATCTGCGCGCCCCTCTAGCATCGCAACTTCAAGTTCTTTTATAAACAGCCCCTTACCGCCGATTTTTGCCAAAGGCGTATCTAAAATCTTGTCGCCTTGTGTGCTCATTGGCACGAGTTCAACGGTGAGGTCGGGATAGTGGAGCTGAAGTTGGCTTTTAACGAAATTTGCCTGCCACATAGCTAACGCACTTTTACGGGTTGCGATGCGAAGAGAGCGGGGAAAAGATGATGAAGACATGAATTTCTCTAAATGACTTTGATTAACTGCAAAAGAGCGTTTATTGCAACGGCAAAACGCGAGTGATAAATTCAGAAATATCTTTTATTTCTGCCATACATACGTTGTGCTGCATAGTATAGGTATGCCAAGTGCAATTGTATCCGTTTTCTTTGAGTACTTTAAACGCTGTATTTCCCAAGAACACCGGCACTACTTCATCCTGCTCGCCATGGGCAACAAAAACAGGTGTTTTCTTGTTAGCTTCATGCGCTTCAGTCGCCAGGTTTTGTGGCTCGCACATATAAGTCGATAGCGCCATAATGCCCGCTAGACTTTGGTGAAAACGCGTGCCTTCATGCAGCGCAATTACCCCACCCTGAGAAAAACCAGCCAGTAAGATTCGGTTGGCCGATACGCCATCCGCTATCTGCTTTTCAATTAAGCGGCGAACTTGGGCTGATGATTCTATGACCCCAGTAACATCCGCTCTGCTATTAAAGTCTAACGATTTTATATCGTACCAGGCACGCATGCGCATCCCGCCATTGATAGTAACGGCGCGTTCTGGGGCGTGAGGGAAAATGAACCTTATTCGATGGTTGTCTGGTAAAGACAATTGCGAAACGATAGGTGCAAACCCATGCCCGGAATCTCCCAGTCCGTGCATCCAGATCACACAGGCGTCGGCTTCCTGAGTTGGATTAACTTCTACAAAGGGGAGTAAAGAATGGGACATATTACAGTTCCTAGTTCGTTGGTATTACGCACTTCAATAACTTAAAAGTGAATTATTACGGCTTTATAACAGGTTATGCTACCATTGCTTTTAAAAATCACCACCACTTGATAACGTTGTTATACCGAATATGGCATCTTTACTTGGCAATTTATTTATTCTCGCAGCGCCATCGGGCGCAGGAAAATCCAGCCTGATCAAAGCGCTACTGGAAAAACATGATGGCTGTGCAGACTATCCATTGCAAGTCTCGGTTTCTCATACTACCAGACAGCCCAGACCCGGAGAGGTGGATGGTATCCATTACCACTTTGTCAGCCGCGAACAATTCGAAACTTTGATTGAACAAGGGGTGTTTTTTGAGTACGCAGAGGTATTTGGTAATTACTATGGTACCTCAAGAGTGACAATCGAGCAGACATTGCACCGCGGCGTAGATGTGTTTCTTGATATCGATTGGCAAGGGGCGCGCCAAGTTAAAAAGATACTGCCTGATGCGTGTAGTATTTTTATTTTACCCCCCTCAGTGGCAACCTTGCGTGAACGATTAAGTAAACGAGGGCAGGATTCTGCAGAGGTTATCGAAAGTCGTATGAACGAAGCGGTGGCAGAGATGTCTCATTTCGGCGAATTTGACTACATATTAATTAATGATGATTTTTCCACTGCTTTATCGGAATTAGAAGCGTTAGTATGTGCGCAGCGTTTACGCACCCAAAAACAGGCTCTACGTAATGTGGACTTACTCAGTCAGCTGGTAGGTAGCCGCGAATCCTGAAGATTTACCAATCGTACAAAAATAGGGCTACACCTTCACACGTAACACGTGTATACTGTGCGGCCGTTTTTTATATTCGCACTAATCAATTTCGGAGATATACATGGCTCGCGTAACCGTAGAAGATGCCGTAGACAAAATTGGCAACCGTTTTGACCTGGTTTTGGTCGCTGCACGCCGTGCTCGCCAATTGGCAACAGAGGGTAAAGACCCAATGGTAGATGTTGCAAACGACAAACCTACCGTTACTGCTTTACGCGAAATTGAAGCGGGTTACGTCACTACCAAAACGTTGGAAGAAGACGAAATGCGTGACCAAGAGCAGCAAGAAAGAGCGGAGTTTGCTTCAGTAGCAAACATTCTTTCTGAGCAGTAAGCGCTGCCGTTAAATGTTTAAAAAAACGCCAGTGAAATGTCATTCACTGGCGTTTTAGCATTGGCATAACTCCTTTTTATTCGTATCCTTTAATTAGTTACATTCAAAAACGGAAACCTCACTTCTGTGTACTTATTTGAAGGGCTAAAACAAAAACTTTCCGACTATCTGTCTCCAGATCGCGTATTACTGGTTCAGAAAGCGTATGTTTTAGCAAAAGATGCCCACGATGGACAAATGCGGTCCAGTGGCGACCCGTATATTACGCACCCGGTAGCGGTGGCAGGTATTCTTGCCGACATGCACCTTGATCACGAAACATTGATGGCCGCTTTGTTACACGATGTCATCGAAGACACCCATTATAGTTTCGATGATTTATCCAGCAATTTCGGCAAGACGGTTGCTGAACTGGTCGAGGGCGTGAGTAAACTTGATAAAATAGAGTTCAGCACCAAGCAGGAAGCGCAGGCAGAAAACTTTCGTAAAATGATGATGGCGATGGTGCAGGATATCAGGGTTATCCTGATCAAATTGGCCGATCGCACGCATAATATGCGAACATTGGGGTCTTTGCGCCCCGTGAAGCGTCGTCGTATTGCGTTGGAAACGCTGGAAATATACGCCCCAATTGCGCACCGTCTGGGTATTCACGATATTAAAAATGAACTTGAAGATTTAGGTTTTCAGGCCATGTATCCCATGCGTCACCGGGCACTTAAGTCGGCGGTAAAGCAGGCGCGGGGTAATCGTAAAGAAATTATCGATAATATTCGTCAGGAGCTCTCTACACGTCTGCAAGAACACCAAATCAGCGGCGAAGTAATAGGCCGCGAAAAGCATTTATATTCCATTTATCGCAAAATGAAAAATAAGGAATTGATGTTTAATGAGGTGATGGACGTATATGCCTTCCGCATCCTGGTTGAGTCGGTAGACAATTGCTATCGTTCTTTAGGTGCGATGCATAGCCTTTACAAACCAATTGAAAACCGTTTTAAAGATTATATCGCTATTCCCCGTACCAATGGTTATCAATCCCTGCATACGTCGCTAGTGGGCCCGCATGGTATTCCCGTTGAGGTACAAATTCGTACCCGTGCAATGGATCAGATGGCAGATAAAGGGGTAGCGGCCCATTGGTTGTATAAATCGCCGGACGACAGTGATACCACCGCACAATTGCGCGCACGCAAGTGGATGCAAACTTTGCTGGAATTGCAGCAAAGTGCCAGCACCTCTTTTGAGTTCATTGAATCTGTTAAAACAGATCTTTTTCCTGAAGAGATTTACGTATTTACCCCCGACGGTCGCATTATTGAGCTACCCATGGGTGCTACCGCAGTCGATTTTGCCTATGCGGTTCACTCCGATATTGGTAACACCTGTGTCGGGGTCAGGGTAGAACGACGAAATTACAGCTTAAGTAAGCCACTGGAAAATGGGCAGACCGTTGAAATTATTACGTCTCCAAAAGCCAAGCCCAATGCGAATTGGCTAAACTTTGTGGTTAGCGCCAGGGCGCGCACCCGAATCCGTCAGTATTTACGTAAGCAGCACTCTCAGGAAGCAGTGAACATGGGTAACCGATTATTACGCCATGCGCTTGGTTCCATTAAACTGGATGACATCGCTCAAACAGATATAGACAGAGTGGTCGCTGAAACCAAACATAAAACGTTCGATGATTTGCTAGTGGATATTGGCCTAGGGAACGAACTGAGCGCGATTGTTGCAAGACGATTGTTAGGTGATAGTGCAGAGTTACCCGAGCGAAAAGGGAATGTAGCAATTCGTGGGACAGAAGGCTTATTGGTACACTTCTCTCGTTGCTGTCATCCTATCCCCGACGATGAAATAATCGCTGTACTCAGCCCTGGACGGGGCATGACTATTCATCAGACAGGCTGTAAAAACATTCGTAAATTGACTCGCGAAGAACCGCAACGGGTATTGCCCATGCAATGGGATGACAAACCTCAAGGTGAATTTAAAGCAGCTTGTCGCATTGAACTCTATAATCATCAGGGCACGCTAGCTACGCTGACAAATATGATTTCCAGCTGCGATTCAAATGTGATTGGTCTGCAAACAGAAGAAAAAGAAAGTAATATTTACTTTGTTGATATTGAGTTGACCACCCATAACCGCGTTCATCTTGCGCGCATTATGCGCAAGATAAGAACGATGCCTGAGGTACAGAGAGTTTCGCGTCACAGCCAGTCTCGTAACTAGCGTGTGTGAGGTGCTGTTGCGTAAAATACGTTTTCTGCGGGCTTTCGAAAAAAGTATGAGGCAGGGAGCTTAGTAATCTCAGTAAATGGCGACTCACGTCATGGCAGCACGAAAATTCACCCCAATGGGTAATGTTTGTAACACAACTGGACAACCGTGCGCTGTAAAGCTTAACACCAAAATGCAGCGCGCATGATACTAAAACAGGAAATATTATGGCTAAATCGATTATTCAAACGGATAACGCCCCTGCAGCGATAGGCACTTATAGCCAAGCAGTGAAAGCCGGCACAACCGTATACCTGTCAGGGCAAATACCACTAGATCCAGCAACAATGGAATTGGTGTCAGATAATTTTGAATCACAGGCAGAACAGGTATTTGAAAATTTAAAAGCTGTATGCTCGGCAGCCCGCGGCTCTATGGATGATTTAGTAAAAGTAAATATTTACTTACTGGATCTTTCTCATTTTGCCACGGTAAATGAAATTATGAGCCGATATTTCAATAAGCCTTACCCTGCCAGAGCGGCTATTGGTGTAGCCCAGCTACCTAAGTCTTCGCAAATCGAAATTGATGGCATAATGGAATTGCCGGAGTAATACCCGCCTGTGATGATATGGGCATGAATAATATCGAAAAACGTTAAACCTACTAATAACCAGACATCCCAGCTGTATTGAGAAAATTATGTCTCCAGAACGCTATCAACGCATACGCACTATGTTGGCAAAACGCCAGACAGATCTGACCGTTTGTTTGGAAAATGTGCACAAGCCCCATAATGTTTCTGCCGTGGTGCGCACCTGCGATGCCGTGGGTATCCATCGGGTGCATACCGTTTGGGACCAAAAGTACAAATTACGTGGTGGCACGGCAATGGGAAGTCAGCAATGGGTTAGACAGACTAACCATGACAATATCACTGATGCGCTTGGGCATCTTAAAAGCAAAGGTATGCAAGTGTTAGTAACCCATCTGTCTGATACGGCAGTGGATTTTCGAGAAATAGATTACACCCAACCCACTGCTATTTTATTCGGCCAGGAAAAGTATGGGGCAACCGACGCCGCCATTGAAATGGCCGATCAAGATATTGTTATCCCTATGCTGGGCATGGTGCAGTCTTTAAACGTTTCAGTAGCAGCGGCGTTGGTGTTGTATGAAGCGCAGCGCCAACGAGAGATAGCAGGAATGTATGATCAGCAGCACCTTAGCGAGCAGTCCTGTCAGGAGATATTATTTGAGGGGGGGTATCCCCGGTTGTATCCCTTGTGTAAGCAAAAAGGTATTGCCTACCCGCCCATCGATGAAAACGGTCAAATTGCCGCTGACGAAAGCTGGTGGCAGCAAATGCAGTTAACTCCTAAGGCAATGAGCGCGCTAAAAGCGGATGAATCTTCCTAAAAACTATTAGAAATAAGAATAATGGATTGAAGGTCATATAGGGTTATACAAGCAATCCGCAAATAGTTATGACCAAATCCATTTGCTTAGCCCTAGTCTTATAGTCGTTTGCTGCTAGTCATTATGCTTACGCATACACACCTACTTTTGCTGAAAGTGCAATAGAAGTGCGTTCGTTGCTTAATGACATGAATGTACCTGACATAAAAGAAAAAGATGCTGACGATTCGCCCTTTAGTTTAAAAGCGCTACTAATGCGAAAACCTACTATGGTGCTTTTTTATAGAGGTGGGTGGTGTCCCTACTGCAATCGGCAGCTTGCCGAGCTCAAATACATCGAAACGGATTTGATAAAACTCGGTTATCAAATATTAGCAATTTCACCTCAGTCACCTACCCAACTCCAGAATCAAAAGTTTGATGCTAAACAAGCAGTTACATCGTTCACAGATGAAGGTTTACAAGCAATTAAAGGATTTGGTGTAGGTTTTACTGTGGATGCAGCTACGGTGGCAAAATATAAAGAATATGGCATAACGCTTACTAAAAGTGCGCAGGGACAGCCCGTATTACTCACTCCCAGCCTATTTATCGTGGCTACGCAAGGTATGGTACAAATGAGTTTGGTTAACCCTGACTACAAAGTACGCCGCTCAGCCGACTTTGTGGTGGCCATTGCAAAAACATTTGCGAAGCGATAGCCGTTCGGAGTGTTGGTTGCTCACATTACCGCTGATAGGGATAGAACATCGCCTAATCCGCTTCACGCTAGTGACTTTTTGCGGTTATACTGCGGCTACTTATAAATAGCCGAGGGAACTGGCTGCGATGCAGTCTCTAGCGCACATGCCTCTGACCCAGCTAAAAGGAGTCGGGGCCAAGGTAGCCGAAAAGCTCCAAAAAATTGGTATTTATACGGTTCAGGATTTGCTTTTTCATTTGCCTGCCCGTTATGAAGATCGTACCCGCATATACAGCGTGGCTGAATGTCGTCCTTTTAGTCATGTAAGCGTCATTGGCGAAGTTATGCAAGCCGATATTCAATATGGTCGAAAACGCATGCTGGTAGTCAAATTATCTGATGGAACTGGCACTATTACCCTTCGTTTTTTTCATTTCGGCGCTGCACAGCGGACGATCCTTTCTCCGGGAAATCGTTTGCGATGCTTTGGTGAGATCCGAACGGGCAAGACCGGTCTCGAAATAATGCATCCAGAATTTGCTCTACAAGATGAAGGCGCGGCGTCTGTAGAAGAAACCCTGACACCGGTTTACCCCACAACAGAAGGGATAAAACAGCTTACATTGCGCAAGTTAACTGAACAGGCACTTGCATTACTTAGCGATAAAAACCTTACCGATTTAATGCCTGAAGGTTTGTATGAACACCAAATTCCTTTGCATGAAGCCTTGCATACGGTTCATAGACCCACTGCGGACGTCGCGATTGAAACGTTTGAAAATGCAGAGCATCCTGCGCAAAAGCGGCTTATCTTAGAAGAATTACTTGCCCACCACTTGAGTGTGCTAAAAGTACGACAACAGGCTGATGCTCAGCCCGGTATCCCATTAAAAGATGCGCCAGCTTTGCGTAATAAATTACTCAATTCGTTACCTTTTTCGCCTACAGGCGCCCAACAAAGAGTAGGGGACGATATTCTTAACGATTTGAAAAACGCTCGGCCTATGATGCGATTAGTGCAAGGAGACGTCGGCTCTGGAAAAACGCTGGTAGCCGCCCTTGCTGCATTAACCGCTATAGGAAATGGCTACCAGGTTGCGCTCATGGCACCAACAGAGTTGCTAGCTGAACAGCATGCGGTTAACTTTAGAACGTGGCTGGAACCCCTCGGAATAGAAGTGGGCTGGTTGGCGGGGAAGTTAAAAGGCAAAAAACGAGAGGAATTACTCGATCGCCTCGCGAACGGCGATATTCAGATGCTCGTTGGAACCCATGCAATTTTTCAGGAAGCAGTAGACTATCAGCAACTTGCTTTAGTAATTGTCGATGAACAACACCGTTTTGGTGTTCATCAACGGCTGGCATTACGAGAAAAAGGGCGCGTCCAAGGTCGGTTTCCCCACCAATTAATCATGACGGCAACGCCGATACCCCGCACACTTGCAATGACCGCCTATGCAGATTTGGATACATCGGTTATCGATGAACTTCCCCCCGGCAGAACCCCAGTTACCACCGTGGTCCTGCCCGACACACGTAGGGCAGATGTTATCCAGCGCGTTTACGAAGCATGCAAAACGAATGGCAGGCAGGCTTACTGGGTGTGTACGTTGATTGAAGAATCCGACGTGCTGCAATGTCAAGCCGCCGAGGACGCTGCAACGACATTACGTACCGCATTGCCGGAACTACGCATCGGTTTAGTTCACGGCCGTTTGAAAGCGAATGAAAAACAAGCAGTGATGGCTGAGTTTAAGGCCGGTAAACTCGACTTATTAGTTGCGACAACCGTAATTGAGGTCGGCGTAGACGTACCGAATGCCAGTATCATGATTATTGAAAACCCAGAGCGTTTAGGATTGGCGCAGCTGCATCAGCTACGGGGACGCGTTGGCCGTGGCGCGGTAGAAAGTCAGTGTGTATTGATGTATCAAAGTCCGTTATCGAAAACAGCGACACAGCGATTAGGCGTGCTAAGAGAGTCGAGTGACGGCTTTTATATCGCCCAGCGGGATCTGGAAATCCGCGGTCCGGGTGAATTGATGGGCACGAAACAAACGGGCATTGCTGATTTGAAAATTGCCGACTTGGTGCGCGATGCCTCACTTATCCCTCAAGTACAGCAGATCGCCAACCGCTTGTGGACAGAGTATCCAGCAAACGCCCAAGCTATTATAAATCGCTGGATTGGCGTGAAGGAGCAGTACGGTCATGCTTAATACATTGCCTGTCTATGTCGAGAATGCCAGCGAAGCAGTGCATCAAAAAGCCCAATTGCTGTGCGCAAAGTGGGGATTCGAACGCGTAAAACAACAGCCTACCGAACTCGGGTTGTGTTTTGAAAACGAGCACCTGGTGCTCAAGGATTTCACCGAACCCAAGCAGCATGGAGTCGCCGTAGATTTCCTATCGGCACAAGTTCAGTACCGTAAGCAATATGGCGGTGCTTTTAAAGAACCATTAGTAAAAGCGTTCGCTGTTAAATCGAATCATCAGTTGACGATTATAGATGCTACGCCTGGATTGGGGCGTGATGCTTTCGTGTTGGCCAGCGTAGGTTGCAGGGTAATATTGGTCGAGCGTTCCCCTGTCGTCGCCGCACTACTGGCGGATGGTATCGCCAGATTGGTAGCGCAACAACCCGAAATGGCTGAACACATTTCACTTATTCATGGCGATAGCATATCAGTTATGCAAAACTGGTCCCAAGGACCAGTGGATGGCGTTTATTTAGATCCCATGTTCCCACATCGCAAAAAATCTGCTTTAGTTAAAAAGGAGATGCGGGTATTTCAGCAACTGTTGGGACACGACCTGGACGCTGATAACTTGTTGACGCCAGCTAAGGCCTTGGCCAGGTCGCGGGTTGTGGTGAAGCGTCCCAATAGTGCGCCAGTGCTAGCTGGATGCGAACCATCAATGGCAATTACCAGTAAAAAACACAGATTTGATGTATATCTAATAAAAACAAAATAGGAGAATCCGATGATTCAAGTTGGCAGTTCATTACCTGAAGTTACCCTAAGCGTATTAAAAAATGGAAAGATGACGAACCCCCATGTAAACGAACTGTTCGGCGGTAAGAAAGTCGTGCTGTTTGCCGTGCCCGGCGCGTTTACGCCCACCTGCACGCAAACTCATTTACCGGGTTATGTTGCGTTGGCGGATAAGATTAAAGCAAAAGGCGTAGATTCAATTATTTGTATTTCGGTTAATGATGCGTTCGTAATGGACGCTTGGGCTAAGGCTACTAATGCCGAAGGCATTATTATGGCTGGTGACGGTAACGGCTTCTTCGCCGAATCAATTGGGATGGATGTTGATACTGGCGAGTTTGGCGGCGTGCGCTCAGTGCGATACTCCATGCTGGTTGAGGATGGTATTGTTAGAAAACTAAATATTGAGGATCCGGGCAACTTTGAAGTAAGTGACGCCCAGACCATGTTGAACAGCCTTTAGTGGACAAGGGGGAGTGCCCCCTTCACTTTAATTTTTCATTTTTACGCTGTATTTATCTGTATAATTCCCGCGTTTATATGATTCGGGTTAACTAACAAATGGTAAAGCAGCGGGACGTGATAGTAATTGGCGCAGGCGCAGCAGGATTATTCTGCGCTGCGGAAGCGGGCAAGCGCGGTCGTAAAGTTGAAGTCCTTGATCACGCCAAAAAAGTAGGCCGCAAAATTCTGATGTCTGGGGGGGGGCGTTGTAACTTCACCAACATGTATGCTTCACCAGAAAACTACTTATCGCAAAACCCGCACTTTTGTAAATCCGCCCTGAGTCGCTACACCCAATGGGATTTTATCTCACTGGTGGCTGCTTATGAGATACCTTACCACGAGAAAACATTAGGCCAGTTGTTTTGTGACCAGTCAGCTGCTGATATTGTCAACTTGCTCTTAAGCGAATGCAGCAAATATGGTGCAGAAGTCACCACCCGATGCGACATTATAAGTCTGGAGAAAGTGGCAGACAAATTTGTAGTACATACTTCGTTGGGCGAATACCACGCAGAATCAGTGGTTATCGCTACGGGGGGGTTAAGTTTACCCAAATTAGGGGCTACCCCATTTGGCTATAAAATTGCAGAACAATTTGGTTTGTCGGTTTTACCCACACGGGCAGGTTTGGTTCCATTTACATTGCATGATCAAGACAAACACGTGTTCGCAGACCTAAGTGGAATCGCGGTAGATGTATCGGCAGGAAACCATCGCAACGCTTTTAGCGAAGCGATGCTTTTCACTCACCGAGGCCTAAGTGGCCCTTCCATGTTACAGATTTCATCATACTGGGAACCGGGTGAATCCATCGACATCAATTTACTGGCTGCGGCACATGAGTCAATTTTAGTTGAAGCGAGGCAAACTTCTCCCGACGCTCAGCTATCAACGGTGTTGGCTAAACACTTTCCCAAACGACTAGCGCAAGTCCTGATTGAAGTAAATAAGTGGCAAAATCTGCCCATCAAACAATTTTCAGTTAATCAGTTAAAAGCTATGGAACAGGCGTTAGCAGGGTGGAAAATTAAACCTAACGGTACCGAAGGTTATCGAACAGCGGAGGTGACCTTAGGCGGGGTCAATACCGATGAACTTTCGTCTAAAACCATGATGACTAACAAAGTAGAAGGTTTGTTCTTTATTGGCGAAGTAGTAGATGTCACTGGCTGGCTGGGAGGGTATAACTTTCAGTGGGCGTGGAGTAGCGGGTGGGCTGCGGGACAAAATGCGTAATGTTAGTTAACGACAACAATATTTCCCCATACCCTTAAATAAAATTAAGTGTGCTCCGAGTTGGTGATGTCTCCTCTACATTTGGGGCATTAAATTAAGGCGACTGGCGGGATAGCGAACTCGGTCGCTTTTTTGTTCTAACAATATGCCACAGTATGACACGCGTTTGTTACGACAGAAGCCCTGCTTTAGGTAACAAGACTTTGAATTCACATGAGTGGAAGGTACTTGCTCTGCAACGAGGTAAACATAATGGCGAATAGCAATGCATTATAAATAACCACGCTCCATTGCAACTAAAAAATCCTCGACCATTGGATGGGCGAGGATTTTAAATGGATTATATTTTAACTGATAATTAATCTGCCCATAATAAGAAATCCGACCATAGGTTTGCATCAGACCATAGGTTTGCATCAGACCATAGGTTTGCATCAGACCATAAGTTGGCATCAGACCATAGGTTGGCATCCGACCATAAGTTAGCATCAGACCATAAGTTAGCATCAGACCATAAGTTTGCATCAGACCATAAGTTTGCATCAGACCATAGGTTTGCATCAGACCATAAGTTAGCATCAGACCATAGGTTTGCATCAGACCATAGGTTGGCATCAGACCATAAGTTGGCATCAGACCATAGGTTGGCATCCGACCATAGGTTGGCATCAGACCATAGGTTGGCATCAGACCATAGGTTTGCATCAGACCATAGGTTGGCATCCGACCATAGGTTGGCATCCGACCATAGGTTGGCATCCGACCATAGGTTGGCGTCAGGACGCATCACCCCGTTCACCCACCGCTTTCCATTACCATCAACGTAGTGAGGCTGTCCATATTTATCAACCTCAACTGTGCCTTGGTAATGCTGGCCTTCATATAGCTCTGCAACAATATCCAGACCTTGATTGGCACAGCCAATTCGGCGTGATTTAACGGCTTCTATCACATTCAACGTTCCAAACCCTTGTTTAAAGATAGAATAAGCTGTCGCATCCTGGGTCGCCAAAGGAACAGATGTTGACTTCAATCGACACTTAATATCATCCGGCGTTAACGTTGGATCCGCTGACAACATCAGAGCTACAGCGCCACTCGTAATAGCTGTCGAAATAGAAGTGCCATTAGCCATGTAGTGATTTTGAAGTCCGAAATTATCCGGCCTTAACATGCCAAGCTGAGAGTCACTATCTAATAAACCAATAACGTGATGGCCGGGGGCGACCAGATCGGGCTTTGCAAAGCCGTCAATGGTTGGCCCCACACTCGAAAATGACTTAATGTAATCATCGAAAAGAAAACCGGGGGTGTAATTATCTGAACTAGCACCGACTGTGATCGCATAAGGATTGTTACCCGGCGTATTAATACTGCCATACCCTTCTTCGCCGCGATTGCCCGCTGATGCAACAACCACAATTCCTTCGCTCCACGCCTTAGTCACCGCGTAATTTAAAGGGTCCAGAAAGTATGGGCTCCGGATTCTGGCACCAAGAGATAAATTTAGTACATCAACACTCAGGGTGTCATTGTTTTCAATGATGTAATCAATCGCTTTGATAACATCAAACAAACTCCCTTTTCCTTCTGTACCCATAGCCTTAACGATGACAAGATCTACATCAGGTGCAATGCCGTGATAAGATCCGGTTTTCTTGCCTTGAAATTTTGTTTCAGTACTATTTGCAATCACGGAAGTAACATGCGTACCATGTCCGTAGTCATCATAAATATCGACACCGCCATGGGCATTGTATTCTACGATATGACGCTTACCACCTTGCGTATTGCGCTTAATTTCTTTGAAGGGAGTCAGTCCTGTGTCAATCATCGCTACAGTCACACCCGCGCCAGTAATACCTTGCTTATGAAGTACATGAGCTCCAATTGATTCAGCAACAAACGTGTTGTCCCGTGATCTGTCATAATCATCATATCCCTTTTGTGAAGTGACAGAGCACCCTTCAGACATTTGGACATTGATTTGAATATCTGACTGCTCAACGTCCCTCGTCATTTCACTGAATTTTAATGTGATCTCATCGCCAGAGACAATTTCAATAGGAGCGCTTGTGGTATAGCCGCCTTCCGTAGTTGGAACAAAGGAGAGGCGTTGATTACCAACACTTATCCTTATTAAATCGCCCGTTTGGGCGCGATCAGATGTTACTTGTATGTCTTGGATATACATACTCTCGGCTTGGTGGTAAAGCTTCCATCGAAACCCGTTTCCTTGAATCTTAATATTGTTGGAGCCAAATACGCGGCAGGTGCCTTCGCTGTCTGCAGAGACAGACACGTTTTTGTAAACAAAATCAATGTTTTCATCTTGTCTGATTTTATCAGCTTCAGATTTGCTCATCGTAACGTTATGCAATTCCATAGTTGATAAAGACTGTATTTCGGAAACGTTATAATTGCCTAACACCGCGCCGCCATCATTTGTTTTTACAACATAATCGGCAAGCTCTGATGCTTGTGCGAAGGTACTCATGGAAATTATCGTTGCCAGAATAGTTTTCTTCATGCTTGTCATTATAAACCTCTATTTTTATAGTTCTTGTTCAAACTTTATACTACATGTCCTCCCGAAAAAAGCATTCAATTAAAAATAAATACTTCGAGTTGATGACGAGATGTGAATTTTTAAGAAAAATGGATTGCAGTAAAATTAAGCGGAGACGGTGCTAAACACCCAAGAAAACAAGGTTGTCAAATTATCGCGTGTACTAGATGGAAAGGTACTGTAGGTCAGTACCTTTCGTATTGCTCGCAAAGATAGACTCGGTCGGTGCAAGCCAGAATCGGCGTTTTTGATGGGTTTCCCTGATAGTGTTAATATCCTTTACTATGCTGCTTCTTATATCATGATGCATCCTTTCTCATTAGCACTGTCCTTTATTATATTTTTTGCAAAACGCACTCAATAAAAAAGTGAGCCGCATTCTTATAAAGAAATCGGTGTATATTATATTGGCTGCTACATACCAGTAGGTCTATGCAACGAGAGCATCGGAGAAGTGGTTCAAGCATGACATGCAAAAAGAGGTTTGTTTTTTTTATGCTATTAAACAAGTCGCGTCCAAAGTGGAATTTTGCCGATTTCGAACAGTCTGTTTATCCCCATTATATTGTCATTTATACCTTTCTCCCAATCGTACCTTCGTATTATGTATAAAAACATTTGACATTTCATAGTGTTGCATTACTATCCCGCGCTCCGCGAACGCGGTGACGGAATTTATATTTGTTTTTATTATAAGGAATGAACGAATGAAACGTACATTATTAGCTTGTTCACTGGCTGTTTTTAGTAATATGGCGTTAGCAAATTGGGTGGGACAGCTTTCTTACTCCAGTCTTTCTGATGATGACCCTAACGCAGACGTTTCTTTAGGAGCCATAGGTGCTTCCGTCGGATACCGCTCTCAAATGACTGAAAGCTTTTATCTGACTCCCGAGTTACGCCTAGGAACAGGCATTAATGAAGAAGAGTTGTACGGTGTAGAGTTAAGCATCGATAACTATTATGGTGTGGGCATCCGAGGTGAATACCTAGCGAATGACGTATTTTACCTATTAGCCAGTGCTGCATATTTGAAATTCAATTTTGACGCTGAATATCTTGGCTACGCGGTAAGCGAAGGCGAATCTGAGTTCGGTGTAGGCATTGGCGCAGGTTATAACATCAACGAAAAAGCGAGCATTGAAGCGACTTTCGAGACATTCGATGGCGTTGACTTATTAAATTTCGGCGTCCGCTTTAAATTTTAAGCTAGTTAATAGTTAATTATTTTCTACGTTGAAATAAGAAGTCGATAATGCAGTTATCGACTTCTTTATAGACAATATTATAAATACCTGTAAGTTCCCCATTTACTGATCTTAAAGCTAATAAACTATATTGCTTTGGCATTTAAGAGAAATTCAAAGACCGTTGTGTGACGAAGGAAGTCTTGGTTTTCATCACGAGGGCCGTAGCTGCTCTTGAGGCTCATCCACTCTCTGACGACACTATGTAGTCATCACCACGAACGTAATTTTTAACGTTTCTTCGGTGTTGACGTAGCGTATGATTTTCGCCCCGATGATCCTAATTTTTAATACTGATTAAATATCTCTTCGCTGGTTAAGTGGGTCAACGTTACCCTTTAAAAGAATACCGAGCGTTATGTAAATAAAAATACTAATTTCCCGTTATCTCACCGTATCCTTTCCCAACAAAACCACCGCTGGACGTTATGCGTCCCTCCCAGTATTGTATCGAAAGATTATTTCGGGAATCCCGAGTGATAGTTTCAATAATAATCGGCGAGAAATCGGAGATAGTGACTCGCCATTTTTGCGGGTAAGTTCGATTATCAACGTTTAAAGACTCAACCACAGACATACTGATATCGTCCTGCTTCAGCGCTTTAGCACTGCCGTCAGCAGCAATAATGGTACCCCCACAATACTCATACACTTCTTCGCGGCCCCGTATACAAAAAAGCATTAAGCCATTTTGCAGATCCTTGTCGACTAAACTAAACCAATCCCAGCCAATCTGGTCTTTGTCCAGTAAGCTAGCTGACCATTCTCTGTCGTACCAAGCATGGCCAGTGACAACGTGGTCTTGTCCCGCAAAGGAAATCTCCCCCGTAACGCGCAAAAAGGGATAGCTAAAATAGTAGGAAGCGTGGCCGCTTTGGGTTTTCTGACTGTAACCGTTCGTGCCATGCAGAGTGACAGGACTGTTATTTAACAACAGGGAAACTCCATAGCCTTTTTCTGCGGCGTTTAGTTGTAAGGGAAGAAAGCTGCTCTTTTCGCTTCGTAATTGCCAATCGTCAATTACCGCTTCGAAAGGCGCGCTTGTTACATCTGCTTGGCCTGAACGAGCAAAGCGCTCAAAGGCGACGTGTTTTTGTTCGTGCTGCATGGCGAAATGAGCAAAATACAGGTTGTTATCCCACCAGACGGATTTAATCGGGCTGGGCGCAAGAGTACGGAACAGCGTCCATTGGACACCAAAGCTTTCGCCCGAATCGCTTGTCAGATTAGCGGTTAGATACCACCATTCAATACCCTGTTCTTGGTGTATACCATGGTCTTCGGGGAAAGTAATACTGTATCCCTTTTCAACGGCTGTGCCACTGGCTATTGCCAATGCTGAGTGCTCTGACCGTTCGGGAGGCGGGTGGCACGCAAACAACACCCAAACGAGTAGCAGCAAACCGTATCTTATCCTCATGTCACGTGGCTCCCTTATCTACTTTTGTTAGCATTCTTATGGGTAAATACGCGCAGGCAGTAGAAATAGCCACCAGGGTTAAACAGGTTATCCCCAACGCGGGCAAGTCAGGATTGAAGTGAATGGTCCACCCGAATGCAATTGGCATCACATATTTAAGCAACACCCAACCTAAGACAAACCCTAAAGGCAGACTAAGTAGTGTAGTAAACAATACAACAAGCGCGGTCTGCGATAATTTCATTATCCATAACTGAGTCTGGGTCACGCCAAGTTTGTGTAATATCGATAGCTGCTCTAGCTGGTCAGTGCTTAGGCTCAAAAGACTTGTGCACAAGCTGATAAGTGCGATAGCGAGAATAAAACCGTTGAGTATTTTAGTGACGACAAATGTGTCATTGAATAACTCGCTGGCATAACGTTTAAAGCGCTGATTAACATAAATTTGGGTACTATCCTGCTCAAATGTATTGACTAAACGCTCACTAAAATTGTCTACCGAATAATCTTCTTTAAGGCGAATAGAATAACCAATAAATTCGGTATGTAAGGCGCTATGGTTATGGACTTCTTCAAGCGTTAGCAACTTAATGCGAGGGTTACCATAATCATAGAAAAAACCTGATATCCGGCAACGTACTCGTATCTCATTTTGAGTAAAATAAGCTAAGCTTCCCAGCTTTACACCGAATTTTATTGCGCTCTGTTCATTCGCTAAGCAACCCTTTGGTTTAAAGCTGGAAAGCGACACCTTGGCGCCAGATGTTAAGCTGATATGCTGGTAATGCTCGGGGGTATTTCCGAAACTTTCCAGCGTGGCGGGGATACCGTTTACACTACCCATGCTTTGTTGGTAAATACTGACGAGAGTGACTTCAGGCTGGGCGTCCAGCGCTTTACGTAAATTTCTATTATCTGCATCAGTGCGTAAGTATATGTCTGCACTAAGTTGCTTTTCGAGATGGTTATCTAATGTCACGGCAAAGCTTTTTACCATTATCTGCATACTTAGTGCTGTTCCAAGCGCCACTAAGATAGCCACAATAGCCACATGTAATTCTTTTACGTGAAAGCGGGTGTCTGCGTGTAACCATTGGGCGAGTGGGCTGGTGAAAGCGATGGGTAAAGACGCTATTTGTTGCAATAACCTGGGCGTAAATAAAATGAACAGGGTTAAAATGCACAAGCACAACAGCAACGCCTGGTACTCAGTTGCAGCGTTATAGAACAACCATATTCCGCCCCCTACGCAGATTGCAAAGCTGCTAAAAAAGGCGGGGCGACTAAATTTGCTAATTTGTTTAGATTGCGACAATAAGATCACCGCCATTGCAACAAGGTTTAAGCCAAACCCTAACAATACTTTTGACCACTGCCAGTTAATGATAAGTGCTTTGTCGAGATCATATAACCCGACCAACGTTCTATTTATATCTAATACCAGTAGGTTGGAAATAAAATAGCCGCCTGCGGTCCCTAAGAGGGCGGTAAACAAACTTAGGGTAATAAGCTCGATGAGTAGACTCAAACCGATTGCCTGTTTGGTGCATCCAAGCAAGTGCATTTGGGTAAGAAGTTTTTTTCGTGCAGTTAGTGTTAACTTTATGGCGTTAAAACTTAAGAAGGCAGCAACAATATAACCAAGCATAGCTAAGGCGGTTAAATTGAAGAAAAATGCTTCTGATAGAAGACTGAAATTTTGGTGTTCTGCCTCTACCAGTTGAGCTTTACCAGCGATTACGTTTTTTATCGTGACTATTTGCGTCTCTGTTAATTCAGATAACTCAATAAAGCTAAGTTGTCCTTTTGCATCCAGTAAATAATCAGCGGTGGCCAGATCCGTAAGGGCCCACAGGCCAATGTCCTCAACGAAGTGTAAATCTGGTTGACGACGGTCTTTTTGAAGCTTTAGTGGTATTTTGTCGCCTTGGTCGGTGATAAGGCGTTGAGCAAACTGGGCGTCTACCAGCAAGCTTAAAAACGAATTTTCGACACTAGTCTGTTTTGAATGTTTTCCACCAGTCCTTTCGTTATTTAACCAGAGCAACGTATTTACACCTTGAATAGCCAGTGAACGGCCTTCTTCGGTTTTGAGTGTGCCGCGTAAAACGGGCTGTGCGTTCGTCATACCTAAACGGCGTAGATTAATCCACAATGAACCGTCAATATACTTCGTCCCAGTGAGTGGTTTAACAAAATGGGTAACCGGATTACTTATCAAAGCGGATGACGCTTGATAGCGATTTTGGGCTTCCTGATTTAGCCCAGCGATGGCGGTTAAAAGTGCGCTTCCCAAGCTTAATCCAAGTACGAAGAGTGCAATTAACCACGGATGCCTACGGTAAAAGGCTAAATGACTGGATAATACCAGCCGGATTTCACTAATCGAGTTGCCCATCTTTTAGCGTTTTTACATTTTGGAAATATTCAGATAACTGATGGCTGTGGGTAACCATGATCAAGTTAATTTGTCTCTCGCGGCATAGCTCAGTCAATAATTGCACCACTTGATGCGAGCGCTTTAAATCCAAATTGCCAGTGGGTTCATCGGCTAAAACAAGGTGAGGGTGATGGAGTAAAGCCCTCGCTATACCTACACGTTGTTGCTCGCCGCCTGACAGCTGGTGAGGCAATGCACTAAGTTTGTGCGCTAGACCTAAAGCATCAACAAGCTGATCAAACTCATCCGCGTTCTGGGTAGGGAAATTTAGTTTGTGCTGAAACATTATATTCTGTTTCACGGTGAGACATTCCAGGAGCTGATAGTGCTGAAAGATCAGCCCGATTTTTCGTCGGTAGAAAGCAAGCTCATGTTCGTTTAGGCGAGTAAGTTCTTGGCCATTCACTTTTACCGCGCCACTATCAGGTTGTAGCAGGCCAGCTAACAAATGTAAAAGAGTCGTTTTGCCGGAACCGCTGTCACCCAGCAGAGCCATATGCTCGGCTTTTGGTACTGACAAATTAAGCGCGTTTAGTATAGTGTGTGTTTGGCTGCCATCCGCGCGGCTAAAGCACACATTTTTTACTTCAATCATATCTGCCTCAGTAGCTTTTCCTTAGCTTAGCATGTCAATTCAAACTCATTCCATTAAACGAATTGTGCGCTTAGTCGCGAAGAGCGTATCGATTCTAGCGCTTTAGCAGTATTGCAGTGGTTGAGTAGGCCTATAGCCAGCGCAACGCCCTTCGCTAATTAATGCGAAGGGAATATTATGAGCTAACTTTTAAGTGGTTATTCGCACCCTGTTGTACTTAATAACAGTGGTTCCGCTGCACACCGTTTGTTTTTCCTTTTTGGTAACCGTACAAAAGGTAAAAAAAGGGGTATGCATAGAAATATGTATTTCACCCCCTGTATCGTATTAATCACCCGAATGCGGAGCCACACTTAGTACTCAGTACTAAGTACTAAGTACTAAGTACTAAGTAGAAATTATTCTGATCTCGTTAATGCTTATCGCCACGGCTCTGGAATTTGCGCTCTTCCGTGTTAATTTTTATCCATTCGCCGGTGCTGATGTATTCAGGCACTTGGACAACCAATCCGGTAGATAACGTTGCAGGCTTAGTACGCGACGTTGCAGATGCACCTTTGATAGAGGGATCTGTTTCAATAATTTCCAGCTCAACGCTCATAGGTAAGTCAATTGCTACTGGCGCATCGCTTACAATGACAACCTGAATGCCATCGGTCTCTTCATTAAAGAACAATGCTTCTTCGGCAATACTGTCTTTGTGCAGGTGATAGGGTGTGTAGTCTTCTTTATCTAAAAACACATATTCGTCGCCATCCATGTAAGAAAACATAGCAGGGCGACGCACTAAATCTGCCATTTCCAGTATATCTGAATCTTTAAATGTTTCGTCAAACTTTGCGCCTGTGACCACGTCATACATACGCATGCGGTAAATGCTGCCGCCAGCTCGACCTTGCGGAACAGAGCGCTCGATATCTCTGACGATACAGGTTTTACCGTCAAACACGATAGTATTATTCTTTTTGATTTCACTTGCCTTTGGCATATATCTTATCCTGTCATTAAAAACGCCAGCGTTATCAGGCGTAATGAGGTAAAAGAGTTATTCTCTTCTATTTTTCATCGCAGCGAAAGCGACTTTCTAGGGCAGTGAATATAATTAGCAGAAGTTGTATTAACCATTTCTGTTTACGCCTTTCCAATTTCTATTGAGCTGTGCCCATTATTAATGGGAAAAGGAACAAGAGTTGACTTGTAAAGTTATTGTGAAACGATAATATATTACTGTTTTAATTTAATATTAATGGGGTTTTATGTTATCGGCTATTTCAAAAGTTATCGTTTGGGCCTGTATCACCGTGATATGCGTTACGCCGGTCGTTTATCTTTATTTCATAGTTAATGTAGACTCTTTAGCACACTTTACCAAAGCGAGCCTATCGCTTCCTATTCAGTGGGATACGGTAAGTTTGGCCCAGTGGTATGCACTACTAAGCGTTACTTTTATCTACCATGGTATAGGATTGGTTAGTTTGTATGTGCTCAGCAAAGCATTCAAAAACTTCGCTAAAGGGGAATTGTTCAACCACAGCAATAGCCAAAACCTGCGATGGTTCGCACTGCTTATTTTCATACAAGCTATAACGAGACCCATCCATTATGCATTTTCCAGTGTAATCCTTTCGTTTAATCATCCGACGGGTGAGAAAGTGCTGGCTTTCCTAGTGAGTAGCGAAGAGCTAAAGATTATTGTACTGGCGGGTATAATGTGGGTTATCAGCGAGTTAGTCGTTAAAGCAAGGGTGTTTGAAACAGAAAACAAGCAGTTTGCTTAGAGGCTTACATGTCAATAGTGATTAAATTGGATGTGGTAATGGCAGAAAGAAAAGTGAAGGGTAAAGAGTTGGCTGAAAAAGTCGGCATTACCGAACAAAACTTATCGCTGCTTCGAAATGGAAAAGTAAAGGGGATACGCTTTTCGACGTTGGCAAAAATATGTGAAGAACTATGTTGCCAACCCGGTGAGCTAATAGAGTATAAAAAATAGAATAAGAAAAGACTGTCGTAGTGCAATTGTCTTTGTTAATTTGATATCGCTTTTTTTTGATAAAAATACAGTATTAAGAGCCTGGAGCTTTTGTCATCGTGAATCAACATAACATTCTGCTAGAAACGCTTCAGCACTTTCACGGCATTTTCAAAGAAGGTGTCAGTGAATATAAGCTTATTCAAGCATTGCAAGCTGAACCGTTTAAGTTATTTGATGAGCGGGCGCTAAATAATTCCCTGGCATTATTTCAAACGCACTTTGTCTTGTTTAACGCGCTGTACCAGCTTCAACAGCGTTGGCGACAGGATGAAACCGGTATGTTGAATATTCACGTAACCAACATTGTGCTTAAACCTTATGTCCAAAATCAGGAAGGGATAGCTAAACACGACTCGGTAGCGGCTTACTATTTGGATTGGAACAATTTTAGCCAAACGAGTGAGACAGATGTGGATGAGATGCTGGATAGCTTTTGGCAACAAATGGCAGGCACACATTGTGTGGATGAAACTGATATTTCCCGCGCTAAAAAGGTACTCGAAATTCCCACAGAAAAAATTATAACTAAGCCATTTCTCAAACAGCGAGTTAAACGTATGCAACATAGATTTCATCCAGACAAGGGAGGGGATGTTGAACGATCAAAAGAGATAATGTCTGCCTTTCAACTCCTGCTAAAGTGTGTAAATGAATGAGGTTTAACGATACAGATGACTGGTTAGCCTATATTACCTTGGGATGAGGCCTATTCGTAACCTTCCCTACATCTTACCGAACCACTCTACGATTAATCTAATTCTAATAAGCGGACGTTCCCGTCGGCTTTTTTAATCACTTCGCAATTTTCATCGTCAAATAGCGTGGGTTCAATTTACCTTCATTGACTAAGTTCTTCTCAACGCGTATTTTTTACGTTTCCCCGCCACTTTGCCGGAATGGTAAATATTTAGGTTTTCGTATGTACAAGTTTTACAGAGTTATTACTGTTTTTGCTGTTTCGTTGTTAGTTGCCTGTGCCGAAGAATCAGGCCCACAGCAATCGCGAGGGCAAAATATGCCACCTCCTGCGGTTTCAGTAATGGAACTTACCCGCCAAAACGTAACGCTATCGACCACGTTGCCAGGCCGGGTGGTGCCGTCGAAACAAGCCCATGTAAGGCCGCAGGTGGATGGAGTGGTGGTTAAGCGTTTATTTGAAGAAGGCGCAAAAGTTAAAAAAGGCCAACAGCTATACCAAATCGATGATGCGCGTTATCGGGCACAGTACAATAGTGCGAAAGCCGATCTAGAAAGCGCACAAGCTAATTTGGAAACACTCGAAGCACGCGCAGGGCGATACAAAAATCTTATTAGTAAAAATGCTATCAGCGAGCAAGAAAACGACGATGTTATTGCACAACTTGCTCAAGCGAAGGCTGCAATAAGCGTGGCCAAGGCAACCACTGAGCTGGCAAAAGTTAATTTGGATTACACCAAAGTGTATGCACCAATTGACGGCGAAATAAGCCGTTCTGAAGTCACTGAAGGTGCGTTGGTGAACGCCAATCAGGCCCAGCAAATGGCAACCATTACACAATTAGACCCAGTATTTGTGGATATTCAAAGCTCAGGCAAAGAAGTGCTGGAAATTCGAAAAATGATGAGAGAGACCGGCTCGTTGCCGGTCGATTTGGTATTAAATAATTTAACGGGTGAAAGATACGCGCACCAAGCACAGCTTAAGTTCTCAGAAGTCACGGTAGATGAGTCGACCGGGGCCGTAACCCTGCGTGCAGTCGCTCCTAACCCCGAGGGTTTGCTCATGCCGGGAATGTTTGTTAAAGCTGAGATTCAAATGTCTTCAGAGCGGGCCTTGCTGCTTCCTCAACGCGCCACCACCCGTAAACCCGATGGCTCGCTGGTGGTTTTTATTGTTAACAATGCAAACAAAGTTGAAGCCCGGGCTGTTTCAGTCAAAGGAAATTATCGCGACCAATATGTGGTGCACCAAGGGGTGTCGGAAGGAGAAAGCATTATTGTGACCGGCTACCAGAAAGTACAACCTGGTATGGATGTATCCCCACAACCCTGGGGAGTAAATTCTTCAGGTAAATCAGCATCATCTGGTCAATAAAGGAAACCGCATGGCTAATTTTTTTATCGACCGCCCTGTATTTGCCTGGGTGCTTGCCATAATTACTATGTTGGCTGGTTTGCTGGCAATTCGCTCTCTACCGATCGAGCAATATCCTAAAGTTGCTCCGCCTTCCGTCAGTATCAGCGCAAGTTATCCAGGCGCGTCAGCCGAAACTGTTGAAAACTCAGTTACTCAAATTATTGAGCAAAACCTGTCGGGTATCGACAATTTACGCTATTTTTCTGCTACCAGTGCTAACAACGCAATGAACATTTCATTGACCTTCGCACCGGGAACTGATCCGGATATCGCCCAGGTGCAAACACAAAATAAGGTCCAAGGGGCAATTCCGTTGCTTCCGCAGGAAGTGCAGCAACAAGGGGTGACCGTTACGAAGGCCAACAATTCGTTTGCATTGGTTGTGGGGGTTTATTCCGAGGACGCTACTTTCTCGCAGTTTGATTTAAGTGACATGTTGGTATCGGTCTTTCGTGATCCTATTTCGCGGGTGAATGGTGTAGGTAGCGTCCAGGTGTTCGGTGCGCAACGGTCAATGCGTATTTGGCTCGACCCTGCCAAGCTATATAGCTTTAACATGACGCCAGTTGACATTCAAAATGCCGTGCGAACGCAAAATACGGATATTTCAGCTGGCCAGCTAGGTGGGATGCCCGCTCTCAAAGGCCAACAAATTACTGCCACCATTCAGGCTCAGTCCCTGTTACATTCGGTGAATGACTTCGAAAATATCGTTTTACGTGTCAATACCGATGGCTCTCAAGTACGTTTAAAGGACGTTGCTAGAGTGGAGTTGGGGGCGCAATCGTACGATGCGATCGTGCGCTACAAACGGCACCCCGCTTCGGGGATGGCAGTGAGCCTGGCAGCAGGTGCCAATGCACTTGACACCATTGAACGAGTAAAACAGCGGGTTAATGAACTACAGTCAACTTTACCGCAAGGGGTCACGGTAGTGTATCCGCTGGATTCATCACCATTCATCGAGCTTTCGATAAAGTCGGTGGTACAAACCCTAATCGAAGCCATTATTCTGGTTTTCCTGGTAATGTTGCTGTTTCTACAGAACTGGCGCGCAACTCTTATCCCAACTATAGCGGTCCCCGTGGTTTTATTGGGAACATTTGCGGTGCTCTATAGCTTCGGTTTCAGCATCAATGTGTTAACCATGTTTGCCATGGTATTGGCAATTGGCTTACTGGTAGATGATGCGATAGTTGTAGTAGAAAACGTTGAACGCATCATGGAAGAAGAAGGACTTGGGCCTAAAGAGGCAACCAAAAAGTCCATGACCCAGATCAGTAGTGCGCTTGTGGGGATTGCCGCCGTGTTGTCGACAGTGTTTATACCAATGGCATTTTTCAGCGGCTCGGCGGGGGCTATATATCGCCAATTTTCTATCACTTTGGTGTCGGCGATGATATTTTCAGTGCTCGTTGCCATTATTTTATCCCCGTCCCTTTGTGCAACATTTCTAAAAAAACATGTTCCGCATGATGAGAAAAGTAAAGGGCTTCTCGGCGCTTTCAATCGGATGTTCAACGGAGGGCGTCACCAATACCAGCGCTCCGCTTCTTACATGGCAGGCCGCTTTAAACGTTTCTTTATGGTATATGGTTTACTGGTAGCAGGGATGATAGTTATTTTTATGCGTTTACCCGGTTCGTTTCTACCGAACGAAGATCAGGGCAGTGTTTTGATGATACTGACCACGCCACCCGGTTCAACCGCCGAACGTACGCTAGAATCAGTAAAGAAAGCCGAAGACTTTTTCCTTAATCAACATGAAGAGATTGTGCAGGATATGTTTTCGGTCGTCGGTTTTAGTTTCGCGGGAAGTGCGCAAAACGCTGCTATGGGTTTTGTTCATTTGGTAGACTGGGACGAACGGGACGAGTCCCAAAGTGCTTTTGCTATAACTAATCAAGCCTATGGAGCCTTCTCGCAATTTCAGGATGCCATGGCGTTTCCTATTATGATGCCACCTATTATGGAATTAGGTAACGCAACAGGCTTCAGTATGCAACTTGTTGATCGCGGTGGGTTAGGGCATGAAGCGCTAATGGACGCGCGCAATCAGTTATTAGGTATGGCCTCGCAAAATCCAAAACTGATGGGGGTAAGACCTAATGGTCTGAGTGACGTGCCCCAGTTTAAAATTAATATTGATAATGAAAAAGCCTCTGCATTGGGTATTCCTTTAAGTGAAATCAATGCCACTTTACAAATTGCATGGGGTTCAAGCTACGTTAACGATTTTATTGACCAGGGGCGAGTAAAACGAGTCTATTTGCAGGCTGATGCACCTTACCGTATGAATCCCGAGGATTTAGATAAATGGTATGTGCGAAATCAAGAAGGCGATATGGTGGCATTTAGCGCGTTTTCTACTTACGAGTGGACGTATGGATCACCTCGGTTGGAACGTTTTAATGGTATAGGCTCTTTAAACATTCAAGGCAACCCCGCCCCTGGTGTTTCTACGGGGGAGGCCATGCAGGAAATGCAAAAGATAGTTGACCAGCTGCCTCAGGGGTTTGGGGTCGAATGGACGGGGTTATCCTATGAAGAACAGGAAGCGGGTGATCAAGCACCCATGCTGTATGTTATTTCTGTACTTGTCGTCTTTTTATGTTTAGCGGCGCTTTACGAAAGTTGGGCTGTACCTGTCGCCGTAATCCTGGTAGTACCGCTGGGTATTCTGGGCGCGGTAACTGCTGCGTACTTTTTTGGTTTACCGAATGACATCTATTTACAGGTGGCGTTTCTGACCACGGTTGGGTTGGCAGCAAAGAATGCTATTTTGATCGTTGAGTTTGCCCGCGAGCAGGTTTCCCATGGTGAAGATTTGATGGTGGCGGTAGCCAACGCGGCCAAACAACGTTTTCGTCCCATTATCATGACGTCTATGGCCTTTATTTTGGGGGTGTCGCCCCTAGCCTTGGCAAGCGGTGCAGGCGCTGCTGCGCAGAATGCCATAGGTATCGCGGTAATAGGAGGCATGCTGGCGGCTACTTTCCTGGCCATTTTCTTTGTACCTATGTTCTACGTAGCAGTAGAAAAGGTATTAAGGCGGCGCTAAGGTGCGCCGCTTAACTACATCAACTTCGTTAACATCCAAAGGCCAGCGCCAAGCATAAACAAGTTTTCGCTCAAACTAATGAATCCTAAAGGAACGTTGCTGTCTCCTCCTACACAGGCGCACTTCAATTCCCGCTTATCAACGTATACCGCTTTTATTACTGAAGCAGCGCCTATACCGCCGATGAATATTGATACGGGAGCGATTGCTAGGATAGGAAACTTAGCGAGCATTGCTAATCCCGCGTAAGCTTCAGCAAAGGGGTAAAAATAGGCGTAGCGTAGGTGCTTCATCGCCAGTAAGTCATAGGTAATAAACATGGTAGCAAAAGAATTTATATCTTGAAGCTTTTGCAATGCCAGTAGCACCATAGCAAAAGCTACAAAATGCAAGATAGTGGGTTCAATTGCCACGGGTAAGCGCGAAGAGAATAGCAGTGCGGCCACGAATAACGCAGCGATTAAAAATATGGCTATGACTGGGGTATACGTAGTGCCTTGCTGACCTTCTTCGCCTTTTCCGAAATACTCGCGTAAATCGTCGTAGCCGCCAATACGCTTATCATCAATGAAAGCCTGAGGTGTTGTTTTTACCCCATATTTTGCTTTAAACGCATCTGTTTCTTCGCGTGAGGTTAGCTTGTGATCGTTTACCTTATAACCCTCTCGTTCCAGTAAATCTTTCGACTTAAGGCCATAAGGGCAAAGATGTTCATCAGAAACCATACGGTAAAGAGTTGCTTGCTTAGTCATTTTCACTCCTTATTGGAAACGGGCGATAATCGTGTGGTGACAGGGTAGATAAGAAGCTCGCTATATAGAAGATCACAATAAATAAGTGTGCGACCTGATTCGCAGGTAAGTTTTTTCTGGCCCAAATTTCACACAAATTAGTAACTGGGCAGCAATGAAAGGTGCTCAGGTGGTAATGCTCAGATGGAAAGCCACCCATATTTAATGTCGATTTAGGTAGGGCTAATGTAACGGAAGGGGGGAAAACAGGGTAAAAAGATGAATATTCCCTCACGTTCCATTTATATGCAGGCGGCTGCTGGTATTGCCGAGCCATTCCTCTGGAAAACATATACAACTAATTATGATTTCTTATTGATCAAGACCCTTGCAAACAAAAGAAGGTTCCTCTGCGCGGACAGTCTGTATCTTCGCTGAGGTAAAGCGTGCTTTGGGTAATTGTATTGGTCGCGCAAATTAGCCATGAATGCGAACTCTGAGCGACCCAGATAAGGGGGTACCCACTCCCTTTTAAAGGGTAAAGCAAACGTATTCAACTATGGCGGCTATAACCAACGTTTCCATAACATGGCAATAAGCATTGCTACTGCTAGGCCACCCATAGCGGCCACGAGAATAGTGAAAGCTTCAGGAGATTCCGTTCCGGGTAAGCCGGCCACATTCATTCCAAACACACCGGTAAGGAATGAAAGGGGCAGAAAGATGGCGGTAACCATGGATAAAACATACATGCGCATACCCTGACGATCCGCAATAGTGTTGCGTAATTCATCCTGCAACACCATTGCTCTTTCACGCGCTAAATCGAGATCTTCAATGTAGCGGGTAACGCGCTCAGTCTGCTCTCTTAGCTCGAACATCTGTTCGTTACTTAGGTGGGGAAGTCTGAACATTGCATCTAATGCGTCCCGCTGAGGGGCGAGATATCGTCTAATAGACGCCGCTCTGCGTCGCAAATCACCTAAGGCAATGCGCGCTTTTCGGTCTAGATGATCACCTAATTCAAATTCGACCAAAATGTCGTCCAGTTGTTCGACGGTCTCGTGGATTTTGTCTGCTAAATTCTCAATGATCTGAATAAGCATATGCGTAGACGAAGCGGGGGAGTAACCATCTTCCACTTGTTGTCTGTTTTCATTAATTGATATCAACCCACGATCGGTTCGTCTGGCAGTAACAATCATTTTATCCGAAAGCCACACGCGCAACGACACCATATCATCAGGAGCCGCCCCTGGGTTTTTATTTATTCCACGCAGGTAAATTAAGGTGCCATGGTCCACTATAATAGTGCCTGGACGGGTGACGGGCGCTGCAAGTTTATCTGCCACCGTAGCGGAAAGCTGAAGTGTGCGCATGATATTATCAACTTCAGCCACATCTGAACATAGGTGCACCCACACGTACTCATTGGCGGCACACGTAAACGGGAAATCTTGCAGCGAAAGTATTTGACTGGTACCGTCGGTTTTAATGAGGTAGGCCCATAACAGGGCCTCTGACGTTGGCGTGTTCATCCGTTAATTTCCTTTTTAGGTCGCGTGAGGGTAAGGGCGCCATCTACATGCACATCACGCTGCGGATAGGCGATGACGATATTTGCTTCAGCAAACAGTTCATCTATGGCAAACCGTACCGCACTGCGTATTTTTCTTAAGTCCCGCTCCACCGTGGCATTGACCCAAAAGTACGTCTCAAATACTAAGGCGTTGTCGCCAAAGTCTTCAAAAATTACTACAGGTTTAGGCTCGGTCAGAATATCGTCCTGGTCTGTTACCGCTTGTTCGATTAGTTCTGCCACTTTTTTGCACGGCGAACCATACGCTACGCCGACTTTTACTGAAGTTCGTGTCAGACGGTCAATTAATGTCCAGTTTATTACTGTGTTTTCTAATAATTTACTGTTTGGGATGAGCATATGCACCCCATCTATACGGCGAATGCGGGTAGAACGTGTATTGATGGCTTCAACGGAACCGCGCGCATTATCAACCTCTAAAAAATCGCCAATACGGATAGGACGCTCCCACATCAAAATCCAGCCGCTAATAAAGTTGTTAATAATATTTTGTGCGCCAAAACCAACGCCTATCGCGATAGCACCTGAAAGGAACGCAAAGGCTGTAAGAGGAACGCTGAGTAGTTCCAACATGGTCACAATCAGGACGGCAAAAGCAATGATATAAAAGATGCGCTTGAACAAATGAACCGTATCAGCACTGGCACCCGTTTTACGTAATCGGTAAGTCGATAAATGTGCGAGTTTTTTTATTATCCAGGAGCCTACAATAAGAATAATTGGAATAAACAGTAGATCCCCTAACGTGAAGGAGTGATTAAACAGCCTAAACAGTTCAAAGGTAAGGTATTGCTTAATTTCGGCTAAAAATTCTTGCACGCGCAATTCTCTCGTTCACTAACTATGCTGATTTTTAATCTGATTGAGCATGATAGACTGTTGGTTAGTCGCTTGCCAAGTTATACCCATTCGCAATAATGTAGGCTCAGCGCTAATTTCGCTCGCATTTGTGTCACTGAATTTTCATAACATGGAGCGAGAGAAAAGATAAACAAGGCACATTCTGTTGAACAGTAATTATTACAAGTTTGATACTAATCACAGCCAACGTTGAACCGACTGATAGCAAAGTGCAGTACCAATTAGGGCGCTATTCATAAGACAAGAAGAGACAAAATAATGACCTATAGCTCATATCTAAAACTTGCAAAAATAACCGCGATGTTGTGCCTGATTTTCACTACAACAGCGGCTTTGGCATTTACATTAAAGCTTTCTGAAAAAGATGTCGATATGATGGCAAAAGCGTCCTTTCCCCAAACCCAACTCTATGAAGGTATGATATTAACCTTCACCGATCCTGAAGTAGATTTGGGTGTGGCGAATAACGATGTGAGTATGATCGTTACAGTGAAAGCTGAAAGAACGGCAGGAACGATTACTGCACGTGGAAAAGTTAGCGGACAATTGGCATGGCGTCGGGCCAAAAAAGAGTTACAGATTGAAAACCCTATCCTTTCGGATCTTAATGTTATCGAAAACAATATGGCAAACTCTAATGGCATGTTAAAAGGCGTTGAGGCTATTCAGGGGAAGGTATTGCCTGTCATATTGCTTCTTGATTTAAATGACATGGAACTGGGTATTTTTGCACATCAACTACCGAAAAGTATGGCCGTTCGTGACGAAAAACTAATTATAGAGCTATAAATGAAAAAGTTAGCGTTTTTATCTACTGATCACTTGGAAGGCTTCTTCGTATACGACGAGCTATTGATTGCCCCTTTCGCTCAAGCTGGCTGGCATGTAGATACGATTTCGTGGCACCGTCGAGATATTAACTGGGATGCGTATGAAGCAGTCATTGTGCGAAGTACCTGGGACTATCAACAACACCCAGAGGCATTTTTAAAGACACTTAACGAAATTGATAAGTCGCGAGCTAAACTTGAAAACACCTTTACTTTGCAGCGATGGAACTTGCACAAAACCTATTTAAAAGATCTACAAAAACACGGGTCGATGGTTGTTCCTACACGTTGGTTGTCATGTTTTGAAAAAGATAAAATTGAAGCTCAGTTTAGACATTGGAACACTGACTATCTGATTATCAAACCGACCCTCAGCGCTAATGCAGACGATACATTTAAACTGTCTTTGGCTGAACTCAATGCGAAGTGCGATGAATTAATGAAAATATTCGCTAACCGTCAGCTAATGGTTCAACCTTTTTTAGATAACATCGAAAAAGAAGGTGAGTATTCACTATTTTATTTTAATGGTAACTATAGCCACGCAATCTTAAAACGCCCAGCTTCAGGTGATTTTCGCGTACAGGAAGAGCATGGAGGGCAGTTGGCCGTCTGTAGTCCAAACGATGACATGCTGGGAGCAGCCGAGCAAGCGCTCAATGCTATGCCCGATACAGCCTTATATGCCCGTGTAGATCTGATTCGCTATGAGGAAACGTGGGCGATTATGGAATTGGAGTTAATTGAACCATCACTGTATTTCACCCTTGATGCTCAATCCCCACAGCGTTTCGTCGAAGCGTTTACGCAGAGAATGGAAGATTCCGTTTTGCACGCCGTCTAAAAAGTATTTCGTGTTGTGGAGCGGTGTGTAAGTTCGTAAGTTATCTAGCCTGCCAATAGGAAGGAATGGACTACGGAGACTACCGCTTACGCGGTAGTGACGAGGGATTTTCTAGCAAAAGGAATGGTCTGTATGGACTACGGAGGCTACCGCTTTCACTGTAACAATCACGGGAAATTGATGGTGTAGATTGCGTTATTGTTTTGGTTGAATGTTATCGTCCCCCGCCTCCTTGCGGGGTCGATAACGCGGTGGTAAATCGTTATATCAATTTCTTTCTCGATCTCTGCTACGGTGGGCCTCGCGTTGCTCTCGGCGGGGCAACTCGTTGCGTTGAGTTAAGTCTTTCACTGACGTTCTATCCCGCGAGACAGTCGAGACAGTGTCTCGTTTTATTTCCACATGCCTAGGGTCAGCGTGTTGTCGGTGAAGCTCTCTTCGCTCTACTTTTGGCCGGCGAGAAACATGACGCTCTCGTTGCATATACTCTTTTTTATCCAGCACTGGCCTTTCTGGCTTGGCTAGTTCACTGCGACGGACGGGGGCAACATCACGCTTTTCTCGTTGTACATCGCGAGGGTGCGCTGAACGAAGATCCCGTTTATCAATTACTTTGTTGCGGGGTAGATTGCGTACCTGCTTTAATTCGTCATTTAGCGCTCGATGCTGGATGTTACGCTGCTGATAATTAGGTTTGCTTTGAATCTGATTTCCTTCCTGTAAGGAATGTACCCGGTTAATTACTCTGGGGGAATAACGGGAACGGCGATGGTCCGCGTTATGGTTCCACCGTTGAAACCCCTTACTGTATACGTGACGCGTATTACGTGGGCGATGGTAATAACGCACTGGCGCATGAGAGAACACTACATGGCGGTCATGCCAATGAATGCCGCCAAAATAAAAATGCGTCGATAAGCGGAAACTTGGGCTCCAATAAAAACTCGCATGCGATACCGCATGTACTGGATGATGCCAGTAAACCGGCGCAATAGGATGCCACCAGTTGCCGTAAACGACACGGGTGTCGTAGTAGGGAATATAAACAACTTCACGTCGGCGCGGCTCTATAACAATCACTTCCTCCTCTTTTTCATAGGTGAGGTAGTCAGAATTTTTAAGGTGCCCTGTATTTAAGGCGTGCTGGCGCAATACCTGAACCCTAGCTAAAACACGACTTTGGTCAATCAGCACGTTGTCGCCTAAATCTTGTAACCAGTCTAAATCATCACTCATGGTTTCCAGCACTTGGGTTAACGGCGCGAGTGCGCGGACACTGGGGTCCCAGTCAAATACTTCGACTTCTTCGGTCACCTCTTCAGCGGACAGATGCGCATTATCTTTGCGCCACCGATACGCATTTAACACTTCCAATGGATAAGTCGACGCGATCAATATATGCGTCAGTACGGTATCTGGATAAAGCGCTATAGGTGCCAAAATGCTGTCTAGCTCCGCGTCGCTAACTTCTCGCTGTGCCATCTGGGGCTCAGGCGGTGGCGTAGCGCCCACCGGGGGGCTGATAACATAGCCCGACAGCAACAGGGCAGTTAGCACAATAAATAGTGTTTTTTTCATAATCACTCCTGATCCACTTTTATAATCTCTATGTGGATTTATACGTGTTAACAGGAGTTATAGTGGGTTGAGGATTAACCGAAGCTGAATCAATTTCAATGCAATGATGAAAAGTTTGCAAACCGAACTGATATACAGCCGTTAATGATGATAAACAATACTAAAGTTTGGGGCGTTCAAAGATGAACAATAAAATTATTTATTAAGGGAGCAAGCTGGCATAGCTACACGGTAAGGAATTTAAAGTTATGTATGGTGGGATCCATAACTTTTTTTTAGGCTTCTTCGAGAGGAAAAATAGTATTGAAACAGCTGTCAAAAATTATATTAAGTCTTACTATACTGGGTGGCATTGTACTAATGACAGGGACAAATATAGTTAGCTCAATCGATGAAATTATAAGCTAAAACATGCACTATGATCTTCTTTATTTCTGTGGTGCCTATGCAGTAGCCCTTTGCTTTCCGCTATACCGTTCGGTTTAGGTAAGAAACTAAATTCAAAAAGACGTTACTATCAATCCTTAAACAAGTGCGGATCAAACGCATGGCCTAGTTTTTCCGTTTTGGTTTTAATGTAGTGCTTATTGTCTTTGGTGATGCCATGATCAATCGGTTTGCGGGCGACTATCTCAATACCTAATTTTTCCAATGCAGCGACCTTGCGAGGGTTATTGGTCATCAGCTCTACTTTATTTACATTTAGCTCTTCAAGCATAAGCTTACAAATATCGTAGCTACGCAAATCCGCGTCGAAGCCTAAATGCTCATTTGCTTCTACTGTATCCATGCCCGCATCTTGTAGGTTGTAGGCGCGAATTTTATTTAGCAGACCAATTCCCCGACCTTCCTGACGCAAATACAGCAACACCCCGAAGCCTTTGTCTACCATATTCGCCATGGCCTTCTCGAGCTGAAAGCCACAGTCACAGCGCGTGCTAAATAGCGCATCCCCAGTTAAGCATTCTGAGTGAATTCGGATAGGGACAACATCGTCTTCTTTCCATACGCCGTATGATAACGCCACGTGCTCCTGACCGCTGGCTTCCACAAATCCGTGAATACGAAAGTTACCTAAGCGGGTAGGTAGTTTTGCTGAGCTTACATATTCATACTTAGGTTGCTGGCTAGTCATGTCACATCTTTATAGCAGTTGAAGAAATCATAATGTTAGGGCAGTTTGTCGAAACCCAATAACTATCACGCGAATTATACCAGTGTTAGGCCTTCTTCGCATCGTTGTCTAACGAGACAAACTCTTTGAGGCTCCGAGGCTTTGCAATACCAAATCCTTGCGCATAATTCACACCCATTTTACCGAGCGCTACCATTGTCGCTTCGTCTTCAACACATTCTCCTACGGTTTCCATTCCCATAGCTTTGGCGACATCTTTAATTGAAGAAACCATGGCGTGATCAACTGGATCGTTCAGCATTTCTTTTATAAAACTGCCATCGATTTTGACACAGTTAACGGGTAAGTGCTTCAAATAGGTATAAGAGGAAAAGCCGCTCCCAAAATCATCGAGGGCAAACTGACAGCCAAGTTGATTGAATGTCTTCATGAATTGTAAAGTATCTTCCATTTTTACAATAGCCACCGTTTCGGTAATCTCAAAGCAGATTTTCTCGTAGGGAACGCCCGACCGTTCGAAGGCATTTAAAATGAGGAGTTTAATATCCTTATCCGCTAAGGACGGCCCGCTCAAGTTTATGCAGCAGCGCTCTAATTTTTCCAATACGGCTGAATTATCAGCTAGCCATTTGAAGGTGTTTTCTACCACCCAACGGTCTATTTTAGTACTCAGGTCATAGCGTTCAGCTGAAGGGAAAAATGCTGACGGCGGTATCAATTCGCCACTTTCTGAAACCATACGTAACAGGATTTCAAAATAATCGCCTTGTTGTTGAGCATTTAACACGCGGTAATGTTGGTAATAAAGTTCGAAACTGTTTTTATCGAGGGCCTCATTTATATCAGCAACCCATGTAAGTTCCTCTTCATAGCGTTTGAGACTCTCATCATCATTGCTGTAGCGATGAATTTGGTTTCGTCCTTGTTCCTTGGCAATGTAGCAGGCAGCATCCGCCATACTCAACAACTGTTCTGGGTTGGCTGCATGTTCGGTACAGTTTAATAAACCAATACTTACACCCAGGGTGAACACCCGGTTTTCCCAGATATAACGGTAAGACTGAATGGCATTTAGAATTTTGACCGCCTGTAAGTAAGCCGCGTCTTCGCTGTGGCCTTCAAACAATACGGCAAATTCATCGCCCCCCAACCGCGCAACAATTCCTTTGCCAGCCAGCGTACTTTGAACCAGACGGGCAATCTCTTTTATCAAGGTGTCCCCCGCTTTGTGTCCACAAGTATCGTTTACCGCTTTGAACCGATCTAAATCCAGATACAGCAAGACCACACTGGTTTTAGCTTGTTGCGCGAGGTTCGCAGCACTATGTAATCGCAATTCAAACTCACGACGGTTAAAAACGCCAGTTAAGCTATCGTGGCTGGCGAGATATTCCAGGCTGATGTCAGATTGTTTTCTTTCTGTTATATCGAATATTGATCCATATAAAAAGCGTTCGCCCTCCTCGCTTTGCAATTGGCAGGAAATACAAAACCAGAACTCATTGCCGTCTGCTTTGCGTCCTTTAATTTCTTTACCCATTACAGAACCTTTTTCTAACAACTCCCCAACTAGTAGTTCACGATCTTCGGGGTTTGCATAAAACTGGTTAGTGTTTTGGATCGCCTTGAGCATGCTTTTTTCATCTTCATAGCCGAACACTGAGCACATCGCAGGATTAACGCTTTTGAGGGCGCCATCTACGGTGGAAGTATATAAACCTTCAGCTGAATTGCGGAACAGATTATAAAAGTAATTGAGGCTGCTAATGGTTTGTTCTTTAGCGCTCATTTGCTGTTGGGTGAAACTGCGCTCTTTTAATTCTACACACACGCCCAAGCTAAGGCAGGCTAGAGAGAGCATTAACACACTTAACGCGGTGTGATAGGAAGTCAAACTGTAACTGCTGGCTAAAATATCTATTTGCAAGGCAAACAGGGCGGTTAAAAACAACCAGCTGATTAAGTATATACGGGACAATGACCTATTACGCCGATCCCGAAAAAGTAATGCCGAAAATACCTGAAGCAAACCGGCGATAGGTGCTGTAAGTAAAAGTGTAATGGACAAATACCAGGTATCTTGAGTCATTACCGCAATTAAAAGGTAAAGTGGCCCCACGTAATTTAAGAAATGGAATCCCGTTGGCAAGCGAACAAATAAGTTGTGGGTGACTTTAGCAAGCGTAAACAGAATAAAAGCCAGCAATACAGCGAGAATGGGTTCCGCGTATTTGGATACCGGGAAAATAGTATCTAACAAGCCTTGCATAGCGACGACTAAAGTAAGGAAGAGCAAATTCGTCAATGCCAGCCAAAAGCGAGCAGGGGTGCGTTGATACAAATACGAAAGGAAAAAATAAATAAATAAGATGGCAAGCTTTCCAGCTAGCACCCCCAAAAATAACAGGTGAATTTTACTGTGAGCCTTGAGTGCGTTTTGCTGCCATAGGAAGACGGGTAAACTCGTCAAGCCGCTATCTTGCACACTTAGTAATATAGTAACAGTCTGATTTTTGGGTAATCTAAATTCATAGGTAATGGCCGGGAGCATTTGTTCAAACCATGAAACCGGCTCTCCGGCAGTGGAAGTGTAGGAGTGCAGAATACGCTGGCGTTCATCAACAATCCAAATAGTCACTTCATCGAGGCCAAGTCTTTCAACTGTTAGCGCCATTTTTAGCGAGGTGTGTGAAATATTCTGCACATGACTGACGATCCACATACGCGAGCTATCGTCAAAGGAATGTAGGAAATGCGGGTTAACCTTGCCCGTGGTTGAGTTAATTATTTGGGCTAACGAGACATTTTTATCGGCCAACGTACTTAAGCCGTGTTGCTTTAAGTTAGCTTTTTCGAACTCCGGATCAATCAATAACGTTCCGGCCATGGCAAAACTGCAATGAAGCCCCAGAAATAGCGAAATGAGCCAGGTTCGAAAGTAAAGGGGTAGTGCAACTGGTCTTCCGAACCGGTTCCATAAAATTTGCAACACTCAATCTATCCGTACAGACAATCCCACTGTTATCTTAACCAACATCTGCCTATCTGGCGAATAAGTTAGCTAAGTTAAGGGTATAGGGTTTTGCACCTTTTTGTTTTTTTAGAATCTTTTTTGTTCAAATTCAGTTACTAAGGGGTATAACGCTGCATCGGCACCTTAACTGCCTGCTATAGTTGCTCACAATATTCACTTTATTTCGACCCGCCTCGTCAATGCATCGGAAATGTTTTGTTTCTGCCAGCATTTTTTGCCTGATATAGACGTTTATCAGCCTCATTAATCGCTTGATCAATTTGGCTTTTATCGCTCACATCGGCCAATCCGAAACTTACTGTGATACCGGTCTTGTGCCCCTTGTAATCAAACTCGGCGTTAGCAATCTGTGAACGAATTTTTTCGGCTACGATAAACGCTTCTCGCGTATTGGTTTCAGGAAGTAAAAACAGAAACTCCTCTCCTCCCCAACGCGCAAGGATATCTTGTTTCCTGAGCGAGGAAGACATCAATTTTGCCACTTCTTGTAATATGAAATCACCACCATCGTGGCCTAATGTATCATTTACTTTTTTATAGTGATCGATATCACAAATTAGCACGGTCAATGGAAGATCATAGCGCTGCGCGCGATCGTATTCGTAATGGAGGTGTTCCCACATTCCACGCCGATTGGGTACCCCTGTGAGCGGATCGCATCTGGCTTGTTTTTCAAACTTCAGGCTTAAATCGGTAATGGTTTTAAATGACTGTTGGCGGGTGTACTCGTAATAACCCGATAAAAAGGTAACGGTTAAAAAGGAATAGAGGAGTCGCGTCTTAAATTCATAAGTGTAAACAGTAGCTAAATGTTCACCCTGATCAAAAAACATCAAAAAACTTATCGCGCAAAAATAAATAGCAAGGATTATCAGTCCGCGTCTTAGGCCGCCCATAAACAATGCAACAGGAGGGACCAGATAACTCCATAGTGGGCCAGTGTTATTTGCCCCCCCCGAATAAATTAAATAGGCTGTCAACACCATCAAGCACGAAACTAATATAGTCGAGGTTACTTTATACGTCGCCTCTGAACGATACCAGCGCATTAAAAGGTGTGAGCCGAAAAAAATGGTACTTGTAATGAAAAGAGAAATTGCTAACGGCAAATCATTAGCTAAAAGTGCTCTTGTAGCCAGAGCTAAGGTAATTAAGAAGCCTACAGCAGCAAATAAGTTAATGACTGCGATAAGTCGACTCTTTTCTAGATCATTGTCTGGGTGGTCACCAGTATGAATGTACGCTAAAGCCAAATTTTTCAATACTACACCCTAAATGCCACATGCGTTGCTACGATCAAATATAGTTTATCTGATTCTACTTTCAAAAATAATGGAAATGCTACCGAATTAACAAATTGATTACTGCTTTTATTGCAAAATCTGAATGGTGGGATTCAATCCACATAGCGTCGCACAGCCACTCAATATGCAAACAGTAACGTCGATTGTCCTTTTCGAATACAGCCTGATATCGATCAGCTCCCCATTCTGCATTGATTAGTTGTGAGTGCGTACATTGCGTGAACTGTTTAATAAATAAGTTCGTTTCTTGTACCGTTTGCGGTATAGGCAATGTAATAATCGCCTTATCGCCTATCACGTTAAGGTTTTTGCCGAATAAGAGTGTAGTTAACTTTAATTGCTGCACGATAAACTTACTGGTTGTGAGTTTTGTGGCGCTTTGCTACCCAAATATTCTCGCATAGTGAAGCGAAATACAGCGCGACCATCGGCACTTCTGGAGTATGAAGTGGGGTTGGCGCCTTTTAAGTAAAGATCAACGGGCAGCTCTTCGCTGTTTCGAGTTTCTCCCAGCAATAATCCATGCCCATCGCCAAGCTGAGGATTCCACCGACTAAACGGGTGACAACCATATTTTTGTGCAAACGCCGGTTGTTTGCTAGATGATGCCGGTTCAGCTAATAGACTGGTTAACTCGTTATTTTGCCACCAACCTTTTGTATGGTTGAGAGATTCAGTCAACGGCTGGTTAACCGCTGCGAATGACATAGTGTCCCATGGCGAGGTAGATACATGAGTACCTGATTCGGGAAGTTCATTAGCATAGTCACTTGATGGCATTACTGTCCTTTAGCGTCAACGTAAATAAGGGTGTAAACCTGCGTATCATACCATTTATAAAAATGCGGCTCTTCCCAGAGAGCTAAGAATTAGTCGTATGAATTACGCAGTAACTTTTACGTTTGGAAATTATCTTTCTTGTCCTACAACGTTTAACTTGCTTTCATCGTCAGATACATGTGTCATTATTATACATCAAGCTTTCGTAAGTGCTTTTGGGCAATGAGAAGGGCTATTTCAACAAGACATCTAAATCGAGTACGGATGTCTTAAGCATTTTTAAGAGGGATCTATGCTTACGCTGCATTACTTAAACGATTCTCGTTCCCAACGTATTCTTTGGCTACTGGAAGAGTTAAACGTCGACTACAACTTAGCAATATACCAACGTGATGCTAAAACCGGTCTTGCACCTAAAGAGTTAAAGGCGATCCATCAGTTAGGCCGAGCGCCAGTACTGACCACCGAACACGGTGCCATCGCTGAATCAGGTGCGATTATAGAATACGTAATTACCCAGTTCGCTAATGACACTTTTCAGACCCCTGCAGATGAGCGAGCCTATCAGTCTTATTTGTTTTGGATGCATTTTGCTGAGGGTTCGCTCATGCCGCCACTCGTCGCAATGAAGGTGTTGTTTAAAGCCCGTGAAAAATCGCCCTTTTTATTTAAGCCGGTGGTAAATAAGATGGTTGAAGGTATTATCCGAGCTTACTACGGCCCTAATTTGGAGCAGAGTCTTAAATACGTTGAGTCGTGGTTGGCGTCACATGAGTGGTTTGCAGGAAATGAGCCCACCGGAGCAGATGTTCAAATGAGCTTCCCGCTCGAGTCACTGGTAGCGACAGGTAGAGCAAAAGCTTATCCTGCTATCACCCGATATGTCCAGCGCGTTCATGAACGCCCTGCGTATCAAAGGGCGCTTAGCAAAGGCGGTAAGTACGCTTACGCGTGAAGCTTGACGGAATGATTTTAGTGGATTTTATTGGAAGAAAAGCATAGCGCTTCTTTTCTAATTTCGGCAGGGGATACCAAATATTTCAGTATACTCCTGCCAAATTTACGTACGTATTATGCAAAAAACATTAGCGCTTGCTTGCGCTGAATTATCTAACATTTCTAACTAAGGAAAGTTTTATGAAGTGGTTACTACTTTTGATTTCAGGTCTTTTTACATTATTGTCTTTCGCGCAAGAAATCCCATTAGAAAAATTCGTGAAGCATGGAGACTACCTGGATTTAAAAATTTCACCCGATGGCAAACATATTGCCGGTAGGCTAAAAGAAAAAGACCAGGTCTATTTGGTTATTTTCTCCGTTGACACTAAACAAATGGTAGGCAGTTTTCAATCGGGTGAGAACAATGTCATCCACAGTGTTACCTGGGTTAATAATAATCGCATTATTTTCGAGTTCGCTGAGAAACTTCATTCCTTCGATCAACCCATTCCAACGGGTGAGCTATTTGCCGCCAATATCGATAATACGAAAAAAGAATTAATATACGGCTTGCGTGCGGGCGAGCAGCAAACCGGGAGTCATATAAAAACCAGAAAAAGCAGCCCCGCTACCCACGAAGTTATCAGTCTTCTGGAAGGAGACGATGATTACATCTTAATACTGGAACATCCATGGTCGTTGGTGAATGACGCTTGGTGGGATAATCGACATAAGAAATCCGTTATTAGTAAATTGAATGTTTATAACGGCCGAAAAAGGAAAGTCGAAACGCTTCCTTATCCTGGAGCCAAAGCACTTGCAACCAGTACGGGAAGCGTAAACTTTATGACATGGAGCGATGAAAACGGAGATTACCATTCGGCATACCGAGAAAATCGAGATAGTAACTGGCTCGAACTTAAAAAAGTATTTAACTTAGGTGGACACTTTTTACCAAAAGGTATCAGTGAGAATGGGGAAAAAATATACCTTGAAGGAAGAAGGGGAAATAAAGAGATCCTTTCATTATATGAATTAGATATTAAAACGGGTAGCTATTCGCCCATTTTTGAAGAACACGCTGCAGATATCATTGATTGGACCACAGATTTTGAAACTGGGATGCCCGCTGTCGCATTAACCTATCCAGGTAAGGCTAGATTTCTTTATTCTGAGGACCAAAGCAATACTGCTAACCTGCATAAAATGCTAGTCAGCGCATTTTCAAATCAAACAGTTAATATTACTAGTCGTTCTAAAGATGGCAAAACACTTCTCATAAAAGTAAGTAGCGATATTAACCCTGGAGAATTTTATTTATTCGACAGGGATACTATGGGCGCCAATTTTATCTGGGCAAATCGCTCGTGGATTGATCCGGAAAAAATGGCCAATAAAATTCCGTTTACCCTAGACACGTCAGATAATGTATCTATTAACGGATTTATCACCTTACCAAAGGATTATGATCACAAGGTAAAACTGCCTTTGGTTGTTTTACCCCATGGCGGTCCTCATGGCCCATTCGAAAAGTGGGATTTTGACACCGAAACGCAACTACTTGCCAGCAGAGGTTTTGCTGTTTTACAAACCAATTTTAGAGGAAGTGGGGGGCACGGTAACCGTTTCGAAGAAATGGGCTTTCGGCAGTGGGGTGGCAAAATGATTGAAGATATTATTGAGTCAATCAGATGGTCTGTGACTACTCACAATATCGACGAAAGTAAAATTTGTTCATATGGGGCAAGTTATGGTGGCTACGCCGCAATAATGTTAGCGGTTAAGGCGCCTGACTTAATTAAATGTGCCATTGGTTATGTGGGTGTGTATGACCTGAACTATATGTTTACCCACAGTGATATTCCTGGAAATTGGGGAGGCGAAGCTTACCTTCAAAAAGCGCTTGGTAATAATACCGAGCAACTCAATGCTTATTCCCCTGTTCATCATGCTGACAGTATAAAAGCCAAAGTAATGCTCATTCACGGAGCTAAAGATATACGGGTGTCAGAAGAAAATGCGAAAGCGCTGGAGAAAAAACTTATCGAAGCCGGGAATCCTCCTGTTTATTTAAGGTATAAAAACAGTGGACACGGTGTTTACGATGAGAAAAGCAGAGTGGAGATGTATCAGGGAATAGTAGATTTTTTAAAGCGTAACCTGCACTAAATCAAATTGGTTAAGCTGAAATGATGACACCGGTTTCAGCTTAACTGAATTCTCTATTTACATAATCATTTATGAGCTGTAAAAAAGCAGCCCCATAGCGTTCTAGCTTAGTTTGCCCCACCCCGCTAACGGCTAAAAGCTCTGCTGCACTAGTGGGCAATTTTGCAGCCATATCTACCAGCGTGGCGTCACTGAAGATCACAAATGGTGGTACTTCATGTTCGTCTGCAAGCGTTTTACGAAGGTGTTTGAAACGTTTGAATAAAGCTTTGTCATAGTCCACAGACAGCGTTTTCTTTTCTTTCTCAGGTTTAAATTCTAGCCGCGGCACGGCAAGTTTAAGCTCACTTTCGCCTTTTAACACGGGTCGGGCAGCCTCGGTTAGTCGTAAAGCGGCATGCGCTGTGATATCCACTCTGATCAGCCCTTTGTGAATAAGCTGGTTAATAATGCTATGCCAATAGCTATCGGAATTATCTTTGCCAATTCCATAAGTACTGAGCTGATCGTGACCCGCTTCCTGGATGCGTTTGTGTGCCTTGCCTCTGAGTATATCGATGACGTATTGGTTAGAGGCTTGCTGTTCAAGTCGCAAAATGCACGATAACACCTTCTGTGCCATAACGATGCCGTCAATTAATTTGGGTGGGTCTAAACAGATATCACAGTTACCACAAGGTTTGTCACTGTACTGAGAAAAGTAATTTAATAAGATCTGCCGCCGACACGTTTGCGCCTCTGCGAACGATTCCATGGCAGCAAATTTCTGAACTTCAATCGGGGTTTGTGTTGGACTTTCGCCTTGTTCAATCCATTGTCGAACCCTGGCAGCATCATTTTCATTGAACAATAACATGGCATCGGCAGGCAATCCGTCTCGTCCGGCCCGTCCAGTTTCTTGATAGTAACTTTCAATACTGCGCGGAACGTCATGATGAACAACAAAGCGCACGTTCGATTTGTTTATGCCCATCCCAAACGCGACGGTTGCTACCACAATGTCTATTTTTTCACGTAAAAACTGCTGAAGCACCAACTCCCGTTCGTCAGCGGCCATTCCGGCGTGATAGGCTGCGCACTTAAAACCCTGGCGATAGAGCCTGGCATACAGGTCGTCTACTTTCGCGCGGCTATTGCAATAGATTATTCCACTGCCCTCTGCGCTCTTTACATATTTTGATACTTGCTCAAACGCTTTATACTTTGACATTACACGATAGCGAATATTGGGCCGATCGAAGCTTCCTTTAAAGATAAAAGGAGAAGTGAGTGCTAACTGCGAAACGATATCCTGTTGGGTTGCCGTATCCGCAGTGGCGGTTAAGGCGATAATCGGGGTGGTTGGGAACTGCTGTTTGAGGGTGCCTAGCCCCCGGTAGTCTTGTCTAAAATCGTGTCCCCAATGTGAAACACAGTGGGCTTCATCTATGGCGAACAAAGCAAGCGGTAATTGTTTAATTAACTGCAAAAAAGAAAACTGCAGCAATCTTTCTGGCGACACATACAATAAATCAAGCTTGCCAGATCTCAATAATTCAATTGTGGCTTGTTGATTTTCTGCTGATAAACTTGAATTTAAGAATGCTGCTTTTACCCCAGATTCCTTAAGTTGCTGAACCTGATCCTGCATTAAGGAAATCAAGGGGGATACGACGATAGCCGTTCCTTCTCGCACTAGTGCCGGCACTTGATAACACAGTGATTTACCCCCTCCCGTTGGGAGCAACACTAATACATCTTGTCCCTCAACCACATTATCGATGACCTCCTGCTGTCCGGGGCGAAAGCTTGCATAGCCGAAAACCTGTTCAAGAACAGTGATGGCCGGAGTGTGACTGGAGATTGAAGGTTCTGAGGTAATGCAGGTATCGTTCATAACACGTAGTTTACGCGTTTTTACCTGTCGCTTCATCAGCAAAACGACGCTATTTTGAAAAACAGGGCATGCGGACAGTATGTATCCAGCTTTAACATAAGTAATAGCTTACAATGCGCTACACTCATTAATAAACAGAATAGTGGAGTCAGCGTGGGAAAAGCGGAATTTACACAGGAAAAAGTTATTGCCAGAGTAGTGAATTTATTTCAAGAAAATATGCCATTTAATCAACTTCTTGGGGTACGATTTGTGGTCGAAGATGATAGTATCCGCCTCGAAGTTCCATGGGATGACAAGTTGACTGGCAATCCACTTCAAAAAATTTTGCATGGCGGCGTAACCGCCTCATTACTCGATACGATAGGCGGACTGACGGCTATTTTAAACGCAGTAAAACAGACTCAGGAGAGGCATTTACCTGCATTGGTTGACCGTTTACCCAACATGGGCACGGTAGATATGCGGGTGGATTATTTACGCCCTGGCCGGGGTAAACTTTTTATCGCCACCGCACAAATTATTCGTCAAGGTAGCAGAGTAGCCGTGTGTCGAATGGAATTACATAATGAACGCGGCGATCATATTGCGTTTGGCACTGGCACTTACATGTTAGCTTAGCTCACAACCGTTGGGGAAGATGAATGGCTGAACCATTACCAGAATTAGTTGAAGAGTTTGTCTCGAATCCGCAGGTGGATGATCCCGCAGCTATCTTGACCACGCTGGCAGGGCAAGATGACATTTACATTGCTACGCTTTTAGAATCATTACCTGTGGGGCCCCGTGTAACGGTATGGGAGGGCATTCCACGGGATCGTAAACTCAATATTCTGGTAGAGATGCGAAGTGATCCGCGGGAAATTCTGATTGATGCCACGCCGGACGGTGAGTGGACTGCCATATTTGCTGACATCGAAGCAGAAGACTTGCTGGAATTGCTCGACTCACTTCCAAACAAACTGATAGAACTCGCGTTCACTGCTCTTGATGAACAACAACAAAAACACTTTAAAGCGGCATCTCAATTTAAAGATAATGAGATTGGTCACTGGATAAACTACGGCATGTTAGTGTTGCCGTTAAACGCGAAGGTCCGTGACGGTCTTCGCCTAATTCGGCGTAATGTGCCTTCTCACTGCGACACCATCTTTCTTATAAACCGCTCAGGTCAGTTTTCGGCGGCAGTCCGGCTTACACGTATTTTCGGTTCTCCCGAACATGTATCGTTGGTTGAATTGACCGAAGAATCAATTCCTGCGCTAAAAGGGAAAGATGATAGCACTACTGCTTCTTTGCAGTTACAGCGCTCTGGCTTTGCTTCGCTCCCAGTAATAGATGAAAACAATCAATTATTGGGAAGGTTGGACATTACCGCTGCCAGTGAATTAGTGAACGAGTTTTACGAACGTCAGGTAATGGCATCAGCGGGTATGGATGAGGACGAAGATTTATTTGCCCCCGTCGCGAAAAGTGCTCGCAACCGAGCGCTGTGGTTAGGGATTAACTTACTTACCGCATTTTTGGCGTCCTGGTTTATCGGTTTGTTTGAAGCCACGTTGCAAGAAGTCGTAGCGCTTGCGGTATTGATGCCTGTGGTGGCGAGTATGGGCGGGATTGCGGGAAGTCAAACCCTTACGCTGATAGTGCGAGGGCTGGCATTAGGGCAGGTCTCTAATGCAAACATCAAAGCGCTCATGGTCAAAGAGCTGAAAGTGGGTGGTGTAAATGGAATTATCTGGGCAATTATCATTGGTATAGTCGCATATTTTTGGTTTACCAACGTAGCGCTTGGTTTTGTCATTTGTTTCGCTATTTTGTTCAACATAGTGGCAGCGGCAATTGCTGGTGTATTTGTGCCGGTTGTTCTGGATAAATTGAAAATTGATCCGGCGCTATCAGGCTCAGTTATTCTGACCACTGTCACTGACATTGTGGGCTTTGTCGCTTTCTTAGGTTTAGGCTCCCTTATTTTGCTGTAATATTTGATATAGCGATAAGTATGGTCATTTCGTCTTCTTATCGCTTGTGCCCTGCCTGGTTTTTTCAGACAATGCACATTCTTTCAAGAGCGTGCTTTCATGCTATTACTTCTTTAGACTTCTGGAATTTTCATTGACGCAACCAATTAGCTCATCTGACACGGAAAAACGTACTCGTGCAGGCGTAATCTTTGCCATTGCCGCTTATAGTATGTGGGGCCTTGCGCCTATGTATTTCAAATTACTTCAAGCTATGCCAGCAGCTGAGATTTTGATGCATCGAATTGTGTGGTCTGCGGTGATTCTGGCAGGGTTAATTGTGGGGCTAAACCAAAAAGGTAAAGTGGTTAAAGCCCTACGCTCCCGCAAAGTCATGTCAATTCTACTCATTGCTGGCGTATTGCTAGGCGCTAATTGGCTTCTGTTTATCTGGGCAATAAATAGCAATCATATTTTGGATGCTAGCCTCGGTTACTACATTAATCCGCTTATCAACATGCTCCTTGGAAGGTTGTTTTTAGGTGAAAAGCTCAGGCCTTTGCAGCAAGTTGCAGTGGTACTGGCGATACTGGGTGTCTCAGTTTTAGTGCTCTCTTATGGTCAGCTACCCTGGATTGCACTTGTGTTGGCCGGTACCTTTGGTATTTATGGTTTATTGCGTAAGCAGGTGGCGGTCGATTCGTTACCGGGTTTATTCATTGAAACCATGATGATGCTGCCTTTTGCACTAATATTTTGGATGTGGTTTGCTTCACCGCAAAGTGATATGACGGCGAATTCCATAGAGTATAACAGCCTCTTATTTGCAGCGGGCATCGTAACGACCGCACCTTTGCTATGTTTTACCGCTGCTGCTCGGCGGATTATGTACTCAACCCTGGGCTTCTTCCAGTACATCGGACCCACCATGATGTTCGTACTCGCTGTGTTCTTATACGGTGAGCCGCTTGAGGAAGCCAGATTGATTACCTTTGCCTTCGTTTGGACGGGGTTGCTTTTATTCAGTATGGATTCGCTGCGATTTTACCATCGACAAAAAAAGCTGCGTCTTAAAGGCGCAGATTCTTAATAGATAACGATACTACTCTTAGTTCCCTATTATAACTACGCACCAAAGTACTATGTATAAACTTTAGTCCAGCGACTACCTATTGTTAACATTAAGTTAGCAACAGGCTGGTTTATGAAAACGTTGATTAATACATTGGGTTTGCTGTCATTATTTGCGGGTCAGGTATACGCTCAATGCAAAGACAATGTTGTCTTAGTACATGGTAACACTGCTACGCCATCGAGCTGGTCGAATACGATTAGCGAACTAAAATCCCGCGGTCATGCAGAATCTACTATTTACACGCCTGATTGGGGGGCGAAAAGCTGCGCCCCCTGCAACAATCATAGTGGGTCTGAAGAAACGCCAGTAAGAAATGCCATTGTCTCTGCTATTAATAATTCCTGCACGGGTAAAATTGATGTGATTGGCCACTCTATGGGAGTAACGCTGGCTGCACAGCAAATAGATAAACTGGCAGCTTCGGCAGTTGTCGATACCTTTGTGGGAATCGCCGGAGCAATGCGCGGTTTGCTCAGCTGCGGCGTATATCCATACAATGTGTGGAATAGTACCTGTGGGTATTATGGACTATCTGTGAGCAGTCCCTTCCTAGATGGTCTGTACGGCGCACCGCTGGGGGCAAAGGTCTATTCATTGAAAAGCTATACCGATCAGGTAGTTTGTTCGACGGGCACCTGCTACGTATACGGTGTGCATAGTAGCCGTATTTGGTATGAAGACGCCACATACACTTATTCACTGGGACATTTTGGACTGCAAACTGACACAGCTCGGCATCAGGTCGATTTAATAAACTGATACGGGGGGGTTATTCATCCCGAACACATATCTGATTGCGGCCGTGGGCCTTAGCTTCGTAAAGCAACTTATCGGCATCAGACAGCAACGCTTCAATATTATGCGATGGGCGGGTACTTAAACCAATACTGGTAGTAACAGTAATTTCTGTGTTATCAAACACAATTACAGAGCCTTCTACGAGCTTGCGAAACATCTCAAGGCGCGTGTACGCTTTTTCTGCAGAGTAAAGCGGTAAGTAGATGCAAAATTCTTCTCCTCCAAAACGTGCCACAAACACATCATCAAAGGCCTGCGCGATGAGTTTAGCAACATGTTTAAGCACGTAATCACCGGCGTCATGCCCATATGTATCGTTAATCAGTTTAAAAAAATCCAGATCCAATAACGCCAGTGCCTGTTTTGCTGGAAGGTTTTTGAAGCTGTGGTTAACCGAATAGAAAAAATGTCGCCGATTGGGTAAGCCAGTAAGGAAGTCTTTATTGGCGGCTTCCCTAATAACATTGACGTTATCAATCAATTCCAAATTTTGTGTTATGCGGCACATGAACTCTTCATAACAGTAGGGCTTTCGCAATACATCATTCGCCCCACTTTTAATGTAATGGGCAGATAGTAAGCCGCTTTCACTGTCAGAAACGCCAATAATGGCGAGCTCTTCTGTTGAGTATTCTTTGCGTAAATTGGAGATGAAATCTGTAGAGGGAGCATCTTCAATGCTGTCGCCAATTATTATCAGCTGAATATGTGAATGTAAATCGAGAGCTTCCACCGCTTCTTCTGCACCGGCGGCTTCGTAAATCAGAAAGTGATGACGCTTGAGCAAGGAAACGGTAGCCTGTCGGCTGTGTCTGAAGCTATCAACTACTAACACGCCCACGACTTTATTTTTTTCCAGCCTAGCTAACAACCGACTTAGATAATCATAGATCTGTCCATTCTCTTTAGGAATGTAATCAACTACCTGGCGGGCAAGAACCGCATTACGCGTGTTTGTATCATTGTTATCGGTTACAGCAATAGTAGGAAGGTATGCATTGATCGCGAAATCCAGCGCCTCCCCGTGTTTAGCGTCAGGCAAGTGATAGTCGACTACAGCACATAAGAATTCTTCAGGCATCGATTGTCTGAACTTGTATTCCGCTTCAGAAAGCGAATTGGCACCTACTGGCTGCAAACCTGCTTTTTTGACCAATTTGGACATCAAAGACAAGCTATGTGCACTTTGTTCAACTACCAGCACTTTTTTTTGCATGAACCATGTATCCTGAATGATATGGTCAACTGCTCTTCGCAATACGAATGACACCCGTCTTGACGTGTCTGAGGTGGCCTATCTATGTCGACTAATTTTTAATCAATTATGCCTGTTCAAGCTTAGCGTATGCAAGCACTAGCCATTTGCTACCAAATTCAGCAAAATTAACCTGTACTCGCGCATGTTCACCTGAGCCTTCGTAATTAAGCACAATTCCCTCACCGAACTTACGGTGTTTCACTCGTTGGCCCAGTGAAAAGCCGCTATTTTCAAATGCTTCGTGAGATGTGGCGCGGCTAAATCGGTTATGAACAGGCCGTGAAATAGTAGAGCGTAATCGAACTTCCTCGACGAACTCAGAAGGGATCTCGCGGATGAATCGAGAAACAGTATGAAATTTATCCTGTCCATATAAGCGACGGCTTTCTGCATACGTCATGAAGAGCTTCTGCATAGCGCGAGTCATGCCAACGTACGCTAAGCGTCGTTCCTCTTCCATGCGGCCCGGCTCATCATTCGTCATTTGACTAGGAAACATACCTTCTTCGACGCCGGCAAGAAACACAAGGGGGAATTCCAACCCTTTTGCTGTGTGGATGGTCATCATTTGTACCGCATCTTGATCGCTGTCGGCTTGCGCTTCACCAGCCTCCAGTGAAGCATGGGCTAAAAATGCAGCCAGCGGCGTCATTTCTTCGGCTTCTTCAGGTACTATAAACTGTTTACAGGCGGTAACCAGTTCCTCCAGGTTTTCTAGACGTGCCTGCGCTTTTTCGCCTTTTTCAGCCTGATACATAGCGTACAGACCTGAACGTTGGATGGCTTTATCAGCCTGCTCCTCAAGTGGAAGCTGGCTAAGCTCCTGCTCAAGATCGGTGATGAGTCCGATAAAAGTTTGCAATGCATTTGCAGCACGGCCTTTCATACCGCCTTCATTTACTAACAAATGACTGGCTTGCCACATAGAGCAGTTTTGCGCCCGCGCCGCCTCTCGGATTTGGCCTAGAGTTTTTTCTCCCATTCCGCGGCTTGGTGTATTCACCACGCGTTCAAAAGCAGCGTCATCGTGGGGGTGACTTATCAAACGAAGATAGCCCAATGCGTCTTTTATCTCCTGACGCTCGAAGAAACGCAGACCTCCGTAAATACGGTAAGCTAAATTTTCATGCAATAATGCTTCTTCAAGTACACGAGACTGGGCGTTATTGCGGTACAAGATTGCACATTCTTGTAACGGATTACCTTTGTCGAGCCAGCCTTTTATCTGTGAAACAATGAATCGCGCTTCGTCTAGTTCATTGAAACCCGCGTATACTGACACAGGTTCGCCCTCGCTGCCTTGTGTCCACAACTCTTTGCCCAACCGCCCCTGGTTATTTGCAATAACCGCATTAGCAGCTTTCAAAATAGTGGCTGTTGATCGATAGTTTTGTTCAAGCCGGATGGTGGAGGGCGAGTTGAAGTCTTTTAAAAAGTGTTGAATATTATCAATGTTAGCGCCGCGCCAGCCATATATGGACTGATCATCGTCGCCTACTATCATAATGGTATTATTGTCGCCACAGAGCATGCGCAACCACGCGTACTGTATATTGTTAGTGTCTTGGAACTCATCTACTAAAACAGCTTGAAAGCGTTGTTGATAGTGAGCTAAAACCGCGGGATTCTGTGCCCATAACTCGTGAGCTCGAAGTAACAGTTCAGCAAAATCTACCAATCCAGCGCGGTCACAAGCGTCTTGATAGGCAGCGTAAATCTCCTGCATTTTTTTCTGGGTATGATCCTGATGGGTCTCAATATGGTGTGGCCGCAACCCTTCATCTTTATTACCATTGATATACCATTGGATTTGCCGCGGAGCCCAATGTTTTTCATCCAGATTCATCGCCTTTAATACACGGCGAATAAGACGATACTGATCGTCAGAATCAATAATTTGAAAGTTTTCAGGTAATTTAGCTTCAGCATAATGACTGCGGAGTAAGCGATGGGCCAATCCATGAAAAGTACCGATCCACATAGTATGCATACTTCGATGCATTATTTTTTCAACCCGCCCTCGCATTTCCCGCGCCGCTTTGTTGGTAAAAGTTACTGCCAGAATGGAATAAGGGGCAATGTTCTCTACTTCCATCAACCACGCCATGCGATGCACCAGTACGCGGGTTTTACCGCTGCCGGCACCAGCGAGCACGAGCATATTGGAAAGTGGAGCGGCTACCGCTTCGCGTTGTTTGTCGTTTAAATCATCTAGTAGCCGTGATACATCCATAATTTTACCTGTCTTAACTTATTTGAAGTGATTATACCAATCCGCGCTCATGCCTGCTAAGTTCAGCGGTACAGCAACGCTGCTAATTACGGTTCATGGATGATAAATAGAAAATGCTAATCCCTCTTACGCCAATGTAACACACAATAGACGCCTCCCCCTTACTTCCGTTCGGGCGGGATTCATTAGCCTTTTAAATCCATTGTGTGGGTCAAATTTTGCGCCACAACATTTTCAAAAATCGGTATGTCAATAGTCGAACAATTCTCACCTTGTGCAAGTACGCATCAGTGTGAGTGGGTATTATGCCAGCAGGCTGGTCATTTATACAGTGGCAAATTGTATAGAATCCGAATAGATTATTCTGTTCTTTATTAAAGCTAAATACCATTAACATAACGTAGGGTGGAGCGATAAGCTTAGGTATCATGCGCTAAACATTTTTGTTCTGATCAAATTTTGAGGGAATATGACGATGCAGGCACCCACAAACACCATTGATTTTTGGCGTGAGCTGAAAAGCGAAGCAACGCGCGTGGCAGAAAATGAACCACTGTTAGCCAGCTATATCCACGCCTGTATTCTAACCCATCATAATTTTGAAACCTCCTTAAGCTTTATTCTGTCAAACAAAGTGGCAGATGATGTAATGCCAGCACTGGCTATTCGTGAAGTCTTTGACGAGGCCTATTTGCTGAAGCCATCGATAACAGAAGCAGCGATTGCTGATGTTACCGCTGTATACAAACGCGATGCGGCCACCTCTGATTTTCTTACCCCGCTACTTTACTTTAAAGGGTTCCAGGCGGTCCAGGTACATCGCCTAGCACATCATTTGTGGCAACAAGGAAGGCATCAACTAGCGCTGTTTTTACAGAGCCGAAATTCGCAAACTTTTGGCGTGGATATCCACCCCGCGGCAACGGTAGGGCACGGAGTTATGTTTGATCACGCCACAGGTATTGTGGTGGGCGAAACTGCAGTAATAGAGAATAACGTTTCAATTTTACAAAATGTAACATTGGGCGGGACGGGAAATGAATCTGGTGATCGTCATCCAAAAATCCGACAAGGGGTGCTAATTGGTGCGGGAGCAAAGATTCTTGGCAATATTGAAATTGGAGAAGGCTCTAAAGTGGGGGCGGGCAGTGTCGTTTTGTCCGATGTACCTGCCCATGTTACGGTGGTAGGCGTACCCGCTAAAGTAGTCGGCCGGCCTTGCTGTCAGCGTCCTTGCGAGTCTATGAACCAAAATGTGTTGGAAGACAACTATACTAACTAATCCTCATCGGTTTAAGCGAACATCAAGCATAGCCCTCACTATTTATTATATGAAAGCATAGCTTGTTGTTCTTCAGACAAGAAGTCACCCAGCACCTCATTAAATGGAAGCTAAACCCCTCGTCCTTCAATGGCTTTAGTGCTCAATGGATGAGCTGTTCTCAAATTGGTCGTTAAGCGTTGCAATAATAAAGCGCTTTTAGGTCATTGGGCGGTCTTACATTGACATCGCTTTAGCCTTCAGGTTTTTGCATACCGTAGTGATGTCAGGTAAACCCTTTCCTATCTGCCCTGGCAAGTACCTGATGTAGGCATTGCGGGATAAACATTTTGCACAAAAATTAGCGGCAACACAAAATATCTCAACGAAATTCTGTATGCCTATACTTTGTGAAGCGTTAATTTTTTTTCCGAAAGTTCGGATTTAGGAAACGCCATAAGGTCCACTTCATTAAACCGCGTGTAGAGAGACAATAAGTGATATCGAGTAGGAGTCTTTTCTGTTCTGAGTAGTCAATCACCTTTTGTTTGATGGAACTATGCAAATGCTGCACTGAATGAGTGCATTCAAAGGCACAACCTTCCCAGGCACGTATTGCCGGGCCATTCACAGGGGGACGGCCTAACCACATGAAAGATAAAAACCACCCTTTTTTCAGCCACTTCGATTAATCTACTAATAACAACAGTTCGTCCAATGACCCTAGTTCTACATGGGGCAATACAGATACTTTTTCATAACGCATAATCATACCGCGATTATGGGCATACCATGCCGCCTGCATACCTGAATTTACAGCGCCTTGTACATCCTTTATCAGGTTGTCGCCTACATGTAGTATCTCTTGTGGCTGACAATCTAACGCCTCCACCGCTGCTTTGAAAAGCGGAGACTCCGGCTTCATGGGAAGGTCGATACTCGCGTGGAAGAAGTGGGTAAAATATTCACTAATACCGATATTTTTTGGATTCACGTTTCCATTGGTAATAGCCACCAATGGGACTTTGCGGGACAGCTTTTTTAGACAGGAATGAATGTTCTCTTCGATTTCAAAATCACTTCTTTTGTTATAGAAACGGTCAAAACATACTTTCGCGGCTTCCTTAAGTTCCTCACCCGATAATTCGCTTGAAAGCGCCGTCAATAAACTTTGCATGCGCAACTTTCCCATATCTGACGCGAGCGCAGGATTGGCCTGTATTAAATCTTCTTTAATTTTGTTCCAATCGTGAGGGGCGAGTTTAGCCGTCTGGGGATGGTGTTCCTTAAGGTATAATTGTAAAGTCTGTTCCGCTGCATGAATGATAGGGCCGTTGTCATACAGAGTATCGTCTAAATCGAACGTTATCGCCTTGACGGAATAAAGCGGCCGATAAAATTTCATCATTTCTCTCCTGTACGTCGCCTTGCACGCGGATGGGCGCTATCGTATACCTTCGCCAAGTGTTGAAAATCTAAATGGGTATAAACCTGTGTAGTAGACAAGTTGGCGTGCCCGAGCAATTCTTGCACCGCACGTAAATCGCCACTCGATTCTAAAACATGCGTAGCAAAAGAGTGGCGCAGCTTATGTGGATTAACCTTTTGATTCATACCTTGCTGAACGGCTAACTGGTCGAGTCTATTACCCACTTGACGATTCGATATGCGGCTTCCTCTTTTACTGACAAATAAGGCGCTTTCATACATGGAGGCGTAATTTCCGCGTACCTTCAGCCAGTTATGTATAGCTTGAGAAGCTACCCGCCCTATGGGCAGCACCCGCTGTTTATTGCCCTTTCCCGTTACCCAAATTGTGCCGTCAGATTTAACATCGGCGAGGTTGAGCGATGTCAGTTCATTTAAACGCAAACCGCAACCGTACATAAGTTCGAACATAGCTAAGTCGCGGCAGATGATATCCGCATCGTGTTCACTAGTTAGTAGCTGCTGCATTTCATCTACATTAAGTTGCTTGGGCAGTGGACGGCCCGTTTTGGGCGCCTGAACACCTTCTACCGGATTGGTTTCAAGGTGATCTTGCTCGATTAAATATTGGCAGAATGATCTGAGCGCTGACAGACGCAGAGCAATACTTCTGGGTTGTTGGTTGGCACGTTTTGAAGCGGCGAGTACTCTTTTAACATCTACCTGAGTAAGTGCACGCCAGTCGGTAATAGCCAGTATGTCTGCGACAACGATTAATTGACGTCGGTAGTTGCTGATGGTGTGAGAAGATAGACCACGGACAACGTGTATATGAACTAAGAATTTTTCCAGCCAATGACGGCATTCATCTGTTAGCGATTCAATTGACGGGGTTGCCATTAATACCCAAGCAGATCCGGAATGACAATATTAAGTACTTGTTGCAGCTGTTTCAGCAATAGGGTGTCCATATCAGGGGTAAAGTGTGTAGCATCTGCACTACTCACTCCCACTAACCCCAAATCGTTTTTTCTACCTAGCGAAATTAACGCCACAGACTCTGCGGGCTGGTCACTGAATAGCAATTGCTTTTCATGCTGACTTAAACGACCAAAGAAAAACGGGGTCTGCTTAAAGCGTTTCTCGGTAATGAGTTTTTTTTGCAATTCAGGTAAAGCGTGAGGGCCTTTAAACATCTTAATGACCACTGCGGCCAGATCAAGCTGGTCTTGTAGCACGTCTTCTAGTTTGAGTTGAATGTCTGCTACCGACTTACAGGTAAGCAGTTGGACATTAAGGTCAGTATACACACGATATATTTTTTCGTTTTGTTTAGCGACACCAATTAGTTGGTTAAGTTTGTAATTAAGCTGGCGTAGCTTCTTACGATATTGCTCACTTTGCAACTCTACTAAGGAAACGCTGCCTTTCTGTTGATGAGGTATGCGTAGACGTTCCAGCAAATCGGGATGTTGATTGAAGAATTCAGGGTGCTTCAGCAAGTAATTGCGCACGTCTTCTGCTTTAACCGCGTCGGCTTCCTCATACCTAGGCTCGAGAGGTACGGTCGCTTTGGGCTGTCCTGAAAAATCACTCATACAGTAAAATGTCCATCATAGATATGCTCAGCGGGACCCGTCATCTTTAACATACTATCTCCGCCCTGCCAGCGAATTCGTAAGGTACCGCCTGGCAGATCAACTTGCACATCTTTATCTAATTTCCCCTGAATCTGGCCAATTGCTACGGCCGCGCACGCGCCGCTTCCGCAAGCCAGGGTTTCGCCACTTCCGCGCTCAAAAACACGCAGACGAATATGTTTTGAAGATAATACCTGCATAAAGCCAACATTAACACCCTCAGGAAAACGTTCGCTGGTTTCTAATAAGGGCCCTAACGTGGCCACTTCAGCCTCGTCTACATTATCAACTTCCATAACACAGTGAGGATTACCCATAGAAACGGCACCACAGAAAAGGGTGTGCTCGTATTCACGAATAATATAAGTCTTTTCTTGTTTATTAGCTTTAAGCGGAATATTAGCGGGCTCAAAGTTAGGTTTGCCCATATTCACAGTAACTTGACCATCTTTCTCAAGGTATAGCACCATCTTGCCGTTGGCAGTACTGACTACAATGCGATTCCGATTTATTAAGCCTTTATGGCGAACGAACCGTGCAAAGCAGCGGGCGCCGTTTCCACACTGACCCGCTTCACTACCATCTGCATTGAAAATGCGATAATGAAAGTCTTGCTCAGGATCATAGGGAGGTTCCACCATTAATAGTTGGTCGAAACCAATGCCAAAATGGCGATCTGCTAGTTGCTGAATGCGATCTCTAGAAAAGAAAACATTCTGGGTGACATTGTCCACAACAACAAAGTCGTTGCCGAGTCCGTGCATTTTTGAAAAATTCACCTGCATATAGAATGTTTCTTTTTTATAAAATAATAATTCGATACCCTCTAGTTTACGTAAGTTTATGCTCACCTTTCCAGAGATCTTTTAGTTTTTCTCGTTCACGCACCAAATGAACAGATTTACCATCTACCATTACCTCTGCCGGGCGACAGCGACTGTTATAGTTAGATGCCATTACGAAGCCATAGGCGCCTGCTCCGCGCACGGCCAGATAATCACCTGCAGCAACGGCTAATTCGCGATCTTTACCGAGAAAATCCCCCGTCTCACAAACAGGGCCGACCACATCGTATAACCGTTTGGGCGCAGTGGTTTTCTGCTCTACTTGAACAATTTCCTGCCACGCTTCATAAAGTGAAGGGCGAAGTAAGTCATTCATCGCCGCATCAACTATCGCAAAATGCTTTTCATCCCCTTCTTTAACAAACTCTACCTGCGTTACTAAAATTCCAGCATTAGCTGCAATAGCCCGACCCGGCTCAAGAATAAGCTTAAGATTCTCGCGACCTGTCATCTTTTCCGCCATGGCCGCCGCATATTCTTTAGGGTGAGGCGGTGTTTCAGTTGCATATTTAACGCCCAGGCCCCCTCCAACATCAAGGTGAGAAAGAACAATTCCTAAATCTGTCAGTTCATCTACCAACACTAGTAGACGTTCCAAGGCGTCGACAAAGGGCTTCACTTGGGTCAATTGCGACCCAATATGGCAGTCCATACCTACTACTTCAAGATTAGGTAAAGAGTGAGCGAGTTGATAAGCTGCCACGGCGCGTTCACGGGGGATGCCGAATTTATTGGCCTTTAAACCCGTGGATATATAGGGATGAGTACCTGCATCCACATCCGGGTTAATACGTAGGGATATGGACGCGGTTTTTCCCATATCTTGTGCGACCTTACTAATTCGTTGAAGCTCTGGCTCAGACTCTACATTGAAACACATAATCCCTTGCTTCAAAGCATAGCGAATTTCATCGGTCTTTTTGGCCACGCCTGAGAAAACGACTTTACCTGGGTCCCCTCCTGCTTCGATTACTCGGGCCAGTTCGCCGCCAGAAACAATGTCGAATCCGGAGCCCAGTTTGGCCAACGCACTTAGCACGCCCAAATTAGAATTAGCTTTTACGGCGTAGCAGATAAGGTGAGGATGATCGCCAACGGCATCGTTAAACGCATGCCAATGTCGCTCTAGGGTAGCGCGAGAATAGACATACAGAGGCGTGCCATGCTGTTCCGCTATCTCGTTTACGGGGACATCTTCGGCAAATAATTGCTCATTTTTAAACTGAAAAAAATCCATCTACTGCACCTCTTCATCGGGCGCTTCAGTTTGCTGAGTTTGTTGGTTACTCACTTCTTCCTCAGGGAGGTATAGCGCGGCGCGATACCCACAAGCGGAAAGTAAAAGAACGTATATAAGAACACTAGCGACAGAAAGCTTTTTGAACACGGTAGTATAGTAATTGAAAATGCAATGCCTGTATCATCTCATCGCTTTATTAAATTGCAAGTGAAGATAACTTTTCCTGCGTTCGGTGACCGTAATTTACGCGTTCCCACAATGATTTACACAATGAAGTGGTGTCTTCCCAATTCCCTTTTACTAGCCAGTCGACCACTATACCGGGGGTGTCGGGAAAGCGAATGCCTTCATTCTCTGGAGCCTCTAGCCATTCATCAACTACATCGCTGTCTAATTGGAATAGCGTGTGACAAAGACCTAGCTTCTGCAATGTAAGCACATTAGAGAGCTGTTCGAACTGCCCGTGAAGCGGTTTAACAAGAAGCTTTTTATTCAGGTGGAGTGCCTCACTCGATAGCTCGAATCCGCCATTGGCAATCACTCCCTCGCAGTGTTGCAGTGCATGATGAAAGCCCGCTTTCGAGGGAGGAAACCAACTAATGTGCCCACATTTCTGCTCGGCAGTTATCGAGGGATGATAGCATTTAAAATGTTGCTCGCTCAGCGGATACAGCATTTGGTGGATGTCATCAATATCTTCAAATGGCAGGTAAACCAATATGAGAGAGCTTTCATGTTGGTTTACTGGTTTTTCCATCACAAAAGGCGGAATGATTGGCTGATTGAAGTGAAACCAATGTACACCAACTTGAATATTCGTAGGTGCAAAATATTTTAGAAGGAGTTTATCTACAACGGTATCGCCACAGCGAGGTACAGCATAGGTAAACGCAGCCTGATGACTTATGGAGATAGATTTAAGACCTTGTATTTTTGCAGCCCACGCCGTAACGGGTTCAAAATCATTTATCAGTAAATCATATTTAGAAACATCAAGCTTTCTGACGTCCTGTATAAATTGACGAAGTTGTGCCTGGCGAAACGTCTTTAACCGGTCAACCCGGCCCCGGGTGGTAAAAAAGGTTAAGCCTGCAAAAGTACGGTAGTGACCAAATATTTCCATTTCGAAATAGTTGTGCGCTTCACGACCACTAAAAATGAAATCAACTTCTACATCGTTTCTGCTTTGCATCGCTGCGGCCATGATGCGCGCACGCGCTATATGGCCATTTCCGGTAGCCTGGACGCCGTACAGTATTTTCATCATTATCCCAGTACCGTCAAACTAATCGTTGCGATGGCTACACCCAGGGTGATACCGGCGAGAATATCAGTCGGATAGTGTACGCCAAGTAATATGCGTGATAAGCCGATCAGGGTTGCCCAAGAGTAAACGAGAAAAGCAAAGGGCGGATAGTAGTATGCTACGATACTTGCCATCAGCCAGGCTGCCGCAGTATGTCCTGACGGTAAACTAAACTTGTCGGAAGGTGTCACATGAGAACGTAAGTTAGCGAATAAATCGCAAGGACGCTGTCGTTTAAACAGTGTTTTCAGCATGACATAAATGGGTAGCTCAAGCGCGTATGCCATCAATGCGGTGTATAAAAACAGCTCTCCATGTTGTGGTTCGAATGCCCACAACAGCACACCTATAATTAAGTAAAGGTAACCATCTCCAGTTCTAGACAACCAAATGATGACTCGGCAATCGCGCTTGGTTGTTAATCTGAATAATTTATAAAACAGAGCAATGTCGTATTTTGCAAGAGATGTAAGCTTCATTGATTTTGCCTTACTTACTTTTCTGGCGACCAGGTTAAGGTTAGTTTATGAATAGTCGGTGACAGTGTGGCGAAATATTCGTGACAATACGTCATTACTTATAAATCTTCGTAATTAGTTTGAATTAACTTAAATGATGCTATGCTAGGTACAGCAGTTATTCCCGTAAGGAAAATCGATGGATTACAATACTTCCGAGTTGTGTGACTTGTTTGCTGATAGTGTAGATGTTGTTGACCCTATTTTTGTCAGCTACGGTGGGCGATATTCATTCGGCGGCGAAATTACTACGATTAAGTGTTACGAAGATCGTGGTCTGGTTGACCGCATACTTGCACAAAATGGGGCAGGTAAAGTGCTACTCATTGATGGGGGCGGGTCTACGCGAAGAGCATTAATTGATGCTAATTCTGCACAAATGGCCATCGATAATGAGTGGGAAGGTATCGTTTGTTATGGCAGCGTTCGCGAGGTAGATAGTCTTGCAGATTTGGATATCGGCGTGCTTGCTGTGGCATCAATCCCGGTTAACGCTGAAGTAGAGAGTATTGGGGATGTGGATGTACCCGTTAATTTTGGCGGCGTGACATTTCTTCCTGAAGACCATTTATATGCCGATTCCACAGGGGTTATTCTTTCTCCTGAACCACTGGACATTGATTGATTTCATTGTTAACGGCAAGCAAGCAATAGTTGTACGATGCTAAAAAAACGCGCAGAAAAATGAACCAGATCGCGGGTTTTCAACTATTGCTTCTTTAACGCCGCTTTTTATTTCATTTTCTTCGGTCAGTATGCACTGGTGAAAAAGCTAGACGAACGGCACATTACCCTCAGATTCTCGTAGACTGGTCAAGTTAAGTGTCAATGAATGTTGGAAAAGAAAGTCACCTAAACGTAGAATTGCTAAATGATGTAAAAAGTCGTTTTGGCCTTGTACCTAATTTTTTTAGACTTGCATTAGAATCTCCCGATATTTCCGAAAACCTTTGGGGTTTTGCCAAGTTCGCGTATTTAGATAACCCATTACCCTCTTTATTTAAAGAACGGTTATTTGTTTATGCCTCACGTTTTTGCGAAGTAAGATATTGTATTGCCAGGCACGTCGGCTTTTTAGCAGGGCTTGGGCATCCATCTGGGGACCCTTCGAGCAATTTATCTTCAATGGATTTAATCATTCCCCTGTTAGCGAATCCATTACCCAGAAATAGCGACCTTCAGCCGTACCTAAATCTTGTTCCAACTTTAGAATTGTCTACATCACATGTTCCAGATGAAGGGTCTGAGGAAGAATACGCAGTCTTTGTCTGTGTCGCTCATATTTTATTACAAACCTCCAGTACACATGACTGTTTAGATGCGTTGAAAAAGGCTTACGCGCCTGCTGATTTAGAGTATGTGTTAGTTTTGCTAACCTTTATCCGTACTGCCCATTACTGGACCAAGATTCATCCCGAGTTAGAGCTAGAAGACGACTTACGACAACTATTCCAGGTGCAGGAACATTTAGCAGAAAAGTTATTTAACGACCCTGAAGCTGAAGCCTGCGAATTGTCTAGTCAGTTACATAACGAGCTTTATACGTTAAGACGCGAAGCGCAACTGATGGGACAAATAAAATCAAGCAACGAAGCCTTAAGGGAAGCAAATCTCAGAAAAGACGACTTTCTTGCTACGCTCGCCCACGAATTAAGGAATCCCTTAGCACCGATCGCAAGTGGTCTTGAAGCGATGGACCTTGCAATAAAGAATAAAAACCTTAAAGCCGTTGAATCGTTATGCTCTTCGATGAAAAGACAGACGCAACAGTTAACTTCATTAGTTAACGATCTCATGGATGTGTCTCGGATATCCAGAGGCGTGATGTCGTTAAAGATGGAAAAGGTAGAGTTGGTAGACGTTATTACAGACGCTATTGATTCTGTAGCCGAAAGAATGGAAACGGCTGAGCACACATTTGTTTACGATAGCGGTAAGTATGAATCGATAGTCGTACAAGGGAATCAAGTTCGATTAATTCAGATTTTTTCTAACTTATTAGACAACGCGATCAAATATAGTCCAGATGAAGGAAGAGTGGAGCTAAAAATTGACATACACGATAAACAAGTAGTTGTTACCGTAAGCGACCACGGTGTAGGGATACCTGAGGAACATTACGAAAAAATATTTGAGCTTTTTTCGCAGTCAGGGGATGACCTAGAGGCGGGGGAAAATGGCTTGGGAGTAGGCTTATCTCTAGTCAAAAAGTTGGTAGAACTCCATGACGGATCTGTTTCAGTTAGTTCGCGCCATCCTGATAATGGCAGTCAGTTTGTGGTTCGCTTACCTTTAATTGAATATAGAAAAACACCTGATGGGTCTAAGGTAGCAAGTGAAATGGAGAAAACGACACCCTGTAAGGTACTTCTGGTAGACGATAACAAATCGGCTGCAGATATTCTGGGTATGCTTATTTTGATGTTGGGGTATTCAGTAGACACCGTTTACAACGGAAAGGCTGCTTTGGAGATTGCACCTGATTTATCTCCCGACGTGATTTTTATGGACATAGGTATGCCGGAACTTAATGGTTATGAAACGGCTAAACGTATGAGCAAGGCTGCATGGAGGCGCAATACTGTACTTATCGCACTTACCGGCTGGGGTCGCGATGAGGATATACAACGAACTAAAGAAGCTGGTTTCGATTACCACTTAGTCAAACCTATAGACGCAGAGCAGTTAAAGAAAATTCTTTTGTATGTGAGCAACAAGGACTATGAAGGCCTAAAAAGTTATTTGGATTAAAAAAGGCCATGCTGGTTTTATCACGCATATTATTAGCACATGCGCGTAGGTCTTTGGGGGGGAGGACGGACGTCTATGTCACCCGTAACAACAGGTAATGACGTTACTAGCGCGCGTAATCACCCTGCAGTTAATCTATGCGACACAAAATTTCCCCTAGAAGTTACCTTACCCCGCAAACTGACTACAGATCTTATGAACTCAATAAACAGGTTTGAAACATCAAACCAAGCAAACATAAGCTAGCTTTAATTGAGGTTACCCTGGCCGCGCCAATTTGGCATCACCAGACTCAACTAACGCTGACATAGTCCGAATTACACCCACTCCTATCCTTGACGTCTATTTAGCTACAATTGGAAACGTCCAAGCTTAGAGCCTCGTCCTAACAAGGGTTACGAATGAACTTAGTTATGTAAAAAGGGGCCCGTTGGCCCCTTTTCTGAATGGATTATTTAAATACTTCGTTAAGGTAAGCAGCAATTCTTACCCCTGCCTGCTGCAGACGCTTTTTTACCGTAGGAATATGCTCATAAAGATAATCGTAGTTCATGTTATTAGCGTCCTTAGGGTAGATAGTTTTGCGAATGGCCACACTCTCATCAATCCATGTTTGCGGATTGGTGTCACGCCACTGGTCACGATCAGTATCGCTAATTTTTTGCAATAACCACTCAGTCCATTCGGTGTAAGACAATTTTCTTTGCTCTAGCATTTGTGAGTCCCATACCCTGTGCAAATTAGAATCATTCCAGAAGAAGCGTACTTTTATATCATTGCCCCCTTTATCATTGCCGTTACCTGCGTGTAGGGGTTGGTGAAGATCGCCAATAATATGCACAATAAAACGCAACGCTTTTTGTTTCTCTCTAGCGGAGCTGGTGGGGCTTGTTAGTAATTGGCGAAAATACTGAAGGGCTGTAAATGCATCACCTTGTTTTGGTGCGCCGGTTTGTTGATAGGTTTTATCGCCAGGAATAGTTACATAGTGCCAGGGGGTCGCTGTTCTTTGCCAGAATTCGTCCGGGTTAGAACGCATTTCATCTGCCCAGGTGGATGCTTCAGCCAGAGATTCGTTGGGTAAAAGCGCTTCAACAGCCGATTTGGCTTCGTTTGACAAATAATGCTCGGCAATCGCCCCCGTTACTCTATGGCCTGTCTGCCCCCATGCCATCACAAGTGAAGAGGTAAAAAGGCAGACAGAAGTTAACGATGCAATGAAAATGCGTTGTGTTAGTTTTGGCATTAGTTTTCCCTTAACGTTGGTAGCCCCAGCGAGGCATTAGCGATTGGTCTATTCCAATGTGATCTAGTATTCTGGCGACGACAAAATCAACGAGATCCATGATGGACTGAGGCTGATGATAGAAACCAGGCGCAGCTGGCATAATGGTTGCGCCCAGTTGCGACAGTTTAAGCATATTTTCGAGGTGAATGGATGATAATGGCATTTCCCGAGGTACGACAATAAGCTGTCCACGTTCTTTTAATACAACGTCTGCTGCTCTTTCTATTAGGTTGTCACTCGCCCCGACCGCAATAGAAGAAAGCGTACCAGTAGAGCAGGGACATACAATCATGGTTTTCGGCGCGGCTGACCCCGACGCTACCGGAGAGAACCATTCTTCCTTGCCGTAAACGTAAAGTTGATCTTCATTACAGTGATATTTGTCAATAAATAGCGTTTTAATCTGATCTGGCCGTCCCGGCAGCTGCAAATTTTCTTCGGTAGCGAAAACAACCTTGGCGGCGGATGAAATAAGCAGGTGTACCGTACATTTTGCGGCCAATAATGATTCCAGCAGTCTCAATGCGTATGGCGCGCCGGAAGCGCCCGTGATGGCTAATGTGATGGTTGGGTTAGTCATCTGATTTTTCCGTTCTGGTGGGCAAGGCGTTAAGCAATCGGCGGTGAATATTATCGAACCCGCCATTACTCATGATCAGGATATGGTCGCCGCTTTTTGCATGCTGAAGTAAATAATCAATGATCATGCTGACATCGTCAAAGCATATTGCATCTGATGTACTGGTTGATGCTAATTCAGCCAAAGACCATTGCAGGCCTTTTGGTTCCAACAGCAGTGTATGATCAGCCTGTTGCCAAGATGCAACAAGTTGCGTGTTGTGATGACCCATTTTCATGGTATTAGAACGCGGTTCTAATACGGCAAATATACGTTGCTCGCCCACCTTTTCGCGTAATCCCTGCAAGGTTAACTGTATAGCGGTAGGGTGGTGGGCGAAATCGTCATATACGGTGACCCCGTTAATGGTCCCTCGCACCTCTAATCTGCGCTTAACGTTTTTAAACTGCGCTAGTCCGTTAACTGCGTCGGTAACGGTTACCCCGGCGTGATGCGCTGCGGCAATCGCCATCAATCCATTCTCCACATTATGCAGACCAAGCAAATCCCAATGAACTTCTCCAACAGGCTTATCGTTGTGGCGAACTGTAAAAGCACTGCCGTCAGAGTTTATTAATTCGTACTGCCAGTGTTTGCCGGAAAACTGTTGCGAACTCCAACAGCCGCGGACCAACGTCTCATTAATCGGTTGACTGTGGGAAGGCGATATAATTAAGCCGTTACCGGGTACGGTTCTAACTAAGTGGTGAAACTGCGTTTGAATTGCGGCCAGGTCGGCAAAAATATCGGCATGGTCAAACTCTAAGTTGTTAATAACCAGTGTACGTGGATGATAGTGCACGAATTTAGCGCGCTTATCAAAAAACGCACTATCATATTCGTCGGCTTCAATAACAAAAAACGGGCTCTCACCCAGCCGCGCCGAAATGCCGAAGTTCTGTGGAACTCCGCCTATCAAAAAGCCGGGGTTTAATTCGGCATACTCCAATAACCACGCCACCATACTGCTGGTGGTGGTTTTACCGTGAGTACCAGAAATGCCTATCACCCAACGGTCTTGCAGTACGTTTTCAAGCAACCATTGCGGTCCGCTGATGTAAGGAATATTCCGATTCAGTACATACTCAACGGCTGGGTTCCCTCGCGATAGGGCATTACCCACGATGACAACATCAGGAACAGGATTAAACTGCGCTTCATCGAAGCCCTCTGTCAATGTAATACCTAAGTTTGCCAGTTGTGTACTCATAGGGGGGTACACGTTTTGATCCGAACCGGTGACGGTATGACCTAGAGATTTAGCGATGGCGGCTATACCACCCATAAAACTTCCACAAATGCCTAAAATATGAACGTGCATAGGATCTTCATATAACTTTTTCTTCAATATACTCTACCAGAAGCGACTCGATGTGTTGATATACAACTCAGATTTCCTTTCAATCTTTTTCGCGGGTACAATTAGTGCCCAATTAGTCAATGCCTATTAACACGAAGCAAATTGCTTAGGTCGGCAGATTAATCGATGATCAGCTAAATTACGTTATCTAAAAAAAATTATACTACGCAATGTGATCGCTGATTTACCCTACAAAAATTGATAAAGGCTGTAGCACACTATGAAACGACTTAATTCGCAGTTACAAAAAGACGGTGCCCCGCTCGAACTTATTTTACTTATCCGTACGCTTTTAGCCGGGTGTAAAGAAATCTCTTTTCGTGTTAGTCAAGGCGCATTAGCGGGTGTTTTGGGCTCTACTCTAAGTGAGAATGTACAAGGCGAAACACAGAAAAAACTGGATGTTATTTCTAACCAGATTTTAAAAGATACATTGCGTGAATCGGGCTATGTCAAAGCAATATCCTCTGAGGAAGAAGATGACGTCGTTCCTTGCAATCCTGAAGGCAAGTATCTGGTAAGTTTTGACCCGCTAGACGGTTCGTCAAATACCGAAATTAACAGCCTTATTGGTACCATCTTCTCGATCACGCATGCCCCCCAGTGGATGGAAGCCGATGACCCTTCTGCATTCCTCCAGCCTGGAACGCAAATGGTCGCGGCAGGGTACGTATTATACGGGCCATCAACGATGTTAGCGATGACCACAGGCCGCGGCACGCATCTATACACGTTAGATAAGACCCATGGTGGTTTTCTGTTAACCCATCCTAATATTCAAGTGCCGGAACAAACTAAAGAATTCGCCATTAACACGTCTAATCAACGTCATTGGGAGGCGCCCGTGCAAGAATATATCGGGGATCTGTTGGCTGGCACCGAAGGACCTCGAGGTAAAGACTATAATATGCGGTGGGTAGCGGCGATGGTGGGCGATATTCATCGCGTACTGTGTCGGGGGGGAATATTTATGTACCCGTTCGACAAGCGAAATCCATCGAAGCCGGGTAAATTACGTTTACTCTACGAAGCTAATCCCATGGCTTTCTTGATGGAACAAGCAGGTGGCTTGGCTAACACAGGACACGGGCGCATTATGGAAGTAATGCCAAGTGAAATTCACCAGCGTGTACCCACTTTGTTAGGTTCGAAAGAAGAGATTGAGGCGTGTTTGAGTTACTACGCGAAGCACGAGTCTTAATAGCATTCGCTGCAGTAAACCGGCTTTGTATTTTGACTTAATAGTCTTATACTGTGCGGTTTATTATTACGTCTAAAATAAAGGAAACTTATCAATGAGTTTAAGCAACGTTCCAGCAGGTAAAAATGTACCTGAAGAAGTGAATGTTATCATCGAAATTCCAGCGCAGGCTGATCCGGTTAAATACGAAGTCGATAAAGACACTGGCGCTATGTATGTGGACCGCTTCATGGCGACTTGCATGCATTATCCAACCAACTATGGTTATGTGCCCAATACCTTGTCTGAAGATGGAGATCCGGTCGACGTATTGGTAGTAACGCCTTTTCCTTTATTGTCAGGCTCAGTGATTAAGTGTCGCCCTGTGGGTGTCCTTAATATGACTGATGAGTCGGGCAAAGACGCAAAAGTTATCGCCGTACCCGTTGATAAATTATCTACTATTTATCGCAACGTGCATGACGTAAATGATTTGCCGGAACTACTGCTTCAACAAATTGAGCATTTCTTCTCTCACTATAAAGATCTTGAGCCAGGTAAATGGGTTAAAATTGACGGTTGGGACGGTGCTGAAGCGGCTAAAGCGGAAATCAATGCAAGTGTTGAGCGCGAAAAGCAAAACGGCTAATCATCAAACTTTGGTTTGCTAAATGTGAAGGGGCTCGTTAAATGCGAGCCCTTTTTGTTTTTGGAGAAAAATATGAAATCATGTATTCAGATTTTGTTATTTATCACGTTATCTGCATTTTCAGTTCGTGCAACTGCAGAAGAACCCATTGAAGTTTACTGGGAAGATTTGGTACCAGCCGGGTTTAATCCCATGCAAGCGCCCGCCGTATCGCATGATAACAGTATGGCGCAATTACAGCCTAATGCGCCCGTGGTATCTAAATACGACGGTAAAGTGGTTAAAATCCCCGGTTTCGTTGTACCGCTTGAGGGAACCGCTGAACTCACCACTGAATTTCTTTTGGTTCCTTATTTTGGAGCCTGTATTCATGTCCCACCGCCGCCTTCAAATCAGATTGTTTATGTTAAGTTTGCGGAAGGCGTGCCGATAGAGAACTTATCAGATGCTATTTGGGTAACGGGTTTACTATCTACCGAAGGATGGGCTGGTGAAATAGCGTCTGTGGGTTACCGACTAGAAGGACAAGTTGTCGCGCCTTTTTGATGTGAAAAAAAAGTTTTGGATATTACTAGATATATATAATAAGTTTAGTGATAAGCATTTAAGTTAGCCAAACTAAAAAACAGGTAATCAATGAATTTTCTCAACCGACTATCGATTGCACAAAAGTTATATTTGATACCAATAATTAGTACGATTGCATTTGTATTGTACTTGGTTATTACATCCAATACGGCTTTAGACAATGTTCGTTTGCTGGAAGACGCGCGTGGTGTACAGTTCCCTGCGCTAAACCACTCCCGTGAAGCGCTATTTAATATGAAAAACGTGCGCGATACACTGAGTAGCGCGGTGACTACGGGTGACGAAGAGTCATTGCAACGCGCTAATCAGCTTGCAGAGATCACACGTGAGGAATTAAATTATATTGCTCAGGTTAACCCCGCGTTAAATTCGGAAGCAAATAGTATTCTTTCGAATTTTAATGAGTACTATACGCTGGCTTACAGAGTTAGCGAATCGATGGTGGGGGGCACGGCCGATTTTAGCAAGCTGGCCCAGCAAAGCGTCGAGATGAATGAGAGATTTGAAACTACGACCACCCGATTGGAAAACTTCAGCCAGGCACGTCATGCAGCATTTGAAGAAGCAGTTGATGAATCTAATGAGGCTGCGCGCTCACTCATTATGGTAGGTATAGTAATGGGTGTTATCACTACTATACTGCTGTTTGCCACAGCCTTTCCCATCGTACGTAATCTGCGTGGCGGTGTGACTGAAGTAGTAAACTCTCTGCGCGACATTGCGCAAGAAGATGGCGACTTAACAGTCCGTATTCAGACCAAAAACAAAGATGAGATTGGTGAGTTGGTGCACTGGTTTAATCAATTTGTCGCTAAACTGCAAGGTGTCGTAAAAGATATAGGTCAGTCATCTAAACCTTTGTCAGATCTTGCGAAAAATCTTAATGAGGTGTCAGGCCATACCCGCACTACTATTGATGCTCAGCAACGCTCAGCTGAAGAAACGAAACATGCGGTTGATAACTTAACCAGTAGCGTGAACGAAGTCGCCAGTAGTGCTGCGGATGCAGCCGATGCTGCATCAGATGCCTCTAATGCGTCCAGTGATGGACAACGGGTAGTCAATTCAACCGTTACCAGTATTCAAAACCTAGCGGCGTCGGTACAGGAGACCGCTGAAGTTATTCGCAAGCTAGAGGACGATTCCAACCAGGTAGGTGTTGTTCTAGATGTAATCAAAGGTATTGCGGAACAAACTAATTTGTTAGCGCTGAATGCGGCGATTGAGGCTGCACGTGCTGGTGAACAAGGTCGTGGTTTTGCAGTGGTTGCAGACGAAGTCAGAACACTTGCTTCGCGTACCCAGCAATCCACAGAAGAAATTCAGCATACCATTGAACAATTACAAAATGCGGCCAGATCGGCGGTGACTGTAATGGGACGGGGGACAGAATTAGCTGGCTCGAGCGTTGAGGAAGCCAATAAAGCAGGAAGTAGCTTGACGGTTATCAACGATACGATTTCTCGCATCACCAGAATGAACGATCAAATTGCCAGCGCCACGGGTGAACAGCAAGACGTCGCGAAGAGAATATCAGCTAATGTGGAGGATATTAATCGTCGCACTGATGATACTGCTGAAAGCGCAGAAAAGCTTGCAGGTGTTAGCCAGTCATTGGAACACTTGGCAAAAGATTTCGCCCGTATCATGCAACAATTTAAATATTAATGTTTGTTTATGAGCGGGTTGGCGTAATCCGCTCATAAAAAGAAGCAGGTATTTATGACATTTCAGTCAAGGTATCTTGATAAGATTTGCTGTAAGTATGGACAAAATTAAATTGTCGACGCAGTGACTGGAAGCCTCCTCTTGCCCTCTGCGCCGGCAATTTTTCAGCGTGTTCTAGAGGCTATCCTTTTTTGGTCTCCCCGCTTTGCTCTTCATTATGCGCATGCGACGACCAGAAAATTCCATAAGTGTGTACTTACTATTTTACGATTTAGCGGCAGTATAGATTGCCTCTGCACGATTAAATAGCATCCACGAGGTAAGAATATACTTATCCTGATTTTTTGGTTTTTGTCCCCGATGCGTATGAGTGAATCCTGCCGGGGCAATAACCATTCTACCGGCTTTGGGCTTTATTGAGCGCTTCTGATAATAGAAGTCAGTCTCGCCACCTTCTTCTACATCATTTAGATAGAACATAAATAGTAAGGTACGATGCAGCGCATCATTGTGGGGCAATTGGGGATATACCTCTGAATGCCAGTAAGGATATCCCCCTTCATTCGCTCGATAGCGTTGCGCGTTAATTTCTCCGACTCGAAACAAGTAATTGAGTAAATTTGCTAAATTGGGCTTACCTACCTCTTCGAAATTATCGCCAGTCAGTTTAACCGCTTCTCCAGTAGTTGGATGCCGTACGGTGAGTCCAATCGGGCCGACTAAGGCGAAATAGTATTTTTCCATATAGCGAAGGAGTTGTTCTCCTGTTTTTTGCATAACTTGTGGGAACAATTCTTTAAATTCAGGCTGTTCGCTGAAGGATACATCGGAACTCTTCTTTTTATCAGTATCCACACCCCCACCCGTTCTGCCCGCAGCCAGGTTAGGGCTTTTCTCAAAGGCTGAAATGATCTCGTTACATAACTCAACAGAAAGCACATCATCTATAACTTCGATAAAATCACATTGCTCTTCACTCATGCATCCTTCTCCAATAAGTGGGAGGCTAACGCACTGCGGACTTCATCTGGGATGGCGCACGTTTGCTGATTTTTGTAATCAAAATGCACCATAGTAGTGGTGCCGGAAGCACATTTATTTTCGTTTTGCCAAAGCTCTTGAAATACATCAAAAGAGCTATTCCCAATACGGCTAATATACGTCTTTACCGAAACAGGTCGCCCGTAAAAAATTTGCGCGTGAAAATCCACCTGATAACTGGCGAGAATAAGAGGCCAGTTTTTCAAATCCAGCGTGGGTGTGAACATTTTAAATACAGGTTCACGTGCGGCCTCAAACCAGCCAACGATTACCGTATTACTTACATGCGCCAAGGCATCAGTTTCATAAAAGCGAACATCAAACGATGTTTCCAAGGGGCGATTTGTCATTGTTATACTTTTCCCTCTATTATTAACGGCTCAAAAGTGGCTTTAAAAAGTGTCCTGTGTGCGAAACCTTCGATTCGGCTACCTCTTCAGGCGTGCCCGTTGCGATAATTCGGCCACCGCCCGAACCTCCTTCTGGTCCTAGATCAACGATCCAGTCCGCAGTTTTGATTACGTCCAGATTGTGCTCGATAACCACTACGGTATTACCATGGTCACGTAAACGGTGTAATACTGCAAGTAACTGTTTAATGTCGTGAAAGTGTAGGCCGGTTGTCGGTTCATCTAGAATATACAATGTTTGCCCTGTATCGCGTTTGGATAGCTCTCTTGCAAGCTTAACTCTTTGCGCTTCACCCCCTGAAAGTGTGGTCGCGGCCTGACCTAGTTTAATATAGGATAAACCAACATCTATTAAGGTTTGCAGTTTGCGCGCGATAGACGGAATGGCGTCAAAGAAGGCTCTGGCATCTTCCACTGTCATATCCAGCACTTCGTTGATATTTTTGCCCTTATACTGAATTTCAAGCGTTTCGCGGTTATAGCGTTTACCTTTACACACGTCGCACGGTACATACACGTCAGGTAAGAAATGCATTTCAACTTTAATTACCCCGTCTCCCTGACACGCTTCACATCGTCCGCCTTTAACGTTAAAACTGAAACGCCCTACTTTATACCCTCTTGAACGTGCCTCCTGAGTGCCAGCAAATAGCTCACGAATTGGGGTGAAAATACCCGCATAAGTGGCAGGATTTGAGCGCGGTGTGCGGCCAATTGGACTTTGATCAATGTCGACTACTTTATCGAGCTGATCCAGGCCCTTAATATCTTTGTGGGGTGCGGGTTCTGAAGTTGTGGCTTTGTTTAATTCACGATGAGCAATTTTGTAGAAAGTGTCGTTTATGAGAGTAGATTTTCCAGATCCAGACACACCGGTGACACACGTCATTAAGCCCACTGGGATGGTTAACTCTACTTCATCCAGGTTATTTCCAGTCGCGCCTGTTAAGGTTATAACTTTCTTTTTATCGAATTTTGTTCGTTTTGCAGGTACTTCGATTTTCTCTCTGCCCGATAAATATTTCCCCGTAAGTGAATGCTCACTGCTCAAAATATCTTCTAGTTGTCCCTGGGCAATGATTTCGCCCCCATGGACGCCGGCCCCAGGGCCTATATCAACAATGTAGTCAGCTTCACGGATAGCATCTTCATCGTGTTCAACAACCAGTACGGTATTACCTAAGTCACGTAGGTGCGTAAGCGTCTTCAGCAAACGTTCGTTGTCACGCTGATGCAAGCCGATAGAAGGCTCATCCAGCACATACATGACACCCACTAAACCTGCACCAATTTGACTGGCTAAGCGAATGCGCTGTGCTTCGCCGCCCGACAGTGTGTCTGCACTGCGTGACATTGACAGGTAGTTCAATCCAACGTTGATAAGAAAACGCAGACGGTCCTGAATTTCCTTCAAAATCTTTTCCGCTATTTGGCCTTTTTGCCCAGTAAGGTTGAGATTGGCAAAGAAATCGTACGCCGCGGCAATCGACATTTCAGTAATTGTCGGCAGGGTCGTGTCCTGTAAAAATACATTGCGCGCTTCCAATCTTAGCCGCGAACCCTCGCAGGCACTACAGTGCTGTTGACTTAAATACTTAGCCAACTCTTCTCGCACCGCGTTAGACTCAGTTTCGCGGTAGCGGCGTTCCATATTAGGTATCACCCCTTCAAAAGGGTGTTTGCGCTCCATCACATCGCCGCGGTCGTTAATATATTTGAACTTAAGGGATTTGCCTTTGGAACCATATAACACCACATCCCGCGCTTTGTCAGAAAGTGATTGAAAGGGTTTGGTCAGATCAAAGTCGTATTGTTCTGCCACAGCCTGGAGCATCTGGTAATAGTAATAACTACGCTTATCCCAACCGCGAATAGCCCCACCAGTTAAACTTAACTCTGCGTTACTGACTACTCGCGCAGGGTCGAAAAATTGTCGTGTGCCCAATCCATCGCAAGTAGGGCAAGCACCCGCGGGGTTGTTAAACGAGAATAGACGCGGCTCCAATTCACTTAAACTATATCCACAAAGCGGGCAGGCAAAGTTTGCGGAAAAAATAATTTCTTCCGCTTCCGGCTCGTCCATATTAGCGATTTTTGCATTGCCATGGGCTAACTCTAAAGCAGTTTCAAATGATTCAGCCAATCGCAGTTGTAAATCGTCGCGTACTTTAAAGCGGTCTACCACGACTTCGATAGTATGTTTTTTGTGTAAATCCAGGGGTGGGGGATCGGATAGATCGCAAACCTCGCCGTCGATTCGCGCGCGGATGTATCCCTGAGTCGCCAGGTTTTGTAATACCTTTACGTGTTCCCCTTTACGATCTTCCACGACAGGAGCTAACAACATCAGTTTGCTGCCTTCCGGCATTGCCAGCACCTTGTCTACCATTTGGCTAACGGTCTGTGCATCAAGTGGCGTGTCATGGTCTGGGCACCGGGGGGTACCCACTCGGGCAAACATTAAGCGTAAATAGTCGTATATCTCGGTTATCGTACCTACGGTTGAACGTGGGTTATGCGAAGTTGATTTCTGCTCAATAGAAATAGCGGGCGAGAGACCTTCAATATGATCAACGTCAGGCTTTTCCATCATGGATAGAAATTGCCGAGCGTAGGCTGAAAGTGACTCTACATAACGCCGCTGGCCTTCCGCATAAAGGGTGTCAAATGCGAGTGAGGACTTACCTGAACCGGATAAGCCGGTGATAACTACCAACTTGTCCCTCGGAAGGGTTAAATCGATATTTTTTAAATTGTGGGTGCGAGCCCCGCGAACGTCGATTTTATCCATAGATGCGCTAATTTTTGCCAAAAAGATCAGTATGCCACACCCGAGCCTGAAAGATATACCGGAGACTGGCGTAACATGGTGAATTCAATGTAACTTCGATAAGAAATGTTTACGGTTAATGTAAAAGGCAGATCAAAGTGCACAACATGGGATGTGGCAGAAATTGTGGTAAACTGCGCCGCATTAACGAAATGAAAGCTAATACAGGTGAAGTTTGAACGCACTTGAAGTACGTGCGGCGATTGCGTTGGCGCTGGTCTACGTATTGCGCATGCTCGGACTATTTATGGTTATGCCAGTTCTGGCAGTAGCAGCCATGGATTACCCAGATTACTCTCCTTTAATGGTCGGCCTGGCTATAGGTGGATATGGCTTGACGCAAGCTGCGTTGCAAATCCCAATGGGCATGATGTCTGATCGATGGGGGCGCAAGCCCGTTATTGTGTTAGGTCTATCTGTGTTCGCTGTAGGTAGTTTCATTGCCGCCAGTGCTGACACAATGGCGTGGATGATCGTAGGTCGAATATTACAAGGTGCAGGTGCGATTGCTGGCGCTATAATGGCATTAGCTGCTGATGTCAGTAGAGAATCACAACGCGCTAAAGTTATGGCAATTATTGGCATAGCGATCGGTATGTCTTTCTATTTAGCTGTTTTGGTAGGGCCCCTGCTAGCTGAGCAGTTTGGTTTGGCTGGCATTTTCTGGATAACAGGGATTTTGGCCCTTGCCTGCTTACCACTCATTTTATGGGGTATCCCCAAAGTATCCTTCCTCGCCAGCGGCGACACTCTTCCGCAAGCGAACCAGTTAAAACGGTTATTTTTTTCTTCGCAGCTATGGCGGTTAAATATAAGTGTGATGTTTTTGCATATGCTCATCACCCTATTGTTTGTGCAATTACCGGTGACGCTGCTGCATTTTAATATGTCATTACAAAGCCATTGGACGCTTTATGCCCCTGTATTGCTTGCTTCTATTATCGGATTAGTAGTAATGATGGGAGTGGCAAAGGGACAGATGCCGAAACGATTGTTAATGCTTGCACTGGTATTAATGGGAGCAGGCTTCAGTCTGTTAGCTCTGCATGATGAGAACCAGTGGGTGGTGCTGGTGGCAGTCGTATTCTTTTTTACTGGATTTAACTACTTGGAAGCCAATTTTCCTGCATTGGTTTCAAGTATTGCGCCGGCCGGTGAAAAGGGCACTGCAATGGGGATTTATGCCAGCTTTCAGTTTTTCGGCGCTTTTCTAGGCGGCGTAATTTCGGGCTGGACGGTAAACATTTGGCCAGCGGAAACAGCCTATCTCATCGGGGCCTTAGCTGTAATTCTATGGTTTTTACTCTTAAGCGGGTTGAAAGAAGTTTCTAGGATAAAACGCGTTCAGCTAAAAGGGGTGGCAACTGAGTTGGCTAAATCGAAGCTTAAAGCGCTGCCCGGCGTGGTCGAAGTCACGCAAAATTCCGGGGTGGATACAATATATCTAAAAGTCACCCGCGATTTTGACTTACAACAAGCACAAATGATTGTTACTAAAGAATAGCGTGTAGCTTGTTCTTACGCGTATCATCCGCTTTAATAGAGTTAGGATTAGCAAGGAAGTATCGATGCGTTTTATAACATTTCTTTTATCTTTGGGTCTGTTATGTTTGACGATAGGCTGCGCGATTGACGTCACGCCAAGCGCTTTTATTTATCAAGCGACGCAACCGTTACAGCTGGACACCTCTTCATTACAAAAAGCGATTCAAAAAGATGAAGCTCAGGCTTCCATTACCACCGTACAACTGACAAATTCGCAGGACCTTCAATTGGTAGGTGTTGCCGTCTCGTATCCGAACGCTCAAGTAAACATTGTTTTTTTTGGAGGAGACGGCCAAACCATCAATAAAGGTTCAGGCATTATTCACCGTTTCGGCCAAATTCCGGCCAATATATTGTGGGTAGACTATCAGGGCATGGGGGCCAGTGGTAGAGCCGATAAGCTTAAAGTGGCTAATCTAAAGTCTGATGCGCTTCAGGTTTACGATTACGCAAAGGAAGTCTTCCCTACGCGCTTGCCGACATTAGTGCATGGTCTTTCGATGGGAACCCTGTTCGCCACTTACATTGGGGCGGAACGAGACGTGGATGCGCTGGTTCTAGATGGCGCTCTAAATGATTTACCTAGCGTAGTTACCAACATGATGCCTGGGTGGTCACGGCCATTCACATCGTTAGATATACATCCTGATTTAGCCAATATGAGTAATGTTGAAGCGATCAAAAACTATCAGGGTCCGGTACTGTTTTTGGTGGGTGAAAAGGACAGGGTTACACCTGTCGAATTTGTTGAACAAGTTTATCGCGCCGCTCCGACTGCCAATAAAACCATGTATATCATTCCTGAGCAAACGCATTATCACGCGTTGAAGCAGGATGCGACTATTCAGCACTACCGTGAATTTGTAGAAACTATAAAGTAATAACTAAAATTCACTCGCAATAATATGCGAGCAGCTAAGGAAACGAAGAATAGTATAGTCCTTCTAGTTTACGCCACACAGCCTTAATGCATTACTGTTTTTCTTTTCTGAAGGGGCGTTCAGTTTTCAAATTATTAAAACACTTCGATTCTATCCAGTCATATTTTTCCCACTCTGGCCAGTCAGAAAGTTAAGAAGCGCGTAAATTAGAAACGATCACAATTAAGCCTCAAGGGACGCCACAGGCCCCTTGATCCATTAGGTGTACTATTACTTGCGGAAATCTACTCCACTGTTCGCCGCATACCATGCAAACATTGTGTAAATGGCAGTATTGGTTTTAAGTGCCTCTTGGTTAACCTTATCTAGCGTGTCATTTTCAGTATGATGATAATCAAAATAATCATTGCCATCGGGATAAAAGTTAACGGCGGGCTGGCCTGCTTTACCCAATAAACTCATATCGGACTGACCTTTCGCATTATTGGTCGAGGCCATTTCCACTCCCATAGGGGATAAGTATCCAGCGAACTCTTTTAATTTGCTTAACGAGGTATCTCCCACGCCAGGCGCAAGTTTATATATTTTGCCATTGCCGAAATCCCATTCTGCACCAATCACATGATTCATCATGTTATCCTTATGCTTCTCAACGTAGTCCTTAGCGCCTAACAGACCAATCTCTTCAGCTGCGAAAAGGATGACCCGAATAGTTCGCTTGGGCCTTTGCTTCATTTTGGTAATGTGGTTCACCGCGGCCAAAGTTATGCCCACGCCTATCCCATCATCGATAGCGCCGGTACCTACATCCCAACTATCTAAATGAGCGCCTAAAGTAACAATTTCTTCAGGATTTTCGCTCCCTGTTATCTCCCCTATTACATTCGCGATTGTAACGTTGTTATTCAGTTTTCCGCTTGCCGTGGATGAAATTGACATAGTCACAGGTTGTGTTCGTAGCAGCGCATTTTCCAGCAAATCGGCATCAGGATTGGAAAGGGCTATAGCGGGAATGTGGTTGTTCCCTTCTGAGTAACGCATTACGCCGGTGTGTGCAAAGCGGTGGGAATCTGTACCAACTGAACGCATAGCGAATGCCACCGCGCCACGTTTGGCGGCAATAGAAGCACCATTTACGCGAGCGCCCACGGCTTCACTATACCCGCTACCATCCTTTCTACGTTCCATGGCAAACGCGACATAAGCAATCTTGCCAGCTAAGCTGTTCTGTTTAGCTGCGCTGAGTGCCTCCAAACTCTCAAACATTTCAACCTGAGCTTCTATAGCGCCAGCGCTGGTGCCCACACTGTTACCTAGCGACAGCGCTACCAACTTATGATGGAAAGGAGAGGTCAGTGCGACTTCAAGTTCGCCTCGCTGCCAATCGGGCGCTTGGCTTTCTTCCTTCCATACCTTATCAAATCCCAGTTCTTTCATTTTTACCATTGCCCACTCCACTGACTTTTTCTCCGCAGGGGTACCCACCATTCTGGCCCCTACTTCGGTGGTGAGGGATTCGATGATGTCGTAAGAAAGAGTGGAGTGAACAGTAGCGTTTTTTAGTTCGTCCAATTGGGCATGTAACTTTTCGTCTAAGGCATGTACCGCGCCGCTGAAAAAAAGTGATCCCATTATACCCGCTAAAAAAATGGCCCAACTAAACCGCTTCATTAAATTTCCTTCACAAATAGAGAGTTATTGAAAAATAGACATTCTTAAAAAGATGTCGTTGTTAAATGATTCTAAACGCAATTTTATTTCTATTAACCGATGCTTTCGATCAGTGGTTTTCACTTCAATAAAAGGATATGCTCGGTGACCTAAATAAATACATAAACTGGCCGTTGAATTAAGGTATACTACGCGTAATTCATCCGCTTGAAAACTCCTTATCCTTTTAAAATTCATATGGATAAGTGCGGTAAGTTAAATTAAGTTGCAGGAGATAACGATGGCAAACAGAGGTGTTAACAAAGTCATCCTGGTGGGGCATTTAGGAAATGATCCCGAAGTACGCTATATGCCTAATGGTAATGCAGTTGCGAATTTAAGTCTGGCCACGAGCGAGAGCTGGAAGGATCAGCAAGGGCAGGTACAGGAAAGAACTGAATGGCACCGATTGACCATGTATCGTCGTTTAGCGGAAATTGCCGGTGAGTACTTAAAAAAGGGTGCGCAAATTTATGTGGAAGGCAAGTTGCAGACCCGTAAATGGCAAGACCAGCAGGGTCAGGATCGTTATACAACTGAAATCATTGTCGACCAAATGCAAATGTTAGGTGGTCGTCAGGAAGGAGGCAACGCGAGCGGTGGATACCAGCAGCGCCCTCAAAGTGGAAATCAAGGCGGTAACCCAGGCGGTAACCCAGGCTATAATCAGCAAGGCGGGTATGCACCACAAGGTAATCAGGGCGGCGGTCGTCCTCAACAGCCAAGTAATCAGAGCAATGCAAAACCGGCTATGCCAGAGCCTGATTTTGATTTTGACGACGACATCCCATTCTGATCGCTTTTAGTAGTGGTACGAAAAGACGTAAATAATTTAAAAAACCCTGCAGATGCAGGGTTTTTTGCAGCCAATTTTTAGAATTATTGTGTAAAAGGTCATTAGGGCAAATTTTAATGAGCTCCGATTTAGGTAAACGACTAAATAAATTTATCAGTGATACTGGGCTTTGTTCTAGACGCGAAGCAGATAAGCTTATTGAGCAAAACCGCGTTATGGTTAATGGAAGGGCCCCAGAACTGGGTACTAAAATCTTTTCTACCGATAAAGTCTTCGTCGATGGAAAAAGGGTGGGGGCGGTTGCAGAAGACAAGTCGGATCGCATCTATCTGGTTTATAACAAACCGATAGGCATTACCTGTACGACTGAACGCCATGTAAAAGGCAATATTATCGATGCGATAGGCCATAAGGAGCGAATTTTCCCTATCGGCCGTTTAGATAAACCATCAGAAGGACTGATTCTTCTAACCAGTGACGGCGATATCGTTAATAAAATTCTGCGTGCAGAAAATGCCCACGAAAAAGAATATGAGGTGACGGTAAATCAACCCGTCAGTGAGCGCTTTTTACAGAAAATGGCAAGGGGTGTTCCGATACTAGGAACAGTAACGAAGCCTTGTGTTGTACGACCGCGAGGGAAGTTCCAATTTACAATCATTCTCACCCAGGGCCTTAACCGACAAATTCGTCGCATGTGTGAGTTTCTAGGTTACGAGGTAACTAAACTTAAGCGTACTCGAATTATGCACTTCGAATTAGGCAGGCTGCGTTCTGGTCAATGGCGCGACGTGAGCGAGCAGGAACTTGCAACGTTAAATGCTGCTTTGAAGCATTCCACTAAAGCTGCTAAATCACCTGCGGTAAAAGGTAAGTAAGGCATGGGCTTTTCGTCGATGTGCCGGATGTATTCCAAGGTCCATATGAACAGCGGGTTGGCTCGTTGTTCACGTCGAAGCGACGATAGTGCCACTATTGTAAATCACGAAACTTAAGGATGAAATAAAATTACCGTGTTTTAGTACACGTTACGATTGCATTTTCCTCAACTGAATGACAAACGATGCAGCCAGCACCGATAATTGCGTTATCGCCAATTTCTACCCCACCGCAAATAGACACATTGGCCCCTATCCAGACATGGTTACCAATTTTGATAGGTGCACTTGTAACGCTGTTTGCTGTTTTTTCTAAAACTGTCGCTATTTTGCAATTTGGCCCAATAAGCACGTTCCGGCCAATGCTTACTGCGCTACTATCGTCTATCGTAACGTTGTGATTTATAAAAGTTTCAGCATCGATTTGGATATTGTTTCCATATACGCACTGAAAATGCGATTCTATAAAAAGCGGAAACTGGGCATTTATTAATTGGGCTATTATTCGTCTTCTTTCCTGGATAGCCTGTGGCGAAGATAAATTAAGCTGTTGAGATAACTTTTCACAGCGAAGTCTGTTTGAGAGATATGGTTCCTTTTGGGGGTCAAAACGTATCACTTGTCCTACATTTATAGATTGCTCAACCACATTTCACCTTTGACATTTCATCAATTTTGTTGATGATCGCATTAAATTTGTAATTTGATATTCTACCAAGGCGTTTTCTATGAAAGAAATTATTTTAATTCGCCATGGTAAGCCAGCAAGTGCGCATAATGAAAGAGTCAACGCTACAGGATTTGCAAAATGGGTACGGCAATATGATAAGGCTGAACTTGATGTAGATAGTCACCCTCACTTCACGGTAGATTTGACGAATCACTATATTATTGCAAGTAATTTAAAGCGGGCGCGGTTATCTGCCGAAAAGTATAGTAATAATCAGATAAGTGAAGTCAATTGCTTATTCCGAGAAATGGATATTCCCCGGTACAAACTGCCGTTTACACTTCGGGCTTGGAATTGGGTTTATCTCAATCGGGCATTGTGGATGGCCGGTAAAAAAGGCCCGTTTGAATCTTTCCAACAGGCTAAGGTTCGTGCACGGCTTGCTTCAGAATACCTTTGCGATTTGGCGCAGCAACAGCAACGGATAGCACTATTTGGCCATGCCATGACCAATCGAGTTCTTCGCCATAATTTGCGTCAGCAAGGCTGGTCGCTGGTGCAAAAGCAGGAGCAATTCTGGGGTGTGAGTAAATTGACTCGACCATAACAAACGGTACAACAGTGTGAGAAGAATAAAAAATAGTACACCCAAACATACCCTAAGAAGTGTAACCATAATTATTGGCTTTGCCTTCGTGCTTATGACACTCATTATTTTTTTGAATCGACCAGAGCCAGATTTTAAAGAAGCAATGTTGGAAAAACTGGCCGAGAAATTCGAGCGCAGCGTAATCAGTTCTTACTATCAATGGAAAGCCGAAAACCAGCCTGAAATGATTATGTTCGTTCACTATGACAATAACGGTAAAGAAACTGACCGCCGGCCAGTGAGAATTGCTCGCAATGGCTGGCCTAAAGTCAATCCAACCAGCGAAGGGTGTGAGGATTTGTGGCGGATGTTGCTAAATGTGCCTATGATCATTGACGGTTTTAAAGTTTTTGGCGAGTTCTTCCCAGGTAAGCTAGATGATGATGAGTTAATCAGCGCTCGCTGCCGTTTTCGGTTAAGCAGCGGACCGTATTTTGATTACCACATAGACAAGGGAACGGTGAACTTAGAGGCCCAATAACGGTACTAATTGAAAGTTTTGGGTAGTTACCATAGGTTGTAGAAAAAATAATTGGTTTTTATGCAGTTAGACGACCTGATTACTTGCCCAATAAAGCCCCCGTTGGTAAAGTGTGGGGATAACTATCTTTTTTGTTAATTAGCATTGCGATAACGGCAAGTTCACTAATTAGCACAGTTACAGGAAAGTACATTTCATGTTTAAAAAGCTTCGGGGCATGTTTTCAAACGATTTATCGATCGATCTTGGAACAGCGAATACCCTGATTTACGTAAAAGATCAGGGTATTGTTCTGAATGAGCCATCAGTAGTGGCGATCAGACAAGAGCGCGCAGCCGGTCCGAAAAGCGTGGCCGCCGTAGGGGCAGAAGCCAAACGTATGCTAGGTCGGACTCCAGGTAATATTCGTGCAATCCGTCCAATGAAAGATGGCGTAATTGCCGATTTTTATGTGACTGAAAAAATGCTCCAGCATTTTATTAAACAAGTACACGACAATAACTTCTTAAGGCCTAGTCCTCGCGTTTTAGTCTGTGTTCCATGTGGCTCTACGCAAGTCGAGCGCCGAGCTATTAAAGAGTCTGCACTGGGTGCTGGTGCACGCGAAGTGTATCTGATAGACGAACCCATGGCCGCAGCTATCGGCGCAGGTCTTCCTGTTTCAGAAGCAACCGGCTCTATGGTAGTAGACATTGGCGGTGGTACTACCGAAGTAGCGATTATTTCACTAAACGGCGTTGTATATTCCTCATCTGTGCGAATTGGTGGCGATAAGTTCGATGAGGCCATTATCAATTATATTCGGCGCAATTTCGGCTCACTAATTGGGGAAGCAACCGCGGAACGCATTAAACACGAAATTGGTGCAGCCTACCCTGGCGAAGAGGTACGTGAGATTGAGGTGCGTGGGCGTAACTTGGCTGAAGGGGTGCCTAGGGGTTTCACCCTTAATTCAAACGAAATCCTTGAAGCGCTGCAAGAGCCATTAACTGGGATAGTATCTGCAGTAATGGTCGCGTTAGAGCAATCACCACCAGAGTTGGCTTCTGATATTTCTGAGCGAGGCATGGTACTCACTGGAGGAGGTGCGTTGTTGAAAGATCTTGACCGCTTATTGATGGAAGAAACAGGCATTCCTGTGGTGGTAGCGGATGACCCGCTCACCTGTGTTGCACGCGGTGGAGGTAAAGCATTTGACATGATTGACCTGCATGGCGGCGATTTATTCAGTTACGAACAATAAGAAGAGCAACCGACAGGTTGCCTTCGTTTTTTCATGGATACTATATTCACCCGTGGTCCTTCGATCAATAGCCGCCTAGCGCTTACCCTCGCGTTATCGGTTATGCTGATCGTAATCGACCATAAATTCGATGGCTTTAATTCCACGCGGGTATATCTAAACTCCCTGGTAAGCCCAATCCAATATCTCGCTAATCTACCAAGTGTTATGTTGAGCGAAAGTGCCCAGCGTCTGACTTCCCACCAACAGTTGCGCTCAGAAAACGAACGATTAACTAACAAGCTTCTTATGATGAGTGAGCGCTTACAACGGTTCGATATCATTGAAGCAGAGAATAGTCAGTTACGTAAATTGTTAGATGCACCCGTTAAGCCAGAGATGCGTAAAACAGTGGCAGAGCTAATGGCAGTGGACAATAACCCATTCAGCCAGCAGATTTTGATTAACCGTGGGGCAATCGACGGCGTATTTCCGCTTCAATCGGTACTTGATGATCGTGGTATCGTTGGTCAGGTCATGGAAGTGGGAACAACAAATAGTCGCGTGCTACTTATTTCAGACGTGACACATGCAATCCCAGTGCGTTCTGTCCGTAATAACATTCGCTTTATCGCCAGTGGAAGTGGTTCCTTAGATGAACTTATTCTTGAGCATGTGCCCCATAGCGTGGATGTACAAGAAGGTGACCTATTGTTGTCCTCAGGCCTTGGGCAAGTTTTTCCTGAAGGATATCCAGTCGCTCGCGTTAACAAGGTCGTGCGTGACGAAAGTCTTCCCTTTGCAACCGTTACTGCGCAACCTTTAGCCCGTCTCGACCGGCTTAAATATTTATTGTTAATTTGGCCCCAAGCGCCGGTGGCAGACGACCAACCAAAAGAGGACCAGCCAACGGAAGCTGAACTAATAGAGGGAAATAAGCCGTGAAAGTGCAGTCTCGCTTTTATGTTATACCAGCTAGTTTGCTAATTGCGTTGGTTTTGCAAATAATGCCTCTACCAATCGAAGCTGACCTCTACCGGCCAGATTGGGTATTGATTGTGCTGGCGTATTGGTCAATGGCATTACCAAACCGGGTTAATGTAGGAATTGCCTTTATTACCGGTTTGGCGATGGACATACTGTTGGGCACAGCTATCGGAATACACAGCTTTGCATTAAGCGTTTCCGTTTGGGTACTTGTCGCTAATTATCAACGCTTACGTAATTACTCAGTATGGCAACAGGCTATTGTTATTGGGCTGCTCAGTGCTCTGTACCACCTCTTGGTCTTTTGGCTGCAACATTTACTCACCGATATCTATTTTCTGTTTGACTATCTATGGCCTACGTTTACTTCGATGTTATTGTGGCCGTGGATTTTCTGGCTGCTGCGCAAATCTCGTCGCCAGTTTCGTGTTACTTAAAAGGAGCACTTATTTATGCAGCCTGAACTTATTTTGGCTTCTGCTTCTCCTCGACGAACCGCGCTACTCTCCCAAATTGGTATTCGTCATAAGGTTAAGGCAGTAAATATAGACGAATCCTCGTTGCCTAAGGAAACGCCTATGCAGCAAGTGTTGCGCTTGGCGGAACAGAAGGCACACACAGCGTTGGATACACTTACAGCGGATAAAAAGGCAGGGACTGTCGTACTGGCCTCTGACACCTTAATTGCACTTGATGGCAAGAGTCTTGGTAAACCCGGTAATCAAGCCGAATGTATTACTATGCTCTCTTCTCTGTCGGGAAAGGAACATGAAGTGTTAACAGCAATCTGCGTGTGTTCAGCTGAGGTTAAAAAAAGCCAGTGTATTAATACCAAAGTACAATTCGCTCACTTGACCCATGAAGAAATGGTCGCATACTGGCGCACTGGGGAGCCGGCGGATAAAGCAGGAAGCTACGCTATTCAAGGTATAGGTGGTCAGTTTGTAAAAGCCGTTAATGGCAGTGTAAGTGCAGTAATTGGTTTACCCTTGTATGAAACCAAACAATTACTAAAAGAATTTGGAGTGACGCCGTGAGTGCGGAACTATTAATAAATGTAACCCCCTCGGAATCGCGTGTCGCGTTAATCGAGAATGGTATCTTGCAGGAAGTGCACGTTGAGCGGCATACCAAACGTGGCTTGGTTGGCAATATTTATCGCGGGAAAGTAAGTCGAGTGCTACCTGGCATGCAGGCAGCTTTTGTGGACATAGGTTTAGAAAAAGCCGCCTTTTTACACGCTTCAGATATTGTCATTCATAGTGAAATTGTGGGCGAAGTGAATACCAGCGATATAGCTAAACACGATATCCGTGATCTGGTCAAAGACGGCCAGGACATTGTCGTTCAGGTAGTGAAAGATCCTATTGGCACTAAAGGGGCAAGGTTAACTACTGACATTACTATACCTTCACGTTATTTAGTTTTTATGCCCAGTGTGACTCACGTAGGCGTTTCCCAACGCATTGAGGACGAATGCGAACGGGAAAGGTTAAAATCACTGGTGCAGGAGTTTTGTGATGATGAAGGGGGCTTCATTCTGCGGACTGCTGCAGAAGGGGTTAATCATGAGGAATTATCTCAGGATGCCGCTTTTTTAAGACGCTTGTGGAATAAAATTCAGCAGCGTATGCAGCGTAAGAAGTCAAATGTACTATATGAAGATCTCCCGTTAGCTCGCCGCGTGCTTAGAGACTTCGTCGGCACCGAGTTAGACCGTATTCGCAACGACTCCAAACTTTCGCATCAAGAATTAGGGCAATTTACCAAAGAATACGTACCGGAATTAAGCAGCAAATTGGAATATTATACCGGTGAACGTCCTATCTTTGATTTATATGACGTAGAGAACGAGGTACAACGAGCGTTAGAGCGACGGGTAGACCTTAAGTCAGGCGGCTATCTTATTATTGATCAAACCGAAGCAATGACCACCATAGATATTAATACTGGTGCGTTCGTAGGTCATAGAAACCTTGAAGAAACTATTTTTAATACGAATATTGAGGCAACACAGGCGATCGCGCGCCAGTTACGGCTTCGTAATTTGGGCGGAATGATTTTAATTGATTTCATCGATATGGTGGACGCCGATCACAAACGTCGCGTGTTACATAGCCTGGAAGTGGCTACCAGTAAAGATCGCGCTAAAATCAACATACATGGGTTTACGGCTTTGGGACTAATAGAAATGACCCGTAAACGCACTCGCGAGAGTCTAGAACATGTGCTTTGTGGCGAATGCCCAGTGTGCAAAGGAAGGGGTTCAGTCAAAACCATTGAAACGATCTGTTTTGAAATTATGCGCGAAATTGTGCGTGTAAATCGCGCGTACGATGCAGATAAGTTCGTGGTCTACGCCTCACCTAAAGTTGCAGACGCATTGTTGGGAGAGGAATCCCACATGTTGGCTGAGCTTGAAGTTTTTGTTAGCAAGCAAATTAAAGTTCAGACCGAAACACTATATAACCAGGACAAATACGACGTAGTAATGATGTAGGTACCTGTGTGAGAAAAGTTATGCAAATTGCTTCAATGTTACTTAGAAAGTTATGGGTAACGTTAGCGATTTTATTAGTTGTGTTTGCGGTTGTTCTAAGTGTATTACGCTACACACTTCCCCATATCGAGCATAAAAAACATATGCTGGAAGATTATGCGCGTGAAATCTACGGCGTAGAATTATCAATTGAAAGCGTGCACGCCGTTTGGGAAAGTGACGGGCCGAGTATCGTTCTTACGAATGTCGCATTAGAACAAAATGAGTCTTCACCCGTTGCCTTAAATATTGAAAATGTTTTTGTCCAGTTCAATCTTTGGCAATCGATATTATCGGGCAAGATAAGTTCCGAACAGTTTAATTTAGACGGGTTGCGGCTAACTATCAATATGGAGCAAGCCCCTCAATCGGATAACGATTTTCCCATTGTCGGTGCTTTAAAAAGTTTATTTTTGGAGCAGCTCAAAAGCTTTTCATTACACGATGGGAAAGTGACGCTAGCGCGCAAAGAGAGTGAGCGAACCTTTAATATAAAACACCTTTCCTGGTTGAATAATCACAGGTTTCACCGAGGGGAAGGGCAGGTCAGTGTTGAAACGTTAACCCGCAATACCGCCACCTTCTTAATTGATTTGGAGGGTAGTAAAGATAACTTGTCTGGAATGTTATATGCCAGAGGGGATGATTTAGATATTTCTCCCTGGGTTTCACACCGCTTGGCCGTTACAAGGCCACTGACGCAAAGTAAAACAAACTTAGAGTCCTGGATCTCAATCAAAAATAGTAAAATTGACCGTGTTGTCGTTGATTTTCATGAAAGCCTGCTCGAGTGGGGAGGGAACGACGAACAGACATTTTATTCTGGGGTGATGGGGGGAAGTTTTCAAGCGTTGCCCGATGCAACAGGCTGGAACTTTCGCGTTGATCGTCTCATATTCAACGCCAATAACGAGAGTATAGTGACAGACCTGGTCGGGCACTATAATAATAATGGCGACATTGTCATAAATACCATTAAGCCGGTGGCCGTCAACCCGTTTGCGAGTATGCTGCCGCTGCTAATTAGCGACACCCAGGACAATAATTTTACAAACCTTAATCCCCAGGGCCAGATAGCTACGTTACAGTTTCAGTGGAAAAATAGTCAACCTTACTTGGCTGCTAAAATACTTGACGTAAGTTGGGAACAGCAAGGTCAACTGCCAGGAGTTGATTCGCTCGATTTGGATGTACAGTGGCATGGAACTACTGGGTTTATAAGGCTTAAAGCTGAACAATCCACCTTACTGGTCGACGACAATTTTTCACAGAACCTGCCTATTAATTCTCTCAATGCTAAGCTTTACATTTATGAACAATCAAATAGTTGGGTGGTCAGTAGTAGTCAGCTTACGATCGTCAGTGAACCACTGGTCATAGAACAGGCATTTAATCTGCGGTTAAATGATATGCACTTAGCGTATCAGGCGAATTTAAGTGACGTGCCTTTAGCTAAAGTCAGCTCATTTTTTCCTGCGGTCACAATGGGTAAAGATACGGCACAATATCTCACTGCTGCGCTCGCTGGTATCGGCAATGTGGAATCAGCTCGCGTCCTTTGGCATGGCCATCTAGAGCAATTTCCTTTTAAAAATAACAATGGCATATTTCAAGCAGCGGTGGATATTAAAGATAGCCATCTTTTATTCTCCGATGACTGGCCAGTGTTGACAGACCTCAATCTTACCCTTTTGTTTGAAAACGCTGGCCTTACCATGCACGCTCCTTTCGCAAAATTGCAAACGATTGATGTGGCCGGGCTTAGGGCAGAAATTCCCGATATGCTCGCAAGCAATCCAATGCTAACTATTCAAGCCCAGGGAAAAGGTACCGGCACGGCGTTGGCATCACTAATGATGCAAAGCGAGCTAAAAAAGTCGTTGGGTACGCTGTTTAGTAACGAGGTGATGATAGATGGACCTATCACTGCAGATTTAAATTTACGTATACCGTTAAGTGATACCGGCGAATTCGTTGCCGCGGGTGAAGTTAATATAAAAGAGAGTGCGGTTACCATTGATTCTGTAGGCTTAATACTTAATCAAGTTAACGGCCAGGTGTCTTTTGTTAATGATGTGGTCACAGCCTCTGCACTGGACGCTAATATATATAATCAGCCAGTTACTATCGATTTCAAGGGGAGAAATGACGAAGACAGTTATCACGTAGGAATTCAGGCAGCGGGTGAAGCTAACATTCAGGAAGTGCTCACAACTTTGAATTCGCCCTTAGTTGATTACTTTAAGGGGGCTGCCCCGGTCAATGCAAAAATAGACCTGACGTTGCCTGAAGAAGGTTTCGTTTACCAAGCAGAAATCACAGCTGACCTATTGGCGGTGGCTTCATTAATGCCTGCACCGCTGGATAAAAATCTAAACATTAACGAACCGTTAAAAGTGGAAGTTGAAGGTAATGAGCATTCTTCCTTAGTAATGGCTACTGTGGGCCAAACTGTACAATTTGATGGTGTGTTAAGCCACTCCCTGAAACAATTTACTCGAGCTCATGTTTCGTTAGGGGAAAGTGATTTTATTAGTCAAGGTTTAGGCTTAAGTATTGTTGCCAATGTCGATTCGCTTGATGCACACGCATGGTACGACTTTGTTAGCGCGTTAACTGAGCACAGTGAATCATCAACCACACCACTTTTTACTTTGCCTGAACGAATCTATCTTAATGCAAAAGAAGTGAAGTTAGCGGGGATCACTTTATCGAACGTAAAGTCGGTAACTAGACAAAAAGACAATAATTGGTATATCGACCTCCAATCAAAGCAAGCTAGTGCGCAAATTAATCTATCTGATGATTGGCTGGGAAGAGGAATTTACGTCAATGCAGATTTTATTCAGATAGACGACTGGAAGGTATCGGATACAGACTCTCCTACACAGTGGCGCGCTGAATCAATGCCACCACTTTATTTCTATTGTAAACAATGTCGATACGCTGATAAACAGCTAGGCGAAGTCACGCTTGCTATGGCTAAGATGCCGGAGGGCATGTCTATTCGAACACTGAGAGCTGAAGGTAAGCACGGCGTAATTTCGGCAACGGGAAGCTGGGTCGACAACGACGAACGAAGCGAAACTAACCTCAGTGGTCAAATAAGCAGCGACGAAATTGGACTGATGCTTAGTGACTTTGGCATCGATACGGGCATCAAAGATTCGGAAGCTGATTTAAGCTTTACTCTGAATTGGGCTGATTCTCCGATGGACTTTTCTGTCGCTAATTTAGGTGGGGAGGTAAAATGGGAATTAACCGACGGCTACCTGAGCGAATTGAGTGACAAAGGCTCCCGTCTATTTACTTTGTTCAGCTTAAATTCGCTTATTAGAAAGCTTAGCTTGGATTTTAGAGATGTATTTGCCAAAGGATTCTTTTATGATGAAATCCACGGGAGTATGCAAATTGGTAATGGGAAAGCCGTTACTCGTGATACTGAAGTAGACGGGGGGGCTGGTGAAATAACCATCAATGGCTATACCGATTTGGTGAAAGAACAACTCAATTATCGAGTATCTTTTGCACCGAACGTGACAGGGAATTTACCATTTTTAGTTTATTTCTTAGCCACGCCCCCCACGGCTCTGGCTGCTTTAGCACTTGATCAAATGCTAACGTCCGCAAAAGTAATATCCAATGTGAATTACAGAGTTACGGGTACAATTAGTAATCCTGTTTTCGAAGAAGTCGGCCGAGACAGCAAAGACGTGCCATTACCAGCAAGGAGTGAACCGACTGGTAAAAATGACACGATTGAACAAGAGCTGGACCCGGTTAAACTGGAGGTGAATAATGGTTAATCTTTGTGCAGTGCAAATGACGTCTAATCCTGATATGGACGCAAATTTTGCATGGATAGACAAACAGCTTTCAGCAGCATCTGGAATTAAGAACGCACTCGTCGTATTGCCCGAATGTTTCGCATTTTTTGGTGACAGTGATAAAGCAATGTTGGACAAAGCAGAGCCTCTGGGTGAAGGCCCGATCCAACAACGTATAGCCGACTTAGCGCAAAAATATCAATGTTACATAGTGGGCGGCACCATTCCGATTAAAACAGAAAGTCCGGATAAATTTGCCGCCTCATCGCTTCTGTTTTCTCCAAATGGCAACAGGTTAGCAGATTATCAAAAAATACATTTATTTGATGTGGCAGTAGTAGATAACACCGGTAGTTATCAGGAATCCAAGCACACCCTGGCAGGTAATCAAATAGTGACCGTAGACACAGAAATAGGACGTATTGGGATGGCAGTATGTTATGATGTGCGTTTTCCTGGTCTTTTTTCTGCCATGGGCGATATAGATATTTTAGTATTGCCTGCTGCTTTTACCCGCGCGACGGGGAAAGCTCACTGGCATACACTTTTACGCGCCAGGGCAATTGAAAAACAATGCTTTGTGGTAGGTGCAAATCAATGCGGTACCCATGCCAACAACCGCAAAACCTATGGGCATAGTCTCGTTTATTCTCCATGGGGAGACGTGCTAGTAGAGCGACCTGATGACCCAGGCCTGGCAATTGCCGAATGCGACTTAAGAGAGCGTGATACGCTGAAGCAGCGCATGCCGCTGACCGAACATAATCGATTTAGGAGTTACATCGTCGAATGACGCTTGCAACCAACGTAAGACAACATTTACTTCATGATTCAGGCTTAGAGATTAACGATCTCGAGCGTGCATTAGCTTCAATTTATCACCATGATAATGACTTTGCTGATCTTTATTTTCAATCAAGTCAGCATGAAAGCTGGGTACTGGAAGACGGTATCATCAAAGAAGGAAGCTATAGCCTCGAACGGGGCGTCGGCGTGCGGGCTGTGAGTGGTGAAAAAACAGGGTTTGCCTACTCAGATGAAATTAGTAACGAAGCGCTAATTAAGGCTTGTGAAGCTGCCCGAAGCATATCTACTGAAGGTGGCAAGCATAAGGTGACGGGATTAAAATCGGCTAACTTCGCCTCCCGTTATCAGGCCGACAATCCCATTTTAGGCATGGAAGATGCTGAGAAAATTGCTTTGTTACGGGCCGTAGACGCTTATATTCGCAAGCAGGAGCCTGGAATCAATCAGGTGGTCGTTAGCTTAAGTGGGGTGTATGAAGAAGTCCTGATAGCAGCTACCGATGGGACACTTGCCACTGATATTCGCCCCTTAGTTCGCTTAAACTGTTCTGTGTTGATCGAAAAAGGTGACCGTCGTGAGCGCGGCAGCGCAGGAGCGGGAGGGAGACACACCTATACGTTTTTCCAAACTGATGAAGACGGTCAGCCGCTTTACGAAAAACTGGCAGAGGAAGCACTTCACATGGCACGCATAAATATGCAAGCCATAGCATCACCCGCTGGAAGCATGCCCGTTGTGCTAGGTAATGGTTGGCCAGGGGTATTGTTGCATGAAGCGGTAGGACACGGATTAGAAGGAGACTTCAATCGTAAAGGAGCCTCTACATTTAGCGGTCGCATCGGTGAACGTGTCGCCGCCAAAGGGGTGACGGTGGTGGATGATGGAACATTGGCAGACCGTCGCGGTTCACTGTCGGTCGATGACGAGGGCACACCTACACAACATAACGTGCTAATTGAAGATGGTATTCTTAAAGGCTATATGCAAGATAAACTAAATGCCCGTTTAATGAAGGTTAAGCCAACTGGAAATGGTCGTCGTGAATCCTTTGCTCATCTTCCTATGCCCCGCATGACCAATACATATATGCTTGCAGGTCAGTATGCAAGAGACGAGATAATTGCCTCTATTGATAAAGGTATTTATGCACCTAACTTTGCCGGTGGGCAGGTAGATATCACTTCGGGTAAATTTGTGTTCTCTAGCGCAGAAGCTTATTTAATTGAAAATGGCAAAATCACTGCGCCTGTGAAAGGGGCTACGTTAATTGGAAACGGTCCCGAAGTGATGCAAAAAATTTCAATGATTGGGAATGACGTTGCACTGGATCGCGGTGTAGGCGTGTGCGGCAAAGACGGTCAGAGCGTACCCGTAGGGGTTGGGCAACCTACGCTGAAAATTGATGAGCTAACGGTAGGTGGAACGGCGTAATGCTGTTTCTCCTACCTTATTCTATCTATTGGCAACAATGAACGTACAGCGCTCAAAGGAGAGTGCGTAAAGTCTATTGCAAATAAAATAGACCGCGCCTGCTTTCTGGGACGTGACGCTTAAATTTGACTCCCCCGTTTCGTTGCCTTAGTTTCGCGAAACTTTCTAGATCGCGTTTAACAAGAACAGAAAATTCTCGGACAGAAGGGGCGTCCGTTTGCACCGCTGGTCATGTCTAGCCACCTATAGTACTTTTTAAATATTGAAATAATTCGCGGTAGGCTTTTGGCGGTGCCGATTTTTCCTTTTCTTTTTTAATTTGGCGGTGAAATTGTCTCAACTTCTGCCTATCTAACTCAGGGTACGTTTCCAACAACGCCTGTATGGCAGTATCACCCTGATTCGCTATATCTTCGCGCGCTTTTTCTAAAGCGTGAAATTCGCTATTTTGTTGCGCATGCTTTTGATTAAGCATCGCCATGGCTTGCTCTATTTCTTCAGTGTCTCGGTGCCTTAATAACTTTCCAATGAATTGTAATTGACGCCGATACCCGTCTTTTTTACGATTAATTTTTCTCGCCACAGCAACGGCATCGGCCAGCTCATCATCAAGCGGTATCGTAGCAAGTTGGGCTGGGGTCAAATGTACCATGTCTTCGCCAAGCTTTTGTAAAGCTGCTGACTTGCGCTTAAGTTCCGATTTACTTAACGGTTCTAATTCATCTTCAGGTGAATGGGAGGAATTATCATCCCATTCAGAATATTCATTCCGGTGAGTCATTTGTCACTCATAAGTGTTACACTTCTTAGTAATATTGTGACACATACCATTTGATAGCGAAACAAAGTATGCAAATAGAACAGCAGATTGCTGAGATTCAGGAAGTAGTGGCTGACGCATTGAAGATGGCTCAGCAGAAAGGCGCGACACAGGCCGAGGCGAGTATGTCGAAAGTACAGGGAATAGCCGTTTCGACCCGACTGCGTGAGGTTGAGAATGTTGAGTTTACTAATGATGGTGGTCTCGGCATCAGCGTTTATGTGGGTAAACACAAAGGCAGCGCTTCAACAGCAGATTTGAGTAAGAGTGCATTGCAGTTAACGGTAGAGAAGGCCGTTGATATAGCTCGTTATACCAATGAAGACCCCTGTGCAGGGTTGGCAGACAAAGACCTTATAGCCACAGAGTTTCCAGATTTAGATCTGTATCATCCGCAAGAATTGGATACTGAAAAAGCTATCGAAATTGCATTGGAAACAGAAGCCGCTGCACTGGACTTCGATAAGCGTATTGTGAATTCTGATGGAGCTTCATACAACGCCAACCTGGGAATGCGTGTGTATGGCAACACCCATGGAATCAATACAGGCTATCCCAGCAGTCGTTACAGTTTGAGTTGTATGATGATCGCGTCGGATGATAACGATATGCAACGTGATTACGCGTATTCAGTCGATCGAAAGGCTAGCCGCTTATATTCGCCCAGACGAGTAGGAGAAGAGGCTGCTAAAGCCACGGTAGACCGTTTGGGGGCGCGCAAAATTAAAACCGCTAATGTGCCTGTGATATTACATCGTGATCTAGCATCCAGTTTGTTCGGCCATCTGGTAAGTGCAATCAGCGGTGGTAGCTTATATCGCCGTTCCAGTTTTCTATTGGATAAGTTGGGCCATCAGTTATTTCCCGAATGGTTAACCATAGAAGAAAAGCCTCATATCAAATCTGCGCTAGCCAGCTCCAACTTTGATCATGAAGGGGTCGCAACCAAAGATATGACAATTATTGACGGCGGCAAACTAGCCACCTACCTTTATACGACCTATTCAGCTAGAAAGTTAGATACTAAAAGTAACGGCCACGCGGGTGGGATCCACAACTGGATTGTGGGCAATTCCGGCCATAGCGATGAAGCTTTGTTAAAAGAGATGGGAACAGGGTTATTAGTCACTGAGCTGATGGGACAAGGCGTGAACATTGTCACTGGCGACTATTCTAGGGGCGCAGCAGGTTATTGGGTAGAAAATGGTGTAATTCAATATCCGGTACATGAAATCACGATAGCAGGAAGCCTTATGGAGATGTTCGCAAACGTCAGAGCCATAGGCTCGACCCCCGATACGCGGGGCAGCGTACAAACAGGGTCGGTATTAATTGACAATATGCGTGTTGCGGGAAATTAGACCAGGCACATGCACCGGCTACTAGGCCGGTGCATAAAGTGACCCATCGCTTATTGGGCAAAGTCAGCACAAACGATACGGTTGCATCATTGGAGGTTCTAACCACGTTAGTCAGGATAAATATTCGTTAATAAATGACTTTCGTTGTTCTTGGTATTAGTTCAAAAATGCATTCTTTACTAAATAAAGGATCATAAATTCCGCCCTGATGATTGCTTAGTCACTAAGCTAGCTACTATTTTTAGACACTATCTCACACATTCACCTGCTTAGGATCCGAATGTAGACGTTGCACAAGATAATTGAATACAGACACTACGAATACCTTCAGGTTACCAGCGTAAATGCTCGCTGTGCGATAACTACGTGTCTACCTACTTCAACCGCCCGTATAATGCCGCTCTCGTGATGAAAAAGTATAAACAGAGTTAGAATAACGCTGTGTGATACAACACTTACAGCTAAGCGGTACGATAAGCATCAGAAACGTAATTTTCAGCCTCCCCATGAGCAATAACAAGCAATTACAATTCAGCGTGCAGAATTACTGTAATTCTGTATTTATCAGTCGATAATTATGCAATAAAAAGCGGTGTCAGTTTTCTCGAAAGAAGAAACTATTGGATAAACAGATAGGATTCGATGTGTATGCCATAGTTTCGAGTGACACAATGGCGACAGGCTGTTTTTTTAGACAAACGGCCAATTTCAGCATGCTGTAGGGGTTAAGCAATAACGGCGAGTATGTAGATAACTTTACGGTTACGTACTTTGCCAAAGAATATGAGAAAAACACAGAAATTAAGTTGAAATGTAAGGCTGGTAAGGGAATTGAAGTTATCGGAGGAGGCCAAAGCCGAAATAGAAAAGTCGTGGTTACTTATACTGGCGTTAATTAATAGAAAGGCCATGTGGGCCGAAAACACACATGGCCTATCTCGATTAGGCGTCTACCGAACCACAGAAGCGATATCCTTCACCGTGAATAGTCACAATAAGTTCCTGATCACCTGGGTCAGATTCAAAATGCTTACGGATGCGACGGATGGTTACATCGACGGTGCGATCATTAGGACGTAATTCACGACCTGTCATTTCCATAATTAACTGTTCACGGGTTAGTATCTTTCCCGGATTATTCAAAAACAAGTGAAGGGCACGAAATTCACTTCGCGGCAACCTGAACTCTTTTCCACTAGGAGAAATCAATGAGCGACTGTCGCCGTCCAATGTCCAGCCGTTAAAGCTAACGCGGCTTGGTAAATCATCGTCTTCGGCGGAATTTGTGGTTCTGGCCAATAGATTGCGCGCTCGGATAGTTAATTCGCGTGGATTAAACGGCTTGGTTAGATAGTCGTCTGCACCAATCTCCAAACCTAGTATTCTATCTACATCATTATCGCGGCCCGTTAAAAAGATAAGACCTACGTTTTTACGGTCACGTACTTCGCGCGCCAGAATTAAACCATTCTTACCAGGCAGGTTAATATCCATGATCACCAGATTAATGGTGTTGTTTTCGAAAAAGTCATGCATCTGATCACCGTTTTCGGCTTCGAAAACATTATAGCCTTCAGCCTCAAAAAGGCTTTTTAGGGTGGTACGGGTGACCACCTCGTCTTCAACAATTAATATATTAGGCGTCTGCATGCTGTTTCACACTCTTTTACAATGATTTAAGTCTTAAGTCGGTGATGGATCAAATTTTAATAGCCGTGGGCTGGTTTGCAAGTTTCTACGGCAACTAAGTCAAAAGTAATTGGGGCCTGTATTAAAATAACAAGGTTTATTGAAGCAAATTCAACGTCTCTCTTGATTTAGAACTGGTTACCGGGAATACAATGACAAATTCTACGCCATGTCCCTCTTCGCTGGAAAGAGAAATTGTACCATTAAGTGCCTGAGTCACTAAATTATAAACTAAATGCATTCCTAAACCAGATCCACCTTGCCCGCGCTTTGTGGTTACAAAGGGGTCGAAAATTCGTTTGCGTATATCATCGGGAATGCCCCTACCATTGTCACGGTAGACTATTTTTAATTTATTCGCAGACATCATTTGCGCTGAAATTTCGATGTGTCCAGATTCGATATCTTCGAACCCGTGGATAATCGAGTTCATTATTAAATTGATAATGATTTGATTTATGGGGCCGGCTTTGGTGTCAACAACCAAATTTGGATCAACATCGATATCAATTTTATGTTGTACTTTCTTAAGCCTAGGACGCAAAGATAAAAGAATTTCACTAATAAGCTGGGATACGCACACTGCACGACTATTTTCACTGGTCTGATCGACAGCTACTTGTTTGAAACTTGAAATTAATTCGGCCGCACGATTTAAATTGCGATAAATAATATTAAGATTTTCCTGACTTTCGGCAAGAAATTTCGCCATGGTACTGGCTTTTAAAGTCTTGTTCTCAAACTGCTCCTGAATCGTGTCAATTCTATCAAGCATCATAGTGGAGGCGGTGACACCTAAACCAATGGGCGTATTGACTTCATGGGCCACCCCGGCAACCATATCCCCTAACGACGCCATTTTTTCATTTTGCACAATCTGGCGCTGGAATTGATGCAGCTTCTCCAGGGTTTGGATAAGCTCTTGGTTAGCATCTTTCAGAGCCAGTGTTCGTTGGTTAACCATGTCTTCTAATCGTGTATTCAACTCACGATGTTGTTCCTCGGCAGCCTCCTGTTTTTGCATGGTTTCCTGAATACGCCCTAGCGTAATATTAACGGCTTTAGCAAGAATGTTGAGCTCTTTTATTCTCGAACTATCCGCTCTGGCAGAATAATCTCTTTTGCGCGAAGTTGACTGTAAAAAATCAGCTAAATATTCAATTGGCTCGGTGATAAAGCGTTGCAGCTTCAGTGTCAAGATTAACCCTACCACTAACATGATTAACATCACTGACAGGTTTAAAAAAATAGCATTGCCTACCATTTTGTTAAAACTTGCAGCAGACGCTTTAACGAAAACGTAGCCAATAGTGCCACCCGACTCGCGGATAGGAAGGGTTACATCCAGCGAGTCGCCATCGAAACGCGCATGACGAATTTGGTTGAAAATGCTAGCAGGCGGAATAATCGGTGCAGCAGCAGAGTGGGTAAATTCGGCAAAGCGTGTAGGTTGCTTGCCGTCAGGTGTAGGGGTTCCTTGATAAACGACTACGTTTTGCAGAATATTTGCAGCCTCTAATGTTTTCAATCGAGCATTTGCTTCTTCAGACTTCATCGTTCTTAAATAATAACCAGCGTTATGGCTGATAAGCTCAGCAAGCATAATGACTTGATTCGCCAGCTCCTGACGATAATTTTTAATTTGCGAATACATGGATAGACTGGATGAGAATACCAGCGTGAAGGTGATAATGAGCATTACCACCCAGAGAAACAAGCTGCGAATGGAAAACTTAACGTTTGATTCAGTCATTAATTATTATTACGTTAAACATAACTTTATTGCAGGATTTTCACTTATAGTGGCCTATTAATGAGAAAAAGTAAAAGGAGTCGCCCTAAGCATTTACATGCAACCCGTTATATTATTTTCCCTCCTTCATTTTTCTCACTACACTCTGGTAGAGTTCTGCGTAACGTGCTGCTGCTGCATCCCAGGTGAAGCGTGTTTGCATCCCTCTTATTTGCATTTGTTTAAAATCTTGCGGGTATTCGTAGTAATAAAGCAGCGCGCGGCGAATACAGGCCAGTAAGGCGTGAGGGGTAGGATCATCAAACACAAAACCGGTGGCTCCGTGTTTGTCCTGATTTATATCTACCACGGTATCTTTCAAACCACCGACTGCCCGGACAATCGGTATAGTGCCATACGCCAGGCTGTACATTTGGTTCAGTCCGCAGGGCTCAAATTGCGACGGCATTAGGAAGTAATCTGCGCCCGCTTCAACTAAATGGGCGTGCTTAGTACTGAACCCGTTGATAAATTTGAATTTAACTGGATGATGTTGAGCAAACTCGTCTAAGTCCATGCACACTTCTGGATCGCCAGTTCCGACTATAACTATCTGAACTTGATGATGCATCAAGTCATTTAATATGGGCAACAGATAGCCAAACCCTTTTTGTTCGGTCAGCCTACATACCATGCCAAGTAAAGGGATATTTTGTTTTTCAGGTAGTGAAGCAAGTTTTTGTAGCGCTGCTTTGCTCGCAGTTTTAGCATGGAGGGTATCCACCGAGTAGTTTTCTGGTAAATAGTGATCATGCTCAGGATTCCACTGACTATAGTCACAACCGTTTAGAATGCCGATCAAATCCTTTTGCCTGGCTACTAGACGATCATGTAACCCGTGGCTACCCAAATTGGTTAATAATTCTTGGGCATAAGTCGGACTGACAGTGGTAATTTGGGTGGCAAATTCAATTCCCGATTGCAGCATATTTATATAGCCACCATGCACCTGCGACATAATACTGGGATGGTGACGTAAGAAGGGGATACTTTCCAGGCGATGGACCCCTTGAAATGCGGCGTTGTGAATAGTAAAAACCGTCGCAGTATCGTCAAAGTAACCGCTATGATCGAAACTCATTAAGAAGGGCAGCATGGCAGTATGCCAATCATGGCAATGTATTACGTCTGGTTGGAATCCGATTGATTGCAACATATTCAATACGGCTCCACAGAAAAAACTGAAGCGTTCGCCGTTGTCGTTATAAACGTCATAACCATTGCTATAAATACCTTCACGAGCAAAGTATTCGGGGTAGTCAATAAAGTAGACGTTAATATCGTTCCAGTTAAGCTGTTTTACATCGAAATGATATACCTGACTTTGGGTAAATAATGTTTGTTGAGAACACGCAGAAGCAAGCTTTGCCGGGGCCATTTCAAGTTGATTCGCAATAGCCAGATAGTAAGGCATTATAATAATGACATTGTGTCCGGCTTCTTTCAAAGCAAGAGGAAGGGCTTTACCAACGTCAGCCAGTCCACCGGTCTTGACCAGGTCTTCTACTTCTGAAATGGCAAATACAATGTTCACAATCGCCCCTCAAGATGAGTAAAACAATAGAATTGAGCTAATAGCACTCTCGCAGTGTATCGAAGCAGTATAGATCGCGCTACGGATAAATCCTGTTTGGCTATTCTTTTACTGCTCGATAAACCGAAAAACGACTCGTTTGCGCCAATGTTTGCACATGCGAAAATACTTCGCCTAATAACCCAGGGTAGGGTAGGAAACGATTGGCGACCATATGCAAACTTCCGTTACGAGGAAGTAGGCGTGCTGCATCAGCAATAAACCGTTTTGTCACTGAATAATCCGTTTTAATACCCGTGTGGAAAGGGGGGTTAGTAACAATGTTATTAAATTGTTCATCCACACCGTGTAACCCATTGGCGGCCATTACTGTTCCGGTCAATTCACTTTCCGCTAATGTGTGTGCAGTGCTGTATAAAGCTAATGCGCTGACATCCAGATACGAAATATTCAAGTGGGGAAACTGACGTTTAAGTATGCACCCGATAATTCCAGCGCCACACGCGAAATCAAGAATATTGCCGCGTAAATTCGACGGCAGTTTCTCGAGCAGTAGCTGGGTACCTTCATCTAGCGCTTCATGGCTGAATACCCCGGGCAAACTGGCAATAGTAGCTGCCTGACCATTAATATTGATATCAAAATAGCTCAGCCATTGATTGATATCAAAACTAGGTTGCTGGTGGGTAATTTCACATCTAAGCAAACTACAGTGGCGGGCAGAATCTACCTTCTCTACCTCTCCTACGGAGTTAAGTAATTTGCCGGCACTTTTAATGCCACCTTTATTCTCGCCCACTACATAAATACTTCCGCTACCGTTGACGAGCGATGCAGCCATTTTTATCAGCATGGAATAGTGCGCTTTTGCCTTTGGCAGGTAAATGACAATATTGTTGTAATGCTGCGGTAAGGTTAAAAACGGAGCGAAGTAGTGGTGGTGTTTGTTAATTTTCTGCTGACTGAAAATGCCCGTAGAGGTGTTTAAAATATCTCTGCTGTCTAAGATCGTATAGGGTATTACGCGCGCACTTTCAGCGTAAATATCGTAATACTGATGAAGAACGTCGACAGAGAGATGACTTAGTTGATCGGTAAAATACGCGTCAGCGGGGTTTATAATTAACCAACCATCATCTTTAAATACATCGATGTTTCTTTCTAGCAATTGACTGGGTGCACTTAACATTATTCTGTTCTCTCAAATACTAAGTCCCATACTCCATGGCCTAATTTTTGGCCGCGCACTTCGAACTTAGTAATGGGGCGGTATACTGGACGCTCTACAAAGTCCCCCGACAATGAAGTATTGACGAACCCCGGCGCGTTTTGCATAACCGTAAGCATATGTTCCGCGTAATTTTCCCAGTCCGTTGCCATATGAAATACGCCGCCAATTGCCAGCTTCTCTTTTATCATCGCCACAAATTCAGGCTGCACAATGCGACGTTTATGATGACGTTTTTTGTGCCATGGATCAGGAAAGTAAAGTTGAACCCGTTGTAAACTGGCATCGGGGATCATGTGCTTGAACACTTCAACCGCGTCATGCTCCATTACGCGCAAATTTTTCAGACCATTTTCTACCGCATCGTTTATACATGAGCCCACACCTGGGCGATGTACCTCTATGCCGAGAAAGTTTGTATCGGGAGCCTCTGTGGCCATTTGCACCAGTGACTTACCCATTCCAAAACCAATTTCTAATACGACTGGACCACGCTGTTTAAATACTTCTTCAAAGTTAAGAAGTTCGGCTCGGTAGTCAATACCCATCGCCGACCAATTTTCTTCAATCGCCCGTGCTTGAGCATTAGTTAATCGGCCTTCACGTTTTACAAAGCTTTTTACCTTACTGACATACACACCTGCGGCTTCAGCTTCTGCCTGACTTTTAAATTGCTTCATTGTCAACTCACTACCTTCTACAATCTCGCTGCGGCATTATCCAGCCTCTATAACGCTTTGCAATAATAACCTTTTAATATAGCAACAAATCAGCGAATAATTTGGCTCACCCTGTGCTTTGCATGAGTAATTGGGCTATTCGTTGAGGATATTCCAACGGCATCATATGTCCAGCTTTGCGCATAATATGCAGTGTTGCAGGTTTAATTAATTGATGTTCCGTTACTAAGGTATCTATCGGAGCAACTTTATCTTCATCCGCTGCAATGAAAGTAATCCGTGTGCCTAGAGATGCGATGCTTTTTAGTAAATTTTCCCGGGGGGTGGTGGCTTGCGTATGAGCAATAAGGGTGGATTTACCTAGATCCTTTGCCATTTCAAGTACTGGCTCAGCCACCGCTGAATCCGCTAATCTCAACGGGTGCACCAAGCGTGATAGAAACGCATTGTCTGGCTTAAAAGTATTGCTTTTTAGGTACTTAAGCATATCCGACCGACGCGCGACTTCTTCTTGTGATAAGCCGCTTAGGCTGTATCCAATCAGCGTAAGCGAGGCGACTTTCTGGCTATTTTCGCTTGCCCATTTAGCCGCAATATAACCGCCCATAGAAAATCCAACAAGATGCACCTTCTCGTCAGGTAACACCCTGTCAGAGGTAAGCTGTAACATATCTGACAAAGAGTTTGCCCACTGCAAAGGAACATAGCGGCGGTTAATGTGTGTCATGTTCCGCCAAGCAGGTAACCAAAGACGCTCGTCGCAAAGCGTACCAGGTAAAAACAGCATGGGTGTTTGCATAAGTCTCATTTGTTCCTGAATTAATAATTATACCCATCCACAATGCTGTGCAGTCACTCTTCTTCTAACTAATATGAAAGGCTTCAGCATTCTGAACTTTTTACCAGTTTGACCCAATTAAATGGATTTCTCTATGTCGGAGTTGCCCACCCATCAATGTGGATTGATATTAATCATGGTATCATGCGCGCTCTGTTTGGTTGTAGCCATACTCGCATTAACTCTATGTCAGATACATTTACTCAAAAGGTTCTCAACTGGTTTCACCAGCATGGTCGCAAACACCTGCCATGGCAGCAAGATATTAACCCCTATCGGGTGTGGGTATCGGAAATAATGTTGCAACAAACGCAGGTTGCTACGGTAATACCGTATTTCGAACGGTTTATGAAAAGCTTTCCTGATGTGCTCAGCTTGGCAAGCGCCAAGGAAGATAACGTGCTTCATCATTGGACGGGACTGGGATATTACGCGCGGGCCAGAAATTTACACAAAGCAGCAAAGGTTATTTCTAACGAATATGCGGGGGAATTCCCGACAGAAATTGACCAAGTAATTGCGCTACCTGGAATAGGGCGTTCAACTGCAGGCGCGATATTATCAATTGCAGGTGGACAAGCGCATCCCATTTTAGATGGCAACGTCAAACGTGTACTTGCTCGCTTTTATGCTATTGAAGGCTGGCCGGGAAACAAAAAGGTAGAGCAGTCTTTGTGGGACGTGGCAGAACGGCATACACCTGACAAACAGTGTGCACGATACACGCAGGCGATGATGGATTTAGGCGCTATGGTGTGCACGCGTTCCAAACCAGACTGCGATCACTGTCCCTTGCAGAATGGATGTTTGGCATACGCTCAAGGCGCCCAAAATGAATTTCCTGGAAAGAAGCCAAAGAAAGCACTACCCCAACGCAAAACATGTATGGTCGCTCTGAGCTTTCAGAATCAGATACTGTTAAAAAAGCGACCTCCAAGCGGATTATGGGGGGGGTTGTTTGGGTTTATTGAAGGCGCTTCTTTGCAAGACGTGATCACGTCTTACGATATACAGGAATATAGAGAAATATCCCTAACGCCTTTTATGCATACGTTTAGCCATTTTCAGCTGCACATTACACCAGTATTTATTGAACTGGGGCAGCCTCTTCTACTTGGGGTTGCTGAAGACAATTCGCGTTGGTTTGATATACTAGAGCCCATTGAAGTAGGGTTGGCGGCTCCAACTCAGAAAATCGTGAATGAAATAAAGTCATTACGATAACCAAAATTATTGAAGGCACACATAATGAGCAGAACCGTTTTTTGTCAGCATTTAAATAAAGAAGAAGAAGGTTTAGATTTTCAGCTTTACCCTGGCGACTTAGGTAAGCGCATTTTTGACAACATTTCAAAGCCGGCGTGGGCCGAATGGCAGAAAAAGCAAACCATGCTCATAAACGAAAACAAACTCAATATGATGGACCCACAAGCGCGAAAATTTTTGGAAGAACAAATGGAAGCGTTTTTATTTGAAGGTCAAGAACCCACAATTGAAGGGTATGTGCCGCCCAAAGCCTAAAAATTTAACAAAAAATAAGCAGTTGATTCATGTTTCGTGAAAATAAGTGGAAAAACGGTTGACTTGTGACGCGGAAATCCGTTTAATACGCACCCACGACGCAGTAGGCAATAAGCCTTACGCGCAACCAGATTTGCCCAGATAGCTCAGTCGGTAGAGCAGCGGATTGAAAATCCGCGTGTCGGTGGTTCGATCCCGCCTCTGGGCACCATTCTTAGAAGCCTCGCATTAGCGGGGCTTTTTTGATCTTGTAATTCGACAGTGTCGGT
>NZ_JAPFRE010000015.1:0-259906 GCF_026183735.1 Alteromonas sp. ASW11-130 | reverse complement strand
TCGATCCCGCCTCTGGGCACCATTCTTAGAAGCCTCGCATTAGCGGGGCTTTTTTGATCTTGTAATTCGACAGTGTCGGTGCCGTTGCACGGCGCGTTGCGATCCCGCCTCTGGGCACCATTCTTAGAAGCCTCGCATTAGCGGGGCTTTTTTGATCTTGTAATTCGACAGTGTCGGTGCCGTTGCACGGCGCGTTGCGATCCCGCCTCTGGGCACCATTATTTAAACCTGATAACTTGCTGAAAGTTATCAGATTTTTCCATTTTCGGGCCTTGTCTTTTTGTATTTTTATACCATTGATTGTCACAACTCAACTCTGTGACAAAGTCCTCCAAATCATTTTTCACTATGTTATTCGCCTGCTGCGACAGATAGTTTAGCGATGGATGCGTATAACGTTGAACCATCTCTAGTGTCTTCCAACCACCCAATTCTTTAATTGCTAATAGGTCAGTACCGCTTTCCGCATGGCGCGATGCCCAAATGTGTCTGCGATCATGAAAGCGAAGCCCTTCAAGTTCAGCAGCTTTGATTGCCCGTGCCCATATTCGCCTGTTCAAATCGTTGTTTGGTTGTCCGCTCTCGTTTGTAAAAACATTTTTAGAAATTCGTGTCTTGTGGAGCGACGTCAGCAGTTCATGCACAAGTGAGTTCATAGGTACAAGGAATGCAGAGCCACTTTTGTGTGAGTCCGCATCAACTTTTATCATCCTTTGATTTAAATTAACTTGATTCCATTTCAATCCAGTAATGTTTGACGCACGAAAACCTGTGGCTAGCGCAAAGATGATAATCGGTTGTAGAAATGGGGGAGCGTTATCAATAAGTCGAGCAGAATCTTTTTCTGTTAACTTATAAAAGTTTTTTTCACGCTCTTTAAAAGTCTTAATGTGAGGAACACGTTCAATCCATTCCAGTTCTTTGTGGATGAAATTTAGAAAGCTTTTGATTTTGGCTATGTAGCGGTTCTTTGTCGCCAGAGATATGCCAGTCTTGTTTGCTAGGGTGGTGAGTATTAGCTTAGAGTTTATTTCTGTTAACGATTTGTCTGCGAGGTGCAAAGACCACCATTCCAGTTTCTTCTTTTTCTCGTGAATAGTCTTATTAGTTTGTCTAGAGTCAACGTAAAGCAAGAGTGCCTCGTTCCAACTTCCACAAGAATCTTCAGAGCGCATTAAAGCTTGAAGTGTATGTTCCCTAAGGCGGTGTTCAAACGCTTCAGCTTTAGACTTTACGGCTTAATGGGTACTGCAATGAAGTCGCTTAATCTTACTTGCGAAAGTGATTTGAAATTTGGTGAACCAGAATTTTTAGTTGTCTTTTTTGTATATCATTTTAGTCCTTTTTTTTAACGGAGAACATTAATGATTCTGAAAGGTAAAGCTAGCTTTCAATTATAGTGGGTGCTTTTTCGTTAATTTTAACTGCATTTTCTGTGAACTTACAGTGCCCGTAAACATGCTCAACCTTTTTCACGCTTGCTAATCCTAGTTATTGGCTGACTTCTTCAAAGGTTGCTCCTCCAATAAAAGTTGATTAGCGCGATTGTGTCTAAAATGATGAAATCTCAATGCTGTGTATACGCCCGCAATTTCAAGACCTTCCTTCCAGCGTGTCCTATTAAACTCTATTGTTTTCCCACAATCGTCTAACGCAAATAAATTAGTATGAGTAATCCCCTGTTTTTTTTCTATATTCTAGTTGGTTTAAAATTACTTCTTTCATAGGTGATGTTAGGTGAATCTGTACCGTTTTCTTACCCTTCATCGCTTTTACGCCAAGTGTGACGAAACTCGCATTTTTAAGGTTAGTTTCTTGTCCATCAACTATTGAGATGCGGAATATATCTATACCCTCAAGGCAATTTCCTTTTCTCATGCCGGAGTGGTAAGCAAGTTTAAGCAAATTTTGTTCAGTAGCATTGTGGGAAGTGAAATTCGGAAATAAATCGAATTGGTTTGAACTCATAGGGATCAGATCACGGCTTTCTGACCAAGGCAGCCAATACACTAGCCATGATTGGCAGCACTTTCTACAAGTAAATGGATTGGAAGGCAGCATGAGCCGACGAGGCAATTGTCACGACAATGCGGTTGCAGAGAGTTTCTTCCAGTTGTTGAAACGCGAGCGAGTTAAACGAAAAGTATATTTAACAAGAGACGATGCCAAAAGCGAAGTTTTTGATTACATAGAGACGTTTTATAACAATAAACGAAAACATGGTTTCAATGATCTACTTTCGCCAGTAGAGTATGAAAAGCGATATAACGAACGGCTAGAAAGTGTCTAGATTAATGGTGTCGATTCATTAGAAGGAAATTGCAATGCCTCAAGTAAAGTCTAATTTCAATATAAAAGTTGATTGTAAGCAAAGATGGCACGAAATGGAGACCATTGATAGGGTCAAGCGAATCAAGCAATGTAATGTATGTCAGGAAAAAATTTATTGGTGCAATAGTGTTGATGAAATTAAGGAAGCAATTTCTAATGGGGCCTGTATTGCCGCACATAACGGCACATTAGAGGAGGCTGGAATGTACAGAGCGCCAGTTCCCGATGGTTCAGCAATATTTGTTGGAGAGGCAGAAATAACTTCTTATATGGTTGGTCAGACAGATATGACTGATGAGTCATACTTATTGGACTTTAGCGATATAGATTTAGATAACGATTAAAATCTCTCCAGCTAGTTATTTCAATTTTCACAATATCAAGCACTAAATGTTTTTATAAATAAAAGACGTTAGGCTACCACAGCTTATACGTTAAGATTGCTCGTATTTTCTTCATTACAAACGGCCCGAATAAAATAACAAAGTAAATGAAAAGAGTTGCGGGGATAATTTCCTCGTTTTCTAGAATACCTATCCACTCTAAAATACTTGCAAAAAAGAATGTGGCAAAGAATAGCAAAATAGACCCAAGTAAAACGTCCCAAACCCGTGGAAAATTTTTATTTATAAAACCTACAATAGAAGCTATAAAAAAGGGGATTAGTAGTACGAAAAATAAGGATTCTCCTCCTCTTCTTCCACCTCGCCCATATGCTTCAACAACCTCTGGATAGAGGGAAAAAATAAATAGTAGCGCAATAGCTGATAATAGTTTTAAACGCATTATTAATTCTTTAATAGGTTTTCAATGGACTGTATTTCAGCGAAAACACAGTGCATTAGGTAGAGATTCAAGCTTTACGCAAAGGAGTGGATTACTTTTCAATGGAAATTATGGGGTGAAGTGGACAGTCTCTTTAAATGTTGTGGTTATTCGACGGTAAACCTTTAGTCAATGCCGCTACAAACTTTAAAGTCGTTTACAATCGTTTCGGTCAGTTTGGAAATTTATTTCTGTTACATTAGTAATTGCCTAATCAAGTAAGAAATCTTAGATTTTTGATGTCTTTATGAAGTGACAAAGTGTGACGGTTTTTTGCTTTGTCACAGCACCTTGTCACAAAAATAAAGCTCCGCAGGCCAGTGAAATCAAGGGGTGTCGTCATTCGCACATGGCCTGAAAGGATTGAAATTCCGCGTGTCGGTGCCGTTGCGCGGCGCGTTGCGATCCCGCATCTGGGCACCATTCTTAGAAGCCTCGCATTCGCGGGGCTTTTTTGATCTTGTAATTCGACAGTGGCGGTGCCGTTGCACGGTGTCACGCAATCTTACGGCTCAAGTGAGGTGTTTCAAGACATATAACAGTTGGCAAAAGAACATACTTTGTTCGTTCTTTCCACTTTGCCAAGGTTTACCCTTGTGGCAAGTAGCCATGTTTCATCTACACTTTGGATACACCGATAAAAGTTAAGAATTTGCCGTAGTTTGCGTATTGAAACTACTCTTGAGGACAGCGAATTTCTAATGAAAGTGAGCGTTGAATGAAATACATACCCGCTTTTCATAGCATTGTTTATGATCAAAGCCTTACCTTTGACACTAAGGTTTCTTCTCTATTGCAGCTGGGACAGGAGGTATTCAATGTCGATGTGGGAATGGTAGCCCACATTGATTGGTCTGAGGTTTCGATATTATTTATTGAGAGCGACTTACCACACCAAAAGGTAGATAGTTTACGTTTCCCACTAAAGTCCTTTTGTAAGAATGTGTTGGAAGAGGGCGACACCACTACGGGCGACCATAGCGATAGCCGCGAGAACCATTTTTTTCTCGGTACGCCGATTTTTCAGGAACTAGATATTTTTGGTGTCATTGCTTTTTCTTCTACTAAACGAGCAGGTAAATTTCCTGAAAAGCTCAAAGATTACATAGAGATGTTTGCCAAGTGGTATGGAAGTGAGGTGGCCTATCAGCAAGTCCTTGTGCGCTATCAACAGCGTATTGAGATGTTGAATAAATTTGAACGTTTAGCAAGGGTAGGGACGTGGGAAGTTGATCTTATTACTAACCAAATTATGTGGAGTGATCAGACAAAGGCTATTCATGAAGTCGCAGAAGATTATGTCCCCAATTTGGAAACTGCCATCAATTTCTACAAAGAAGGTTACAGTAGAGAGGCCATATCCAAAGCAGTAGAAGACGCTATTACAACGGGGGAATCATGGCAGCTTGAGCTGGAGGTGGTGACTGCAAAAAATAAGTCTATTTGGGTAAAAGCAAACGGAATGGCCGAGTTTGTCGCAGGAGAATGCGTCCGGTTATTCGGAACGTTTCATGACATTTCCCACGAAGTGATAATTAGGGAAGATTTGAAGGCTGAATTAGCCAACGCGGAGCGAGCCTTTCATAGCTAAAAATTATTTCAATTATTGGCTTAGTTACGAAAAATAGCCCAGGTAACCAAGCTTATTCGAGCTGAAATATACCTAATTCAGCCTAGGTAATCAGCAAGCCAGTGAGTTTAAAGTCGGCTGCTGAACGAATGCGTGCGTCCAAAATATTATGGGACAGCGCTAAGATTCTACTCGCTTCGGAAATTGTAAATAACCAGTTTTTCAAGTGATAGTAGTTCTGCATCAAATAATAGATGCGCCTCTGTGCTGTCCGTTACGATTAGGTTATGAAGAAGTGAGCCTTTATTAATGATAATGCTGAATCCGTCAGGAAGAGCGTTGAGAGGCTCATCAAGCGCCACGTGCATTGTGTTATCTTTAATCGAATACGCTACGCCAATGGACTCCCTTGCTCGCCAAAAATCCCCAAACTCTTCCATCCCCAAAGTAGCTGTATCAGAGGGTAGTTTTTTATGGAAAGCCTTTAATTCCTCTAATTTACTTTCTCTATTTGGATGAATAAGTAGCACTGTAGGAGATGAATTCGCGTGATTTAATTTGAATACATCCAGCCACTTTTGAACTGTGACATCGCTGTAAACGTCGCTACTTATGGCGTCTGAAAGAGTAACAGGGAACACATAAATCGATGAAAGTTCGGCAGACAATTTTTTATCATATGGCATTCTGAACGGGAAGCTTGTTAAAGAATCTTGGCCATTAAAAGAACTGTCATATCTATACCCTGTCTTTTCTAATACTTCGGCCTGATGTCTGTTCCATAATAAGTGACCCGATCGAAATACTCGGATAGTTTCGTGTAAATCGTTTTGGAGTAACGTTTTAGAAACTTCCAGCTCACCAAATACTGTGGCCCCAGTCGTAACTTCACCATTATTATACGGAAGGTATGACGCCGCAGAATTACCGAAAGAACCTTTTGGCACGGTACTACCATCATCAAAATCTCTGAAATGTCCGACGCTATGGCTCGCTATTTCATGACCATGTGAAAGAATAGATTCATAGGTTTCTACATTCATACTGTAATAGTCACCATCTATTGCATCGTCAATATAGTGTGTGGTGACATTGAAAGTCGCCACTATACCCGCTTCCTTTTCAAAACTGGCAAAGTTCGCGGCTAATTCTGCACCAGTTTGTGAATCTATATCGTGTGTAACCAGTAGTGTGGATTGTGAATTGCCTGGACTTGAATGTTTCCAGACAAAGTTTGGAAGATGAGATTCCAGGATCGCTCGCAGGAAGAGAATGAAAGTATCAGTCGAATTTTCCTGCTCATTTAAGCCGCCGCGCTGGGCTGAATAGTCTAAATTATAAAAATTACGTTGAACAAGATCGTTATATGACACACCCAACAGATATGCCGTTCCATCAACAACGTGGTTACGAATAAAGGCAGCTTTGGTGTCGTTAAATCTTGCTATTGTTTCACCGCTTGTGGGTGAGTAGCTTATAGAATTTATACTTCTGGGTTGGCCCGTTTTGCCAACACTTATGGAGTGCTCTATTGGGGAATCAATATATTTGAAAATGGAGGCGTTCACTGAACGCTCAAAGGTAATGCTTGTATGATTAGTACTGGTAGCATAAGCGGCAACACCAAAAAGTGAAAGTAGCGCTTCATCTTTGACGGTACGGGCGATAAGAGTACCGCCATTTTGCACATACTCTCTAAGCAATGATTTTTCTCTATCGCTTAAGGTATCGTTGTTTAAATAGGAGGTAACAAATAAGATTTGCGGTTGTTCTATATTATCAATGTCTTCGACACTATTAAATGTGACGCCTGCAATATTTAATGCCTGAGAAAGTGAGTTGAAATCTGATTTTGACTCACCATTGCGACTCGACATGTCAAGCACGGCAACAGTAATTCTACCCTCGGTAGTTACCATTGGGTCGGCCTGTCCTGCCGTTGTAAAACGGATTGAAATCGGCTCTTCTAGCTTGCCGCCACTTTGGCTTTCCAATGCTGTATTAAATGTTACGGTGAACTGCTTGGAATACGCCAACGTTTCGTCTGGAGTGAAAGTAACCTGCTTGGTAGACATATTATAAGCGTGACTTCCTGAAATCGAAGGGGAGATAGAAAACGCCTTTTCTATCGTTTCAGGATTAACATCGATATCGAAAGTAGCCTTGATAGTCGCGTCAGGTTTTACAAAATAAGCGTTTTGTTTTGGTGAGAAAGTGAGCAGTTTGGGACTAACAAGTAACGGAGGAGTTGACTCAGAATCTTCTTTGGTAGAGCCCGAATCGCCCGCAGAACCCCCACATCCCAAAACAATATAACAAAGCGCCAGTAAACATATCGGCTTAAGCATCATGCAAAACTACTTCCTAATTAAAAAACTCCAGAGGAGGGTATTGTAAAAAATGCTTGAATTTTAAGCAAGTTGATAGGGTTGTCAAACTAATTTTAAACGTCACTATCGACATAACGCCTTAATTTCTTTAACTGTCGATAATACATGAACCAGTGCTTGTAGAATGCTAACCGCTAACTTAGTGTTACTGGTGTAGAAATGAGCGTAACCCAATCTGCCCAAGTGAGGGCGGTAGTTAGATCTCCAGGCAGGTTCTATGTTTTATTTTAAGCTCTATCGTGATAAACGGTTAAAAAACCTTAAATACCGAGAGAAAGTCCAAGTCGTTAATCGCGCTGTTAAGTTATATCGAAAAGATAAACCTGTGAAATTGACTAGCCGTCTACTAGGTGTATTAGTTTGGTGTGGTATTCCTGCTTCAATATTATTTTTTATGTTTAGTTGGAACGCTGCTATAGGTTTGTTTCCACTTTTTATATTCATTCTTGAAATCAAGACTGCAAATGATGAAAGTGGCGATGTCAGAAAGTATCTTCATCAAGTGGTAAAGTAATGTAAATTTAACGGTTCTTTTTATAAGGCCGCCTGATGTTCTGCCGAATTCCTTCGTCGCAGCGTTTAGCCGCCCTAAACTCGCGGCTTTGCTGAGGTCATTTTAGTGGCAAACCCCTGTCTATCATTAGAGCGTTAGGTCCTAAGTCTCAAAAAAAATAAGAGATAGAAATAAAGCAAGTAGCTGAAAAACAATAAATAATAGGTTCAGCCTCTTTAGTTATCGTAGATTTTTCAGGTTGTTTTACCTATTGAGTTAATAACCTTACGTTTTCGCTAGACGTATAGGCGGATGAATAGCCGGGTACGTGGACGCTTGTTATCACAAAACATGCTTGTGAATCCGTTTCCGCGCGCTTTCTGCAAATCTTGTATGTACCGGGTTCATTGGTCAATTTAAGCCACTCTTCCGTGCTAATTTTGGGGGTGGCTGTGTTGTTGATAGAAGTGATAAAGTCGCCTACTTCAAAATCATGTTCGGAGGATGGCAAGTCGGGCATAACGTAGCGAACAATAAACTCTCCAGAAGTGAGTTTTCTTAATTCGAGCCCTAACAGATTATATCGACTGGTGAATTGTCCATTTTTATAGGGGCGTAATATTAATTTATTCGCCTGGTAATCTATCACACTAACAAACTGGTTTAATGTAGCGCTCCCTACTACCCAAAAGTCGTCAGCGTCTTCACTTTCTATCAGATTGGTTTTAACATTCGTTAACGTCAGATCGCCAATAGTGATGCTAGGCAACGTAACCCTATCGTGCTCTGCCAAGCCGCTTAAGCCAAAGTCAGCGGCCTTAACTAACGGTAAATCTAAAGAGATGTCTTCTTCTTCTAAGTAAGTTCTATTTACTTTAAAAAAATGTCTACTGCCAGTATCAATCAACACTTCCCGTTGTAAAGATATGTCTGAGCCTAAATTGAATTCAGCTTGAATAGCAAGCTTACTCATTATAGTTTCGTCAAAATCGATAACTGTATCGCCATTTTGCGGTTCATAGGATGACTGGCTAATCTCAATTTCATTCTGCTGTTTATCAAATTTCCACACAAAGTGGCGCAAAATGTCATGGCCTAGTACGCCATCAATAATCGATTCTTCAGGGATTAAAAAGTAAGGTGTTTTGGTCAGGGATAAATATCCGACACTCACATTATTAAAACTGACGCTCGAAATGGACATATCGCTAATGATAGATTGATAGGCGTGTGAACCACCTTCATCTCCCCAGCCTTCAACTTTCAAGTCAAAACCGCGATCCAGATTCAATGCATTAATTTTAGGCGTGTCCATGATGTAACTTATTGACGCGCCACTGTCGATTAAGAATAGGAAGCCCTCTTGACCATTCAGGGAGAGGTAAACATGCGGCTTTTCCCCAATATACTGAGTGTCTATTAAAATACTATCTGAACCAGATGGCCAATTTGCCGTTAAGTCATCGTTAGCGAATCGCATACGAATATGATTCGCTACATTACACCCGCTTAACACCAGCGTAAAACAAAGGATGAGTAACGCAGCAAGTTTATGCATTTGGTAAGTCCATATTTATGTGGGTAAGTGTAAGTCTATCTATTACTTTTCAGTTCTTACTTTATACATTTAGCTTCGTGAATTCTTTGTGAAGTGGTGGGGGTAACCGCTATATTTGTGCATGTTTTTTGAAGTTAAATTATTTTTTTAGCGGAACATAACTCTTCTCCCCACCATGACCCGCCTTTAATATATTTAACTACCTTTTCATTTTGAAGGATGAAGGCATCCCGTCTAAAGCCGGAATAAGCGCCCAGCCGATTTTTAGAATCGATGGTGACACACACTAAATAACCGTACCACGCATCGCCAATTTTATTGGCTAACCAATAGCGCGTTGGTTTAGTGATGTAGTTGATGTAAATGGATGTGGGGTGTGACTCGGCTTTATTGTACCAGGCTTTTATTGTGAGCTCATAGTTGTCTGGGTAGGAGCCAAAATCTTCTTTGGCTAACGTACCTTTATCGGGTAACGAACCGCAGGCGGAAAGTAGAAAAATAGTTATCGATAAAATAAATAGTTTGTACATTGTAAGCTGGAAATCTTGCAGCCAATTAATAGGGTAGATTTAACCATATTCAACGCATTAGATAACAGTGATTTTTGGCGGGGTAATTAAAAGGGCTGCGAATGCAGCCCCAGAAATATAGTTAACTCAGTTGGTCGATGAAATTACCCAGCCTGGCCGACGCGGGTTGGTAGTTTTGACGACGTCTCGCATTAACTTCCACTTCTTGTTGTAAGTCAGTCTGTACGGTGTTTAATTGGTTATTCAAATCCGAGTTGTCAGTTTCAGCCGCCTGCCGCTCCAGAATAGTCTGTAGCACTAGTGCTTCTTCGCGCAATATTTCTAGCAGCTCATCAGAAGTTTGCGCTTCAAGTTGTTCTTCTTCGTTGAACTCTTCTAGACGTTCTTCTTCCTGCAACGCTTCTTCTAGTGCTTCTTGTTGAGCTCTAGATGCACGGCGTTGTGCTTCGATGATTTGCTCAAGCTGCTCCTGATCTTGTTGAAGTTGTTGCTGAACATTTTGCGCTTGTTGCTCAGCTTCTAAACGCAACTCTTCTTGTCGCTGTTCCTCAAGAATTCTTTCCTGCAGGCGTTCTTCTTCCAAACGTTGCTGCTCTAACCGGCGCTCTTGACGCTCTTCTTCCTCACGAATTTCCTCACGACGTTCTCGCTGGCGTTCTTCACGTGCCTCTATTCTCTCTTGGGTCTCTTCTCGACGCTCTCTTTCACGTTCTAAACGTTCTTCCAGCCGTTGTTCACGTTCTTCAGCCTGTTCCCTACGCTCAGCCTGTTGTTCTTCCCGACGTTGCACAGCTTCTTCAATCCGTTCTTCTCGTTGCTGTTGCAATCGTTCTGACTGTTCAGACTGACGTTGTTGAAAGGCTTCGCGCAACGCAACCTGTTCTTCAATCCTTTCCTGACGAGCGCGGCGCTCTTCTACCGACAACTGGGTCTGCTGTTGTTGCGTTTGCTGCTGTTCCTGCTCAGTTTCTCGTGAACGCGCTAACTGACGATCTTCTCGTTGTTGAACGTCCAAGCGTGTTTGTTGTTCGCGACGTAACTCTTCCAGCTCATTTTGACGCTGTATCTGGCGGTCACGCAAAGTGTCTAACCGTTGGCGCAAAGCAAGGTTTACCGCATCAGCATCGTCCTGGGTGAACGTATCCTGAGCAGCCACTTGCCGCGGTCGTGTTTCATTAGCGATTGCACGTACTTCCTCAATCGCATTCGGGGGTAGACGATTGATTGTCATGATCACTCCTCTCCCGCAATTGCGAGTTAATTGCTAAGCCTCATACCTGTCTCAATACTAATTAGTGCATAATTCGTACCAAAACCCTACGCTTTTTTTCCCCTAACAATTAATGATCTATCCTGAGGATGCGCTACCTTATTAGATAGATATACAGCAATATTTTTTACTTTTTATTATGATATGAAATGATGGTGTGCCGCGTAGAAAGGCTGGTTAAACGCGATGTTGTGTAATTTTTACGCACCTGGATTTTAATTGACTAAATAAACAACTAAACCCTATACAACTCTTATCGGACTAACTGTGAAAAACTTTACACCTTTTTGGGTATTTATTTTTTTACCTATGTATGCCAATGCATTAGATAACGAATACACGGTAACGCCGATTATCATCGATGGCGTGGCGGCCGAGCCAGTATGGCAAACTGCTCCTTGGCACTCGCTTAACCACCACATAGTCGGCGCGGTTCCAACCAAAGACGATTTCTGGGGACGTTTTAAATTAGCGTGGAATGAAGATGCGTTATTTTTAATGGCCGAGATTGTTGATGATGTCATCTATGACCGACATCCGGACCCTTTAGTTAATTATTGGGATGACGATTGTTTAGAGATTTTTGTCGATGAAGATGCTTCTGGCGGAGACCACTTAGCAAACTTTAATGCATTTGCTTACCATGTCGCGCTTGACGGAAACGTGGTCGATTTAGGGGAAGAGGCCAGGGTCGTACTACTCAATGACCATGTTGAATCAGCATGGCGAAGAAGTAGTTATCCGCCCTACCATATTATTTGGGAAGCCAAAATACGAATATTCCCTGATACTTATTCAGTTGATGCGCCGGTCGAACCGGTTAAGTTAAGTGTGGGTAAAGAGCTCGGTTTTATGCTGGCGTATTGCGACAACGACGGCAGTGCGACCCGCGAACATTTTATGGGATCGCATCCGATTATCGCCATTAATGGTGATAAAAACTTAGGTTATAAAGACGCTTCTGTATTTGGTAAAGTGACGTTAACGAAACGTATTGTTCGTTTCTAATCGCCTCCCCCCACAATTTGAACCTGGGCCAAGTCTGTATCACCTTTTATCACTTTATAAATAGCATCCTGTACCAACGTTCGCATGCCATCATGCATGGCCTGTATTTTCATCTCAGATACGCTCGCTTCTTTATATACCAATGAACGTAGTTCGGGCGTCATACCTAATAATTCATGCACACCTGTTCTGCCTTTGTAACCTGTATCACCGCATTCATCGCAACCTTTTGCGCGGTAGATCTGCAATGGTTTAGGCAAGCTAAGTTCATCAAGATATTCTTTGCCATACTGGCGTTCAATAAAAGCGATATCGTCGTCAGTAGCTTGATATTTCTCTTTGCACTTCCCACATAACGTACGGATAAGGCGCTGGGCGAGAATTCCTACACACGCGTCCGAGAAGTTCACAGGGTCTAAACCTAAATCCAGTAATCGGGTAATGGTTTCTGGTGCGGAATTGGTATGCAAAGTTGAGAGCACAAGGTGACCGGTTAATGAAGCTTCAATACCTGCATGCGCGGTTTCTTTGTCTCGCATCTCACCTATCAATATGATGTCGGGGTCGGCTCGTAAGAAAGCGCGTAAGGCGTTAGCAAAAGTAAAACCAATCTTGGGACTGACTTGAACTTGTTGTAATCCTGCTTGAGTAATTTCCACTGGGTCTTCAGCAGTCCAGATTTTCTTTTCAGGTGTATTTAAATATCCTAGTACAGCATGTAGGGTGGTGGTTTTACCTGAACCAGTCGGGCCTACTACCAGTAAAATTCCATGAGGTTTCTGGATCATGGTTTTAAGGCGAACCATGTTACTTTCAGCCAGGTTCATTTTCTCAATCGGCATGGCCCCACCTGAAGCCAGAATACGCATTACCACGCCTTCACCCGCTACGGTAGGAATAGTCGCGACCCGCACTTCAACTAACTGACCACCCATTCTAAAGGCAAGTTTCCCATCCTGTGGAACCCGCTTTTCCGCAATATTCAGGTTGGACATTATTTTAATACGCGCAATAACAGCACTGTGATATGAATTAGGAACCTGACTCATATCACGACATACACCGTCGATTCGCATTCGCACGCGGGTTGGGCCATTTTTTTCTGGATCGACATGAATATCGGAGGCATTCAGCCGCTTGGCATCATGAAGAATTCTGCTAACCAGTCTGACCACGGCTGGCGCATCATCTGAAAGCTCATCGTGGGATTCTTCCGTTTCCTCTACAGACGTCCCAATTTCGTCCAGAATTTCACTCATTTCACCCGGCGCGCCACCCCCCGTACTTTCGCCCAAATATTGCAAGATATGATTAGGTAGGCCTACTGCAATATCGTAGCTGTCGATACCCAATGCACTTTCAATTTCCATGATTAATGCTGCATTGTTAGGTTCAGCCATTAAGACAATAGGCTTATCTCTGACATCGGCGATTACCGCAACGAAATTGCGTTTTAGATAGGAAAGATTGAGCTTACTGTCACTTTGGTAGAGGTGGAATTTTTCTGGTAGAAAAGGAACAAATGGCACTTGGTAATGTATAGAAAGGGAGTTACCAATTTTTTGTTCGGGAATCCGAACCTCTGATATAAGACGCTGAATGGCGTGACGATGATCCTTTGAGTTTTCTACCACATCTTTAAGTGCTTTCTCACTGATTGTCTGTTCATGAAGCAACAAGTCAAAGGGATGGTTGGTACCACCCAATTCGTAACGAAATTTATTCCCTATGATTTCTGCAACCTGCTTGGCTAGCTCTAAATCGGCGTCATCAAACGAACCTGATCGCTTATTAATGATTTGCATCACACCCATCATTACCCCAGCATTCAAAATAGGAACGCAAAGTATATTCGTGGTTTTGAAATCGCTGGATTTATCGAACTTGTCTGCGAAGCGCAGTCGTGGATGGATTTGTGCTAATTCGTTAGAGTCGTAAGGGTCAGCAATCATCAGGGGTAACTGAGCTAGCGCCACATAGCCAGCGATTGATAACGGACTAATGGGAACCTTAATTTCCAGGGTCTCTTTACCCGTTTTAAAGCGCGCTACTAAATCCTGATGCTGACGCCGACGCTGAAATATGCTCATTCGTTGTGCGCCAAACAGCTTGAGTATAACGGGTTCTAGTTGTTGGTATGCATCCATTAACGATGAATGGCCCGCCAAAATCGAATTGATCGTGTCAAGGCTTTGCTGATTGGCTGTATTTTCTATCATAGAAATAATTCTTTGCTCATTCTAACTGGTCTAAACGTACAGCTACCCGATGTGGTTTACCTATGTTATTTCCAGTTTTCAATTTGATGTGCGATTTAAGGTTATCGTACTGTTTAATTACAACACGCGTCTACATCTTTAACAGTGACTTCTCACCTTTAACTATACCGCTAAAAATAATGGATTAAATAGAACTATTGGATAGATCAAAAAAACATCTATTTATCTGCTATAACTGCTTGCAAATACGTGCCAAATCAGTATAATTCGCGCCCACTTGCCCAATTAGGGCATGATTTTTAGCCGCGACCTCACTGCTTTTAGGGTGGTTGCCAGTGTGAAAGGCCAGCTTTTAAGCGAATCTCTCACGGCGAGCTAGAAAAAGAACAGGGTTCCGATTGGGAACCATCGGTTTACGCACATCCTTTCTTCCATAATACAATAGGGAGAGAAAGGGTGAATTTTTTTGTTCTTTCGATTGGAGCTTAATCGATGCCAAATCAAAGAATTCGTATTCGTTTAAAAGCGTTTGATCACAAGTTGATCGATCAGTCAACGGCTGAAATCGTTGAAACGGCGAAACGTACTGGTGCTCAGGTAAGTGGTCCAATACCTCTACCTACTCGCAAAGAACGCTATACAGTTCTGATTTCTCCGCACGTTAATAAAGACGCGCGTGACCAATATGAAATCCGCACTCACAAGCGTTTGGTAGACATCATCGAGCCAACTGATAAAACAGTTGACGCGTTGATGCGTTTGGACTTGGCTGCCGGCGTTGATGTTCAAATCAGCCTGGGCTAACAAGAGAGGGTTATAACAATGGCGATTGGTCTAGTCGGTCGTAAAGTGGGTATGACTCGCATCTTCACTGAAGATGGCACGTCTATCCCTGTGACTGTTATTGAAGCGACCCCAAACCGTGTCACTCAGCTTCGTACTGAGGAAACTGACGGTTATCGCGCTCTTCAGGTTACTGCTGGAACCAAGAAAGCGAACCGCGTTAACAAAGCTACTGCTGGTCATTTCAGCAAAGCGGGTGTTGATGCAGGTCGTGGTCTATGGGAATTCCGCCTTGAAGGCAACGAAGGTGACGATATTAAAGTAGGCAGTGAAATTACTGTTGAAATTTTTAACGACACTAAAAAAATTGACGTAACTGGTACGTCTAAAGGTAAAGGTTTTGCTGGTGCAATCAAACGTTGGAATTTCTCTTCTCAGCGTATGACTCACGGTAACTCTCTTTCTCACCGTGCTCCTGGTTCAATTGGCCAAAACCAATCACCGGGTAAAGTTTTCAAAGGTAAGAAAATGGCGGGTCAGCTTGGTAACAAGCAAGTGACTACGCAATCTTTGGAAGTAGTACGTGTTGACGTTGAGAACAGCCTGATCCTGGTTAAAGGTGCCATACCTGGCGCAACAGGCGGCGACGTAATCGTAAAGCCAGCTGTAAAAGCCTAACGTCTGGGGAGTGAACTGATGGAATTAACATTGAAAGATGCGCAAAGCGCTCTTGAAGTATCCGAAGCGACCTTTGGACGTGAATTCAACGAAGCCTTGGTACACCAGGTTGTCGTTGCTTACGGAGCAGGTGCTCGCCAAGGTACTAAAGCGCAAAAAACGCGCGCAGAAGTAAACGGTGGTGGTAAGAAGCCATGGCGTCAAAAAGGTACTGGCCGTGCACGTGCTGGTACTATCCGCAGCCCAATTTGGGTTGGTGGTGGCCGTGCATTTGCTGCAAAGCCTCGTAACTTCGAACAAAAAGTTAACAAGAAAATGTATCGTGGAGCGATCAAAAGCATCCTGTCTGAATTAGTTCGTCAGGAGCGTTTGGTTGTTGTTGAGAAGTTTGCTGTTGACGCACCAAAGACTAAAGATTTGGTTGCTAAGCTAAACGAACTTGAATTAAACGATGTGTTAATCGTAACTGCAGATGTTGATGAGAACTTGTTCTTGTCTGCACGTAATCTTTATAAAGTTGACGTGCGCGACGTTGCAGGCATCGACCCAGTTAGCTTGATTGCATTTGAAAAAGTGCTAATTACTGCTGACGCAGTGAAACAACTTGAGGAGGCGTTAGCATGAATGAAGAACGTCTACTGAAGGTGCTTAAAGCGCCTCACGTTTCTGAAAAGACAACGCTTACTGCAGAAACGAACAACACAGTTGTATTCAAAGTAGCTAAAGACGCGAACAAAGCAGAAATCAAAGCAGCAGTTGAAAAGCTGTTTGAAGTTGAAGTTGCTGGTGTTCGTACTGTGAACGTAAAAGGTAAAACTAAGCGTCACGGTGCGTCTTTCGGTAAACGCAGCGACTGGAAAAAAGCCTACGTAGTGCTTAAAGAAGGTCAGGACATCGACTTTGTCGGTGGCGCTGAGTAAGAAGGGGATTAGAAATGCCATTAATGAAAGCTAAGCCAACTTCTGCCGGTCGTCGTCACGTAGTTCAGGTTGTTAATCCTGATCTGCATAAAGGTGCGCCGTATGCACCTTTGCTGGAAAAGAACAGCAAATCTGGCGGTCGTAACAACAATGGTCGTATCACCACACGTCACATCGGTGGTGGTCATAAGCAACATTACCGTATCATTGATTTTAAACGCAACAAAGATGGCATTCCTGCCAAAGTTGAGCGTTTAGAATACGATCCAAACCGTTCTGCTAATATTGCTTTAGTGCTTTATGCAGATGGTGAACGTCGTTATATTTTGGCTCCTAAAGGTATTCAGGCTGGTGATGCAATTCAGTCTGGTGCGGACGCGGCAATTAAAGCGGGTAACGCTATGCCGATGCGTAACATGCCGGTAGGTACCACGGTACACGCGATTGAAATGAAGCCTGGTAAGGGCGCGCAAATTGCTCGTTCTGCTGGTGCATACGCTCAGATCCTGGCGCGTGAAGGTAACTATGTTACTTTACGTCTACGCTCTGGCGAAATGCGTAAAGTATTGTCAGATTGCCGAGCCACTATTGGTGAAGTCGGTAATGCAGAACATATGCTACGCTCATTGGGTAAAGCGGGTGCAACCCGTTGGCGCGGTGTTCGTCCTACAGTTCGTGGTGTTGCCATGAACCCAGTAGACCATCCACACGGTGGTGGTGAAGGACGTACTTCCGGTGGCCGTCACCCAGTATCACCTTGGGGTACTCCTACTAAAGGTAAGAAGACCCGAAGCAACAAGCGTACTGATAAACTTATCGTACGTCGTCGTAACAAGTAAAAGCGAGGATTCACCATGCCACGTTCTCTCAAGAAGGGTCCATTTATTGACCTTCACTTGCTGAAGAAGGTAGAGGCTGCAGTGGAAAAGAACGAACGCAAACCAATTAAGACTTGGTCTCGTCGTTCCATGATCATCCCAGATATGATTGGGTTGACCATTGCGGTCCATAACGGTCGCCAGCACGTTCCTGTATTAGTCAGTGACGAAATGGTTGGCCATAAGTTGGGCGAATTTGCGCCAACGCGCACTTACCGCGGCCATGTCGCGGATAAGAAAGCTAAACGTTAAGGGGTAGGAAAATGGAAGCATTAGCTAAACATCGTTTTGCCCGTACGTCAGCTCAAAAAGCACGTTTGGTTGCGGATCAAGTTCGCGGGATGCACGTAGAAAAGGCTCTAGAGCTTTTAACGTACAGTCCGAAGAAAAGCGCAGCATTAGTTAAGAAAGTTCTTGAGTCTGCAATTGCAAACGCAGAACATAACGAAGGTGCTGACATCGACGAGCTTCGCGTTGCCAAAATCTTTGTAGACGAAGGCCCAACAATGAAGCGTATCAAACCACGTGCCAAAGGCCGTGCTGATCGTATCTTTAAGCGTAGCAGTCACATCACTGTGGTTGTAGCGGATAACTAGGAGTAGATAATGGGACAGAAGGTACATCCTACAGGTATACGCCTGGGTATCAGCAAACCATGGATTTCTACCTGGTACGCTAATACCGAAGACTATGCAGATAACCTGTATAACGATCACCAGGTACGTCAGTATCTGACTAAACAATTGAAGAACGCTTCACTTTCAAAAATCGTGATTGAGCGTCCTGCTAAGAGCATTCGTGTAACAATACACACTGCTCGTCCAGGCGTCGTTATCGGTAAGAAAGGTGAAGACGTAGAAAAGCTGCGTAACCATGTATCTAAGTTGGCTGGTGTGCCGGCTCAGATCAACATTGCAGAAGTACGTAAGCCTGAGCTTGATGGTCAACTAGTAGCTGACAGCATTTCAAGCCAGCTAGAGCGTCGTGTAATGTTCCGTCGCGCAATGAAGCGTGCGGTTCAAAATGCAATGCGTCTTGGTGCGAAAGGTATCAAAGTTGAAGTTAGCGGTCGTTTAGGCGGTGCAGAGATTGCCCGTACTGAATGGTATCGTGAAGGTCGCGTACCATTGCACACATTCCGTGCAGATATTGATTACGCAACTTCTGAAGCGGCAACTACTTACGGCATCATTGGCGTTAAAGTATGGATCTTCAAAGGTGAAGTATTAGGTGGCTTGCCTACTACTCAAGAACAGGCTCCACCTGCTCAACCTAAGAAGAAAGGCCGCAGCGCTAAGCGAGAGGGCTAATCATGTTACAACCAAAGCGTACGAAATTTCGTAAACAGCATAAAGGTCGTAACCGTGGTCTTGCCGTTGCGGGCAGCAAGGTAAGCTTCGGTACATATGGCCTTAAAGCAACTGGTCGTGGTCGTATGACTGCACGCCAAATCGAAGCAGCGCGTCGTGCTATGACTCGTCACGTTAAGCGTCAAGGTAAAATTTGGATTCGAGTTTTTCCTGACAAGCCAATTACTGAGAAGCCTCTTGAAGTGCGTCAAGGTAAAGGTAAAGGTAACGTAGAGTACTGGGTATGCCAGATTCAACCTGGACGTGTACTGTATGAGATGGAAGGTGTTCCTGAAGCTCTTGCACGCGAAGCGTTTGAATTGGCAGCGGCTAAACTGCCATTTAAAACAACCTTTGTAACTCGGACGGTGATGTAATGAAAGCGACTGAACTGAAAGAAAAAAGCGTAGAAGAGCTGAACGCAGAGTTGTTAAACCTGCTACGCGAGCAGTTCAATTTGCGCATGCAGCACACAACTGGACAGCTTGAAAAAAGCGACCAGTTGAAAAAGGTGCGTCGTAACATCGCGCGTGTTAAAACCATTCTGACTCAAAAGGCTGATGCGTAATGACTGAACAAAAAGTTCGTACAGTGCAAGGTCGTGTGGTTAGCAACAAAATGGATAAAACCATAACTGTTGTTGTAGAACGTTTCGTTAAACACCCTATTTATGGGAAGTTCATCAAGCGTTCAACTAAACTACACGCACATGACGAAAACAACGTGTGTAATGAAGGCGATACCGTCACAGTACGTGAGTGTCGTCCTCTTTCCAAGAATAAAACTTGGATGTTAGTTGACGTTGTAGCTAAAGCAGGCGTTTAATTCGCTCGTTTTAGTTTCAAATGAATAAAAAGGCCTGACCGTAAGATCAGGCCTTTTTTCATTCTTCTAATCCATCCTAAATAGCGTTGAGGCTTTTGTAATATTGCTGGTCACGCAATTTCTAGTATAAATTCTCCCCCCAACCTTAGCACTTATTTGGCATTTGACACTTGGCACTTGATACTTAGTACTTCAGGCTTGTATTTCTGTAAATGTTTAAGAAGTCGAGAGTGGGTAAGCAGCTATTAGTATTAACCATTTAAGATTTTCCTAGGATGAACCTAGGTTAAAACAGCTAAAATCGATACTTCATGTCAAAATACACGAGCACCATGGGTTAATTTAGAAACTGCTTCAGTAGAGGAAGAGGTCCATCTTAGGACCCCTTTTATTTAGTAGATTACAGTAAACGCTAACTGTATAACGATATTCATCGCCATTTTCGCCTTACTTTAACAGGCTCTTTTTAATCTGCTTCCTGTGCGCAGGCATTTGCGTGATTCGGCTTTAGATTCTTTTTTCTCGGCTTTATTACCACCCTCGCCTTTGGTTGTTGTGCATCCAAGCAAGCCAAGCGAGACCGAGACCATTAAAATGGGGAGAACCTTCTTCATAAAATTCCTTATAGTTATACAATATGTGTCAATAGAGAGCGTGTTGTTAGCAATTCGATTTAGTCCGCTGGAAGCAAACCAGAAACTATTACTTACCCTACGCTTAGTAAGAAGCTGACAATTTGAGTGGGATGAGACTTTCTAAGCAGATTGATTTGCGAAAAATGCGTTTCATTCCTTGATTACCAGAAAGGTAGTTTTAAGATTGTTGCTCCTGCGTGCCAACCAATTATACGATGGTTAGAAGTTTAGTGAAACTTGAGCATAAAACCTATATTCAATTTATTTCTATAAATCTGCTTCATCCATAGAGCTCGTGAATAAAAAATCGTACACCACAACATTTGTCATCGAACGACTAATAACGCCGTTCGAAGATATAGGTCTATTGTATTAATTACCTCTTTTAATCAACGATAATCAGCCATCAAACTAACGAATCAGATCATAGATCTTATCTTTATTCCGACGAGACATAGTCAGGTTTTCTCCCGAATCCAATATAACCGCGTAATCACCTTTTTCGTTAGGTCGTAATTCTGCAATGAAATTTCGTCTAACAATAGAAGAGCGATGAATGCGTACGAATTCTTTAGGGTTTAATTGTGCTTCAAGGTTGCAAAGTGTCTCTCTGTGCAAAATGTGATTGCCATTCAGAAGATGAATTTCTGCGTAATTGCCGGCGCCAGTAATAAATACTATATCCTCAATATCAATGAATCTAATTCTTCCGGGATCTCTGACAGCAATTCGTTCTTTATACTTTGCCTGTTGGCGCTCCATCAATTCTATTACAGTCGTAGTGAGTTCCTGTTTTTCAAAAAAAGCGGTTAGTTTTAGTTTAGCTTTCGCGCGTCCAATTGACTGGTAAAATCGTTCGTCAGTAAAGGGTTTTAACAGATAGTCGATAGCGTCTACTTCAAATGCTGAAAGGGCGAATTCACTATATGCAGAGGCAAAAATAACAACGCAACTTGGGGGAAGTTTCTTCGCTAGCTCGATTCCTGGTAATCCCGGTATTTCGATATCAAGTATCACGATGTTGGGATATTCTGCATACGCAATACTTAAAGCGGTGTGGGCATCGTGAGCCTGCCAAATCCGTTCTATTTCCTCGTCATTGGAAAGTAACAATTGGATGGTTTCACAAGCTAGTACTTCATCATCTACTATTAATACATCAGGCATTCTTCCCTCCTATTGGAATCGCCAATATAGTCTCCACTACACCTTCATACTTCTCTTTAATGTCTAACTGAAAATTGGAGTACAATTTATTTAATATTTCACGTGTATTGCCTAAGCCGATACCGAAACCCTTTATAGTGTCGCTATCGCCGACATTATTCGTTAACGTCACTATCAGCATGCCATTATTATGGGTAATACTCATATGAAAATTGTTTACTGTTTCTTGCAGTTGTGAGCCATGCTGGATAGCATTTTCAACTAGTGGATGTAGAAGCATGTTTGGAATTACGATGTCCATACAGCTTTCGTCTACCATCACATTAATATTTAATGTATTTGAAAAACGCATCTTCTGAATAGCCAGGTAGCTATTGATAAATACAATTTCATCTTTTACTGAAGCATTAGAATTATCTTTATTTTCAAGTATTTTCCGTAACATCTGACTTAATTGGGTTATTGCTTGAATTGCTTCGCTCTCTCTTTTTAGTCTTATCAAACTGACAATAGTGTTTAGCGTATTGAAAAGAAAATGAGGATTGAGTTGGGAGCGAAGTGATTTTAATTGTTCTTTGATTAGCAGATTGCCTATTCGGTTTAATTCGACTTGTTTGTTAATCGCGTGTTGGTAAAACCGAATCCCCATGGCCATTCCTAGTACACCGAGATAAATGAACACATCCAATAGAGCTGAATTAGATAGAACCCGTAGTAGCGAATCGGGAATCGTCGTAATAGATTTGTCATCTATAAAAGCCCTCATCGTCACACTTAGCAACCAATATATAGGAATCAAAATAACTAATGGTATAAGGTTAAGCATCCATCGTTTGAAGCCGCTGGCATTTATCCGCTCATTCAAATCGACTAACTTGAATATAATGAACGTCATCCATATCCAATTACCGAACCAGGGTAAAAGCTTCCACCATACGGTAACCAAATCTACAGGATTCGATGTGAATGCAAGGGCGTGATGTTGGATTAGGGCGAAGACAAAGTGGATAGACAGCCAAATGAATATATTAGCAATCCAGAAGTAACGTGAAAAATTTTTATTCATCAGAATAATACTTGACCACTATGCTTACCTTTAAACATATCCTATAGGGCTAAATTGTCCATATTTTTTGATAAACGGTAGGAAAACCAGGTTAAAAGGTATGATTAATACAGTCCTGGCAAAAAGCCGTTATAAAATCTTGGGGTAAAGCTCCAGTAGCGTACCTTCGTCCTAAAGAAAAACATGCACCAGCGCCTAATAATGGTGAAGTGGTGTCGCTCAAGGGAGGCGAGAGTAAGATGCATTGATGAAGGAAAACCATGGCCATTAAAAGCAAGCCGGACAAATGACACAAGCCAATATGAACCTTATATTCAACTATGATCTGAGCGGAATGTATCATTCTGAACCGTATTTAAATTTTTATATAAAAAGCAAGGTGAGTACATCCAGCCCTTTAGTGTAACTCTCAATTGCTAAATTTATTTAGCCCTATTTTAGTAGTACACAGAACTTCTACGATTAAACACTGTCAGAATATAATAATAGCAATGCTACGGAAAATATCGGGTGTGATTTTTAAACCGTTCATCAACGTATTGCGCCATTCTATCCCTCAGTTTGATCCTTTCACATAATACTAGTGGTTATACGTCCTCTATCTAATTAGCTTAGTGTTAGATAGCACACTGCTATCTAGTGCGTCATAGCTGTAACTTGACCCACTTAGCCATTAATAAAAGCAATAATTACTTCCGCCCATACCATATGGGATCCGAAGGGGGAAATATGTTTACAAATAACAAGCTAAGTACGTCTGTACGTCGTGCTTTACTGTTTGGAGCGGTAATTAATGCCGCGCTACCAGTATCTGCATTGGCGCAAGATGCCACGACAGACCCAAATAATGAGGCAGCAAACGATAACTCAGACGTCGAAGTTATTGCGATAACGGGTAGTCGGATTCGCTCGCCTGGGGTGGAGTCTACCAGTCCCATTTTTTCTTTAGGAGCAGAAGAAGTTGGGTATTTACAACAACCTGAATTCGAGAGGATTGTTCGTTCTTTGCCTTCCACTATTCCAGCCGATGGGGGTAACGTTAATAATGGTACCGCTGGCGCCGCCACCGTAGACTTAAGAGGTTTAGGTGCCGAACGCACCTTAGTGTTGTTAAATGGCAGAAGAATGGTGCCATTCAATTTCAATGGACAAGTCGACACAGCGAACATCCCTACCGCATTAATCGACCGAGTTGATGTGGTAACAGGCGGCGCTTCAGCTGTATACGGCTCTGACGCAATAGCAGGTGCCGTCAACGTTGTCTTAAAAAGAAATTTTGAAGGCGTGCAAGTGGATGTTAATCATCAACGTAGCGATGAAGACGACGGCGAGCAAAGTAATATAGCCCTTACAGTGGGCTCGGACTTGGCCGATGGGAGAGGGAACGCGGTCGTGTCAGTTTCCTGGATGGAACGTAACCCAGTTCTATTAGGTGACAGACCACTTGGCCAATTTGGGATTAATTCCAACACAGGGTCTGGGCTGGCTGAATATCGGGCTGGCGAAGAAGCCACGTTGCCACCGCAAGGGTGCCAAGGCCCCAACGTTGTTGATCTATCCGGTTCCGGCTCTACAACCGCAATTCCTACCCGATTTGAATTAATCGGCACGGGGGTAGCGGGTCAATTCCGGGAAGATGGGTCGCTGGGAGATAACTGTAGCCTATTCAACTTTAATCCTTTTAATTATTATCAGACACCCGCTGAACGTTACAGTGCTACGGCAATGGCACACTATGAAATTAATGACTATGCGGAAGTCTATACATCATTTAACTACACCAATACTACGGTTGTGCAACAAGTTGCGCCCTCAGGAACATTTGGTGCGCAATTTACCTTGCCTCTCTATAACCCTCTTATTTCCAGCCAGGCTAAAGGGTTTATCATCGATGGCGCAAATGCCGCGGTGGCCGATGGCTCGTTACTTAATGGCGGAAGTTGGAACGATGTAAATGGTAACGGTATTGTGGATGAAGAGGATACTCTAGAAGTTCGACTGCGTCGGCGTACACTCGAACTGGGTACTCGCTCGGAACGCTATGACTCTGATATTTGGCAGATAGTCACCGGGGTTCGCGGTGCGATCACTGATGAGTGGATGTACGACTTTTCTTATCAATACGGTGAAGCAAACCGAACTACCGTCAGGGATGGTTACACTAACTTAACGAATATTCAAAATGCACTGGATACCCGAGACGGTGTAAATTGCGCAGTGGGTGGTAACTGTGTGCCAATCGACCTCTTTGGGGGCTTTGGGACTATTACTGAAGACATGTCTGGGTATGCTCGCGCCATCGCGCTGCAGCAACAAAAATACGAGCAGGAAATTATTCAGTTTATTGTCGATGGCCCCGTTGAGTTTGTTGAAATCCCCTGGGCGGGGATGCCACTGACCGTTAGCGTTGGTTATGAACACCGTATGGAAAGCGGCTTGCTTGAGCCAGATGAGTGTCTAAAACTCGCTCCAGCCAGCTGTCAGGGTGGCGCAGGGGGGAACCTGTTACCAATTAGCGGTAGTTATAAGGTGGACGAGTTCTTTTTCGAGGGGTTGTTACCCGTGTTTGACGGTCAACCCTTTGCGTACTCAATGGATATTGAGTTTGGTTATCGGACTTCAGACTACGATACAGTGGGAAGTACCGATTCTTGGAAGATTGGCTTTAACTGGCGTCCTATTGAGCCTTTACTTTTGAGGGTTATGGAGCAAAGAGCCAACCGGGCACCCAATATTGGCGAGCTGTTTTCACCAGTTACTACTGGACTCGATAACGCCATTCAGGATCCTTGCTCATCCGCCAACGCTGGAAACATTGATGCGAACTTACGCGCCCTTTGTATATCGACCGGTATGCGTGACGCTCAGGTAGGGGTTGTACCGGATATTATCTCCGGCCAAATCAATACCTTCCAAGGTAGTAATCCATCGGCATTACCGGGACCAGAAGAGGCGGAAACGTTCACTGCGGGGATTGTTTGGACGCCCGAGGTTTCATTTGCACGGGATTTCACCCTCTCGATAGATTATTACGATATATTTATCAACGACATAATCGGCGAGTTCTCTGCGCAAGAAATTCTGGACCAATGTTACATCGAAGGGAATACCAGCGAATGCGCCAAGATTGTTCGTGTGGGAGGCGACCTTACTGGATCTTCTGCAGGTGTGGAACTTTTCACAACGAATTTAAAAAGTCTGCAAGCAGAAGGGGTTGAGGTTACCATCGACACCGATTTTGATTTAGGTGATATGGGTACCTTGGAGCTCTCGGCTACTATCAATAAATATCTCACTCAAGAATCGCAAAGTGCTGATGCAATACCCGTACTTGACTGTAAAGGTTATTACGGCACCAGCTGCGATCCGTTGTCTGATTTGCGCTGGATTCAACGCACCACCTGGACCTATGACGACTTTACGGTTTCGTTGTTGTGGCGACATATCGACTCAGTTGACGTAGAGCCGCCAGAAGCGAGTCTACGATTTGCCGAATTTAGACATATCGACAGCTATGACTATTTCGATTTGTATGGCAGCTACCAGGTCACTGAGAATGTCAAATTTACCTTAGGTGTGGACAATCTTTTCGATAAAGAACCACCTGTGTTGGGTAACGACATTGGTGATACCAGTTCTAACTCCGGTAATACCTTCCCTAGTAACTATGACCCGTTAGGGCGTTTTTATAAAGCTGGTCTGCAAATTACTTTCTAGGAGTATGTAATTAGTGATAACGGGATACTGTAGTATCCCGTTTTTTTGGCAAATATTATCAAGGTTTGTTGGTGGCTAGAAAGTGTGAATAATTGCTGTGGGATCAATTTTGTTCAGCGTGTTCTTGATGCCCCTGATATACCTCTCGGTAAAGTTTTTCATACTCAGATTTCATTCTTTGCACAGAAAATTTATCCTTAACTTTCTCGTAAGCGCGATTGCCTAAGCTGGATGCTTTTGTCTCATCATCTAACAGGCGGATGATGGCATCTGCCAAGCCATTAATGTCCGCCATATCCACCAAAAGACCTGTTTTATTATGTTCTACTAATTCTGCAACCCCACCTACATCGTAGGCGATAACCGGCTTCTTACAGGCCGCAGCCTGCATCAGTGTGGCACCTAAACCTTCAGAGTGTGAAGGATGAACAATAATGTCGATTACAGCGAGTAAATCTGTAACATCACTTGTAAAACCACAAAGCTTAATTCTATCTTGTAGATTGCATTTTTTGATCAATGACGCGTATGACTCTAACTGATTACCTTCCCCAAAAAGCAGGCAACTAACGTTGTCGTGCTCAGAAATGACTTTCTCAAACGCTAATATGATATCGGCCTGACCTTTGCGGCCAATTAATTGGGCAAAGCTAGCAATCAACTTGTGTTCGGAAGGGACGTTGTGTGCCCGTGCGAGCCACTTTCGCATCTCACCATCGGCACAGAGTTTCGATTCGTTTGTCGCCACCCCGGGATAGATCAATTTATGTAGAGTCTCTTCGTTTAATCCTTTTTCAGTATTTCGATAAACTTCTTCTGAAATACTTACTACAGCGTCGAAGTACCGATATTTTAATTTTCCCAACAAATTCTCAGCTTCTTCCAGTCGGCGAGTGAGTATGGCTGGGATATGGGAATAGCTGGCGGCGATACCGCCCCACCAATCTGCACCGTGACGGCTGTGTATATGAATGATGTCTGGTGCTGTTTTTTCTATAACGTCAATAATTCTTTTGGATGCGAAAACGTCTAAATTGCCATTGAATTCAATTTTATGGGTGTCGCAATGGGTAAAATTAATTCTGCTGATATCACTTTTTTCAGAACACACTAAGACGCTTTCAAATGCATCAGCATTAAGCGCATTAAGCAGATAACAAACCTGAGTGCCACCACCATAAAGGCGCTGGTTAAACTCAACATGCAACACTTTTATCTTCATAATTTTGCTGAAACCTTATATTTTAAAGCTTAAATTTAACTATTTTAGTTTTTTTCTATATACGTGTTAGCTAAGTCAAAAGGGTGAATGCACGGATAAAAGATGTATAGGTTAATTTTGCAAGTTAACCACATCGCTTTACAATAGATTAGGTAACGTAAACTAAATAGCGCAAGGAAAAATAGTTGAAGAATCGGTACTCTCCGCAATGGTATGAAGAGTTAGCTCGCGGGTTATATACCTTACTACTTTTTTTGTTACTACCTGTGTTTTGGCTCAAATTCAGAAAATGGGGAGTTAATGAACTCGATGCGCTGCATGGCAACTTTTTTCAACGGTTGGGCTATGTTCCTATACCTGGACAAAAGCAGGGTTATCTATTTCATTGTGTTTCTGTTGGCGAAGTAATGGCTGCATCTTGTGTCGTTAAACGCCTGCAAAAATTGTATCCGCATACCCCAATTACAATCACCACAACCACTGAAACGGGATCGGCACGGGTTAATACAATTTTTGGCGATAGTGTGCATCACTTTTACTTGCCAGTGGATTTACCTTTCGCCATGACCACTATGCTGAATCGCGTACAACCCAAACACGTGGTCATAACAGAAGTAGAGCTATGGCCGAACTTGATTCATTGTTGCTGGAGAAAAAAGATTCCTGTCACGGTAATAAACGCGCGTATGACAGAACGCTCAGCATCGCGTTATGCAAAGTTCTCAGCGCTTATCGAACCTATGATGTTTAAACTTACGCACGTTTGTGCACAAGGTAAACGTGACTATGAGCAGTATATTCAACTTGGCATTACCGCGGACAAACTTACGCTAACTAACAATATAAAATTTGATCAGGCAATGAACGAAGCGAACAACGATGCTGACTTTTTACAGTTGCAAGTCAGTGGGCGCGCACTGATAGTGGCGGGGAGTACCCATGATCCAGAAGAAAAAACGTTTCTAACCGCCTACGCCAAAATTATAAAGGACAGTCCGAACACATTGTTGGCCATAGTGCCGCGTCATCCTCAACGATTCAATGAAGTCGAAACGCTGCTGGCTGATTCTGGCTATGAATATTGTCTGTCCAGCGAGATTAGCCATATAAAAGAAGGCATTCAAATTATACTGGTAAACGAGATGGGTAAGCTTAATCACCTATATCACGTTGCTGATATGGCTTTCGTAGGCGGTAGTCTTGCAAACAAAGGTGGGCATAATGCCTTAGAGCCGGCAGCAGCAGCTATTCCAATAATGATGGGCCCTCATCGGTACAATAATCCAGAAATTTGCGAGTTTTTGCAGGCGCAAGGCGCGTTATATCTGGTTAATAGTGCAGACGATATCGTGCGCTATTGTCTACAATGGCTAAATGAACAGGAACGCGCAAAGCAAGCAGGGCAGGCTGGCTATGCCGTTTTGCTGCAAAACCAAGGGGCAGTCGAGGCGACCCTTGCTTGTCTGCAAAACCAAGTAGAAAAGCATAGCTAGGCATTGCTACACGGAGATGCAATGCCAACCCGAGTTGTGCATTTTCCGAATAGAAACTCCTTTCGCTACGCCTCAAAAGTATGACATTAAAGTTTTTTAAGGTTGGGGTGAGAGTTGTCTTATTTATGCTGACGATATGCTCAATAGCAAAAATCGACTTAAGATAAGAGTAGGTAGCACGTTATCGGTTGAGGGCAACCTCGCACCGGGGGCTATTCATTCAAGCCCACGACTTCAGAACTGGTTTCAACGTGCTCATTCTCTATACGTAGTTTAAACAACTCACCAAAATCGTCTTCACTCATCGCCTTAGCCTTTCCGCCCAGTAACGATATAATCGCTGGAGTGGTATTGCTGTGTCCAACTACTAACGCATTAACTCTTTCATGCTTAATTTGCTCAGCTAATTGTGCTAGCCCATTGGCCGGGTAGGTTTCTACCTCAATATCTAAACGTTCCGCTAACGGGGCTACACTTTGTTGAGTGCGTCGATATTGGGTGCTGTAGATTTTTTGTATACCTGCTTCTTCCAAAAATTTTATCAATTGCTTTGCACGCCACTGGCCTTTTGCAGTCAGTTCAGGATCGCGATGTTGCGACTGTTTTTCATAATGTCGTGTCAAGTACACATCATATGCCATAGCGCTAGCCCCTGTGCCCATGAATAAAGCCAAAATTAACACGCTGCGAAAAAATTTAAACATGATTATTCCTTTAAATGTAACCGAAACCCGGCGAAATTATTTCTCATCCTCTGATTCAATAAGACTAATAACTTTCCAGCCTGCTTTGGGTATCTTTTCCTGACCGTTCAAAAAAGTATGGAAATGTTTCGTTTCATCAATGGCGATAAGTGGCGTTAACCTACCCCCATAGGTTTCGATGTAATCGGTAAAAGTAAACTCGTCAGTGATCCGAGTAGTTTTTACTGCAGCACCTCGGGCTACAGCGGATGCAAGATAACTGTATGTTACGCCTTCGTCAAACAAGGTTAATTTTCTGGCGTAATGCTCGCTTACCTGATGGCTGGGTCTGGCCGCTTGCTCATTGTTTGAAAGCCCCCAGACCTGTACTTTACCTATAGTGTATTCGAAATGGTAAGCGATCATTGGATTAAGTTGCTTGTAGGGCGACATGATTAAAACAGTGCCGATGGTGTCCATTTGAAGGTTACGCGATGCATGGTCTGACATTGGATTACCAAAATAGACCGGAATATCCATCATTCTTGCTTCGCGGATCGCATCCCAGTTAGTGTCCGCGATACACACCCCCATATCTTGATTCATCATTTCTTTGGCAAGTAAACGACTGAATTTACTGCCCCCAAAAATTAAGAAACCGGTAGGAGGTGGAGCTTGAACTTTAAGCCATTTGGCAACATAGCCTGCTGATAAACTTTGTAGAATTACCGTTGTGATAATCACCATAAAGACCATTGGAACGATAATACTAGCGCCTTCATAGCCTATTTCTTCCAATTTAAGAGAAAACAACGCGCTTACGGCGGCGGCAACGATCCCGCGTGGCGCGATCCAGCTAAGCAGTGCCTGTTCACGCCAGTTAAGCCCGGTACCTATTGCTGACGCCATTACAGAAAGAGGCCTTGCAATAAACATTACCGCGATTAATACCAACACAATTCCCACGCCAACATCAGCTATTGCCTGTAAGTTGAGTCGCGTCGCTAATAAAATGAATAGGCCTGAGATAAGCAGCGTGCTAAGTGTTTCTTTAAACTCTAAAATGTCTTCCACATCGACATTTTTCATATTCGCCAGCACCATTCCGGCTACAGTTACAGCAAGTAGACCAGATTCATGCGCTACCACATTGGATGCAGCAAATACCCCCAGAATAATTGTCAGTACAGCCGTGTTTTGTAGATAGTGGGGGACCCAGCTTTTACGTAATGATAAGCCCAGAAAATACCCGCCGGCCCAGCCTAAAACTAACCCGATGCCGATAGTTTTTCCAAAAATTAGAAACGTATGAGAAATAGCAGAACCTTGAGCTGCGACGATAAACTCGAAAACCAAAACAGCCAGCAGTGCGCCTATGGGATCAATGATGATTCCTTCCCAGCGCAGTATATTTGATATATTGGATTGCGGCCGCACCGTTCTGATCATAGGGACGATAACGGTGGGCCCAGTAACAGTTACAATAGCGCCAAACAAAAAAGCTAACTGCCAGGACATTCCCAGACTATAGTGTGCAGCGACAGCCGCGACAATCAAGGTGACAACGACGCCAATCGAGCACAGATTTCTCACCATATTGCCGTGTCCCGCAATGTCTTTAAACTTTAACGTTAATGCTCCTTCGAATAAAATTATGGCCACCGACAGTGACACAACCGGAAAGAGTAAGTCGCCAAATAACCTGTCAGCATTTATTACATCAAGTACTGGGCCAACAATAATACCGATGATGAGTAGCGGCAAAATCGCAGGAAGCCTGACTTTATAGGCAAAGTACTGGCAGGCGATGGACAATATGCCCACGAGAACGAGTGAAATCATCGGATCAGACAAGGTGCGTTCCTATTTGTTTCTTGTTAATTGTTGAATAGGGCAAAGTGCTTAGAATACATACTTTTATAGTCTTAACTTGGATGACTGTCAGCTTAAAATGTTGCATTTATTTAAGCGTATTCATATCAACGGGGGCGTTTAAGTATCGAATGGGTGTACAGCCAGCGAGGGCAAAGCATTTTTCACAATGTTGACGATACCTGCTACTTAAATCCTTGTTAATCAACGCAGCTTTTTCTGATTTTCCGGGGCTTTCGTAGGGTTGAGCGATGCCGGAGAAAACAAGTGTTAACTCTGTCTATCGGTCCAAGTAAAATAAAATTATATGGTAACCAAGGTCATTCAGGCGCGCAGAAAGCGGAGTATCATGGCTGCTATTGTTAATAGAAGTACAAAAGGCGCTATTTATTTCGGGGCGGCTACAGCGAGCATATCCTCGGGACATAAACCAGTCTGGTTTCCGGCCGATAAGCAGTTAAGGTGGGAACCTTAATCTCATCTATGGCTTGTTCTATAGGGTAGAGGGTATGTATCGGTTTGATGGTCAGCCGCGATAAAATACTATGCTCAAAACGTTCCCTGTTCTTTGCTGTTCAACCTTTTTTTTCTGCAATATTTATTTAATTTAATAGACGCATCTAATTCATACGGATGACTTTTCATACCCTACTGTGGACATGTGTTGTATATAATTTGATCACTTTTTGCGGGTGTGCTCACGCCAAAGAAGTAAAAAGCAAGATAATTGAGCTGTAGGAGTTTAATGATGAATATTTTTGGTCGCACATGCTGCGTTGCTTCCCTGGCAATGGCGGGTTCATCATGTTTCGCTGCTGACTCTTTGTCTTCAGGTCTAGGTAACGCAATCACTAAGTATCTCAATAGCGGAGATGATTTTGCGGTTACTTTTACCAATAAGAAATTAAAATTTCATGGCACCAAGCTACGTGAATATGAACTCATGATGGCCCAGCAGCTATCATCACACGTAAGCGTTGAAGCATCCCTACATTATGAAAAGGGGCGGCTTGATTACGGGGTATTAAACCAACGCGTTTCATCGAAAGGTTATCAATTGGCGTCCTGGTATCAGATGGGGGCTTACTCTGTTGGGATCAGTAACAAAGTTATTTCAGAACACGAAATTAATATTCCTCTCGTAAACAAGATTGATTTACCTACCAGTAAATCGCTTGCGTTTAACATGCGCACAAAAGGGTTTCGTGAAACACATGAATTATCATTTTCCGCAGAACGAGAAACCTGGACTGCTGAAAACCCTCTTTTGGGTTTGTCCTGGGCTAAAGCGTATGACAACCAAGTGAAAATGAGTTATTCCATTATTTTCTAGATAATTGTCAATAAAGGGTGTTTCCCTATAAAAAAAACAGCCCCGAAGGGCTGTTTTTTTATAGCTTAAAACGATTAACCTGGGCGGATAATTCGTTAGCCAGGTCGTCTAACTTGTCACTTACAACCACTAACGAAGTTGCTGTATTGAGGGTGTCTTCGCTGGTTTCGCTAATATCATGGATATTTACATTAATATCATCAACAACAGCGGTCTGTTGTTGAGTCGCCGTGGCGACCTGAGTATTAATATCGTTGATTTGTTCTATTTCCTTCGCAATTTTCTTCAATATGACGTCTAACTTTTTGGCAGAATCAACGACGTGATCTGATTGGTCGCGACTTGACTTCATTTGGACTACTGCTTCACGGGAATCATCCTGAAACTTATCGATTTTAAGTTGAATTTCATCTGTTGCACTGGCTGCCCGTTGCGCCAGGGTGCGAACTTCATCGGCTACAACTGAAAAACCACGACCGTGCTCACCCGCTCTAGCTGATTCTATAGCAGCGTTTAGCGCCAACAGGTTGGTCTGCTCTGAAATACCTCTAATTGTATCTAAGATACTACCGATGGCAGAAGTATGTTCATCTAAAGACTGAATGACTTCCGCCACACCCTCTATTTGGGCAGAAAGATCATTGATAGCAGTAACGGCATCGCGTGTTAAAAGACGCCCTTGTTCTGAGGTGGCATTCGCTCGCGTGGCGTTTTCAGCCGCTGTAGAAGCCGATTGCGCTACGTCGGTAACGTTCGCACCCATTTGAGTTAGTGCGGTGGCTACCTGGATAGTATGGTCACGTTGAACCTTACTATTATCTTGGGTTTGATGAGATTTATGCGCAACTTCATGCGCCGATTCTCTTAGCTGCGTGCTGGTTCTTGCCACTGTACTGATAGTCGCATGCAAACTTTCAATGAAACTATTGAACCCTCCAACCAGTCTGGCAGTTTCCCTCTGCTTCGGTTCTTGCAATCGAGTGGTTAAATCACCTTCTCCACGTCCTAAAACGTGAAATGCATCGGCTAATTTTTCGATAGGGCGGGAAATACTTGCTGCTAGTAATCGTCCTATAAAAGCGAACACTATTGCGATTACAATTGCCCAAACGAAAACCATTACGTTTGCATTATTCAACTCGCTATATAATTCCGATTCAGGTACTTGCGCTATCACATACCAGTTCGCTGCTGGAATATAGGCACTTGCCATCAAACGACTTTCGCCGTCAATTAAAATATTGGCTAAATTAAAATCGCGCCGTGTTAGTAACGAAGCTTGAGTGACACTATTACTAACGTCAGCAAGCGTGCTGCTGCCCAATAAGCTGATATCCGGGTGAGCAATAATATTACCCTGTCCATCCACCAGATACATAAAACCTGACTTCGCTAATTTAGCTTTATTTATAATTGTCAGTAATTCATCAACTGCTTTTGCCACGCCTGACATCCCGCGACCATTAATTTGTTGGTAGTTGGCAAATAGTCTGTAACCTACTTGTGGTTCTTTATAAAGGCTCAGAGAAGTAGCTTTACCGCTGTCTTTATAGGCAAAAAACCATCCGTCAAATTCATCGTCTTTAAGTTTCCGTAAGAAACCATCTTGATTCCAGTAGTTATAAGTTTGACGGTCTACAAAGGAGGTGGCGGCTAACTCATTTTTATCAGCCAAAATTCTTAAATAATCAACGAGCTGTTGTTCTTCCTCTTTATTAGCACCCTCTTGCGACCATTCAATCATATAAGGGTTTGTTGCGATACTATGTGCCACGGTTAGCATTACACTAACTTCTTTATCTACGAGATTTACTATTTGGCTTACTTTAGCGGGTAATAATTCCTGCTCCACTTCTTTTTTTACCAAATCACGGGCGATCCACTGACTAATTACACTTACTAATAAGCAGGATGAAAGAACCGCAATAAGAAGAGTAAAAAGAAATTTTTGTTTTATGCTGAGTGATTTTAATACTTTGGTCACTGAGTATTCCTTAATATAGCGTCTCGATGGAAGCCTACATTTACTTCTGTAATATTCAAGCATGTTGAGCTAAAAAGTGAAGATTGTAAAATGGGAGTATTGATCCCTTTTGGGGTTAATAAGTACGAACCGAGATGTTCTAAAAAGAATATTTCAGAAATCTCTTTGCCAGCTCAGGTGGTTTAGTAGCCGGGTTATGGATACAACGAAAAAAACGTTACTCACTAATTTTAGACTTATATTGTTGTAGCTAATTTCACACATCAGAAATTTATTTATCGCTTAAAAACGTTTGAGATGCAGTGACGGCTGCCTATTAATTAACTTTTAGATGAACGAAGAAGACGCAGCTGGCGAGATGTGTACAGCTTAGGCTTTTTCCAATTGAACTTAAACAGTTTACTTTATCTTGGCCAATAGTCGGTAAATTATTTCGCTATGCCTTACAAATTAAAAATAACGAAAAGTGGCACTACATATTCCGCCAAATGCTGTCAGTTTAGCTTTTCGAACTTAACTATTTTTTGAAGTATTATATTTTGATATATCAAGGATAAGGCAATAGAAGAAAACAACACGATCTTAAAAAACATTTCGCCATCTTTATTTTGCAGATAAATAATAAACGAAGACACAATTAAAATACTATAAACAAATTTTGTTACTGCAATAATGCGCATGAATTTTCCATATTTTAAGGACGCGTATCATTTCGCGCTCGACGTTTAATAAATGAGTAACTAATTTATATAGTATCCTACCAACATCATCGCTCCGCCAATAGCCAGACCAAAAGCACCTGTAGCGGGTCCACCACTAATGCCAAGACCGATAACAGCCATTCCACCCGCCGTCCAGTCGTTCATCCCTGCATTGATTTCGTCTAATTCGCTAACACTTAGTTCTTGCATTTTAAATCCTTGTAAAAAAATTTTAAAATATATCGATTGTGATTCGATATTGCTATTTTAATCCTAACTTAACAAAAGACACCTGAATTGAAGGCGGGTTTTTCTAGGGGTAATCAGCAAAATGTTACCTAAGTTTAAACACGCAAATGATTCAGTAATTATTCTTATTTTCAGCAACTAAAATAAATAGTACGGGAGATATAAAGTTTAACAGGGAATGGATCGAACACATAAAAAAGGCCGCAGTTGCGGCCTTATAAAACGAAATAATTATTTATCGTCATCTTTAGGCACGGGGAAGCCGCGATCACGCATCAGCGCTTCAACATCAGCATCTCGACCACGGAATTTTTGATAAGCCTCCGCTGGATCCATTGCGTTACGAACTGAGAACAAATATTTGACCAATCTGTCGCCCACTTCTTTATCGTAAAAGCCGCCAGGTGCTTGTGCAAAAGCTTCAGAGGCATCAGCCGTTAATACTTCTGCCCACATATAACCATAATAGGCTGCTGCATAGCCTTCACCTGAGAAAACGTGACCGAAATGAGGGCTGCGGTGACGCATTACGATCTCTTCTGGCATGTTAAGCTTTTTCAACTCTTCACGCTCAAACGTATCAGGGTCAATATTAGCTGGATCAGTAGTGTGGTATTTTAAGTCCATAATAGCTGAAGCTAGATATTCGGTTGTTTTAAAGCCTTCATTAAACGTTGCGGCTTTCTTAATTTTATTTACCAGCTCATCGGGAATTGGCTCGCCCGTTTGATAATGGACCAGGTATTGGTTAATGACTTCGTCAGTGGTTAACCAACGCTCTAGAAGTTGCGACTGAAACTCAGTGTAATCACGTACACCAGAGTGAGATGTGGGGTACTTCACATCAGACGATAAAAAGTGCAGGGCGTGACCAAATTCATGGAAGTAGGTTTCTGCATCGTCCCAAGAGATCAGCGTAGGTTCACCTTCTGGGCCTTTTACAAAATTGGAGTTGTTCGATGATAGCACCGTTTCTTTACCATCAAATGTAGTGTAACTACGATAAGTTGTAGCCCACGCTCCAGAACGCTTGCCTTGACGTGCGAAGGGGTCAAGGTACCAAAGACCGATGTGTTCTTTACTGTCTTTGTCCAATACTTCCCATACTTTTACATCTTCATTCCAAACCGGCACTTCACCTTCAGGAACCGCTTTAAACTCAAAGTTAAACAGACGGCCCGCAACGTAGAACATAGCATCGCGTAGTTTATCTAACTGCAAATATTGTTTTACTTCGTTTGAATCAAGATCATACTTAGCCTGACGGACTTTTTCTGCGTAAAACCGGTAATCCCAAGGTTTGATAGTAATATCAGCACCTTCTTCATCTGCAATTTTTTGCATATCGGCTACTTCTTCTTCAACCCGAGCAATGGCTGCTGGCCAGACTTTCATCATGAGATCCATGGCATTTTCAGGATTTTTAGCCATACGATCTTCTAGACGCCACTCGGCGTAGTTGTCGTAACCTTGTAACTGAACGCGCTCATGGCGAAGTTTCAGGATTTGTTTGATGATGTCGTTGTTGTCTGACTCGTCTGCATTGTCTCCACGGTTATAATAAGTACGCCATACTTTTTCGCGTAACTCACGGTCAGTGGAGTAAGTAAGGAACGGATCCATTGATGAACGGGTGTTAGTAATAGCATATTTGCCTTTCTCACCACGGGATTCTGCCGCCGCTGCTGCAGCTTTTACAAACGAATCAGGTAACCCATCTAACTGATCTTCAGTTATATATGTTACATAACCTTCTTCGTCGGCCAGAATGTTGGTCGAAAACTGCGTGTAAAGTGATGCTAACTCTTTATTGATTTCTGCGTAGCGCTGTTTTTTCTCACCTTCTAAAGCTGCGCCATTATGCGCAAAATTATTGTAAGTTAACCAAGTGATGCGCTGCTCTTCCGTCCCCAGATTTTTATATTCCTCTCCTTCATAAACCGCTTTCACCCGTTCAAATAATTTCTCGTTTTGAGTGATCTCGGTGAAGAAAGAAGATAATACCGGCGACATTTCGGCCTGAATCTCACGAAATTCAGGGCTTGACATATTAGCGCTCCAGATACCGTAATAGGTGAAGACATTACCAAGTTCCTGGCCCGCTCGTTCCATCGCTACAATTGTATTCTCAAATGTAGGTGGTTCAGGGTTATTTGCGATTTCCGCTATTTCTTTACGCTGTAAGTCCATACCCTTTTCCAGGGCAGGCTTTAAATCTTCCAGCTTCATTTGATCGAATGCAGGCACCCCACCATAAGGGCCTTCATACTCATTTAATAGAATGTTGTCGTATGATTTGGATTGGTCAGTCATTGTATTGTCGATCGCTGCTGTTTGCTCATTTTGTTCTGCTTTTTGCTCCGAGCAAGCGCCTAAGGCTAATAAAACCGCTGCTGCGGTGAGAGTGGTTTTGAGTTTTCCCATGGTTTGATTCCATTGTTGTCGTTTTAAACGTTGCCATAGTAGAGGATGCTGTTAATAAGTTAAACGTCTTCTATCGCGTAGTTGTGCTGAATAGCTCACAAAAATAATATTTCGTATAAAACTAGGCAAATACCACTGTTTTATTCTGGTGGATAATTACCCTATCTTGCAGATGATAGCGAACACCGTGCGCTAACGCTGTCACTTCGCAGTCTTTTCCTTTTCGTACCATATCAGCAGGATTATCACTGTGACTAATGCGTTTCACACTTTGTTCAATGATAGGGCCTTCATCTAAGTCGGCGGTAACGTAGTGGCAGGTTGCACCAATGAGTTTGACCCCGCGGTCATAGGCTTGTTGGTAGGGACGCGCCCCCGCGAAAGAGGGTAAAAAGCTATGATGAATGTTAATGATTTTTCCGAAGAGCTTTGTGCACAAATGATTTGGAAGTATCTGCATAAAACGCGCAAGTATGGTTACGTCCACCTGAAGTTCATCTATGAGCCGTTCGATTTGGTCAAAAGCCACGCGTTTGTCTTGATGCTGGAAATCAAGGTGATAAAAGGGCACTTCATACCAGTCTGCAAACTTTTTCATTTGTTGATGGTTTGCAATTACGCAGGCGATCTCAGCGTGTAACTCACCGGTATGCCAACGATGCAGTAAATCGACCAAACAATGACTTTCCTTGCTCGCGAGCAAGGCAATACGTGGTTTATGCAGAGAATCTGACAGTTTCCATCGCATCTGGTACTGTTTTGCCATTTCATCGAAAGCTCGGCTAAAGGTTTGATGGTCAAGATTGACCGAATCCGCGCAAATCTCATGGCGCATAAAAAAACGCTGAGTGGCTACATCTGTATGATGGTTTGCTTCAACAATTGCCGCATTATGTTGTGCTAAAAATTGTGATACCGCTGCGACCAGACCTACCTGATCGGGGCAATCAATAAGTAATCTGTAAGTTTTTTGCATAGCGTTCCCTAAAAGCTTCGAAACTTACCCACTATTTACCTTGATAAGCCACTAAGAGTAAACCGGTAAAATCGACTATAGTATTTCAACTTTGCCACTACACCCTTGCGTTCATGTTTACTATTTAAGATAAGAAGATAGGCGACGATCAACGCATTTGTCCTAATGAGAAGTCAATCGGCCGGTGGAGCCGCGGCTACAGAAGCTAAGCGGGTGGTCACAGAGAATTGAGCGGACGTAAAAATTATACAAAAACAAGTCGGTTTGCCCTCATATACGAAAACTGAGCAACGCTAACTAAGTTACACGTCTTCATACCTTTCATCAACGTAGCGAAAGATTGGCTATTTGATGCGGGATCGTTACTCTCGCGCACTGACATAAGTACGGCAGACTACACATTAATTTTTTTACTAAGAAGAAGTCTGTAACATTCGGCGAATTCAGGCGGTGTATAAGGGAAACTAATAACGGTTCCTTAAATTGTGGTAAGCCTTTTTAGAGAAAACCTTTTCTCAACCGCTCTCTGGTGCTCATATTAGGGGTCAATTTCCAGCTGTGGCGAATAGGATAGCTGACACCATTGGGCGTAGAAACCGATTCAAATAAATGAAAAGCATCGAATTGACAATTAATCTCAGGCGCAAAAAGAGGCGGTGGTAAGGAGGGGGCAGCTTTTCTTACTAACGTGACATGGGGTTGGTAGTTTCGACTTTCTGTCTCAATCCCTGCCTCTCTGGCCCCCTTTCTCACCTGTGTATGTAATGAACTTAACGATTCTGGGACGTGGTCAGGGGCGACAAAAACGATTTTAGGTTTTTGCCAATAGCCACTCTGAGTAAGCTGTAACGTTACCGGATGTGCATGTATCTTATCCAGGTGCGTAATTAAAGACTCTAGTTGTTTTGAAGATATAGCGCCTAAAAATGCTAGTGTAATATGATAGTTTGCAACAGGTACCGCTACTGGAATCGCTGGCGCACTGCGTATTCTTTTCTTGTTTTGTTGGTTAACAGATGGTGTTTGCTGACGGCTGCGAATTTCTGGCAGCGCTTTCTGCTGCCAGCTTTGTAAGGCAAGCTTTTGCTGAGCACTTAATTCTAACCCGATAAAACATCGCATAGTTTTTTCCTGAAACGCATTTGCCACTTAGAATACCTAAGCGATTGCTACCCTTTCAATGTTTTCCGGATAAGTTATCTGCGTTATTACTAATTTATCTAAATGATGGCCTTACACCGTTTTTAGTGATTAAAGAACGGTACCGGGAACGGCTACAAAAAGTGGGTTGTTAAACGCATCAAATTGTACTTTTTAAGAGTTTAATTACGCCCATAATAAATGACCCAAACGCTGCTTCATAATAGAGAATCGATTGTGCTTTGCGCAGGTTCATTATCATTCCTTCTTATATTTGCGTAAGTAAGTTTTGCACTTATAAAGAAGAACAAAGTATTTTTTACAAGGAATTATAAATTATTATGGACGAGTAAAACGGGCTAAATGGGTTAAATCCTTTTCTATACAGGCAGTTGAGTTATCGGTACAAGTGTTGCTTTTTTATGACTTCCGAAGTTAGTTGTATAGACAAATTCATTGTATAAACAGTTATCATGAGGAAACAATTCTATGTCTCACGAGAAATTCAAAAGTTGTATTGAAGCCTGTTATAAATGTGCATCTGCCTGCGATCATTGTGCAACGGCCTGTTTGCAAGAACCTGATCCAGAAAAAATGGCAGAGTGTATTCGTACCGATCTTGACTGCGCAGATATCTGTAGGCTTGCCGCCGCGGCAATGGCGCGAGGAAGCGACTATGCAGAAAAAATTTGTCGCCTCTGCGCGGATATATGTGAATCCTGTGGAGAAACTTGTGCCCAACACGAACACGACCATTGTCAAGAATGCGCCAGAGCTTGCAAAGCTTGCGCTGAAGAGTGTCGGAAAATGGCGGCCTAGACCACATTAAACCTAATTTACATTAAAAATTGAGAAGTGCGACAAAGATGCCAGTTGAACAATTTTCTTTATCGCACTTTCAATAGCGTTGTAACTTCAAGTTAAACTTTGAGCATCCTTAATAAATATTGGACAACCTACAGCAGTAATTGACGCAACAAAAGCCCTCTTCGCTGTTCTCTTGGCAATTATACGCTCTTGTAGATGAAGAGGGTTACTCACAGTTTAATGTCCTAAGCCACGTTGTAAAAGGCCACATAGGTGAGAACAATACCCGAAGTACCGTTGCGATGAAGCGGTAAGGGTTTACAGACTGAAGTGTGTTCACGAATGTTACTGAACTAGCACAGATGTGGTGGTACTCCAATGCTCATACGGTAACTAGGGGGATGCGTAAACGTTATTTTCGTATTCCCGGCCATGGTACTAAAATTGAAAACCTAAACGTAATTTTGTTTCATAAAGTCACTCAAGAAAAAAGGGATTACACATGAAGTACACAAAATTTGTAGCAATGATACTTACTTCTACAATTGCTATGTTCATCATGATGTACCTAAACACTTACGCGTTTTCTCATGTTTGGTTTAGCGAAACAAGAAGCTATATGGCGCTCTATATGGGTGCGGTTATGGCGATAATTATGTTGGCATTTATGCTTGGCATGTATACAAATAAAAAGCTCAACATGGCCATTTTTATTAGCGCTTTCGTGATATTTGCAGGGTGTTTGTATCTCGTGCGTTCTCAATCTACGGTATCTGGCACGTCCTATATGAAGGCAATGATCCCTCATCATTCTATCGCGATATTAACCAGCGAACGCTCTAATATTGAAGATGTGAGGGTACGTGAACTAGCTGATGGGATTATTAAGGCCCAACGCAAAGAAATTAAAGAGATGGAATGGCTCATACAAGATATTGCAGACAATGGAAAAGTGACTACCGCTGAAGAAGCCAAGTTGCGACCCGTGCCGAAATTCGAAGGTAATTTAAAGTAGTATAATATTGACTAGTTAAAACGGGAAAGTGACAAATAGGAAGGGGGAGATGCGACAGATGGACCTATTTCCCGTCCGTTACTATAGATGACCCGCTTTCACATTAGCCTGAAGCTGAAGATAAAGAGAGGGGGAGGTTTACTCCATAAACTTTTTCGTTCGCGTAGTGGGGGTGGCAGTAGCTGGATTGTCTGACCAGAAATGTTTGGGATAACGGCCTTTCATTTCTTTTTGAATTTCTCGGTAGCTACCCTTCCAAAATCGGGCTAAGTCTTGTGTGGTTTGTAACGGTCGCCCCGCAGGAGAAAGTAATGAGAATGTCACCGGCAACTTTCCGTCAGCCAAGCGGATAGAGTTCGTTTCGCCGTACATTTCTTGTATCTTCACCGAAACGGTAGCACTGCCAGCGTCGTTGTATTTAATGGCAACATTGCGCTTAGATGGAATGCACAATGTTTCTGGTAGATAGACATCAAGTGCATGTTGCTGAGGCCAATCCAACGCCTGGTTAAGCAGCGATTTCCACGGCAGTTGTTCCACCGCTTCCCACCTTTTGCACGTGGCGAGTTTGTCCAGCCAAAAATCTGGCGACAGGTCAGTAAAGGGATTAGAGAACGTCGGCCATGCTGTTGGTGAACTGAACGCTTGGGGTTGCGATATATTTAAGGTTTTGGCAATTTTCACGCGATACCACCATTGCCATGCTTTCTCATCAAACGGCCACTGGTGTGAGGGTAACGTTCCCAGATAAGCTAACCAGGCTTGGGCGAATTGAGATTTAGGTACCTCAGGCAATGGACTGCTATCGAGAATGATTTCTCCAAATCGCCTTATCTGGCGCGCCTGCATTTTTTTATTTTCATCGTTGTAATACACCTGCTTTTCCGTAGCAAAGCCGTCAGGATACAATGATTGAACCTGACTTTGTGTGATCGCCTGATATTGTCGAATGATTAACTCGCCACCAACAGACTGCGCATGCAGAACTGCAATCCACTGAGCTGACTCATTAATTTCTGATGGCACACTCGCTCTTTTCCCATTCGCTAGCTTGTATACGCAGTGGGAACTATTAACGGCAAGATGCTGGGGGAACGCAAGGGCGATAGCGATAGCAAATTCATTTTCTGTCAACGTATTATAGGGCGGTAACGCACGCTTACTTATCAGTCGAAAGTACCTAGCAGCCTGTTGTTTTATTCGCTTCAATCCCTGTGGCTCAGCGTGCTGAATTACCTCCGCGACGCTCAAATAATTACTGCGAACCGTATTTTCTTCGTAAAGTGCAGCAATAAATGCCGCGGCAGCAGCATGATGTTCACTGAACTCTATGGATTTTAGTAGCATGTGAGCAATAGCGGGATGGCAAGGGAAAGCAGCTAACTTTCTACCATAGGGTGTAATGTGTTGATTATCGATTGCACCCAATCGCTGCAAAGCATCCGTGGCGGCTGACAGTTGTGAAGAACTTGGCATATCCAGTAATGCCATATCTTTAAGCTGGCTGCCCCAGGCTAATGACTGGAGCAATAATGGTGCTATATCTTCGAGTAGAATTTGCGGTTGGGCGTGTTTCGCCAGTCGGTCATGCTGTTCTTTTGCCCATAACCGATAGCATTTACCTTCGCGTAACCGTCCCGCACGACCTTTCCGCTGAGTGGCAGATGCCTGTGATATCATCTGTTGGCTTAGTTGTGTAAAACCACCATCAAGTTGATATGTAGCGACATTTTCTAACCCGGAATCAACCACAGCTTCAATATTAGCAATAGTCAAACTGGTTTCGGCGATATTGGTCGCCAAAATAACTTTTTGCTTGCCAGTAGGATCCGGCGATAATGCTGCTAGTTGGGCGGACTTTTCAAGCGCTCCAAAGAGTTCGTGGATGGCCACGTGAGGGTTAAGCTTGCTACTTTCTAGCTGTCGTCTGACCTTTCGGATAGCCCCCGCCCCAGGTAAAAAAGCGAGTATATCCCCGCTTACTTCTGTGCAGGCCTGTTCAATTGTAGCGACCATGGTTGAAACAATGTGTTCAGGCTTAACGTGTCCGCAATAGTACTCCTCGACGGGATACATTTTCCCTTCAGAATTCAAATTTACCGCATCCGGTAACAGGGTTTGTAAACCTTGCACATCCAATGTGGCAGACATAACAACCAGCCGAATGTCATCTCTTAAGCCCTGCTGTACTTCGAGTGCTAATGCTAAGCCAAAATCGCTGTGAATACTGCGTTCATGGAATTCATCAAAAATAATAACGCTGACATCAGCGAGTTCCGGATCATTTTGAATGCGGCGTGAAAGTATTCCTTCAGTGATAATTTCAAGTTGAGTTTCTTGGCTGACCTTGCTTTCACCGCGCATTCGGTACCCAATAGTCTGGCCTACTGGTTCACCTAACTGCGCTGCTAAGTAATGCGCCAGACTACGAACTACTACGCGTCGCGGCTGCATCAATAAAATGCGCCCGGGTAGTTTTTGCCGCAGTAAACTAAGTGGTAATACAGTGGATTTACCCGCGCCAGGAGGCGCGGATACTATGACATTATTGGTTTGTATTGCCTCGCATAATGAGGCTGATATTGCATAGGCCGGAAAGGCTTCCTGTTTGTTCACTTAAGCGACTTCAACTGATGTTTGCTTATGATTCGGCTTTTTCACTTATCGTTACACCGGCTTTTTCCATTACTTCCAAGCTAGGGAAACCATCAGCAATAAGCTTATTTTTGCGTTGGAATGCGCGAATCCCTTTACGCGTTGCTGGACCGATAATTCCATCGGGCTTGCCTACATTTATACCCGCCTTATTAAGCGCTGTTTGCAATGCGATAATATCGTCTCTTGAATAAGTGGGTAAAACAGGCAAAGTGGTTACAAGCTTATTGCCACGAACGATGCGATCGGCCAAATGCCCCACGGCGATTGCATAAAACTCAGAGTTGTTCCAACGCATAATGACGCGGAAGTTAGGATAGGCGATAAACGCAGGGCCTTCATGACCTGCGGGTACAACAATGTAAGCTGTAAGGTCACTCTCACCTAGTGGTTTACCATTGGCCTTGGTAACGCCCATCTCCTGCCATTCGGTTAAAGAACGGCGGTTATTATAACCAGCTAAATCATAATCGAATCCCCCAGGAAGTTGTACTTCTCTTCCCCACCGCACGCCCGGTTGCCAACCGAGTTCTGCAAGAAAGTTTGCTGCAGACGTTAATGCATCCTCTTCACTTTCCCACAAATCTACACGGCCATCGCCGTCTCCATCAATCGCATATCGAGCATAGGCCGATGGCATAAACTGAGTATGACCCATAGCGCCGGCCCAAGACCCCACCATCTTTTCCTGATCTAACGATTCACGTTCGAGCAATTTGATTGCCGTTATCAATTCTTTGGTAAAAAAGGTGCTGCGCCGTGGGTCACACGCCAAAGTGGCTAAAGAATCCAGCACCGGCATTTTTCCTTTATAGGTACCGAAGTTTGTCTCTAACCCCCAGAATGCAATGAGATAGTGTGATGGAATGCCGAACTTGCGATTAAGTTTATCCAGCAGGGTTTTGTGCTGGGCATACATCTGTCGACCCTTATCAACCCGCCAGTCGGTCACGCGCTTGCCGAAATAATTGGGAAAAGTTTGCACAAATTCAGGCTGACTACGATCCAGCTCTATTACGCGGGGTTGATAAACCAATTTATCAAAAACGCTATCTGCTACTTCCTGACTAACACCCGATTGCTTAGCCTGATCGCGAAGTTTGACCTTACACGCATCGAACGCAGGGGTAGCCATAGAGGAGAAAGAAAAAGCAATGGTTGTCATGGCGACAACGTTGATTGCCAGTAGCATGCGATTCATAAAGTCCACCTGTTAGAAGCTGATCTTCATGCTAACGCATCATGCTACAAGTTGGCGACAGTTATTTATTAACGAAATATTAAAAATTCAGTAATTTAAAACACCTGAGTATACCTTAAATAGCATTATTCACTCTCACTCTCACATTTAATATTTATATCAATATCCAACTTAGAGCTACAACCGTGATAAACTTCGAAATTACTTTGAAATCAAAAAAGCAACAAATACGGTTATTTCAATGGGTTATGAAAGGTAATTAGTCATTACGCAGCTTTTACAGAGTATTTTTAGAACCTTGCTTGCTTCTTATCTCTAATTTTCATCTCTCCTACACGGTGAAAAACGTAATCAGATGTTTTCTGCGTGGATTTATAAGAGTGTCAATAATGGTAAAATCGCGATTCAGGCTTAGAGGTTGAAGAAGATCCCAACGTTGGGAAGATTTAATCTTAGGCAAGTCTCGAAACGCTGTCATTAGGCGACTGGTTCCAAAAAAGGGGTGATGACGTCAGCAGACAAACGAAAGTGTGTCTGCAATTTGGTCGGAGCTGGATCAAATATCCTAAGATATAGCCTGAACTACCGAAAATCATATCGACGCTTATAAGAAGTGGGAACCGCTAGTGAATCCACAGTGACACACTTATTCAGGTCCCCCACCGCACTCCCGTGGGCGTTGATATTTCAGCACTATCTCCGTGTTATCCCTGTATTTATATAATAAAATACTGTATTACTTATTACAGTATAATAAATAGCGGAACTGAGTAGGCTCATAGCTTATCGCAGTGATGTAAACCGCAAAAAGGAATTTGCTTAAATTAATATGCGCAAAGCACGTCACAGACATTAAGCATAATGACGCTCCTTTCAAAAAGACACGTATGAAATCAGACAATATTAAAGGGACCGAAGCTTGGGTAGAAAAAATCAACAAGCATGAGCTACCCGCCTTTGCTGCTACGGTTAGAAATCTCGAAAAGCTAGCAGATGATGACACCGCCTCTCTTCCTTCACTCGGCAAATCTGTTTTACATGACCAAGGATTAACCACAAAAATCCTTAAGGTGGCTAATAGTGTCACTTATCGTGCAGGCAGAAACAGAGTGACCACCGTCAGTCGTGCAGCGGTCATCCTTGGCTTTGACACTATCAAGCATATTTGTATCACAGCTAAGATGATCGACAGTATGCTGCGCAATAAAGACATTAGCGAAAACGTTTACGAGCGATTGTTAAAGTTGCTTGCAAAGTCGTTTCATAGTGCGATGGTCGCGAGGATGTTGATTGGTGATCGAGCTGAAGAAACCCAAGAAGAGGTGTACATAGCAACACTGCTTCACGAACTCGGTGAAATTGCATTCTGGTCGATTGGTGGTGAAATTACTGAAAAACTGGATGCAGCGCTTCGAGAGAAGTCAGGCAACCCGCAAGACACAGTTAAAGAAATGCTCGGCACGACTTTTGATCAAATAAGCATAGGGCTGGCAAGTACCTGGAATATGGGCGAGCTATTAATTCGCTCTATTGAAGATCCCGGCCGCAGAACACCGGAAATGCGAGCGATTGGTCTGGCAAGTGATTACAGCAAAGGAATCGTCAATAAAGCACCACGCGCGGATATCGCTAAGTGCGTGGATGGAATGTCTGAACTGGCGGATCTTCCGGTCAGAGCGTTAAAAGAACGACTTAAAAAGTGTACCGAACAATCAGTTGAGCTTGCGGTGTCATACGGTGCAAAAGAATTAACCGAATACCTGGACCCAAACGCCGAGCCGGAAAAAGTAGAACAGGAAGAGGTTTTTCATCAACCCGATGAAATGGTTCAGCTTAAACTGCTGCGCGAACTTACCCAATTTGCCAGTGAAGGGGCTGAACTTAATCTGTTAATCAACACGACTATAGAGGGTTTACATCGGGGCGTTGGGATGGACCGTGTGATTGTATTTATGCTCAATCAAAGCAGAAACAAGTTGCTGCCGCGATTCGTTTCGTGTCAGAACGCAGACCGCATTGAAACCGGTTTTGTGCATCCTTTAGGCATTAATAAGACCGTTTTTGATGAGTCATTCAAAGAACACCAACAAACCTGGGTCACCGACCCAGCAGCAAAAGAGTGGCGTTCTCGACTAACACCGGCTATGCAAAATCTCTGTCAAGGCTTAGCTTTTTTTGTGGCACCAATCATGGTGGGGAGAAAATGTATAGGCCTGTTATATGTGGATAGAGCAGAATCGCAACGCTTACTGAAAAGCGAAGACTTTGATGCCTTTAGACACTTTGCAGGTCAAATGTCTTTATGTTTATCTACGCGAATTACGAAGTAACATTATTGGCGCAGTTCTTTCAACCGTTTATAGGTGATAAAAAATCGGAACGCTGCGATATGACGGCCCTACGTGTACGCCATAATCTTTACCCCGTTTTAAAGCATGTAGCGACCCAACTAACGTAAGCAATGCTATCGCTATCACAGCTCTAATGCGAGGGCGATTAACGGATGTCGTTAGGTTTACAATACATTCCTTTAATTGCTTCTTACTACTGTAAGGTAAACTGGTTAACATAGGGTGTGTGGGGGTAGCGGCAAACGTCAACGACGCGCTAGCGTATCGATGCTGGTGTAATCGCCCCTTTTTTTACCAAACGGCTTAGAAAGGTTTTTACCGTTTTCTCATGCCATTGTTTGTTGTTTAATCTGGCAACCAATTCAGCAGACGTGACTGGATAGTTGCCCCAGAATGCTTGCATAACCTCTAGTTATGCATTGCTGATATTCATCTACACACCTTAAATGATTGCACATGTAATTATTAGGATTACGTGTGTAATCATTTTTGTTACATTGAACATCACAAAAACGAGTAAAAATCTCAATTAGTTTGGGGGAAGTTTGATTTCGAATGTTGGGCCACTTTAAGCAAAAAATGGTTTACAGCGTGCTTAAAATCACTATGGTCAATGCTTTCTCCATGCCGCACGTTGTCCAGCAGCGTCATTTTTTTAAATTCAGCAACCATAGCTGCATCGAAAAGCGTTTGCATCAGCTCCGGAGGGGTAATACGGTCCTGTTTGCCGGCAACAAACAGTATGGTTATGGATAGCGAACTAACATGCTCTATATTGCTTACTTCGCGTAACTGCGGAGCGATATTTATATCGACAAATGCTTTTGCATAGACAGGCACATTCGCATCCACCCACTTTTGCATGTCAGGCGCTGTAGAATCTAGTATTAATGCGTCAACTTGGTCCGCTGATGCAACTTCTGTCGCGACAAACCCACCCAGCGAGAATCCATAAAGTATAATACGGGTGGTATAAACATCAGAACGCTGCGAAACATAACTCATAAACCGACGCGCCGACTCACGAAGTGTGGATACTGTCAGTTTACTCTTACTCTCACCCATGCCCGGATATTCCATTACAAAGATATTTCGCTTAGGTGCTAACAGAGGGCGAATTTCTGACATGTCGGGGACAAGGTTGAAGCCATTCCCTGGGAAAATGACAAGCGTTTCGTTAGCATTTTCAGAGATAAAAGACGCCCCATAAATCCCACTATCTGGTACGGTAAACATAGCAATGTTATGAGTATCATTCTGTTGTTGCAAAGCCGTTAAATTGAAGCTACGTATAGCGTCAACATACTCACCTTGCTGTTTTTCATATTCGGCGGATAAACGCCAGAGATGATTAGTTTGTACGACCCATTCTTTCTTTTTAAGCATATTTAATGTGTGAGATAGCTCATCTTGCGTGTATAGGGTACGCTGACCTATCTGGTGTTCGCTACTTTCACCGTATCGTGCCAGATCATAAATGACAGCGTGTTGCCGATCCCGAAGAAAGCTTTTTTCGTCAATCGAAATAGAGACACAACCTATTAAAAATTGCGAAAGAACAACAAAAATAGTTAAGTGAATTTTATAGCTAATGCGCACAGTATCTTTCCTTATTTACCATGTTTTTTATTGATGTTATTCATCGTCTCGGTATTCGATAAGGTCGCCAGGGGTACACTGTAGGGCCTTACAGATAGCGTTCAATGTTGAAAACCGAATCGCTTTGGCTTTACCACTTTTTAGAATGGACAGGTTTTGCATTGAGATTTCAACTTGTTCAGACAGATCTTTTAATTTGAGCTTTCGTTGTGCCAACACTACATCCAGATTCACAATAATAGCCATCAAATCACCAGATCCTGTTCGTTTTTAAGTTTACCCGCTTCTTGCATTATCCATGAAATAACGATAATAACCGTGCCAAGCACCAGCAGGGAAAGTTCTGTACTGCCAAAAAATATTTCCATTGCCAATGGGGGGGCGTCAGCTAACAGGTTGTGTATTATTGAAAACGCAAGGGGAAGAAATACCAATAGCAGCCCATAGCAAAAAAATGTCGCGCCTATACGAAGCAGATAGCGAGAATTTCGATTGGAAAATATTTAGCCGTTTTCATATAACGCAAACAGTTTGAATAAGAAAAAGGCGATGAAAAATTGCGCGGCAAAATCGACTGTGCCCAACACCCAAAAGCTATTGATGCTATGTTGTTTAAGCTGATCTGCATAATAGGACCAGTTTTCGGTCACTGCAAATAGGTTCAACTTCTCTGCAAACAGACTTGTGTCGAATAAGGTTGAATTAAGGTTGATATACCCGAAATAGAAAAATATGACAGTGTGAAGAATTAGCCCCAATAAGATAATCCATTTCGTTACTTTGCTAACTACTTCTATTCGCTCCATGATGTCAAATTCCTTTAATCTCGCTGATGACGACTAATGACATAGTACGTAGGGAGATAATGATTATCAATATAAAATTAATGATTAACATGAATATTTTAGGTGTAAACCTTAGTGCGCTCTAGTATTTCCATTCCTTTCATTATTTTTGTCAGTACAGGACTGGAAATTATTTTACTTAGATAGCAGAATCGTTGCCCTTAAGCAGTGTGTAGGAAAGGTGTGTGGCTAAAAAACGAAAGGACAATTTACCAAAGCCTCGTCGTTTACGAGGATTTTTCTTTAAGTTAATGTTTCTCGGGCTGGTGGTCTTCGCAGCCTACATGGTTTATTTGGACGCACAAATCAAACATACTTTTTCCGGCAATAAATGGGAAGTGCCAGCGCAAATTTATGCACGTCCATTAGTGCTTGAGAAAGGTTTAGAGATTACGCCAAAAGAGGTGCTTGAAGAACTTAAACTGTTAGGCTACAGAAAAGTTGCGTCGCCTGATTCAAGTGGAGAATATCATTACTCCAAAAACACACTGATCCTTCAACGCCGCGCCTTTCATTTTGCCGACACCAGGGAAGGTTTACGACACCTTCGGATAAACTGGCGGGGGGGCCGCATCAGTACCATTACCGATCATTCAGCAGGCCGCGAGGTGGGTAGTGTACGTTTGGAGCCATGGTTAGTTACCCGACTCGTGAGTAGCAGTCAGGAAGATCGTATGCTGGTCACTTTAGACACCGTGCCAGAATTGTTGCCCATAGCGCTTACGCTGGTGGAAGACAAAGACTTTTACGAGCATCACGGGGTAGCACCCTTGTCAATTTTACGTGCGTTAATAGTTAATATTAAAGCAGGACGTACAGTTCAAGGAGGAAGCACGTTAACTCAGCAGTTAGCCAAAAATTTGTTTCTTACCCGTGAACGTTCATTGGTAAGAAAGGTGAAAGAAGCGCTAATGGCGCTGCTGATAGATGCGCGTTATAGTAAAAACGAAATTCTGCAAGCTTATTTAAACGAGGTGTTTTTAGCCCAAAACGGTGAAATGGCCGTTCATGGAGTGGGGCTGGCTAGCTATTTTTATTTTGACCGCCCTGCAAATGAATTGAACCCCGGTGAAATCGCAACGTTAGTCGCGATGGTTAAAGGGCCGTCGTACTATAACCCCCGCCGCTATCCCGAACGCGTTATTGAACGGCGAAATCTGGTTCTACGGATACTCTTTGAAGCAAATAAACTCAACCGTACCGATTACAAACGCTATATCAATTCACCTATCGGGTTGGCTACGGGGGATAGCTTAGCGAAAGGAAAGCATCCAGCGTTTATGGATAAAGTAAAACGCGAACTTACTGAAATTCTTGCCGATCCGAATCTGCGAGATTCAGGCGTTAAAGTGTTCACGACATTGGACATTTACGCGCAGCGCCGGGCGGAAAAGGCGGTAAAGCAAACCCTTCAGAGCTTGCAAAAAGACCGAAAAGCGGCTTTACAGGCTGCAATGTTAGTAACGAATATCAGTAGTGGTGAAATTCGCGCCATTGTTGGGGGCAAAGACACTGCATTTAAAGGGTTCAACCGTGCATTAGATGCACGCAGACAAATAGGTTCATTAATCAAACCAGCGGTATATTTAACCGCTTTAGAAGATCCAACCACATTCAACCTCGCGTCGCCATTGGACGACAAACCGATTACTTTAAAAAGTACCGGCGGTAAAATGTGGTCGCCTAAAAATGAAGACAAAAAGTTTCGCGGCCAGGTGTCGTTAATACACGCTTTAACAAATTCCTTAAATGTCCCTACGGTGAATCTGGGCATGCAGGTGGGGTTGAACAACATTGCCCACACAGTTTCTCAGTTAGGGGTTAAGTCTGCTTTTCGCAAGGTACCCTCTATGACGCTCGGGGCAATGGCACTCAGCCCTATTGAAACTAATCAAATGTATCAAACGTTGTCTAATACAGGTCGTTACATTCCCTTACATACCGTTACCTCGGTGGTCAGTGCAAATAACCGTGTATTGTGGAAAAAGGCTGAATTCTATTCCCAACGTGTGGATGAAGGGGCCACTTATTTATTAAATTACGCCTTATATAAAGTTACCCAAGAGGGCACCGCTAAGCGTGTTGGTCAGAATTTCCCAAATATAAATATGGCGGGTAAAACTGGCACCACCGATGATTTTCGGGACAGTTGGTTTTCCGGCTTTGATCGTAATAATGTAGTCACTGTATGGGTGGGCAATGACGATAATAAGCCAATTAACCTTACTGGATCGGGGGGAGCGCTGCCGGTATTTATTAACTATCAAAAATTACAGCAGCCCAAATCTCTCTCTAGACGTTTTCCGAAGGGGTTAGGTATTGCTCATTTTGACGCTGCCACAGGAGCCGTAACGGTGGCAGGCTGTCCAAATAGTATGAGCGTACCAGCCATCTTGGATGCGCTGCCACCTCCAGCACAAGATTGTACGGGTAATCCGATCAAAAAAAGTAATAAGAAAAGCTGGTGGGACAAATTATTCGGTGATTAAGTGCGTGAGGGAAAAAATCCTCAGGAAAATGAGTCAATATTCAGTGGAAAAAAGCTTTTACTACTTACTACTTACTAGTTACTTCTTACTTATTTATTGTTGCTACCGAATATTGACTCACTAACCTAAGGTAATGGTCTTAGGGGATAGTGATGTATGTTTAAACTCTTTCGCATTAAGATGATATGTTTTTGGTCAAACTAATGTGGATTAGCATTAACACGGCGCACGATGGCTTGCACGCCGTTAAATAAAATGACACTGGCCAAATAAGCCGCTACAGGCGCTAACACTAAACCGAGCATTGCGATTGCGCTAATCATGTTGGCTGTTACGCGTCTGTATTTTTACGTAAATCAGCTTCTTTAAGCTGACGAACTGTCACCTTCGCCACCATGTTATTGTCTTGGGCTTTAGGTGAAAATTGGTGACTGGTATTGAGTACGTCGTTACGCACATCGGTGTTAATTTCCAGGCTCGTCAACGCCACCTCTTGTTGCAGTTCCGCATTAATAACGTGATTGAGTACATCACTGCTTTGGGGTTTAGCCATTGCTACGCCAGACGCAGAAACAACCAAAAGAGCAGATAAGATACGAGTTAAAGATGTCATTGATTTCTCCATTTTCATTGATTAGTTAACTGCTCTCCAACCTGACTACCTGGCAGTTATTGATTAAGTCGCAATATTTATAGCGATAGTTGTGCCAAGCGGAAAATAAATCGTAACAGATTGATAGTTAACGATTTATTATTTTTCCTTTAATCATGAGGTGTCAGGTAATGTGTATTCTGCACTAATAAGTGGCTGGAAAATAAAGGGGAGTGGTCAAATTGACCACTTGGTTGCTTTGAGTAGAATGGTGAAAAGTGAAAAGTGAAAAGTGAAAAGTGGAAAGTGAAAAGTGCAGTTCTGCGTCTATGAGTAAATAAAAACTGGAAGATTTTTTAATTGCGTGAAACTCTCTTAACTAATCCGGTCAACAACATAACTGCGCATCCCGCCGCGAATCCCACAATTGCATCAAATAATAGAGATATCACCAAACTAAAAGCTGGCATCCACTGAATGACAATTTCTGCAACATGGTGAATAAAGCCAATATTATGATTAAGAATGCCTCCACCAACCAGGAACATGGCGAGGGTGCCAACAATAGCGAGAAACTTCATTAATAAAGGGGCTGAAATTAATAGAGTGCGGCCGATAAAACGTTGAAAGCTGTTCCAGCTTCCATTAACTGACTTACGTAACATGTAAAGACCTACATCGTCCATCTTGACAATGCCTGCTACCAGACCATAAACGCCAATAGTAATGGCAATACTAAGCGCACTTAACACACCAACCTGGGTAATAAAATCGGCTTCCTGAACTGTACCCAAAGCGATAACAATAATCTCTGCCGATAAAATAAAGTCAGTACGGATCGCCCCTTTGACCTTTTCTTTTTCCATTGCAACCATATCAATATCACTATCGGCCAACGCTGTCAGACGTTTATCTCTTTCATTGGGATCATGTTTAACAAAGAATCTATGAATAACTTTTTCCGCGCCTTCGTAACACAAATACAACCCGCCAAGTACGAGTAAAATAGTGATGAGCGAAGGCACAAAAGCACTTATCAATAAAGCGGCGGGTACGAGAATAAGCTTATTGAGAAACGAACCTTTGGCGACGGCCCAGACAACGGGTAATTCCCGGTCAGGCTTAACGCCGCTGACCTGATTTGCGTTTAACGCCAGATCATCGCCCAGTACCCCCGCAGTTTTCTTGGCTGCAACTTTAGACATGACGGCTACATCGTCTAGTAAAGCGGCGATATCATCGATTAAAGCAAGTAAATTAGCTGCGGCCACGCGGAGAATCCTTGGTAATTTTTTTTAAGCATAAACAGCTTAGCAGTAATATGAAAGTAATTAGTCGCGTTTACTTTTTGTATTTATCAATGAATTTATCGATGTCACTTTGCCGCTCAGAACACGCCAGCGTCCCTCCGGTTATTCCACTAATGAATCCAATCACTTTATTTGCTCCTTTATCACAGTTAATTTTGTGGGTCTGGATAAGGGAGGTGGGTTCATCGTCTCCTTTACGAGGATCAACTAGCTTTGGAGAGACAAGCATTTGTCTGCGTTCTCGCCTGGCACTTTCAAGCAGCGCTTGGTGTTTTGCTGATTGAATGCTTTTCAGTGCAGAGCTCGGCGACAAATTAAGTCTGGCTTTAGGTTTTATGTCATCTGGCTTTTCTGAAGTAGTTGAAGTCGAGGGGGTGACGACAATGGGGGAGATAATTCGCGATTCAGGTACCTCTTTGGTGCGTGGGTTTGTCAGCAGCTCTGATGGCGGGACTGCTAGTGCTGGATCTGTTTTTTCATTCGGTCCAGAGGTCAGGTTATTTTCAGCCCGAGAAGGAAAAATCAATCTTGCCTTTATAGCCTCAGTCGGGCTGGCAATTTTGGGCACAGGGTTAGAGTGAAAAATCATCCCAATAGCGAACAAAAGCCCGTGTAGCAATAGCGATGCCGCCCAAAACCAGAGAGACTTTCGTTTGTGTTTAGGTTTCCGCTTCCGCTTATCTTCACTAAACCAATCGGGTGTAACCACGTGCGTGTCCATACATAACGCCTGAAAACTACTTCAAAGTAATGACGCCAAAAAGCGAAGTTAGTTCCGTTTCGTCAGTGCCTTATGGTGGTGCTCTCATGCTGGATTGCACCAAACAAGTGCGCGCAGTGTGACTAACTATGCGATATAAATGAATAAGTTGTTGATAAAACGATGTTTTATTTTCTGGTACAGCTTTTGAAAAGTCTTCCAGACTATGAACAAAAAATACTACCAACATCAACATTTTGGAGAGCACACCATGAAACTAGTCACAGCGATCATCAAGCCATTTAAGCTTGATGATGTTCGTGAAGCCATCTCAGAAATCGGTATCGACGGGTTGACCGTGACCGAAGTAAAAGGTTTCGGGCGTCAAAAAGGCCATACAGAGCTGTACCGTGGCGCGGAATATCAAGTCGATTTTTTGCCCAAAGTGAAATTGGAAATAGCGGTTCAAGCTGAACAGGTTGAACGTTTAGTTGAAGCTATCGTCGGCGCAGCTAAAACGGGCAAAATCGGTGACGGCAAAGTGTTTGTATACAATCTTGAGCACGCGGTACGTATTCGTACAGGCGAGTCAGACGGTGACGCAATTTAAGTATCGGCACAGGATCAGTTGGAGAAAAAATAATGGAAACAACATTTGAACTTGGATATGCGCTGGATACTTTTTACTTTTTAGTATGCGGCGCACTGGTGATGTGGATGGCGGCAGGTTTCGCGATGCTGGAAGCGGGCCTGGTGCGAGCAAAAAACACCACAGAAATTTTAACGAAAAACATCGCGCTTTTCGCCATTGCCTGCACCATGTATATGATTTGTGGTTATGGCATTATGTATGGTGGTGGCGACTGGGGGCTATTCTTAAGTGGCATTATGGGCGACGGCGCAACAGGTGTCGCTGAAGACCCTGCCACTTACGCTCCTTCTGCAGACTTTTTCTTTCAGGTCGTATTCGTTGCGACGGCGATGTCAATTGTATCTGGGGCAGTGGCCGAACGTATGAAGCTGTGGGCATTTTTAACCTTCGCGGTAGTGATGACAGGATTAATTTATCCGCTGGAAGGCTCTTGGACGTGGGGAGGTGCTTCAGTATTTGGTTTGTATGAACTAAGTGAGTTAGGCTTTTCAGATTTCGCAGGTTCAGGCATTGTACACCTAGCAGGCGCCTCAGCAGCACTGGCGGGTGTAATGATTCTGGGTCCACGTAAAGGTAAATACACGGCAGACGGAAAAGCGGTTGCTATACCTGGTGCCAACTTACCGCTGGCAACTTTAGGAACATTCATTTTGTGGATGGGGTGGTTTGGCTTCAATGGAGGTTCAGTTCTGGCTACCGCTACCGTAGAAAGTGCCAATTCCGTGGCAGTGGTATTTATGAATACCAATGCGGCTGCCGCGGGCGGCACTATCGCTGCACTTATTGTTGCGCGAGTCATGTTCGGTAAAGCGGATTTAACCATGGCGTTAAACGGCGCTTTGGCGGGCTTGGTGGCCATTACCGCAGAGCCTTCAACACCTACCCCGCTATTGGCTACCCTGTTTGGCGCGGCCGGTGGCGTGTTAGTGGTGTTAAGTATCGTGTTCCTCGATAAACTTAAAATAGATGATCCAGTAGGGGCAATTTCGGTACACGGTACTGTCGGTTTACTGGGGTTATTGTTAGTTCCAGTCACTAACGGCGATGTGAGCTTTAGTGGTCAAATTATCGGGGCGTTAACCATATTCGTGTGGGTATTTGCTGCTAGTTTGGTGACCTGGTTGGCGATTAAAGTAGCACTGGGTGTACGCGTAAGTGAAGAAGAGGAATATGATGGTGTGGATATGAGTGAATGCGGGTTGGAAGCTTACCCAGATTTTACTGGTGGACGTGCTTAGTTATTCAAAGAAAGCGCTTCACTAGAAGCGCTTTTTACTTTTTACTTTTTACTTTTGACTTTTTACTCTATTAGCGCTTCCAGAATCTTAATGCTCTGAGCTCTTTAATAAAGTCATTTCCCTTTGTCGAAGTTAACTCGATACAACCTTTATCCATCTTACTTTTAAGATTAGTTTCTTCAAATAAGGGCATCGTCGATTGCGTATAGCCGATAAACTTTTTATGAGCAAATGCGTCCATTAAAAAATCTTTTGCCTCAGGAATCTCGGCGAGTCTTTTCGCGCCGTCCTGCGAAGCAATAATCGCCACTGCATCGTAAAGAACAGATGGGCCGCCGTCGACCAACTGATCCCCTTTAACGTGATTTCCTTTGTCAGTCTTAACACCATTTACAGTAGGGGCTACCACTTCATACATGGCTCCTTCCTTTTCCAACGCATCTTTTACTGCTTCAAATGTATCTTCTTCCATACCATCTGTAGCGAGAATACCCAGTTTTCGTCCTTTAAAGGTATTAGGCGCATTTTTGAGAATGCTAAGCGCATCGGATACTTTAAGTTGTGTATTGGTCTCCATCGCAGCTTCGGCAGCTTCTGGCATTTCCTGTAAACCGAGATTATCGGCTACAGTTTTCGCTAATGTTTCATCCACGTTGAGTAGGTGAGACACCACTCTCTCGCGAATGGCTAATGTTTCCACCTTAGAAAGCTCAAATGTAAACGCATTTTGGATATGCATTTGTTCGACATCTGTTTGACTTCTATAAAATTGCGCCGCCTGGCTGTAATGGTCTGCAAACGTTTCGGACCGATATCTTAATTTGCTTCCAGATACGGGTTCGGCTGTACTCTCAAACCCCCTGTCAGGACACGCCCTGGGGTTATTTTCATCTCTGTCCCAGGAATTAGGCTCGTAGTTTACTCTGCCTTTAGGATTATGCATGGCCATATGACCATCTTGCTGCAGATGCCGGAAAGGGCACTTAGGCGCATTAATCGGCAGGTGAGTAAAGTTAGGGCTACCTAAACGTTTTAACTGGGTATCCAGGTAAGAAAAGTTTCTACCTTGAAGCAACGGATCTTCAGTAAAGTCAATTCCAGGTACGATATTTTGAGTACAGAAAGCGACCTGTTCGGTTTCGGCAAAGAAATTATCCACAACTTTGTCTAACACCATTTTTCCCACTAATTTGACAGGTACGTCTTCTTCAGGGATAAGCTTTGTTGCATCAAGTACGTCAAAATCAAATTTGTCAGCGAATTCGCGGTCGAATATCTGAACACCCAGCTCCCATTCAGGGTAATCACCCGCTTCAATTGCGTCCCACAAATCCCTGCGGTGAAAATCTGGATCAGCGCCATTAATTTTCAGGGCTTCGTTCCACACTACCGATTGCATTCCCAATTTGGGTTTCCAATGGAACTTAACAAACTTCTCGTCACCTTTATCGTTCACGAATTTAAAGGTGTGCACGCCAAATCCTTCCATGAAACGAAAAGAGCGTGGAATGGCTCTGTCTGACATGGCCCACATAATCATATGCATTGATTCAGGGGTTAAACTGATAAAGTCCCAAAAATTGTCGTGAGCGGTTTGTGCTTGTGGAAAGCCGCGATCGGGTTCTTGCTTAGCTGAATGAATGAGGTCCGGAAACTTAATCGCATCCTGGATGAAAAATACGGGAATATTATTACCAACCAGATCCCAGTTTCCTTCGTTAGTGTAAAATTTAACTGCAAACCCTCTTACATCACGGGCTACGTCTGGGGAACCTTTGTTACCGGCAACAGTGGAGAAGCGGACAAAAACAGGCGTTTTCTGACCTTTTTTCTGAAATAAATCGGCGCTGGTGACATCTGACAAATTGCCATAACTTTCAAAATGACCGTGCGCGCCGTACCCTCGTGCATGAACGACTCGCTCAGGAATACGTTCGTGATCAAAGTGAAAGAGTTTTTCTCGTAAAACATGATCTTCGATAAGGCCCGGTCCGCGTTCTCCCGCTCTCAATGAGTTTTGGTCATCACTGACCGGGCAACCCTGTGCGGTGGTCATAACCTGATCATCAGCTTCAGGCTTTTGGTGTAGTTCTCCTCCAGAGCCTTTATTACCTTTATATTCAAATGATTCTGCCATAGAAATTTCCTTCTTTGTTGGTAGGCTAAAAGCACAAAATCCCACACGTGCTAATCGTTCTACACAAGAAATAGCGGAAAAGTTTAATGGTTAAAGCTAATTACGTGCACCGAAAACACGATTAGATAAAGCAGGGACAACCATTCTTTATCTAAAATCGCTTGCTGGATAAATGAGCATAGATTTCATCCTGACTGGGCATCCGTTTAACACGTAAGCCAGCTTCATGATAATCTGCATTGATTAACCCTTCTTCAGCAAACTGTTTTAAATATTGTTCAAGAGGGTAGCGGCCCCATTTTCGCTTAAATACCGATGCGTTGTTTACAATATCAAACAGATGATTAATGGGGGGATCAAAAGTGGGATGATATTGATGTAATACTTCTTCGGGTATTAAATATAGGCTAAGGCCTTCTGCCTCACAGCGACTTGCGAAGTCCATATCACCCACGCCATATCCATGAAAAGCTTCATCAAAGCCCCCCACATCGTCAAAGTCTGCCTGATTTATAGCAAACGTAAGCGTACTGAAATTTTCAAAGCCAATATCATGGTTAAGCGGTAGCCAGGGTTTTGCAGGATCTTCTGCAGCCTGCGTTGTTAAAGCATGATAATCGCAATGTTCAGGTATGCTGTTTAAGTAACGAACTTGTGGCATAACAACCCGCTTTTTTTCCAGTGATTTAAGGAGGCCATCAAATAACTCGGGTGAACAGATACAATCTACATCCATGTAAATAATTTTGTCAGTAATACAGGCTTGAAATCCTTTATTTCTGGCTTTAGCTATGGGCAAAGGCTCGTTGGCAACAAACTTATGGTGGATAGCAAAGTGCTGGCTGGTCATCAACGACTCACTACATGGTGGTGCCATCCATACCACGATTAATTCTTTTGGACATAGATTAGCATTTTCGATACTGCCGATAAGGTTGGATAACTGTCGTAGGCGGCCTTTAACTATGGTGACAATACTAAATTCAGTTCGCATGTGATGTCCTCCTGAAATGGTGCATATAACCGACACCAATCGGAAAAAATGAAAGAAAAACACGCATAGCCTTAATTATCACGCACACATTCCTCCCGTATCGCTAACGTGTCTATTGCTTGATTCTGCTTAAGAAAAAAAGATGCCACAATTCGTCATAGTGGCTAAACAACAGTACCTCAAGCAATTTTCCCACACCGCTAAGGCAATAAGCGCGGTATATTGAGTACTTTTTGTGCTCAGGAACAATTTTCTACGTAATGAGCAACTACACTGTTCATTAAACTTTTTACATTACCAGTGCTGCCTTTAAAAAAGGCAAGGTTGCACCAATCTGGATGACGCCCAGGCTGGTATACTTGCTGCAACCGCCTCATAATGTAGGGGCTTAAAATAACAAAAGGTTTGCTATGCGTTTAATTTTGATTCTTCTTACTCTACTTAGTGCTGCTACTTCGATGGCGTATGACAGAGTGACAGGCGACATGCATGCGAGTCGTTCTGAAGTTCTTGCTCAACATGGTATGGCGGCAACCAGCCAACCTCTCGCTACGCAGGTGGCAATAGACATATTGCAAAAAGGTGGCTCGGCTGTAGATGCAGCTATCGCGGCAAATGCAATGTTAGGTTTAGTTGAGCCTACGGGAGGTGGCATCGGTGGCGACTTATTTGCCATAGTGTGGGATGCAGAAGAAAAAAAACTGATAGGGTTAAATGCGTCAGGACGATCCCCTAAAAATCTGACAAAAGCACATTTTACCGAACAAGGGCTTACCCAGATCCCGGCGTTTGGGCCATTACCCGTTTCTGTTCCTGGCGCAGTGGATGGCTGGTTTGCCTTGCATAAAAAATACGGCAAGCTCACCATGAGTAAGTTATTGACGCCCGCTATTCGCTATGCAAAAAATGGTTTCCCCGTTTCCGAGCTTATTGCTTATTACTGGAAAGTAAATGCTGGTCGAATAGGTAAATATGAAGGATTTGCTGATATTTACCTTCCCAATGGAAAAGTACCGCGAAAAGGTGATATTTTTAAAAATCCGGCCCTGGCCGCAACCTATGAAAAACTAGCCAGTGGCGGTCGCGATGCCTTTTACAAGGGTGATATTGCTCGCACCATCGCAGCTTACATGAAAGAACAAGGAGGCTTTCTAGATTACGAAGATCTGGCTTCCCATAAATCTGAATGGGTTACGCCAGTTTCGACCAACTATCGCGGTTACGACGTCTGGGAATTACCGCCTAACGGACAGGGTATAGCCGCGCTGCAGATTCTTAATATTCTGGAACAGTATGATATCGAAGGTATGGGCTTTGGTTCCGCTGAATATATTCATACCTTTGTTGAAGCGAAAAAACTGGCCTTTGAAGACCGCGCGAAGTATTACGCTGATCCCGCTTTTAATACAGTCCCCGTAGAGTGGTTAATTTCAAAAGAATATGCAAAGGAACGCCGCCAATTTATACAACATAAACATGCGGCAAAACGTTATGACGCGGGAATCTACCAGGGCGATACAGTTTATCTTACGGTGGCTGACGCGAAAGGCAATATGGTATCGCTTATTCAAAGTAATTACCGTGGCATGGGATCTGGTATGACGCCCACGGGGTTAGGGTTTATCCTCCAAAATAGAGGTGAGTTGTTTACCTTACAGGAAGGGCACTTTAATGAATACGAGCCTGGTAAGCGTCCGTTCCACACTATCATTCCGGCGTTTGTAACACGAAATAATAAGCCCTGGCTAAGTTTCGGGGTAATGGGAGGCGGTGCGCAACCTCAAATGCATGCCCAAGTGCTGGTTAACATTATTGATTTCGGCATGAACCTGCAAGAAGCCGGTGATGCACCACGAATATTACATAGCGGATCGAGTAGTCCCACGGGTGAGCTGATGATCGATGGCGGCGTTGTGAGCTTGGAATCCGGTATTGATGAACAAGTGAAGCGTACCCTCATGCGTTGGGGACACACGTTGCAACCAGTTATAGGGGCGTATGGGGGCTATCAAGCTATTGGCTATGATCCGCGTCGAAAACTCTATATTGGTGCGTCTGAAAGTCGAAAAGATGGACAAGCAGCAGGGTTCTGAGCCACACTAGGCGTATTCGCGCAAACAATAATAGCCTAAAGGCAAGCGGACCAAGCATGACTCAACCTCAAAAGGGCGTGTGCGCTGAACCTAATTTGCATGCTCAATACTTGTTATTAAATGTCGTCGATGACGATAGTCAGGCCGTGCGTGCAAAGCTATCGCGCGTGCTGGATATTTTCGACCACTATGAAAATGAGCATTATGAAGCCATGGTAACCGGAATGGTGGCTGTGGGAACAAATTACTGGCCTGAGCTATATCCGGGTCTTATCCCTACCGAACTTACTCCCTTTCCTGATATGCAATGTGATGATCGTAGTGCGCCGGTCATGCCGTGCGACTTATTTATCCAAATTCGTGCAGATCGATTAGATATTTGTCATGTTATAGGCGTGGAGATAGTAGAACTACTGCGTATTCATGTAGAAATGGTCGAGCAGGTTCGAGGTTTTCGCTATTTAGACGGTCGTGATTTAAATGGCTTTATGTATGGATACGATAATCCGCGTGGTATGAAACGACGGGAGATTGCCATTGTCGATGAAAGGGATCCTGACTTTGAAGGCGGCAGTTACGTTCATATCCAACGCTACCGCCATGATTTACGTCGTTGGTTCAGTTTATCTGAGCGCCAGCAAGAACAAATTATGGGCATGACGAGAGAACACAATCTTACTAGCACTGAACAAAACTCTTCATCCCATTGTGTTCGAGCAAACGCCAAAGACCCCGAATCAGATTTACCAGGGCTATTAAAACAAGGCATGCCTTATGGTGATATGAGTATGCAAGGTTTGTTTTTTGTTAGTTGTTCTGCCAGTGCAAAATATTTTAAAAACATGTTGCATAGTCAAATATTTGGGGTGGAAGAGGGAGAGTATGATAGGTGGCTCGACTACACTAGTGCAGAAACGGGCGCGGCATTCTTCGCACCCTCCGTTAATTTTATCAGGCAGCAAGCCCAGGTATAACTTGCTGCTATTGACTTATAGCTTGCTGAAAATATGTTCAGCAGCACTCACTGTCTCTTCAATTAACGCATCAGTATGTGCATAAGACATAAATCCGGCTTCGTAAGACGCTGGGGCCATATAAATTCCCGCCTCTAACATTCCATGGTAAAACTGCTTAAACTGCTCATTATTACAGTTAATCGCTTGTTGATAATTGGTTACTTTATCCAGATCGGTAAAGAAAATACCAAACATGCTACCAGCATGGTTAGTGGTTAATGGAATGCCATGCTTATTTGCAGCGGCTTGGAAACCCTTTACTAACTTTTCCGTCAGGTTGAAAATGTGAGGATAGAGTGATTCGTTTTCTAACTCTGCTAATGCGGCTAAGCCCGCAGCCATTGCAATAGGGTTGCCGGACAAGGTTCCAGCCTGATAAACCGGACCGGTCGGCGCGATATGCGTCAAGATGTCACGTTTACCACCGAAAGCACCTACGGGCATGCCGCCACCTATCACTTTTCCGAGACACGTGAGATCTGGCACAATTGAATAGTGTGCTTGGGCACCGCCGCGAGACACCCGAAAACCAGTCATCACTTCATCGAAAATCAGTACGCTGCCATATTCATCACACAGTGATCGCAAACCTTCTAAAAAGCCATCAACAGGTGGAATACAATTCATATTACCCGCCACAGGTTCCACAATAATGCAGGCGATATCGTCGGGATACTCCGAAAACATTTGTTTTACACTATCGAGATTATTAAATTCTGCGGTTAACGTGTGTTGAGCTACGTCGGCAGGAACGCCAGGCGAGCTCGGCACCCCTAACGTTAAAGCGCCAGAGCCCGCTTTTACCAACAATGAATCAGCATGACCATGGTAACAACCTTCAAACTTGATTAGTTTGTTACGAGCAGTATAGCCGCGCGCTAGACGAATAGCGGACATAGTCGCTTCAGTGCCGGAGTTCACCATCCGTACCATTTCCATCGAGGGCACCAGGGAGTTAACTTTCCCCGCCATCAATACTTCTGCTTCTGTAGGCGCACCAAAACTCAGGCCGTTTTCCGCTGCCTTGATCACGGCTTCTCGGATGGCACTGTGATTATGACCTAAAACCATTGGTCCCCACGACTGCACGTAATCGATATAACGTTTACCATCCACATCCCAAATATAAGGACCATCCGCTTTTTGGATAAAACGCGGGGTTCCCCCCACCGCTTTAAATGCGCGTACTGGTGAGTTTACCCCACCAGGGATAGTTTTTTGTGCTTGCGTAAATAGTTGTTCTGATCGCTGCATAGTAGTTAGTTGCTCTTGTTGCTGTGCCAAATGACATCGCGTTCATATTTGCTGACCAGGCTTTCGACCCCCAACGTCAGCGCAAACAACGCCATTCTTACTAGTACCCCATTGTCGGTCTGACGGAATATAGCCAGTTTGGGATGAAGATTAAGGTCGTTGTCCAGCTCGTTCGCTTCCATGCGGGAATCCCGAGGAAGTGGATGCATAATGACAGTTTTAGACTGAAAGTGTTTGGTGTATATAGCCTGATTTAAACGAAATTTGCCCCGATACTTGTTCGCTTCATCTTGAGAGGGGAAGCGTTCTTCCTGAATGCGAGTCTGATAACAAATATCCGCATCCATACTCCCCTCAAGCTGCTCCGTTATGGTCAGTTTATGCCCTGAATTTGCTACAGTATCAATAATCGGTTGGGGCATGCCTAGTTCTTTCGGCGATATCAACGTAAAGTGGATATTTTTGTATAAACATAACAACTTACATAAAGAATGGACGGTGCGTCCATAGCGTAAATCGCCGATCATCGCAATGTGCAATCCATCAATGCCTTTACCGTGGTATTCCAATTCACGTTTGATGGTGAACAAATCGAGCAACGCTTGAGTAGGATGTTCATTGGCGCCGTCCCCGCCATTGATAACGGGCACGCGACTGCCTTCTGCAAACTCAGCCACTGAGCCAGTAGCAGGGTGACGCATGGCAATTATATCTGAATAGCCGCTTAGTACACGCGCTGTGTCATACAGTGACTCTCCTTTTGCCAAAGCGGAATTATCCATACCAGTGGTTTCACGTACCTCACCACCTAACAGATTAAATGCAGTGCCAAAGCTTACCCGTGTTCTGGTACTGGGCTCAAAAAACAAATTGCCTAAAATAGCGCCATTGAGTACTTCAGTGCGTTTTTGTCGTTTCGCATAAGGGGCCATGTTATCTGCCACGCGAAAGACTTTTTCAATGGCGTCGCGGTCGAATTGGTTAACGCTAAGAATATGGTTGCCTGTAAAGTCGGCCATGAATTACTCTCAAAAAACGTTGTCGAAGAAAATCGCGGTAAGTGTAGCAAATTACTCAGTCGCTGTAATGTGGCGAACATCGCTTATGAGTAATTAATACGCTTTAAAATCACTCTCTGCTTCATTATAAAATTATCTTTAACCTGAGTGAGTTAGACGAGTTTTGAATATTTTTTCCTACATAATTTCAGGGGGAATCGGCGCGTCGGCGGGTGGACATTAAGCGACGTAAAAGCGCTGTAAGGAATAGCTGAAAGCTAACTCCGCAACGTTTTATGCTTTATCGCGTCACGATACAATAAAAGGATACTCCGTACAGACATATCTACTTTTGCTCTTATTTGTTCCTCTGAGAGTATGTCTTCCAGGCCAAATAGGCTGCGCATGTGAAAGTCGCTCTTTAGTAAATTGAGGTACTGCACCGCTAGTGTAATGGACTCCTCCTCAGTGAGTAAGTATTCACTATCCTTAAGAAAAAGGAGACCTATATCTTCAACCCCTTTTTTAGGGCCTGCCTGATAAAAAAGGCGTGCGACTTCAGGGGCATTTTTCGCTTCACTGATAACGATACGGTACATTGCGATAACTTGTGGGTCACTTAAGAGGCGTAATAATTGCGCTCCTATCAACTCCAAAGTGTGTTTTAATCCGTTCGTTTCCGCAGGGCAACAAGCTAAATCGTCTGGGGTAAGCAAGTAATCTCGACACTTTGATTCAATAGCAACAGTGTATAGTTCATCTTTACTGGCAAAATGCGAATAAACGGTTTGTTTCGAAACACCAGATTCTTTCGCAATGGCATCCATTGATGTCGCTGTAACGCCTTGGTGCAAAAATAGGTTTACCGCGGCGTTCAGAATTTGCTGACGTTTTTCTTCACTTTTAGGGCGGCCAGCGCTTTTCGTTCCAGATTTAGCCAAGGCAGTACCTCAAATATATTTATCAAACTAGACGGTCTAGTATTTATAATATAGCATTAGGCTATCTTGAGTAAATACGCTCATTAATATGAAATATTAATCACACCTTGAGCGATGTCAGAGGACACCTATGTCGGATCATCCAAGCGTAGTCCATTCTACTTCAGAATCAGGCAAACTACAGTTATGGCTTACCGTCGCGCTGAGCACGGCAATACTAATTACTTTGCTTTTTTCCGCCGGGACTACTCGAGCAGATAAACATAAAACCGAAAATGAACGTGCTCAGGCGCATGTGTCTATTGTTCAAATGCAAACGTCCTATCAACGCGAGCAGCGTATTTTTGGTCTAATTGAATCGGCCCGCGCGTCGCGTTTGGGATTTGAACGGGCAGGTAGAATTGCAACTATTAATGTCGAAGAGGGCGATAGTATTAAACAAGGGCAGGTTCTGGCTGTATTAGACACAGCCAGACTCGTCAGCCAGCAGTCTGAACTGAAAGCTAGGCTGCATAGGGCGCAAGCAGATGTCACTCTGGCAAACGCTACTTTACAACGTATGAAGTCCGTTTTGGGCCAAGGCGGAGCATCCCGACAGCAGGTCGATGAAGCCCGTGCGCGTTTTGAGGTAGCGACCGCACAAGTGACAGAAGTCGAGGCTGCGCTTGACTCACTGGCAGTCGAAATAGATAAGTCTAGGTTGTCAGCCCCCTTTGACGGAATGGTGGGGACAAAACTAGTCGACGAAGGAACGGTAGTGCAGGCAGCCTCACCGATATTGACGCTGGGCGCCACTCATGAATTACAAGCCAGGTTAGCCTTACCGCAAGCGCTTGCAGGTACGCTAGAAAATGGCCAGACAATAATTGTAGATGTTGGGGGGGGCAACGTAGAAGGTCAGTTACTTAGTATACAGCCTTCCCGGAATCGGCAAACTCGCACGATTGACGCGCTCGTTGCGGTACCGAATACATCAAATGCGTTATTGATCGGCGATATGGTATCGGTAACTATTAACACGTCGGTAGAAGAACCCGGAGCGTGGGTTCCTTTAGCTGCATTGACTCAGGGAGTGCGCGGCTTGTGGACATTGCTGGTGGTCACGGGCAATGGTAACCCTCAGCTACAAAGCCGTTTGGTTGAAATTATTTACGCCACTACCAAAGAGGCATATGTTCGCGGTGCGATAAAAAATGGAGATAAATTTGTAGCTCAAGGAGGACAACGACTTGTCCCCGGGCAACTGGTAAAAACCGCTCTGCTTGACGCCCCCGGACAAGGAGCGAGTCTGTGAGTGACACGTCCCAGCCTTGGTATAGTCTTTTTTATCAACGTCCTCATTTGTTAGTGTTGAGCCTGGTGATTTTATTGGTTGCTGGGTACTCTGCGTTGACCAATTTACCCCGTTTAGAAGACCCGCGCATTGATACTCGCAATACGTTAGTGATAACCCCTTATCCTGGAGCATCGGCTGAGCAGGTTGAGGCCCTCATCAGTGATGTGCTTGAAGATCATTTGCGTGAGATATATGAAATAAAAGAAATTGAATCGACTTCTCGGGCTGGGATCTCAGTGATAAGCCTAGAGCTTCAGGACTGGGTAAATAATTCGAATAACGAACAGATATTCAGCGAAATACGCGATAGCTTGAGTACGGCTTCTACGCAGTTCCCCCAGGGCGCAGGTAAACCTATTTTTGACGAAAAGCGCGGTGCCACGGCGTTTACTCTACTGTTGTCAGTTGAAGCAGAGCACCAAACCACAACCTCAATGATGACTGCACGCATGGCGAATGAACTGGCAGATAGGCTACGCAATGTTAACGGAACTGAACTTGTGCGTATCTACGGTGCTGCCGAAGAAGAAATAGTGGTGAACGTTGACCCTGCGAAGTTAGCGCCTACTGGTCTCACCCTCGCGCAAATAAGCCACAAAGTTCAACTGGCCGACTCAAAGCTTCCCGCAGGAATAGTTCAAACAGAGCAGAGTAACTATCGACTTAAAGTTGCGCAGCCGCTTGCCGATCTGGATGTCGTCAAAGATATAATTTTACAAAATCGTGATGGCCGTTACTTAAGGTTGTCAGATATAGCGACCATTAGTCGAGGGGTTAAACAGCCTGTCAACGATATGGCATTTCTCAACGGCAAGCAAACTGTGTTCGTGGCAGCAAGAATGCAGACTACTTTACGTTCAGGCGTGTGGACTGAACACGCACTAAAAGCTGTTGAAGAATTCAATCGCGACTTCGCTGGCAGCTTCACAGCCACGGTGGCTTTTGAACAGAACCAATATACTTCTGCGCGCTTGATTGATTTGTCAGCTAATTTGCTATTGGGCTGTATCGTGGTGGTATTGGTGATATTTTTATTCATGGGGTATCGTGCAGCCTGGATTGTTAGTCTGGCACTGCCCCTGACCGCCGCTTTTACGCTATTCGCACTTAGTTTGTTTAATGTGCAAATTCACCAGATGTCTATTTTCGGCATGATCATCGCCATCGGTCTGTTGATTGACAACGCCATAGTGATCACCGACGAAATTCGTATCAATCTGCGCGATAAGTCGTTAACCAGACTACAAGCCATGACTAAAAGCGTGCGTCATCTATTCACTCCTCTTTTAGCGTCGACACTTACCACTATCTTAGGTTTTATGCCGATATTTTTATTAAGTGGCAATATTGGCGATTTTATCAGTTCGATTGCAATAAGTGTGGTGATGGCGTTAATTGGTTCGTTATTTATTTCACTTACCCTGATAGCCGCCTTGGCCGCAAAGTTCTTGCCCAGAGACACAAGCGAGGGTGGCTGGTGGGCCACCGGCTTAGAAACGCCTGTCATGTCCAATACATTTAACCGCTACCTGGGAAGCTGGATAAAAAGACCGGTGCCGGTTATCACACTTATTGTGGTGTTGTGTGGGAGCGGCTTCGCGTTGACGTCCCGTTTGGATAATGTGTTTTTTCCCAGTGCGGATAGAAACCAGTTTGAAATTTACGTATGGACACCAGAAGGCTCTGCTATTGAGCACACTGCTAGCCGTACTCAGGCAATTAATAGCGCGCTTAAAAAGCACTCAGAAATAGAACAAGTAACCTGGTTAGTAGGTGGCTCTGCCCCTTCAGTTTATTACAATCAGGTAATGACACGGGATAACACTCCCTATTTTGCTAATGCAGTGGTCACCACCGGCTCAGCTGACCAAGCAAGCCGGTTGATTGGTCAATTACAACATGAGCTTGCACACCAATTTACCGATTTACAGATAGTGGTTCGCGCGTTTGGTCAGGGGCCACCTATCGCCGCCCCCATCGAAGTGAATATAATTGGACAAGATATTGCCAAATTAGATGAACTGGGCAAAGAAATACGCTTGTTAATGAGCCACGTAGATGGCATTACACAGTCTATTGCCTCGATTGGATATGGTGAACCAGAACTTACCTTGGAAACCTCAGATTCAGTGACGTCTAGTGCCGGTTTGGGATTAAGCAATATGGCTGTGCAGTTACAGCACCAATTAATCGGTATCACTGGCGGAAGTGTACTTGAAGGTACCGAAGAAGTACCTGTCAGGATAAAAATGGAATCATCTGAGGTAAATTCGATCAGTAAATTGATGGGGCTTCCCCTACCCAACACCTTGGATAAGAGTACTTGGGTAACGCTGGCATCACTCAGCGATGTGTCTTTGCTTCCTTCGCTAACTGCTATCACACGTAAACAAGGTGAGCGAATCAACAAAGTTCAGGCTTTCCTGCTACCCGATGTGCCAGCGGTGGATGTGAGTAACCAGTTAAAATCTATGATTGACGCGCGTATTAAGTTGCCGCCCGGCTATCGCATTAAGATGGCGGGTGATGCGGATGAACAACAACAAGCGATGTGGCAGTTGGGAACCTATGCGCCAGTGTTATTAGTGTTAATGCTGACTACTTTAATTTTAAGCTTTAACAGTGTACGTAAGGCCGTATTAATTGGTGCGGTAGCGGTGCTGTCAGTGGGGTTAGGAATGCTGAGTTTATGGCTTTCTGGACTTCCGCTAGGATTCAATCCTTTGTTGGGAAGTGCGGGTTTAATCGGTGTGGCAATCAACGGCTCCATAGTGGTTATTGCTGCCATCAATGGCAATGCAAAAGCCCGCGCGGGGGAAACCCGCGCTATTGTAGAAGAAACTATGGGTTGCAGCCGTCATATTCTATCCACAACTTTTACTACAGTGGGAGGACTCCTACCGCTATTATTATTCAGTAACGGAACCTTCTGGCCGCCATTAGCTGTCGTGCTGGCCGGCGGAGTCGGTTTCTCTGTGATCCTTTCTCTGGTATTTACGCCCACCGTGTTAGGTGTAATCAATCGCCGTGCGCAGAATCGTTTACAACCTGAACTTGCTTGAGCGAACGTCTGTAATAGAGTAGGTTAGAAAGTAAGAACGTGGCTAACGTAAAGAATGGTGTGAAACCTGAACCATCTCGCTGGTGGCAAACGAATTGCAAAGTTTGCCAGCGCATTAGACTCTATATCATTTGGGCAATCATTATGATCGTGGTGTATTTTTATGTCTTCAAATGAACAAAACGTGATTAATATCAGAGCTAACTCTAAACGTAATGGGTTGGTTACTGTTCTTCTTGGCATTTTGGGGTTGGGCTTGTCGGTGATGTGGCTGTCGTTTGCGCCGGAATCACTTTTTCTGGCAGGCATCTTCCTAACCAGCGCAGCAATCGTGACCTTATTGATCGGATGGTTCAAATTGCGTGAGCCCGAATTCAGCTTGGCAATTACACCGGCTGAAGTACGCTATTTCCATCGATTGGGCAAATGGCAACTCAGTTGGGATAATGTGCAGCGTGTAGATTGCCCACGTATTCGACGGGGCATTGAACATCAGGAGCTCGAAGCAGTAGGCTTCAAACTAAAAGATTATTCACCATTTTTACGCGGTATTTCGCCACGTTTGGCTACCCATATTTTAATGGAGCAGCGACCGCTGTTATTGCAACGGGATGAAGATAACTGTCAGACGGGTATGTGTTATGGAAATGATATGTTCGATGACAAACCGGTCGTACTCGAAAATGGTGAACAGTTAACCGGGGTAAAAGCGATGCTTGCTAATCGCATGTCACAATTACGTGATAGGTTAGGTTTTGATGTGTATATCTCAACAGCTGATCTTGATAGGTCTGCTACCGAATTTGCAACCTTATTGAAACAATGCCAGCAATCACAAGCGTCCCGTAATGAGCAGACCAATTAAAATTTATTAGCCAGGTCTATTAAATCCATTTCCTGAAGCCGCTTTCTACCTTCTTGCTGAACGTGTCTGGCTTCTTCTAAAAAGTCAGGCATCAATTCTTCCACTACCAAGTATTGTTTTAATTTAAGGGCGCTCTCCATTTGCTTAGTCAATTCTTGTAACCTGGGGGCCCCAGTATAGCAACAAGCTCCATGCAAACGGTGCACTTCTGTGCCTAGGTCAGCGAATTCATTACGTTCCCACGTGTCGGTAATAATATGCAGGGTGTCGGGCAACATGTTTATAAAGTCTTCCAGTAATTCCTTAGCTACGGCAGGATTATGGTTGGAGCGCTTTAAAGCAAGTGGCCAGTCGATGGAAGGCAGTGATGGTTCTTGTGGGCTGACACTTCGACACCAGCGTTGAACAAGGTCCACTAAATTATCGATTTCGATCGGTTTCGGTAAATAATCGTCCATGCCTGAGGCCAACAGGCGCTCTTGCTCCTCTTTAAACGCATGAGCAGTAACTGCAATAATCGGCGTACCTAAATTTAACGCGGTTTTTCGGATAAGTTGGGTCGCTTGTAAGCCATCCATGCCTGGCATCTGCACGTCCATAAGAATCAAATCGAACTCCTGAGTCTGGCAGCGGTTAACCGCATCCTGTCCGTTCATGGTTGTAGTCAGCTCAACTGGCGAATTGTTCAACCAGGTATGCAAAAGTTTTAGGTTCATATCCATATCATCAACCGCTAAAATACGGACACTGGGAAGGCTGTTAATCTTATTTTGCACCGGGTTGTGGTTCGAATTCGCTTTTTGATAAAGTAAGCTTTCCAGTTTGGTAATGGTGAGAGGCATCCTAATTTGCGTATGAAAGTGCTGGGTCAGGCTGGGGTATTGGTTGAAAGGCTCGGGCCCTGAATACCAAAGAATACGCTTTTGAGCTGAAAATTGAATAACTTCGCTTAAATAGCTATCGCGTTTACTTAATTTTGTAACGGGTACGACGGCGAATAAATAATCTGGGTTGGTCTCGGGAAGACACTTCAAATAGGCCAAAGACTCGACCGACGTAACGTGAGCACCTAAATAACGTAACATCGATGCACTTGCATACCGCGTTTCTGGAACCGGGTCGATTAATACAATCTGTTTCCCCGTCCATTCAGAAGAATGTGTCAAAGCAAATTTTTGGCTTAACTGATTCATTCTTAGAGTAACGGTAAACTTACTGCCTTGCCCCGGGGTACTTTTTAGATGGAGCGTACCACGCATTAATCTAACCAGTTCCCGGCAGATTACTAAACCGAGCCCGGTCCCCTGATAGTTTCGATTTAACGAATCATCTACTTGTGAAAAAGCAGTGAAAAGCTTTTTCTTGTCGTGACGGCTAATGCCTATCCCCGTATCTTCAACACTGATTTCGATTTCATGAATGCCGTGGGGGAGGGGGCGGCCCTTAGCAGACAAAGTGATGCAGCCGCTATTAGTAAACTTAAGAGCATTACTTAATAAGTTATTTAATACTTGTTTAATCCGAAACATGTCGCCAATAAGCTTTTCAGGCAGGGGAGCCAGCTCAAATACAAATTCGATTCGTTTGGCATGGGCTGACTTGGACACCAATGTCACCATTTCCTCCAGCAGTTGATTCGGTGAAAATGGCTGAAGATTAATGGTTAATTTTCCTGCCTCAATTTTTGAGAAATCCAAAACATCATTCACAATAGTCAGTAAGTTATCTGCTGAGGTACTAATTATTCTGGCTTGTTCTTGCTGCTCGCTTGGTAACGAAGAATGATTAAGTTCACGGCTGAACCCTAAGATAGCGTTTAGTGGAGTGCGAATTTCGTGGCTCATATTGGCCAAAAACTGCGATTTAACATTACTCGCTTTAATCGCATCTTTACGGGCAATATCTAAGCGGGCATTTTGCTCTTCTATTAACTCCATGTTGTTGCGTAAATCATCTGTCGCCTGTTCAACTTCAGATTCCAGTTGACTGCGACTCTTTTCCATCAGTGCAATAGAGAATAGCCCTGCCTCTAGAAAAACGCCTACCTGAAAGCAATAGGTGGTAAAGGTATTAGACGGGAGCACGCCGATCAGGCTTAACATGCCAAATAATGCACCGCACCCCAACATGCTCCACGCGAATATAAAGTAACGGGCTGGTTTGAAGTGGTTCATAAAAGCTTCAAAGCCTGCATAAACGTAACTAAGAATGGCGACAATACCGACCCCGTAAACCAGATTGTTTTTCCATATGTGAGGAAGTACATCCAATATACAAACCAGGCCTAACACACATTGTAAAATAATTAGAGATACAACCGCCAGATGAGCCGTCCGCGCATTTTCCTTGGTTTCTAAAAAGAACATGGTAAAAATACCAGAGCTCACCCCGATAATGATAAAAATCAACTCGGTATGAGAAACCACCCATGGTGACAAGCCTTCACTCGCAGTGAGCTGGATATGGCCGCCCCAAATGAATTGCCATAATACAACCGCCGCGATATAACTTACATATGCAAGCAATGCGGGTTCACGTGTACCAAAATATAAAATCAAGTTGTAAACGGCGAGAATGACTAAACCGCCGTAGAACAGCCCCCATAAGATACTATCTACCTGTATTTTAAAACTATGCATGGGTTCTGGCGTCACCACCAAAGGCACAATTAAGCTAGATGAATGACTTTCCACCCGTATATATAGTTCTGTGGGAGTCGCATCAGGAAGAGTTGAACGTAACGTGGGTACGCGAAATCGCTGAGCGCTTTGGAGTTTACCTTGAAAGCTTTGTTGAACGACTTCGCCATTGACGACCACATAAAAATCAACTTTATCAAGCTGACTAAAATTCACCGAAAAAACCCAGCGAGTCTCGTTGCTAACATTTGAAAAGCGACTTACTAGCCATAGGCCGTTGCTATGAAAGCCAAAATTAGGGTTTTTCTCGGTATGCCATTGGAAACTCTGGCGGCGATCAATCGCCTCGCTGATAGTCAGTTGCGAACTTCCTTCGAAATAAAACGCAAAGTTATTAGCAAGGTTAGTTTGAGAATTGGCATCGAATAGCTGAATGGTAGATTGCGATTGGACTGCCAGCGAATAAAATAACGCTAGGATTAATAAAGTGTGCTTTACCATTGCGAGCGGAGACATTGTTATTGTTTTAATAAAATACTATTAGGGCGTGCATGCCCTATTAAACCACTGTGGTAGGCATTTGACAAAACTTAGCTATAAACAACTAAACCACGCTCTAATTATATGCCCATATTGCGTTGCAACTAAGTTTGACTCACAATGGCTGCATTGATGTGAAAGGTAGTCCAGCAGAATAATAACACCATGAATGACGAAATTACTGTAAACGGGGATGGAATTGAGCAACTTCCGCTAAGCCGTTTTACCGAAGATGCTTACCTGAATTACTCCATGTACGTGATTATGGACCGTGCATTGCCGAATATTGGCGATGGCCTTAAACCCGTTCAGCGACGCATCATTTACGCCATGTCCGATCTGGGCTTAAGCGCGACAGCTAAATATAAGAAGTCTGCCCGTACTGTGGGTGACGTGCTGGGTAAATTCCATCCTCATGGCGATTCAGCTTGCTATGAAGCCATGGTGTTAATGGCACAACCCTTTTCTTATCGTTACCCATTAGTGGATGGACAAGGTAACTGGGGGGCTCCCGACGACCCCAAATCGTTTGCAGCGATGCGGTACACCGAAGCACGGCTTTCTCGCTTCAGTGAGGTGTTACTAAACGAACTGGGACAGGGCACTGTCGACTGGATGCCAAACTTTGATGGCACCTTAAAGGAGCCGAAAGTTCTTCCTGCGCGTTTGCCGCATATCTTATTAAACGGTGTCACGGGCATCGCGGTAGGTATGGCAACTGACATTCCACCGCACAATGTACGCGAAGTGGCTAACGCATGTGCTTTGTTGCTGGACAACAGCAAAGCAGAATTACACGAGCTTATGCAGCATGTGGAAGCACCGGATTATCCTACTGAAGCAGAAATCATTACGCCACGAGCGGACATAGCTAAACTATATGAAACAGGCCGCGGTTCAATCAAAATGCGTGCAGTTTTCCAGCAGGAAAGCGGCGACATCATTATTACCGCGCTGCCTCATCAAGTATCAGGTGCCAAAATTCTTGAACAAATAGCGGCACAAATGCAAGCCAAAAAACTGCCGATGGTAAGTGATTTGCGAGATGAATCCGATCACGAAAATCCAACTCGTTTGGTCATTACGCCGCGCTCAAATCGCGTGGATACCGAGCAGCTGATGCAACATTTGTTCGCCACCACCGATCTGGAAAGAAGCTATCGGGTCAATCTAAATATGATTGGTTTGGACGGCCGTCCACAGGTAAAAGACCTTCGTACAATCTTAACTGAATGGCTATCGTTCCGTCGCGACACGGTTACGCGTCGCTTACAATTTCGACTGGATAAAGTCCTGGCTCGTTTACATATTTTAGAAGGCTTAATGATAGCCTTTTTGAATATTGATGAGGTGATAGAAATTATTCGTCATCACGACCAACCCAAAGCCGAATTGATGCGCCGATTCTCTTTATCAGATACTCAAGCAGAAGCGATTTTGGAATTGAAGTTACGCCATCTGGCTAAACTTGAAGAAATGAAAATTCGCTCTGAGCAAGATGAGCTTGAAGACGAACGGAAACAATTGGAAACGATTCTCGGCTCAGATCGCCGCCTAAAAACGCTGATTAAGAAAGAAATTCTTAGCGATGCTGAGAAATATGGTGACGATCGACGCTCACCTATCGTAGAGCGAACCGAAGCCAAAGCGTTATCAGAAAAAGAGCTTATTCCTTCAGAAGCTGTCACCGTAGTGTTATCGGAGAAAGGCTGGGCACGCTGTGCTAAAGGCCATGATGTCGACCCATCTGCCTTAAGTTATAAAGCTGGTGATACTTATTTAGCCAGTGCCACTGGTAGAAGCAATCAACCCGCCGTATTTTTGGACACATCGGGACGGGCTTTTTCCTGTGATGCTCACAGTTTGCCTTCAGCCAGAAGTCAAGGGGAGCCACTAACGGGTCGCTTTAATATTGTTGGCGGCGAACAGGTTCCGCATGTATTAATGGGTAAAGATGACCAACGTTATCTGATCGCCTCTGATGCAGGCTACGGCTTTGTCGGCACCTTTAACGATATGCTAAGTAAGAACAAAGCTGGTAAAGCGTATCTTTCGTTGCCCTCCGCAGCGAAAGTGCTGCCTCCGCAGCCGGTACATGACCCAGCTTCCGACTGGTGTTTGACTATATCCAATGAAGGCCGAATGTTATTGTTCCCGCTGCGCGATTTGCCCAGTTTAGGTAAGGGTAAAGGCAACAAATTAATTAACATACCCGGAGCAAAAGCACAAAGCAGAGAAGAATACGTTAAAATAGCCGCCGTTGTGCCGCAAGGTGCGTCAGTTAAAATCGCCGCGGGTAAACGTAATATGACATTAACCGCTGCCGACCTCGAGCACTATAAAGGTGAAAGAGGGCGCAGAGGCAACAAATTGCCCAGAGGCTTACAACGCGTCGATGACATCGAAGTTGAACAAACGGCAAAACAAGAAACTCAGGTCGAAGAAAAAAATACGGAGACTTTACCCCCAGTAGCACCAGAATAGGCTAACCTGTTAAGACTATTATGTTTTCCACTTAAAGCAAAATGGAGGGGGGCATGCTCGGGATTGTATTTACGTCACTTATCGATATGCTCGAAGAGAAGGTATCACCTGACTTTGCCGATGATGTGCTTGAAGAAGCGGCACTTGAAAACGAAGGTGCGTTTACTTCTGTAGGTTATTACTCCTTTTCTGAAATGCAGAAGCTGGTTAACGTGTTGGTAGAGAAAACCGACACTCCCGCCAATAAGCTTCTCTACGATTTTGGTTATTATCTATTCGGTAAACTCGCTCTAACCCATAGCCAGGTGTTAGCGGGGCGTCACAATATTCTGGATGTGTTGAATTGCCTTGACGATGATATTCATGTGCAGGTGAGCAAACTTTATCCTGATGCAGACTTACCTCAATTTTCAGTGCTTACCAGGACTGAAACCAGTATAGCGTTAAAATACCATTCCACCCGCGAGCTTTACACGTTAGCAGAAGGCTTGATGGATGGTGCTGCGGATCACTTTGAAAACAAAATCCGGCGCGAAGTGGTCAAGCTAGATGAGCCGCACACTTATCTGTTTACTATAACGCTGGAGGCCTAGTGTCAGAACATCAAGAACTGTTGAAAAAGTTAGCCAGACTTGAGAAGAGGGTTAGTCGCGAAAGGTTGGCCAGAACTGAGGCCGAACGCTTATTAAACGACAAAAGTCTTGAGCTATACAATACCTTACAAACGACCCAGCAGTTACAAAAGAAGCTGGAACTGGCCCTGTGGGCCTCACAAGAATCATTTTGGGAATGGCATGCTCAAAATGATCAGTTTGAACTGAAAAGTTTCGGTTTAGAGCGAGGGCAAGAATTTCAGTGGAAAGGTAATACGCTTTCATTATTGCGCTTTGTTCACAAAGACGATTTAAGTAGTTTGGAGTTTCACTGGACGCTCGCTTCGTTAAGCGGTAGCGACAGAATAGAAGTGGCATTTCGTTTTAAGCGTAATGAGACTTATCAGTGGATGCGCCTTCGAGGACGGGTGCTGGAAAGAAACGATGCAGGGACCGCCTTACATATTGTCGGCACTACGCGAGATATCACGCAGGAAAGAAAAGCAGAGCAGTCTTTTCAATTAATGGCATCCGCTTTTTCCAGTTCTCGAGAACCCATGCTGGTGCTTTCATCCAACCTGGCTATCAGCGAATGTAATACCGCGTTTGCGCGATTAATGCGATTACCGAACAAAAAGAAAAGCTTCGGGCAAAGCCTAAATAAGCTATTACCGGAGGCCAGCAAAGAGCTCAAGTTATTATCAGAGCGTCGGCAACTCAGGTTCGAAAGCGCGTTGCATACCTTTGACGGGCGCTTGATCCCCGTCGATATCTCCATTGCGTTGTTTGAAACCCAGTATCAATCATCGCCTTATTTTATCGCCACTATGCGTAATATCAGTGAGCGCAAAATAAACGAAGACCGTTTACGCCAAATGGCCATGCATGACGATTTGACCGGTCTTAAAAACCGCAATGGTTTGCGAGAGGTGCTAACGCAATATTCAGAAGCGAAACAAACATTCACCATGATGTTTATTGACCTGGACGGGTTTAAACAAATTAATGATACCGCGGGCCATGAACAAGGCGATGCGTGTTTAAAACGGGTTGCTTTAGTTTTACATAATCGTTTTGGCGAAATACTATTATTTCCCGCTGGGGAGGGGATGAGTTTGTTGTTGTACTCACTAACGTAACCCTAGACGAAGTTAAAAAAGCGGGCTATGCCCTCATCAAAAATATTGAAGCCGATACAATGATGACGACTGAAGCAGAACTAAACCTTTCTGCCAGTATCGGGCTAGCTAACTACCCAATGCATGGTGACACCATAGATGAAGTGCTGCAAAATGCCGACGCAGCCATGTACCAGGCAAAAACGACAGGTAAAGGGCGGGTATATCTTTATCAACACGGCTTGCTTGAGAGTATGAAAGAGCGGGTTAGTATGGTGGCTGACTTACGGCGTTCAATTAACCATGGTGGATTGGATTTTTACGTTCAAGGTAAGTTCAGTGTTGATGGGATATTACGTGGGGGCGAATTGCTTTGTCGGTGGCGTTCGTCTATTTCAGGTACGGTCGCCCCAGCGGTGTTCATTCCCTTAGCAGAGACACATCAACTTGATAAAAATATAGGTATTCTCGCACTGGAAGCGGCATGCGATTATATATCAATGATGGAGACGCAAGGAATGTTGATCCCTTTGTCTGTAAACGTCAGCGCCAATCAAATATTGGACAAGAATTTTGCACAACTCGCCAAGAAAATTTGCGCCGCAAATAATATCTCCCCCCATTTAATTGAATTGGAATTGACCGAGTCTATTTTTATTCGCGATCATAAAAACGCACTACGCTCTCTTAATGCTTTAAGAACAGCCGGGTTCAGATTGGCCTTGGATGATTTCGGCTCAGGCTTTTCTTCACTGAGTTATTTGCGCAGCTTTAACTTTGAGGTGGTTAAGTTAGATCGCAGTCTTATCACTGACATACATACTGACAATAAGGCACTTTCGCTGTTTCAGGGGATAGTAGCTATGTTGCACTCTCTACAGCTTGATGTGGTGGCGGAAGGGGTAGAACACCCTGAGTATTTACCTTTGTTAAAAGAGGCAAACGTAAGTCAGGTCCAAGGGTTTTATTATGAACAACCCATGCCCTACGATCAGTTTATTCAGAAACATCAAAAACGCTAACGCCTCTCACACCAACGCCGGTAAATTAGTTTGCATTTAGCTTTAAGTGAATCGGAATCGATAATGTCACTATAGTAAAAGTGCGTAATTCCGGCTTGTTAAATAACTTAATTCAACCCATCTCCTATCAATAGGTTCACGTTATACCATGCATAATATACACAAAATATACGTAGCTGTTCTCTGTTTCCGGTTCATTGCGTTTACCGATGACGCTTTTTCAGCAGGCGACAATATAGAACGGCAAATCCTGCATGCAGATGAAACCTTTATACCGCTTTCGATCATTGTGATTTAAAAACAATGGGAAAAATGTTTAGTTTTGAATTGGAGTTTTATCTCGATATTACGGGGCTAAAAGGGTATGAAGAAACCATGCAAGCTACGCGAATAACTGTGAAAGAAAACTCGAGTTAGTGCGCACGCTCGATAGGACAACGCATAAGGTTTATCCGGTAAAGGATTTTGGCGCCATTCAGATTGGCGAGCATACTTTCTGTCATGAAGAAAACGGCAAAGAAGATTGTGGGACATTTGGTTTCACCACGGTATGGAAAAAGACCGATATGCATTGGCAAATGCATAGAGTGACAAGCTACGGCGATTAGTAATTGTGTATTTCATAGTTATATGTGACCCAACGTACGCACATTATGAAGGAGAACCAACTGTTTGTGAAAGTAAACTACGTTTATTGGTTGAAATGTAGTCATATGCCATGCAGCCTGGCAAGAATTTGTAAATAATACGTATATTTTTTTCATATGTAATTAAATTACAGATATGAAGCCCCGCATATATGATTCCAAAATAGGTACACATTTATCTTAACTTATTGTTATAGATATGGTTTCTATCTACTGGATGTTCAATGTTTTTGTTGCAGTAATGTTTGAAATGTTAACAAAAAGTTCATCGTTGACCATTGAATACGTATGCACATGGTTGAGCAGTAAGTGACGATGGCAGTAGAATCCGCTAAGAACGAAAAAAGTGTTACTAATCCGTTAAAACAAATTGATCTAGAGCACTCTGACTGACTTTAGGGGAAACACATGAAAAACTTTAAGATTAACCTTATAAAGGCCGCAATGCTGTCAAGCGGTCTGGTGATTGGGGTCACCCCCAATCTAATGGCACAGGAGAGCGCCGCTGACCAGCCCACAGATGAAACAACCGAAGTTATTGTGGTATCAGGTATTCGTGGTTCCCTGCAAAGAGCACAAGCGATCAAGATGGATAATACGTCGATTGTTGAAGCATTGTCAGCAGAGGATATCGGTAAACTTCCCGATACAAGTATTGCCGAATCTCTAGGTCGCTTACCAGGTTTAGCAGGTGAGAGAAGAAACGGTAGAACCAGCGGGTTATCAGTTCGTGGTTTCAACGAAAACTATGTAGGCACATCATTGAACGGTCGTGAACTACTGGGCATGGGTGATAACCGCGGGGTGGAATATGATTTGTACCCATCGGAAATAGTGTCAGATGTGCTCGTTTATAAAACGCCTGAAGCAGGCCTGATAGTACAAGGTCTTGGCGGAACGGTTGATTTACAAACGATTAGTCCACTGGGTAAAGAAAGAACGATTACCTTTAATGGAACCTACGAGCAAAATGGTCAAGATTCTGGCAACCCCGATTTTGACGATAATGGGCACCGTTTGGCGTTCAGCTTTGTCGATTCTTTTGCCGACGACACGTTGGGCGTTGCGTTAACACTAGCATCAATGGAATCCCCAAGTCAGGAGCAACAATTCCGTGGTTGGGGTTATGATACGGTTGCATCTGGCGTCGATGGCCCAGGCAATATTACAGAAAATACAACCGTTTTAGGCGGACATGATTCGTTCGTTCGTTCCGCAATGATGGAACGTGATTCGGTAGCCCTTGTGGTTGAATGGCAGCCGACAGACAAGCTCAACATCCAATTAGACGCCCTTTATATCGACTTCCAGGAAGATAAAGTGTTTCGTGGAATCGAAGAGGCCATAGTTTCTTGGGCGCCGGACAACTACACCGTTACTGAAGTCGAAGATGACTTGGTTTTAGCCGGAACAACAAAGGGTTTTCATTCTGTTATTCGTAACGACGCTGAAAGTAAAGAAGCGGAACTTACCACTTTTGGTTTGAACCTGGAATATGAAATTAATACTGATTGGACTGCCGAAGTTGATATTTCGACTGGTGAAGTGGATAAGTTGATCACCAATATTGAAAGTTATTCAGGTGTAGGCCGTCCAGGCTCCGGCGATAGACCTACTGCTGCACGTTCTTGGAGAATGACACCGACCGGCGCGATGTATAGTGATCACCCATCAATAGCACCGGTAGATTATACCGACCCTTCTTTAATTAAACTCGCTGGTCCACAAGCTTGGGGTGGAAGTTTAGATCCAGTAGCGCGCTTTAACGGCAATCCTGATTTTGCGCCAAATACAGCACAAGATGGTTTCGTAAATAACCCCTCTTTTACTGAAGAATTAGATGCGGTTCGCTTTGAAGTACATGGCTTTGTCGAGTGGGGCATTTTCTCGAAATTAAATGCAGGGATTGCTTACAATGATCGCACAATGTCTAAAGATAACAACGGCGCTTATCTAACCGCTCCTGTATGGCCAGATGCTGAATTGGTTTCAGATGCGACTGACGTATTGGGATCGGCAGATTTAAGCTTTATTGGCATCAACGGTGTTATCGCGTATGACAGTTTGGGCCTTTACAACAGTGGTTACTATATTTCGACACCAGCTGAAGATTTGGAAACAGGTCGTTTGGGCGATACCTATACGGTAGAAGAAGAGTTAGTCACACTTTTCGCCAAATTAGACATTGATACTGAAGTGGGTGGCATGTTCTTGCGCGGTAATGTTGGCGTGCAGGTGGTGAGTGCCGATCAACAGGCACTTGGTTTCGACTCTTATACCGGACCCGATCGCTATGTGTTAGCCACGCCAGTCTCAGGAGGCGATGATTACACAGATGTACTGCCCACATTGAACTTAAGCTTAGAAGTGGCTGAAAGACAATTCATTAAAACAGGCTTGTCAAAAGTGCTAACGCGTCCTCGTATGGACGATATGCGCCCGAATAATACAGTTAGCTTTGACTTTAACGATTCTGGTGTATTTGGTACCACCCCAGCTACCGGACCTTGGTCTGGTAGCACAGGTAGCCCAAATCTTAAGCCAATCGAAGCGAATCAATTTGATTTGTCATATGAGCATTACTTTGAAGACGAAGGCTATATGGCTGTGGCTTTCTTCTATAAAGACCTTAAGAACTGGCATGAATCAGTCAGTATTGTTCAGGACTTTTCTGAATTCTATATTCCGGGATACCACCAGTCATCAGGTAATCACGATTTAGATGGCGATGGGGTGAATGATGGTCCGGTTCCACCGACCGTTTTCGAAGGCCCGGTTACCTCACGTGCTGATGGTTTAACAGGCTTTGTAAGAGGCTGGGAACTTCAAGGCAGTTTACCATTTGGTATGGTGCATGAATCACTAGATGGATTTGGCCTAGTGGCAAGTGCAACTTTCCTTGACGGTATGTTTGATGGTGAATTTGAGAACCCAGACGACGCGCGGATTCCTGGTTTATCTGAAGAATCTTACAGTTTGACTGCGTATTATGAAAACAGTGGCTTTGAGATTCGTATAGCGGCCACCAAACGCAGCGAATTCTTGTCAGAAACACGAGGGATAAGCTTGTCACTTGTTGGCGCCACCAACCAGGGTGCAGAATTAGTCGATGCGCAAATTGGTTATGACTTCAGCGAGTCGGGAATTGAGTATCTGGAAGGATTACGTATTACCCTTCAGGGTCAGAACCTAACCGACGAAGAAACGATCCAAACTTCAGGGACCGATTCTCGTCAAGTTACGCAATACCAATCTTTTGGTCGTAACTTCCTATTAGGTTTTAACTACTCATTCTAACCTTACGCTAAAAAAAAGCGGTATTCAGTCCTTCTGAATGCCGCTTTTATCTGTTTTATATTTCTTTCTCCAATACTCTTAAGTCTTGTTAATATAACCCTTCTACAACGGCAACTAATAAGCGCAATGAACGAGTTAATTAAAAAAGTAGTCATCCTTGGAGGCGGGACCGCCGGCTGGATGTCGGCCGCATTGTTGAAAAAAATCATCGGCTCGGCCATCGATATCGAGTTAGTTGAATCCGACGCTATTGGTCCGATAGGAGTGGGAGAAGCGACGATACCGCCAATAAAAATCGTCAATTCCGTTTTGGGCATTAATGAGTCGGATTTTCTTAAAAAAACCAAAGGCTCAATTAAGTTGGCAATAAAGTTTGAAAACTGGCGCGTTCAAGGCGAATCTTATTTTCATACTTTTGGGGTGCCAGGTAAAAGTATGGCGTTTTGCCACTTTCACCATCTTGTTCATCGCGCACAAGCTATGGGACATAAGCTTAATATATGGGATTACGATCTGAATTACCTATGCGCGAAGGAAGGCAAGTTTGCGCAAATAAATGCGAAAGATCCTATTCTCGATTTACCCTATGCTTACCATTTTGATGCAAGTCTATATGCCGCCTATTTACGTGATTTAAGTGAAATGATGGGGGTTAAAAGAACGGAAGGGTTGGTTAAGACGGTGCAGCAGCATACGCAAACTGGGTTTATCAAATCCCTTGAACTGGAAGATGGTCAACGTATCGATGGTGACTTATTCATTGATTGTAGCGGTTTCAAAGCACTGCTAATTCAAGAGCAGCTCGGTACTGGATTTGATGACTGGAGCCACTTTTTACCTTGCGATAGCGCCATAGCGGTACCTTCAGAACGACTTGAGCATACTTTACCTTACACCCGTTCAATAGCACATGCATCAGGCTGGCAGTGGCGTATACCTCTTCAGCATCGAAACGGCAATGGCCTAGTGTATAGTAGCAGTTATTGCAGCGATGATGAAGCACATCATACATTAATGGCCAATTTAGACACAAAACCATTAGCGGACCCTAAGGTTATTCGTTTTCGAACAGGCCGTAGACGCAAGCAGTGGGATCGCAATGTGATAGCGGTAGGGTTATCGTCGGGTTTTCTTGAACCATTAGAATCAACAAGTATACATCTTATTCAGTCAGCGATTGTAAGACTCGCGCGAATGTTCCCCCACCATGGAGTGAATCATAGTCAAATCGCAGAGTACAACAAACAATCTAAACTTGAGTTTGAACAAATACGAGACTTTCTGATTCTTCACTATCACGTTAATGAGAGGGTTGATTCACGCTTCTGGCGTGACATGCGCAATCTTCCCGTGCCAGATTCACTAACCCAAAAAATTGAATTGTTTCGGCAAAATGGCCAGCTTTTCAGAGAACAAGATGACTTATTTCTTGAAACTTCCTGGCTACAAGTCATGCTGGGGCAGGGCATTAACCCAAAAGACCACCATCCTATAGCCGGTTCATTTAGTGAAGAAAAATTATTTGGCACATTGGCGAGCATAAAGCGAATAAAGGACGAGCCCATCGCTCAATTACCCTCCCATGATGATTTCTTAAAAAAATTCTGTCGGTTATAAGATGAAAGAATTGAAGCACGTCGTTATTGTTGGCGGCGGCACCGCCGGTTGGATAGCCGCTAATTTGCTAGCGCATCGGCTTAATCAGGCCAATGTCACCGTCAGCCTGATAGAGTCTCCCGATATTAATACAATCGGGGTGGGAGAAGGCTCTACGCCCACTTTAAAGCGTTTTTTTGCTACCCTTGGTATCGCCGATTCGCAATGGATGCCCCAATGTAATGCCACTTATAAATTAAATATACGGTTTCGCGACTGGAGCCCCGGCAACGGTATTGACGAATACTGTCACCCTTTTACGTCTCAGGTAGATACGTTTACTAAACGCGCATTTCTGGTCAATAGCCGCACTCGGCGGTTAGGGTTAGATACCCATACAAAGCCCGAAGATTTCTTAATAAACGGCGTGCTAAGTAATCAAGGTAAAGGGCCAACTACACCCGAGAATTTTCCGTTTATTATAGAATATGGATATCATTTTGATGCGATGTTGCTTGCCAACTTTCTTTCTAAACACGCTAAGGGGCAGGGCGTTGTTCACAAACAAGCCAAAGTTGTCGAGGTGAAAGTTGATGAATCAGGTGATATAGATAGTGTGATTTTGGATAGCGGTGAACCCGTACACGCTGATTTCTTTATTGATGCGAGTGGCTTCAGAGGGCTATTAATAGGTCAAACGTTGAACGAACCGTTTACTAGCTTTAAACAAAACTTGTTTAACGACAGCGCAGTCGTTATGCCCACCCCACAAATGGATTCTTTTAAACCGGAAACGCTAGCAACGGCGTTAAGTAATGGGTGGTGTTGGAAGATCCCGTTAATTAATCGAAATGGTAACGGCTATGTTTACAGTTCAGATTTCACCGATCATGATTCAGCAGAAACTGAACTAAGACGTCATTTAGGCTTACTCGACGCAGATGTTGAAGCAAGGAAACTCTCCATGCGCGTAGGTCAACGTGAGCGCCACTGGGTAAAAAACTGTCTGGCCGTCGGTTTATCGCAAGGATTCATCGAACCATTGGAGGCCACCGCATTGCATCTCGTACAAATAACGTTGGAATCATTCTTAACCAATGTGAAGGGAAACTATCTGGACGACAGCAAACAACCTGAATTTAACCATTCGATTACCCACCGTTTTGAACGAGTCAGAGATTACATTGTGGCGCATTATAAACTTAACAGCCGTCACGACTCAGAATATTGGCGGGCAGGTAGGGATATTAATACCATTTCTGCTTCTCTTGCAGGCATACTGGATACATGGTTTAAAAAAGGGGATTTAGAGGCTGAAGTACAGCGCCAACAGATACAGCACCATTTCGACGCTGTATCGTGGAATTGCTTGTTAAGTGGCTATGGTGTGTTTCCTCCTTTGGCGCACAACCAGCCGGGGAAAGGCGATTTGTATACCGAACAGCAGGTTAGTAATTTCTTAAATCGGTGCGCCCTAAATTTCACATCCCATAACGAAAACCTTTTTTTCCACTGAAGTGAGGCTTACAAAACACAATGCCTCCTTACAAATCCAACGGGATATCCTGAGTGTGATACCACTAACGTCAATGTATATTAGCTCATGCAAAACCTTCAAAAACATTGAGAGTGGACGAACTATTGAGGCTGCAGTGAGAGCAATAGCCATATAGTTTGTAATTATTGGCTAGTAGATATTAATACCCCGCATAGGCTGATATTGCGGTGGGGTCCCCGTGAGTTTTGATAACAAGTCAATTTTCTGAGGGCGCTAAAAGCTCTCTCGCGGACGCTGGCAGCTTGCTCATATCTACGTGAACATTCATGTTTGCTGTTTCCTGAGCAATGATAGCTCCGATTTGTTCTGGTGTTGCGTTAGGAGCGTTCTGCATGGCGGTTTCTACGGCTTCGAAAAACTTCTCGAAATGGCCAGGGGTCACTACGACTAACAGATGAGCTGGCTCATCATACGGATTCCAGAATCCATGCAGATGCCCGCGGGGCAAAGCGGCGATAGTACCGGCATCACCTTTTATCTCTTTGTCTTTATTTAAAAAGTGAACTGTTCCTTTTAGTACGATAAAGATTTCGTCTTCATTATCGTGCCGATGAGGTGGGGCGCCTAATGATTTTGGTGGCAAGGTTTCTTCAAATAAAGCGATTTTACTTTCTAAGTCGCCCGCTCGAACATGGTGATGAATATCACGACCAACGTATTGCGTGATTTTTCCTTCACCTAGTTTGGTGAATTTAGTGTGATGTTGCACGTTATCATCTTCTGCCCTCACTGTAAGCACACACATTACGGCGACAGAAGTAATAATTAGATTCAGGTTCATGCGTTCTTTTTGCCTTACGATTCTTTCGTACTCTTTAGGTTTAGAATAAAAAAAGAACGCTTGCAATAGAATAGAGAGACAAAATTTGATTTAACGAGTAGGGGTGAGCGGTTTTATTTAAGCGCCTCTTTTACGGCGTATTTGGTATGAATTTGTGTGGTATCGAAAAGCGGTATGGTGGCGAATGCCGCCATCTCCTAACTCGCTTAGTTGATGCAAAGGTAAAGTGTTGTTTTTGGAGGTCCCGGATAGGGCTTTGCCCTTCCGGGATGACGAAGTATTTTTTTTCGCCCTTCCGGGATGAGGAAGTACTTTTTTCGCCCTTCCGGGACGATGGGGTACTTTCTTCGTGGGCAGCGTATCCCGTCATGGTGGCGAATGCCGCCATCTCCTAACTCGCTTAGTTGATGCAAAAGTAAAGTGTTGTTTTTGGAGGTCCCGGATAGGGCGTCGCCCTTCCGGGATGACGAAGTACTTTTTTCGCCCTTCCGGGACGACGGGGTACTTTCTTCGTTGGCAGCGTATCCCGTCATGGTGGCGAATGCCGCCATCTCCTAACTCGCTTAGTTGATGCAAAGATAAAGTGTTGTTTTTGGAGGTCCCGGATAGGGCTTTGCCCTTCCGGGATGACGAAGTACTTTTTTCGCCCTTCCGGGACGACGGGGTACTTTCTTCGTGGGCAGCGTATCCCGTCATGGTGGCGAATGCCGTCATCTCCTAACTCGCTTAGTTGATGCAAAAGTAAAGTGTTGTTTTTGGAGGTCCCGGATAGGGCGTCGCCCTTCCGGGATGACGAAGTACTTTTTTTCGCCCTTCCGGGATGACGAAGTACTTTTTTTTCGCGCTTCCGGGATGACGAAGTACTTTTTTCGCCCTTCCGGGGTGACGAAGTACTTTCTTCGTTGGCAGCGTATCCCGTCATGGTGGCGAATGCCGCCTGCATCTGAGGTAATTGTTACTTCAACATATCCAATGTATTGGCGATACCTTTCATTGAAAGACTTATTTCATTTTCCTGATCTTGCGTAGAAAAATATCGAATGAGCAAAGTATCCTGAGCACGCATGTGCTTTTCTAATTCATCTGTAAGCGGGGCCATAACTGAGCATCCATTTTTCATGCACACCGTCATTGGGTGTGTTTGTTCATATTCGCCTATTTTAAAAGCTATGCCGGGCGGTAGATAAACGCCAAGAGGGAAGATTACCCTAAGCACAACCTGATTATTATTTTTAATGGCGCTGATCACTGCTGTAAATTTAAGTTTATTTTTAGGGTTTTCAAGTTGTTGGGTCGCAACACATTCATCGTCACACACCACTGTCCAATCTTGCTTTTGCGAGTGAGTTTGCGCCGCGGCGGCTGTTATACCCATGGCTATCGTTAACACTGTCAGACATAGTTTTAAAATCACTTCTCGACACATAACGAATCCTTATTTTAATAAAATATCACATTGCTAAATATAGAATATTTTTAATACAAAAAAACAGCAATAAGCCGGGGTATGCCGGCTTATTGCTGTTGAGTTTAATTGGCAACTGTCGAGTTTAAGCTTTACGACGAAGTCTCATTAATACAAACGCAGCGAGACCGAACATAGCAAAAACGGCTGGTTCGTCTACATCAGAATGAGGGGGTAAAGATACTCCTCCAACACCTGCAAAACCGAAAATGAAAGTAGGTGCCAAGTCAGTAGTTTCATCAATAAAGCCATCTTGATTGGTATCGTCACCAGACCAACCGAACGAGTAGGCCTCTGCGCCTACTAAACCGAGTGAAGTCAATGCAGCCGCTTCCCCAATTGCACCACCGTAAAAGATTTCGAACTCAAACGTGTCGCCCGCCGCTAACGCACCGAAGTCAAAATCAAAGTTAGCGCCATGGTCATTGGGCCCTGACGCATCAAAATCACCGCTAGCACCCGCTTCTATTGTACCGCAAAAACTGAAGGGGTCGGAACTACAGAAACCATCATCAGTAGCACCAATAACAGATGTCGCGGCGGCAGTGCCACCTATTGTGACAAACTCATTAAATGGCGTCGGTGAGGTGTCCCAATCAAAGGTTCTGCGATATCGCAGGTTGTCAATATCCGTCGCCGTCGTATTTTCAATTGACACGGTAACGCGATATAGATTGTCTGTTTCAGTTGCCAATTCGAAAGCATGAGTAACCTGCAGACTAGCGCTTGATACAACAGAAGTAGCGGTAGTAGCAGTTGAAACAAAACTGTCAAGTACTAAACCACCCCCACCCGCGGAATTATTGATAAAGCCAGATTCGCTTGTTTCAACAATACCTACACCCCAGCCTTCGCAATAACAGCCATGGGAGGTTGATTCATATTGAGAACCTGTCGCTGTATCAATGTAACGCATGCCGACAAATGTTTCACCCGCTACGTCAGCAACGCCTCCACCTATGTTGAGCTGGCCGAAATCATCAACACCGAGTGAAATATTGCCGTCAGTGATAATAGCGCTTGCACCTGCGTGTCCGGCGCACAACAAAATACCTACAGCGCCAATTAATTTAGTAAATTTAGAATTCATTCCTATCTCCTGTCCCGTCTGATTCTAGTTCCAACGTTAATTCTTATAATTACTTAAACGATCTACTGCAAAACTTTAATGTTGCTTAGTTTTTAATCATAGAGCATCATTTATGCCATGAAATTTATCCCTTATTTTTAAGGTGGTTAAAATCTGAACAAAATCGCATGTTGCTTTTTTGTAAAAAAAACTGACATTAAAATCATCAGGACGTAGGGTATCGCTGCGCATAAATGCTTTAACTGTGTGACGTACTAAGGTTTACGCCCCTGTTTTGCGGTCAATCTTGGTGTATAGAAAACTGACATGCATGAATATTGGTAAAAATTTCTTAATCACACCAAGGTGAAAACGAGTAAAAAATAGGATTTACATGTTTCGCCCTATGGAACATGAACATAGTAGTAAATCTTAATTATGTGACTTAAGGACTTACGCTATCGGCGAATATCACCTTCAACAAACGAGAAAGAATGCGCGAATTGACGCTTTTGTGGGGAGTTAATAATTGCCGTGCAGTAGCAACTTTTAGTATTTACATATGAGCCTTCAAACAAATCAGCTTACATACGGCTTTTAAAAATGAATTTTATATCTGTACGCATAAAAAATGCGTTTTGAATAAGGAAGGAAAGCGAAAAGGATTGTTAAACTTTCTTTAGGGCCTCATCAACAGCAAATTCCGCGTGAAGTTGTGCGGTATCAAATAATGGTACTTCGGTGTCCTCCTGCTCAATTAACAGACCAATTTCAGTGCAACCTAAGATAATTCCTTCAGCCCCCTCTTGATGAAGTTGTTCGAGAATACGTAGATAGGATTGCTTAGATTGGTTATTGAATTTCCCCTGACATAGCTCATTAAAAATTACGCGGTGAACCAATTCTTGATCACGCGCGTTGGGAATGAGCACATCAAGGCCAAACTGATTTTTTAGTCGGTCTTTATAAAACGGTTGTTGCATAGTGAATGCTGTTCCCAATAAACCTACAGTGGTGAGTCCTTGCTTTTTAAGCTTGATACCGGTGGCATCGGCAATATGTAACATGGGAATAGATACGGCGTCTTCTATGGCTGCTGATACACAATGCATTGTATTAGTGCAAAGAATCAGGAAATCAGCCCCTGCAGCTTGAATTTGTTGAGCCGCTTTAGCGAGTAATCCTCCTGCTTTTTCCCAATCACCCTTTTGCTGACACGACTCAATTACAGCAAAGTCAACACTGACCACAACAATCTGTGCTGAATGTAAGCCGCCCAGTTTTTGTTTGACCAAAGTGTTGATTAACCGGTAGTAACTGGCGGTACTTTCCCAGCTCATTCCTCCTATCAAGCCAATCGTCTTCATTTAATCCTCGCCCGTGCCTACGTTTCGCTCGCTCATATAGTTAGCCAAAGCTGTAGCGTCACTATTGTTACTCATTCGAAGCGAACGAAACACACCGGCTTGGTCTGCTTGATTCCTGTGTTGACCTAGCTTCTCTCGGGCGTCAATACGACTAATAATTATTTTGAAGCCAATAATGCCTTTTAATAAACCTTGTATATAGTGTTCAGGCATACGTTCATGGTCATTGAGTAACCTAGGCTCATACTGTGCAATCAATTGTTTCACCTGGCGCAGCGTCTCTTCTTCGTGTAATTGCTTAAGGTGGCCAAGACAATGCACTGCGGCGTAGTTCCAGGTGGGTACAGCGACTGGTGAAGCATCATACCAAGTAGGGGAAATATAACTATGCGGACCGGTAAATACGGCGAGTACTTCGTCACCATCACCAAATTTGCTTTGTATATTCGCCCTTGAAATATGTCCATATAGCGTTCCAAGCTTTCCTTCTTCCGGTGCAATTTGCAGTGGTAAATGGGTAGCGTCTAAAGTAGGCGATGCCAGCAGCGCAAACCCATTTTGTTCGATAAACCGACGTACTGCTTGTATATCATTCATTTTTTCCTTTTCGGGTGTATGCATTTAATTTCCTTTATTACATTTTGTTATGCTTTGTGCGCTAGTTTATGCGCATGTTTTTCCCATTCCTGCCCATTGAATTCGCTAATAGCAAATTCGGGGGGCTCGCCTTCTAAACAGCGTGCATTAACACTAATTCCATTAGGGTTTGAACGCGGAATATAAAACGATTTGATTCCACAGTAATTACAAAAATAATGTTTAGCGACATGCGTATTAAAGGTGTAGCAGTTTAAATTATCCCAACTCGTGTTCAATTTAAATTGGTTAATAGGAACGATTAGATGTAGAAAACCTGTTTTCTGACAAATAGAGCAGTTACATGCGTCAACATCGACTTTTTGTTCACAGGTAACGTCGAATTGAACCCGTTTGCAGTGGCAGCCGCCGTGGTATGTTTTCATCATTAATATAATTCCATATTGCGCCGAACTTAAATACGCTTAAGTAATGCTAATCCGATGACTTAAGCTTACTTTCAACCAATGCGCCACTATTATTTGAAATAGTATAAATAATTTCATAGCGGTCACTTGCTTAGTTATATTTACCCAACTTTAGAGTTATATCAGCGTTGTTGAAACGCTCTTTAACCATTGAGTTGCATAGGCATTACGCGTTCAGGCAACGTCATCTACATAAAAATAAATCTATCGATTAGCATGCCTGGGAGTTATTAAGCAAAATGGTATTTGCAGTACACTCAATTGGCTCTATTGTGCAATTTTCTGCTCTTCAACCAACACGCTTATATCCATAGACTGGGCTAATATTACCCAGTCTATGGATATAAAATAATGAAACATACAAAACAGTGAGCGCCCGGCGCATGACCATCCTTTTAGCTCGTATGTTTAATATACTGGCTAGTGGTGTGTTTTAACAAGGCCAAAAATGTTAGCGTCTAAGGAATAAGGTAGAGTTGTCAGAGCGAAAAAAATCGATTCATAAATAAAAAAGGCTCCTCGCGGAGCCTTTTAGATTATTTTGAGTTTGTACTTTCGAATATCTTGTCAGCTGATTCGGCTACAAAACCTTGATACAACTCGCCGTTGGGCATGTTGTAACGTTGGGCAAATTCGTAGAAACAGCTTGGAATTTCTTTCTCTTCGCTGCCGAATTGAACTACTTGGCGGTCAGCCATAATCGATGATTGTGCTAAGAATACACTTTCACCGCCTTTAATCTCTCCACCTACTGTATTTAGGGGGAAGCCTGCTTCTTTTAGTTCAGCGTTCACTTCCGCTAACGTATCAATGTGATGCAAATGATTTACACTAACAGTAAAATGATTGGCGCGGAAACCCCACGCAGCTAACCAGGCCGCGTATTCAGATTCTTCAAGCAGGGTTTCATACTCTTCTTTAGTCAGTTCCCAATGGCGGCCTGAATAAAGAAAATCTTCATTTTTCACAGCTTGCGCATCCATTTGCGCAACCAGCTTATTAATGATGGCCTGTGATTGTTCAGTGAGATCTTGAACGCGTAATTCGCTGATGAACACCTTTGGTTTGGTTGTATCCGGGTGTTCAAAGTGGCGAGCGTCTAATTTCTTCGCTTCAAAATCATAGCTACCTTTTTCTGCATAACCTAACGCCAAAAAATGCGCGGCTAATTTGTCTAAAGACGTCTTTTCCAGATTAAAAGTACGAAACGCAACATGATCGTTCACAATCTCGCTGCTATGTTCTTCATGTTTCAACAGTGCATGAACTTTATGCGCAGAAGGTGTAATGGCAACATAATCTTGCCACAAGTTGTCATACAAGGTATCAATATTGGTATGCATTAATATTAAGTCCTGCTAAGGCGTTATAGTGAGAGGCCAGGGCTTAGCTGACCCGGAAGCGTCACTTTCTCTAACTCGACTGAAGCTACAGGGTAGGCGCAGTAGTCCGCTGCATAGTACGCGCTGGCACGATGGTTGCCACTTTCACCTATACCGCCAAACGGCGCCGCGCTGCTTGCCCCTGTAATAGGACGGTTCCAATTGACAATGCCAGCACGAATACGGGCGAAGAAATAACGATAATCTTCTTCACTGTCACCGATAAAGCCCGCAGATAAGCCAAATCGCGTATTATTTGCTTCACTAATCGCTGTATCAAAATCATCGTAACGAATGATTTTTAGCAATGGACCAAAGTGCTCTTCATCAGGCATTTTATCCAGCATACAGGTTACATCAATAATACCTGGGGTTACGAAACCTTTGGCAGTATCTTGCTGTTCCATACGAACTAGTACATTTCCACCTAAGTTTTCCAATTCTTGTTGGGCACTAACCATCATGCTCGCTGCATTTGCGGAAATCATCGCACCCATGAAAGGCTGTTCTGCCGCATCATATTCGCCCACTTTGATGTTCTTGGTCACTTCAACTAAGCGGGTAACCAATGCATCTCCTTTTTCGCCCGCAGGCACGAAGAGCTTACGTGCACACGTGCAGCGTTGACCAGAGGTGACAAATGCAGATTGAACGATATCGTGTACAGCGGCATCAGTATCTGCTACATCTTTAACGATAAGTGGATTGTTACCGCCCATCTCAAGCGCAAGAATCTTACCCGGATGCCCTGCGAACTGTTCGTGCAGTAATTTACCGGTCCGAGAACTACCCGTGAAAAACAATCCATCCAGACCATCATGGCTAGCAAGCGCCTTACCTGTTTCAACTTCACCCTGAACAAGGTTAAGGACACCCGCCGGTAAACCTGCTTCGTCCCATAGTTTTACCGTTTCCTGTGCAACCAAAGGGGTAAGATCTGATGGTTTAAATACCACTGTATTACCAGCAAGTAGCGCAGGAACGATATGCCCATTTGGCAGATGGCCAGGGAAATTATAAGGGCCAAATACAGCGACCACGCCGTGAGGCTTGTGGCGAATAAACGCCTGCCCAACTGGCATTGGGTTTTCTACCGTACCAGTGCGTTCATTATACGCACGCTCCGATATTCCAATTTTACCCATCATCGCGCCTACTTCGGTGGCTGTTTCCCACTCAGGCTTGCCGGTTTCTTTGGCAATGACTTTGGTTAAATGGGGTTTATTCTTTTCTAATAGCTCACCAAAACGTTTGATTACCACCAAACGTTCCTCAGGCGTTTTCATTGCCCAGGCAACTGAGGCCTTACGAGCAGCTAGAATAGCGGCATCCACTTGCGCGGAGGAGGCAGATTTGCCGTCCCAGATAACTTCGTTTTTGGCTGGATCAATGGATTTAATGTCGTGGCCTTCGCCAGCTAACCACTCACCATTAATATAGTGTGTTGTTTGCATGTAAATTCCTGTAATTAGTCTCTGAACTGAACGGGGGCGAAGCGCACTGCGTCCCCTTCGCAGATATTTAACATTGCAGCGGTGTGTCTTGAGATAGCGACCACTTGCTGTTCTTCACTCACTGCCATTTCAGTTGCTACTGCGCGGAAATTTTGCACAGAAGTATTAATAATATAGTGTGTTTGCCCTTGAGCAGCTGTTTGATCGTCGATAACAACCGGCATTTTCCGACTGGCTAAGGCGGTGCGAATGCTGCTTAAGTTTGCTTCTACCGTTGGGCCTGCATCAAAAATATCCACATAACCCCTACAGCTAAAGCCTTCTTCTTCAAGCATGCGTAAGGCCGGCCGTGTCTTCTCGTGCACTTGACCTATCACTTGCTGGGCTTTTTCACTTAATAAGCTAACATACACCGGGTGCTTAGGCATCAGTTCAGCAATGAACTCTTTGTTCCCAATGCCTGAAAGGTAATCTGCGGTGGGAAAGTCCATTGAGAAAAAATGCTCTTCTAACCATTCCCAGAATGGCGAAGCACCGTCTTCATCACACACGCCCCGCATTTCAGCAATGACCGTTTCTGCAAACCGCTCACGGTGTTCCATCATGAATAAAAAACGGACCTTTGACAGAAATCGCCCGCTAATACCACCGCGCGCCTTTTCACGAAGGAACAAGGTACATATTTCGGTAACGCCGGTGTAGTCGTTACAAAGCGTTAAAATATCTACTGTATTGTGGATATCTAACTCACGAGACGAATGCACAACCTTACCCAGATGATAGTGATAAAAAGCGTCATCTAGCCCTACCGCAGATTCAATACCCGTGGTCCCAACTACTTCTCCGGTATTGGTATCTTCCATAACGAATAGATACGATTCACCACCAGGTTCAGTTGGGTTTGATGCAAATGCATCTTCCGCACGCTTTATTTTGTTTTCCAATAATTCCTGACAAACAGGTAACGATGTAAAACCGATACCTGACTCTTCAGCGATGGCATATAGCGCATCATAATCAGCTGATGTGATTGGGCGAATAATTCTCATGTCCGCTTGCTCGACTTCAGTTGTATTAATCAGCATTAACAACAGCAGCTACGGCGCGTTCAAAACGTGCCATACCTTCTCTGATGTCTTCTTCGCTGATAACGAGTGATGGAGCAAAACGAACAACGTTAGCACCTGCGACCAGGCACATTAATTTTTCTTGCGTCGCCGCGTTTAAGAAATCACGGGCTTTACCATGGAACTTTTCATTTAGTGCACAGCCGAGCAACAGGCCTTTACCACGAACTTCTTCAAAGAACGGGTATTTTTTGTTGATGTCATTCAGTAACGAACGGAATAATTCTTCTTTAGCAAGCACGCCTTTCAATACCGCCTCGTCATTGACGATATCCACTACTTTTTCTGCTACGGCACACGCCAATGGGTTACCGCCGTACGTACTTCCGTGCGTACCTGGTTTAAGTGACTCAGCGATTTCTTTAGTCGTTAGCATGGCGCCAATTGGGAAGCCACCACCAAGGGCCTTTGCCGTTGTCAAAATATCAGGTGTGACACCAAGATCCATATAAGCATAAAGGTGACCGGTGCGACCCACACCCGATTGTACTTCGTCAAAAATTAACAGAGCATTTTGCTTATCACAAAGTTCACGAACCCCTTTTACAAACTCAGGCTCTGGCGAAATAATGCCGCCTTCGCCTTGCAGAGGTTCCATCATAACGGCGCAGGTTTTGTCCGAGATGAGCGCTTCAAAAGCTGCTAAATCGTTATAGTCGCAATGTTCAATAGCGCCGGGTTTTGGACCGAAGCCGTCAGAATATGCTGCCTGGCCGCCGACAGTGACAGTAAAAAATGTACGTCCATGGAAGCCTTTGTTAAAGGCAATAATTTGATTTTTTTCTGCACCAAACTTATCCAAAGCATAACGACGCGCCAGTTTTAATGCCGCTTCATTTGATTCTGCACCAGAGTTGGCAAAATAAACACGGTCAGCAAAAGTAGCATCGGTTAGCTTCTTAGCTAAACGTAAGGCGGGTTCGTTAGTGAAAACATTACTTAAATGCCACAGTTTGCGACCTTGTTCTTCTAACGTATTTACTAACTCAGGGTGACAGTGGCCCAACACATTTACGGCTATACCACCTGCAAAGTCGACGTACTCTGCACCATCCTGATCCCACACCCGTGATCCTTCGCCACGAACTGGCACCATGCTAGCGGGGTTATAGTTAGGTACCATGACCTCGTCAAAAGTTGCGCGAGTAACGTTCATTTAAATTACCTCTGAGTCTGGCATTCACCCCTGCTTAACTTGCAAGTGAGAATGCGGAGTTGTTCAAATTAATTGCGCATTATGCCAGCAAATTGAACAGAAGTCTCCCCTCTAATATACCTGAACCCCTTTATATTCAAGGGGTTTGGCATAATTTGCAGTTTAACTGCATAACTATCTAATTAGGCGTGAGGCAATTTTGCCGCACATTAACTTAACGGGATTTCTATAGCGAAATAGGGGTTGCTATGGCAAAGGCAAAGCTTGTTGAGGGCACCTGAAAGGCGTATAGCTAGAACAATCCCACCCGACTGTACTTCTCAGGATTGCAGGTTAACGAACAGATAACCGTTGAATGATTATCCATAAATTTTTTAATTGTATCGTGCAGTCTGACTAAATGGAGGCGCTGACACCTGTGCGTGATTTAAAATGTCTACCGCCTCCTGTGGAAAACCAACACTTAACAAATGTATTTTTACCATCTTTCTATCGATACAGCGATGTTGAAGTAGCATCCTGACCTTAGCATATTCTCTTGCCCATGCAAGCACTCGACCCATAGGTAAAGGATTTTTGGTACTCAGTGAGTGTAAGCTCTGGCTCAATTGCAATTTACGAGGCGATATGTGCGTCAGTAGATCTACTGTAACACTGTCTGCAAATTCCTGCTGTAAAGCGATGAGGTAGTTTGGAGAAGGTTTTATATTACCTAGCACTTTATGGATATCGACCCGTTTCTTTTTTATCGCCTGCTCCATCAGTTCATTGCGGGTAGACTCAAACAGACGAAAATACAACTTGATTAATATGCATCGGCCGATGCCATGGGTGGCGCCTAGGAGGTAGGCGGCATTTGCATCTAAACGCTGTAAAGGTGCGATTAGCGAAGCGCATACGGCGCTAGAGACACCAAAATTGAATAAGTGATTTTTAATGTCGGGATAGGGATCGGTGGTTTGAGGCAACGAGCGTTTTAATATCATATAGGGAACCACTTGCTTTAAGTTTTCCAATCCAAGATAACTTAATGCCGTTCTGATCGACGCGACTTGAATACTATTTCCTTTTGCATCTTTTCTACGCAATTGGGGAAGATTAACTACCTTCATGATTTCATAGCTTAACCACGGATGGGTCTTTATCTGCTCTTCTACCTTGGTAAGTGAAGTACTATCTAGGTGCAAAATTTCCAGCAGTAATTTAATGTTGGTAGTAAACCCCAGATTTTGTGTACACACCTTACTTAAATTCGTTGTTCTCTTGCGGATAGCCGAAAAAAGGAATCTGTGAAAGTCGTGATTAACAGCGCCTTTAAACGTTGCATGGCTAAGCTCTTGCAATGATTGGTTTTTTATTGCAATTTTTTCGATGGTAAGTAGCTCGCGTCTCGCTTCCGCTTGTTCGGACTCTTCGTAACTGACTTCGCCGGGGGTGACTTTACCTGCAAGAGTTTGTGCACGTTCAAGAGAGATGAGCAAATTTTCAAAACGATCATCCACCCCGGCGTGAGATAATACGTTTTGGATAACAGATTTTTTCCCAAAATCGCTATGCATCGTTAGTCGTTCAATCATTACCGGTCTTTATCTGTGAACAGTAAAACACAGATAAAGTTTAGCTTATTTAACTTACTTAACATTCTAAATCGGTGAATCGATAAGGCTAAGCTAGTTGTAAGTAGTTATTTAACAGGGTATGCCCATGGTCGGTTAACAGCGATTCAGGGTGAAACTGTACGCCCCAGATGGGCAGGGAGGTATGCGCCAATGCCATAATTTCCCGTATCCCATCTTTATTTTCACTCCAAGCATCAACACGAAGCGTCGTTGGGAGTGAAGCGGGATTCAATACAAGTGAATGATAACGGGTGGCATTGAACGGGCTAGGAAGGTTAGTCATGATACCGCTGCTACGATGATATATTGCCGAGACTTTGCCATGCAGCACTTGCTGAGCGCGCACAACCTTCGCACCGAAAGCCTGGCCGATAGCCTGATGCCCCAGGCACACGCCTAAAATGGGAATCTGCCCAGCGAAATGTTCGATAACAGCTAAACTGATTCCCGCCTCATTAGGTGTACACGGTCCGGGGGAAATCACGATATGAGATGGGTTGAGTTTTTCTATTTCTAAAAGGGTAAGCTCATCATTTCTCACCACTTTTACCTCAACGTTCAGCTCAAAAAAGTAGCGCGCCAGGTTATGGGTAAATGAGTCGTAATTATCAATTAGCAACAACACGATTGTATTCCTGGCACGTTAATTAGCGTGGTGTAGCAATGAATCCCAATGCTTTATACACATTTTCGAGCGTGTGGGCGGCACGCGCTTTGGCTTTTTGCGCCCCTTTTTGCATGACCTCGTCCAGGTAACTGCGATCATTGCGGATTTCTTGATAGCGTTGCTGAATTGGCGTTAACAAATTGACCACAGCTTCAGCAACATCGCCTTTTAGATGGCCGTACATCTTGTCTTCATATTGAGGAACAAGCTCTGAAATTGACTGGCCGGTAGCGCACGAAAGAAGTGACAATAAATTGGATACACCAGGTTTTTCTTGCACATCAAAATAAATACGCGCCTGCTCGTCGGAGTCTGTTACGGCACGTTTTATTTTTTTCGTTAGCTTCTTGGGTTCTTCCAACAAGCCAATAAAGTTATTGGGGTTGTTGTCCGATTTTGACATCTTCTTTTCAGGCTCTTGCAAGCTCATTACCCGTGCGCCAAACTCTGGAATAAATGGCTCTGGTATAGTGAATAATTCCCCATAAATATTGTTCATGCGGGTAGCCACATCCCGAGCTAGCTCAAGGTGTTGCTTTTGATCATCACCTACCGGAACCTGATTTGCTTGATAAAGCAGTATGTCGCCGGCCATTAGTGCAGGATAAGTAAAAAGACCAGCATTAATATTACTGACATTTTTCGCAGACTTGTCTTTAAACTGAGTCATGCGATTGAGCTCACCCATTTGCGTATAGCAATTCAATATCCACGCGAGTTGCGCATGTTCGGGTACGTGAGACTGGACAAAAAGAGTACTTTTCTGGGGGTCGATACCACAGGCTAGATAAAGCGCTAGTCCGTCAAGGCAGGCTGCATTGAGCGCTTCAGGTTCTTGTCTAACGGTAATGGCATGAAGATCTACCAACATATATAGGCAATCGTGATCATCCTGCATGGAAACCCATTGTTTTAGCGCACCCATGTAATTACCGATGGTGAGTTGCCCTGATGGCTGACAGCCGCTAAGTACAATTGGTTTTTGTGTCATATTTATTACCTGAAATTCTGCTTATCTAAAAATGTTGAGTTAGCAAGATTGAATGGCTGCAAGTTCGGCCCGCATTTGATCAATGACTTGTTTGTAATCTGGTTGATTGAATATGGCAGAACCTGCCACAAACATGTCTGCGCCTGCTTCAGCAATGGCGCGAATATTATCGACTTTTACGCCGCCGTCAATCTCAATTCGAATATCTTTGCCACTTTCGATGATACGTTGTTTAACTAAACGCAGCTTATCTAAGGTTGAGGGAATAAACGATTGCCCGCCGAACCCAGGGTTTACCGACATAAGAAGAATGTGATGCAGTTTGTCCATCACATGATCTAGATAATGCAATGGTGTCGCGGGGTTGAATACTAATCCTGGTTTGCAACCTTTATCAATAATTAGTTGTAACGAACGGTCTATGTGATCAGATGCCTCCGGGTGAAAACTAATGTAAGTCGCTCCGGCATCGGCGAATTGTTCGATTAATTCATTGACCGGCTTAACCATTAAGTGAACATCAATAGGGGCGGTAATTCCATAGTCCCTTAGCGCTTTACAAATCATTGAACCAAAGGTCAGATTAGGTACATAGTGATTGTCCATCACATCAAAGTGAATGATGTCTGCGCCTGCAGCCAATACTTTGTCGACATCTTCTCCAAGACGAGCAAAGTCGGCAGACAATATCGAAGGTGCAATGGTATATGTTGTCACAAGATTACCCTTATATATGAAAAGCCAATATTCGTTGCAATAGTTTAAGCCGCGAAAAGTGCAAAGTGAAAAGTAAAAAGTAAAAAGTGAAAAGTGAAGTGTATCGGAAACCCTTGCCTTAAAAAAGCACAGAGAGCGCCCCAGTTTGGGGAATGTGCGATTTTATTGTGCAAGACTTAGCGTTGAACGGCGCCAATCTTGACTAACAAGATATAAAGAGTGTTAATTAAAATTGTTTTAGAACAAAGAGTTAGTCTATGCGTTTTTGTGGTGGAAGAACAACAAAAAGTATTCGGCATTAGTTTTGCGTTACGGCTCAACATAATCATAAGCGCCAGAACAAAATACTGTTAATAAAGAACTCACACTTCCAAGGAGAACACATGAAATTGGCAAAAAACACAACTTTACTGCTAGGAGCTATACTAGCCCTGATGGAGAGCCGCGCGTTGCTAGCTAAAAGTGAGGCTAATTTTGGCGTCACCAGTAATTATCTTTGGCGGGGAGTTACCCAAAGTAACGATAACCCTTCAGTTTTTGGGGGGCTGGATTATGCAAACGAAAGTGGCTTTTACACGGGAGCTTGGGTAGGCACAATCGACTGGGGCATGGGCGGGTCCACGGAAACAGATTTATATTTAGGCTTTAGTGGCGAGGCTGGCAAGTTCGGCTACGACGTGGGTTACATTTATTACGCTTATATCGACGACGATTATGCAGATTCCGACTTTGGTGAACTGTATTTTAACGGCAGTTATATGGGCTTTAGTTATGGGGTTGCCTATACCGTAAATAGCCAGGTAGACGACGGAATGCTGTTTGATACGGGTGATATGTATTATAACGTTTCCTATGGGTGGGAACTTGCTAATCATTTTTCTTTAGGCGTGCTGTATGGCTACTATGACTTTGATGCTGGTAGTGAGAGCGACTATGGTCATTTTCAGGTTGATATAAGTAAAGGCGATTTCACTTTTTCAGCCTCTAAAGCAGACGAAGAAGCTGGTGACGATGACGTTAAATTAGTATTGAACTGGACAACATCCTTCTAAATATGCGCAAATCTAAATAAAAATTCTACGCCAGGCTACCACTGGCGTAGCGATAAATTAACTAAATAATGCTATGGAATTTATTGTTCCTTAGCGCCAAAAGCGTATAATGAGGTGAAAATTTAAGCGGTGTGGTGAAATGTTCAATAAAGGAAGAACAAAATATTTACTCACGCTCGGCGGGACAGCTGCCGTGCTATGGATGGGTTTATCTATCAATTCAGTACCAATTGACCCTATTTGTCAGTTTCAGCCATCTACACAATTCAATGCAAGTTTACCTGCCAGCCATGTTGATAATCAATGTGCGGTAGATACTGCTGCGCAAGTAAGCTGGTTTTCCTGGTTTTTCGGTAAACCCGAAACCTACCAATTTCATTTTCTTGATTTACTAGAGTTACTCAATCGAGATGCCAATTCGGATTTTTCGAGTGGACGGGAATAAGGCGAAAAGCACCGCTAAGCCAAAGCTATTACAGGTCATTAGTAGCGTATTAGCGAGCGCTTTGGGAGTCCAATCTCATAAAAATTACTCTCGAGATTTCGAACACGGTTCGTTAGTGATTTACTTAGTCGTGGGCGTTGTTTTTGTGGCTGCTTTTGTAACCGGGCTATTAACGTTAGTTGCGGCCATCACTAGTTAAACTATCTCTAAACTTCAAAGAACTCAGTTAGTAGCAGGAGAGAATAGTGCGAGCAATTCGGATGCCGGTTTCCGTAATGCTCCATTTTGACTGATTGAACGCTTTACCGATATCTGGCTTAGCAGCGCTGGCTCATAGAGTTTACGGGTTAAGGGGACGTCATGATTAGATATCAATACAGGGATACCTCTTGCAGCCGCTTTTACCGCAAGTATTGCTAACTGATCTTGCGCTGATTCACCAAAACTATTGGCTGCGTAACTGGTAAAAGACGCCGTTTTACTAATCGGCGCATAGGGAGGATCGCAATAAATAACATTTCCCTGTCGGGCCCGGCTAAATACCTTTTCAAAAGGCAAACAGGTAAATACTGCTTGGTGAGCTTTTTCTGCAAACACTGCCATTTCATGGGCGGGAAAGTAGGGACGTTTATAACGGCCAAAGGGGACGTTGAACTTCCCACTTAGATTGTAACGACACAGACCATTATAGCCGTGACGATTAAAATACAGAAATAACAGTGAACGGTAGTACACATCACTGCTCTGGTTGAACTCGTTGCGCAAGGCATAATAGGTATCAGGGCAGTTATATTGAGGCGTAAAAAACTTTGCCGCATCCTGAATGACGTTATCAGGTTGCTGCTTTAACAAGTTGTATAGATTGATCAGATCAGGATTGATATCGTTAAGTAAATATCGTTGATAGTGAGTATTTAAAAATACTGACCCAGCACCTACAAATGGCTCGATAAGCTTATCAGCATCGGGTAAACGCGATGCAATCTGTTCAACCAGCCCGTATTTTCCTCCCGCCCATTTTAAGAAGGCGCGGTTTTTTTGTTTTGCCATGTGTAAAACGAAATCTACATGAGTGTTAACTATAAAAACCACGAAATCGGATGATAGAGCGTACTCTGGTCGGCCGGCGGTTGTTACATACCTGAAGGAAGATTGTAACGGGCTAGTTGATCCGCTACAACAACCAATTCACTATGAAAGCAAAGTTATTGATTCAGTTCAGCTTTAATTTGCTTGCCTGATTTCACAAATGCTTTATCTCGATTCGGGTAATCAGGTAAATTGTTCATCGCGGCTCGCGCTGAGTCAAGTGAAGTGAAAGGCTGATGAAAGAGTAATACAAACCAGTCAGCGCCATAACGTTGCGTCTGATACATGTTTACCACCGCTGATAATTTATAGTCTTGAACAAATTGAACCAACAGTTTGTCATCCTTAAGCCCCGCTAACTGAATATAGTAGTGTGTACCTGTAACCTCTTCTTCTTTCACTTGCTTAATCGTTGAGGTTAGCTCAGATTCGGCAGAAGCATTTTGAAGTTGGGTGTTTGAAGTGTCAGTTGGACGTGGATTGTCTTGCTGTGCCGATTCGATAACGTGTGGCGCTATCTCTTCAGCAGTATTTGTAAGTGTCTCAGTGGCCCGAGGTTCAGAAGTGCTTCTCGTTTCAGTTTGCACAAGAGCGTCTGGCCAGCTTGCTACCAATCCAGTCTCTGTATTTTTCGGATTTTTTTCTACATTTTCTGCTTCATCTACACGCTCCACCAAAGGCACCTCTGGCGCCGACACATTTTTTTCATCAACTTGGCTGCTCACCAATTCTTCATAAGCAGTGCCTACCGCGATACTTTCGGTTTGTTTGGTCGCGGGTGCGGATTCCAAAGGCTGAAAAAGCGCTATTATTTTATCACTGTACAACCATCCGACTAACGCACCGAACGTGGCTAGAAACACGACTATTATCAGGGTCCACAATATTGCAGTATTTGGGCGACCAGTCGGCAAAATCTGGTCGGCGGAATAGCGCGCGGCCAGATGCTTTTCGAAATCTTGTCTGCGCTGTGCAATAAGTTTATCAACAGTGAGTTCACCGTCAGAAGGTAATACAGATTGGCTACTGATTAATAATGGGGTCGTAGTATTTTTAGCGGGAAGCCATTGTTTGGCGCGCTCGGCCCACCGGGTTTCACCAAAAACGAGGACATTTAAATGCTGTTTATTTGCGGCAAAACGACTTTGTAAAACAAGATCCCACAGTTCCTGCAATAACTGATCAGGCATGTGCTGTGCCTGCGTAATGGTAATCAGTATGGGTCCTTCGTGATTATTAAGCGAGGAGAGTAATTCATTTAGGGGGCGAACATAACTGCCAACGGTTTGGCCCAACAACTGACGGCATAGTTGACAGCGATAGTCAGCAATTTCCATTTGTTGATTAGCAGAAATATAGGCAATTTCTGTATCATTGGGTTGATTAAAAACAAACGCCTCTAGAGTTTTCTGTTGCTGAGCCACAGAATCGCCACTCACAAAGATTAATTGTGAGGAATAGTTAACCAAATACTCCAGTCGATCATGCAGTTCTGAATGCACTTCGGAAACCTTAAATCGTTTATTTTTCAACAATGATAGTGTAGTGCAGTCACAATTTGGTGCAACGACTCTAAAACTTAGCCAAGAATCTGACGAAGTACAGCCTCTGTTACATCTTTGGTAACGACTGCGTGCCCGATGCCTTTAGGAATTACAAAACGTACCTGTCCGGCTTCAACCTTTTTGTCTCTAGCCATATGCGTTATATATGCCTCGAAAGTCATGGCGTCAGGGCCACTAGTGGGTAGTTCAAACGCTTCTATTAATGCAACAATGCGACGATATTCTGACTCAGATAGCCAGCCCAAATGCTTAGCCACTTGGCTAGCAATTACAGTGCCAGCCGCCACGGCTTCCCCATGAAGCCACTTGCCGTAGCCTTGTTCAGCTTCGATCGCGTGACCAAAGGTGTGACCGAGATTAAGGATAGCTCGTAAGCCCCCTTCTTTTTCGTCTAGGGAGACGATTTGAGCTTTAATTTGGCAGCACCGGCTTATGGCATCAATTAACGTTTTGGCATCAAGGTTAAGCAGGGCATGCTGATGAGCTTCAAGCCATTCAAAGAACGTTTTATCGTAAATAATACCGTACTTTATAACTTCAGCCATACCAGCGGCAAATTCGCGTTTGGGTAACGTGCGAAGGGCACTAACATCAATAGCGACGAATTTAGGCTGATAAAATGCGCCAATCATATTTTTGCCTAGTGGATGATTAACGGCTGTTTTGCCGCCAACAGAGGAATCCACCTGAGCTAAAAGTGTGGTAGGAATCTGCACAAAAGGAACACCGCGTTGATACGTGGCTGCCACAAAGCCACATAAGTCACCGATAACGCCACCGCCCAAAGCAATTAACGTCGTATCGCGCGCCGCATTTAACTGCAGTAAACGGGTCACTACGTGTTCAAACTGGCTAAGAGTTTTGTATTGCTCGCCGTCGGGCAGTTCGATGACTTCAACCTGTTTGTCCCCACACGCTGCTTGGACGTCGCTAAGATAAAGTGGGGCGACCGTAGCGTTGCTGACAATCACGGCCAGCGGGCCTTTTATATAAGGTAATAAAAAACCGGGCTGCTGTAACAACCCGGTTTCTATTATTATTGGATAACTACGCTCATCAAGTTCGACTGTAATTGACGACATAGTCGGGAGTGCCCTTATAAGCCAATCTGGCTAATAATTTGATTCGCAACAGCGCGGGCAGATTGATCATCCGTTTCAACGATATAATCCGCTATTTCTTCATACAATGGGTTGCGTTCACCTGCCAGGTCTCTTAATACCTGTTCTGCATTGCCATTTTGTAATAGCGGGCGACGTTTATCACGCTGCGTACGTGCAACCTGCTTATCAATTGTAGTCTGCAGATACACAACAATGCCACGAGCTGACAAACGATTGCGAACAGCTTTGCTGACTACTGAGCCACCACCTGTCGCCAACACGATACCTTGCTTGTCGGTCAAATCGTTAATAATGTTTTCTTCACGTTTGCGGAAACCATCTTCGCCTTCAAGATCGAAAATCCATGCGATGTCGGCACCTGTACGGCGCTCAATTTCCTGATCAGAATCAAAAAACTCAAGATGAAGTTCGTCAGCCAGATGTCTACCGATGGTGCTTTTGCCTGCACCCATTGGGCCAACCAAAAAGATATTACGTTTTTCAGCCATATTTGCTTGTTTCACAACTTTTTTGATGTTGAGGGTAGTGTCATAAGCCTTTCTTGACCACCCATAAACTTGTGCCTATCTATTGCCCAATAAGCACACTCTTAAACCTCGCTTAAATTTCGAGGGCGTGATTATCTCAGTTTCTCAACGACTGATGCAAGTTTTGTTGGCAGCATTTTGAAAATAACTTAAAAAACAGCCGCTTTTCGGTCTAGAGAGGGGGATTCTGAGAGCGAAAAGGAGAGCATTACGCTCTCCAAGGTGGATTTACAAATTTTCAGCGACAATTTTAGGTGTGACAAAAATAAGAAGTTCACGCTTTTGATACAGGGTTGACTTGTTTCTAAACAACGCACCGACTACAGGTAAATCACCGAACAGCGGAACTTTTGAGACGTCATCAGTATTTATTTGTTGGAAAATACCCCCTAGCACCACCGTCTCACCATTTTCAATCAACACTTGAGTTTTAATTTCCTGGGTATCAATTGCCACAGCAGGGCCGGTAGAGGTAGACACAGTCTCGCCACGGGTATCTTGTGTTACCACAAGATCCAGAATGATGCGGTTATCGGGCGTAATATGAGGCGTAACTTTCAGACTCAATACGGCTTTTTTAAATTCTACCGAAGTAGCGCCGCTTGATGTCGCCTGCACATAAGGGATCTCGGTCCCTTGCTCAATATAGGCTTCTTGTTGGTTCGCTACTGTTATGCGCGGGCTGGCGATAATTTCACCTTTGTTTTCTGATTCTAAGGCAGATAACTCTAAATCCAGAATCGTGCCGTCAACCAGGCTGGCTACCTGAAAGCCAATTCGACCTGCCGGGTTAACCACGGGCAAATTGACATTTAGGCGGTCTGATATCTGTGGGATTACGCCGCCCGCTATTGAATCAGCTCCCTCAAGACTACCGGAAACCCCGTCATCATTCTGTTTGTCTGAAAAGCCCCAACGCACACCAAGTTCCTCTCCAACGTTGTCACGTACAGTGACCATACGACTTTCGATTAGAACTTGTTTTACCGGGATATCTAACGTGTCGATCATATCGCGAGCTTCATCGATAGATTCTTGGGTATCGCGAATTAAAATGGTGTTGGTTCGTTCATCTACAGTTGCTGTACCACGGGGCGATAAGATGCCACCGTCCTGATTTTTCAATATGGAAGCTAATGCCCCCGCTTTGGCATAATTCACTACAATACTGGTCGACTTAAGCGGAGCCAAATCAGCTACTTGCTTTTGAGATTGGAGCTGCTGAGTTTCTCTGGCTGTAAGTTCTTCAGAAGGTGCAATAAGCAAAATGTTACCTTCAAGACGTTTATCCAGACCTTTAATTTTTAAAATCATGTCAAGCGCTTGATCCCATGGAACACCGGATAAGCGGATAGTTACATTACCTGACACAGTATCGGTGGTAACCAGATTGAAGCCGTTCACCTGGGCAATTATCTGTAATACTTCACGAACCGGAACATCTTGGAAATCGAGCGAAATTGGGTCGCCGGAATATTGATCGTCCTGGTTCAGTTTTGCTTGTTCCTCTTTGCTCATAGGTTTTATTTCAATGTGCAAAGCATTGCCTTCCTGCCTATGTTGGGCGAAAACAAGACCTTCGTAACGTATAACAACGCGAGCCCCTTCCTTTTCTTGAAAGGTTTCCACAGCGGAAACTGTGGTGCCAAACTGTTCAACGTTTAATTCAACCAGTTGATCTTCAGCCAATTCAGTGCCAGGTAGGGTAATGGTTAATTCGCCCTTAGATTCGATCAGTTGAGGCTCAAATTTCTTGTTGTTAAAGGTCAGTGTAGTCAGCGCCAGATTGCCGGCCTTTCGGGTAAACTGAACATCTTTTAATTCAGACGAAAAGCTATTGTGTTCAGACTTATACGGGTCGAGCAGTTGCGTTTGGTCTTCTTGTGCAATTGCTTTGGATTGCACTAAAAAATTCAATATAACGAAAAAGGCTATCGTACATGCTACCCAATACCAGGCGCTGTGACTACGGTTAAGCCGTTTATTAAAAATGTATCGCTCAGACATTCTCATTTTCTCCTGCTGCCGAGGACATGGTCAGCGTAACTTCTTTGCGTTGCCAGCACCCTGCACCGTCAGGTAACAATTGCTCGATTTTAACTGATTTGTTGTTGATTTCTTTTATTTTTCCGTAAAACAGCCCAATCCTGCTGCCAATTTGCGCTTTATGCAAGCTTCCATCGTTAGATTTAAACAATGCCCAGCGTGTTCCTTGTGTGGTAAAGCTACCCGAAAGTGCCAACGCATCCAGGCCGTACTCTTCCAGACGCGCTTTCTTACGACTGAAATCTGGTTGTAAGCAGTTGGCTTGTTTTGCAACAGCTACAGGCGTCGAAGACTCTTTAGGACGGGTAAACGGGCTACGCATATTTTGTGCTGTATATTGCGCTGAAGGGGGTTTGGTGAACTCTGGGTAAGGTTCAATATTCACTTGCGTATTCGCCTTTACTTGTGCGGTAAAGGTTGTCAAATCATTCAGACTAGGTGCGCAGGCAGTGAGGAGAAAGGTACTTACAAGCACAAGGACAGTATAATATTTCATTATTCTTGCGCTCCCTTTCGTTCCGCTAGAGCAGTGCGATAGGTTTTCGCCTGTAACTGCAGTCTTAATCCGTTTTGCTCTTGACTGAGCGTAAAATCGTGTAGTGTTACTATGCGAGGCAAATCTGCTATTTTGGCAACAAACTCGCCAAAATTATGATAACCGCCAGTGACTTCCATTTCGATGGGAAGTTCAGTGTAAAACTCTTTCGGCACTTCTTGTTGCCAGTTTAAAATTCTAAAATTCAGTCCTGAGGAAGTACCCACATAAGTGATATCGTCAAGCAAACCTGGCGTTTCATTATTGGTAGGTAATGAACGTAACATTGATGAAAAATCTTCTTCTATTCGCGTTAGCTGTTCTTTATAAGCTTCCAGGTTGACCGCGATACGGTATTTTGCTTCAAATTGTAATTTAAGCTCTTGCTCTTTTGCTTGCACACTATCCAGTACGGGTAACTTTGGACTGACCAGAAAATAGTAGCTAACTGCGGCTACAATAATGCCTACAAACACACTGACCACTATTTTGACTTCTTTAGGCCAAATAGCAATTTGTTCAAAATCAAGCTCGTTCAGCGTTTTGAGTTGGGCAAAATCGAACTTCATTATTTGCCTCCTTCTGCTGTTTCAGCTGCAGTAGGTTGAGGAGAAATGGACGGGCTAATATTAAATTTCAACGTAAAATCACTCACCGCGCCCGACGTTCGCTCATCAGCCACAATGGAAGAAAGATCGCCGCCAGTGAATATTTCAGAACGTTCTAGTTGGCGCATAAATTCGGAAAGGCGATTATTCGAGTCGCTCACACCCTCTATTTCTATAATGTTATTCATGCGTCGCATAGATTTAAATGAGACCCCAGGCGGGACGATTTTTGCTAGTTCATCAAATAATAAAGGAGCGACATTTCTACTGGTTTGTAGTTGCTCAATCAACGCCATGCGCTGTTCGATGGCATCTTTACTTTTTCTAATTTCCTGAATCTCTGCAATCTGGGAATTTAACGCATTAATTTCAGATTCAAGATACCTGTTACGAGTGTTCTGGTTAGCTATTTGTTGATCGATGGCTTGCCCAATAAACCAAAATACAAGTCCTACCAAAGCTGCAACGGCAACCAGACCCATAATATATTGCTTTTTCTGTTCCTGGCGTTGCTGTTCTCTCCAGGGTAGCAGATTTATATGTGCCATGGAGAAAAACTCCTGCTAGCTAAACCTGCGGCTATAGCAAGTTGAGGTGCCACTGCCGCCAATTTTTCCTTATCAAGTTTTGGGTTGATTTTCATACCTGAAAAGGGATTAAAAATATCAACATTGATGCCTAAATCCTGCCGTAGGCTATCGACTAACGGCGACATCGTTGCACCGCCTCCGCACAACAAAATATGTGCTGGGCGGTCAGTGTGAAAGCTCGTCATATACATTTGCAGGGCGCGGTTTATTTGCTGTAATAAATTAGCGGTGAAAATGGGTAACGTATCGTCTATCCAATTAGCTGGCAATGTGTTGGTTAACAACTGCTTTTCAGCTTCCTCACGCTCAATCATATGAATAGCCGCAAGATCCTGGATTAACATATTGGTGCCAAATGCATGTTCTTTGCTGTATATCACTTCGCCTTTTTCCCATACGCAAACTTGCAGCAATGAAGCGCCAATATTAATGCAACACACACGGTTGTCAGTATCTTGTTTTGCGTAAAAGTATTTTATGGCGTTACCTAATGCGTAACCTTCAATATCGACGACCTTTGGCTCGAAGGGAACTTCGCGAACTAACGTAATACGGCTATCTACCAAGTCTTTATGGGCAGCAGTTAAAAGCACATTTACTTTCCCTTCATGCGTCTTACTTGGGCCCATTTCTTCGAAATCCAAATAGACTTCTTCCAAAGGGTAAGGGATCAGGCTGTCAGCTTCGATTTCGATCTGGCTTTCCATTTCGAAATCATTTTGTTCCGGGTCCATATACACCATTTTATTGATGACAGAGGTACCGGCCACTGCCAATGCGACTGACTTATCTTTTACTTTCAAAGCATTTTTAACCTTTTTAAGCGACATACTTACCGCTTCGTAATCCTTTATTTCGCGATCAGCAAAAGCTATTTTGCTAATGGGTTCACATGCAAATCCTTGTAGGGTGTAGCCCTCTTCGGATTGCTCCAATAGCACTGCTTTTATTTGACGTGTGCCTATGTCTAGGCCCACAATAGATGGCAGTTTTCTTTTAAACAGCTTTTTCATCTGCTGGGTTCCGACCTAAAGGGTTAAAATTCCGATGTTAGAATCTTACGCAAATTTTTTGCGATGTAGGGTTCTAATAAACACACGTACGTATAAAATATAAGTCATTTTGGCGAAATTGGCCTGGTATCATATCTCAGTGAAGTACATCAAATATCTAATTTTATTCATTATAGTTTCTACGCTAATAGGAAGTATTGCGTTAGTTGGTATTTATTTTTATATCAAACCTGACCTGCCTAGCGTCACTGTTCTGAAGGACGTGCGTTTGCAAACACCCATGCGCATCTATACTCAGGACGGAAAACTTATTTCCCAATATGGAGTTAAACGGCGGATCCCGGTAAAACTTGAGGATGTTCCTCAAGAACTTATCAATGCCGTCATTGCCACCGAGGACAGTCGATTTTATACCCATTATGGTATCGACCCCATTGGTATTGTAAGAGCTGCATTTAACCTTGCTATTACGGGTGAAAAACAACAAGGCGCCAGTACCTTAAGTATGCAGTTAGCCAGAGGGTTCTTTTTAACTCGGGAAAAAACTTATATCCGCAAAATAAAAGAAATTTTTATTGCCCTGCATATGGAACAAGAGCTAAGCAAGCAGGAAATACTGGAGTTGTACCTGAACAAAGTAGAATTAGGACACCGCGCATTTGGGTTTGGTGCGGCGGCGCAGGTTTATTATGGAAAAACGCTGTCTGAATTAAGTCTTGCGCAAGTAGCGACGCTGGCGGGATTACCCCAAGCGCCTTCAGTATTAAACCCAATTAGCCGTCCTGATCGTTCCATTGCGCGCCGTCGAGTTGTTCTGTTACGCATGTTGGATGAAAACCTTATATCAAAAGCGCAATTTGACGAGGCAGTAAGCCAACCGGTTACTGCTCGCAAACATGGGGCGGAAATAGAGGTGGACGCTCCTTACTTAGCAAATTTAATTTATTCCGAAATGATAGAAATTTACGGCAAAGAAGAAGCCGAAACGGGTGGGTATCAAGTTTATGCCACTGCGCCATCTGATTTACAAAAAGCAGCGCAGGATGCAGTGGTAAGAAATATTCATGATTACGATGAACGCCATGGTTATCGCGGGCCGACTGAATATTTGTGGAATGAGCCTTTAGCTGAAGACGCACACCCCGATGATGAGAGTGAAACGCAAACCGACGAAGTATTGCCACAGGGCGATAACAAGCATCGTACACGCGCTGACTGGGATAATGAGTCAATCGTCAGTGCGCTTAAGCAGGTTAAGAGTTTTACGCCGTTAGTTCCTGCGGTGGTGCTGGAAGTGGAGGCACAATCTATCGTAGTAATGGATCGGACCGGTACCCAGCGAGTCATCGAGTGGGCTGGACTCGATTGGGCACGCGCCTACATTACTGATAGCAGACAGGGCAGAGAACCTGAGACGGCTGCCGATATTGTCACCGAAGGTGCAGTTATACATATTCGTGAACAGGATGGGAAATGGCGTTTATCGCAAATCCCAGATGTGAGCGGAGCGTTCGTGGCCATAGATCCCCAAAATGGCGCAGTCCAAGCAATCGTAGGCGGTTATAGCTTTTACCAAAGCCAGTTCAACCGCGCTACCCAGGCTAAACGCCAGGTGGGGTCCAATATAAAGCCGTTTGTTTATTCGGCCGCACTTGAACAGGGCTATACCTTGGCATCGGTTATTAATGACGCGCCTATTAACCAGTGGAATGCAAATACCGGAGTAGCGTGGCGCCCGGAAAACTCCCCTCCTGAGTACGATGGCCCCATCCGTATGCGTAAAGCATTAGGTAAATCTAAAAACGTAGTATCGGTGCGTTTATTGCGTGGTGTTGGATTAGATCCAACCATCAAACATTTGACGCGTTTCGGTTTTAACGAAGAGGAAATCCCCCGTGACGAAACCGTTTCACTCGGGTCAGGTTCACACTCACCTCTCGAAATGGTTCGTGCAATGAGCGTAATAGCAAACGGCGGGTTTCTGATTCAGCCGCATTTTATTGACAATATTCAGGATGAATACGGCAACGTGCTTTGGAAAGCTGAACCTTTGTGGGCGTGTAATCCTTGTGAGGCGGCCAATGATGACCTGCAGGAAAAAGATATCGAAGCGTTACTTGCTGAGCAATTAAATCAGGAACAAGCTCCTATGCCGGAAGAAAGCGAGCGTAAGCAATCGGCGCCACAAGTGATAAGCGCGCAAAATGCTTTTCTGGTAAGTGAGATGATGCGTACCGGCGTTAGAGCGAATGGCAGCTGGAACAATAAGACTTACTGGCTGGGAACTGGGTGGCGCGCTCGGAACATTCTTCAGCGCGACGATATTGCTGGTAAAACAGGTACCACGAATGATTCCCGCGATACCTGGTTCAGTGGGTTCCATCCCTCACTCGTAGCCACCGCCTGGGTTGGCTTTGACGATATGAATCGAAAGCTGGGCCGTGCCACGCGTAATCAAAACTTGATTAACCGCAACCCTGATAAGTTTAATTGGATTGGCAATGCCTTGATTGGCTCAGAGGATGGCGCGAAAGCAGCCGGGCCAGCCTGGATTCGCTTTATGCAAGTTGCCTTGAATGGTGTGCCGTATTCGCCTATGCCGATTCCAGAAGATATTGTACGAGTACGTATTGATCGTACCACTGGAAAGTTGACCAGGCGCACAGACCATACGACACTATTTGAATACTTTCTGCAAGGTACTGAACCGACAAGCTATATCCGGGAAGATGAAATTATCGACCCTGCAGAACTAAATTCAACCGATGAGCCCGAAGCTGAAGAAGTATTTTGATACTTTTTCAGGTGATTTCGGCTAGCCACTAGAATAAACAATGCGGACAAACAATGTCAGAAGATTCTAACAAGTATCTTTATATACCTCATTCCGGCCCATCATTGCTGGAAACTCCCTTACTTAACAAGGGCAGTGCATTTACTGCCCGTGAGCGCGCTCAATTTAACCTTACCGGTTTGTTGCCTCCTCGCTACGAAACAATTGAGGAACAGGTAGAACGTGCATATATGCAATACAACACATTTGATGATGCGTTGAACAAGCATATTTATTTACGGGCTATTCAGGACAACAACGAAACGCTGTTCTATAAACTGATCCAGAATCATATTGAAGAAATGATGCCCATCATTTATACCCCCACAGTAGGTGATGCCTGTGAGCAATTCTCCGATATATATCGGAGTTCGCGCGGCCTGTTCTTGTCCTGGGAAGAACGCAATCAATTAGATGATATTGTGCGCAATGCGACTAAACGAAAGGTCAAAGTTATCGTTGTAACTGACGGCGAGCGTATTCTGGGCTTGGGTGACCAAGGTATCGGTGGTATGGGTATTCCTATTGGAAAGCTGTCTTTGTACACCGCGTGTGGCGGGATCAGCCCAGCCTATACTTTACCGGTAATGCTTGATGTGGGCACCAATAATGAGAAATTATTGAATGATCCTATGTACATGGGCGCGCGTCATCCTCGAATTGAACAAGACAAGTACGATGAGTTTGTAGATATGTTCATTAAGGCGGTGACGAAACGCTGGCCCGACGTGATGATACAGTTCGAGGATTTTGCACAACCGAATGCAATGCCAATATTGAATCGCTATCGCGAACAAATTTGTTGCTTTAATGATGATATACAGGGCACAGCAGCGGTGACACTGGGGACTATTTTAGCCGCGTGTAAAGCTAAAGGGCAAAATTTATCCAACATGAAAGTAGTGTTTGTGGGCGCGGGATCGGCGGGATGTGGTATCGCAGAGATGTTGATCCAACAGATGCGCCATGAAGGCCTTAGCGATGAACAAGCACGTCGACAAATTTTTATGATTGACCGATACGGCTTGCTAACCGAAGGTATGGAAGGCTTACGTGATTTCCAGCAAAAACTGCAACAACAAAAAGCGGATATTGCTGATTGGACCTTCAGTGGTGAAAACGCATCATTGTTAGACGTAGTACATTGTGCGAAACCAGACATCTTGATAGGCGTGTCCGGACAACCAGGATTATTTACTGAGCAAGTTGTACGGGCAATGAAGCAGTACAATAATAAGCCGATTATTTTCCCCTTAAGTAATCCGTCACGACAAGTAGAAGCGCGCCCGGAACAGGTTATTGAATGGACTGAGGGCGAAGTGGTAATTGCTACAGGCAGCCCCTTTTCGCCAGTACGTTACAAAGATAAGCTCTATCCGATTGCGCAGTGCAACAACAGCTATATATTTCCGGGCATTGGCTTAGGGGTGATTGCTTCTAAAGCGCGGCTGGTTAGCGAAGAAATGCTGATGGCGGCAAGCACTGCACTTGCTGGAGCTTCACCTTTAGTTAAACAGGGCGAAGGGGCGCTGTTACCACCACTGACGCAAATTGCAGACTTAAGCAAGCAAATTGCCTTTGCCGTGGCCAAAGTTGCGATGGAGCAAGATCTTGCTTTAGAAATGTCTGATGAAGCGCTTACTGCCTCTATTGAACGTAACTTCTGGAAAGCAGAGTACCGCCCTTATAAGCGAGTAAGTATCTAATCTGCCTAAACGAGCCGAGCAATATGCTCCGCTCGTTTTTCCTAAATTCAGCGTATCCTTTTTAGTTTTTCAATTACTGTCTGCAATCGGTGACACAAGTCTCGCGATGAGTCTTTCAATATTTCTCTTTTTGCTGTAACCGTTTGTTAAATATATTTATTTTTTTCTTGGCACAGAACATGAAACAGATTTAAGTATGTAAGCCAAATCAACGGGCTTACTAACCTTCTTTGCGGGCAATGGAGTGCCCGCTTTTTCTTATGGCACAAATACACTCTTGTCATTCAGCGCTCTTCCACCGCCATAGCTTTCTCACCTGTAGCAACATTGAGAGTGGTTAGTGGGGAGAGATTAATCAAACTAAACAAGCATCAATAAGTCATCTTCTGAAGTGAAAAACGCCTAACATACGTTGCGTCGTACTGAGGTAATACGCTATGGCATTGCTCGCTGACCGCCCTGTGGTGATATAGATAGATATCGAGTTACACGCTGTCGATCTTTCATAAAACGGGTTTAAATTCGCGTTCGTTAAACCTAAACGCGTAAGCTTCGTAGTGATCAGGTGTTCAAACAGGAGCTAACATGAGTAAGAAAAAAGAATATCAGCCGCCAAAAGTGTGGAAATGGGAAAAAGAAGACGGCAGTAAGTTTGCCAACATCAACCGCCCCGTTTCTGGCCCCACCCATCAAAAAGCCTTACCTGTGGGTGATCATCCGTTCCAATTGTATTCTCTGGCCACACCCAACGGTCAAAAGGTAACGATCATGTTTGAAGAGTTACTCGCGGCCGGGGTGAAGGCGGCAGAGTACGACGCGTGGACGATAGACATCAGTGAAGGGGATCAATTCTCTTCAGGTTTTGTAAATATTAATCCCAACTCTAAAATACCGGCATTACTTGATCGAAGCAGCACGCCCCCTGTACGTGTTTTTGAATCAGGGGCCATCCTTCAGTATTTAGCCGAAAAATTCGACAAATTTATACCAGAAGAAACTACAGCCAAAACAGAATGTCGTAATTGGTTGTTTTGGCAAATGGGATCTGCACCCTATCTGGGTGGGGGATTTGGGCATTTTTATAACTATGCGCCCTATAAAATGGAATATCCTATTAACCGTTTTTCCATGGAGGCTAAGCGTCAGTTAGACGTTTTAGATAACCACTTAAGTTTTAACGAGTACCTTGCGGGAGACGAATATTCAATCGCTGATATTGCGGTATGGCCGTGGTACGGTGGTATGGTGTTAGGAAAGTTATATGATGCCGCTGAGTTTCTTCAGGTGGAAAGCTATACGCATTTATTACGCTGGGCCAAACAGGTTGGTCAACGTGAAGCAGTTAAACGCGGGAAAATAGTGAATAAAGCGTGGGGTGAAGGTATTCAGTTACTTGAGCGCCATAGCAGCAAAGATATAGACAAGATACTACAGAAGAAAAAATAGCCTACTATGTACATTGTTGAAAAAATTCGATCGGTAGTTGCCACAGTGCTGCAGATTGACGAGAAAAGAATTTCATGTGACCTATACGCTTAAGCTGCCACTGAGATGGTTGCAAAATTTCTAATGTATTAGCGGCTTTTGAATAGACGCTCATCATTTCTCGTACATTTTTCTCACAGGCAATATCGTCGTCCTCTGCCACTACCCATTTTGCAGGTAGCGTTAGTTCGTCATACAAGTGGCGAGTAATTTCTTTTCCAAAACTAGTTTTGACATACCCTTGCCCGTTACACCAGCGTCGCCACTGTTTGGCGACGCCTGGGGGAAGGGGCTCACCGATGCCCACCCATTGCGCTTTAGTATGTCCGAACAGTAAGTTAGAAAGCGGAATAAACATATTCATAAAAAAGTGTGCTTTAAGCTGATAAGAGAAACGCATGTTATGTAAACTGCCAGATGAGCTGCCCACATTAAACATGGCACATAAGTCGTGTGCATTGCGCATCAGTCCGGCAAGCTGTCCGCCTGCACTATGTCCCACCAAAAATAACGGTCGGTTTGGCGCTCTACTTTTCAGATGATTAAGTGCAGCGGTCAAATCAATTTCGCCCCATTTTATTAGGGTCGCATCGCAATCACTCACGGATTTCGACAGAGAATCCCCTATACCGCGATAATCAAAAGTTAACACGCTAAAACCGTTATCAGCTAAAAACTGAGCGAACGGTTGATAGAATTGACGTTTTATTCCTGTGGCAGAACCAATTACCACACCACCGCGAGAGTGTGATGGAACAAACAGATCGCCAGCGAGTACTGCGCCGTCCGGACATGGAATATGTTGTGAGTGCATAAACGTGTACTTTTTGAGTGGTCTTACCAGTAAAGCGTAAATTCACCGCTATTGCAATGCACGTGGCTCAACGACCGAATGTGAAGCCGAACCCACTTACCGAGGGTTCTGACTGCATCTGATACACAGTTAACCAGATTAATAACATCTATTAAAAAACTGTACGGTGGTCTGAAAAAAAACCGTGGTGATTAAACAAAACGAAGTTCAGCGTAATGGCGGGGGGCCATTAAGAGAATTATCAGGTGCCAGCGAATATATGAAATAATCAGGTGATCAAATGAAATCGACGGAGAGACTAGCACGGGTGCAGGTTACTGGTGATGCGATGTAGCAGCCCCACCATATTTATGTTGACGAATCTATTCATGCGGGTGGGTAAGGGAGTTTATCTTCCACCATAAACTGTTCAATCCGAAACGTGATTGGAAACGTCTTGGGGGCTGAGAAACGTACAATACCCTCATAAGGTAAAGTTTCGCATTGCACTAAAACCATACTTTCAGGCTGTCGGGTCGTAATTACATAAGGCTGATCGATAGCAACATTTTTACCATCGTTGTTAACGCTTCGGGCTGAGCGATAGCGAATAAGTTCAATACTGTTTTCATGCGCTACCCGACCGATAGCCTGAGTAAATTCATAAGACGTTTTACTGGTTAAACGTTTTATCGCTTCTTCATCTTCTATTGAGGTTAAGTCTAGTGCTTTGCTCGATTGCACGGCCACCGAAAATAGCTGATGTGATGAATGGACGGTTTTTTGATAGGGCGTATCCATTGCCTCAAAAAATACAAACCGATAGAAGGCTACCTCTGCGTAACAGGTGGTAACGTCCTCGCTGGCATAAAAAAAGCTGGCTTCCAGGCGTGTACCAAATCGTGAGCCATGCCGCAGTGGAGGGTAACGAAAAGGGGTTTTGATAAGGTAATGCAAGCCATCCGTACCCTCGGGGTAGGCGGGTTTAAAATCATCAATAATCTGTTCAAGCAACGCTTGTTCATCGAGGTTGTTGACTAACGAATAGGTAGCAGCTTCCTCCTGCGATTCGACCAACCGACAAACCGATGCTGAATATTCACCTTGTATTTCAGCCAGACCGAGAACATCAGCGGGCGTCAAGCTTTCGCTCGCATAGCATCAAGGTATATATTGATCTCAATTAAACCAGCGATTCGCTTAACCAGTTCTCTTGGTACACCTCGTAAATGTTTATTTGCGGTGGTAAACCAATGTCTCATCGCAGCTTCATCCCCTCCCATTATGGCGTAAAGGGACCGATAAAGGCGAATAAAATGAATCTGAATTTCGTGCTCTTTACTGGCAGGATTAAACCCCTGACTTCGAGCTAAAGTAGCGCGGGTTTTACCAATAATTGCCGCGCCTTCAGTGTCATTTAGTCCAAACATCTTGTATGCATTTTTAAATGCTTTTGCGACTACTGTTTGTTGGTCTATGTTATGTTTTTCCACCGCAAAACCCCCAGCAAATATGCTCTAATTCTATTTGTATAATTTTATACTAGTCTCTGATGAAATGTGTAATTACGATCAAAAAAAATGTTTCAAAGGTAATGCAAAGCTAACCAAGTGTTAAGTATATTTGACATTGTGTCATGTTTGTCTTACTTTTATTGTGTCCTATAATGTGGAGCAAATAGATGAGTTTATCTTATCGGGAAAAGAGTTTGTGGTTGTCGCTGTTGGTTGAGCTCATTTTAGCGAGTTATTTTGGTCGTCAAATGTTAGCGCTATTAAATACTGGCGCGGCAGTTGATCCTACGGCTATGGCAGCGTTATTACTTAAGATTGTTATCTCGTTTGTTATTGTCGAAGCGGTTTTACATTCTTTATTGGCAATGAAAAATCAAGAAGGCGCAGGAGAGCCAGAGGATGAAAGAGAGAACGCGTTCCGCTTAAAAGCCAATGAAATAGGTTATTGGTTTCTTTCAGTGGGGCTTATTGTATGTATTGTGCATGAACTGGTGAACAAGCAGCTTGCAGAAAGTGCTATTACGCATTCCGTTTACCAATCGTTCAGTTTTGCACCGCTTGAGTTAAAGTTAGTAGTTGTTTTCTGGCTATCTGAGGTGCTGCGCTTTTCTTCGCAACTTTACTTTTACAGAAAAGGTTAGAGTAGTGGCTGAATTTGCTATCCACAACAAAATACGTGAATTGCGCTTTTTTGCCGACGAAATGACACAAAGTGAATTAGCAAAACAGGTAGGAGTGACCAGACAAACGATTATGGCGATCGAGAAAGGTAAGTACTCACCCTCTTTGGAAGTGGCGTTCAAGATTGCACGTGTGTTTGATAAACCTCTGGAAGACATTTTCTCTTATGATTTACAGGATACCTAACCGAATATAAACAAGGTTACCAATAACCAATTCGGCTTGGAAATAGAAAGTACTGAGTTTTATCGCAATACAAGCGGTTACACTAAGTAGCTATTTTTTTTCAACAGCAATTATTGGGTGGATCTTACGCGGTGGATTTTCATCCAAAGCAACACCGACTGGAAAATGGTATCGTGTTGAGAACTAATAAAAAAACGTAGCACCAAATATCTTGTCGAAGGGTACTATGTCGCTTTTTATCGTTGAGGTATTCCGGATAAATTTCACGTGGTGGTGCTGTTTATCGGAATCAAGTTGGATGGCCCATAGCGGTTGTATACCTTCAACCTGCGTTGAATAGCGCAAGTCGATAATTCTATCCGGGTGTTGCGGATCTACAGCTAACCAGTTGTCCGTGAACCATCTAAAGCGACTCACGTCGTTAAATTGTACCGAGTCAGGCTTTATTTCAGGAAAGTGATACTGCATTTTCAGCTTGTCTACCACTCGCCCATCGTATAGCCGTACTTCGCCAAACAAAGGAACTGCCACGGCATTGATAAAATACTTTTCACCCGCTTCATGCAACGTACGCCAAACGATAACGTTGCCGATAGATGGAAGGGCCCTTATTCTTTGGGGCCTCGGAAAGTCTGTCATAACAAGATTTTCCACTACATTTATCGCTCGATGGTGTTGAACTACACCCAACCCCATGTACGTGAAAAAGATTAAAACGGCAACGTATATCCAGGCTTTAGTTTTGCTTACACACGCCATTACTAGCCCGATTAATAATGGAAGAGTGACAAAAGGGTCAATAATGCCAATTGAATCCCAAGCCACCCGTAAATGGGTGAAAGGCCACAATAATTGCGTGCCGTAAGAAGTACATGAATCAAGTAACCCGTGCGTGGCATAACCCGCGATGCTATACAAATAGATCGATTTAACTGTCTCTTTGCGAAAGATTAATAGCCAGAATAGTGTCGCAACGATAAGTGCCCCGAAAGGGATAAAAACTAAGGAATGGGTAAATTGGCGATGTAATTCCAGCGCTAATAGAGGATCGTGGCTTGATTGGAAAAGGATATCCAAATCAGGGGCCATGCCAGCAGCTCCCCCCACCATTGCAGCCTGTCTAAGCTTATGCTTGTTCTTAGCGACGATAATTGCTGCCGCGGCACCTAATACGCCTTGAGAAACTGGATCCATTGGCTCACTGCACAGTCTTGGTTTAATTACTATTGCGTCTTACGGTCATTCTTAACGTTTTAGATTTAATTAAACAACAAAGCGGAGAGTATCCAACACCTGCACGCTTTAGACCGATTATCTCAAGGCGAAGACGAACTACGCTGAGACGACCTGGTCATCCCTATAAGCGGATTCATCCTTGAAATGCGACGGCATTCTAGCCCGCTCTCGGGTACTTCATAGCTTTCAGCGTTCAAGTTTTTACGCTTTTGATGTTAAGCAAGCGACTGCTCCATATAATAAAATCTATCATCCTCCTGGGATATGTTAAATCCATCTCGCTTATAAAGATTAATAGCCGGGCTTATTTTCATTACTCTTAATCTGAGTTTGTCAGCGCCAGATTGCAGCGCAATTCTTTTTGTTTCAGTTAAAGACTGGGCACCAATTCCTTTATTCTGGAAAGCTTCATCTACTTGAAGGTCGCGTAAATAGCAGCCATCTTCGTCAAATGCTAAGCGGATAGCCCCTATTACTTTCCCCTGATAAAGAATATCCCAATTTTCCAGTTCAGTTATTTGTTGCAAAATTTTATTATGATCCCAATCTACAGCAAATTGTTCGTAGTAGAAGCGCATATTGCGCAGGGTCATCTCTGCTGATTTGGCCAAATCATCACAGCGCTGATAAGAAATCATATTATTTACTTCCTAAATGGTATCGGGAGAAAGATTCAGTGGCGAACCCCAGCTATAAATAAATTCTCTGGCTTTATTACCACACGGCGTAGTCCAATAGGCTAGGTCTATATGTTTTCCGCCTTTACGTTCGTAGAATTTAATTGCTTTTGGATTACATTCCAACACTTCTAAGTATAAATCATGCTCACTGAAATGCTCTAAAGCCCATTTCCCCGCTGCCTGAAGCAGCATCGAGCCAATTCCACTCCCTTTTCGTTCTGCTTTTACATGCAAATTATCAATTATGGTACCAAATTCGGGATGGTGGGCACCAAACGCACAAATGAACCCACAAAATTCTCTATTAGCTTCAGCCACTAAAACCAATTGATTAGTGGTTGGGTTTTCAAGTCGGTGGCGCCATACTTCATTCCTGTCATGCAATATTTTAGTATTAAGATAATCGGCGGATAAAACCTTGCCGTAGTTTTCTTTCCAGCTCTGTGCGTGTAAATCCGCAATGTTTGATTGATCTTTCTCGGTGCCCATTCTGATTTGTATAGTCACTGTTATATCCTTATTTTAATGATGGGTAAGGCATTGGTATTTTCACTCTCTATTCAATCCGACAAAGAAGAGCGAAACTCGACTTTTTCATCATCTTCAATCGCTAACCAGTTAGGGCAGTATACATCCTTGAAAAAATGGTAACGTGGCTGATATTACTAAAATTGTTGCGTTTATGAAAAATGGGAAGTTAATGTCTGACCCTCTGTAAATGGTTGAATCTCACAACCAACCTACATCACCATGACTTTGCTAATTACGAAAAGGTCTAGATTTGCAGATATATAGCCAATCCATCGCCCTAATCTGGCTTGAAGGGAAGAAAAAAAGTGAAAGTGATCGTCTTAATACAATTATCTTCAACCCACGCGTAGCGATAAGTGTCTACGCCACAACAAAGCTGGTATAAAACCGAGCTTTGTTGTAATGAGGGGATTAAAACGAAATAACGTCGATTTTACTGGGACCAAACTAGGTAAGAGAAACCTGATCTGTACTGACCTCCCGCAGATGGGGATGTTTGGCCACTACTCTGGCCAAATTAGCTTCTTGTTCATCTTTGGTATCGACAAAGAAAACGTGCCTGCCTTTTTTCAGTAAGGTTTGGAAGCGTTTGAATTGGTGATTTGGAACCTGTACGCCAATCAAGCCTCCTTCCCAGACACAAAAGCCCAGTATGACTAATGCTCCAAAAATAAAGGGGAGCCAGCCCACCGCCGAATTGTGCAGTTCAAGCAAATACACCACTGCTAATAGAACCGCAGCAACAGCGACACCCACAAATGCACCTAGTTCTGATGAATGAATGACGTCTTTTTTAAAAAATGGTGTGATGGCGTGTAAATGATGTTGTTCAACTTCTGTATCATTTTCGCTAAGCACGTGAATCTGACTTCTGGCAACCCCTTGTTGCTCTAACTCTCTTTCAACAACCTCTAAATCGTCGAGGTCATCACTAATATAATAGTGTCGTGACATATCAATCTCCCGCTCGTCATTTTGTAGAAATGATATCGAACCTGTTACAACGCAGGAATCTAATGGTAAGTATAGAACAGTTGTTTAAAAAATGAACAAGTTGGGGTGGTTTATTGATTTTTTATAGGGGGGATCGCTAGTTGTAACGGCTCACGATCATAAACCCGCCGACTTGATTAAATCTGCATTTGGGCTCCCATTAAGTGAGAATAAAACATGCCAGCGATTCAATCATCTAGAATGAACTCACTTCTCACTAGTTTTGTTTACATTGTTTTACCCCCCCCAATCCAGTTAGAGCGATGGTATTGCTCATTCAATTCATCGCAAATAACAAAGAATAGTAAATTAAGAATACTTCCAAGCTTGGCGATGAATATCAATAAGTATCGAAAACCCCGCCAGAAAGAAATGCATCTATACTAATCCAGTGAAGGAGTTACACACTATAAAACGAACATATTGATTATGAATTCAGTTAACTACGATAGTTTGGGATTAACGGCAAAGACGAAACCGACTTTATGTGGTTAAACACGCCGATAGTTACAATGATAGGTGATAGTGCAGGTGTTTTTATTACAACTTTTGACAATATTCGTGTTTTGCATCATCCATACTCAGGCGGGGAAGCTAAGGTTTCTAGCCGCCTTGCCCCGAAGCCGATGGCTATCTTTTTCAGGCGGTGTTTCAGTGGCCTATGTTTTTATACAGATTTTTCCAGAAATGGCCGAAATTCAGGAATCTTTTTCTGAACACGATAATTTTCTCATTGCTTTAGAACATCAAGCTTACTTACTTGCGTTAATGGGGCTTTGTTTGTTCTATGGTCTGGAAAAGTTAATTAAATCGGCCCGTGACGATGAACGCGCTACACCGGTCAAGGTACTCAATGCTTTTTCTGTTCACTTAACGTCTTTTGCCGTATACAACGCGCTGATAGGCTATTTGCTAGTTCATCGTGAAGATACCCAGCTCTCAGGATTACTCTTTTATGCTCTAGCAATAGGTTTGCATTTTTTGGTTAATGATTTTGGGTTACGAGAACACCACCAACATCGTTACCACGCATACGGTCGATGGATTTTGGCTGCAAGCATAGTGGTGGGATGGATAATTGGCTTAACTACCGAGCTAAGTGAATTAGTCATACATGGACTATTTTCGTTTTTAGCAGGCAGTATCATCCTAAATGTGCTTAAAGAAGAATTGCCCGAAGACCGCAAGAGTAGGTTCCTTCCCTTTATGTTCGGAGTGATAGCGTTTGCGGGGCTGGCATATTTGCAGTAAATAGTCTTTCTAGAGATAATTTACAGATTGATATTGGTGAAAACCGGGGCGGGAAGCGTGTGTTATAAGCACCTTTCGAGCTAAAGTTCTATGACTGACCGAAACGTAAATACGAACGTACTTTCGAAGGTTTCACCAAATTAGTTATGGCAAGCGCAGGTGGAATATTGCGGGAGCGAACTGGCCGCTATAGGGACCAGTAAATTATTAAGATTAAAGAAGTTAACTAGTCTTTTCTTCTTAAGAAACCAAGACCTGCAAGCATTAAGCAGCTCAATGCCAGCGCACCTGGTTCAGGAACTGAAAGTCATCAACATCTTGTCGGTTTCTACCCTGGCTTGATTTTACACCCCCTATACAATAGAAACACGCATTCTCGACCTCATTACTATCACAACCAAAACCTGGGGAAAAGACGGTCACTGGGAATAGAAGCAGAGAAATATTTGCCATCTACGACAAAGATATCAATTGCGATAACTACAACAGAGGAGGCTATTGAAAATTCAAGAAATCCTTTAGTGGCCCAGTTTTAAAACAAGGCGTCTTTAGAAATGCTGGGTGTAGCTGTGTTTTTTCCGGTTCCCCGGGAATGAGGTTTTTGTTATGTGCCTCATTCCACGGAGATAAAGATTTCAACTTCATTTTCACTTTTATAGAACTCGAAATCCGTGGTAAAAGTACGTTTGTAGTCACAGTCATTTGCATCGAAGTACTTCCAGACTGCCCCCCACAAATCGATAACGACTTGGGGCATCTCACCTGCGGCTTTAAACTTTACATAGTTGCCAGCTTTAACATCGTGTTTTTCCACGTTTTCTGTCAAGAGCGAATCCGAACACGCAACCACGTCGAATAAGCCAGTATGGTCCGATTCATAGTTGGTATATAGACCGAACACTCGAGCGTTTTGGTTGAGCTTCGGCGCTAACTCGCCGTAGAATTTTTCCCACAGAGAGCCGATCTTGGCAGTAGATGGGCTCATTTCGTTTGAATTTTTGGTGCGAACTGAAATCCCTGCGACACTGAACTTTTCAATTGTAGTAATGTTCACCTTCCATCCTTGCATACAACTTATAAAGAAAAGGCAGATACACTACCCTATAATCGCCTTGCGGCGTAGTATTTTTCGCTTTCTGCGCTGCGAGGTACTACACAATATGTTGTCTGGCATTCTGACGGCCATTAGTCGATTTTTGAATTAGATTAAAGATTTGCAAAAGTTGACCGCCATCATAATGAGCACTAATACAATCAGCGATAATTTGACCACTTCTATTTGACTGTTCCATGCTGGTAAATTCTTCTGGCAATTTAACATTGTCTACCTGGCTGGTGCACTTATCAAAAAGTGTTACAACATCCTATGAGCATTCACTTCCTTTGTAACTATTTTAAAAAGAGACCATTCTCTCTTTTTAACCTAATCACTGACAAAATAAAAATTCCAACCGGCGACCATAGCAATAGGGTTGCACCCAATGCTTTTAAACTAAACAGTGAGAAAAGTGGAGCATAAACTAACCATAGCGGCCAATTAAGAATGTAACTCGCTATTTCGCTACCCTGAAACCCTTGGCAACTATAGCTCATTAGCATTGCATCGGACGCATAACAGCCGATGAAGTCAGGCTTCTTTTCTCCGTACTCTACTGATAACAATACACATAAACCAGCTAAGAAGGCCAAAAGAAGTAGAGCTAAGACAGATGCTGAAAATTTCTTTAAATGAACCCAAAACATAAAGTGCCTACCTTCGTAATAATCGGCCGCCTTGTAGCGAAGTTACGCCCTTGTATTCTTACGACCTTAAACGCCATCATTTCCGGCAAATCTGGAGTGGTGTTTTTTGAGTTAGAATAGGTTAGCGCAAAGCATATTGGTATCTATTTAGTCATTTTTTATAGCAATATTAATCAACCTACCTAATGTTGCTCGTTATAAATTTTTTTACACCTTTGGAGCTAAAACTCTTATTCATACTTGTTTACGTTCCCTGTGAATAACGAAACTGTTACTCATTGAACATAAAAATTCTTCGCCCTCAAATAGCAATCTGAAAAAATCTAACTCTACACCTTGCGCAGATATTCCTTAATATATTCGATTACTCTTTTGTAGATAATATATTATTGAATAAACCAAGTAGCGTGTTTTATCACCTCATTATTGAGCGCGGGTGCATCGATATCTCATCAGCCATGCTGCCTAAAATACAAAGATTTTTATTTCGTTCTATACGAATGTAGAAAAACTTAACGTTTAGAATATTAATTTATAAACGGCGGCATTGCTACCGCTTAAGAAGTTAACGATAAGAAACTTTCACAGCGGAAGCTGAAATACCTTGGAGTTGCGCTGAAAGTTATAGAGTTCCTTTTTGCTAGTGGGAAGTGATTCAATCTTCGCTTCCACAAACCCTTGTTCCAAAAACCAGTGAGAGGTGAGGGTGGTGAGTACGAACAGGTGTTCAATGTCTTGTTCTTTAGCTGATTGCTTAATGGCGTCAAGCAAACGCTCCCCGCGATGTTTGCCGCGATACTCTTGATGTGTCGCTACACAGGCTAATTCGCCATTTTTTTCTTCATGAAACAGATAGAGTGCGGCGCAAGCGATGATCATGCCGTCTCTGACAATCACAAAGAAGTGTTCAATTTCTTGTTCAAGCCTTTCCCGTGAGCGGGTGACCAGTGCACCACTTTCTTCCAAGGGTTTGATAAGAGCCAGTATGCCGCCCACGTCATCTATGGTGGCTTTGCGTAATTGTTCATAGTGGTTCTCTAATACCAATGAGCCACAACCGTCCCGCGTGAAAAGTTCCTGAAGTAGTGCGCCATCAACCTCGTAGCTAATACAATGAGCGCGCGGGATGCCGGCTGTGACACTGCTGATAAGGGCATGAAGGACAGTTTTCTCGGCCTCGACTTCATTGTCAGTAATTAGCTTTTCAAGCTGCTGGCGCTCGATGGTGCGAAGTAGTTTTCCGCTTTGATTGAAAATGCCTTGGTGACTGGAAAAAGCTATCAGCTTATCCGCTTTTAACGCAATGGCTGCGTTCGTCGCCACATCTTCGTGGGATAGATTAAATACCTCTCCTGTAGTGGAATACCCCATGGGGGAGAGCAGTACAATAGAGCCGTCGTTGAGATGATCGCTAATACCTTCAACGTCAATGCGTCTGACTTCGCCGGTATGATCTAAATCAACGCCGTCGCGCACTCCGGCAGGTTTAGCCACCACCAAATTGCCTGAGCAGACACGGATTTGCGCGCCGTGCATGGGAGAGTTAGGTAAGCCGGTTGTCAGTAACGCTTCAATATGCGCCCTGGCGGAGCCAGCCGCATCTTTCACACATTCCAATGTACCATTGTCAGTAATGCGTTTATCGTGGGAAAAACGCGGTGGAATATTGCGTAATGCAATGCGCTCATCAACTTGCGGACGTGCACCGTGTACCAGCACCAGTCGCACTCCCAGACTGTTGAGCAGCGCAATGTCGTGAATAATATGGGGAAAATTTTCGTGTTGCAGGGCTTCACCGCCCAGCATTAAGACAAAGGTTTTGCCTCTATGTGCATTGATGTAGGGCGCAGAGCTGCGGAAAAGTGCAACTCCGTCTTGATGTGACAGTACCATGCTTTTTAACCTTCCTCGCTATCCATTTTTTCCAGTTCTCGGTAAAGCGCTTCGGTTACGGTTTTAAAAGATGTACCACCAATATTATTACGTTTGTTAATGCCATACTCTACATTCAATACTGCATAGACGTCGTCATCAATATCGGCACATAGTGTTTGCAGTTCTGACAACGGTAGTGCTTCAATAGGTTTGTCCTGGTTGATGGCTGCGACAACAATCTGCCCCGAAATATCATGAGCTGTGCGAAAAGGAATACCCTTGCCAACCAGATAATCTGCCAGTTCGGTAGCATTGGCGTAGCCCTTCATGGCCGCCTCGCGACAGCGGTCTTCGTTCAGCGTCACTGACTGCAATACTTCGTCGGCCATACACAAGCAACAATGCCACTGGTTAACCGTATCCATGGCACCTTCTTTGTCTTCTTGCATATCTTTGTTATAGGCAAGGGGTAAGCCCTTCATGGTGACCAATAGTGCTTGTAGTGCACCAAATACCCGGCCGCATTTACCGCGCATTAATTCCAATGCGTCAGGATTTTTCTTTTGTGGCATCAATGACGAACCTGAGGTTACGCTGTCGCCAAGTTGAATAAACCCGGCTTCACCAGAGTTATAAAAAATAAGATCTTCGGCCAAACGCGATAAGTGCATCATACTGGTGCTGGCAGTAAACAGCAGCTCAAGTACAAAATCACGATCAGACACCGCATCCAAGCTATTGAGGGTAGGGGAGGCAAAACCAAGCTCGTTAGCCAAAACTTCGCGATTCACCGGATAGGTGGTGCCTGCTAATGCACCTGATCCAAGAGGGCACTGGTCCATTCTGACTAACAAGTCATCCAAGCGGCTGGCATCACGCTTAAACATTTCTACATAGGCTAGACACCAGTGACCGAAAACGATAGGCTGCGCGCGTTGCAAGTGAGTATAGCCCGGTAAAATTGAATGCTGATAACGCGAAGCTGTATTGAGTAAGGTACGTCTTAATTGCACTAAATCTTGTTTCAGTGAAAGCACATGGGTTTTTACCCATAACCGAAAATCAGTCGCCACCTGATCGTTACGGCTACGTCCAGTATGCAGTTTTCTTCCCACATCACCTAGTTGCTCAATTAGTTCGGCTTCAACAAAGCTATGAATATCTTCTTCGGTGCTTGCAGCGAAATCCAACGCGCCAGACTGAGCTTGGGTTAGCATGTCCTCCAACGCAGAATGCAACTGCTGTTGTTCCTGCTCAGATAATACACCTGCTTGATATAAGGCTTTCGCCCAGGCGATTGAACCCTGAATATCTTGGGTCGCCATGGCCTGATCGAAGTTCAACGAATCATTAACCTGTTTAAACATATTACTACTGTCGGCAGTAAACCGTCCTCCCCACAATGCCATGGTCAGTCCCCCTGCTTTTGCAGCGCGGCAATGCGCGAAGGCAAGCTGTACAAACGAATGAAGCCTTCGGCATGCTTTTGGTTATAGACGTCATCTGCTCCAAAGGTAGCGAAATCTTCTGAATATAGACTATTGGGCGACTTACGTTGCACGACGGTAGCCTGGCCTTTATATAACTTTACGACTATATCGCCTGTAATTTTTTCAGCGAACACAGACGCCCCTGCCAAAATGGCATCGCGAAGGGGCGTAAACCAACGGCCATCGTAAACCAGGTGGGCGAATTCCAGCGCTAGTTGTTCGCGGTGCCTAAGTGACATCTTATCCAGTACCATGGTTTCCAGCGCTTTATACGCTTTCAGCAAAACGGTACCGCCTGGGGTTTCGTAGCATCCGCGAGATTTCATACCAACTAAACGGTTTTCAACGATATCACTGCGTCCAACCCCATGGTTTGCTGCCACTCTGTTCAATTCAGTTAACGCCTGATAAGGACTAAGCGTTTTGTCATCGACTTTGATTAATTTACCTTGATCAAATGATAGGGTGACGGTCTGTGCTGAATCAGGTGCCTGTTCCGGTGAACATGTCAATGTCCATACTTGTTCGGAGGGGGCTTGCCATGGATCTTCCAATTCACCGCCTTCGTGGGAAATATGCCAAGCGTTAGCATCACGACTATAAATCTTAGTAGCCGATGCAGTGGTAGGGATATTGCGGGTGGCGAGGTAATCCAGCAAATCTTCGCGGGATACCTTATCCCACTCACGCCATGGGGCAATAACCTGTAAATCAGGTGCTAGAGCAGCGAATGCACTTTCAAAGCGGACTTGGTCATTACCTTTACCGGTACAACCATGGCACAGGGCGTCGGCACCAACTTTACGCGCTAACTCCACTTGGGCCTTGGCAATGACCGGGCGGGCCATTGAAGTACCAAGTAAGTATTCGCCCTCGTATACTGCACCCGTGGTAATGGTCGGATATATGTAGTCGCCTACGAATGCTTCTTTTAGATCGATAATGTGGCAGGCACTCGCCCCAGACACGATAGCTTTCTCATGCAAGCCTTCAAGTTCTTCGTCCCCCTGACCTACATCAGCGGCAAAGGCTATCACTTCGCAGTCGTAGTTTTCTTTTAACCACGGGATAATGGCTGAGGTATCTAATCCACCTGAATAGGCCAATACCACTTTATTGATATTCTTCATTCTGTGTCCTGTACTTTTCACTTTTCACTTTTCACTTTTCACTTTTCGCTTTTCACTTTTCACTTTGCCAAAAGATGCGTCAAAATAGCATTTTGCCCGTGCATACGGTTTTCCGCCTGCTGCATTAATAACGATGCTTCACTGTCAATCAAACGGCTGGTAATTTCTAGTTCACGATGAACAGGTTGGCAGTGCATTATGTAGCGTGCACCGCTCTTAGCAAACAAGGTTTCGTTAACCTGATAGGGCATAAATTTTTCTTTTATTTCAGCCAGCGGCGTTTTATTACCCATCGATAACCAGGTGTCGGTATAGAGCACATCTACGCCTTTGACGGCATCGATAGCATAAGACTTCTCTATTCTAGCGCCTGTTTGCTGAGCGATAGTTTGCGCTAGTTCAACTATTTCAGGTGACGCCGAATGACCTTCAGGTGTCACGCTCAATACATTGCATCCAAGCAATGCACCGACAATCATAAGCGAATGCGTGACGTTATTACCGTCTCCCACATAAGCCAGTGAGCGACCTTTAACTGCGCCAAATTGTTCATGCAGGGTCAAATAATCAGCAAGGGCCTGACAGGGGTGATACTTGTCACAAAGTGCATTGATAACTGGTGCGTTGGCAGCGTCAGCCATAGTTTTAAGTGTATGGTGAGAAAATACCCTGGCAACGATAGCGTCGGCCCAGCAAGCTAAATTAGCTGCGGTATCGCGAATATCTTCCCGCCCTGCCAGACTGTTTGCGTGTGAATCCAGATAAACAAGGTGACCCCCTAATTTATTGATACCAATATCGAAGCTGACTCGGGTACGTAGTGAAGGCTTTTCAAACAAAGCTACGACCGAACGACCCGCCAATATATTTTTATAGTCAGCGGGGTGGTGTTTTATATGTACTGCCAGTTCAAGCAGCGACTGCATTTGTTGTGGGCTCCATACACCAAAAGTTAATAAATCCTGTTTCATGCTTTTTCCAAACTGAGTGAAGGAATAATGTGCGTGCCGCTTACTGCATTTAAAATATCCGTCAGCGAATCGTGCCAACTGCCTATAATGACAGGTTGACCGAGTAGTTTCGCAGCCTTAAATGCGGCGTTGATCTTTACGCTCATTCCGCCAGAGATAACCCCTTGGTTAAGCAACTGTTGAACAGCTTTGCCATCAAGTGATTTCAGCAGTTCGTTGTTTTCATTGAGTACACCTGAAACGTCCGATAGCATCACTAATTGTGCATTTAAAAGTTCGGCTATCGCGGTAGCGGCGTGATCTGCATTAACATTTAGCAATTGCCCGGCGGCGTCACAACCAATTGAGCTGACGATGGGCAAAAAACCGTCTTTGAGTAGTACGTCCAATAACGTGCATTGATTAATTGAAGGCACCCCAACGGCGCCGTATTCGGCGCCAAGCGGTGTGCAGGTTATTGCGTTACCATCTATTAACGACAAACCAACAGGATTTAACCCCAATACTGTGGCATGAGCGGACAGTATTTTGTTTGCTGTGCCCGCCAAAGCTCCCGCCACAATCGGCATCTGTTCGGCGGGCGTGACGCGCAAGCCGTTTATCTTTTCGCTGACAAACCCTAACTGAGACAACAGGTTTTCAGTCAGTGCACCACCACCATGAACAACCGTGATTTGTACTTGGCTTTGCAGCTGCTGAATTTGTGCAAACAGATGGTGTACAGCGTCTCGGGAATCAAGAAGCGCGCCACCTACTTTAATAACTAATCTGTTCATGGCAGCAGGCCCTGGGTCGAGGATAAGCCAAATACCAAGTTTGCACATTGCACAGCTTGAGACGCCGCCCCTTTAAGTAAATTATCAAGCGCGCAGCCTATGACCACATAGCCACTTTGCTCATCTACTTGCCAGTGCACGTCGACGAAAGGGGTGTTCGCGACATCGCTCACTTTAGGGAAAGAGCGGCTCAATCTAACTAGCGGCTGTTGGCGATAAAATTCAGCGAAGGCGTGATTAACTTGTTCTTCGTTTACCGTTTTGCCGAGTTTAGTGGTGATGGTAGCCAGGATGCCACGTTTAAAATTGCCCAGATGAGGGGTAAATATAACCTTCTGCTCAAGGTAAGATTCAATTTCAGGCGTGTGACGATGAGACAGCACGCCGTATGCTTGCAAACTCACTTCACAAAAACTGGTATTGAGAACAGCTTTGCGTCCGGCACCCGTCACCCCAGAAATAGCATTAATTACCGGACGAACGGATGAATCAAGTAACCCAGCGCGCTGCAACGGTAATAAGCCGGTTAACGAAGCTGTAGGGTAACAGCCCGGTACGGCTACCAGATCTGCCTTTGCTATATCTGCGGCAAACCATTCAGCCAATCCGTACACTGCTTTTTGTTGAATATCTGCATGAGTATTTTTAAAACCATAGTTGGCAGCAAAAATATCCAGATCTGACAGGCGAAATGCACCGGACAAATCGAAAATTTTTGCTCGCCGATTCACTAGTTGGGGCATCGCCTCATGACTGAACTCGTGCGGCGTACATAAAAAAAGAGCATCGCAGGACGCGGCAACATCAGCGCATTCTGCCACTGTGAGAGGCACAAGCGGAATTGAGGGGAAATGTGAATATTGCCTAGCTGTTTCTGAAAACACTTTATTGGCATCATTGCTGTGCGCAGATACATACAATCTGGCAATTTGCATGGCAGGATGCTGGTGAATTAAAGCTGTCAGCTGTGCGCCTGCATAGCCGCTGGCACCAATGATAGAGACGTTTAACATAATTACTTACTAATAGGAAAAATAAAAAAATTCACTTTTTACCTTTGCTTCCCCGATAGTTGTTATTCAGACTCCCGAGTGCACCAACAAAGGAAAAAAGAGGGCTACTTTATAAGTAAATCTACCCCGGCAGCTATCGTCGAAAGGGGGTACCTTGCTGGTAGCAAATCATGGGAGAAAGATTGAGTTGTAAAAATGCTTCGACGAAATGACAAGCAGGAATAATGGTCAAAACATGATTCTCCTAATTGGATTAATTAGCAATAAGTGGCAAATTCAGATAATACCTATAGTGAATTATTATGCAATAAAAATGTATAAATATTTCTTGGCGTTTTTGCTTTTAGCTTTCATTTCGGATTCTAAAGTACGTAAACTCAGTATCTAGTAAAAACATAAATGGTCTAGTGTGGCTGATCGAATTGCTACAAATTGTAAATTGATGTATTAACATTATTAATAGACTTGTAAAGGATAAAACATGCCGGAATACACCATTGCACTGGTAGCTCACGATCATAAAAAATCAGAACTTATTCAGTGGATAAAAACGCATATCAACGTAATGAAAAACTGTAACATTGTTGCTACGGGTACCACAGGAAAGCTGATTGCAAAGGAGACAGGGCTAGAGGTGAAGCGTTATCAAAGCGGTCCCCTCGGGGGCGACCAGCAAATCGGCGCACTCATCGCAGAAGGAACGCTGACTGCACTGTTTTTCTTTTGGGACCCTCTAAATCCCGCTCCCCACGATCCAGATGTTAAAGCGTTATTACGTTTATGTTCAGTGTGGAACGTCCCTGTGGCCTGTAATGCGGCGAGTGCCGACCTCATGGTGACCTCACCATTATTTCTATCGATGGACTATCAACCCGCTAAACCAGAATACGACCGCGCCAATTAACTCGCAAAGCGCCCTAGTCCATTCGTTTAATATGCTGTCTGAACTCTGCTCTTTCGTTTGAGTTTTAGCGAGCGTAAAGAGGAGCTGAACCCGGTTTAGCCATTGCAAATTCTGCAGGCGAGTTGCATCATGGTACTATTGAAGCCACCGCATACTTGCCGAAAGGATTGAAGATTACTATTGAGTTACCTCGGCGTAAATAGGAAAAGATACTGGAAATGAAGTGGACGCTGACATCTGAAAAGCATCTTGCTGAAACATACGCAAATCATATTAATCCGTTCTGGAAAGGTGCAGTTAATACTGGTGAGTTTAAAGGTAAGCATGACGTGATGGTTCACTATGCCTGGTGTCAGCCTGAAAACGCTCATACTCATGTGGTCATCAGTTCAGGCCGTATCGAATCGCTGTTGAAATATAAAGAACTGATGTATGACTTTTTTCGTAATGGCTTTGCGGTGTATATTCTTGATCACCGAGGGCAGGGCTTATCGGGAAGAATGACGTCTGACCCACAGCATGGCTATGTTGCTGATTTCGACGATTATGTCGATGATTTACTATTTTTCTGTGATTCCATTGTTGCTTCACAGACCGACGAACCCTTGCACTTACTTTGTCACTCTATGGGAGGCGCAATAGGAACCTTAGCGTTATTAAAAGCGCCCAAGCGATTTGCTTCTGCCGTGCTGTGTTCTCCCATGTTCGGCGTCCGCCCAGCGTTACCAAACTGGTTAGCAAAATCACTTATCTGCCTGAGCCTCAAGCTGCAAAAATTAATGAAGCGTGATAGCGGTTACTTCTTCGGCCAAACCCCGTACCTTGCTTATCCTTATGCCATCAATACGTTAACCCATAGCGAGAATCGTTATCGTTTATTCCGTAAGCTATACGATGATATGCGCGAAATTCAATTAGGCGGTGTTACAACACATTGGTTACGGGCTGCTGTCGAGGCGATGGATACTATTGAAATGCGAAGCAATGAAATTGAGAAACCGGTACTTTTGTTCAGCGCCAGCGGCGATAAAATTATCGATAATACTCGACAGTTGGCGGTCGCAGAGAAATTCAAGAATGCCGATATCAGGAAAGTTCCCGAAGCATATCATGAATTATTTGCCGAATCGGATGAGTATCGTGGCCCTGTTTTGCAACAAATCATGTCTTTTTTACACGATAGACGCGAGTCTACAGATGAGCGTTACTCCACCCATTAATATTAATTCTTTCTATTAAACCAGTGCGAAATGAAGTGAGGACAGCCTAAAAAAGGGGGGGAATCTGATTCAGGCACGTTGACTAAGTATGTCTTTATGCGACAATTCTATGCAGTCCAGTGTAGTTACCTACGTCTTTCACGAGCGTCCAATAGCGCGGCCTTTACAGCTTTTAACCTGCTCCTGTGTCACTCTTTTAGCGCAAACACCGCCGAACTAATTGGTGGGGCAAAAGTTGTAACATTATTCCATTAGCGCAGATTTTCGAGTATGACTATTTTCCCGTTTACCCGTTGAAACTAAGCTAAAAACTATCAAGGCATAGATCCTGCTAATAACTTTTACCATGAGAATGTAAGCATTTTCTATGCTTGGCAGAACGAATTTGTATAAGGGTACAGCATGGATAGTCGCGAAGGCTTTAAACGTGAATGTATCGTTGCCGAGGGAGGGGCTCCTTTGAGCGACGTTTATGGTTTCACGTGTAAGGCTACAATAGATGAGTTTTCGGCTCCTGCGGAGATAGCTGATAGTGAAGATTGCTTTGATGTAGAGTTACACAATAACCGTATTGTTCGTCGAATGTTGCTGAATTAGGAAAGATACTGAGTGGTAACTATTTGGAGGCGTTGATGGCGGCAAGTATAAATTTAACAGAAGCGATGGATGAGCTGGTGAAAAACTCATCTGGTGAAAAAGCTACTGTACACGATATGGTAGAAGCGCTCGAAAATAGAGGTTATGGTCCATTACTTCTCGCTCCATCGATTATTGTAATTCTGCCAACAGGGGCGATCCCCGGCGTTCCATCTATTTGTGGTATCACCATATTTTTAATTACTATCCAGTTGGTTTTCGGGAAGATGCACCCGTGGTTACCGCAACAGTTTGAGAAGGTTGAATTTGAAAGGGATACACTTAAATCAGGAGTAGAAAAAGTAAAACCCTATACAAAGAAGATCGATAAACTCTTTAGGCCACGCTTAGAATTTTTCATTCAACCAATCGTAATGCGACTGCTTGCATTGGTTTGCGGCTTAACAGCCTTATTAATGATTCCACTTGAAGTGATTCCATTTGCTGCGGCGCTGCCAGCGTTAGCAGTGGGGTTTATTGGCATCGGGCTTAGCACCAAAGATGGGATGATGGCGCTTATTGGGTTGCTTATAGCGACCGGAAGCGTTTATCTCGTATTAAATCAAATTATTTTGTGACCTTTATTTTCCATTTATAAATTCATGCTGTCGCCAAGCTTCATAACTTACTATGGCCACGGTATTCGATAAATTGAGGCTACGCGCATCAGCTTGCATTGGAACCCGAATACGGTAATCGCTCGTTAAATTGTTTAAAATGCTATCAGGTAACCCGGCGGTTTCGGAGCCAAATAATAATACATCACCCTCTCGATAGTCAGGGGTGGTGTAGCAACGGCTGCCTTTTGTTGTAAGCGCAAAGATGCGATGACCCGTAAAGCGCTGTAGAAATGCTTCATAACTGTCGTGTACAGTGACGTGAGCTAAATCACGATAATCTAGTGAAGCCCTTCTTAGCTTTTTTTCATCCAGTTCAAAACCAAGCGGCTCTATTAAATGAAGATGGCAACCGTTATTGCTGACTAATCGGATAATGTTCCCGGTGTTTTGGGGCATCTTTGGTTCGTGCAAAGCGATATGAAACATAATGTGAGCCTGGTAATTTAAAAAGCCAGATTTTGTTCCGGTTAATTTTAATTTTTTACTTTTACTTTTTACTCTTGCTTAAGGTCTCGGCCTAGCAAGGATAACGCAGCGTCTTTGGGCGACTTACCTTCGTAAAGTACAGAATAAATCTGCTCACAGATAGGCATTTCGACCTTTAAACGTTGGGCAAGGATGCGAACTTCTTCAGTATTGCGGTAGCCTTCAACAACCTGACCGATTTCCTTTTGCGCTTGATCTACGGATTTCCCTTCACCTAATGCCAGACCGAAACGCCTATTACGTGATTGGTTGTCAGTGCAGGTTAATACTAAGTCTCCCAGGCCAGCCATACCCATAAAAGTCTCAGGTCTTGCGCCGACTTTAATGCCTAAACGACAAAGTTCAGCTAAACCGCGGGTAATTAATGCAGTTCGCGCATTCGCTCCAAAACCTAAACCGTCAGCCAATCCGGCACCGATCGCAATCACATTCTTGACGGCACCACCAAGCTGAACCCCAATAAAGTCAGGGTTTTTATACACCCTGAATGATTTGGCACAGTGTAGTTTGGCGGCAAAGGTATCCACCAAGTTCTCATCGGTGGAGGAAAGGGATATTGCGGTGGGCAGTCCTGCGGCCATTTCTTTAGCGAAAGTGGGACCCGATAACACAGCGAGAGGATATTGCTCCCCCAATATGTCCAGCGCAACGTCTCTTAATAGTCTGCCCGTGCCTGGCTCTAGCCCTTTGGTCGCCCATATTATGCACTGTTCAGGTTGTAATATAGGTTGAATAGCTTTCAGCATACCACTGAATGCATGACTAGGAACAACCACTAACACAAACTTACTTCGCTTCACGGCGGCTTCTAAATTAGCTTCAATCTGCAACGTGTCGGGAAGCCTGAACCCTGGTAAATAACGTCTATTTTCGCGCGTTACCGCCATTTCCGCCATGTGTTCTTTATCTCGCCCCCAAAGCACTGTCGAGGTGCAGTTACGAGCAAGGCAAAACGCAAGGGCGGTGCCATAAGACCCCGCCCCTAAAACAGTTACTGAATCGCTACTCATGTAATTTTACGCGTCAAGCTTCTGTGGGGTCTCTTCACCTTGGGCTTGCTGTGCACGTTTTTGCATGTATGCTGCAAAAATAGCGTCGAAGTTTACAGGCGCAAGATTAAGTGGAGGGAAAGTACCACGATTAACCATATTTGAAACCGCTTCACGAGCATAGGGGAACAACATGTTAGGGCAGAACGAACCCAGGGTATGGGCTTTATTCTGGTCTGGCATGTCAATAATAGTAAATAAACCAGCTTGCTGAACTTCGCATAAGAATGCTGTTTCTTCACCTAGCGTGGCGGTAACTGTCACCGACAATACAACCTCAAATAACGTATCATTTACTTTGTCGGTTTTAGTGTCGATATCTAATTTGATCTCTGGCTTCCATTCTTTATTAAACATCGCCACTGGGTTAGGAGATTCAAACGAGATATCTTTTACGTAGATTCGTTGAACATGAAATTGTGCATTAGGTGTTTGGTTTTCACCTGCAGCTTGATTTTCTTCAGCCATTATACTTCCTATACTTGTTGTCGTTGCCTGCAATTTACTTTATTCAGCCAGCAGGTCATCCAGTTTATTCTGCATATCAAGAGCAACTAAGTCGTCACATCCGCCAATATGCTGCTCATTAATAAAAATTTGTGGCACTGTCCAGCCGCCATGAGCACGAGAAATCATTTCGTCGCGCAATTCGGGCTGTACGTCAATTGCGTATTCTTTAAAACCTACGCCTTTTTCGTCAAATAATGCTTTTGCACGATGACAATACGGACAATAGCCTTTTGTATAAATTTCTATATTAGCCATCAAAGCCTCTTATCTGCTGATAGGCAAGCCGGCGCTTTGCCATGCGTTCATGCCACCTTTTAATACGAAGACTTTATTGAAGCCATTCTTTGTCATTGATGAGGCTACCCCACGGGCACTGTTCCCCATCGCACACACCACAATAATGGGCGTATCTTTAAATTTTTCAAGTTTAGTGAAATTTTTCTCGCGGATTTCTTCCGGTTTAATTTGCTGCGCGTTGATAATACGGCCTGCTTTGAAGTCTTTTGCCTGGCGAGTATCCAGTACGACCGCATCTTCTTTATTAATAAGTTGGGTCATTTCATGCGTATTGACTTCTTTTACTTTTGAAGTCATTGAGCTGATAAAGCTGTAAACCAGCATGGCGACCAATGCAAGCCAGATCCCACTTAATAAAAAGTGATTTCCCGCGAATTCTATTAGCTGTTCCATTTTGAAACCTTTGTACTTCTACCCACAAAATCGACTGCAAAGTATATAGAAAATCAGCGCAGAAACCAGATCGTGCCGCTAATTAAACGCATCATACTTGTTACCTTTCTGAAAACCTGTTGAAATGGCATGCAGTTTTTCTGGGTTAGTCGATGTAATGCCTTCAAAATTTAGTATTAAAATGGACATGATAATGCGCACGTTTACTTTGTGCAGCGCAATATTTTTATCATTTTCAGTCTTGGCACAAGATTCCCATCAAGAACAATTGGCCGAACTCCAGGCAGAACTAAAAGCACGCCAACAACGGCTGGCAGCAAGCCAGGCATCGGCTGAAGAACTACAGCAAGCTTTGCAGCGGTCAGAAGAAGAAATAGGCCGGGTAGCTTCTCAGCTGCAAATAACTAAAAATAAACTGGCGTCCAACCATCGAGAACAATCGAAACTGCAAACTCAGCAAAAGCACCTGATAGACGCGATTATTCAGCAACAATCCGCGCTGGCCAGTCAGTTAAAAAGTGCGTTCATGTCGGGTAACTACGATTACGCTAAGCTGTTTTTCTATCAGGAAGAGGCCAGCAAATTTGAACGAATTTTGACTTACTATCAGTACATCAATAAAGCTCGTCAGCAAGAAATTACCAAATTTCGCAGCAATGTCGAATCACTGAAAGCCGTCAATGCGGAGCTTGAAGTTAAAGCAGAAGAGTTGGCTGCACTGTTAAACCAACAAGAATCGCAGCAGGCACAATTGCAAGCTCGTCAGGATGATCGTAAACAAACCTTGGCGAAGTTAAATAGTAGCATTGCGAGTGATGCCGCGCAGGTCGCGTCACTGCAGGCCAGCGAGAAAGCGTTGATGCAAGCTATTGAAGAAGCCAATTTACGGGCAGCTGAACAGCGGCAAGTGAAGCTTAACGGTCTAGCCTCTTCGAAAGGCAAGCTTTTGCAACCGGCAGATGGAACAGTAAGAAGATTATTTGGGCAGCGCCGACAAGGTCAGGTACGCTGGAAAGGTATCGTTATTGAAGGTTCAGAAGGCAGTGCAGTTAAAGCCGTTTCTCAAGGACGCGTTTTATACGCTGACTGGCTACGCGGTTTCGGACTGGTAACGATAGTCGACCATGGCGAAGGCTATATGAGTGTATATGGTCATAATCAGGCCTTGTTAAAACAAGCAGGTGATGATGTCCGTCGAGGTGATTCCATCGCATTGGTAGGGCAAAGCGGTGGTCAAAGTTATCCCAATCTTTACTTTGAAATCAGGCACAAGGGGAAGGCGTTAAATCCTTCAAATTGGTTGGAATTGTAGGGGGGAATGGTGAACGTTATTTTACTGCGCTTTACAATGCCATTTGTGTTTAGAAGCGTACTGCGTTTGACTGCATATCAATTAACTATGTAAAGTCATAGTCTTAGCATTGAGCCAACCGAGTTGTTAGCTATATGGAAAAGGATATCGATACGCATAGTCATTATGTCATGGATGGACGTTGGCAGTTCACCCCCACTCACAAAACGCTCAAGTACCCTGGCGGAAATTATATATTGAGGAATAAGACAGTTGATGTACTGCTTTTATTACTTCAAACCCCCGGACAGATTGTCCAAAGCAAAACATTTTTCGATGTAGTTTGGCAGGGTAAATGTGTAAGCGAAAATGTACTGAAGCAGAGTATTAGCGAGCTGAGGCAATGTTTCAAGGACAACCCTAAGAATATAATCGTTACCATTCCGAAGGTTGGCTATTTGTTGCAGTGCGATGTAGTAACTTATGCCACTTCAACCTCTGATCCATTAGCTAATTCAATATTTCTGCCCGACAAGGTCGTCTTGGAGCAAGAACGTAAGCCTGAAAAACCCGACGTTTCAAGACCTATTGTTAATACCGAACAAGTAAAGCGCATTAATTCAAAAGCGATCTCCTCGAAAGCAACTGCGTTCTTACTAGGTTCCCAGTGTGTTTTAATTACGATAATCGTATTGGCGGGCATATCCCTTTACAAAAAAGATAGTGAAACTAAGCTGCTCAGCAAAAAACAAAGTGAATTGACTGCTCAGGTTGCGCTTTATGAATCAATGCACAATGGTTTACTGAAAAAAGTAAACAACAGTGCAATGGATGGAAAATCGCAATTAGATACTAAATTTCACGAACTACTTGCGCACCAAGAGGACTCGGCAGCGTACCTGGGACAATTATCTGCGCTAAAAAGCCTCTATCATGGCATCGGTGCTTTTAAAGAGGCCAGGCTGCTTGCGGGTCGTGTAGAACAAGCTACCGACAGCGTATATGGCGTCGACTCTGAGGAATCGATTCGGGCCAAACTCAGCACACTCGACAGTTTAATTGCGCTTAAAAACAGGGAAGAAGCATATAATACCGGAACGCATATTCTGAAGGTGCTTGAGCAAAGTAGTGCGTACTCCGATCTCTTAGTCGCAGATGCGCATATTCAGGTTAGTCGAACACGTCTGATTTGTGTTGAGCCGTATTGTCATCGTGAGCGCGCTTTAGCGCGAGGCCAAAAAATGGCCCAATTGGCCAAGAATATTTATATACGGCAACTTGGGAGCGACAGTGTAAGCGTGGCCGATAGCAATGTACTATTGAATTGGTATGAATTCGACGGTGATGTTAAGCGCCAGCTTATGGAAGACGCCATTCGTATTTATAAAACAAAGCTTAGTCGATTTGATTTAAAAGCTATCGAAGCCCAGGAAGAGCTTAGCCGCATCGTTGCTTTTTTTGACTATGACTGGGCGGAAGCGGAACTCCTGCTGATATCTGCTATAGAAGCTCGACAACAAATTTTACCGCACACGCATCAAAGTGTTGCAAGGCAGAAACGGTATCTGGGGGAGCTTTATTTTATGAGCGGCCAGTATCAAAAAGCACTCACAGCACTATCTGAGGCGAAAGAGTTAACTCGCGCCAATATTGGTGCGGAAAATAATGTCTACCTTGAGCAAATTATGTTGAAGTCGAGAACCCACTTATATAGTGGCGAGATAGAGTTAAGCCAGCATGAACTAGAGCAAGCGAGAGTGATAATTGATGAGTCTAATTTGACCCCAGCTACCATTATCAAACGTGCATTAGAAGTAACGCAACTGCGAATCGATAGTGTGCGACCAGCGAAATCAATTCCATTTAGACAGTTACGTCTGCTAATTGATGAGCAGAAAGACACCTTCAAGTCACCTAAATCGGTCTATGTTCATGAATATTTAACTACGATGTTGGCTCATTACCCAAGCGAAACTGACGAAAATTATATCTCAACGTTACGTGAACTAAGCAATCATCTGAGCATCGAAAACCGCTATTTCTACCCAGCTGACTTAAATTTTATCATCGCTAGGGCGCGAAAACTTTGTTCGCTGCACAGTGAACAGCTTTGTGATCAAGTTGAAAGCGTGATCACAAAAACGTCTGAAAAAAGTGTAAATTTAGCGAAAACCATACCAGACTGATTGGGCGAGTTGCAGCCACGTGTGATGGGTTAGTATTCATCACTGAAAAGTAGTGCGTCAAGTTCAGACCACAGTTGAAAAATCGGTTCGCAACTAAATACTACCGTTCCCAGTGGACGCTTTAACGCAAAACGTTTCAACACATTGTTGTGGCAAAACAACTCCAGCAGCGTATTCGCTGTTAAAACATCTATCTTCAGCCGTTTACATATGTACTCGAGTGTGACCACAGGTTGTTCGAACAACAGGGTTAATAATTCCTTTGTATGCGTAGTCGGGCTTGCCAAAAGTAACGCATTATCCAATAACCTTTTGGTAGTATTGACCTTCTCAGTCATTGCAAGCGAGATTTTACGTTGCCACGTAAAGGCTTGTTTCCAATAAGATAACACGGGTGACCACTCACCTGAGAGTGTTGCTTTTGGGGTGGCGGATAATTCTTTTTGTGTCTCAACGGGATGATTTAGTCTATACAATGCGGGGCTGACGAACCCTGGACGGTGTAAACCACCCGACAGGCAGCGAGATAAGATGAGCCGCGACAGTCGCCCATTACCATCGCTAAAGGGATGTAGAATGATAAAATAGCTGAAAACGAGAATTGCATTAAATGGGTCGTCGAGTTTGCAGTTAAGCGTAAATTGTTGCCACTCTTTTAATAATACAGGTAAACATTCTGGAGAGGGGGGGAGCAATTTCGCTGATTCTGCACTGTCGCCACCCACCCAGTTTTGATGTTGGCGAATGATGCCGCGCGAATCATGTTCTGGTGAGAGTAACTGATGAATATCGCTAACAGTTTCGATTGAAAGTATATTTTCAGCAGCAATGGTTGTCGCAATTTCGTAGCGCTCTATACGTTGGGCTAAAGTCGTGGCTAACTCATCTTCGGTATGTATTCCCGCCATCACAGTACTTATCCGCTTTCGGCTCACTGCTCTGCCTTCCTTCAAACTTTCTGCGCCGCACATATACCGGCCGGCAAAGCGTGTCATATTAATCAGAGGAATAGCAGGATAAAGTGGGGGGAAGTCGGTTGATTGCGAGCGTAAGCTTTGCTCTTGTGCCTTAATTGATAGCGGCTTATCAATTATCGTTTGAATAGTGCTGTGTAAAGCCATTGTCATAATCCCTTCCATGATAAACACTGAAATAAAACCATGAGGCAACGCGCACCCCATGGTTTTACTATGCGTTAAAGTGAGTAACCTTGGTTTCGCGTGGTAAATCCGAACATAATATTGTTAGATTCGTATCTACCGCCCGATCCCCAGCCGCCTTGACCATATACTTTTGCGTAAGCAGAAAAGCAGAATTGACCACTACTATTTTGATACACACTGTTGCGTGCTTCTTTAACATTCCATGCTCTGTCAATAATCGCAGTCAAACCGCGCACGGCACCTGTTTGGTAACTGCTCGATATAACCTTATTTCGATTGAAATCAGGCACAGTACTTACGCTAGTAAAGCATTGGTCAATTTTTTCTGACTTATAGCAAGGACCAATCATGCACCCCCCTCTTGCAACATCCAATCGTTGTGCAATTTTGGTCGGTGTTTTGTACGTGATTCGTTCAGCGCGCGCAAGACATTGAGAGCCGTTGTTGTTGTCCCAACAATTGCTTTCGATTGGCTGATAGCATTTTGACCATTCACCTTGGTTGGTACAGTATTCAGTAAATTTGGTCACCATGTTTTTTACAGCCTGACACATGTCCATCTCGTTGGTTGTGCCTTGGAAGTAGGTTTCACCGAAGCCATCAATAAAATCTGCTAAAGCGTCTTCACCTACTTTATTGGGATCAAGCATCCAGCATCGACGAGAAAGTTGTGAATCAAAGTTACTCCACGTATATAACTTGTCGCGAATAACAGTGTAGTCTTCAAATACATCAAAATGCCCTTGTCCAAGCATAGAAGTTGGAATAGGGTAGTCTTTGTCTGTTGAGTTGATATTGACCAGCGCATCATTTGAACTGTTCGCAAAATTTTGCAATACAGACATAAATTCACCAATATCGTTTAAGTTTAATAGGTTGCTTGAGGAATCGGCCCCTGCTTGATAACCTTTAATGTCAAACGTGTAGCCTTTAAAGTTCTTTTCGATTTCGCTTCGCTCAGTTGAATCGAAGTTACCATCAGCACTGTATTGTTCCAGTGATGCCTTCAACTCAGCGGTTTTAGTTTTAATTTGAGAATTGGACTCTGACGTACTTTCCATGCGAATGGTGAAGGTTATTTTTCTGCCAGTGGTGACCGAGTCTACATATCTATCGCCGCAGTGTTTACGAAACTCTTTAGTATACCCATTTTCCAAATAAGAAATTTTGTCACTAGTCATTTGCAACTCTGACGCTTGTTTGGCTTTGTATTTATTTTGCTCGTCTGTAAACGATGCCACGATGACGGACGTATCAGTGACCTTTTCCGTTTTACTGTACAAGGAAGAACTACCTGAGCCCCCCACCGAAAATCCGCCAAATGAAAGGTTAAGTCCACCTGAACGTTTGATGTCCAGTGTTTCTGCGAGCTGGGTATAAGTATCTACTTGAGTGAACAAATAATCTTGTTCATTGACATACTCAATATTATCGAGCATGTTTGTGCCGCTTGTACTCCAGCAGGTAGCGTTATAAACCTCTCCACTCAGTGCATCGACGCCTGCACCTAGCGCGGATAACGCAGTATCTTGTGCAGTTGCTGTTGTACGCAATGGATCTGAAAGGTCCTTACTTAAAAAAAGTGGACTAATAAGTTGTGGCTTTTTTTGGTCGAGCGGTTTGGTAGCAATGCCATCATTATTGAATTGGCCGTTTATCAGGAGGTAAGGAGAGTCTTTATAACCACTGCATCCGACGCTATTACATGCGCGAACTGAATAGCGGACATTTTTATTGGTCCCAGCATAGTGAGCCTTGCTTCTGCTGGTGCCTGAATAGATACGAGAACGGCTTCCACCTTTAGGTTGTTGGTACACTTCATATTTGAAATCTGTGCCCGTTCCCTTGGACGTGGTCGGCCAGCTTAACGAAACGCTACCCGACCCCTTTTTGTATTTAACAAAGATATGTTCAACTGATCCCGGCTTAGTCAATGTCGGGTTACCGCCCCCGCCTCCCGTCGTATCGCAATCTGTATCATAGATTGAGCATACTGCATTCCAACCCCACCCGTCTGCGAGTGGTTTTGAAGTTGAAGCATAGTCACCTTCATCTTCAAAAAAAGGGCCGTCTGAAACCTCTAATGGGGTATTGGCTAAAGTCAAACTACTGAATCCAATCCCAATCGTACCAAGTAATATTGATAGCTTAGTTAATTTAGACACTCTACTGTCCTTAATATATTAAAAGTAAAAATAAAAAATAAATTTAAAAAGTATCCACTAGAAAAGGTTTGAAATAAGAAAAATCAATGCCATTTCTACGCGTTCTTCGTGAACGACTAAATCAGCGAAAGTGCTATGCCATTCTAATGTGAGCGACCTGGTAATAGGTTCGAAACACGGTTAAAAAGTGCGCTATTTTGTTGTGAAAAAACTGAAAAAATTGTGAAATGATGTTGATTTAACAAAAGTTTAAGGAAGGCAGGAATTAGAAAGGATTTTTAGCGTAAAATTCGAATCAATCGCGTAGCGAAAACATATATATGAGTTTTTGTGGTACTTATTCGTCTTAGCGAGAGGACGGTAAGCTTATTTTTCATGCTAGTACTCTCACGATAAGCACTCGTGTTACGTTAAAAAATAGAGCTACCGAATTTTGAAACATTCAGATTCATTTTCGTAGAAAGGGTTATCGAAATATTTCTTTTAATACAGAACTGTTGAAGCGGTCGCTCTTTTTAATAACGCAGCATCGAGGGGACGATATTGGGACGCTATGAAATGTTGGGACCGTTTGTCATAACAGTGACCGAGCTTTGTAGGATAATAATTACTTCGTGTCCCGACAAACAGGGGGAAGATATATCAACGTTTACTCTTTTAGAATTGTGTTTTTCCTTTAAGCTTTCTTCAATAAATATACCCTTACTTCGCGCTATTAAAAGAACGGTATTCATTTCAGTTAGACACCCTCATAACGTGGAAAATACCACCGCATTTACAGGCTGAATTATAAGCCACAAAGGTGAAATCCGGGACGGTAGGTTTTATAACAAGCGGTGGTCAATTTTACATCTGTGTTAGTTAAATTTTGCTACGGTAAAAGAAGCAAACCACGAAAAGTGTCAGATGACTCTCGCCTGACCCGATACTTCTACAGCGCTACCTTTTTCGGAGCTTATTTTTACGTTAATCAAAGAAGGTTGTCCCATATCTTCACCCTGTCGAATAGTAATGTTATTGTGATGCGGCCAGTCGATATCTCTTAAATAACCAGCGAACGCGGCCGCCGCAGCGCCAGTTGCAGGGTCCTCTAACACCCCGCCTGAGGCAAATGCGTTACGAGCAATAAAAGTTTGATTATCTTCGATAAACACTATCATAATCGTCACTAAACCGTGGCGTAGCATAAGGTTACGACCCTCATGTAATTCATAATTCATTGCAGCCAGCTGTTCTCTGGATAGTAGTGGCAGTACGATATGATCAGCTCCGCCATGAATTCGCGCCGGCGGTATTTTGGTATCCAAATCTTCATGGTGTAAGTTAAATAAATTTAGCGCTTCAGATAGCTCGGCTTCTGTCACGTGCTGACTTTTTGTGGGAGGCGACATAAGGCTAGCAACGATTTTGTTGCCAACACGCTTCGCCTCAACAGAAATAGCGGCATTATTTAATGTCAGATCGTATTTACCCGCACCTATAGTTTCCCCTAGAACAGTACTGAGCGCTAAGGTTGCATGGCCACAAAATGGGACCTCAGATTCGGGTGAAAAATAGCGAACCCGCCAACTTGTCTTTTGTTCATTTTGGGCCACGGCAAAAACGGTTTCTGAATAACCTATTTCAGCGGCCATGTTAGCCATTTCGCTTTCACTTAACCATTCTGTAAGTAAGACCACACCTGCCGGGTTGCCTCCTGTATCGCCACAGCTAAACGCTGCAATACGTTGTATTTCCATCAATGCTCTCCTGAATATTGGTAAGGTAACAATGCTTATTTTACTAAAGCGAAGGGAGGGTATTCACTGTGATTTGACCGAAAAAATTGATGATTAGGTTTTAATTTGTTTTAGTATTACCGAATTTTCTTTCGAAATGAATGGGGAGAGGAGTTGGCGTGAAAATGTTGGATTATTTAGATGCAGCCATCATTGGCGTATTAGAGCATGATGCCCGAGCCAGTTTAGCTGATATTGGTAAGCAGGTTGGTATATCCGGCCCTGCCGTAGGTGAACGTTTACGACGATTAAGAGAGTCGGGGGTTATCGAAACCTTTGGTGTCAATATTAATTTAAAAACGCTAGGATTTACGCTTCAGGCATTAGTTAGAATAAAGCCACGTAGCGGACACTTAAGAAAAGTGGAAGCCATTATCGCGGAACAAAACCGCTTTTTATGGTGCGATAGGGTGACCGGTGAAGATTGTTTTATTGCCAAGTTAGCATTAGTAGATGTGGCGGAGTTAGATGATATTCTATTTGAGCTTCACGATTACGCAGAAACCCATACGTCTATTGTGAAATCTTCAATCATATCGTCTAGACTTCCACCTGTGCTGCCGCATAAAAAATAATGCGTTTTAGCAATTAGTAAAACCGTTGAGGATGTAATCAGTATATTAGATGAGTACTGAGTCTACTTATTGAATTTGTAGAGCTCACGCGGTTTCGCGGTTATCAGGTGGCTGACTTATGGGGGGCGTTGGCGTAAGAACCGCTATTGCAGCAAACAACAGGAAGTTCTCTAATTATTAAAGTGGTTGTATACGAACAGTGAATTTTGTTTCTCTCAAGCAAGTTTACTTCGATAAAATCTTTCCAAGCAGAAAGATTTTATCAAGCGCGGGGGAGAGCGTAAGAATAATAGCGCAAGCCACTACGTTATGATGGAAAATAGGGTTTCATACGCGATGTTTCTGCCACACAAAATAATTGCTACGTTTTTTCCTTTTAATGCAGATCCATACTTTATCGCTCCCGCCAGCGCTACTCCAGCAGCACCTTCAACAACCAGTTGCTCGTTTTTGAGCATATCTAGCATTTGATTACGAATTTCATTTTCTGTAACTAATACTTTTTCATCGATAACCTGTTGGCATACTTCGAAAGTGATTGCGTTGTCTTCTACATTGCCTGCCGTCCCATCGGAAAGGGTGGGGGACTCATCAACCTGAATAATTTGACCAGCCTCAAGACATCGCGCCATCGCTGGGGAATTGGACGGCCAACACCCTATAACTTTGATATCAGGCCGTTTTGCTTTTAGCAGTGCGCCTACACCACCAATCAGGCCGCCTCCGCCCACCGCAATAAATACCGCATCCAATTCCGGTAACTGAGTAAGTAACTCTACACCTATGGTGCCTTGTCCAGCCATCACACTGTGGTTATTGTATGGAGAGATATAGGTTTTGCCTTGCTTTGTTGCTTCCATGCGCGCCTCAGTCTCGGCGTTAAGACAATCGCCCGCAACTTTTTTTATTGTGGCGCCAAGGCTTCCAATTTTCTTCAACTTTAGCGCTGATGCATTCTCAGGAACATACACAGTTAACGGGACCGATGCGGCTTTAGCTGCCATCGCGCATGCCATACCGTGATTGCCAGAACTTGCGGTTAAAGCGCCAGCGGCTCGTTCCGTGGACGACAACGACAAAATACAGTTAAGCGCGCCTCGGTATTTAAAAGAGCCCGTTAATTGCATTTGCTCATGTTTAAGAAAAACCTGCATGCCGGTTAATTCTGAAAGTCTATTATTTCGTTCAAGCAATGTTCGATGAGGTGGAGTTGGGCAGTGGCTAAAACGCTCAACCGCTGCCAACACGTTTTGGCTGATACCCTTCAGTGAATTCATACGTTATTAATCCCGTTACCGTGCAAGTTGTGCCAGTGGCAATATTTCATAACCCATGTACCGAACAAAACTGCTGGCAATGGAAAGCAAGGTTAGCAAGTATTTACTTTAGCAGTTGATTTGCTTAGATGCGCTGGTATGCTTTAGGCATAATAACCAAACTCAATAATAATTAAAACGAATTCCCGTGCGCAAAACTTGTAACCCTTCATGTCCAGATACGCGGCCTCGCTTGTCGGTTAATTGCAGCCGTTTCGTTATGGCGTGGTTACTATTCTTGCTTAGTCCTTTCGCCTTCTCAGCGCCACAGATAATGTTGATCATGGATGATATTGGTTATCGTCATACTGACAGAGCCGCTTTAGCGCTTCCAAAGGAAGTCGTGTTTTCTATTCTTCCGGCCACCCCGCTCGCACAAGAGTTAGCTTACGAAGCTAATGCGCAAGGTCGCGATGTAATGTTACATCTGCCGATGGAAGCATTAAATGGGAAAGCGCTTGGCCCCCAAGGCTTGCAGGCGGGAATGTTTCCCAGTGCTATTAGCGAAACTTTTTCAGTTGCGATAGACAGTGTACCGTTTGCAATTGGTGTCAATAACCACATGGGTAGCAGGCTCACGCAGGAAGCAGCGCCCATGCTTGCATTAATGCAGGAAATTAAAGCCCGCGATTTATTTTTTATTGATAGTCGCACTACCGTCAATAGTGTTGCCGAGCAAATTGCAACAGACATTGGGTTGCCGGTTGTATCGCGTAATGTGTTTATTGACCATACGCTAACCGTAGAATCGATGAAACAAGCACTGGAGCGCTTAATGACACTGGCTAAGCAAAAAGGGTTTGCCGTGGGTATCGCTCACCCCCATCCGCTAACTGTTAGTTTTTTATTAGACGCGCTGCCATTGTTAGAAAAAGAAAACATCCGCCTGGTGTCCGCCAATCAATATTTTAAGCCTGCAACCGAGATGTTAGCGATAGAATCTTCGGCCCCAGAAACCAATTCAGCCCCGCAATAATAGTAACGATCCCCAATAGATAGTAATTGATGCCTAATTTAGGCAAGAATTTTTCACCTTATGACAATCCATTTTGTTGAAAAGTGGTGGGGCTAAGTCGAATGAAATTGGAACAAGTTCAAAGGTGTAAAAGCTTCGTCCGATAGGTAATTGAGAAATTTATCTGTCAGCGTTACGGGGGTTTGAAAGTTCATGGTATGCACCACATTAACCCGGTTCAGTGGTGTGATTCGATTCACAACGCCCGCTTTTCATAAACGGCTCTGATACTTTTTTAAAGAGGTATAGGATTTGAAGCCTACCAAAATTTAATCATTCTCTATTTTGCATTGTTGGCATAATGTTATATTATAACGTCATTGATTTGATTCTTGAGATGGGCAAAGACAGTGAAACCTGCCGTAGGAACACAAGGTATGTTGGATAAGTTAGGCATTTGGGTGTCTGGCCTATGTGCATTGCATTGTCTCTCGTTACCTATACTTGTCCCCCTTATTCCTCTCGTGGCAGCAAGTTTTTTTGCGCAGGCATGGTTTGAGCGAACAATTCTGTCCATTTCCATCCTAGTAGGTTTGGTGGCGTTAGTAAGTGGCGCAATACGTCAACATGGACAAGTTTACCCCGTAATACTACTTATTTCAGGGGCTACGATTTACTGGTTTAAGAATATATTTGGTGAGAGTTTTGAGCCTTTTACCATAGCTTTTGGTGCATTACTCATTGCTATAGCGCACGTCAGTAATTTACGTTTATGCCGACAGAGTGGCAAATCGGATACTAACTACGCTGGGCGGCAACTTGCTTCAGCTTCCAAATAGTTTATTAATAATTTTTAGAACTATCGAACATCCGCAAATTGATACATCTCACATTTTCCAAGGGCTGAACGCGCCGTATCAGGTACGTTGGTAAATATACCGTCAACTCCCCATGTACTGAGCATAAGCATATCTTCTGTTTTATCCACAGTGAACACCAGGACTTTGGTATTCAGCGTTTTTAACTCTTCAATATATTCTTTGCTGACAACTTCTAAATCGACGTGGAATGAATATGCATTCATCGTGTCTACGAGATCCCGACAGTTCTCTAGGACTGCCGAGGTTAAAATACCTAGTTTTATGTCAGGACGCTTGTGACTGAGTTGCTTTAACCAATGGTGATTAAATGAAGAGACAATGATATTGTCCAATGGGAAACCACTCGAATCCATTGCTTTGTCAAAATGCTTAAGCCAGCTATCTAAATTTGCTATATGTTTCATTTCTACGTTACAAATGCAATCGTGCGGTAGCATGTGCATGACTTCACTTAACAACGGGATCACTTCACCGTTGCCTGCATCTAACGAACGTAAATAATCAATTGGTTTATCTGCAACCAGACCCTCACCATCCGTTGTTCGTTCCAGCCAGCGATCATGAAAAATAATGACATGATTATCAACTTCAATGGTATCAAACTCGATTCCATCAGCACCCTGATGAATAGCGAGATCAAACGCACTTAGCGTGTTTTCTGGTGCTGCCTTGCTTGCACCTCGATGACCAAGAATAAGCATTATCCAACCTCCTGTTGGTGAGAACGCCCTGTATTGACAGTTTCGTATATGGATGCGGAGATAATTAATAAACCTCCCAAAAGAGTGGTTAATTCAGGTGTTTCATTCAACAACACCACCGCTAAAAACACACCATATAGGGGCTGCATACAGGCAATTAATGAAAAGGTTTTTGCTCGAAGATAAATTAATGAATTCGCAATGAGGGCATGGGGTAAGGCCGTAAAAAGGGTGCCCAGCGTAGCTAGCAGCAACCCGGTAGGTATACTTAAATCGGTCAGCTCACTGCTGCCGACCGGAATAAGGACGATACAAATAACTAAAATTTGCCACGCCATCGCTTTCGCGCCACCATAATGTGAAAAATACTGCCGGTGAAGCAGATTTCTTAATGAATAAAGTATGGCAGAGGCTATGCCAATTGCCACTCCCAGCGTAATATTATTGTTAAGATCTGGGGTCGGAACCAAAAGGTATATACCCGTTAATACCACGATTGCGCTTACCACATCCTGCCATTTCAGTTTTACTGCTTCAAAGAAGGGCTCCATAAAAACGGTAATGACGGGGAAAGTAAATAAGGCGATGAGACCTACCGATATACTTGCATACTGCATAGCCGCGAAATAACTAACCCAGTGCGCAGCCATTAATGCACCCAACCCAAACGCGGTAAAGTAGTCGCGGGATCGTGCTAGCTTTAGCGACTCGCCTGTCCAAAGTAGATAGATAAAAAGTGCCAGGCAGGCGAATACTGAGCGCCCAATAGTGATATCAGTAGCGTTTAATGGGATAAGGTGAGAGAACAAGGCCGTCCCGCCAAGCAGGACGACAGTAAGGTGAAGCGTTATCAGGCTTCGCTTTACCGGATTCATGCCCTATTTATTTGGGTACGGCGTGGGAGGTAGTCGTTGTCGCCATAGGCTGACCTAAGCGCGTAACCTGTAGTGGCGCAAGATCGGTAAATTCAACTTTATCAGGCTCAAAGCACACAACGATAGTTGAGCCCAGTTTAAAGCGGCCCATTTCATCACCTTTTTTAAGATGAACGCTGGCTTCATTATCGGTTTCATACTTCCAATGTTGGACATTCTTACCAGCGGGCGGTGTTATGGTGCCAGCCCAGACCGTTTCAATACTCGCAACAATAGTGGCACCCACTAATACCATTGCCATTTTGCCTACAGGCGTATTAAAGTAAGCAACGACACGTTCATTACGGGCAAATAAACCCGGAATGTTCGCTGCGGTAAGAGGATTAACTGAAAACAGTTCACCAGGAATGTATACCATATCAGTCAACGTACCATCAACGGGCATGTGAATGCGGTGGTAGTCTCTCGGGGCTAAATAGATAGTAGCGAATTTTCCATTTTGGAAGGGTTTGGCTAATTCAGGCTTCCCGCCTAATAGCGTGGTCAAGCTGTAGTCGTGTCCTTTAGCCTGAAAAACACTGTCCTGACGGATATCGCCAAACTGACTAACCGCGCCATCTACCGCGTGAATAATAACATTCTGATCAGGGTCAATGGGTCGGGCGTCTTCCCGAAGGGGCCGGGTGAAAAATTCGTTAAAGGTTTTGTAATGTTCAGGCTCAGGATGCAAAGCTTCATCCATATTCACTTTATATTTTTTAATAAAAAGCTTAATCAATCCTGTAGTTAATCCACCTGCTTCGGCACTGGCTAGTTTTCCTATTAGTCTTGATAACAAATGTTTCGGCAATAGGTACTGAAGGTTCACTTTTAACCAATCCAACACAACGATTCTCCGCTTTTAATCCTGGTATTTAATTTTCGGGCGCGATTGTAACCTATCTGTACGTAAAGTGGTGTACTTTTGGGTTATACCGTTTCAGATTGCCCCCCCAATCAGTCCATCGGCCGAAGGATTAAGCTAATTTCGGCAAATAGGTAATTAGTAGCAGGGAGCGGGAATTATCACTCTCTTCGAAGCTGAGTAGTTAAATTTTTCTATCCCCAAAAAAACGCTGTTATTAAAACTTATCAGCGGCTTTAATTGTCTATCGAAGCGGGCCTGCAATTTAACCATAATGGGCTTATTGCAAACCGAACAGTCCAGCCACGCAATGCATACACTTTAGTGCAAACGGGTATTATACCTAATTCGAAGAAATATAACTTGGACGCTGCTCTTCCATAGTCGCAAGGATCTTGTGATAGCTATCAAATCTGGTCTGATTGATTTCCCCATTTTCGACGGCTTTACGAATCATACAACCCGGATCATTTAGATGTTTGCAGTCGCGGAACTTACAGCCGCCGACGAACTGTCGAAATTCGATAAAGCCCCACGTGACTTCTTCTTGCGTCAGATGCCAAAGACCAAATTCACGCACTCCAGGTGAATCAATTAAGTCTCCTCCACAGGGCAAGTGAAGTAGTTTAGCAGCGGTAGTGGTATGTTGTCCGAGGCCGGAGGTTTCAGAAACATCTCCCACCACTTCGTGTGCCTGAGGAAGAATTTGATTAATTAGGCTGGATTTACCTACGCCAGATTGACCCACAAAAATATTTGTCTGTGCGCTCAATTGTGTATTTAATTCATCCAAGCCAACTGTAGTTTTGCAACTGGTATAAATAGTTGTGTAGCCAAGTTCTTGGTAAATTTGCAGGTCAGCTTTGAGCTGTTTTTCGGCTTCTGAACTCAGGAGTTCAACTTTATTCATTACGATTAAAGGATGAATGTTAATATGTTCACAAGCCACTAGGTAGCGGTCGATGATATTCAACGATACCGCAGGTAGCACTGCGCTAACGATGATGATTTGATCAATGTTCGCGGCTACGGGTTTAATACCATCGTAATAATCAGGGCGACTCAGTATACTGCGGCGATCTTTTACAATTTCAATCACCCCCTGACGTGTCGCGCTGGTGTTTTCATCTTTACTGATCAGGACGTCGTCGCCACAAACCACTGACGCAATTGTTCGACGAATATGGCAGCGATAGATTTGATGACCTTCATCGTCGTAAACTTCAACGTCTGCGTGTTTGCCAAATCGCCCTACCACGCGACCTTCAATTAAATCTGCGGTATTGACCTTTTCTTCCGCAGGGCCTTTTCCAAGCCTTTTGCTGCGATTGGCTGCTACTTGTCTTTGTTGACGGTGTGTCAATTTAGGTTTCTTAGCCACGATATCCTGATAAATTAGCGTATACTTTGACAATCATACCGTTTGTTGGGCGAGCATGCTACGCCAATACACTGAGGACATTATGACAAAAGACAGTAAGAACCTGGTTTGGATAGATATGGAGATGACAGGGCTGGATCCTGAGACATGTAAAGTGTTGGAAATTGCTACTATTGTAACCGATGCTCAGCTGAACGTCTTGGCTGAAGGACCCGTTATCGCTGTACATCAGCCTGATGAGATTCTCGATAATATGGATGAGTGGTGTGTTCGCGTCCATGGCGAAAGTGGGTTAACTAAGCGCTGTCGAGAGAGTCGTTATTCAGAGCAACAGGCCGCAGATGCTACCATTAAATTTCTTAGTGAGTATGTCGATAAAGGTGTTTCACCGCTATGCGGCAATACTATTGGGCAGGATCGCCGCTTTATGGTGAAATATATGCCAGAACTAGAAGACTACTTTCATTATCGTAGTATAGATGTATCAACGATCAAAGAGCTGACAAAACGCTGGAAACCCGATGTACTAAACGGTTTCACTAAAAAAGGCGTTCATTTAGCGCTCGATGATATTCGTGAATCAATTGAAGAACTTAAGTACTATCGGGAACACGTTTTTAGTATTTAATTTCTGCGTTATTATAAAAAAATTGCAATTAGGTATTGCGTTAGCAAAAATTTTTTGTAAAATGCGCACCTCTTCAAGCAAAGCGATGTTTGAAGAGGTCTTCGTAATGCGGGAATAGCTCAGTTGGTAGTGTACATACCTCGTCACGACAGTGATTGCCAAGTTTGGCAGGTTGTGCAGAGTGTAAACTTCGACTGAATTACAACGCCATACAATACGCGGGAATAGCTCAGTTGGTAGAGCACAACCTTGCCAAGGTTGGGGTCGCGAGTTCGAGTCTCGTTTCCCGCTCCAAATCTTCTTCATTTTATCTACATCTAAGCATTGTTTAGTGGCGCTGATTTGCGTATAAAGCGTCGTATTTGCTGTGATTGCCAAGGTTGGGGTCGCGACCGGAGTGCCGGCCAGTTACGACTCTGTTTCCCGCTCCAAATCTTCTTCATTTTATCTACTCTAAACATTGTTTAGTTGCGCTGACTTGCGCATAAAGCGTCGAATTTGCGGTGATTGCCAAGGTTGGGGGCGCGACCGGAGTGCCGGCCAGTTAGGACTCTGTTTCCCGCTCCAAATCTTCTTCATTTTATCTACATCTAAGCACTGTTTAGTTGCACTGGTTTGCGTATGAAGCGTCGAATTTGCGGTGATTGCCAAGGTTGGGGTCGCGACCGGAGTGCCGGCCAGTTACGACTCTGTTTCCCGCTGCAAATTTTCTTCAGTTTATCTACATCTAAGCATTGTTTAGTGGCGCTGATTTGCGTATAAAGCGTCGAATTTGCGGTGATTGTCAAGGTTGGGGGCGCGACCGGAGTGCCGGCCAGTTACGACTCTGTTTCCCGCTGCAAATCTTCTTCAGTTTATCTACATCTAAGCATCGTTTAGTTGCGCTGATTTGCGTATGAAGCGTCGAATTTGCTGTGATTGCCAAGGTTGGGGTCGCGACCGGAGTGCCGGCCAGTTACGACTCTGTTTCCCGCTCCATACCTTCTTCATTTTATCTACATCTACGCATTGTTTAGTTGCACTGATTTGCGTATAAAGCGTCGAATTTGCTGTGATTGCCAAGGTTGCGGCCGCGACCGGAGTGCCGGCCAGTTACGACTCTGTTTCCCGCTCCAAATTTTCTTCAGTTTATCTACATCTAAGCATTGTTTAGTGGCGCTGATTTGCGTATAAAGCGTCGAATTTGTGGTGATTGCCGAGGTTGGGGTCGCGAGCGGAGTGCCGGCCAGTTACGACTCTGTTTCCCGCTGCAAATCTTCTTCAGTTTATCTACATCTAAGCATCGTTTAGTTGCGCTGATTTGCGTATGAAGCGTCGAATTTGCTGTGATTGTAAAGGTTGGGGTCGCGACCGGAGTGCCGGCCAGTTACGACTCTGTTTCCCGCTCCAAACCTTCTTCATTTTATCTACATCTACGCATTGTTTAGTTGCACTGATTTGCGTATAAAGCGTCGAATTTGCGGTGATTGCCAAGGTTGGGGTCGCGACCGGAGTGCCGGCCAGTTACGACTCTGTTTCCCGCTCCAAATTTTCTTCAGTTTATCTACATCTAAGCATTGTTTAGTGGCGCTGATTTGCGTATAAAGCGTCGAATTTGCGGTGATTGCCAAGGTTGGGGTCGCGACCGGAGTGCCGGCCAGTTACGACTCTGTTTCCCGCTGCAAATCTTCTTCATTTTATCTACTCTAAACATTGTTTAGTTGCGCTGACTTGCGCATAAAGCGTCGAATTTGCGGTGATTGCCAAGGTTGGGGGCGCGACCGGAGTGCCGGCCAGTTACGACTCTGTTTCCCGCTCCAAATCTTCTTCATTTTATCTACTCTAAACATTGTTTAGTTGCGCCGACTTGCGCATAAAGCGTCGAATTTGCGGTGATTGCCAAGGTTGGGGTCGCGACCGGAGTGCCGGCCAGTTACGACTCTGTTTCCCGCACCAAATTTTCTTCAGTTTATCTACATCTACGCATTGTTTAGTTGCGCTGATTTGCGCATAAATCTTCAGAATTTTAATTAAATTCTAATCCATTATCTCCAATCGACGTACCTTCTGCACGTCCCAATCAATTTTAAAACGGGGCTTTTACTGTGCGCGTCTATTTAATAAGCCCTTATTTCGCGTGCCAGTCGTTTACCAATACATTATACGATCTGATACGACCTCATCTAATCCGGTTACATCAAATCGCTGTAATCATTTATAATCGCCCTGAATTCGTAAATCGGAGTAAGACGACTACTTTTCGTTAAGAAAAATGTATCAAAATCATAGTTAGTCGTTGCAGTATTAAAAATGGAAACCCGTAGTCAGTTATTCTCAAAAGCCGAAGCCGCATGTGATGCAGGGGATGTTATCAATGCACAACGAACGTGTTCAATTTACCAACGAAATTTTGGTGAAGATGCGAATATTTTATATTTGTCTGGCCGAACGCATCTAAACCTTCAGCAGCATCAAAAAGCGGTTGAAGCGTTAGCGCAATCGTATAAGCAGGCTACGAATAATCTAACACTGGCTTACCTTATTGTGGCGGCAGCCGCGGCATTTAACCGTACACTCGTTCAGCAATATGCGTCACAGCTAAAATTAGACCAGATTGACCGCGCCGAATTGCTTTTGGAGCTGGGCCACGGCTTTGCGGCAATGCATTTAGATGAACACGCGTGTACTGCATTTTTTCAATTCAGTGAAAAGTGGCCGCACCATCCAGAAGGCTATTATCACTTAGGGATGCTGCTGATGAAACAGAATAAATCTGAGAGGGCAGCAGAACTGTTTTTGAAAGCGATCAAAAGTGAGCCAGAACATGCGCTCGCCCAACATGCGTTATCCATTGTGAATCCTGCCCACTTTGACGCCATAAATTTATCTACGCTTCAATCGCACCTTGAATATGTCCAGCGAAAGGGTGCGTTTGAAACCAGTACGATCATCGCCCATGCTCTTAGCAGAATTCATGCACATCAAGGTTGTTTTAGTAAAGCTGAAGACGTATTGCTAAACGCAAAACGCCCGTTTATCAGTAAAGCTAAGAAGACTGAAGCTAAAAATGCAGCTATTTTTGATTGGTTGCTGGAAGGCAAACGTGAAAGCTGTTCTGGTTCGCTTGGAAGCGCAAGTACTCAGCCAATCTTTGTGGTGGGGATGCCAGAAACGGGATTAGACATTGTGGCTCAAATTATATCGAGTCATCCCGATGTGGCCAGTGCATTTAGCGCAAACCACTTTGCCCAAGCCGTTAATCAACTGTGTAGTGGTAAAAATAAAAAAACGCTAAATATAAAGGCTATGTTAGCCGCTGAACAAGCAGATAATCAGCAGCTCGGCGAACACTACTTGCGGTTAACAGGCAACTTAAAGGCGGATGAACATGAATATACCCTAGACGTTCAACCGCTGAACTTTTTAAACGTAAGCTTAATTAAGAGAGCACTTCCGAATGCTAAAGTCATTATCATGCTTCGTGAGCCGATTGAAACCGTGCTACTTAATTATTTACGTCTTCAGGTGCCTTTCAATCAATCGAACGGATATCGTTACGATCTACTGTTAAGCTGCCGATACTACCGTCATTTTTACAATCTCGTATTACGGTGGCAATCAATTTTCGGGGAGTCAATCAGAGTCCAGTCTTATGCATCTTTGAAAAGCAATTTTGATAAGGAAGTGACTGCTCTGATGGATTATTGTGGCCTAGCGACCGATGATAGATACGCGGATAGTAGCTGCGTTGACTTCTCAGCTTATACACAAATGTTCGCAGAAGAGCCTCTTCACCAATACAGCAAATTTGGTGAAATTATCCAGGCAAATCTGGGTGATCTTATTGACCATTGATTAGCAAAGTAGAAAACCATCTGATACTTCTTGGCCTTTAGGTATCGTCTTACTACTCAGAAATATGAAGGATTCGATATGATTTTTATTGACTAGAAATGAATGATGGATGCGCAAAGAAAATTTAAATTAACGTAATGTGCGAAAAGTCACTGCACAACCGCTGTCACTGCGATCAGTGCAGCGAAGTAACAAAAGGAATAGTATGTATTTTTATTTGTTCAACTAATACGGCCAAGAACATATAACATACATTATTCAGTCTGAATACGAGCTGACATAAACACATATTCAAATTCAAGAAAAATGGATTAGGCAGCTCTTGCACAGGCATTGATAAAATGACACTACACACCCAGTGATAGAGTAACCAAAAAGCGGCACGGGTAACTATTCTGTAACCAAACAAATAGTGGGAGCCAGTTGGATTACAATGATTGAACAGTTATTAATCGACAATAAACACGCGAATTATAAATACACACATCCTCTAAATTAGACCACTGATACGCGCTGAAAACGCCTGTTGATACATCATTTAACGGGGAAAAAAGTATAGGACAGGGATCTCGAAGATCAACGTATGCGGTGGGTAGCGAACTAAACACTAAATCTTATAAAAGCAATTGACTTCCATTTCCCCTCAGCAAAGCAGAGTCTCTGTCATTATATGGATAATCTAGCTCACTTTTGTACTTGTTAATATTGTAATCTCACCTATATCCAATTAGGCTGACTGGTCTAACCAGATAAGCGGAATGTGAGAAGTGAAAAATAGCGTGTCGAAAACTAATCCTTTAAGAAAATTTGCCACATGGGCAATTAATAAACCTGATTGGCTGAGCCGAAAATTATTAACGTGGATGTTTCGTTATAAGGTCAAGTTAACAGGTACAACTAAATTAGAAATACTTAATACTGATTTAACGACGGTAACATTTCGTCAGCGCAATTTAAAACGGGTACAAAACCATATTGGTAGCGTGCATGCAGCAGGAATGGCGCTATTAGCTGAGTCGGCCACAGGTTTCGTTGTAGGTGTGAACTTACCCGGCGATAAATTGCCTCTTATCAAATCAATGGATCTTAAATATGTTAAACGTGCTACCGGCGATATGCAGGCAGTGGCAACTCTCACCAAAGATCAACTTGAACTAATGCAATTAGAAGATAAAGGTGAAGTATGGGTTGATGTCAAAGTGACGGATGCCACTGGTATTGAACCAGTAGTATGTCAAATGGTCTGGGCATGGGTTCCGCGGAAAAAACAGGTGGTCAATTGAAATCCGCGATGTAAAAAAGATGTTAAATCACCTAATTTCGCAAGGAATTCCGGTGCTATTGTGATGTGCATCCTATTTTTTTCATATATAGGGATATGTGTCTCACTTTTTTTAAAATGTAGTTTAACCTTCCTACTTCCTTCGATATAGTCTTCAGACGAGGCTTTTATAGACGACGGTGGAGGGAGTGTGAAAACGATGTCAGGTGCGGCCATGGTGGTCGAAGCATTGAAAGATGCTGGTGTAAGCCATGTTTTTGGGTATCCGGGGGGGGCTGTTCTTGACATTTACGATGCGCTATTTGCACAGGATGCTGTCAAACATATCTTGGTTCGTCATGAACAAGCTGCTGCGCATATGGCCGATGGTTATGCGCGATCAACGGGAAAAACAGGTACTGTTTTGGTTACGTCTGGTCCGGGGGCAACCAATACTATAACCGGAATCGCTACAGCTTATATGGACTCGATTCCCATGGTGGTATTGTCTGGTCAAGTGCCTTCTATGCACATTGGGGAGGATGCTTTTCAGGAAACTGATATGGTCGGGTGCTCCCGACCTATAGTAAAGCATAGCTTTTTAGTCAAACGCACAATAGATATACCCGATGCCATAGCTAAAGCATACTATATTGCCAATACCGGACGACCAGGTCCGGTGGTGGTCGATTTACCCAAAGACCTGGTTAATATTCAAGAGCAACACCCCTACAATTATCCGCAGTCGATATCGATGCGTTCATATAACCCAACGCTGAAAGGGCACAAAAAGCAGATCAAGAAAGCGGTAGAAACGCTTTGCGATTCGCAGCGGCCCGTGCTTTACGTCGGAGGGGGCGCAATAGCCGCCAATGCCGCAGAAACAGTGATTGAACTCGCCGAACGTTTACATGCGCCGGTTACCTGTACACTGATGGGGTTAGGTGCGTTTCCCGGACAACACCCACAAAGCTTGGGGATGCTTGGTATGCACGGTACGCTGGAAGCAAACAAAGCCATGCATAACGCCGATTGTATTCTGGCCTTGGGAGCGCGTTTCGACGACAGGGTGACTAATAATGTAGCCAAGTTTTGTCCACACGCCACCATTATTCATGTAGATATCGATCCTGCTTCAATTTCGAAGACAGTTAATGCCCATATACCCGTCGTAGGAAGCGTTGACAAAGTCGTTGAACAAATTTTGGATGCGCTTAAAACTCTGACGACCGATTCGCAACACGAAAAACGAGCAGATTGGTGGCGACAAATTGAACAATGGCGAGGACGACAATGCCTGCAGTATCAAAGCGATGGGGAACAGATTAAACCCCAGCAAGTGGTAGAAAGCGTTTACCGACATACCCAAGGGAAAGCCTTTGTAAGTTCGGATGTCGGGCAACATCAAATGTTTGCAGCCCTATACTATAAGTTCGCGCAACCAAGGCAATGGATAAATTCCGGGGGATTGGGAACCATGGGGTTTGGTTTACCTGCCGCGATGGGTGTACAGGTGGCCCACCCTGATGCTACTTCAATTGTGATCACCGGAGACGGAAGTATACAAATGAATATTCAGGAGCTTTCTACCTGCCTGCAATACAACCTGCCGATAAAAATAATTTCATTGAATAATCGGGCGTTGGGAATGGTCCGTCAATGGCAAGACATGATCTATAAGGGTCGACATTCACATTCCTATATGGAATCAATGCCGGATTTTGCCAAATTGGCTGAAGCGTATGGACATGTTGGCATTCGTGTGGACCATCCGGATCAGCTCGAAGCGGCTATGGAAAAATGTTTCAGTCTAAAAGATCGCTTAGTGTTTATGGATGTAAGGATAGATCAAAACGAGCACGTTTACCCGATGCAAATAAAGTTCGGAGCGATGGACGATATGCGATTAAGTAAAATGGAGCGTACTTGATGAAAAGAATTATTTCAGTGTTGATGGAAAATGCACCAGGCGCTTTATCCCGTATCGTGGGTGTCTTTTCTCAGCGGGGGTATAACGTTGATTCTCTATGTGTTGCGCCAACCAATGATGCAAGCTTATCTCGCTTAACCATCATCACCCATGGCGATGATAAGGTTATAGAACAAATTACCAAACAGGTTAATAAACTTATTGATGTGCTAAAAGTGGCTGATCTTACCGAAGGAGCACACATAGAGCGCGAGCTGATGCTAATAAAAGTGGCAACGCGAACAGAAGCTATTCGCGCTGAAGTAAAACGCAATGCGGATATTTTCAGGGCTCGGATTGTAGACGTTAATATCCATAATTATACTATCGAAATTACAGGCACAACGGATAAACTCGATGCTTTCGCGCTGACAATGAGTCAAGCGGCTGAAATCATTGAATCATCGCGAACCGGCGTTTGTGGGCTTGGTAGAGGAGAACGGGCACTTCGCCCATAGCAAGCAAAGTGTGTTACAAATGATATCGTCCGTAGTACACCTCTATCCGCAGGGCTAAACCATAGGAGGGCTTAAAGTCCTCCTCTCTTAACCAGAGTACAAAGGGTTCCACTTCGTAAAAAAGCCATTCGCGGTGAGGATTCGTACGGTATCGCGCACTAATATAATACTGGTCTAATCGGTTTGCTGGCTTTGTGAAGCCTTCCGTAAACAAATTATAAATTACAGCAGAGTCATCAGTAAGAGGTTGTAAAAACTGCACTTCGTGCCGCCACATCCAGTCTTCAGTTAAATCTCGATAGTAGTAGCGGTTATTAAAGCGAAAAACATGGTCCGACTCGCTTACTCGCTGAAATGAAGCTCCCAGCTCTGCGCCAAACTGATCGCGGGTGTAATAATAAGCTTCCGCATCGTATAACATTGACCAGTTTTCGGTGATGGGATAAGTGTCGCGATAGCGAGACTTAACATAAACCTGTCCTCGTCTACCTGTTCCTAAGCGATAAGATAAGGGGGAGTCATCTGATTGCTTGAATCGTAGCGCAATAGTTGTACTTTCTTTGCGTGGTAGCCCGGGGTCTCGAACCGCATTTATTGTATCTTCGTCATCATAGTCATCATCGTCGCTAAGTAGCAAGTCAACTCGGTCTTTTAAAGCAGGCAGCTTCACCCTTACGCGGAACTTCAGATCGAGTTCTGACATATCCCGCGTACGGGGCTCCCACCCTAGTCTGATCCGTCCTTCTGCGCGGGCATCTTTATAGGCGTCGCTACCTTCAACTGCAAAAAAACTATCCAGTTTTCGCGCCGTACTATCCATGGAATCAGTGAAGCTTCTCTGCCAATGATCAAACCAGTATGCATCTTCATTTTCAACCGAATTTTGGGGGAGAGGGCGAGATGTTTCATCGATTTGGCGTTCAGCATCAGCCGCACGATGACTTAAGTTCGTGCTCGTTGAGATGTCCTCAACCGCTAATGAAGAGCAAAACAATAATATCAGGCAAGACATTGGCTTCTATCTACTACTAGTCCTTGTATTACTCTAGCATGCTTGTAGATAGTTGTGAGGTCAAATGAGTTTTTTATCTTATACCGATAAAGATAATGAAAGCGGCTCCCACCAGTGGCATACTGTAGCATCAGATGTAAAGGAGAAAAAATATGGGGATCAGTATTTGGCAATTGCTGATAGTGTTGATTATTGTGATTCTATTGTTCGGTACCAAACGTCTAAAAAATATCGGCAGCGATCTGGGTGGGGCATTGAAAGGCTTCAAAAAAGCAGTCAATGACGAAAACGACGATAAAGATGCTGATTTTGAAGCTGATGAATCGAAGAAGGTAGAACAACAAAATTCTCACAAGCAAAACGCAGTTAAGCAGGATACAAAAGAAAAACGCTAATGTTTGATATAGGTTTTTGGGAACTATTGACTATTGCAGTACTTGCTTTACTTATACTGGGGCCTGAAAGGCTTCCGGGTGCATTACGTTCTACTATTTCAACCGCACGAAAGGTACGTAATATGGCCACTGGTTTTAAGCATGAAGTGGAGCACCAATTGCGAATCCATGAACTACACGAAAACCTTAAAAAAGCAGAGCAGGAAGGACTTGATAATGTCTCACCTGAACTAAAAAAAAGTGTGGAAGAGTTGAAGCAGGCCGCTAGCTCCGTGCAGGAACCTTATAAAAAGAAATAATGTCTGACGAAAACAGTTTGCTGTCCCATTTACTCGAACTTAGAAGTCGAATTTTAAAAGCATTACTAAGCGTATTGCTCGTTTTTCTGTGCCTGGCTTATTTCGCCCAAGACTTATATCAGTTGCTTGCGCGTCCGCTATTAGAGGCGCTACCCGATAATTCATCGATGATTGCAACCGATGTAGCATCACCTTTTTTTGCTCCCTTTAAACTGACTCTGGTACTGTCATTTTTTATTGCTATTCCCTATGTACTTTATCAGGTTTGGGCATTTGTCGCGCCAGGATTATATAAGAAGGAGAAGCGCCTGGTGGCGCCTTTGTTGTTTTCCAGTACATTGCTTTTCTATACGGGGATGGCATTTGCTTATTTCGTTGTTTTTCCGTTGGCTTTTGCGTTCTTCACGAGTGTTGCGCCTGAAGGGGTTACTGTCAGTACAGATATCAACAGTTATCTGGATTTTGTACTGAAATTGTTTTTTGCGTTTGGAATTTCGTTTGAGATCCCTATTGCTATTATTTTATTGTGTTGGACGGGGGCGACAGATGCTAATAGCTTACGCGCCAAGCGTCCTTATATTATTGTGGGTGCATTTGTCGTGGGGATGCTGTTGACCCCGCCCGATGTGATTTCGCAATCGCTGTTAGCGGTGCCGATGTGGCTGCTATTCGAAGTCGGCGTTATGCTTGGTAGCTTATATGCTCGGCGTAATGAACGATCTTCAGACTTGAACATACATGAATAATAAAAAAAGGAAAGAATATGAAATTTTTCTCGCTAATTGGCGCTGCGGCTTTAGTTCTTTCAGCCCATGCACAAGCAGAGACTATCGAAGAAGCACTGGTCAAATGTAGTAAAGTCGAGAACAGCTTGGAACGACTTGTGTGCTTTGACAAGGTAGTCAAAGACGTGAAGCAGTATTCCGGTCTAGAAGCAGCGATTACACGTGGCTATCAAGTACCTAATGCGGCCACTCGTTCGGATACATCGCCGCGTCCTGCTCCCCGCCAACCCTTGGATATCGTTGAGTCAGCTCAATCGGCAACCCCTTTTGGATTGGTCGCGAAGGAAAAAATTGAAGAGATTGACGAAATAACAGCCACGGTAGCGAAAGTCGAAAAAGCGCCTCGGGGCAAATTGATTATCACCATGGCTGACGGTGCCATTTGGCGTCAGACAGATTCTAAAAATTATAGATTGAAAGCTGGTGATATAGTCCAAATCGAACGAGGAATGCTTGGTTCATTTTTCCTCTCCAAACCGGATCTTAACGTGCGGTTGAAAGTTAAACGTACTAAATAACATGGGTTGGTTTGATGCTGGCGTAAATCTGCTGGATAAGCGATTTGACCCTGTTGCTATCGTTGAAAATGCAATTGCGGCAGGGGTGACAAAAATGTGCGTTATTACGACACTACCCGATGAGTGGGAACCTGCATCCGAATTAGCCAAAGCGTATCCAGATAACTTGGTTTTCACCGTTGGGATACACCCTCATCACGCTAAATCGGCTAAACCAGACGATTTTACAGAGCTTGCTGAGTTTTTAAAGCACCCTCAGGCTGTCGCGGTCGGCGAGTGTGGACTAGATTTCAATCGTAATTTTTCGCCACAAGATGTTCAATGTCACGTGTTTGAAAAGCAATTGCAAATTGCTTTGGAGGTAAATAAACCAGTCTACCTTCATGAGAGGGATGCATTTGAACAACAAATTAGTATACTCGCTCAATATGCTGACCGTCTTAAAGGTGGCGTAGCCCATTGCTTCACAGGGTCTAAAGATCAGTTAGAAGCATATCTAAACATGGGGTTGTATATCGGCATTACAGGTTGGCTGTGTGATGACAAGCGTAACCAGTCACTGGTAGAAGCTGTGAAATTTCTGCCGCAGGATAGGTTTCTACTTGAAACCGACGCGCCTTATTTATTTCCTAAAAATAGACGGCCGAGAGTACGCAATAATGAGCCCGCTTTCTTACCCTGTATAGCTGATAAATTAAGCGAAGTGCTTAATATTACAAGCGAAAGCCTGCGTCGGAAAAGTTATGCTAACACCTGTAAATTATTTGGATTAATTGACTAAATCGATGCAACAAACTGCTTTTACTGTGCGTAAATACGATGTGTGGCTACTGGGTGTAACGAGCATTCTGGTCGTTTTATTCATGCTCATTGCGTTTCGGTTTATGCCGGCAGATGTACAAGAACAGCGTATTAAGGATCTTCACTATAGTTTTAGCGTTGCTGAAAATCCAATTATTGAAGCCTCGGATAAATGGATACCTGTTGATAACCCAGTAAATTTAGGAATGCGAGATGAGCCCACATGGTTCCGATTCACCATAGCCCCTTCTCGTGGGGCTGTGCGTAATTTGTTAGAAGTGAAATATCCTTTGCTGGATAACATCAAGGTAACCTATTTCGCGAAAAACACGCTTAAGTCTATAGCGCAGTTTAAAGGGGGTGACATACGAGCCTTTGCTGAACGACCTATTTTGCATGAATCACTATTATTTCCTGTACCCGACAGCGAAGGTGAGGTGACTGTTCTTATCAAAGTGCAATCTACTGGCACCATAAAACTACCACTCAGGCTGTGGAAGAAAACGGAATTCATTGAGTACACTTCGAAGCATAATTTGCTCATGGGTGTATTTTTCGGCTTTCTTGCAGCCATGGGTATAAGTAATCTATTTTTCTTTTTTACCACGCATAATCGTACATTTCTTATTTATTCAGGCTACGTATTTTCGTTAGGACTAACACTGTTCTGTGTACAGGGTTTGGCCTATGCACATATTTGGCCAAATTGGGAGTGGCTGCAAGGGCGGGCAATTAGCATATTTGCAAATGCAGCTATTATGTGTGCAGTGATTTTTTCGAGCTGGTTATTAAATGTTAAGCACTATAGCCCTCGATTAGCGCTTGTACTGAAAGGATTTGGCTGGCTATTTCTATTTAATATCTTTGTAAGTTTGCTATTACCGTATTCTTACTTAATAAAGATCTTTTTCGTTTTACTCAGCTTTGCTGTGGTTGTGACCTTCTCTATTGGTATCTGGCTGGCGATAAAGGGAGTTATAATCGCACGCTACTACTCGTTTGCATGGTCTATTCTATTGCTCAGCGGGCTATTGGCCAGTCTGGATAACTTACAGCTTATTTCCGTAAATATTCAATCAAATTACCTGCTTATGTTTGGGGCAGCGGTCGAGACGTTGCTCCTTGCATTAGCTTTGGCTATTTCATACAACCTAAATCGCAAGGAAATGCTTGATGCGCAGGAAACGGCGATATCACAGGAGAAGTCCGCGTTAAATGCAAAAGAACAACTGTTGGCTGTGCAGGAACAGTATCAAAGCGAATTGGAATATAAGGTTCAAGAACGCACTCTGGAACTAGAGGTAGCCTTGCGAGAACTGTCTGAAGCTAATCGCGAATTAGAAACATTAAATACTATTGATTCGTTGACTAATATAAAAAATCGTCGTCATTTCGATAAACGCTTATTAGCGGAAGGACGACGTAGTCGCCGAGAGCAAACCCCCCTTAGTATCATAATGGCAGACATCGATTATTTTAAAAAGATCAACGACGAGTACGGTCATGCCGCAGGTGATGCCTGTATACGCCACGTCGCCGGCATAATTAAAGAAACCCTCCGTCGACCTACCGATGATGTATGTCGATATGGTGGCGAAGAGTTTGCAGTCATTCTCCCCAACACTGAGTTGGAAGGGGCTGCGATGGTCGCTGAGTCGATGCGCCAAAAAGTCGAAAGCTCAGCGGTCGTGGTAGACAATCTTACAATAAAAATGACCCTAAGTGCGGGAGTAGCCACCGCCACTGTAAAAAGTGAAGACCATGAACTTACTTTACTAAAACAAGCTGATCGTATGTTATATGCCGCTAAACAAGGCGGCAGAAATAAGGTTAAACTTAAAAATTTATCAGGAAGCGAAGAATGAGTAGCAACAGTTTTCCCGACCGCAGAATGCGTCGACTACGATTTAATGAGTCCCTTCGTTCGCTAGTTACCGAACATAACTTACGTGTCAGCGACTTTATTTATCCGGTATTCGTGCTGCCAGGAAGAAACGAACGTCAATCTGTACCATCCATGCCTGGAATTGAGCGTCTTTCTATCGATCAGTTGCTTGTGGATGCAAAAGAGTGGCTCGCTCTGGGTATAAAATCGATAGCCTTATTTCCGGTCACCCCCACAGATAAAAAATCACTATGTGCCAGTGAGTCGTTTAACGCAGAGGGTTTAGCGCAAAATGCTATCCGCGAAATTAAAAAAGCTTTTCCCGACATGTTGGTCATTTCCGATGTGGCGCTAGACCCTTTTACCTCCCACGGCCAGGATGGACTCATTGATGATTCGGGTTATGTATTAAACGATGAAACTGTAGAAGTTTTAGTTAAACAGGCTCTATCTCATGCTGAGGCGGGGGCAGACATAGTGGCGCCCTCCGACATGATGGATGGCCGAATAGGCACAATTCGCCGCGCATTGGACGCCAAAGGCTTTATTAACACTTGTATCATGGCCTACTCAGCAAAGTACGCTTCCAGCTACTATGGACCATTTCGCGATGCGGTTGGCTCAGCGGCAAATATTAAGGGCGGAAATAAAAAATCTTATCAAATGAACCCGGCAAACTCGGATGAAGCAATGGATGAGATTAGGCTGGATATTGAAGAAGGCGCCGATATGGTAATGGTAAAGCCAGGAATGCCCTATTTGGATATAGTCCGGCGTTGTAAAGATGAATTTAACACACCCACATTTGCGTATCAGGTGAGCGGCGAATACGCCATGCATATGGCAGCATTTGAACAAGGTTGGTTGGATAAGAATGCAGTTATACTCGAGTCCCTGCTGGCGTTCAAGCGCGCTGGAGCGAATGGTATATTAACGTATTTTGCCGTCGAAGCTGCCAAGTTACTCAACCAAAATCCAACGCCCTGAAGCCCAAGAATGTATCGAGGGGCTCTCAAATACAGTTTAATGTCCAACCTGCTTTGTGCTGTAACCAGCGTTCGTTGGCCAGTTCAGCTTTAATTAAAGGGTGGTGATTGAGCCACTCTTTGGGAAAGCACAATGTCCAGTCGTGATTATCCACGACGAGCTCAACATTGGGGATATGCTTGTTCTGCCGACGCAGACATAACACAACAGCGATACGCAATACACGAAGCATTCCAATTAACATAGGTTGAATATCAACATGATAACCTTCGAATACACGGGTTTCTATTGGCATGCGATGCGCAGATACTAGATCTCTGATAGCAGCACGTTGCAATCGAGTAAAACCGGGCAGTTCTATGTGATTGAGAATATAAGCTCCATGACGATGGTGTTTCTTATATTCAATATGAAGCCCCGTTTCGTGCAAAATAGCAGCCGCACCTAATACTGCTTCAGTATCGATGTGACAAATATTCTGTTGTGCACAAAGTTGATGACATAGCTTTAAGGCTAAATTTTTTACTAGCTCAGCATGGTGCTGGTCGATGTGATAGCGCAGTACAACCTGATTTAGCGTTTGCTGACGACGATCGTTTTCCTGCATATTGTCTAACATGCCATAAATCAAGCCTTCGCGCAGGGCACCACCAGCAATGTTCATGGTATCTATGCGCAAGCGTTCAAATAGCGTAATAAGAATGGCCAAACCACTAGGAAAAATAGCTTTTCGGCTTTCCTCCAGACCTTCAATATTTAATGTTTTCACAGACGCACAATCAATGCACTGCTGACGAAGATGATAAAGGTAAGTCAATCTAATCGCATCGCTGATCCCTTGCTTCACAAGAATTTCAACAATTGCTTGAGGTGTGCCAGATGCTCCCAGACAATTATGCCAGTCAAAACATAAAAAACTATCTACCCACTCATCTAGTAGTCTGTTCGCCGCATCCTGGGCGTTTTCAAACGCACTTTGGGTAATATTTCCGCCTGGGAAGTAACGCTCCATAAAGGTCACACAGCCCATATCGGTACTGACACAGTGAATAGGCTGTAAGTCATTTCCCAAGATGATTTCTGTGCTAGCGCCGCCGATATCCACGACCAAACTATTACCTTGGTTTGCCGATGTGTAGGCAACCCCCAGATAAATTTGACGCGCTTCCTCTTCACCGCTGATCACATCTAGATGTAACCCCAGAATTTCTTCTGCTCGTTTCACAAATTCGTGAGCATTGCTGGCTAAGCGTAGGGTCGCAGTGGCTACCGCTTTGACATTGGAGGCGGGTATATCCTCCAATCGTTCAGCAAAAGATTCGAGACACTTCCAGCCTCTTTCCATGCTCTCCAGACTCAACGTCATATTGTCATCGAGACCAGCAGCAAGCCGAACCTTTTGCTTTATTTTCCCAACGATTTGTACATTGCCATTAACGACATGTACTACTACCATGTGGAAGCTATTTGAGCCCAAGTCAATGGCGGCATAGTGTTCACCATTGACGAGGGGCTCCTGAAAAATCTCTGCCTGCATAGCTTACGTCTGTCTATTAGGTGGTCTTTTGTTACTGCGACCGCGACGGGGAGCGTTGCGATTGCTGGTATTACGCTTTCTATACTTAGGTTTAGGCGCTTTTATATCATCCAACAATGCGGTTCTGTCATAATCGGTAACCGGAATTGCGTGATGAATATACGACTCAATAGCGGGTAAGTTAAGCGCATATTTTTCACAAGCAAAACTAATAGCGTGCCCACTTTTGCCTGCGCGGCCTGTTCGACCAATGCGGTGCACGTAATCTTCTGCATCATCTGGCAAGTCATAATTGAAAACGTGCGAGACTTTATCGATGTGTAATCCACGTGCGGCAACATCTGTCGCTACCAATATATCCAGCTGATCTTTGGTAAAATCGTCTAATATGCCCAACCGCTTTTTCTGTGGTACGTCACCACTTAATAAACCAACGCGATGCCCATCTGCCTCAAGCCAATCATTCACTTTTTCACAAGCATGTTTAGTATTAGCAAATACAATGGCTTTTTCCGGCCATTCTTCTTCGAGCAGAGTAAGTAGCAGCAACATTTTGTCTTCGTCTGAAGGATAAAATAACTCTTCCTTAACGCGACTGGCTGTCATCTGTTCTGGCTCAATTTGTACGTGAGTTGGGTTGTTCATATGTTCATAAGCTAATTCTTGCACACGATAGGAAAGCGTGGCTGAAAATAGCATACTCAAACGTTCTGTTGGCGGCGGCATACGGCGGAACAGAAAGCGAATGTCTTTGATGAAACCTAAGTCGAACATGCGGTCGGCTTCATCAAGTACCGCAACCTGAATATGCTTAAGGGTAAAAATCCCTTGTTTATTGTAATCCAGTATGCGTCCAGTGGTGCCAATAATAATATCAACACCATCTTCTAAAACTTCCCGTTGACTTTGGTAGCCTTCGCCCCCATAGATCAATCCAAGTGACAAGCCTGTATGTTCACTGAGAAGTTTGGCGTCGTTATAAATTTGCACGGCAAGTTCTCGAGTAGGTGCCATAATAATAGCTCGAGGCGCGTTCGCGGGCCAATTTTCGCTCTCGTTTCGTTTTGAACTCTCCAATAGATAGTGGAAAGTTGCAACGAGAAATGCGATGGTTTTGCCTGTGCCGGTTTGAGCCTGCCCTGCGATGTCCAGTTTCTCCAATAGAGGAGGAAGGGCAAGTGCCTGAATAGGCGTGCAGTGAGTAAAGTTTGCAGCAGTAAGTGCTGCGACCACTTTCTCGTTAATGGGCAGATCTGAAAAATGAGTTTCGGTTAAATGAGTTGTTTGCATAGCTTATAGCTTATCAGTGCTTGCATTAAAAATCAGTTTCTATATAACACTTAGGGTAAAGCTGAGCAAATCAGCAGTAGACCAAATGACGGAGAAAAGAATGAGCGACAAAATTATCAAGTTAACTGACGATAAGTTTGAGGCAGATGTTATCAATGCTAACAGTCCTGTACTGGTTGACTTCTGGGCGGAATGGTGTGGCCCGTGTAAAATGATCGCACCTATTCTAGAAGAAGTTGCGAACGACTTTGATGGCAAGTTAACAGTTGGTAAACTGAATGTCGATGAAAATAATGAAACACCACCAAAATATGGTATTCGCGGCATCCCAACTTTATTGTTATTTAAAGACGGAAATGTAGCGGCAACCAAAGTCGGTGCATTATCTAAAGCGCAATTAACAGAGTTCTTAAACGAAAACCTGTAAGCCACCATTTATACTATGCCTCACCTAGTCATTCGGCTAGGTGAGGCATTATACTTCTCTTTTTCTTATTTACTAACACTAACGTTGTCGAATCGTGCACTGCATCGATTATCATTTGGTGTTGAAAACTACGATTCTGTACTAACGTGATTTGCAAAACAGTCACCATTAAATTGGGGTTAGTTCAGGAGGTTAGTTGAGGGTATCAGTATCAGGTCTTCCTGAGGCGGGATAAGGTATTCTGCCCCATCCTCAGTAATTAGCACCACCTCCTCCATGGAGATCGTCTTTATTGAACCATCGCTTAGTTTCCAGCTGTAAAAACCATCGAACGCGAATGTCATTCCTTGTTTTAATTCAAGCCTAGCTGCTTTTCTGGGGCGTATCTTGTTTCCATCGCTTAATGCGGGTCCGGTATCATGAGCTTCATATCCCACAGGATGACCGGTGGACCATTTTACCGGTAATGATTTCGTTTCTATCAATATTTTGCGTTGGGCGGCATCGACTTGCTGGTCTGTAGAACCGGGCTTCATGGCGCCAAATGCAGCCTTCCTGCCCGCCTTAGCATTTTCCCAATAGCGTGTGATGTCGGCAGGAGGTGCAATCTCATCGGGTTTAAGTACATAGGCAAAGCGTTGAATATCAGTGACCCACGTGTCATGCACCCGTATACCAAAATCTGTTTGAATGACATCTCCAGGCATTATTACTTTGTCAGTAGCATGGCTATGGCCTCTGTCTGCTCCTGATACAACGTTAGGGTTCTGATCTGGAGACCAAGCATCGGTCACCCCAGCGATTTCCATCTTTGCCTTTAAGTACCTGGCTACATCACTGTCTCTCGTTACACCGGGGACGATCTGGGCATAGGCTTCTAACTGCCACTGCGCGGTCAATTTTGCTGCGTTGCGCATTATTTCGACTTCTTCGGGCAATTTGACGGATAACCACGAATAAACTACATCCTCGCTGCTCACAAATTTGCTCGTGTGTTCGCGTCCGATTGCGTCAAGCAACGCTTGATATTGAGAATAACTGAGCCCATCAGCCTGTGGATTGTCAGTAGATACATTGATGGCAATTTTTTCCAACCCCTTTTTGTTGATAAATTCGGCTGCTTTTACTATTGCTGATTCACTGTTTTCGATGGGGATTACCGTATCCAATAAATCCAGATCGGCTAAAGCGAGCGCTTCACCAACCGGAGAATAAGCAATTTTTGATAATTTTCCGCCGTTTAAATAAAACAGAAAAACAGCTGTTTTCCCAGCATTTTCACAGCCAATATGCTTAGCTAACGGATCATTATTATTCTCACGACAAATGATTAACCACGCCTCGGCACCACCTGCTTTCAACGCATGGGGAAGCAATTGGTTAATGCGGTGTTGACGAATGGAGTCCCATGGAGAGGATTGCGCGGCTATGCAGACATTCACTACACTTAACAGCGTACCCAATAAGAAAATACGTAAAGTAATAATCAACGGCGTCATCTCAATTAATTAAGTGGTTGGAACTATACCTATGAAAGTGCCTGTATAGAAATAAACAATTTCAGATTTTTATTCAGAGGATGGTACTTATTTCATAGTCGTTTCATTTTCTCTTGACGAGGTCAAATAACAAGTGAAGCTGTATGGCAGACGGTTTCTAACAAATGAAATTTTATACAATAAACCATTGCACAGGTCCCTGTAGATAATAAATATTTAACTTCCTCACCCAACTTCCCGCCCACCAATTTCCTTTCATTTGCCTCAATTCGCAAAGCGCGTTTTTTTAAATCCATATCAAACCTTAATATGTTTTTGAAGATAAATTTGTGTTTTTTCTGTGAAAACACTGGACGTGATAAAAATATGGTGCTAACTTTCATCTTAGCTCATACCTGAGCTGCGTTCTGCATGCCCATATCCGGGCGGTATAAACTATTCAAATTAAACTAGTGACATTTAGTCCTGTATGCGAAGTCCAAAAGACCCACCAGTATGAATTTAACCGAACTTAAGAATAAACCGATAAGCGAATTGGTTTCCTTGGCCGAAGAAATGGGCCTGGAAAACATGGCACGTGCCAGAAAACAAGATATCATTTTTTCGATTTTGAAAAATCACGCCAAAGGCGGCGAAGATATTTTTGGTGATGGCGTATTAGAAATTCTACAAGATGGATTCGGCTTCTTAAGATCTGCCGATTCATCCTACCTCGCCGGACCTGACGACATCTATGTGTCACCCAGTCAGATTCGACGATTCAACCTTCGCACAGGCGACACTATTGCCGGCAAGATACGTCCACCTAAAGATAGTGAACGTTATTTTGCTTTGCTAAAAATTCGCGAAGTTAATTTTGACAAACCTGAAAACTCCCGTAATAAAATCCTTTTCGAAAACTTGACCCCGCTACATGCAGCGTCACGTATGCGTATGGAGCGTGGTAACGGCTCGACTGAAGATATTACAGCACGGGTGTTAGACCTGGCCTCACCGATTGGTAAAGGTCAACGTGGTCTGATAGTAGCGCCACCGAAGGCAGGTAAAACCTTACTACTTCAAAATATCGCACAATCTATCGCTGCGAATCAGCCTGACTGTGAATTAATGGTCTTACTCATTGATGAGCGTCCGGAAGAAGTGACCGAAATGCAACGCTTGGTGCAAGGAGAAGTTGTTGCATCAACGTTCGATGAACCAGCTAGCCGCCATGTTCAGGTTGCCGAAATGGTGATTGAAAAAGCCAAACGTTTGGTTGAGCATAAAAAAGATGTGGTTATTTTGCTTGATTCAATCACTCGTTTGGCGCGAGCCTATAACACCGTAATACCCTCATCCGGTAAAGTATTGACTGGTGGTGTAGATGCGAATGCACTACATAAACCTAAGCGTTTCTTCGGTGCAGCCAGAAACGTAGAAGAGGGTGGAAGCTTAACTATCATAGCAACAGCACTTATCGATACCGGCTCTAAGATGGATGAAGTTATCTACGAAGAGTTTAAAGGTACAGGTAACATGGAGCTGCATCTTAATCGTAAGATTGCAGAAAAGCGTGTCTTCCCAGCAATCGATTTCAATCGCTCGGGTACGCGTCGTGAAGAGTTGCTGACCACTCAGGAAGAACTACAGAAAATGTGGATCTTGCGTAAGATTGTTCATGAAATGTCGGAAATAGACGCAATGGAGTTTCTGATTAATAAGCTTTCCATGACTAAGACCAATGACGAATTTTTCAATGCAATGAAACGCCAGAAAAGTTAATCATTGAAAGAAAGCGCAGATATTTTCTGCGCTTTCTGCTATTCCTATTCCCCCTAAAACTCTTTTCTAAAAAATCGCTGTTTCAGCAAGTTAGCTCATTATCTCTATCTTCCTATTGGATCGGAATTACGTTACTGTTTAAAACGAGTAAACACACTAATTAGGAAAAAGATATGGTCCGCGCTCTGTTAGGCTCTTCGATACTTTTCTTGTCAGCTACTGTGCTAGCAGATGACAAAGTAAGCACTTTAATCAATAAAGTTGAGCCAGAGGTGATTAAATGGCGTCACCACTTTCACGAATTTCCTGAACTTTCGAATCGTGAATTTAAAACCGCAGAGTATATCGCCGAATATTTACATTCGCTTAATCTGGAAGTAACCACTGGTGTGGCTAAAACGGGTGTTGTAGCGGTGTTAGATAGCGGAAAGCCAGGTCCAGTTGTGGCGCTACGAGCGGATATGGATGGGCTACCGGTCAAAGAACAAAATGACCTGCCGTTCAAGTCGGTTCAAACTGCGCAGTTTAAGGGAGAAACTGTACCTGTAATGCATGCCTGTGGTCACGATACACATATGGCGATGTTAATGGGGGCGGCGAAAGTCCTGGCGCAGATGAAGGATCAACTTCAGGGCAAAGTGAAGTTTATTTTCCAGCCCGCTGAAGAGGGCGCTCCTCCTGGCGAAAAAGGAGGGGCCGAAGTCATGGTGGCTGAAAATGTGTTGAAAAATCCTGATGTGGACGTGATTTTTGGGCTGCATATTAGTGCTAATGCAGATGTAGGCACGGTGCGTTATAATTCAGGCGGAGTCATGGCCGCAGTGGACCCTTTTAAAATTGTTATAAAAGGTAAGCAAGCGCATGGGGCGTATCCGTGGAAAAGTGTTGACCCAATTGTTACCGCTGCGCAGATGGTAATGTCATTACAAACTATTGTGAGTCGTGAAATTAAAGTGATCGACGATGCGGCGGTGGTGACCATAGGCTCTATCCATGGGGGAAATCGTTCAAATATTATTCCATCAGAAGTGGAGTTGGTAGGAACAATCCGGACCTTGAATAAAACTGCTCGTGAGTTGATGTACGAAGCGATGCCTCGGAAAGTAAAAGGGATCGCAGATAGTATGGGCGCGGAAGCTGAACTTACTTTGCCGTTAGACTACAATTACCCAATTACTTTCAACGATCCAGATTTGATGGCGCAAATGCTACCGACCATTGAAGCTACAGCGGGTAAAGAAAATGCTATCCAGGCCAAACCTGTAACAGGTGCAGAAGATTTTTCTTTTTTTCAAGAACAGGTACCCGGTTTGTATTTATGGGTAGGTGGAAAACCAAAAGATGTGCCTGAGAGTGATTCGCCAGCACATCATACACCTGAATTCTATGTAGATGATAGTGGAATGAAGCTAGGTGTTAAGTTGTTGACAAATTTAACGCTGGATTACATGAATCAATAAGAGGCCAGTAAGGGAGTAAGGCTTTGAGTACGGCGAAAAATATATTGATTTACCTGCTTCTTGTCGTAGCAGGTGCTGCAGCAAACAGCCTTGCTCCGCCGATTATATCAGATGGGATTTTTGCTTTCGGGGTCGCGGCATCTATTTTTATTGCGTTGAAGTTCCCACCTCGTTACGCCACCCCAGCCGCACTGATAATTGCCATCCCGCTCGTATTAAATCATCCGGTTTTCGCCGTCGCTGCGTTGTTTCTCCAGCCGCTTATATTAAGCGTATTCTGTTCCCACCAGAAGGTAGTTAAGCCATTAATTTACGGCGGCTTCTACTGGAGTCTGTTGGCGTTACCCATTATCGGGCTCGATTTTATGGGCGAACAAATTGAAACTACCTCTGAACTGATAACAGCAACTATCATCAGCTGGCTGAGCGGAACAGTAGGGCTTATTGTTGGGCATATAGGTTATTGCATAACCAATAGACCAAAAATAGCGGCCTCTTCTGAGCTTATTCCAGCCAGAGGAATGCTTAGCTATATTTTCGCTAGCTTTCTATTTCTCATCATTTTAGCCATTTTCATCGGTTATCTGCATATATTTCAGAAACAGCAAAAAATGCAGATTAATAAATACATTCTTGAACGTACTGAAGTACTCGCTGAACAAGTAGAAGAATTTTTAACAAGTAATCGTAGCGCGATAAACCTGACCGCACACCTGTTAGGGTCGAGCAAAGAGTTTAAAAGTGTAACTGATGAAGCAGTAAATCAATATCTAAAAGCCCTTGCTACTAATCAACCGCATTTTTTAACGTTTCTAATTACAGATGAAAACGGAGAAATCACTAACTCTTATCCTTCTGAACTGATCGAAAAGTCTCGGAATTACGGTTTATTGAGCGTTGCTGATCGCCCTTACTTTAAACACGTCGAAGCATCAATTAAAACCTACCTTTCCAATGCATTTGAGGGGAGGGGATTTGGTGATGACCTCATTGTGGCAGTGGCTGCGCCAGTGATGGTAAACAATCAGTTTGCTGGAATTGTAGAAGGCTCTTTATCGCTAAATTCATTTGCACAATTTGATAAACAAAAAATTCCCGGTTTCGCCGTCATTATTGAAGATGCAGCTAATCAAGTGGTGTATGCAAGTGAAGTACTCAACTTACCTCGCCTCATCCCCGTTAAGTTTGAAGAATGTCTCAATAGCCGCTGTGAACAGGGGGTCAGGCTTAAAGATAACGATTGGATGCAGACACGACTAACCATTGCGAATACCCGCTGGCATGTTAGGCTTTTATACGATGTCTCTCGTTTTACAGACACCTTTAATACGTGGTTACTTTTAGCTTTAGGCGTTCTGCTTTGTCTGGCATTGTTTAGCGTATTAGTTGGGCATACACTCGCCACTGTATTCACCGCACCCATGAAGAATCTCGTGCTCTTTTTTGAATCATTCAATCCCGATAATGAAACTTCTGGAGCAGTGCTAAAGAAAAAACGTTTTTATGTGAATGAGATCAGTCAGCTTAATGAATCATTTATTAAACTACAAGAGCGCTTAATTAACGCGTTTAAAGACCTTGCCCACTCTCGCTCCGAGCAGGAAGAGTTAAATAAGCAATTACGAGTGTTAAATAGTTCACTTGAAGAAATCGTCGCGGAAAAAACGCAATCGTTAAAAGTTGCTCTTAAAAAAGCAGAGTCAGCAAACGAGGCGAAGAGTGAATTTTTAGCCAACATGTCACACGAAATTCGTACGCCTATGAATGGGATTTTGGGTAGCTGCGAAAATTTGCTGGAATTATCTTTGCCTTCTGGGGTAAACAAAAAAGTCGAAGTAATTCATCATTCAGCCGCCCACTTGCTATCAATTTTAAATAGCATACTCGACTGGTCGAAAATTGAAGCAGGGAAAATGACGCTTGATGAGCACCCGTTTTCGCTGCAGATATTGGTTGAGAACTGTTTGTTTTTACATGCCCAAACAGCACAACGAAAACAAGTGAAACTTCATTCTACTATCGACGAAACGATACCGCAGTACCTCAACGGCGATGGAGGTAAACTTAATCAAATTATCAACAATCTGCTCAGCAATGCAATTAAGTTTACTAATCAAGGCACTGTGCAAATAAAAGCTACATACGAAAAGGAAACCGTGACCATAGATATCGTTGACTCGGGCATTGGAATGAGCCAAGCACAACTAAATCGGATATTTGAACAATTCGAGCAGGCAGATTCATCTACCACTCGCGTATATGGCGGTACTGGGTTAGGGTTATCCATCACCAAAAAGTTGGTTGACTTAATGGGGGGGAGCATCTCTGTATCGAGCGTACTAGAAGAAGGGACTTCATTTACAGTAACGATCCCCTTATCTGCACATCATGACTTGATAGATGAAAACGAAATAGTTATTCCCGGACTCCCGCAAAAACTAAAGATATTGTTGGTCGAAGATAACGATATCAATGCTCAGATTGTCGCGGATATTATCAAGTCCCAAAAATGGGTGTATTTATGGGCCAAGGATGGACAACAAGCTTTAGATGTATTATCAAAACATAATTTTGATTTAGTGTTGATGGATTGTCAGATGCCAGTAATGGATGGCCTGGAAGCTACTCGCCGTATACGAGCGGGCGATGAGGATAAGGCGTCCACGCCTATTATAGCGCTTACCGCCAACGCATTTGAAGAAGACAAGCGTAAATGTTATGCGGCAGGTATGAATGCGCATTTGGCAAAACCCTTTAAGAAAGAAGAGTTGCTAAGAATTATTGCCAGTACATTACAACAGCGCTCGCAAGATAGTTAATTCATACTGGCAGCAAGTTTTGAGGCGGGTTCACGAAGCTGGTGAACTATTGCTTTTTGATAAGCTAGCGCAGTCTTTGTTTGATGATCTAAACCGAACATAGTTGAGGTAGTGTTTTTTATTACAATTTTCAATCTGTAAAAGCAGCACTACCTAAGGCAATTGATAAGCTTATCTACTCTCAATGCGTTTGCAGGTATGAGCATCACTCACCTTTCTGTTATTTTAGTTAGATAGATGCGAACCTATGACGCAATATATCCAACCTTCAAGGGGGGGGATTGCAACCGCAAAAGTTGCACGGCAAATATTGAGCCCAGCGCCACAGGCAACTACGTTGTGAAATACGTCTATCAATCGAGAGATGACCACATCTATAAGCGAACACGCAGTTTCAGTTAAAAATGCGCTAGGGCAGGTATTTATAAAAATAAAATCGGCCCCATTTTTTGGCTATGGGCAAGTGCCCGCTTTTACGCTAAAATTGCCTGCTTTTCCGACCACCCTATCTTCGCTTTCACAAAATAAGCTTTTGTGCTCGACGAAGCTAAATTACAGTTATCAGGAGCTGTTGATGGCAAAAGTCGCAATTGTTATGGGGTCAACATCAGATTGGCCCACAATGCAGCAGGCGGCAAAAATGCTGCAATCATTCGGTGTTGAATTTGATGCAAAAGTTGTCTCCGCTCATCGTACACCAAATTTGTTGGTTGAATTTGCAGAAGGAGCCGCCGAGCAAGGGTTTAGCGTTATTATCGCCGGTGCTGGCGGCGCAGCTCATTTGCCGGGGATGATTGCTGCACATACTCATTTGCCAGTATTTGGCTGTCCAGTAAAGTCGAAAGCCTTAAATGGGCTGGATTCCCTGCTATCCATTGTACAAATGCCTAAAGGGGTAGCTGTGGGAACGCTAGCTATTGGTGAAGCTGGCGCTGCAAACGCTGGCTTATTAGCGGCGCAGGTGGTGGCATTACAAAAGCCTGAAGTAGCTGAAGCGATTAAACAGTTTCGTCAAAAACAAACTGATACGGTTCTTGAAAACAGTAAGTTGGAGCTTGATTGATGCAGGTACTTGTTTATGGGGCCGGCCAGTTGGCACAAATGATGTACCTGGAAGGTTGCCCGATGGGTATAGAGGTGCTCGCCGTTGATGTCAAAAACGAGCAAGTTGTACATCCTGTAACTAAACAGACAGTTGACATCACGCTTGAGCAAGCAATTGAGAACGCGGTGGCTCTGACCGTTGAATTTGAACATGTTCCAGAACATTTGTTGGAACAGGCTTCGCGCTCTGGCAAATTACTTCCTTCCATCGATACAGTGTTGGCTGGCGCAGACCGTGTTCGCGAAAAACGCCTGCTGACTAAACTTGGCGTCGCCAATTGTCCGCATCAAGTAGTAACCAATATTCACCAATTAGATGATTGTGTTGAAGATCTAGGTGAGCGACTTATTCTGAAAGCGAGCCGTGATGGTTATGATGGATATGGGCAGTGGCGTCTCACTGCGCACTCAGGCCTGGCCGCCCTGAAATCCACTTTGCAGGGTTTAGATTTGGCAACAGTTCCTTTAGTTGTAGAACAGATGGTCGATTTTGACCGCGAAATCTCAATTATTGGCGTTAGAGATAAGTTGGGGAATACGCGTGTATATCCTCTGGCTGAAAACTTACATCATAAGGGACAGTTACATGTTTCCGTTGCCCCGGCGTTAAATATTACCGACTCACAGCAAAAACAGGCAGAATCTATTTTTGCGACATTAGCAGAAGGCATGGATTATGTCGGCGTATTGGCTATCGAGCTATTTCAGTGTGGCGAACAGTTATTGGTTAACGAAATTGCGCCCCGTGTTCATAACTCAGGCCATTGGACCTTGAGCGGTAGCGATGTGAGTCAATTTAATAATCACCTGCGGGCAGTTACAGGCCTACCTTTGGGGCAGAGTAACGCTCTAAATGTTAACGCAATGGTGAATGTCATTGGTTGTAGTTCTTTCTCGAGCGATTTATTGAGTATTCCGGGTTGCCACCTTTACTGGTATGGAAAAACAGCTCGCGAGAAGCGCAAAATGGGACATATCAATTTAACGGCCGAGAACTACACAGAGTTGGGCGATAAGCTTCTCTCATTAAGTGAATATGTTCCTCTCGAACACTTTCCCAAGCTTGTAGAAGAAGCTAAACGATTAAAATCACTTAGTGTCGCTTGACAAGTGTGATGCGATCGCTAAAATACGCGTCCACTTCGAGACTAAACTGTCTCAAGTGAAAGTAAGAAGTAAAAAGTAAAAAGTAAGAAGTAAAAAGTATTAGTGTGCCGACTTAGCTCAGTTGGTAGAGCAACTGACTTGTAATCAGTAGGTCGCCAGTTCGATTCCGGCAGTCGGCACCATTTTAATTTTACGTTTTGCTTTGTTCCTTTCGATACCCCATTGTTTTACTGCTCTCTAATTTTGTTTGCCTCTATCCCAAAATATTAGCTGTACCAATTGGCATGTTACTTTGCTAACGTAGTATTTCCTCAATTTGACTAAGAAAAAAAGATGATGAAATTACGTATTTTAGTGGGGCTGTTTTTAATCGGTGTGGTCAACTTTTCAGCACTAGCGGCTGATAAAATTAACGTAACTGACGCTTATGCCAGGGCGACGTTTGCCATGGCGACCACTGGAGCCGTTTACTTAACCCTGCAAAATCACAGTTCAGAGCAGCGAACGCTGACTTCAGTATCTGTCGATAAATCACTGGCCGATGATGCGCAAATTCATACTACCCAAATGATGGGCGAAATGGTTAAAATGCGCGAAGTAAAGGAAGGCGTAAAATTACCCTCTCATCAAAACGTATCTTTCATGCCCGGCGGGCATCATATAATGTTATTAGGGCTTAACCGGCCACTCAAAGAGGGGGAAAGTATCAATCTTACTTTGCTATTTGATAACGGTGCTACTAAAGACATACGTGCCACTATTCGAAAGACAAATGGTAAGGACTCTCAGGCAGAACATCACAGCCATGCCCATCATTAAAAATTAAAGCTGTGTTAATTACGTGGCTTAGGTAATCCAAAATTAACTTCTGCGTATATTAAATATGTACTATTCGGGGCGGATTCGCCCTGTTTTTGTTTAATTAACATGGAGTAATGCATGAGTAATATTGATATCGGTATTTCTGAAAATGACCGCAACCAAGTTGCAGATGGTCTCAAAAACCTGTTAGCAGATACTTACACGCTGTATCTTCAAACGCACAACTTCCATTGGAACGTTACAGGTCCGCAGTTTCGTGAACTACATTTGATGTTCGAAGAACATTATGTCGAGCTAGCAGAAGCCGTTGATGACATCGCTGAACGCATCCGCACACTCGATATTGCTGCTCCGGGTACCTACAAAGCTTTTGTCGAGTTAAGTTCGATAGAAGAAGTGGACGGAGTACCTGAAGCAACCGAAATGGTGCGCTTACTTACTCATGGTCATGAACAAGTAGTTAAAACGTGCAGAAAAGTGTTGAAAGTAGGCCAGGACGCTGATGACGAGTCCACGGTAGCGCTGGTATCGGACCGTATGCGTGTACACGAAAAAACGGCCTGGATGTTACGTGCATTAACCCAGAAATAAGAAAGGAAATATTTTGAACACAACTACCACGTTCGGACGCATAGCTGCGCTCACTCTTCTTGTCGGCTCATCTTCGGCACATGCCGCCGATTCGGTTAATTTACAGGTTAACGAATTGGCATCGGGTCTTAATCATCCCTGGGGTATGACGTTTCTCCCGGACAACAGGTTGGTTATTACCGAGCGTGGTGGGTCAATTCAGATATATGATGCTAAAAACGGGTTAAGCGGAAATCTGGAAGGTGTTCCAGATGTCGCTGCAAATAATCAGGGCGGTATGTTAGATATTCTTGCCGATCCTGATTTTGCCAACAACCATACTTTATATTTCTGCTACAGCAAACCTGGCGATGGGGGAAGTAGCTCGGCAGTAAGACGCGCCAAATTGGAAGGTGAGAAACTAGTAAATGGGGAAGATATTTTTATCGCCAAACCTCTGATTGACAACGGCTTTCACTTTGGCTGTCGATTGGGCTTTGATGCACAAAAAAACCTGTATATCACCTTAGGCGATCGCTACAAGTACATGCAGGAAGCGCAAAACCCTGATAATCATTACGGCACAATTGTTCGTGTTCGCGCTGACGGCAGTGTCCCAGAGGATAATCCATTTACAGAGGGTAAAGCCCCCGAGGTATTTAGTTACGGGCATCGCAATGTACAAGGACTTACTGTGCACCCAAAGACGGGGGATATATGGGCAATGGAGCATGGGCCTAAAGGTGGTGACGAAGTAAATAAGTTGGGCAAAGGGAAAAATTACGGTTGGCCAGTCATAACCTATGGTGTCGATTATAGTGGCGAGATTATTTCTGATAAAACTGAGCAGGAAGGAATGGAACAACCTGTTATTTATTGGGACCCTTCCATTGCACCCAGCGGTATGACCTTTTATTACGGTGATAAATTTAAAGAGTGGGAAGGCGATTTACTTGTGGGTGCCCTTAAATTTACCCACCTGCGTCGAATTGAGATGGACGGCGATAATCCTGGAAAGGAGCATGAATATTTGCGCGACCGTAACCAGCGTATTCGCGATGTTGAAGTGGGGCCGGATGGCTTGATTTATCTACTTACTGATGAAGCGAATGGTAAGTTGCTGCAAGTTTCACCGAAGGGTTAGCTAAATCGGTCGATATTTTTAGGTATTCGTGGCCTGCGTCACGATGGCGCCCCGTATGCTATAACAATGGCGCAAAAAAAGGATGGATAGCGCTATTTTATGTACGAAAGAGTTTTTGTTAATTACACCACGTGGTTGCAGCGATAGCTGCAACCCCCGAAATATAGCTAGCCTTCAATAATTGTGGCCCTTTCAGTATTAGCTTTTACAACTTTATATTTGGATTCGGGTCATGTTCGAATCCAGTTAAAAAAATCAGTTCTGCAGTCAAATAGAATTGCGTACTAAAAAATCTAGTAGCCCTTAAGATGGGGCGGAGATAAGGCTAATGAATTTGAGCTACTGATTTGCATATTCGTATTGAAAGGTCAAAAGGTGTAAAGGTGTAAAAACCAAACTGCACAGACACGTTATGACGCATATATTGTGAACATACCGTAAGTGATGCCAAATCGGAAATAATATGTACTCGCTAAATGAAAGAGTATCCAAGGATTTCCAAACCAATCTTTGAATAGGGTTGTGGTGTTACTTCTAAGGGTAAAACCCTACCTCATTCTCATTAAAACGGCCGACCCTAATGCACTGTTCTTTCATTGAGCAAAAATCCCCTTAACTGAGGTTGGGTATAAAGATTTTTTCTTTCAACATGGTACATTGTAGGCAAGTACAATGTACGACTGTTCCACTGTAATTGCTACGTTCAAACTACTTAAACGAGCGGTTGATGTACGCTTTCAACATCGACTTCTTTAATTAACATGTTAACTAAGTAAAAGGTTATTATCGATTTCTATATACTGACTAGCAGCATTAACCAAGCTTGTTGCTGTTAGCGCAGGCACGCCGTAGACATCTACCTCTACACCTTTACCTGACTTAAGCCTTTCGACCAATATATCAAAGTCACCATCGCCGGAGACAAGAACCACTTTGTCTACATCGTCCGAATAATCCATCACATCAATGGTAATGCCTACATCCCAGTCGCCTTTTGCACTGCCGTCAGCGCGTTGAATAAACGGCTTTAATTTTACCTCAAAGCCGATAGCTCGTAGAATATTTTGGAATTCTTGCTGTTTTTTGTCTCCGCGGTCTACAGCGTAAGCAAAGGCTTTAACAATTTCATACTGTGAAGAAATGAGTCGCCAAAACTTATTGTAGTTAAAGTTTTGTTTGTACGCTTGTCTTGTCGTGTAGTAGATGTTTTGAACGTCGACAAATACAGCTACTCTTGGTTTTATTATATCCATAGCAACTTTTTTCCTTTGACTTAAAATTTTGATCTAAACGATGTTAGCTATGAAGGATATAATTAATCGCCGCTGCGCTAAGAAAAATATGCGTCATATTGCAAACCTAACGAGGGCAAAATAGCGATAACGAATCCAGCTGTCAAACACACATGCAGGATAGAACTCGTCTGGAATAGGTTGGCTGAAGCTCGTCCATCGGTATGGCCCCCCTTCCAAGCGCGCTGCAAAATGAATAAGCCATGCCTAGCGACATACAGAATACGCAAGTAAGTCATGCCGCCACCCAGTTAACTCCTGGTCATCTATTGCGCCCAATGAACCTATAATAGCCTCATGGACATCAAGTCTCGGTGAACGGCTTACTTTATAGCAGATGCCGCCCTTTACTGGTCTCATTATTGACGATGAATAGTTCCCTACTCTTATTATTACTTTTTACTTATTACTTATTACTTATTACTTATTACTTATTACCTATTGTATTGTGTTAAATAGCCGGTGCGTATAGATATGCCGACAGGTACTCCGCACCCTTACTACTTCACACTTCACACTTCACACTTCACACTTCACACTTCACACTTCACACTTTACTCTGAAGCTGAAGAATAAAGTGTTTGGCCAATCGTTGTACCAGCGGCCCGGGCTGCAAGTGTATCGACCATTCAGGTCAAGAAGGACAGTACAAGGTGTTAATGCTAAAAAGCGCCCCTTAGGGCGCTAACTCATTAATGTGCAGTTGCCGTTTCGCTTTGGTTGGTAGCTTCTTTATCCTGGTAGCGCTCAAACCATGCCAGGATATTGCCTACTTTTTGAATTAGGCGTGAAGGTTTGCTGGCAATTCCATGAGGAGCGCCTGGAATTCTCACCATAGCCGCGTCTACGCCTTTTAAGCGTAATGCCTGGTAAAACTGCTCTGACTCACTAATGGGGGTGCGGTAGTCAGCTTCACCCGTTAACATTAGCGTTGGCGTGGTTACATTACCAACGAGGGAAAGAGGCGAGCGCTTCCATAACTGGTCCGCAATATTCCACGGCATATCAGGCATCCAGTATTGGCTGAAGAAGGGGTAAGCATCGGCAGTTAACGTAAAACTCATCCAGTTGATCACGGGCTTGGCAACCACAGCCGCTTTAAATCGATCTGTTTTACCGATAGACCACGCAGTAAGTACGCCACCACCAGAACCGCCAGTAATAAACAAGTTATCGGCATCCACATTTCCCTTGGCTATCGCTGCATCTACCACATCCATCAAGTCGTTGTAGTCCTGAGAGGGATAATTGTGATGAATAAGGTTCCCAAAGTCCTCACCATAGGAACTACTACCGCGAGGGTTAGACCATACCACCATGTAACCTTTGGAGGCCATCAACTGTACTTCCATTGAAAAGTGGGGGCCATAGGCGGCGTGCGGTCCCCCGTGAATTTCTAAAATAAGTGGATAATTTTTATTGCCGTCAAAATTCGGCGGATAGGCCACCCAGGCATCAATTTTTCGCGCGTCAACTGATGACTTTACTTCAAGCGGTTTCACTTCTGCTAAGGTAAGATGGCCCAGCGCATCACTGTTTAAATCGGTAAGTACTGTATGTTTATTATTCCCTGCTTTTATCAGCGCCAAATCTGCAGGCTTATTCATGTTGGCGAGGGTGAAAGCAATATCACCGTTTTTGTTAATAGCGAAGTCGCCAGAGGTATAAGGTCGGCCCATCGACTGACCACCTAAAGTCACAGCAATCTTATCAATGTTGCCAGTCAAATCCGCATCCGCAATTCTGTGCTCACCGTGATCAAGATAAGAAAATATAATGCCCTCGCTATCCGGTTTCCAGTAAAAATCTTGTATAGCGCGATCGAAAGATGAAGTAATTCGCATGAATTCGCCAGATGCAAGATCTAACACCATCACATCTGCATTTTGATAAGAAAGCTTTCTATCATTTAGTTGTTTAAACGCGAGTTTTTTACCGTCTGGACTTAATTGAGGCGAATATTCCGGCCCCTTCATACTCGTGATTTGGGTAATTTCTCTAGTGTTAATATTGACCTGATAGAGATCTGACGAAAGAGGATTCAGCGCATAATCTTCTGTACGATTCGCTGCAAAGTAAATCGATTTGTTATCCGGGGCGAATGCCAGCGAACCTGAACTAGGAAAATCCCCAATAGTTAGTTGCCTTGGTGTTCCGCCTGTTACGGGAAGAATATAAAGCTGCTTATGTCCACTTGGTAGATACCCCGCGCCGTCAGACCGGTAATGGGTTCGCTCGATAAATTTTGCACTATCTGCCCACTTCGCGCCCTTTGGTTTATGTGGCATGCCAGTGAATAACGACTTTTCTTTAGCTTGCGTGAACATACTGAATGCGAGCGATTTACTGTCGTGAGACCAGGTTACATTCGATGGACTAAAGGGCAACGTCGCTATTTTCGCATGCTCGCGGGAATCAAAATAATAGAGATAAATTTGAGAGCCCGATACATAGGCTAATGTATTCCCATCCGGCGAGAGCGTTGCCTGGCTGATACTGTCTTTCTGCGCAATGAGTGGGCGGTGTTTTTTTCCACCCAGTGATACCTGCCACAGTGCGGTGTGGACGCGGTCATTCATAATATCCATTGAGCGACGTTCATAAATAACGTTTTTTCCGTCGTGAGTGAACAGTATTGAACCAGGGTATTCAAGGTTAAATGTATCTTCATATTGCAAGGTAGTGGGAAGCGTGGTTGCTTCCTCTTGTGCTGTCGCACCTATACTGCAGGTTACTGCTATAAATAATGGTGCGCACCATGAATATCGCATTATCGTGTTTCTCCTTTTACATGCATTGTTCGGCTAGTTATTGTTATATCCAGAAGAGGTCGTTGATTTTTTTAAACTCACCCGGCCTAGTAAAATATCTTTAAACATCACCCAGTCGCCAATAAAGCTATAAAGCGGGTAGCGAAAGGTTGCTGGCTTATTTTTTTCGAAGAAAAAATGGCCCACCCAGGCAAAGCCATAGCCGATTAATGGAAGCAGCCATAAAAGCCCCCATCTCTGGGTAACTAATGATGCAATCAATACAACCAAAACGAGGGTCGAGCCAATAAAGTGTAACAAGCGGCATGTAGGATGGTTATGTTCATTCAAATAGGAGGGATAAAATTCACTAAATGTTTGGAATTGCTCTTCAGTTGTATTCATTTAAAAACCCCTTTAACTATTTAATCTAACATAGCATTAACATAATCACTAGAACAGGGCAGCTGCTTGCCCTGGTGTAATGAGTAAGAAAATGTAACATTGTTGTTTTTCTTACGGTGTACCCCATATACACTGTCACGATTGCACGAAAAAGGCAGAACAAATGGACAATTTAGTCGCAAACAATATTGTTGATATTACGCTTGAGAACTTCCAACAAGTTATCTTGCAAGAGTCCCGGGAAAAAATGGTATTGGTCGACTTCTGGGCTGAGTGGTGTGAGCCATGCAAAGATCTAATGCCAATTTTGGAAAAAATTGCCGGTGAATATCCAGACAGTATGATTCTGGCCAAAGTGGACTGTGAACAGCAACAAGAGGTGGCTGCACAGTTTGGCATTAGAAATCTGCCTACGGTAATGGTGGTTAAAGATGGCCAACCCGTCGATGGTTTCGCAGGGGCGCAAACTGAGACTCAAATTCGTGAAATGCTTGCCAAATACCTTCCGCAGCCAGAAGACGAATATCTAGAGAAAGCAATGCAAGCTATTTCTCAAGGTGATTATCAAGGCGCGTTCCCCTTGGCCAAACAGGCGTTTGAACTCGGTGAAGATAATCTCGAAGCCAAACTTCTTTATATAGACTGTATGATCGAAACAGGTTCTATTAACCAGGCAAAAGAGTTGCTCGCAACAATCAAGATGGTTGAGCAGGATAATCGCTTTCACGCGCTTAACAGCAAAATTGAATTAGCCGAGCAGGCTTCGCAAAGTCCAGAAATGCAGAAACTAAAAGAGGCTGTGGAACAAAACCCCAATGATTTGCAATTGAAAGTGGATTTAGCTGTTCAACTACAGCAGGCTCATAAGGCCGACGAAGCATTAGAGCTGTTATATCAGGTTTTACTGGAAGATCTAAACTTTGGCGATGCGAAGAAAATAATGTTGGATATGATTAATGCACTCGCTGATGGTGATGCGTTGAAGTCGTCTTATCGCCGTAAAGTGTATAGCTTGCTTTATTAATCACACTGCGCAAACAATGGGGATTCGGATGTATCAACAATTTTACCAACGTTTTTTAAAAGCGAATCAAGGTAAACAGCATTACTCATGTCATAGCCATTATTTTTGGCCCGATGTAACCCGTGATGCGATGCTGGCCTATTGGGATGATAGCGCTAAGTGGGTGGACGATAAATGGAGTCACTTCTTTAAAGATGTGGTGCCATGTGTGCAGCGACACATTTCACATACGTTAGGCACAGATTACCCAGAACAAATTGTTTTTGCACCGAATACCCATGAGTTTGTGTTTCGCATTTTGTCCTGTCTTGATTTGGCGGCGACACAAACTATCGTAACTACGGACAGTGAGTTTCATAGTTTTAACCGGCAAATTAACCGACTTGATGAGATGGATAATATTGAAGTAGTGCGTGTGCCGACTCAGCCATTTGCAACCTTCAACGAACGTTTTATCAATGCGATTCAACAGTGCAAACCAAATTTAGTTTTCTTCAGCCAGGTGTTCTTTAATTCAGGCTATAGCGTGCAGAATATTGATACAATCGTTGAAGCAGTGAAGGATGAAGACACCTTAATTGTAATTGATGGCTATCACGCGTTTATGGCGCAGCCAGTAGATATCAGTGCAATTCAGCAGCGCGTATTTTATTTGGCGGGGGGGTACAAGTATGCGCAAAGCGGTGAAGGTGTGTGTTTTGCTCATGTGCCACCTAATACAACACTACGGCCTGTATATACGGGGTGGTACGCTGAATTCGGGGCGTTGGAAAAGCGAAAAGATAGCAATGTTCAGTACAGTGATGACGGCATGCGTTTTGGCGGGGCCACGATGGATTTTTCGGGGCTTTACCGTATGCGCTCGGTATTTGAGTTGTTGCTTAGCGAAGGGATCAGTGTGGGCGATATTCATGCTCATGTAAAAAGTATCCAACACGCATTTTTGTTTGCTCTGGATAAACTCAATCACCATTTGGTTAATCGCGATGCGTTGTTAGTTAAATCGTTAAAACAAAGCGGCCACTTTCTTACCTTTTCTATGCCAGATGATGATATCACTGCGAGATTAGCGGCTTTTCTGAAAGAACATGGTGTATTAACTGATTATCGTGGCGACCGCCTTCGGTTTGGATTCGCCCTGTATCACAACGCAGATGAAATAGATTTAACCTGCCTAAGTAACTTTAAGGAAGGTTGATGGAATGGATATGGCCCGCACTGGCTATAGTGTGCATTATTGAAGGCTTAGGTCCTTTAATTATGCCGAACCGTTGGCGCCTGTATTTGTTAGAAGTCAGTCAGCAACCAACGAACACCCTACGTCAGATAGGGGGCGTATTGGTGGTAACTGGAGTGGTCAGCTTGCTGTTTTTAAGCCGCTAGTTATAAGGCAGGTTTAATTTGCATTAAAATTGTACATAAAGGGGGTGATCACTAAGGCACATTTTTGGTAGAATCCCCGCCTAATTTTTTTACACTTCTGATCCATGGCAAAAAATGTAGTCGTACTCGGCACCCAATGGGGTGACGAGGGTAAAGGCAAGGTCGTTGACCTTCTCACCGATCGAGCGAAGTATGTGGTGCGCTATCAGGGTGGCCATAACGCTGGTCATACGTTAGTTATTGATGGCGAAAAAACCGTTCTCCACCTTATTCCTTCTGGTATTCTTCGTGACAATGTTACCTGTATTATAGGTAACGGCGTGGTGCTCTCTCCAGAAGCACTCATGAAAGAAGTATCCATGCTGGAAGAGCGCGGTGTTCCTGTTCGTGAACGGCTGAAAATAAGTGAAGCTTGTCCACTTATTTTGCCTTACCACATAGCCTTAGATGTGGCACGAGAAAAAGCCCGCGGTAGCAAAGCTATTGGTACGACTGGGCGTGGTATTGGGCCTGCGTATGAAGACAAAGTTTCGCGCCGAGGCTTGCGTGTAGGGGATTTATTCAATCCTGATGACTTTGCCGCCAAACTAAAGGAAGTATTAGCCGTCCATAATTTCACACTGACACAATATTACGGTGAAGAAGCGGTAGACTTTGACAAGACGTTAGAAGATGCGCTTGCTGTGGCTGATATTCTGAAAGCTATGGTAGTCGATGTAACAGATGAGTTAGATAAAGCTCATCAGGCTGGCTTGCCCATTATGTTCGAAGGGGCGCAAGGTACGTTACTGGATATTGACCACGGCACATACCCTTATGTTACTTCGTCCAATACTACCGTTGGTGGTGTCGCCACCGGCGCTGGCTTTGGCCCGTTACGGTTAAATTATGTGCTGGGTATCGTAAAAGCTTACACTACACGGGTGGGGTCTGGGCCGTTCCCGACCGAATTAGATTGTGATGTGGGTGAGCACCTGGGCGTTAAAGGTCATGAATTTGGTGCTACTACCGGCCGCAAACGTCGTACAGGATGGTTTGACGCGGTTGCCATGAAACGGGCCGTACAAATTAATTCTATAACGGGTTTCTGTTTAACCAAGTTAGATGTCTTGGATGGTCTTGAGACCTTGAAGATTTGTGTAGGTTATAAAGACGCAGAGGGCAATATCAAAGATGTTCCACCTATGGCTGCAGACGGTTATGATTTAATTACCCCTGTATATGAAGCTATGCCCGGCTGGAGTGAAAACACCTTTGGGGTTACCGAATACGATAAGCTTCCCCAAGCGGCGAAAGATTATATTGCGCGACTTGAACAACTTACGAGTGTACCAGTGGATATCATTTCAACTGGCCCTGATCGTAACGAAACTATCGTACTTCGTCACCCATACGACGCATAATCTCCAAGCTCTTCCAGCACCCGCTGGAGGAGCTTTCTATTCAACCCACTTTTTCTTCATTATTTCCCTGATATACTGATAGTCCCATTTCGCCATAAGTATATCGGTAACGCTATGACCGTTTCTTCTGTTCCGTCGTTTCAAATCAGCAAAGCTGGTGATATTCAACAGTCACTTAGAAGCTGTTTTTTTACGGGTAAAACGCGCGCTTTATCATGGCGTAAACAACAGCTAGGACAATTGAAAAAGCTATTGGACGAAAACGAAAAAGAAATTTTTTCAGCCCTGGCAAGCGACTTAGGTAAATGTCAGACTGAGTCTTGGCTTGGCGAATTCGGCTTTTTACAGAACGATATTAAGCATACCCTGGCCCATTTGAAAAAATGGAGCGCACCGCGCAAGGTATCTACACCATTAATAGCACAACCCGGAAAAAGTTACTTACATGCAGAACCGTTAGGTACAGTACTCATAATTGGTGCGTGGAACTACCCTTTACAATTGTTGTTAGCCCCTTTCATCGCGGCAATAGCGGCAGGAAATTGTGCCGTATTGAAACCTTCTGAGCTGGCTGAAGCCACCTCCTCCTTGATTGCCAAACTCATCCCCAAATACATGGATACAGATGCTGTGCAGGTGGTTGAAGGGGGGAAAGATGAAACCACTGAGTTATTGGCTCAGCAGTGGGATCATATTTTCTATACGGGTGGCGAGCAAGTGGGCAAGGTCGTTATGCGAGCGGCGGCTGAACACCTAACCCCCGTTACGTTAGAGTTGGGTGGCAAAAGCCCCTGTATTGTAGACGGCGAAACGGACTTGCGCACCACGGCTAAGCGAATTGTTTGGGGTAAATGGATGAACGCCGGGCAAACCTGTATTGCACCAGACTATATTTTGGTTGAACAATCCTTAAAAGACGCCTTGATTGCTGAACTAAAGAAGGTGCTAAAAAAGCAATATGGTGATAACCCATTAGACAATAATGACTACGGGAAAATTATTAACCAACGTCATTTCCTTCGGCTTGTAAACTACCTAAATGATGCAAAGATAGTCTACGGTGGAAATAAAAATGAGCAACAAAACAAACTAGAACCCACACTTGTTGAAGTAGCGGATGATACTCATCCATTGCTTCAGGAAGAAATATTCGGTCCCATTTTACCAATTGTCACGGTAGAAAAAATTGAGAATGCAATTGGCTATATTAATCAACGGCCGAAACCGCTAGCTCTCTATTTGTTTACTAAGCGAAAAGAGTTTGAACACCAAGTGCTTGCACAAACCAGTGCAGGTAGTGTTTGTGTGAACGATACCCTGATGTTTATGACAAATCCTGAATTACCCTTCGGTGGAGTAGGCAATAGCGGAATGGGTAATTATCACGGTAAAGCGGGTTTTGATACTTTTAGTCATTTGAAAAGTATAATGAAGCGTTCATTTAAGTTCGATGTGCCAGTGCGTTACGCGCCGTTTAAAAAATGGAAACTGGCGGTATTGAAGAAGTTAGCTTAACTCATAGGTAAGTAGCGATGCCCCAACCGTTTCATTTAGCCATTCCAGTAGATGATTTATTAGCAGCAGAAGAGTTTTACGGTGGCCTATTAGGCTGCGATAAGGGAAGAAGCAGTGAGCATTGGATTGACTGGGACTTTTTTGGTCATCAACTGGTCACTCATTTAGTGAAGTCCATGCCATCGCTTCCTGAATTCAATAGGGTGGATAATCATCAGGTGCCCGTGCCGCATTTTGGGGTTGTACTGACTATGCAGCAGTGGCGAACACTCGCCACCCGTCTGGAAGATGCGCACATCGCATTTGTCATCAAACCCTATATCCGATTTAAAGATCAACCAGGTGAGCAGGCAACAATGTTCTTTATTGATCCGGCAGGGAATGCTTTGGAATTCAAAGCATTCGCCTCAATCGATCAGTTGTTTGCTACCTGATATTGATTAGCAGTCATAGGTGACGACAGAAGACGCTAATTTTATCAATTTTTACGATTATCTATTTCTATCACCAGACTTCGTCCCCGGCCGTTTTCTTCTGATGCGGCTTCCAAACCCGTTGCGGTGCGCTTAATTAATTGCAGATCACCGAATCGACGTTTATCTAATACATACCCCATATCACTCAGTTCTTTTAACGTTGTTTCGTCAAACCCCTGATGAACACGAATGGTGTCTTTAGGCAATAATTGATGATGGAAACGCGGCAGGTTCACCGCCTGATCTGCGTCTAAATTAAAATAAAGTGAAGACAAGATAGATTGAGCAACGGATGAAATAATGGTAGTACCACCGGGCGAACCTGTAACCAGCTTCACAGTATCACCCTTCAGCACAAGGGTGGGAGTCATAGAAGAAAGCATCCGCTTGTGAGGCTGAATTTCATTCGCTTTTCCACCCACTGCGCCAAAGAAATTTGGTACGCCGGGTTTAGCGCTAAAATCATCCATCTCATCATTTAACAAAAAGCCAGCGCCATCTACTACTACACCGCTTCCAAAACTCAAATTAATAGTAGTGGTGTTAGCAACAGCATTGCCCCACTTATCAACTATCGAAAAATGGGTAGTATCTTCACTTTCTTGCAAACCAGGTCTAATTGATTCTGTTGCAGAAATAGCGTTTAAGCTAATTTCTGCTGCACGAGATTGAATGTACTCATCGTTAATAAGCTTGGTCTGCGGCACGTTAACAAAATCGGGATCGCCCATATATTGGGCACGATCAGCAAATACCCGTTTGCTGATCTCTGCCATAAGATGGAGGTACTCAGCGCTATTGTGTTCGAGCTTTTCAAAATCATCCGCCCGTTGTGCAAACATTCCCAAAATCTGAGCAACCGCTACGCCTCCTGAACTAGGGGCCGGGGAGGTGACTACCTGATAATCCTGCCACTCAATTATGAGAGGCTCGCGCCACGCTGCTTCGTAATTCTTTAAATCAGCTTCGTTGATCAGCCCATTATTGTGTTGCATATAGGTGTTTATAAGCTGAGCGGTTTTTCCGTCATAAAATCCTGCGCGTCCATCCTCTTGAATGCGCCTAAGCGTGCTCGCCAGTTCTGGCTGACGAAAAGTTTCGTTCGCTTTCATGTGACCGAAATATCGATCAAAATTACTCGCCAACTTTTTATCCGCTAATTTCTTTTGATACCACACAACGTTGTCCGCTAATGCCTGTGGTACTTTAAAGCCTTCTTCTGCCAGAGTTACAGCGGGTTGTAAAAGACGTGCCCATGGTAACGTACCGTAACGATTGTGAGCGGCCCACATGCCTGCAACCGTGCCGGGGACGCCTGCTGCGCGTGCTCCGTATAGGGAGTCATTTGTTTTGACGTCTCCGTTTTCATCAAGGTACATATCGCGGGTGGCATTTTCAGGCGCCATCTCTCGATAATCCAGAAACGACGGCTCACCGTCCATCAGTAACGTCATAAAGCCACCGCCGCCAATATTACCTGCTTCCGGTAAAGTAACCGCCAGTACGAATTGTGCAGTAATAGCCGCATCAACCGCATTGCCCCCTTCTAACAGCACGTCCATCGCGGCTTCTGCACTGAACGTATCAGGCATCGCAACCGCGTGTTCTTCATATAGGAGAGTTTTTGAATCATTAGCAGCACAGCTGGTAAGAGTTAATGCAAACAAAAAGGGTGCAAATAAGCGCATAAAATTATTCAATCCTGATTAAGCTGGTAACAAATAAATCACTAACGTTAGTCCACTCGCCCTTAATTCATGCAGCAGTGGTTTCTCAATGCGAGTGAGGGAGCTCTCACTACAGCATTTGCATATACAGTAATAGCAGTGTGGTGGGATGATATACATCCTTTGCATAGAATCTCCTGGCACTCGAATAGATATAATTGCTATTCTGGCCAGGTTTATTGACCACGAAGACCTGAGCGCTCAAGTCATCATACTGTCATACAATTAAGTTTGAAACCTTGCGTGACTAAATTTCATTTAACAAGCAGAGAGTAATGAAGCCATTATCGTTTGTCATTTCCACTTTAGTTTTACTTTTACTTTTATTGTGTACAAAACAGGGTTTAGCGAACAGCTCAGAAGAAAGCTACGAGCATATGATTGGTCAAAAAATCATGCTGGATTTTCGTTATTATTGTGCTGAAAAAATATCCGGACGGCCATGTAACGAGCCTGTATTAGGTCTCACGGACGATGTGGCGGATATTCTAGTTACAGGGCAAATCGGTGGCGTTATTTTGTTTTCGGAGAATATCCAAAGCATTGAACAAGTGATTACGTTTATTTATGACATGCAAGCCCTAATGCAAAAGCACAGCTTGCCCCCTCTTTTTATCGCTGTCGATCAAGAAGGTGGCAGGGTAGCCCGCTTCCCGGATCAGATCACAACGCGTTTTGTTGGCAATATGGCCATAGGTGCCACATTTGAAAAATTTGGTACTGAATATGCTACCTCTGTAGCTGCTGGAATCGCACAGGCAATGAATTTATTGGGGGTAAACGTCAACTTTGCCCCCAATGTTGATGTAAACGTAAATCCCGCTAACCCGGTGATCAATGTGAGAAGTTATGGTGAGTCGCCCGCCGTAGTGGCTGAGCTAGGATTGGCAACGGTAAGGGCCTTTCAACAACAACATCTAATCAGTGCGATTAAACATTTCCCGGGGCACGGAGATACCCATGTAGACAGTCATTCAGGGCTACCCCGTGTAGATCATACTCGTACAGAGATTGAAGCCAAAGACATTTTTCCCTTCCGGACTATTATTGGCAGTAAAACCCCGCCGGCTATGGTAATGAGTGCGCATATTCAATACCCGGCGCTTGACGATAGCGAAATAATGTCAAAGACGGGGAAAAAAACCATCGTTCCCGCCACGCTTTCTCGGAAAATTCTCTATGACTTACTTCGGAAAGACTTATCGTTCGAGGGTGTTATTGTAACAGATGCACTAGACATGCAGGCAATTTCACAGTTTTTCACCCAGGCCGATGCCGCGTTACATGCATTTAAAGCCGGGGCTGATATCGCGCTCATGCCTTACATGATAAGAACGAAGTCTGACATTAAAGGTTTTTGGAAATGGCAGCAGCGACTTGTCCAAGCGTTAAGGTCAGGTAAGCTGGACAAAACAGAATTGTTAGAATCTGCCTCGCGCATCAAAAAGCTAAAACAACAATTTGAGGTCGGACGCATCTTAAATGAATCAAAGAAAGAAAGAATTAAACAAGCTAAAGATTTGTTGCCTATAGAAGCCAATAAAAAGCTTGAAAAACAACTCGCCAAACATTCTATTACGCGCTTAACTGATAATGACATATTGCCGCTATCAGAAAAGCAGGGTTGGGAAGTAGTTATGCCGGATAAAGCCAGATGTGATGCATTTATCCGCAGTGTCAAAAAAAGCAGTAGCGCGGTTAAAATTAATTGTACAAGTTTGGCTGCAATTCCAGCAGAGCCAATTCACGTATCCAAAAACAAAGTACTTGTTGTCGGCGATATTACCCCTTTGCATTCAGCCTACGAGATGGGGGGGATGGATCCCACAGACGTGCTGATAAAACGGGCGAGTAACCAACAACAACACGAATGGATATTGTCAACTATGCAGAATGCGAGAGCCAATAATGTTCCCGTTATTTTCGTAGCCTTGCGAGCGCCCTATATTGTTTCTGACTTTGCGCCTTACATTGATTCAGCTTTGGCTACCTATGGTTACAATGTTGAAGTACGCAACAACGTTGCTTCAGGTGCTGTGTATGAATCAATAGTAGAGGTTTTACTGGGCACGACCGAGCCGAAGGGACAACTACCAGTAACGGTTGAACTTCATTCTAAGTGACAAAAAGACGATAATATAGGAACCAATTTGTATGGTAGATCCCTAAGACGTAAAACTATCTACTTACTGACTTCATCGAGTAAATAGGCAACATGGGAAAATTCAATGCCGCTATAGCGGCTTAAACCTATTTCACAGCTGCGGTTGTTACTCACGCCGCGACGACAACTTGCGATGTCCGTTTCTTTAATTGGTGCTAATGCAGATTCATTTAATTCAGGAAGCCAAAACCCTTTTTCTCCTGCAAAACCGCAGCAACTGATTTCATCTACTTCAATAATCCTATCAACACACAACTGAGTAAGCTGTCTCAACATATCTGCTTGTTTGTTTCTTTTAGTCGAGCACGTTGTGTGTAATAGAACCGTTTCATTTAAAGGAACAATTTGGAGTTTGGGGACCACGTGCTCAAGCAAAAAAGCACTGAGCTCCCAATAAGATTGCCCACTTAGCTTAAACTGCAGCGCACATGAACTGGCATCTGTTAAAACAGGGTACTCTTTACCCGAATTCAAATGATGAATAGACTGCGATGTCTGGTTGTTCTTTTTGTCTGCAAGTTCAGCATAGCCTTTTGATTGCCAGGGTTGTCCACAACATAAGTTGTCGGAATCCTCTGGAATAATAACCTGGATGCCCGCCTTATTCAGCAGGGACGTGACCACGTATTGTAAAGGTAATTGCTGCTTATTGGCTGCAAATACACGCGTTGGGCAACTGGGTAAGTAGATGACCTTTTCATCGAATTGAACCGATTGACAATGTTTGGAAGATGCGCCTGATGGCGTTGTATCAAGCCAAACAGGAATGCGTTTACCAGTGAACCTATTCATCTTGCGGCTCACTTTTTCAAGTTTAGCGGGTGAGATGATATTGCTAACAGAGCGAGCGAGTGATAATGAGGTGCGGACAGCTTGTGTAACAACGGGAAAATGATGCATGGACAAGCGACCAAACCATGCATTTGTATTGCGTCGCCTGCGCAGATCTCGCACCCAGTCTCCAGTATCTATGTCCACCGGACAGGCAGATGCGCACATTCCTGTAGCTGCGCAGGAATCTACCCCTAAATATTGAAACGCTTTTTCTACCTGCTGTTTTTCGCCGACCTCAAGGTGGGTAGCTCGCCGCATTAGCGCGATTCGCTGACGGGGCGTCAAGGTTAAATTTTTGGACGGGCAACTGGGTTCACAAAATCCGCATTCAATACACGCGTCGACCTTGTCATCCACTTGAGGAAGTGCTTTCAAATGTGTCAGATGTGCATTCGGATTATCATTAAGAATGACGCCTGGATTAAAAATGCCTGACGGATCGAGTAAAAATTTGATTTTACGCATTAAATTGACGCTTTGCTGGCCCCATTGGTTGGATAAAAAAGGGGCCATGTTGCGACCAGTTCCATGCTCTGCCTTTAATGTGCCATCATATTTTATAGTAATGAGTTCAACCACCGCATCCATCATTGCCTGATAGCGTAATACTTCTGCTTGTGTGTCGAAGCGTTGGGTAAAAACAAAATGCACATTACCATCCAACGCATGACCAAAAATAATCGCTTCAGGATAGTTGTGCTCCTCGAATAAATTGTTAAGATCATTCAGCCCCTCAGCAAGTTGCGCTAAAGGTAAAGCGACATCTTCAATGATAACGGTGGTACCAGTTTTTCGCACCGCACCTACCGCTGGGAACAAGCCTTTACGAATGGCCCATAGCCTCTCAATGGTGTCTATCTCACTGGTAAACTCGCAGATAGGCCTTGCTACTGCCGTGGCTTCAAGTAATCCTTCAATAGCTTTCTTATTCACAGCCAATGAATTATCGCAATCAGCACCAATCTCGATTAATAATGCGACCTCTCCATCTGCGATAGGCTTAACTGTAAATGAGGTAAGTAAATGTTGGACTGCGCGCAAAGCTCTGGTATCCATCAGTTCAACCGCGTTAACGCTAAGCGCCTGAAGCCGGGCGGGAAGAGCACATGCCTGAGTCAGCGATGGAAATAAATAAAGTGCCACACTGCGGTGCGCGGGTATGGGAATGGTGTGATAAGTAATATTGGCAATAAAACCGAGTGTGCCTTCCGAGCCAATCATCAAATGCGTTAGCATGTCCAGTGGATCATCAAAATCCAGCAGCGCGTTGATCCCGTACCCCATGGTGTTTTTAAGCCTGAACTGGTGGCGAATAAGTTCACATTGAGGAGGGTCTGTTTGTAACTCGTCACTTAATTGTTTTAATTCGGCTAGCAATGGCGCCTGGGACGCCCTGAACTGCCGAGTGCTCTGCGGATCATCGGTTATAACCTCGCTACCATCGGCGAGGATTAGATGCATTGCCGAAAGCGTGTGATAACTATTGTGCTTTATTCCACAACACATGCCTGAGGCGTTATTTGCAGCAATACCACCAACTTTACATGCGTTGATAGAGGCTGGATCAGGGCCTATTTTCCGGCCGTAAGGGGCGAGCAGTCGATTAGCCCGAGCGCCAATGACACCGGGTTGTAATGCGATTCTAAGGCCATCTTCCAGCACTTTGCCAATTTGCCAGTCGGGGGTCAGCATTATTAGTACGGAATCAGTAACCGCTTGCCCTGATAAACTTGTTCCTGCTGCTCTGAATGTAAGCGCAATCGCGTATTTCTGTGCCAGCGAGATCACTTGCCGCATTTGTTGGGGGGTGGCAACGTGTAGAATGAGGCTTGGCGTTAACTGATAAAAACTGGCGTCGGTACTAAAGGCTAATCGGCGAGCAAGGTCGCGAATAATTTGGGGTGGCGGCAATAATGCGTCAATAGCATCGTCAAACGCGGCTCGTTGGGCGGCTGGCAGCTGATGCAGCGACTTGGCGGAATTGAGGGGCACCATGGCGATGTTGTGCGTTCGGTCGGCCATATAGAATCTTATTGTACTGGATATAACAGGTATGGCTCGCGAAGCTGGTGAAACTTATCGAGATCATGTTGCCAACTGGTGCGTATGGTCATTTCATCCAGCCCTTGTTCAATCGCTTCACGCAGTGCATGAGTACCGGCCAACTTATCCATAAACCCAGGGCGGTCGAAAAACGTTTCACCTGCTTTTGTAAAACGCCTATGTGCTTCAATAAGATACGTTAGCTGCAACCCTTGCCGCGGGCTTTGGCGCAAGTCCTGAGCAAAAAGCCTTTTGCCTTCTAATTTAGGACTGATCGCAGCCGGCTGACTGATAGGCGTAACCGACATATGACCTAGTTTTACCCTGTCATGTCCGATTAACTGAAACGGATAGGGTGTGCCACGTCCTACACTGACAACGGTTGCTTCAAAAAAACACAGAGAAGGGTATAAGCTTACAGCTATGTCATTAGGTAAGTTTGGACTGGGAGGAACGGGCAGCGGATAAGGTTTAGTTTTATTGTAATCCGCTACTGGTATCACATGCAAAATCAGCTCTTCTGCCTGCTTAATCCATTGTTCACCTTTAATCATTAAAGCCAATTCGCCAACTGTCATTCCATGTAGTACGGGAATAGGGTGCATGCCTACAAATGATTGTTGTTTACTGTCCCGTATAGGACCGTCAACATATTTACCATTGGGGTTAGGTCTATCCAGAATAATTAAAGGAATGCCCTGTTCGGCAGCGGCTTCCATAACATAGTGCATAGTACTTATATAGGTATAAAAACGAGCGCCCACATCCTGAATATCAAAAACCAGAATATCTATGTTTTTAAGCATGGAGGGTGTAGGCTTTTTGGTTTCACCATACAACGAAAGCAATGGCAAATTATTCATGGGGCTAACCGAATCTTTAATTTTTTCACCGGCTGAGGCTTGCCCTTTAAATCCATGCTCAGGGCTATATATTTTACTAACGTTAACGTTCTGAGAAAGTAAGAAATTCACTAAGTGGCGCTCGCCTACCAGTGAAGTGTGGTTCACCACGACGCCGACGTTTTTACCCTTTAGGAGCGGCAGATATTGTTCAGGTCGCTCAGCTGCCACAGTAATGGCCCGTGCCCAGCTACTTACAAGCAATAAAAGTAAAAGTAAAAGTAAAAGTATACCTATTCCACTGTTCTTCATTCTTGGAATGCCATTATCTTGTTCTTAACAACTAATCTGTTTTTAGGTTTGCTTATCATAAACTTCGGCGCGTACGGTTTCGTTAAACGTAGGCTTGCCCAACCAGCATACGATAGTCGCAGTAACTGTGCCAATGATAAGTTGCCAGGTAAACGCTAAATCGAATTGCCATGATCTTGGATAAAAAGCAACAATATAAGGTTGCATCAACAATGGCGTGATAAAACCTACTAACAGGGCCAGGCCGACTGAACAATTATTTCCTCGTTTGGTAAATAAACTCACAAAGTAAACCCCCAAAAGGCCACTGTAAGAAAAAATCATAACGCTTAAGGCAAATTCAAGTAATGGCGTATCGCTGTATTGCTGCCAGTAAAAACACAAAAAAGCCATGCCGCCTAATGCTATTGCGACACATGTCATCGATAGACGTCCGGCCTTAACTAAATGCCGGGGCGTAGGCGTTATTCCCTTTTTTTGTTTTATGGGGGCATAGAAATCTTGTACGATCACGCTCGCCATCGAATTCAAGCCCGAGTTCAATGAAGAAAGCGCAGCCGCAATTATTCCTGTCGTGACCAATCCTTTTATGCCAGGTGGCAAATCCGTCAGTACGAAATACATAAATATGGTGACGGTCTGGCCTAAGTAGTATGGCGAATTAGCCGCTGATTGTGGAGATACGTGCTGGTAATACAGGTAAAGCAATAACCCAATCGTGATAAATAGAAACATCACGCCCGCGGTAACCAACACTGATAGAAAAAGCGCTTGCTGGCTGGCTTTACTATCTCGACAGGTTAGCAAGCGTTGGGTCATGTCTTGATCGAGGCCAAACGCAGCCACGTTCAGAAGAACCATGCCTAAAAGAATGTTAGGAAGTGAAAATACCTCTGCTGCACTTAAAGAAAAAGAGGGGTTAATAAGCTGAAGCTTTGAGCTACCTTCATCGGTTGGCTGAGCGAGTAAATCTACTATCTCATTGATAGGCAGCGAAAGCTTATTATATAGCACAACGATAACAGCAATGGCTGAGGTAGTGTAAACAGCAGCTTGCAAGGTATCAGAAAAAATTACGGAGCGAATCCCCCCGAGGACTGTATACATAAGCCCGCACATCACGATTAACCCTATTGAAAAGAGAATGTTGGTGGGGGCTATATCGGCAAATAGAATCATCGAAACGGCCAAAGCCGCGATATAAAGCCTTGCGCCACTGGCAAACACGCGTCCTTGCAAGTACATCAAGCCTGCATATTTTCGCGCTCCTGAACCAAACCGTTTATCCAATAATTCATAAACAGTGTAAACATTATGCAGATAAAACTGAGGTAACAAATAGCGACTGACTATAAGAGCCGCTATTAGCGCCGATAGCGTGGTAGAAAGGTACGTTAAGTCACTACGGTAACCCTGGTCTGGGCCACCTAAAAAAGTGGCGGCGGATTGCGAGGTAGCGAGTACGGAAATCGCTACTAACCCCAAAGGCATAGCGTGATCACCTAGAAAGTAGCTTTGGTTGGAGGCCTGATGACGATTAATTAACCAGCCACTGCTTACCAATAACAGAAGGTAAATTAAAAGTACTACGCCATCTAATGCGGAAAACTGATGAAACATAAGAAAATTAAGTGCTTATCTTCAGCATGTTATAGCATGTAATAAATTAAATAGATAACCGCACGGGGAATTTCCTTCTTTCGATAACATGTTACACTTTGGTTTATATCAAAAGAAACAGTATACATTCCATTGAGTAGACAGACTCGGGCAATTATTCACGCTGACGCGCTTATTCATAACTTTGAAGTTTTAGCAGCCTTATCCCCTGATAGTAACACTATCGCAGTGATAAAGGCGGATGCATATGGTCACGGTGCGGTGAATGTCGCCACAATCCTTACCGGACGTTGTCAGTGTTACGGCGTAGCTATATCAGAAGAAGCATTATTATTACGAGAAGCAGGTATTAACGAGCCAATCGTAATTTTTGAAGGGGCACACCAACAACAAGAATGTGAAAGAGCAGCTAGACTGAATTGTATTTTGGTCGCCCATAACTTTCAGCAGTTAGATTGGTTAATGGATACTCCAAAAGATCAACGTCCCCCAGTATGGATTAAAATTGACAGTGGAATGCATAGACTGGGCTTTGATCCCTCCCAGGTCGAATACATCATGTCCGAATATGCGGATTTGGTAACCGCTGAAACAGTGCTCGTTACTCACCTGGCATGCGCCGAAGACATCTCCAATACGTTTACCCAGCAGCAACTGGATGAATTTGCGCAGCTACAGCGGCGATATTCATTTAAATCAAGTATTGCGAATTCATCTGCAACCCTAGGGTGGCCTGCTTCTAGAGCAGCCTGGAACCGAATAGGAATAGCCTTGTTTGGTGGCGGCCCTTTACCTCAATTAAACGATATTCCACCCCTCAAACCTGCAATGACGCTGGAAGCATCAGTTATGTCATTACGAACCATCGCCCCCGGCGAATCCGTAGGTTATGGCCAAACGTGGATTGCGCAAAGAAAAAGCGTCATTGCCACCGTTAGTATCGGTTACGCGGATGGATATCCAAGACATTGTCCGAACGGCACGCCTACAGTAATTAGAGGTGAACGGGCGCCGCTTGTTGGGCGGGTATCGATGGATATGATCACCGTTGATGTAACCGATGTGCCCGCAACTCAATTAGGCGATAAGGTGGAGTTATGGGGCACACAGGTATCCATTGATGAAGTGGCAGAGCGGGCGGGAACGATCTCTTATGAGTTGATGACACGGATATCGCCGCGGGTGCCCCGAATTATTTCGAAGTAGCCATCTAAAAGGGGGCGTCGGAAGCAGCGCAAGTTGTATTACGTCCGGACGCTTTTGCTTTGTACAACGCAGTATCGGCTCGTTCAAGCCAATGCCATTGATTTTCGTCCAGTGCGTATTGTGCAACGCCGAAAGAGGCGGTCAGTGAGCACTCACTTTTTAGTTCGACTTCTTCTATAGCGCGTCGCAATGATTCCGCTAGAGTAATAGCTTCTTCTTGTGACGTATTTTCAGCCACCACGACGAACTCTTCCCCACCATAGCGGTACAATTTATCAGTTACGCGAATTCTATCGGCAATGGTCTGGGTAAATTTCTTTAATACCTGATCCCCGAAGCTGTGTCCGAAACGGTCATTAATAGATTTAAATTCATCTAGGTCGATTAAGAGTACTGAAGAAGATAGATTAGGGTAGCGTTTTATTGACTCGATTAATTCAATTAGTTTTTCTTCTAGCGCTCTACGGTTGCCCACACCCGTAAGCGCATCCTGCGTAGCCTGAATGGTTAATTCATCCTGTTGCTGGCGCATTCGGTAGGCAAACGCAAAACAAAATAGTGTAGTAGATCCTGTGGCAGTAAAAAATTGTAGCGTACTCACGCTGTCAAGTTCAGGCCAGAGGATAACCGTAATCCCTGATAAAAATACAATTGCGATGATTAAGGCCAATAGCGGAGTCAAAGCAAAAAATAGCGTGGTAAGAGCCGGGAACACCCACAAAATGTTTTGGTAACCTTTCAGGTAAATCGTGAATGTCATCACCACTACGGCTAAAAAGGCGATGACCCATCGGGCTATTGCCGTCCTACCAGTGAAGTACACGTATGCGAAAATTGTGCTAAGCCCTGCAAAAGCCGAGCTATTCAGCAATACCATTATCCATTCATTTTGTAGGAAACGAATAATGATGAAGGGCAAAATTCCCAAAGCAATTGAGCCACTTAAAACTAAGATGATAAATTCGTCATTACTTCTTTTTTTACTCATCGACTATCACTGCTAGCCACCTTTATACTAACACCCGTTTCATTCACATTGAATTTGCGTTTAATCAATCACAAATATTAATGCAATCGATTCCATGCGTGAAAGAAGTTTTATTCTTTACAACTCAGTAAAGTGTATATTCTGCTAAATGCAAATATTAAGATACTATATAAGCAACTAATTATTTGTTTTAGACGTGAATAGAGGACGAGGATTGGCGCATTCGGATACTTATTACGTGGGCATCGATGGTGGTGGTACACGTTGCCGCGCGAAAGTGTTTGACCAGACAGGACGGTGTCTCGGCCTAGCCGAGTCAGGAGGTGCTAACGTCGCATCGTCTATTGAAACGTCGAAACTGGCTTTAATTGATGTGATAAATAAAGTCTTAGTTGATGCTGGCCTCGAAAACACGGTTAACCTTAAAGAGGTGCACGTCGCTGGTGGCTTCGCAGGCGCAAATTTGCCTTCCGCGCATCAAGCGCTTAAGAACTGGCAGCATCCTTTTAAGTCTTTTAAATTCACTTCCGACTTGTACACCGCCATAATCGGTGCTCATACGGGGAAAGATGGCGCGCTGCTCATTGTCGGCACCGGATCTTGTGCCGCCTCTTGGCATAAGAATAAGCTGACACAATATGGTGGGCACGGATTTATACTTGGAGACAAAGGAAGTGGGGCGTGGCTAGGGAAACAGGCGGTCATCCATACCCTTGAAAGTCTGGATGGAGTATTACATTCTGCATCGTTTTCTCAACGTGTTTGTCAACATCTACAACTTTTTACTGCAGAAGACCTTACGGATAGGTTTCACGCGGCGCCTCCTGCGTGGTTCGGTGAGTTGGCTCCGTTGATCTTTCGGTTAGCGGAGGAAGGGGATAAAACCGCTCTTTCGGTTATAAAGGATGGCGCAAATTATCTCTCAAATATTGCGCGAAAGGCATTGGCAAATGGTGAAAGAAGGCTTGCTTTATGTGGAGGTGCGGCGAACTCAATCAGGCATTATCTTCATAAGGACGTCAGGGATACAATCGTGCCCATAGCACGTGGTCCCGAGTGGGCAGCTGTGCATCTCTTCTACCGGAATAAATGTCGATTAGAGTAAGATACTAATTCTATGTTAGCTACCCTGTGGCTGGGCATGAGGTAATTCCATTTCGTCTGATTTTTTTCCAACGAATGGATATCGTTCCGGTCTGTGGTTTAAAGATATAACCGTGTTTAGGCAGAGCGCTGCTAAAATAGAGATCAAAACCAGCGGCCAACTTATTGCGAACAAGGCACTACTTAAAATTACACTGTCGACACATAGTTGAAGCACACCCGCTCTTACACCCCATCGCTGTTGTAAATAAAAACTTAATATACCGATGCCGCCCAAACTTGAAGTATGCCTAAACATAATAAGCATACCCACGCCAATTAAAACACCCCCGAATATCGCAGCAAATAACGGGTTAACATGAGCGATATTGACAACTTGGGGAAGCCACTCACTTAGCACGGAAATTGTGGAAACGGTAATTAAGGTATTTACCGTAAATCGTTTACTGATTTTCGTCCACGACAAAAAATAGAAAGGTATATTGATTAGAAAAAATAACAACCCGAAATCGAAACTTGTGAAAAATGTACCTAATAATGCCAGCCCGGCAGCACCGCCAACCATGAGCTGCTGAGTCTGGAAAAGCACTAAACCAAAAGAGACAAAAAGGCCCGCGCAAAGCAATGCAAAAAAATCTTCAAACAGGCTGTGTTTCATCTGGGTGTCTACATCTCTACTAAGCTGGAATCGTCGCTATTATACGCGTACGGGCTAAGAAGGATGTAGGCTGGAAAAAGAATCCCAGTCTTCAAATTTGGCGTCAAGTAGCTTTCACTTTACACTTTATTATTAGCACGTGAAAATGCTGTTAGCTAGTTGTGAAATTAACAAGAGTTTGCTCATAAATTCGTTGCATTGACGCATCAAAGCTCACCAAAAAGACCGTTTCTAGCGAGCCCGAATTCTGGCTAACCTCTTCATGAATTGTTCTAATGCATAACTTGGCCGCTTCAGTTATTGGGTAACGATAAATGCCGCAACTTATTGCCGGAAAAGCAAGAGTTTTCAGTTTGTGTTTACGAGCTAGTTCGAGGCATTTTACGTAACAGGATTGCAATAATTCTGGCTCATCATTATGTCCACCACGCCAGATGGGGCCCACCGTGTGAATGACATACCTACAGGGTAAATTGAACGCTGGAGTTATTTTAGCTTGCCCCGTTTCACACCCATTCAGCGTTCGACAAAAATCTAGTAGATCAGGACCTGCTGCTCGATGAATAGCCCCATCTACGCCCCCCCCACCCAACAAACTGTTATTGGCTGCGTTAACAATTGCATCGACATTAAGTTGAGTGATATCTCCAAGATGAAGCTTAATCTTCGCCACTATTATGTGCCTTATATATCCAGCACGACACTAAAGCCACCATATATCAACCTTGAACCATCAAAAGGCATAGGGTTATTCTCGCTCTTCATTCTGGCATCGTTCATTATTTTTTTCATACCAATATTGCGAATTTCACGTGAAGGCCAAACGATCCATGAAAACACTACCGTTTCATCAGCCTGACATTGCACGGCTTTAATAAACGAAGTTGTTTTTCCCTCCGGCACGTCGTCCCCCCAGCATTCTATGATTCTAATAGCGCCACATTCCTTAAAGCACTGAGCAGCCAATTTAGCATGCTTGATATAGTCTTGCTTTTTGTCGGTAGGCACCGCAGCAACAAACCCGTCTACATAATCCATATTCGCCCCTGCTCTTTGTAATTTATATGAATAGAGTATAGGGGGTGTTTGCGCGATGTGTTAACTGATTAGCTTGTTGTTAAAAAAGAGAAGAAGTAGTGAAAGATTGGTCGATTTTACAGCAACTTTTCCATGAAGAGGCTATTGGGATCCAGCTTATAACTGGCAAAGGGAGCACATTCAACAAAACCAAATTTTTTATACAGGTGATGTGCAGGGGTGAAAAATGCCTGGGTCCCGGTTTCCAAGCTAATCGCGTTATATCCTCTGTTTTTTCCTTCTTGAATAAGATGGTCCAATAGAAACGAGGCAACCCCCGTACCACGTGCCTCTTTTGTGGTGCGCATGGATTTAATTTCAGCATGAGCGGGCGTAAGTTCTTTAAGCGCTCCAATACCTAATAAGAGGCTTTTTTGGCGCACGCTATAAAATGTGATGTCAGCGGCTTGTAGAGCCTCTACGTCCAAAGCGTGCACGCTATCAGGTGGTGAAGTTTCACGCATATCGATTAAATGCAGTTTCAGCATACCCACAATATCTGGTGTCATGGGGTCTTCAATAGCTATCGCGAGGTTATGCATAGTTCAAATCTTGTAAACACACTCAATAGTAATACATTATCGATACAGCAATTACTGTGTGCTAGAGACGCTTGCTTTGCGTCTCGTACCACTTGTTGTGCCGCTCATTTAACTGCGTTTTCTTCTATTTCAGATAAAAAAAGTAGTAGAGGCTAATTTTCCCGCCAATACCGGGTCGCGCGTAGGCAGTAAATTGATCGCTAAAACACGTTCGTTTGGCTTATCCGACGTCACTTTTTCGGCAACTATTTCAAGAATTTTAACGTGCCGGTAAGATTCCGCTTATTAATCAGCATTGGCCTTCTGTTGGCGAGTGCTGAAATACGTTCCTAATGATCTCGCCATCGCTAAAACCATCGAAATAATGAGTTTTTCTAGCCAATTTTTCTTCTCATTCATAAAGACTGTTTTTAGATAGATTATAACGCAGGGTTCATCATACGAATTCAATGCCTAAAAAGCTACACCCGCGTCATACTGAAAAGATAACGAGGGTCTTGACGGTTACTATTTTAAACCGCTGATAGCTCAGAAATCGAAATCTGCTTATATAGTTTTTTAAGACGTACTTTGCGTTCTAAGTCGGCAATGATATAGCCAGAAAAATCTTTCCCCGTTAAATCTTCTGCCATATTAATCCCTCCTGGGGTATCCACATTTATTTCCATCATTTTATCTCCGACTATGTCGAGGCCGGCGAAATACATCCCATCTCTAACCAATTTAGGACCTACCGCTTCTGCAATTGCTAACGCCTGTTCATCTGGTTCAACAAGTTCATATTTACCGCCTGCAGAGATATTGGAACGACCATCGCCCGTATCATTATAACGGTGAAAGCACGCATATACCCCGTCTATTTGAAGAGGCTTGCCATTTAACGTGATTAAACGCAGGTCGCCTTTTGCTGCAGCGGGTAAGTATTCCTGTACAATGGCGTAGCCATCACGAATACTAGCGTCGATAATTTGATTTAAATTGGCTTTACTATCATTGTTGATAATAAATACGCCTTGCCCCCCTGACCCTTGCAAAGGCTTGATCACAGCGTTCCCCCCAAACTGGTTCACGGCGCGTTTTATTTCTTCAGCTGAACACGTTATTTCTGTTTTGGGTCTGACTGTCTTAGGATAGGTTTGAAAATAGGTTTTATTAGACGCGTCGGTGAGATGCGTAGGGTCATTTAGCACTAATACACCTTGATTCGCCAACAGCTGGGCAAACAACAAGGCTGAATTGGGCGCCCACGGCCGCTTGAGTAATTCATCCGCTGGATCAGAACGAAGTAATACAACATCATAGTTACTTAGGCTTATGCGTTTAAGTTTTTTCGACTGTCGCTGCAAACTTTTAAGTAAATCAACGTCATTATCGTACTGCCGTTTACCCGGCTTACAGGCAAGTGCCGATACGGATTCATCTGCTTCGTAAATTAAGTCAGTAATACCTATCAACGCCACTTCGTGCTCCATTTTTATTGCACGGCGAGCTAATCGTATGGTTGTGTAGTTATCTTTTTCAGTATGTATATCATTTATGATAAATGCGATTTTCATTATTCGGGTTCTTCCTGAAATAACTGCTCGAGATTAAGGTTGCGCACGCGTTTAAGACGTTTTATTGCTCCTTCATCAGTAAGGTGGCGTGGGAGCAGGCGAGGACGGACTAGCCAGTTCCTGTCTAACAACGACTGAATAGTCGTACGTTGACCCATAGCGAATTTGCCTAAAAAAAGAAACTCAAAATCACCATCGTCAGCTAGGTAGGCCATTAGTTCTCGCAGACCACGCAAATAGACAGAATCTTTCGTCAAGCCGCCTCCCCGACATGCACGTACAGCAATATCAAACGCATCTACGGGTTGAAGGCCATACTCTTCATGTAACTGGCTGAAAATTTGGGTAATATCTTTACCCTGTAGCGCCAAATCTGTTGCCACCACTCTGGCGGCAATAATTCTGAGACGACGGGGTGGTAGGTAGCCTGCTAAATATTCCGACAGCGTACCGAGACCTTCTTGCAGGGGGTCGTAATGTGCCAATCCAAATTCCAGTAACTTGATAGGCTGGCAATAGCCGTTGTATCGAGTAACGATGTGAGTACCCACTTCGTGCGCCACTAAAGGGTATATGCGCTCGTTAGGCAGTTTCACACTTTTGGCTATTTTTAGATGACCATGATGAACCATCATCATCGAGTTTAAATCATCTAACACATCCACCTGGGAATATAGGTCCGGGACCTGTTTACGATAGGCAGCCAGTTCTTGCTCAGACGCTTTTACTACCTGCTCACAGTCTGCATCATCGGCGGGACCGGAAACCCGCGGCACTGTCCTTAGTATGTTTCTTGCTAATCGGAGTAAGCTTGGCTCAGCTTCACCAAACAGTTCTACAGAAATAGGTTTAAAACCAGGCGTGTTACGCATTTGTACCAGTTCGACCTGAAGCTCAAGTTCCATTTGTTTTTCAAAAAATAATACATGAAGGGCGTCATCTTCAATATCGTCGATAGGAAGATCCCTTAACTTTTGCATGAGGCTCGCGTAATCGGATGGGATCGCCGGATAAGACAATTTAGGTGTCTGAGTAAAGTGACTGTCTTTGAATTCCTGCCACATTTGGTCATTCCCTAGGGGCGACAAGTAGTAAAGCCAATCTATTTTCGCATCAATTTCGGCCAGCGCTGCATCTACTTTTCGAGCGACAGGCGGTAACGTTATTTCGGACATGCTGAAAGTGCCTCTTTCGCAGCCCCCACCGCTTTACAGAGACCCGCACGGAGATCTTCGACGATGGGAAGTGAGCTTTGTGCTGTCCACTCATCCATATAGAACTTCTTATATTCTAATGTAATGGTGCAAACATTCTTACTATAGTTGGCGAATATCCATTCTGGCCAATTTCCCCCATCTGGATAACGAACATTTTCGCGCACGTCTAATTTATTACCCTGATAAGGTGTTGCTTTTAACCCCTCAGCTAACGCGTTGGCCACCCCGGCAAATTTTTCATGCTGCATGGTGGTTAAACCTAAGTCTATTTCAGGGTTTTCACTGGCAGGGGAGGCGGGTGCGTCTGGCCCATTTCGTCGGTGGTTGTAGCTGTGGATATCGAGCACCAGCACGTTTCCATGTAAATCAATAAGTTCCTCAATCCATAGGGCCATCATCTGGTAAAATCGTTCGTGTTGTTTAAGCGACTTATCTATCAAAATCTGCGGCGGCCGTTCACGCCAAATTTGTAATCCCCAGGTATCTTTTGGGTCGAACGTGCAGGCTTTCTCTCTTGGACGATTTAAATCGACTTCAAAACGAGATACATAGTTTGTAAAGAAATGATCGCCTGCAGTCGCCCAGATATCCGTGATCGGGTCTTCTTCCCGGCGACGCGTGTCATCGTCTGCCGCTAAATAAGGATGAAGGTCTTCACGAATTTCATGTCCCGCGTGCACCGCAGTTGCTAATACCGGACCTTGACCTTTATGAATTAACCACCGTCTGTCATTGGATTCAGCGTTATCGGATGACATAATCATTCTCACGAATTAGGATAAATGTCTCCACAACAGCAGGATCTATACCAGCAGATTGATTTTCGGACGCACTACCCTCGAAACAGAGTGGGAATAGGTAGCGGAAAGCGAATAGAAAGATAGTAACAATGAAACAAAAAAGAACATCTCGCCAACACAGTCTATGATGGTTTGGTATATGCTGCGCTAATGATGAAAATTTTACAGTTTTGAAACTTACTCCCAGACAAATAGAGCCTTATTTAGCCGAGTCATTGAATCACCCTTCGCGGGCCTTATTCGCTATAATGTCTGATAACAGCCACTTTGCCTTCATAGATTTCAAGCACATCCACCGAGCGATAATTTAGTGCGGTCGGGAGTTGGGTATCTGGATGAATTCCAGACACCACTGTACGGTACTGAAGGACAATAACATTATGGCCGATTATGACATTGTCCAACGTGGCTTTATACGATGCAGTCGTACCCAAGTAATACATCAATCCTTTTTTCATTTCAATTTTGCCATTAGCCCTGCGAAGACCACTGGGGACGTACGGCAAGTGCTGATAGCCAACGTCATCGGTTAAAAGCGCAAGGTACGCGTCAATATCTGACTCGGTGGCGTCAGGGGTCTGCGTAGCCTGCCATGCACTAAAGTATTGCCGGGCGAAAATATGTTTTGCCTCGTCATTTATTCCAGCCCATGATAAGTATGACCAGCAGAACCCAAATAAAATAAAAACTACGCGCAAAACGGCCCCTTTTAATAATAGGAAAGCTCTTCTGCTTTACCCGCGAATATACGGTAGACCAGAAGGGTGTACGCGAGTATGCATGGCACAACTATGACAATGCCTACCAGCAAGAAACGTAATGAACCAGCGGAACTTATGGCACCTTCAATAGTCATTTCTCCCGGCACCACATAAGGGTAATAGCTAACTGCAAAGGCAGCAAAGCACAAGCCGAAGACCACCAGCGCGATGGCGAAAGGTAGCCAGTCTGCCCGCCCTTTATAAGCGGGTAGTTTTTTGAGTGAAATGGCGCATAAACTCAATAAAATGAAACACGAAATAGGGATGGCTGCTAAGTAATATCCGGATGGAGCGGATAGCCACATTTCCCGTACATCCTCATGTAATGTCAGATTGGCCAAACTGACGGCACTAATTCCAATGGCTAGCGCTAACAACCCACGTCTCGCCCAGTGGAACGCTTTTTCTTGTAATTCTCCCTCAGTTTTCAAAATTAACCAGCAAGAACCGATAAACGCATAGGCAGCTGATACGCCTATAGCTGAGAGTAAGGCAAACCCCTGCGCCCATAGGTCAGTGCGCAAACCGGTGACATAAATGCCTAACATATATCCCTGGGTAAGCGTTACCACTAGCGAACCATATTTAAACGATAAGTCCCATTTGCGTTTTTTAACCTGCGCTACCTTCGCTCTGAAGTCGAAAGAAACGCCTCGCATAATTAGACCCAGTAGCATAAATGTAGCGGGTAAATAAAGGGTTTGTAAAAAACGATTGTGCGCATCAGGAAAGGCAAATAATAGAATGCCAACCGCTAACACCAGCCAAGTTTCGTTGGCATCCCAATACGGACCGATTGAAGAAATCATAGTGTCGCGATAGCCTTCGTGCCGCGGAGGCATCAATATACCTACGCCTAAATCGTACCCGTCAAGAATAGCGTAAAGTAGTACAGCTAAACCGAATACGCCGATATAGATATCACCAAGTGTTTCTAAGGATAAACTTTCAAATGGCATAACAACTCCTACGTATTGGCCGGTGACATGCGGCTGGCTTTAGCCATCTCTCGCTCTTCTGAGGTAATTTCTTCAATTTCAACCGCTCGTCTTGCCATCAGCCCTAACGTGGCGATATATGAGACTAACAAAAACATGTATATAAGTGCATAGAGGGTAAATGACAGCCCAACATTAGCAGCGGGAACGGTGGTTACTGCATCCTCAGTAAGCAGTATACCGTTTACCAAGTACGGCTGGCGGCCCACTTCGGTAACATACCATCCTGCCAACGTGGCTAACCAGCCACTAAAGGTCATTCCTACCAACACTTTTTTTCCCCATCGGGGCAGCTTTTTGTGCTTAAGGAGAACGGCACTGCTAAACCATGACACCAGTAACATCAGCAAACCAATGCCAACCATAATTCTGAAGCTATAGAAGACGGGAGCAACAGGAGGATGTTCACCAGGGAAATCGTTTAAACCCTTAATCTCACCCTCGGCCTCATGCGTAAGGATTAAACTAGCTAGTTTCGGGATTTCTATAGAGAAGCGGTTTTCTCTTTCATCTTCATCCGGATAAGCAAATAACACTAACGGCGCACCAGACTCAGTTTCCCATACAGCCTCCATAGCGGCAATCTTTTGCGGTTGGTGCTTCAACGTATTGAGTCCATGTAAGTCACCCGCGAGTATTTGTAATGGTATTAATACTGCCGCTGTATACATTCCGGTCCGCACAGCGATTTTAGGGGCAAGCTTATTATCTCCATGCAGTTGGCGATAAGCCGCTAACCCTGCAATTAAAAAACAGGCAGTGAGGCCGGAGGCTAACAACATGTGAGTTAATCGATAGGGGAAAGAGGGGGTAAATATAATTTGCCACCAGTCCTTAGCGTACACCACCCCATCTATTATTTCGTGACCCTGAGGTGTATGCATCCAGCTATTTAACGCGAGTATCCAGAAGGCGGATACTGTCGTGCCGAATGCAACGAGGAGGGTAGAAAGGGTGTGCAACCAGCTAGGTACTTTTCTTATCCCAAACAGCATGATGCCCAAAAATGTTGCTTCAAGGAAAAAGGCCGTAAGCACCTCATATCCCAGGAGGGGGCCGGCAACGTTACCGACCTTCTCCATAAAACCGGGCCAGTTCGTACCAAATTGAAATGACATAGTTACGCCACTAACAACACCAAGGGCGAACGATAATGCAAATACACGAACCCAAAATCGATACAGTCTCATCCAAACCGGATGGTGGGTGAGCGTAAAGCGTAATTTAAAATAAAACAGGAACCAGCCCAGAGCGATGGTGATGGTGGGAAAAAGAATATGAAAGCTCATATTCAATGCAAATTGCAGACGAGACAACAATAATACGTCCACTTTTTAGTCCTCCTGAATATTAGTTAGCTGGCTATTTGTTACCGATTTTTAATTTATCTTTAAACTCCAGAACCTTGCCAACCCCAGCACCCAACTTCATTAGCGTTAGAAGCTTGTCTGGACCCATACGCTGAAGTTCTTCTGACCAACGCGTAACGGATTCCAACAAATCATGGATTTCGCACAACTTATCTTGCGCGAGCTTATCTTTATCGGTCGATGGTGAGTCGAGTAAGAGATCACGAAGCAAACTTAAAGTCGGATCAATTTCTCTTTTTTTTCTTTCTTCCAACACGCGGTTCGCCAGCGTCCAAATATCACCCGCCGCGACAAAAAATTCTTTACGTTCGCCTGGGATGATATGAAGTTTAACCAAGCGCCAGGACTGCAACTCTTTTAAACCCATGCTGGTGTTTCCCCTCGAAATACTTAAGGTGTCCGCTATTTCTTGCGCAGAAATAGGTTTATCGTTAAGTACAATAAGAGCAAGAATTTGCCCAACCGTGCGGTTAAAGCCCCAGCGACTTCCCATTTCGCCAAAGTGCATGACTGCTGACATTGTGATTGATGACATATCTACATATTGAAGTTTCAGAAATTAGTGAAAGTTTAGGTTGCTGCTCTGAGTTTGTCAATCGCTAAGTTCAGTAGAAAAGTTATAGAATAGTTTTTCCCTCATATTTTCATCAGTGAAATGCGCAGCGCATTGAGTGAAGTAAGACACTATTGCTTTATTCGCTGCTTGGCCAGTTGCAGTCGTTCAGTAAATTGAAAAAAAGTTGCCGATTTTAAGCGATTACCTATAGTTTAAGGCTTTATTTGAGAGGGCAAGATTACGGGTTTAATAGGTTAGCGTGTTAAGGAGGTTGCGGCCTCCGCCACAATGACGACTCCCTGTCGTTACTTTTCGATGGAACGTTGTGAGCTAGTGTGACAAAGCCGACGACGTTGCCTTCTTTTCTGATTTTTAAATATGCCCCATTTAGAGAATATGAGATTCTCCTTGTATTTGGCAATAAATAAGAGTTTATAGAACAATAGAAATTTAAGTTATCAGGCCAATTATAAGCTAGCGTCAACGACACAGTGGTTAAGCTTTCACTTCTCTCTCGGGTAGTTGAAAGCGCATTTTAGCTATAATAGAAGTGTATTCCCGCTGAACGCGGGAACGGCTCGGTGCTAACGCATGATCGTAACTAAATATTACTTTTTCGCCGTTCTCAATAGACTCAGGCGAGATACGAATATGAAGGGCGAGGCCTTCATTTGAGCCGTCGGGAATGAAAAGAAGAATGATTATTTACCTATGGCGTCGCAGGTGTATCCTCTATCATTTTTACAATGGCTGGGGTCCCGTTCGATTTCGCCAGTTCCACTAGATGGCCCTTTTGTACCTCATCCAAAATTTCGTTTGTAAGCAATAGTTTCACACGCTGAGAGTCATGTGCTGAGATAGCTTTTTGAATTTCAGCGATTTCTTTAGGGATTTTATCTTCGTACTCAGGACCCGTGTTCACTTCAGACATAATTTCCTCCAGTAAATGTGTAGCTCTTTATACTGATATAGGGTGTGCTTAGGTTTACTGTTTGTACGTATAAATTGTAGTTACCATCTACGCATCATGCGACTATAGATGGTCTCGTCTAGTAAGCTTTTTCTTTCCTGATGTCTGATATCGGGCAGTAAAGCCTTCACCTGCTCCCACGATTCAACTTCATTACCGTCAATGATGTACACAGCGGATGTGGCAGCGGGCGTACCATCAAGCGAAAAAGCGTCGAGGGGGGTGGGCGGCAAAGAATTCTTGTTTAGTACACCGAGGGAGCTGATAAATTCTGCCTCCCCATCATTATTGACATCTTTGAGTAGCCAAGGTAACTGAAGTAGCTGATTGTAGGTTCCATCCTTTTGCATCTGTTCAATGGCCGAGTCAAACTGTGCTAACAATGACTTGATATTTGGGATGTTTGCCCGGGCGGCTACAGTAAACTTAGCGGTTACCAAAGGGTGGGGTGAAGAAAAAAGCTTGGCTTCCTGATGATTCTCAAGCAAGCGATTGAATTCATTTACTAATAGACCTGAAGTGATTAGCGCGGGCGAACGACCATCGGCCAATTGTTTAAACGCATCAAATGTATCAGGGTTTCTTGACCATTTAATGGCTTTTTCTATACGTAATCGATCAGTATTAGCGAAACGATTCTCTATGGCGATGCGGCTATCCTGCAAGTGCGCCAGATTGCGCACCTCTTTAACATAAGGGCGCTTACTTACAGCAACAAGATAAAGGGGCAGATAGGGCTTTGAATAAACAAAGTTATCTTTTTTGCGGTCAAGGTCGAGAAACGCAAAATCACCGTCTAACGATTCGTTACTGAGCCCACTGCCGAGAAACGCTGGTCTCAATACAGATAAGCTCGCCTCAATCTGACTACGTTTGAATGCCTCTTGGATAATGTCATTGATTCTGCCATTACCATCTTCTTCTGCCACATAAGTAGACAGCGGAATTGAAGCCAAATTAAGCTCAGAATATGTGAACGTGCTGGTAAGCAAACTCAATACCCAAGTGAACAAAATTGCAACTTTTTGTATCAAGTGAAACTTACCTTGCGGTTTTATCATTTCTTCAACCTAAATAAATGCGAAAGCATCCCCGAATAAATCCTTATTGTTTAATTGGTAGCGTTGATAATCATCTCTTACCGCTTTTGCCATCTCAAACCGGCCAGCCACATAAATTTGACAATTGCTCATATCCGTAAAGTCTTTCATAACGGCATGATGGACATAGCCAGTGTGTCCTTTCCAGGAATCGTCTGCTTCTTCAATTACCGGAACATAGGTAAAATGGGGATGCAATGTAGCAAGTTGTTTCATTTTTTCTGACATATACAAATCGTCGAGTGTTTTGCCACCCCAATACAGATGAATTTGGTTGTCATGCTCTTCGTGCAAAAATTGCTGTAAAATCGAATGGGTATAGGAAAAACCAGTTCCACCAGCAATCAAAATGATGTCTTTCTCTGTTTTGCGCAAAAATGCCTCACCATGTCCGCCACTTATTTTGATACAGCCTTCTTTACGCATTTTCGACAACACTTCAGACGCATACGTATTGTCCTTGTCAGCACCAATATGTAATTCTATACGCTCATGGTCATAAGCAGGACTCGCAATGGAGAAGGGGCGCTTATCGTCTTTACCCATATGTACCAAAATATATTGACCTGCCTTAAATTCGACATGTGCCTTTGGCTTAAGTACAACTTTAAAGACGGATTCAGTAAGTGGCGTAATCGCGCTGACCTGACATTCAATTTCTGACATTAAATTCCAACTTAATTTAGCTTTATTCTGAAGTTTTCATTGCCGCTGATATTAAATAACTCAATCAGAGGAAGGTTTAGCGTTCTGCATAATACCAAGATCATCCCAGATGTCATCTACCCTCGTCTTTACATCTTCATCCATTACAATGGGTATGCCCCATTCGCGGTCGGTTTCCCCTTCAAATTTGTTCGTCGCATCCATTCCCATTTTAGAACCTAACCCAGAAACGGGCGAAGCAAAGTCAAGATAATCTATCGGCGTATTTTCAACCAATAATGTATCTCTTGCGGGATCCATACGGGTGGTAATGGCCCAAATAACATCATTCCAGTCCCTGGCATTCACGTCATCGTCGCACACAATGACAAATTTAGTGTACATGAATTGCCTGAGAAATGACCACACCCCCATCATTACGCGTTTTGCATGACCCGGATATTGCTTTTTCATAGTGACCACAGCCAGGCGATAGGAACATCCCTCTGGAGGTAGATAAAAGTCGACTATCTCAGGGAACTGTTTACGTAATATGGGTACAAACACTTCATTTAATGCCACACCCAAGATAGCAGGTTCATCTGGTGGCCGACCAGTATAAGTTGAATGATAGATTGGCGATTTTCGGTGCGTAAGATGAGTTACCGTGAAAACCGGGAAAGTATCAACTTCATTATAATAGCCAGTATGGTCCCCATACGGACCTTCGGGTGCCGTTTCATCTTGGGCGATGTAACCTTCTAACACAATCTCCGCGCTAGCAGGCACCTGTAAGTCGTTGCTGATAGACTTGACGACTTCCGTTTTATCACCTCGCAACAAACCGGCAAATGCATATTCTGATAGCGTATCTGGAACGGGTGTGACCGCGCCTAAGATGGTCGCCGGATCAGCGCCCAGGGCAACGGAAACGGGGTAGGGCTCGCCCGGATGCGCTTCGCACCACTCGCGAAAATCAAGCGCGCCCCCGCGATGGGATAACCAGCGCATAATAAGTTTATTTCTACCGATAACTTGCTGTCGATAAATACCCAGATTTTGGCGCTTCTTATTTGGACCCCTTGTCACCGTGAGACCCCAAGTGATAAGAGGAGCTACATCGCCCGGCCAGCAACGCTGAATAGGAAGCATCGACAAATCGACGTCTTCGTCAGTCAGCACCACTTCCTGGCACGGCGCTTTTTTCAGTTCCTTGGCAGGCATGTTCAACACTTGTTTAAAAACCGGTATTTTTTGCCATAAGTCTTTGACACCTTTTGGCGGTTCGGGCTCTTTTAAATAGGCGAGCAGCTCACCCACATCTCTAAGCGCCGCCACGGAAGACTGACCCATCCCCATCGCCACGCGTTCCGGCGTTCCAAATAAATTAGCTAAAACAGGGATATCGCTTCCTTTAGGGTTCTCAAATAGCAACGCCGGGCCGCCGGCTCGAAGGGTCCGATCAGCAATTTCAGTCATTTCCAAGTCAGGATCAATTTCCTGAGAAATACGCTTCAGTTCACCTTGCTTTTCAAGCTGTTGAATAAAATCCCGCAGATCTTTGTACTTCATTTGAACACTATTGTCCTTGCGACTACGCTTTACCAAGAGTATACCATTGAATAATCGGTTTATCAGAGTCTTAAGCCATGAAACGAGTGAGCGTAACATTTCTATTTTTAATTATATGCACGCTATTGAAGCCCGTTCACGGCGCCCAGTGCGAGCAAGACGAATATAACGATTTTGACTTTTGGCTTGGTGTCTGGGTAGTGACCACACCAGATGGTAATTCTGCTGGCAATAATACTATCCAAAAAGATTATGATAATTGTGTGATAACCGAACACTACGAAACCAAAGACGGTCCGTATGGAATGAGCATAAATATCTACGACAAAACGACTGGCAAATGGTATCAAACATGGGTAGATAAAACGGGTCTGCGTCTTCAGCTTGCCGGCGGCCTGCATAATAACGCAATGATTTTATACGGCAAAAGAAAGACTAAAGAAGGAAAAATGATAGACCACAAAATAAGCTGGACACCGCAGCAAAATGGTAGTGTGATACAACATTGGGAAATGCGAAAAGTCGATAACGGAAGCTGGCGAACTTTGTTTAAAGGCATATATACTAATTCATCCCTAAGCAGCAAAAATTTGCATGTGAATTAGTCTAAGCAGTTATAGTGGCGGCGATTTGCCTATTGATACCCGATTCTTGCCGGTAAAAGAGGAATAAACGATGAGCGTGTTTGATACTGAAATGACAGAAGAGTTAAATTTACTGTTGAAGTTTCCCGATGACAGCTTACATCAGGGATTGAAAATTCACCACGATGCGAGTCAATCGATGGTAAGTGCAGCATCCCGACTGTATGCAAAAGGCGTAATTACGCAACCCGATGGCGGTTATTTAACAGATTTAGGCGTGGATATTGCAGAGCAACTCCGACGGATTCAGGCTGCGCTTTCTACTAAATTTAATTAACGCACTGAATGAAATAAACTGAGTTATGGTTCGTCATTGCCAGGCGAGCCAGAATGGTAATGTGTAATGAGAATGCCATGGCATTAAAAAAGTTGTATTTTTGTATTATCGCTGTAGCTACACTGGTCGTACCCAGTGCAGCTACAGCGCAGGAGATAAAGGCAGTTCAACTGTATACACAGGATGAGCTACTAAAAATGATAGCCGAAAACTCCCATCTTACTCGGGTCGTTGAAGATCGCTGCCAACTTGTGCAAGATATTGAAGCGCGCGCAGAAGTGTTAAAGGTACCTGCTTATCAGTTTCTATGGGGCGACATGCTTGCATGGGGCGTCTGTGTCGAGGCAGAGCCGGAACGTGGCATTGATTTTATGTCTTTAGCAGCTCAACAGGGCCTACCAGAGGCGTTGGAACAGCTTGGACGCTATTACGCAAAAGGCATATTGGTTCAGGAAGATAAAACGCGGGCAGTTGTGTTTCTAAGAGAAGCGTCAGCCTTAGGAAACTTAAAGGCACAAATTCAATTAGTTGAACTATTTATTGATGGTCATGGCAGCCCTTATGATTACGAAGACGCGTATCGCTGGTTATATAATGCTGTCACTGACGATAAGAAAGTACATGCCCGTATTGCCAGTTATTTGCAAGCCTTAGAAAAGCTGATGCATCCAAAGGCAGTGCGCGCTGCACGACGTCCACTGGAGAGTTAAGTATACTCATTTCTATTTATGTGACGCGTTACCATAATGTTACTTGACTCATATGACTTTCGTGGCGATCATTAGCACTATAAAGTAGCGCTATTGCGCCCAATACATCATTCATCATCGTATAATTAAAAGGTAAACAGATATTCATGAGCGACGATCCGCATTTTCAACGTGAACAAGCAAAGTATGATAAACCGGTTGCTAGCCGTGAATTCCTACTCAGCGTGCTTTGCGAGAACGAGCGGCCCATGTCGTTTTTGGAAATTTGTAATGTGGTTAAGGCCCACGACGAAGAGAGCAGAATAGGTATTCAACGGCGGCTACGTGCTATGGAGCGTGAAGGCCAAGTCGAGTTTACCAAGCATAAAAAGTATGCGCCGGGTGATCAATCAGCCCTAATTCGTGGCAGAATTATCGGGCATCGCGATGGCTATGCCTTTTTGCGCCCGCACGACAATTCAGGCGATTTGTTTATCAGCAAAGGCCAGATGCAGCTTTTTTTACATGATGATGAAGTGGAAGCCAAACAAAGCGGTACTGATCGTAGAGGCCGCAAAGAAGCTTATATTACCCAGGTTATCACCCCCCGTGAGGAGCCCATTGTCGGTCGTTATTTTACTGAACAGGGAATAGGCGTGGTGATACCTGACGACAGCCGAATCAATCACGAGATTATTATTCCACCGGAGCACGTCAATGGCGCGCGCATGGGACAGGTGGTAGTGGTTGAACTTACTCAGCGTCCTCGCCGCCGCGTAAACCCCGTGGGTAGAATCTTAGAAGTACTAGGTGAGCACCTGGCCCCTGGTATGGAAATCGAAATGGCGTTACGAACGTTCGATATTCCTCACGTTTGGCCAAAAGCGGTCGAAAAACAAGTAGAAAATTTAGATGAACAGGTTTCTGAAAAAGCTAAAGAAGGGCGGGTCGATTTAAGGCAACTACCGTTAGTGACCATAGATGGTGAAGATGCGCGTGACTTTGACGATGCTGTATTTTGTGAACCCCTCGATAACGGGGGGTGGCAGCTTTGGGTGGCTATTGCGGATGTTAGTTATTATGTTCGTCAAGGTAATGCCTTAGATACGGAAGCGCTAAATAGAGGAAATTCTGTTTATTTTCCTGATCAGGTTATTCCCATGTTACCTGAAGTCCTTTCAAATGGTCTGTGCTCACTCAATCCACAGGTTGACCGGTTATGTCTGGTCTGCGAAATGACAATCAATAGCCAAGGAACATTACAGTCCTACCAATTCTATGAAGCAGTGATGAATTCCCATGCACGACTCACATACAATAAGGTGTGGAAAATACTTGAGGGTGATAAAGACCTGAACCAACGTTACGAAGCGCAGGTTCCTCATTTGCGGAATTTACACGATTTGTATAGGGCATTAAAAAAGGCCAGAGCTAAGCGTGGAGCTATTGAATTTGAAACGCAAGAAAGTAAATTTGTGTTTAATGCCGAACGTAAAATAGAAAATATCGTTCCCCTCACGCGCAATGACGCTCATAAAATGATCGAAGAATGTATGATCATGGCGAATGTGAGTGCAGCAAAATTCCTTGAGAAACATAAAGCGCCAGCGCTCTACCGTGTACATGACAAACCAGACGCAGACAGACTTAGCGCATTTATCGCTTATCTTGGCGAAATAGGTGTCCCCCATCAAATAAAGGATGACGCAGCGCCTGCTGATTTTACTGATGTCGTGCTTAAGACCCAACAACGCCCAGATCAAGAATTGATTCAAACTATGTTGCTTCGCTCCATGAAACAGGCAATTTATGATGGTGATAACATTGGTCACTTCGGTTTGGCGTTAGCGGCTTACGCACATTTTACTTCGCCTATAAGGCGTTATCCAGATTTAGTCGTGCATCGCGCAATAAAAGGTATCTTAGCTAAACAAAAGCATAAGGTCACAGGTGCAAAAGCGTATACAGAGGAAGAAATAGAGCAGTTGGGCGAACAATGCTCTATGACAGAACGTAGAGCAGACGACGCAACCCGTGATGTGTCTGATTGGCTAAAATGTGAATTTATGCAAGATCACGTAGGGGCTACGTTTGATGGTGTGGTCAGTTCGGTGACCAACTTCGGGCTTTTTGTCAGGTTAACCGAGTATCATATTGATGGTTTGGTTCATATCACTTCACTGGACAGCGATTATTATCACTATGATAATGTCAAACAATGTTTAGTGGGAGAACAATCCAAAACGCAGTTTAGATTAGGCGACGCACTAATGGTAAAAGTAGCCTCCGTAAATCTAGACGAGCGCAAAATTGACCTTATACTCGATAGCAAGGTTTTAAAAAGCACTAACGGCCGTCACGTTAAGGTTAAGTCTGCCAAAAAGAAGCCACGTTCTTCCGCTCAATCCCAAGAAAAGAAATCATCACGTAAGCAAGCTAAATCCAAGGTGAAAAAACGATAAATGGCTCAGCAAGAATGGTTATACGGTATCCACGCATTATCTGCAGTTGTGGCAAATGAGCCTGAACGACTAATAGAAGTCTTAGTACTAAAAGGCCGTAACGATGATCGTTTAAATGATATCGTAAATCAGGTTCGTCGACATGGCATCAGCGTACAATTTTGTCATCGTAAAGTACTTGATGATAAAGTGAATGGAGAACAACACCAGGGTATTGTTGCGCGGGCTAAACCCGCTCGCGTGTTAACAGAAAATGACCTTGATGAAGTATTGCAAAACCATAAACAGCCTTTCTTATTAATTCTTGATGGAATTACCGATCCACATAATCTGGGTGCATGTTTGCGTAGTGCCGACGCGGCCGGTGTACACGCTGTTATTGCCCCGAAAGATAAATCAGCTGGATTAACCGGAACAGCGAGAAAAGTCGCCTGTGGGGCAGCAGAAAGTGTGCCTTTTATACAAGTGACGAACTTAGCGAGAACACTACAGGATATTCAATCCAAAGGCGTATGGGTCATTGGTACGACAGGCGAAACCGATAAATCTCTCTACGATTGCAAGCTTACTGGCCCATTGGCGCTGGTGATGGGCGCTGAGGGGAAAGGTATGCGCCGTTTAACGAAAGAACGTTGTGACGAACTGGTCAAATTACCTATGGCGGGCAGCGTATCCAGTTTAAATGTCTCAGTCGCCACAGGTATTTGTCTATACGAAGCTGTAAGACAACGCAGTTGCTCATAATTCTCCCGCAAAGGTCAAAAAATGTACACTTATCTTTACGTGAGTGTAATTAAATTGTAATAAATTATTAATGTTTATTGCTGTATTTTTATAGTTTATACGTTAATCTAATTTCTCAAACTTATTCTTTTTGTTAATCCTATAAGCTGTAGCTTATGTTTGCTGCAATATCGCCGCATTAGCTTAGCGCTTCTCCAAACTAAAAGGGTGGACTGAACAGTTTCAGTCATCCCGCAGCATTCCTGCTAATTCTTGTTGTAACAGGAAATTAATTACCACGACAGATTAGCGACGCATGCCGCGTGCATGGTTGCGCCGTTCTTCCGAGAAACGGGAGCTGCTGTTAGCGTACAGCAGATAACTGGTCTGACGGACGTGATTTTTTGCTTTTGAGACAACCAAGGAGTGGTTGAGGACTTCCCTGAGCTTAGTCAAATGCCAGGCCACTCACTCAAGCCCATAAAGGCACCACTTTTAGAGTGCGGGCAATATACAACAAGTTAGGAACATCAATGAAGGAAAGTAACCTTTTAACGAAAAAAGCAGCGCTTGCGGCAACACTTACACTATTAAGTGTGTCTGTTGGCGCTGCGGTGAACACACCAGTTGAAGTTAAAGCTCAACCTCAGGATATGCGAACTTTACTTAAAGAGCGACTCCTCCTATCCAAACAGGACTTCGCAGAAGAGCGCTATATAATTGAGTTTAAACAGAATGCCGCAGATGTATCGGTAATGGAATCGGGCGCTACTCAAAGTAATAGCAAGGGAAAAGGAAAAGGTGTATTTAATGCTAACGCTGCCAAATCCTTTGTTAACAAAATGGGCGCGAAAACCAAGAAGGTATTAAGCGAGCAGCGTATGGTTGCCGCTACTATGAACCGAAGTGTATTAAACAAACTTCGCAATAATCCAAATGTAGCAAGTATCTCGCGCGACGCTAAAAGAAAGCCATTAGCGCAAACCGTACCTTATGGCTATAACATGGTTCAGGCGAATCAGTTGTCGCAAAGCAATACCAGCGCGCGGAAGGTGTGTGTTATTGATACGGGTTACAACTTGGGCCACCCTGATTTACCCGATCAGAATAACGGTGTGACAGGAGAAGCTAACAGTAGCGCAGTTGGCAACTGGTATAACGATGGCAATGGCCACGGTACGCACGTAGCAGGTACCATCGCAGCTTACGATAACACCCAGGGCGTCATCGGCGTTTATCCGGGAGTTAATCTGCATATCGTTAAAATATTTGACGATAATGGTAACTGGACATTCTCCTCTGATTTAATTGCTGCAATCAACCAGTGTAAGAGTGCTGGCGCAAATGTAGTTAATATGAGCTTGGGTGGAAGCTCTTCATCTACAGCTGAACGTAATGCAATGAATGGCTTTCAGGACGATGGCATTCTATTAGTGGCTGCGGCAGGCAATAGTGGTAATAGCTCACTCTCTTATCCGGCATCTTATGATGCAGTAATGTCTGTTGCCGCTGTAGGTTCAAATGAAAGCCGTGCAAGTTATTCGCAATACAATTCGCAAGTCGAAATTGCCGCGCCAGGAAGCTCCGTTTATTCCACATATCCTACTAATACTTACGCTACGCTAAGCGGGACATCCATGGCCTCACCTCATGTGGCCGGTGCTTCTGCTTTAGTATGGAGTTTCTTCCCTCAATGTACTAACGATCAAATCCGAGCCGCGATTAATGCTACAGCGAAAGACAAAGGCAGCGCAGGGCGAGATATTTATTATGGTCACGGTATAGTCCAAGTAGCGGACGCATATGATTACCTCAATACCAATGGGTGTAGCGGTAGCGGCGGTGGCGGTGGTGGCGGCGGCGGTGTCGACCCCGTATCTGGCCAGCTGACGAACCTATCAGGATCTTACGGCTCATGGAGACGCTATACATGGGATATCCCCTCTGGCGTTACTACGTTAACTGTATCTATTTCAGGGGGCTCCGGGGATGCTGACCTTTACATGCGTCTCGGCGCCCAGCCAACCACATCAAGTTGGGATTGTCGTCCATACAAAAATGGAAATAATGAAACCTGTACATTCACCAACCCATCTGCCGGTACGTGGCACATAGGTATTCGTGCATACGCGTCTTATAGCGGTGTAACAATGGATTACTCTTACGAGTAAGTTGCGTAACCACTATAATGTCGTTTAAATAAAGCCCGGTTTCCGGGCTTTTTTCTTTTTGTCGCTAGTAAACAAGATTAATAGGAATAACATTTAAGGTAAGCTACCCTTAGGTTACTGACTTATCTAAAGATTAATCGACCTTAGAATGAGAATACTGCGCACACTTCATACAATCTCTTCCGATATCAATCTTTCGTATGATGAAAAACTAATACGTTTACTCAACGTCGGATGTAACTTATTGGAGCTGGAAATTGGAATTGTCAGCAAAATAGATAGACAAACTTACACCGTAATAGCGGCAAGTTCACCCGATGATTCGCTAGAGCCAGGTACTATATTCGAACTTGAAGATACGTTTTGCATAGATACGTTAGATGCGAATGCTATTGTTAGTTACCACGATGTTGAACAGGTATGCGGTAAACACCCGGCAGCAGAAAAATTTCAGCTTTTTTCGTATATTGGTATTCCTCTGTATGTTGAAAGAAAGCTATATGGAACGGTGAATTTCTCATCGCCGTCGGCTAGAAAATATCCCTTTAAGGAAGTGGAGCTAGACTACGTTATTCTCCTTTCAGAGTGGATAGGTACAGAGTTAAGTCGCAAGTTAGCGTTTGAAAGTGTGAATGCGAAAAATGAGGCACTCCGACGTCAAAATAAAATGCTCAGTCAAATCAGTGAGCTTGCGGGGGTTGGGTCATGGGAAATTGATGTGCCCAATAATGAAATATTTTGGTCAAAAGCGCTGAAGAAACTATATGAGTTTCCGCCTGACTTTGATATTTCTTTAGAAGCAGGCATAAGCATCATCAGACATGAAAGCGAGAGAGAGCGAATGAGTAGCTTGCTTGCTGAATGTATTGAGAAAGGAACGCCTATTTCTACCGAATTAGAAATATTGACCCCAACGGGCAAGGTTCTATGGATTGCCGTTAGAGCACAGGCTGAATATGAGGATGGTGTTTGCACGCGTATACTCGGCGCTTCACGCGATATCACTCAACAAGTTCAAGTAGGGAAAGATTTAGAAGATAAACGAAAAATAGCAGAACATGCACTGCAGGCGAGAAGTCAGTTTTTAGCCAATATGAGCCACGAAATACGCACGCCCATCAACGGGGTTTTGGGGATGCTCGACACGTTGGCTAAAACAAACCTTACCGAACGACAACAAGAGTTGTGCTCAATTGCTCACCAGATCGCAGAATCATTGCTGGGCCTGATAAATGACGTACTCGACTTCTCAAAAATTGATTCCGGAGAAATGTCGTTTGAGACGGTTCCTCTAAGTCTGGAGGCGCTTATCGAACAACAGATTAAATTATTTGAACATACAGCAAAGAAAAAAGGAATTCAGCTACAGACTGATATAGAAGCCGTAAAAGGGCTTCATTTTCAGGGGGATCCAATTCGGATTCAGCAAATCTTAACTAACTTGATAAACAACGCAATTAAGTTTACTCACGAGGGAACAGTAAGTGTCAAAACGCGCGCACTTAAACAACCAGATAAAAAGTATTTGATTCAATTAATGGTTGAGGATACAGGAGTAGGCATAGAAAAAGAGCGGCAGCGGAAAATATTTTCTCCATTCCATCAAGGCGATAGCGCGACAACACGAGAATTTGGGGGGACGGGATTGGGCTTAAGTATTGTTTCGCAAATAGCAGAAATGATGGGAGGGGGTATTCGCGTCGACAGTAAACCCAATGAGGGTTCGATATTTACCGTTTCTATTCAGTTAGCGCAATCAGATGAAGCATATATAGAACCTGAACCCCATGAAATCGACGCGAGTACCTGTTCTTTCGCGGGCTATAAAGTGCTGGTAGTTGAGGATAACACAATTAATCAGATCGTTATCACCGAACAATTAAAAGAACTCAAGGTAAATATCGATTTAGCGGAAAATGGTGAAATAGCGGTAAATAAAGTTGCTAAAGCACTTAAAACCAATCAAATATATGATTTGATATTAATGGATTGCCAGATGCCAGTGATGGATGGCTACACCGCGGCGGCCAAGATACGAAAGATGGGACCAGAAGGAGAGTTGATACCTATCGTGGCCTTAACAGCTAATGTATTAGCGGGAGAGCGAGAAAAGTGTTCAGTAGCAGGTATGAACGACTACCTCACCAAACCTATTAACGTAAAACGCCTAGGCACTTGCTTACAACGTTTTTTACCGCCGCAAATGCTGTAAAGTTAACATGGGAAATAGCACGAGAATTTACTATACGTACCCGTTTTGAATCGCTTAAAATTAATTCAAATTTGGCCTATCGCTTATCTATCTTTTCTGTTATCATTTCGCGCCCTTTTTATGGGGGTATGGTTAAAAAATGGCTAGTTCGGCCGTTTTTAGCAGCATAAACGACTCGGCAGAGTCTTAATTTAATAGCGGAGCACTAACATGATCCAAATGCAAACTAACCTGGATGTAGCCGATAACAGCGGCGCTCGCAGGGTTCAGTGTATTAAGGTTCTTGGTGGCTCGCATCGCCGTTATGCAGGTATCGGTGACATCATCAAAGTTACTGTTAAGGAAGCAATTCCTCGCGGTAAAGTTAAAAAAGGTGACGTACTGAACGCAGTGGTGGTGCGTACTAGAAAAGGCGTTCGTCGTGCAGATGGTTCTACCATCCGTTTCGATAATAACGCGGCTGTATTGTTAAATACTAACAAGCAACCAATTGGTACGCGTATCTTTGGCCCGGTTACACGTGAGCTTCGAAGTGAAAACTTCATGAAGATTATCTCACTGGCCCCAGAGGTACTATAAGGAGTCACGATAATGGCTAGAAAAATTCGTCGTGATGATGAAGTAGTCGTATTAGCGGGAAAAGACAAAGGCAAACAAGGCAAAGTCCTGAAAGTGCTTGTGGCTGATAACCGCATAGTTGTAGAAGGTGTAAACCTTGTCAAGAAACACCAGAAGCCAAACCCTCACGCGGGTGAAGCGGGTGGTATTATTGAAAAGGAAGCTTCTATTCACGTTTCTAATGTAGCGATTGTTAACCCGGCGACGGGTAAAGCGGATCGCGTTGGTTTCCGTATGGAAAACGAGAAGAAAGTTCGTTTCTTCAAGTCCAACGGTGAACTCGTTTAATTAATTGGAGAGTACGATGGCGAAACTGCATGATTTCTATAAAGAAACAGTAGTAGCTGAACTTGCTAAGCAGTTCGGGTACCAAAGCGTCATGCAAGTCCCTCGGATTGAAAAAATCACTCTAAACATGGGTTTAGGTGAAGCAGTTGCTGACAAAAAGGTGCTTGAGAATGCGCAAGCTGATATGACGGCTATCGCCGGTCAAAAGCCTATTGTCACAGTTGCGAGAAAATCTGTTGCGGGTTTTAAAATCCGTGAAGGTTATCCGATTGGCTGTAAAGTAACCCTACGCGGTGAGCGTATGTGGGAATTCCTTGAGCGTTTGATTTCAATCGCTATTCCACGTATCCGTGATTTCCGCGGTTTGAACCCGAAGTCGTTTGACGGTCGTGGTAACTACAGCATGGGCGTGCGTGAGCAGATCATTTTCCCTGAAATCGATTTCGATAAAGTGGATAAAGTTCGTGGTATGGATATTACTATCACTACCAGCGCGAACTCGAATGAAGAAGCACGTGCTCTGTTGACTGCGTTCAACTTCCCATTCAAAAAATAAGGTGTAGGGTTATGGCAAAAGAATCAATGAAGGCTCGTGAAGTCAAACGTGCTAAGCTAGTAGCTAAGTACGCTGAAAAACGTGCCGAACTTAAAGCGATTATCAGCGATGTCAACGTTTCTGAAGAAGAACGTTGGGATGCTGTGCTTAAGCTACAACAACTACCACGTGACTCAAGTAAAGCACGTCAGCAAAATCGCTGCCGCATTACGGGACGCCCACATGGTTACCTACGCAAATTTGGTCTAAGCCGTATTAAACTGCGTGAAGCAGCAATGCGCGGTGAAGTCCCTGGCCTTAAAAAAGCCAGCTGGTAAGGAGTAGCTGATATGAGCATGCAAGATCCTATCGCGGATATGTTTACCCGCATCCGTAACGGCCAAATGGCGCAGAAAGTATCTGTAACTATGCCTTCTTCAAAACTTCGCTCAGCAATTTGTGAAGTATTGAAAGCAGAAGGTTACATTACTGATTATGCAGCATCTGGTGACGTTAAGCCTGTTTTGGAAGTGACGTTAAAGTACTTCGAAGGCAAGCAAGTTATTGACACAATCGAACGTGTAAGCCGTCCTGGTCTGCGCATCTATAAGAAAAAAGATGAGCTTCCAAAAGTACTAGGTGGTTTGGGCGTGGCTATCGTGTCGACTTCTAAAGGTGTGATGACCGATCGTGCTGCGCGTAAAGCGGGCATGGGTGGTGAAATCATCGGTTATGTAGCGTAATCGGAGGAGTTGAAATGTCACGAGTAGCAAAAGCCCCAGTCGACTTAAAGTCAGGATTAGATGTTTCTATTTCAGGACAAGAAGTCACTGTTAAAGGTTCGAAAGGTACACTGACACGCGTATTTAATGACGCGGTTGAAGTAGTTCAGGAAGAAAACCAACTTAAAGCATTACCTCGCGAAGGTTTTGCTGACGCTTGGGCACAAGCAGGTACTGCACGTGCGCTTCTGAATTCAATGGTTCAGGGTACTTCAGAAGGTTTTGAGAAAAAGTTGCAGTTAAATGGTGTTGGTTATCGTGCACAAGCACAAGGTGCCAAACTTAATCTGACACTTGGTTTCTCACATCCTGTTGTATACGAGATGCCTGAAGGCATTACAGTTGAAACTCCTAGCCAAACTGAAATCGTCGTCAAAGGCGCCGATAAGCAGGTGGTAGGACAGGTTGCGGCGAACATTCGCGCCTATCGTCCACCAGAGCCTTATAAAGGTAAGGGTGTACGTTACGCTGATGAACATGTACGTCGTAAAGAAGCTAAGAAAAAGTAGGTGGGTGATACGATGGATAAGAAAACAGCTCGCATTCGTCGCGCAACTCGCGCACGAGCAAAAATACGTGAACTGGCCGCGCATCGCCTGGTAGTAAACCGTACACCTCGCCACATTTATGCTCAGTTAATCGCTCCAAACGGTTCTGAGGTATTGGCGGCAGCTTCTACCGTTGAAGCCGATCTAAAGAAAGATCTTAAATCAACTGGTAACGCTGAAGCAGCGGCGGCAGTCGGTAAGGCAATCGCAGAACGTGCTATCGAAAAAGGCGTGAAAGACGTCGCTTTTGATCGCAGTGGTTTTAAATACCACGGTCGTGTGAAAGCATTGGCTGATGCAGCTCGCGAAGCTGGTCTTCAGTTCTAGGAGTTTATAATGGCTAAACAAGAAGTTCAAACAGGTGAACTGTTAGAAAAATTGATTGCTGTTAACCGCGTATCTAAAGTGGTTAAAGGTGGTCGAATCTTCAGTTTCACTGCATTGACAGTAGTGGGTGACGGTAATGGTCGCGTTGGTTTTGGTTACGGTAAAGCACGAGAAGTGCCTGCTGCTATCCAAAAAGCAATGGAAAAGGCTCGCCGTAATATGGTGAACGTTGATTTGAACGGTCATACATTACAGCATCCAATCAAAGGTCGTCACTCTGGCTCTAAAGTTTATATGCAGCCTGCATCAGAAGGTACCGGTATCATCGCCGGCGGTGCAATGCGTGCAGTACTTGAAGTAGCTGGTGTGCAGAACGTACTTTCAAAATGTTACGGTTCTACAAACCCAATCAACGTTGTTCGTGCAACAATCAACGCGCTGACAGAGATGAATTCTCCAGCGGGTGTTGCTGCGAAGCGTGGATTGTCTGTAGAAGAAATTTTGGGGTAATCAGACATGGCAACGATTAAAGTAAAGCAAACGAAAAGTGCGATTGGCCGCTTGCCAAAGCACAAAGCGACGCTTAAAGGTTTAGGCCTGCGTAAAATCAACCATGTCCGTGAACTGGAAGACACCCCAGCTGTCCGTGGCATGATCAACCGTGTAAATTACATGGTTGAAATCGTGGAGGAGTAAGACATGCGTTTAAATACGATTTCTCCTGCACCAGGAGCAAAACAATCTGGTAAGCGTGTTGGCCGTGGTATCGGCTCTGGCCTTGGTAAGACTGGTGGCCGTGGTCACAAAGGTCAAAAAAGCCGTTCTGGTGGAACGGTTAAGCCAGGCTTTGAAGGCGGTCAAATGCCAATTCAACGCCGTCTACCTAAGTTCGGTTTCACTTCGCGTATAGGCATGGTAACTGATCAAGTTACATTGACTGAGATTGCGAAAGTTGAAGGTGATATAGTTTCTCTTGAAACTTTAAAAGCTGCTGGTCTTGTAAAGAAAGAAATGCAGTTCGTTAAAGTTGTAAAGAGTGGCGAATTGTCACGCAAGGTAACGGTTAACGGGTTGAAGGTTACTAAAGGCGCGCGTGAAGCAATTGAAGCTGCCGGCGGTAAAGTAGAGGAATAAGCTAGATGGCTAAACCAGGATTGGATTCAGGCGCGAAAAGCGGTTTAAGTGAGCTTAAGGCAAGATTGTTGTTCGTCTTCGGCGCAATCGTAGTATTCCGGTTAGGTTCGTATGTACCTATTCCTGGTATTGACCCTGCGGTTTTAGCTGACTTATTCGAACAGCAAAAAGGCACTATTGTAGAGATGTTTAACATGTTCTCTGGTGGTGCCCTTGAGCGTGCATCCGTTCTGGCTTTGGGCATTATGCCATACATTACTGCATCCATTATCATGCAGTTGCTCTCGGTGGTTCATCCACCGATGATGGAGCTTAAAAAAGAAGGTGAAGCGGGTCGACGTAAGATCAATCAGTACACACGTTATTTAACGTTAGTATTGGCGACATTCCAGTCAATTGGTATTGCGACCGGTCTGCCGAACCTGATTAATGGATTGGTGATAAGTCCTGGCTTCGGATTCTACTTTACAGCGGTAGTGAGCTTAGTCACAGGAACTATGTTCCTTATGTGGTTAGGTGAGCAAATTACTGAAAGAGGTATTGGTAACGGTATCTCGATATTGATATTTGCTGGTATTGTTGCCGGTCTGCCAACAGCGATAGGTCAGACTGCGGAACAAGCAAGACAAGGCGATATTAACATGTTGCTCGTGTTATTAATTGGAGCAATAGTACTGGGTCTAACTTACTTGGTTGTGTTCGTTGAACGCGCGCAACGTCGTATTGTGGTAAACTATGCAAAGCGTCAACAGGGCCGCAAGGTCTTCGCAGCGCAGAGCACACATTTACCATTAAAAGTAAATATGGCCGGTGTTATACCACCTATCTTTGCATCCAGTATCATTCTTTTCCCTGGCACCATTGCGGGCTGGTTTGGAACGAATGAGTCAACGGCGTGGTTGCAGGACGTAGCATTAATGCTTTCGCCTGGTCAGCCGTTATATGTGATGTTGTATGCTGCTGCGATTATTTTCTTCTGCTTCTTCTATACGGCGTTGGTTTTCAACCCGCGTGAGACCGCAGATAACCTGAAAAAATCCGGTGCGTTTATCCCGGGCATACGCCCTGGTGAACAAACATCACGCTATATCGATAAAGTAATGACTCGTCTGACTTTGGCTGGCGCACTGTACATAACCTTTATTTGTTTAGTGCCTGAATTTATGTTGATTGCTTGGAACGTACCGTTTTACTTTGGTGGAACGTCGCTTCTTATCATTGTGGTAGTCATCATGGACTTTATGGCACAGGTGCAGACACATTTGATGTCTACTCAATATGAGTCTGTTCTGAAGAAAGCTAATCTTAAGGGCTACGGCCGCTAAGATTGGTTCACTACGGAGTGATGTAATGAAAGTTCGTGCATCAGTTAAGAAAATTTGCCGTAACTGTAAAGTCATTAAGCGCAACGGTGTTGTGCGAGTGATTTGCGTTGAGCCTAAGCATAAGCAAAGGCAAGGCTAATTTACGCGGTGAGTAATCACTGTAAAGTGTAAGCAGAACCTGACACAAGGTTCTGCTTTGCCAATTACAATATTACGAACCTTAATTTGCATTTTGTTCGACGGGTAAGTATCCTATCGGGCTTTTTAGGTCGTCGACAATTAAATGAGAGGAGTGCTGTTAATGGCCCGTATCGCTGGCATTAACATTCCTGAACACAAGCATGCTGTGATTGCTATTCAAGCGATCTTCGGTATCGGCCCAACTCGCGCTAAAGCGATTTGTGCTAATGCTGGTGTTGCAGAATCTACAAAAATCAAAGAGCTTGACGAAGCAACTGTAGAGAAGCTTCGTGAAGAAGTGGCTAAGTTCACTGTTGAAGGTGATCTTCGTCGTGAAGTATCAATGAGCATCAAACGTTTGATGGACCTGGGTTGCTTCCGTGGTATTCGCCACCGTCGTAGCTTGCCTCTACGTGGTCAGCGCACAAAAACTAACGCGCGTACCCGTAAAGGTCCTCGTAAGCCAATTAAGAAGTAAGCGGGGGATTTAGTTATGGCAAAAGCACCAGCTCGTAGTACGCGGAAGCGCGCTAAACGTCAGGTTGCAGACGGTATGGCTCATATCCATGCGTCTTTCAATAACACAATTGTGACTATCACAGATCGTCAAGGCAATGCATTAGCATGGGCTACATCTGGTGGGTCTGGTTTCCGTGGTTCACGTAAATCAACACCATTTGCTGCACAGGTTGCTGCGGAGCGTGCAGGTGTTGCTGCACAGGATTACGGTCTGAAGAACCTAGAAGTGTTCGTTAAAGGTCCAGGTCCAGGCCGTGAGTCTGCGATCCGTGCGCTTAACGCCACTGGGTATAAGATCACAAACATTACCGATGTGACGCCTATTCCTCACAACGGTTGTCGTCCACCGAAAAAACGTCGCGTTTAATCGACGGACAGTTGGAGAAAGATCATGGCAAGATATTTGGGTCCTAAACTCAAACTAAGCCGTCGCGAAGGTACAGACTTGTTCCTTAAGAGCGGCGTTCGCGCAATCGATTCTAAATGTAAGATCGATACAGCGCCTGGTCAGCATGGTGCCCGTCGTGGCCGTTTATCTGACTATGGCGTGCAGTTGCGCGAAAAGCAAAAAGTACGTCGTATGTATGGCGTATTAGAAAAGCAATTCCGTAACTACTATAAAGAAGCTGCTCGTTTGAAGGGCAATACAGGTGAAAACCTGTTGCAACTTCTCGAGAAGCGTCTTGATAACGTAGTTTATCGTATGGGATTTGCCAGCACACGTGCTGAAGCGCGTCAGTTGGTAAGTCACAAAGCAATCATGGTAAATGGTCGCGTTGTGAACATCCCATCGTTTAACGTTTCTGCCGAAGACGTGGTTTCTGTTCGTGAGAAAGCTAAAAAGCAATCGCGTATCAACGCAGCTTTAGAATTGGCTGACCAACGTGAGAAGCCAACCTGGATTGAAGTAGACAACAGCAAACTTGAAGGTACGTTTAAACGCGTTCCTGAAAGAGAAGATTTGTCTGCGGAAATTAACGAACAGTTGATCGTCGAACTTTACTCTAAGTAAAGCTAACTAAAGAGGAAGCATTGTGGGTTCTGTGACTGAATTCCTAAAACCGAGATTAGTTGAGATCGAAAACGTTTCTCCTACTCGTGCCAAAGTAACTTTGGAACCACTAGAGCGCGGTTTCGGCCATACTCTAGGTAACGCACTTCGTCGTATTTTATTGTCATCTATGCCTGGTTGCGCAGTGACAGAGGTTGAAATTGACGGCGTATTACACGAGTACAGCACCAAAGAAGGTGTGCAGGAAGATGTAATTGAAATTCTGCTTAATCTAAAAGGTTTAGCGGTTCGCCTTGAAGGTAAAGATGAGGCAACCCTAACTCTAGTGAAGTCTGGCGCTGGCCCTGTTGTTGCTGGTGATATTCAGCACGACGGTGATGTAGAAATTGTAAACCCTGATCACGTGATTTGTACGTTAACTGGTGAAACTGAAATCAGTATGCGTATTAAGATCGAGATGGGGCGCGGCTATGTGCCTGCGTCTACGCGCCGTTCCTCTGAAGAAGATGATCGTCCTATTGGTCGTTTATTAGTTGACGCATCGTACAGCCCAGTAGAACGTATTGCATACACAGTAGAGTCTGCACGTGTTGAACAACGCACAGACTTAGACAAGCTAATCATTGATATGGAAACAAATGGTACGTTGGATCCTGAAGAAGCGATCCGCCGTTCAGCAACAATTCTTGCTGAACAGCTAGATGCCTTTGTTGATTTACGTGACGTTTCTGAACCAGTTCAGAAAGAAGAGAAGCCGGAATTCGATCCGATTCTACTGCGTCCGGTCGATGATTTAGAACTTACTGTACGTTCTGCTAACTGTCTGAAAGCTGAAGCTATCCAGTACATTGGTGACCTGGTACAGCGCACTGAGGTTGAGTTACTTAAAACGCCTAACCTTGGTAAGAAATCGCTAACTGAAATCAAAGATGTGTTAGCTTCACGTGGACTGTCTCTAGGCATGCGCTTAGAAAACTGGCCACCTGAAAGCATCGCTGAGAAAGATTAATCAGGTTTTTCACAAAACTGATTTGTAAAGAAGGATAAAACTATGCGCCATCGTAAGAGTGGTCGTCAGTTGAATCGCAACAGCAGCCATCGTCAAGCTATGTTCAAAAACATGGCCGGCTCTTTGGTCAAGCACGAAGTGATCAAAACGACGTTACCCAAAGCAAAAGAATTACGTCGCGTAATCGAGCCTCTAATCACATTGGCTAAACAAGACAGCGTTGCAAACCGTCGTCTTGCTATGGCACGTACAGGTGATAAAGAGGTTGTTGGTAAACTATTCAACGACCTTGGTCCTCGTTATGAGGGTCGCCCTGGTGGATATACTCGCATTCTTAAATGCGGTTTCCGTGCAGGCGATAATGCTCCAATGGCATTCGTAGAATTAGTAGACCGCCCTGAAGTTGAAGCTGCGGAAGAAGCAGAAGCGACTGAAGAGTAAGCGTTAGTAGTTACATTACAAAAACCCGGCTTATGCCGGGTTTTTTTATATAAGCAGCGTCCAATATCCGTACTGCCTCGATAGCTATTAATTCTCAGCTGTAGTGAGGAACACGGTCGAAGAAAATTCGCTTTTTTGACTCAAAGCCCGCTTAAACTGGATTTTGCTTTTCAATCTCCACTTCTATTCAGGATGCCCATATTGAAGTGTTTCCTGAAGCCTCATTTAGACCCCTCGATATGTATAAGGCTAGCAAAGCGAAGCATTAGTGCTGATTCGCCGTCCTGGAACGAACCAACCACCCGAGTTCGGCATCTGAATCATCACAAAATACGCTCTGAAGGGTTTTCGTTTTTCAGCCATATCCAATGCTGCTTAGAGAATCGATAAAAGGTAGATGTCTCGAGTATAGATGTAACTATTTTGTGAGCAGCAGCGTTTAGACGCATGTTGCACAGCTTATCGAGTAGAAGTTTGGCGTTCTCTTGTGAGGAAGCTAGGTCTTCCTGAACATAAATAGGTTAGAGCAAATCTGTGACATCAGGGTTTGAGTACGAGCTATTCCGCTAAATACGTCGGGGGAAAACTGGACTTTGCTACGTTACAGTAGAGCCTCTAGGTTTGCTTCACCGCGCGTTTCTATTCGGTCTTTATACATCGCTAAAAAAATTTTAACTGTAGATGCACACTGATTTTGCCTAAGCTTTATTTTTTGCAACTTTGCTATCAGTTTCGTAAATCATTCAAAGACTGCTAAAATATCTTCGTTAGCGTTATTAGTTTACAGTGTGAACAAATATATGACCACGTAGCCATATTCTAGAGTTATTTAAATAACATTTTAGTTTTCGAATAGTATTTTAAAATATCCTCAATCCTTAGCATTTACTAAAATAAAGAATAAAAATATAATGTTTAGACTTAAGTGTATTTTACAAACCTCTACAAAATAATGTCTTTTCAAGATTAGACCGCTGTATTAAATGTTGTCTTTGTTCCAAGTGCACCAATTTGATTTAGATTATACCGATTCCGTGGGCTATCCAAGCATGATAATATTACAAAGTCCTGAAATTTTGGTGACTCTAACACGGTTTAGGTAAAGGGAAAAATAAAACGCATTATCATATTTATGGGAATAAATCGAGTTTGGACTATTTATCATAGTTGAACTAAGTTCATTATATTTTTTGGCAGCATATCAAAGGGGAAGCTTCCTCTTATTAGAAGGTAATAAACGATGAAAACAGACGAAAATACTAAGATTGGCATAATTGGCTTAGGTTATGTGGGTTTACCCCTAGCGGTGGAGTTTAGTCGTTTATATAACACCATTGGATTTGATATTGATGAAGTAAGAGTCTCCGAGCTGAATGCGGGTCACGACAAAACTCTAGAAGTGGAAGATAAATTTCTCTCCTCGAATGAGAAACTTCATTTTACTACAAATCCTGAAGTACTTCGCGAAGCTAACATTTTTATTGTTACGGTCCCGACACCTATTGATGCACATCAACAACCTGATTTAACGCCATTAAAAAAGGCTTCAAGTTTAATCGGAAGTATAATTAAGAAAGATGATATCGTCATTTATGAATCTACCGTTTTTCCGGGTGCTACAGAAGATGAGTGTATTCCTGTGGTTGAAGAAGTTTCTGGATTGACGTTTAACAAGGATTTTTTTGCTGGGTATAGTCCTGAGAGGATTAATCCGGGCGATAAAAGCAGGCCCGTTACAAAGATTGTTAAAGTTACATCTGGTTCAACGCCCGAAATCGCCAAATTTGTTGACGAGCTCTACGCATCGATTATTTCCGCTGGAACCTATCTTGCGAGCAGTATTAAAGTAGCAGAGGCTTCAAAAGTAATAGAAAATACTCAAAGAGATGTGAATATAGCGTTGATAAATGAGTTATCAATGATATTTGATGTGCTTGATATTCCCACTAACGATGTGCTCGAAGCTGCGGCAACTAAATGGAACTTCATTAATTTGAAGCCAGGCTTAGTTGGAGGCCATTGCATAGGTGTAGATCCCTATTATCTTCTTCACAAATCTATGAGCGCAGGCTTTGTACCCGATATAATCAGAACTTCACGAGAAATCAACGATGGGATGTCTAAGTATCTCGCTTCTAAGTTTATAAGAATGATGATATCTGAAGGTGTAAGCATAAAAGGCTCAAAAGTAGTAGTGTTAGGTTACACATTTAAGGAAAACTGTCCTGATGTTAGAAATACTAAGATAAAGGATTTCGTAAATCAGCTAGAAGAATTTGGTATTGATGTAGTAGTACATGACCCGCTGGCGATGGAAAATCCAGAGCATCTCCCGGAATCGATTAAATTTGTAGATCTTGACTCACTCAAAGCAAATAAAGCGGATGCGGTATTTGTTGCTGTCGCTCATTCTACTTTTAAAGAGATATCTCTTGAAGATATTCTTAATGAGAAATCTGTTATTTATGATTTCAAACAGCTTTATAAGTAGTTAGTTTGTAAGCATCCGGTAAACCACACCTTCTGAATTAAAACCAGTTAACGGAAAATACCCCTTAATTTTGTCAGGAGGTAACATGAAACGAAAAAAGGTTGGATGACTGGAAACAGTTAATTGGTAACCCTGACCTTTCCCCCAAAAATAACACCATGACGTCGATGAGATTTCCAATAAATTGGAGATAATGGAGATCTCACAATGTAAAATCGCTACAGCGAAGCACAACTTATCAAGGCCATCAAGCAGCATGAGGCTGGCGCGAAGGTGCGCGAAGGTGCACGAAATTTGCCGCGAAACGGGTATTTCGTGATAACGTAAAATATTTTTCGCTTTTTTGAAAAGCAGTGCTCCAGTTTGGTAGGTTATTTAGCGACCAAACTTCACAACCGACAAAAAAGAGCAACGCCATGAAAGATGATAAGAAGATTGTAAGCATAAATGAAGGTTTAGTTCATGATGAATTAGACAATATGGTTCGTAGTACTGTTGAGCAGACGCTCAATGATATGCTCGATGCTGAAGCCGACCAGCGGTGTAACGCCCAGAAGTTTGAACGTTCAGAGCAGCGCAAAGATAGCCGTGCTGGATATTACGAGCGAGGCTATGAGACCAAAGCTGGCAAGGTTAAGTTAAAGGTGCCGAAGCTTCGGAACAGCACCTTTGAAACAGCATTAATCGAGCGGTATAAACGGCGTGAAGCATCCGTTTAGGAAGCATTAATTGAAATGTACCTTGCAGGAGTATCAGTGCGTCGCGTCGAGGATGTCACCGAAGCCCTGTGGGGAACCCGTGTCAGCTCAGGCACCGTATCCAACCTCAATAAAAAAGCGTTTAAAAACATTGAACAATGGCGTAACCGCCCGATAGAGGGTAACTATCCTTACGTTTATCTCGACGGTATTGTACTTAAGCGAAGTTGGGCGGGTGAAGTGCGCAACGTTTTCGTGTTGGTCGCCATAGGCGTTGGCGAAGACGGTTATCGTCGTGTGCTCGGCATTGCTGAAGGGGCAAAGGAAGACAAGGCCAGATGGTCAGGTTTTTTATCTCATTTAAAGCAGCGCGGCCTAACAGGCGTTAAGCGCATCATCAGCGATCATGTATAGGTCTGGTGGAATCGGCCGGTGAATACTATCCTGATGCGCTGTGGCAACGCTGTACAGTTCACTTTTACCGCAACGTCTTCAGTGTTGTAACACGCAGCAAAACCAGAGATGTTGCAGACATGCTCAAAGCTATTCACGCCCAGGAAGATTTGGCTACCGCTCAGGAGAAAGCGAAACTGGTAATCGATAAACTTCGAAGCATTAAACTCAACGCTGCTGCTGCCAAAATACAACAGTCCATAGAAGAAATATTTAGCTATTATCGATTCCCTAAGCAACACTGGATAAGGCTAAAAACGAACAACCCATTAGAACGTATCATGCGAGAAAGAAGACGTAGAACGAGGGTTGTAGGGGCATTCCCAGACGGAGAATCAGCATTAATGCTTAGCGCTGCTAGACTCAGACATATCGCGGGGACAAATGGGGTACCAGAAAGTACATGAATATGGACTTACTGAGAGAAATGGAAATCGAGAAGCAATTTCTAGCTTAACTTTGCTGTGGATCAAAAAAGCGAAAGATCTTTGACACTATCGTAGAGTGCGCTATCAAACCCTTCGTTATCGGCAGAAGGATCTGGTTGTTCAGCCAAACCGTAAATGGCGCTCATGCCAGCGCCACTCTATACAGCATTATCGAGACAGCAAAAGGAACACAGAATCGACATCATTCGACCAATTTATGACCTGCCTGATATCGAAAGTCTGTTACCTTGGACCTATCGAGCATAGGTGTCGATCACCCGACGGATACGTTAGTTTGGGTAAACCGATTGGACTGAAGCCTCCAAAGCGTTAAAAAATTGTGAAACTTACAAGAAGTGTATCCCTAAGAGAAGTGACATTCAACGTGTATGTATTTTAACTTCCACTGAGAGCTTGCAGCATACCGCAATAGTAGTGTTGGCAGGTAGGTTGCGGAAATTTTAAATTTATTTGGTGGGGACGCTTCTTTGCTCTTTGGTGTGCCAAACAGAGCATCCTCAACCTACCAAGTTTACAGATTAAATGCTTCAATAATTCAGCTAATAAGGGCTACAGATGAAGCCACTAACTTTAATCTAAAGTTAAACGAGAAGCAGATTACTCACTTGTAGTTGTAATCCGCTAAGTCACTTAATGTTCTAACTATATTAATAATACTTTATTCTTCAATTAAAAAACCGTCTAAAGCACCTGCTGGTATCCTGCGCTTTTCAAAGTTTTTAAATGCAGTTACCCATTTTTCCGGCTCGTTATCTAATAAGGTAACCCCTTCACAAGAACTAAGAGTCTGATAAGTATCGACATTAGAACAAAAGGCTGGAATCCCTAGCGCAAGGTATTCTAAAGCTTTTAAGTGACTTTTACTCTTATTAAATTCGCTTTCTACTAACGGTGCCACACCAAGATCGAATGACATCTTATTTGCCTTCAACCAATCAACAAATTCGTCATACCTCACACTGGGAGGGTCAATAAATTTAACAAAAGAAGGAGTATCATCCCTCTGGCTGGTCACGCCGACAACTGTAAGACTAAACTGAATGTTCAAGCTTTCTAACTGTTCTAAACTGGTTAGTAGAAAGTGATAATCTTCAGTATGTGTGCGCGAACCGAAAAATAGAATATTTAATTCATTTTCGTCATTGCTTATTTTTGGCAAGCTATCGTCGTTAACAGATCCCATCCATCTAGACTTAGAAATTTTATTCGGGCGTATTTCTACATTTTGGCAAAATTGCTTCATTTTGTTAGCTAGTGTTTGATTCGTAACATGAATGCAATCTGCTGACGATAGTAGCTTTTCTAAGGATGATTTGTATTTTTCGTAAATACCGTTCGAATCCAGTGACTCAGGCACATCTAATAAGTCATCGTCGAGCTCTAACGATAATCTCACATTATGTTTGCTCAGTTGATGGATGAAGTTATCCACATACTTTGACGGGATAGCATCCCTTTGAACTACTAATTCTTTAAATTGACAGAAGTTTGTCTTGAATATCTCAGCCCCGTTTAAAAACTCAGTTTCGGTGTTGAATTTTTCGTCGAAGTAACTCTTCCAATCTACCATGCGAACGTAAGCAGTGGGGGGAACGTCTGGAAACCTTCCTTTCAGGACAAGACCAACCCGCTTCAATTCCTGAGGAAGTTTTGGCTGGCGATCATTGATTAAGCTATAGTATAGCTGAGTGTAATGGGACGCCATGTTTTCGATAGTATTTTCTGACCCGTATCCTGTTTGCCATTGGTTGATACGTTCAATTTTATTTTCCCAACTTTGTAAATCTATCTCGGTAATAGTTTTAAATATCTTGTTCACATCCTTTTCAACAAGCCACCCTCCTTGATGTTTTGCAAGTCTTTCTCCTACCGCACCAATATTAATGCCGACCACTGGAACGCCACAGGCCCAGCACTCCGTCAGGGTATGGCAGTACGTTTCCGGACATATTGATAAGATAGCAGCTAAATGAGGCTGTATTGCTTTTACTCTTTCGGCAAATTGGTTTCGTTCATAGGAGCCGTGGCGTACTACATAAGGCTTAAGCTCTTTTAAACCATTCCCTAAAAGATGAAACTCAATTTTATTTTCAGTATCAAGCTTTTTTAATGCCTTTACAATTTCTGAACCTTTTTGCAAATTCACATTGCCCGGAAGCAAAACACGAATAGGCTCACCCTCTTCAGGAGCCTTCGCTAAATTTGAAAAGCTACTAAAATCTCGACCATGCGGGAAAACAACAAATGAGTCTTCAGGTTTGTTTTCAAATACGGAGGGGAGCGCATCTTTAATTATTGTTTTCGCACTCTGGCTGGTTGTTACATACGCGTCAGATAACTTTAACACCGATGCCATTTTAGACTGCCATCGCTGATTCGTCTTTTCACTGTATTCGAATGGAGAGTTTTCCTGCCATAGCGGATTAGTGGATTTTACTGTTACTCCAGTCTTGTGAAAATTGCCTTTATCATCGATAAGATTAACTGATGGGCATACAGTATAAAAATCATGAAAAGAGTTTACCGTCAGGACTCCTAAAGACTTGCAGACGGCAAAGATATCTAAACTTTGCCAGACAAGATGTCGCACATGAACTATTTCTATGCTGTACTTTAGCAAAATCGTTTTGAGTATGTTGTTGTACTCTAAGCTCCTATGATAGGAAAAATTAATAGGATCCTTTAGATTGAATTCTTCAATTAGGGCATACCCGTTTTTCGTTGCTTCAAGAACCTCAATTTTTCTTCTGTTACATGCTAAGGCGATAGGAGTAAATTCTCCCTTGATACCTCTCATCAAATCTAAATTTGTTTGCGGTGTCCCCCCTGTACGGGTTGAGATAACGAAAAGTATTCGAGGTTTTACAAACGGCTCAGGCTTTTTCCATTTTGACAGCATTTCAGTAATAGATGCACGGGCTTTTCTAAAATTAGTCGAGCGACTTATCATACGTATTATATCCGGGTACTCGGAATATACTTTAAGCAACTCTCGGTTGCCGTGCTCAGCAAGTTTAGTCTTTTCTTCCTTGAAAGAGGCGGAGCGCTTGTGAAAAACATAACAGTTTGGATCAACGATATTTTTAAAGCCGAAATCGATCGCTCTCATGCAAAAGTAGTTTTCTTCCCCATATCCTCTGGGGAATAACTTACTATCAAATTTACCTATCGAATCAATTAAAGTCCGTTTTATATAGAGGCAAAATCCGTTTCCTGTAGGTACTTCGACACTCCGATGAGGTCCACAGTCGCGTACAAGTCGTGACATTTCAACTTCTGTAAAACCGCTTGGGAGGTCGAATAACCCGACATCAGGAACAGAAAATGCTCCCGCGCCATTTGACACAGCGGTGACTGTCCCAATTTCCTCATTTTGGTAAGCTGCAAGTTTTAGGCTTCTAACCCAGAAAGGAGTGACACGCGTGTCGCTATTCAGCAGAATTACGTCGCTATCGCCAGCTAAATCTATGCCCTTATTGACGTTCTTCGTATAACCAAGATTTACATCATTAAAAACGACGCTTAAATTTTTTAGCGATGGAAGCTTACTGAGAAGTTTCTTAACTCTGGGATCGCTGCTGTTATCGTCCAGCAAGATTATTGAATCGACTTCCAAATCAACATTTTCTAAAAGAGAAAATATACATTCTCGAACCTCTTCATATGCATTGTATATAGGTACAATTATGCTCACAGGCTTGTTATTTATATTAATAAAGTACGAAGATGGAATATCTTGTTGCGCTACAGTTTTTAACGTGTTTTTTTGTTCAAAATGTGAAGCACAACCTTTTCTGCCTTCTTTCCTTCCGAAATGAATATAGTGAGCGAGAGGATCAGTCTTCGCTTTTCTCACGTCTTTATTCTGTTCGAGATAGTATTTGACATCAAATGTACCAGAGAGGGCTTTGAAGTGCTTTTTGTTTGTCTTGACGTAATAAACGAGAGGGTTTTGGAGTTTTTTATTATCTCCAAGTTTACTCATATAGGTGTTTTGAAAAAATCGAGTATCAAAAGCTACATTAGGGTTTCTTCCTTCCTTCGCACCGCTATTTAAATAATGAGTAAGAGGGTCGACTTTAGCTTTCCGAATGTCTTCGTAAGTAGCTAGATAATAATCCGGATCAAAAACCCCCGCGCTCACAATCAAGGAACGATAGTCTTTTTTCAGTAGGCGCTTTAATCGCTTTGCAAGCCACTCTCCAAAACTGTCCTTCGATACCTTTTCACTATTCTTTTTCATCATTAATAACTTTTAATCTCATTAATTTTTGGATATTCCCAAAAAACAAATTCCGGGGGTTTAGAAAGTATTTTGGGCGTCGTGTTTACAATGCTTCCGCAAAAAGCTTTCCAAAAAACATAAATAAACCGTATATTTTGTACGATCTTGCCATATTTGTCAGCTATAAAATGCATAAATCACGCTGGCAACCCTTGGGATCTAAACAAATAACTCGTTATGTTAAGGCTCAATATCCAGGTTTTTTGGGGGGGACTATAAATAAACAGTCAAAATGCGATGTTATTCTCTTACCCCAATTAACATAATTCAGTTGTAGAGGGTTAGACGCGCACCCTCCTTTTTTTCTCAATGGAGTAATATGTCATCAAATTTATTAACAAACTAATGCCCTTTCCCAATACGGATGTTCTGTTGACGAAGGTTAATGGCGCATCAGTATTGGAGCGATAAAGTGCGCACACCTTTGTTAAGGCAGCACACTTTTTTCGACAATATTAGCGACTAACTTAAAGCATAAAACTGCATCACCTTTTATATCAAAAATTTGTCTTCAGCGATTTAGTTAACATGTGCCTTGAAACTAAAATTGAAAAGCAACGTATGCTCTGCGTTAAAAATCAATCTTATTGTATGGGGCTGTAGGCGTATTGGCGCATTAAGCTAAAGAAAAACGGGCAGTCGAGTGATTAAAATAGCAATGTATCGAGGACTTTACTGCTAAGTGTAATTATTAAACAATCGCGCGCTGTTGTTTATTACACCGATCTTTAAAGTCAGCGCTTTTACCCGTAACAGCCTTAAGTGAAAAACGCATTCATCCACTAAATTACTAGTGCGAGTTGACCTTTACTATTAAGTTGGTTGGTACGATGTTTTGCACGTTTCCCTGAAAACTTGGCGCATTATGCTTTTTCATTTCTATGGGCAGTCCTAAATGGAGCGATACTATTCGTTTAACAGTATGTGGGAAGTGCTTCAGCACAAAGGTGATTGAATAGTCTACTTAAACGCACTGTATTGTTAACTAAATAACTACCATTGCTTCGTAATAAGGCCAATATCAGCTTACGTTCCTCAGCTGATATCAAATTGCATATAGATCAACTTTGAGAGCTGTTGTTTCAGCGTTCCTTTTACGCTTTTAACACCCAAAAGATGAATATTTATAAGGGCTTCGCGCGGGTGAATTGATGTTTGTACATTTGTTATTTTCTATAATTCCATTATACTTTCCTAAATTTTTTTAGCTGTATACTCAGCTTTTCTAGGACTAGGATGTGAAAATGAGAAAAGCAATAATATTAGCTGGTGGTTCAGGCACGCGCCTATATCCGCTAACGAAGGTGGTCAGCAAACAGCTGATGCCAGTTTATGATAAGCCGATGATTTTTTATCCATTGGCAACGTTGATGATGTCTAATATCAGAGATATTCTTATCATCACAACCCCTCAAGAACAGTCAAACTTCGTTGAACTTATCGGTGATGGCTCAGCGTGGGGCATCAATATAGAATATGCGGTACAACCAAGTCCTGATGGACTTGTACAGGCTTTTTTGATTGGCGAAAAGTTTATTGGTAATGATGCTTGCACGCTTATTCTTGGCGACAATATTTTTTATGGTCATGATCTGAAACTATCACTTCAGAGCGCTTATAAACAAGAGCTCGGTGCTACTGTTTTCGGCTATCACGTTAACGATCCAGAACGCTACGGAGTCGTTGATTTCGATGCCGATTGGAATGCGTTATCGATTGAAGAAAAACCCGCTAAGCCAAAATCAAGTTATGCAGTAACAGGCTTGTATTACTATGACAATCGAGTGGTGGATCTCGCCAAAGAGGTTAAACCTTCGCCAAGAGGTGAGCTGGAAATTACCGATTTGAATAATCTATATCTTAAAGATGGCAATTTAAAAGTCGAATTGATGGGCCGTGGCTCCGCATGGTTGGACACCGGAACGTTGGATAGTCTTTTAGATGCGGCTAACTTTGTCGCAGCCATTGAGAAACGCCAGGGACTAAAAATCTCCTGCCCGGAAGAAGTGGCTTATCGAATGGGGTATATCGATGCGGAACAGCTGGAGAAACTGGCTGCACCATTGAGAAAAAGTGGATATGGTGAGTATTTATCTAAGATCACACATGAGAGGATTAAGTAACCGTTAAATTATCCGGTTAACTTCCCTCAGTGCATTATTCAACTTTGCTTTAGCCGATCCGAGGCTTTGCTAGCCAAAGGAAATATATAATCCATGCAAGTAGTTAAAACCGATATCCCCGATGTCAAAATTATTGAGCCGCGAGTGTTTGGCGATGAACGGGGCTTTTTCTTGGAAACCTTTCGTACAGACTGGTTCAAAAAAGAATGTGCTGACGTTGATTTTGTGCAAGATAACCACTCTAAATCCAAACAAGGTATTCTTCGTGGACTGCATTATCAACTCAAGCAAACGCAGGGCAAGCTGGTGCGAGTTGTTAGTGGAGAAGTCTTTGATGTGGCCGTGGATATGCGTAGAGGTTCACCAACCCTAGGCAAATGGGTAGGTGTAGTCTTATCAGCAGAGAATAAGCGTCAGCTGTGGGTGCCAGCTGGCTTTGCACATGGTTTTTATGTGACAAGCGAATCGGCAGAGTTTGTTTACAAATGTACTGATTATTACCATCCAGAGTCCGAGGTGTCGGTGAAGTATGATGATCCAACTATCGGTATCCAATGGCCGTTAGTCAATGGCGAATCCCCCGCATTGTCAGTGAAAGATGCAGAAGGCTTATCGTTCAATGATGCGCCAACTATTTAAAGGTATATAATGACTATTTTGGTTATAGGGAAATCCGGCCAGCTAGCATATGAGCTAAAGCAAGTTGCAGGTGACGATGTTATCTGTCTAGGCCGTAATGAAGTTGACATAACTAATAAAGAATCACTTTATGAGACGTTGAATAAAGTGAAACCTGCTGCGGTTATCAACGCGTCTGCATATACTGCGGTAGATAAAGCAGAGTCAGAACCTAAGGTGGCTGAGCTTATTAACGTGCGGGGCGTTGCTAATTTGGCTGCAGTGTGCAAAAAAGCCAGCGTGTTTCTTGTGCATGTTTCAACGGACTACGTATTTAACGGCCATAAGGGGGCGCCGTATACCGTAGACGATAAAATTGAGCCCCAAGGCGTATACGGTAAAACCAAAGCTGAAGGTGAAAAAGCGTTACTTGACAATTTACCTGATTCCAGTTGCCTTATTCGTACGGCTTGGGTTTATTCGGTTCACGGTACTAATTTTGTGAAAACCATGCTTCGGTTGATGGCGGATAAACCGCAATTGGGAGTGATAGATGACCAAGTCGGAACACCGACTTGGGCTAGAGGTTTGGCTGAAGCGTGTCTATTTGCAGCGAAAAACAGAGTCCACGGAGTCTATCATTGGACAGACGAGGGCGTATGTTCATGGTATGACTTCGCGTTCGCTATACAAGAACTCGGTGTAGAGAAAGGCTTGCTTGAACAAGCTGTTCCTTTATTGCCTATTCCATCTTTACAATACCCCACACCAGCAAAGCGACCGCACTATAGTGTATTGGATAAGTCCACCACACGCGAAACTTTTTCGTCAATACGTCCTTCGTACTGGCGCACTCAATTGTCGGCTATGCTGGACGAATTGAAAACGAATCAGAGCGCAGAGAAATGAGTAAAACAATTTTAGTGACCGGCGGAGCCGGCTTCATCGGGTCAGCGGTTGTCCGTCATTTGATTAACGATACGGATCACGTAGTTATAAACGTTGATAAATTGACTTACGCGGGCAATCTAGAGTCACTTAACACGGTGTCCAATAGCGAACGTTATCACTTTGAAAAGGTAGATATTTGCGATGCAAATGAACTAAAACGTGTTTTTACCACCTATCGACCAGATGTTGTCATGCACTTAGCCGCTGAATCCCATGTAGATCGTTCTATTGATGGTCCAGGTGAGTTTATTCAAACTAACATTGTGGGCACATATACGCTTTTGGAACAGGCAAGAGCTTACTGGCTTGCTTTAGCTGAAGATAAAAAAGCAGGATTTAAATTTCATCATATTTCAACTGATGAGGTATATGGCGATTTACCTCACCCCGATGAGGTCTCAAGCGGTGATGTATTGCCCTTGTTTACCGAAAATACACCTTATGCACCAAGTTCGCCATATTCTGCAAGTAAAGCGTCGTCAGACCAACTAGTTAGAGCATGGTTAAGAACCTACAAGTTACCTACACTAGTAACTAATTGTTCAAATAATTACGGTCCGTATCATTTTCCCGAGAAACTCATCCCGTTAATTATACTGAACGCATTGGCAGGTAAACCTTTGCCGATGTACGGAAAGGGAAATCAAATTAGAGATTGGCTGTTTGTTGAAGACCACGCGCGAGCATTAGTATTGGTGGCGCTGCAAGGAGAAGTTGGTGAAACGTATAACATTGGCGGACATAACGAAAAACAAAATATAGAAGTGGTCAGAAGCATTTGTCGTATTTTGGATGATATAAAGCCTAAAGAGGGTAACTATGAAGATCAGATTACCTATGTCGCAGATCGCCCTGGTCACGATATGCGTTATGCCATAGACGCTTCGAAAATAGAACGAGAGTTGGGATGGACACCTCAAGAAACTTTTGAAAGTGGCATTCGTAAAACCGTCAAGTGGTATTTAGAAAATGAAGGCTGGTGGAAAGCCGTATTAGATGGTAGCTATAAGGGAGAACGGCTAGGCGCTGGCTAGTAGGTCATATCTTTTTCATGCTAGAATAAAATACCGCTTCGTAGCGGTATTTTATTTAGAATTTGGAAAGTATTAAATGATAAAAAAACTCTCCATGTTGACTGTCAAGGCCGCCATCGGATTGTTACCAGTAAGCATTAAGAACAATTTAAAAAAGAATGCCAGACTGACGGAATTTTACAGTCGCTCCTTGAAACGTTCAGGCTTGTTTTTCGGCTATCCAAGCCCAAAGAAGATACAGGCTCTTTACGTTAAAAGGCTCGCCGTTCAGAAGAAGGAACTCAATGGCTATAATACTTCAGGAGTTAGCTGTAAAGTCGTTATATCAGGCTTCAATATCAAGCTGATTTCAGAATCGGTATCATCTTTTGATGGGCAATCACTAAGCGTTAAAGCTTTTTTCGTCAACGATAGTGTCGTTGAACAATTGAACGGCTTTATGCTCCCTGGTATTGATATAAAACCTATTTCTTTATTATCAAAAAACGAAGGATCTCCAGTACTGTTGATTAGAGAAGGCGAAAGTGTTTGTTCAAAGCAATTATTACAAGCCTTGTCTAAATATGAAGCTAATTCTAAAAACCAATTAATCTATTTTGACTGGCACTATTTGGATAATAACGGTAAGCCTACTAAACCGCAGTTATTACCAGATTGGAATCCTGACCTACAGCTTTCTACCGGTTATGTAAAGACAGCCATCTGGTTATACGAACCTGCGACATGGTTCGGCAGGTTCCCCCTGGGAGAGGAATACTATTGTTGGCTAGCCCAAATAGCTTTATGTGAAGATGTATCAGTTTGTCATGTACCTTATGCTATTTTGTCAGCATCAGACAAAACCTCAATGGACAAAGTAGATCTTGAGTTGCTCAAGAGGACTTCAGCGAGTAAAGCAACCGGAGTAGTAGATCATAATAATAATAGGGTTAGCTTGATGTGGCCGCTACATACGCAACCTTTGGTCTCATTAATTATACCCACATACAATGGCAAGAAGTTGGTTCAGGCTTGCATTAATTCTATTCTCGAAAAAACAACTTATTCAAACTACGAAATTATACTGGTTGATAATAATTCAGATGACTTGGAAAGCCTGAATTACTTTGAAGTGCTTAATGCCCACCCTAAAATCACAGTCTTAAGCTATCCTTTCCCCTTTAACTATTCTGCAATTAATAATTTTGCTGCGAAACAGGCAAGAGGCGAAATAATAGGGTTAATTAATAATGATATAGAAATTATCACGCCTGAATGGCTTGAGTTTATGGTAGGGCACGCTAAAAGGCCAGAAATTGGCTGTGTGGGGGCCAAATTGTTATATGCAGATGGTAGCGTACAACACGCGGGTGTCGTTATGGGATATGGCGGCGGGGCAGGTCATGCGCATAAGTATTTTCCACGTACGCACCCCGGTTATCTTAATAGATTAGTCTCGACCCAGAATTTTTCAGCAGTTACAGCAGCGTGTTTAATGGTCAAAAAATCACTATGGAATGAAGTTGGAGGCTTAAACGAGGTCGACCTTAAAGTTGCATTTAATGATGTTGATTTTTGTTTGCGGGTTCTAGAAACAGGAGTACGGAACTTATATTGCGCCGAGGCAGAAATGTTTCACTACGAAAGCATTTCTCGAGGATTAGATATCTCTCCTGAAAAAGCACAGCGATTTAAACAAGAGCTGGACTATTTGCAAACTACGTGGGCAAAATACATTCAACACGATCCTGCTTACAATCCGAATCTTACACTTGCGCGAGAGAACTTTTCTATTAGGGAAGATTAAAGCAATTATGTATTAATCCGCTAACGCTAGATTGATGTCTTCATTTGATATGCCAGCACCTGAGGCATATTCTCGAATCATATTCTCATCCACACCCGCATTCTGAGCTGCACTCAATATACGAATTTGTTGTTCTCTTTGGTCTCGGGTGTTGTTTATAGCGGTCTTTACAACTTCATCTTTTCTCATCGGAAAGACTGCCAATAACGCTTCAACGACATATTCGCCAACATAGGGGACAGTGTTTAATGCGGTCGTCATGATTTCAATTATTTTATTAGGATGCTCGATAGATAGTGTCTGAACTATACTATCCGCAGAATCTGGCTCAGTTAAAACAGCTACTCTAACAATTTCATCAAGTTCTTCTGGGGTTGCATTGGCCGCTGCCTGAACTACGAAATCTACATAAGTCGGTTCCGCATTTATAGCTAATTTCACTATAGACGGACACGAACTGACATTCTTCTTTATTGCTAGTTGAACAATTTCTTCTGTCGCAGCAGGTTGCGTCGAAATGGCTGCATGAATAATTTCCTGATAGCGGTCGGGGTAAGTATCTAAAGCAACATCTACAACCGAAACTATATCTTGCGGATAATGACTGGCTATTGACCGAATAGCTCTTCCCACGGACATAGTTTGTGAAACTTGTCTTTTTAGGAATTTTTTCTGAAACTCTAAATTAGCGCTATCATTAACGGAAGGCGTTACGGCCTGAAGACCAGTGCAAACCATTGCACAAGCAATTACATTTAAAAGCCAAATTTTACGCACCATTACTTCAAACCCTCAAGGAAACAACCACAACTTATTAATATTATTTAATCCATATATTATGAACGTATGACTTCCCTGAAAGTTCAATTTTCAAAAAATTAACAATATAGAATGAAAAGTAACCGTTTAAACAAAATAATGCAAATTTATTGGGTATAGGTATTGACCTTAAGTTATTTATCTCTACAATGCGCATCCGCTTCGGCAGGAAAGTCTAAACGACAACTTGCTGGATAAGGTGAAAGCCTTATCAGAAGTGGTTTTCAGAGAGACGATTGAAAAAATAATTTCAAAAAAATGTTGACACTGAAAACGAAGCGCGTAGAATGCGCATCCCGCTTCGGGGACAACCTGAAGCAACGCAGAGTAGGATGATTTGAATTAGTCACCGAAAAGCGTGCTTATCGGCAAGGCCGATAAGCAATATGTTCTTTAACAATTTATAACAAGACAATCTGTGTGGGCACTCGTTAAGAGTGTCAACCGACGATTCATATATATA
>NZ_JAPFRE010000014.1 GCF_026183735.1 Alteromonas sp. ASW11-130 | reverse complement strand
ACTCTTAGTAAAAGTTTAGGCACTTATTACGTTACTCCCCCATGGGGAGGGAGTCCATACATCGGCGAAGGCTGCAACCTCCATCGTTAGATCGTATCTTGAAACATCATAACCCTCACCGCGATGGCGGTGAGCTCTAGCATTGCATGTTCCTAGTAATTTTCTTTTAGAACTTACGATAACAGGTAAGGAGGTCCTGACTTCCGCCACGATGACTACTCTGCGTAGATGCACCTGTTACGACCGCGCCTTGTCTTCAGCAGTCCCCTCACAAGCAGGCGAATCAATGTCTGCTTCACGCTCACAGCAGACCTAATCAACTGTACTATTCGTTCGAATCCAAAACTGAAAAATGTGTTAACACCACTACAATCAAATTGATTTGGAAAGCTTTGGCACCGCTTCATTTCCTCAGTCATTCGAAACATTCCACACGCTTTAAACTGCCCTTCCGTTAAAGAATGTTTATATGGCCCTGCGCCCACCGTAACTTTAACTACTTTTTTGTAAGACCGACATTTTCGTGAGGCCGTTTCATAGCGCTTACAATTTTTAAGCAAATTAACCGGCGAAATCAAAAAAGTGGTCAACAATGCTTAAAAGCACGTATACGCCCATGGCACAAGATGTAGCGGTAGAAGTGGCTTTCAAACTTTTCGTAAAAACAACACTGGTTGGTATCGTTACTATACCAATATCATAGATTTCCTTATATTATTAGAGCGTACTCTAGTTTACATACATCTTTAAATCGTAGTTCTTACGATAATTTCCATTTGATATCAATAGGTTTGCTGATGAGTGTTGAACACCGTAACAACGTGAAAGTTCTAGGTAGTGGGTCTGAAACAATTGTTTTTGCTCATGGATTTGGCTGTGATCAAAATATGTGGAAATATTTAGTACCGTCCTACGAACCGCATTACCGAATCGTATTGTTTGATTTGGTAGGAAGCGGTAAATCCGATCTCTCTGCTTACGATTTTGACAAGTATGACAGTTTACAAGGTTACGCAGATGACCTTATCGAAATTATCGATGAATTCTGCGATAGCCCCGTCATTTTTGTAGGACACTCAGTAAGTGCAACAATTGGAATGCTGGCCGCTGTCGATCAACCAGAAAAATTTAAATGCTTAGTCATGGTAGGGCCATCTCCCTCCTACATTAACGATGGTGATTATACTGGCGGCTTTACACGTGCTGATATTGAAGAACTATGTGACACGATTGACTGTAATTACCTGGGGTGGTCTAGTAATATGGCGCCAGCGATAATGGGGGCGCCCGACCAACCTGAGCTTGCAGTTGAGTTAACTAATAGCTTTTGTCGAACCGATCCTACTATTGCTACGCATTTCGCGCGCGTCACGTTCTTTTCTGATCATCGGGACGCATTAGCTAAATGTTCTATACCTTCTTTAATCCTGCAATGCAGTGATGATTTTATTGCGCCTCTTTCGGTTGGCGAGTATATGAACGAACAAATGCCCGATGCGCAAATGGTGATTATAGAAAATGTGGGGCATTGTCCACATCTAAGTGCACCTCATGCGAGCATTGATGCTATCAATGCGTTTTTAAAACGTCTTCTCTAAAAGTCATAAAATAAAATGAGCAGTTTGCCCGATCTATCCTTTTGCTTTGATAATGCCGCCTGTGGGCTTGTAATTACTGAGGGTGACGGCACTATCCGTCGGGTAAACGCGACCTTTACAAAATGGTTAGGTTATCACTCTGACGAGCTTGTTAATCGAAAAAAAATACAAGAGCTGTTTACTATTGGCGGAAGATTTTTCCATCACACGCACTGGTCGCCTCTTTTACAGATGCAGGGATCGGTTTCAGAAGTTCAACTTGACTTAAAAACGCGAGACGATCAGGTTTTGCCGATGCTAGTGAACGCGTCACGCAATAAGCATGAAGGGCAGATTTTCGACCAACTCGCTTTTTACGTGGTTAATGATAGGAAAAAATTCGAACAAGAATTAGTGAGTGCGAGAAAAAAAGTAGAAGCCTCGCTATCTTCATTACGTGAGACGCAAGAAGAACTTAGCCGTAATCAGGCTATTTTGAATTTAGCCATGCAAAGCGCCAAAATGGCCGTATGGTCATTAGATGTAAAATCCGGGAAGGTGGAGTGGAACAAAGAGCTTCAATCTTTACTAGGCTTTGATCAACAAACCCGTTGGTTGGATCGGGAAGAATTTTGCTCCCTACTCCATCCAGAAGATAGAAAACATTTTGCTGAGGAGCTGACACAGGCAATCGAGAATAAGTCTAATTACACCGTCGAGTTCCGGCTTAAAAATAACCTGGACGCCTGGGTTGAGATGGAGATCAGAGGGCATGTATCATATTCAGAAGTAGGAAAGCCCGAAGCCGTATATGGCATTTTTATGGACGTGTCCGAACGCAAGGCCACCGTTAAAAAATTATCCGAACTAAACAAAAAGCTATCATTAAGCGACCGGCGTAAGACTGAATTCCTTGCCACGTTAAGTCACGAATTACGTAATCCCCTCGCTCCTATCCGAAATGTACTGGAAATTATGCGTTTAAAGTCGACCGATAACGAGTTAGTGAATTGGTCCCGGGAAATTATTGAACGTCATGTGTCACACATCAGTCGTTTAATCGAAGATTTAATGGAGATATCTCGAGTCTCTAATAACCGCGTCAAATTACGCCGTAAAACCATGGATATATTTCCCGCGCTTGAGGATGCGATTGAAGAAGCAAATCCATTGATAAGATCAAATCGTCATGAGCTTACAATTGATAAACCTTCTTCTTCGATTTACATAGACGCAGATGGCACCCGGATCGTTCAGATTTTCTCTAATTTGCTCACTAACGCAGCGAAATATACCCCGGCGGGTGGCAAAATTAATATAACGGTAAGCCACCATAGTGACACAGTGATAATCTCAATAAAAGATACAGGTATTGGCATTCCCGCTGGCGACCTTACCAATATATTTACTATGTTTTCCCAGCTTACTCCGGCGTTGGAACGCTCCCAAGGGGGGTTAGGCATCGGGCTAGCCCTTGTTTATCAGCTGGTCGATTTACACGGTGGAAAAATTGAGGTGCGTAGTGAGGGGCGCAATAAGGGAAGTGAATTTATTGTCAGGCTGCCCGCTTTAACCTCCTTACCCCCGCCTGCTAAGATCGAAAATAGTGGATCCTCAATCCGTCCAAACAAGGCTTCTCAGCTTCGAGTTTTGGTGATCGATGATAGCAAAGACACAGTTAGAAGCTTAGCTCAATTACTCGAGTATAATGGCCATCTTGTACGGTGTGCTTTTGATGGGGGCACGGGGATAGAGCTAGCAAAAGAGTTTACGCCTCATGTTATTTTATCAGACATTGGCTTGCCGGATATTACAGGTTATGAAGTAGCAAAATCGGTGCGCAGCCATTTCGATGGGAAAAACCTTTATTTAGTTGCAATAACGGGCTGGGGGCAGAATAAAGATAAACAGTTAGCGAGAGATGCAGGCTTTGATGAGCATATTACTAAGCCAGTCAACTTCGCGAAATTGAAAAAATTGTTGGCGAATTTAAATGTTGCTGACTAAGTTGCCTAGTGCGGTAACGCTAACGTAAGTAAACGCTGCCTCGCATTCTTAGGCGCAAAGCTGGTTTTTATTGAAAATTCTACAGCGATGTGGTGTTGATACATTAGTGAGTAGCAGTACGAGATAATTCTAAAAGCTTTTTAATTGAAACGCATCGTATTCATACACATACTAATTGGCGTCGGCCAATGGTATAACATAGGTAAGTAAGTCATAATGTCCATCATCATTTTATTGCGTTAAAGTATTCATTGTGAAAGTTGTACCCACGTCAGGCACTGACAAAAATATTGAAAAATTAAAAGTTCCACCTCACAGTATTGAGGCGGAGCAGTCGGTGCTGGGAAGTATGCTAATCGATCCTGAAAGCTGGGATAAAGTAGCAGAGCTGGTGACTGAAAATGACTTCTATAATCGTTCACACCAAATTATCTTCAAAGCCATTTTGCGCTTATTGTCGCAAAATATGCCGGTAGACTTAATCACGGTTTCTGAAGAGTTAGAAAACCATGACCAATTGGATGATGCTGGAGGGTTTGCTTATTTGGGGGAGCTCGCAAAGAACACACCTAGCTCTGCCAACGTTACCGCCTATGCCCGAATTATTTCTGAACGCGCTGTGACTCGCGAATTGATTGGTGTGGCTCATGAAATTGCAGAGATAGGTTACAATCCGGAAGGGCGCGAGAGTGCAGATATTCTCGACTTTGCAGAAAGCAAGGTATTCGAAATTGCCGAAAAGCGAACAGGTGAAAACGAAGGTCCGAGAAATGTTGAGTCGGTTTTAGGTAAAACAATCGATCGACTCGAAGCATTAATCAAAACTAACAAAGAAGTTACCGGGGTTACCACAGGGTTTACTGACTTAGATAAGAAGACCAGTGGCTTACAACCTTCCGATTTAATCATCGTTGCTGCTCGTCCCTCTATGGGTAAAACCACCTTTGCCATGAACCTGTGTGAAAATGCGATGATGGCAGAAGAAAAACCCGTGTTGGTTTTCAGCCTTGAGATGCCCTCTGAACAGATTATGATGCGTATGCTTGCATCATTAAGCAGAGTGGATCAAACCAAAATTCGTACTGCGCAACTGGATGATGAAGACTGGGCGCGTATCTCTAACACGATGGCCATGCTAAAAGACAAAGATAACTTATTTGTCGATGACTCGTCTGGCCTGACGCCTATGGATGTACGCAGCCGCGCCAGAAAACTTGCCAGAGAACGTGGCGGTATCAGTTTGATAATGGTGGATTATTTGCAGCTTATGCGAGTGCCTTCGTTAAGTGACAATCGAACGCTTGAAATTGCTGAAATATCCCGCTCACTTAAAGCCTTAGCTAAAGAACTAGAAGTCCCTGTGGTTGCTCTATCACAGTTAAACCGAAGTTTGGAACAACGCGCTGATAAACGGCCCGTTAATTCCGACTTAAGAGAATCAGGGTCAATCGAGCAAGATGCGGATTTAATCATGTTCATCTATCGTGATGAGGTATATCACGAAAATAGTGAAGAGAAAGGGGTAGCGGAAATTATCATCGGTAAACAGCGTAACGGACCCATTGGTACCTCGCGATTGACCTTCCAAGGGCAGTTTTCCCGCTTCGATAATTATGCAGGCCCTACCTATACCGATGATTATTAATTTAATTTAAGTTTCAGGAATCCCGGCATTAGTCGATACAAAATATTCAAGTAGTCGATCTTATGATCGACGATGGGAAAGGAAGTTGATCCCGACCTTAAGCGCATAGTTAGATGATCAGTGCGTTTGAGTTGTATTAAGGTTTGGACAGAATTATTCACTTTCAATATGGGTATTCCGCTATGCGCACCCCAACTAAATTAACTTTAGTAATCGCTACCTTATTTTCCACTTATACGTTGGCTGACCAGCCCATTTACCATCCTATCGGACCGTCGCTCACGCAAGGTAAAATAAGCAGCAAGTACGATTTGACGTCCGTTATGAATAACCCCGCCGCGTCGCCACTCGTTTTTGATAAAACCAAAGACGAAAATTGGCGCATAGGTGCTATTGGTCCGTTTGGAATAGGTTATGAAGTCGGCCAAGTCGATGATCTGGTTGATGAACTAGATGAACTTATTGATATTCTCGATTCGGAGAACTTAAGTGCTGATGACGCACTTGATGCAGTCGATCGTTTTGAGCCGTTTTTGGTCAATGCGGAAAAAGATGGTTACGTAAAAGCTTCAACAGCCTTTACGATACCGTTATTGCCCGTGGTATATAACCATCCAACATTAGGAACATTTACATTTGAAGTGTCGTCGCACGGCCAACTAAAAGGCAATGTACTTGCTGACGATATCGAAATTATCGTTCTAGATGGCGGTTATGAACTGAACACCAATGCCTCTATGTATGTTAAAAGTGCAGTCCAGCTAAATGCATCACTGGGATACGCTAAGGCGTTCTGGGAGCGTGACTATGGGCAATTAATTGGTGGCTTAAGGGCAAAATTGGTGACCATGGAATTGTCAAAAAGCGTATTGTCGTTTAGTGCACTGGACAGCAGCGATGATTTAGCCGACGTGATCGAAGACGAATACGATAAAGGGGCAGACCGAACATCGGCATTGGCCTTAGATTTAGGGCTACTTTGGGTAGCTGACAACTATTCTTTCGGCATCACAGTAACCGACATTAATGAACCAGAGTTTGAGTATGGCGACTTAATCAGTAATTGTGCCAATGAAACTGGGGTGGGGATAGACAATTGTTATGCCGCACAGCAATTTATTACCGCTGGGCGTATCAATGGTCAAGAGACCCATGTCGCAAATAGCCAGGTCACGTTAGAAGGTTCGGTGCTATTTGGTGGCGATAAGCAGTTTGGGCTACATGCTTCAGTTGACCTGAATGATAAAAATGATCCTGTGGGCGATTTGTACCAATGGTCGACAATCGCTATGACGTATAATTTTGACAACTGGGTGCTACCTCAACTAAGAGCAGGCTATAGCTATAATAGTGCTGGTAGTGAGCTCGGTTACTATAATGTCGGAATTACCGTGCTAAACAACCTGTATATGGATGTGCGCTGGTCAGACGAAAATACTGCAATTGATGATAGTTCCGGTCCCCGTTCAGCATTTATAAATATCGGTTTCCAAACCCGTTTTTAATAGTGGAGTATACCTATGAAATATTTTAAAAGACAATTCTCCATAGTAGCCGTTGCAGTTGTAAGCGCCTTAGCGGGTTGCGGTGGAACCGAAGAGCAAGACATCGCTATTGCAGAAGAGCCGATTCAATTTGCAGGAAGAGGGGTTGATGGTTACATCGCTAACGCAATAGTGTGGGTAGACGTTAAAGCTAATGACAGAATAGATAGCTTTGAGCCTTTCGCGTATACGGACGCGCAAGGTTTTTACAGTTATAACCCGAACACGGGGGTAGATTACTGTGCGCAGGAATCTGCTTCCTTGAGAAAGTTCTGTCTGGAAACGGGAGCGGATCTGGATACGTCCCGCGTAAAATTAACCAGTGGCGTCGATTTAAATACAGGCGAACAATTCGACGGTACGTTAACGCTGAATATTTCTACTGAAGATGCAGTAAGCCGACTGGAAGATCTCAAAGCGTTAGGTGCAAAACCAGCTAATGACGATGGTACTTGGCAAGTGCAGGCTGATGATTTCGCGACACTGGTAACACCGCTGACAACGATAAAAAGTTATTTATCTGCTGATACCGAATTGACCACTGTGTTAACCGCAATGGGCGTTGCTGTTCCAGGAGGGGTTGAGGATTCTGTCCTTATGCAGCAGGACTATATCGCCAAACTCGATGCAGCTGGCAGCTATTCAGCGGGTTTATTTGCCACTGCTGTGAAGCTGCAAAAACTTGTAGATACAGTATCTACGTATTTGAATATGGCGGGTGAACCACTCGGGCTGGGTGAAGATGGGTTACCGGAAAGCAGTGCTGATGCGGTATGGAAGTCAGTGGTAGCATGGGCTGAAGCTAATCCAGGTGTAGATTTGGGCGAGGGTATTAACCCCATCACCAATGACGCGGTAAATAATTTTGTGTCTCAGATAACTGCTGCGGGTATATCGGAGTCATCTGGTGCTATAACGAAAATAAAAAGCGAGACCCTGGCTTCTGAAATGGAAACCAGCGGAGCTGCTACTATCGCAGTAAATAAAGCTTTTTTCAACGCAGCTTCTAACATACACGACTTGGTTGCTGCGGCTAAAGGGGCCGAAATATTTTACGCTGCGGTGAAAAAACAGAGTCAGGGAGACGCCCGTTTAACATCAGTCAGTAAAGTCGCAACGTACCTTATCAATGACATGAGTTTACTAAACGAGCTTAGTGTACGAGAGCTGAATAAAAATAACGGCACTTCATTCGCAACCCTTGATTTACTTACAATTAGCGAGAATTTACTTTCATTAGCGGATGATAATGACACTATAACAGCCGATATAAATACGGTTATAGAAAACGCTGAACTTGCAGACTTAACGGCTAGCTCTGCTACCTCCTTCTGGCCAGATAAACGGCTCGACTTTTCGGGCGTGGTAGATGATGGCGACAACGCTGAAATAAAACTATTCTTTCTTGAGGATGATGGTAGCGGTGAAAACGGGGATTTAGTCATCTGTCTGAGCTACCGTAGCACTGATCCTAAGGATGATATTGTCGGTCAGCGTTTAGATGGAAGTTGGTCATTGCTTGATGTCAATAATCCTAATAGTCTTTCGATGCTGGCTGAAGGTTATTCTTTGCAAGTAAAAATTATGGGTGAAGTGTTAGGCTCTGAAATTGACGAGGAGGTAGGCACGCCCCCAGAGGCGAACTCACTGTATGGTAAGTATCGTTTTGTGCTGGAAGAGGATAGTGAAGTTTGGTATTCAGATGAAAAATCACAAAATACCGACTATGGATTACGGGCTATTCAAAATGTACCTGCTGACGACCAGGCTTGTCGCGATATACTTACGCTGGATGATGAGTAAGCGAATATTTAATTGATAAAAAGAAAAAGGTCCGAATTAAGTTCGGACCTTTTCTTTATAGATTGCTAGCTTATTTCTTCTTTGGGCGTTTTACCGTCTCAGTTACCCGAATGTATATTCGACGGTTCTTTTTATGCGCTTCCGCAGTGTTTGAGGTATCCAGCAACTGGGTTTCGCCAAAGCCTTTTGCTTGTAAGCGACTTTCCTCAATGCCGTAGCGGCTGACCAACATATTTTTGAACGCATTTGCGCGCTTTTCAGAAAGCATCATATTATAGTCGGCGTCCCCTGGCGCTGAAGCATGACCTTCAATAAGTACCGAGGTTTTACCGTAACGCCTAATGAATTTCACAAATTGCTGTACTTTTTCAGAATCGGGATCTTGAATTTCAGCACTGTTATGAGGAAACATTACGCGAATAGTATGGGCGACTTCTTTCTCAGTGAAAACCGTACAGCCATCTGCATCCACCTTATCATTAGCGGGGGTATCGGCACATTGGTCACGATCATCTTTCACACCATCTTTATCAGCATCGCCCACTTCTTTGATAGCACAGCCGGTGGAATCCACACGGGTGTTTGGAGGGGTATTTGGGCATTGGTCATACTGATTGGTAATCCCATCATTATCGGAATCTAGTTCGCAGCCTTTAGCGTCAACTTGCGCTCCACGAGGAGTTCCCGGACACTGGTCCAGGTTATCGTTAACGCCATCGTCGTCAGCATCCGCTATTTTCGGTGTGGACGGTACAGAGCCAAATGTGAAAGCTAATCCCGCTTTAAAACGTAGATCGTTAGTATTGTTTGAAAAGTCGTGAAATAGGCCGGCTTCTGTCACAAACCGAAAGCGCTCTGAAATTTGCCAGTGTCGCCCAATACCAACATCACCAAGGGTATAATGATCTTGTAGGTGCTGGCGTCTTAAACCTGCAAATAAAAATGTATCGCTATTATTCGGGAAATAGAGAGCATCTGCGCCGAACATCTGGCCCTGGTCCTGTGTAAGGTTTGCAGAGACCCTGTAATCTAGTTTTAAATTACTGTACTCAAAACGTCCGCCCCACTTATTGTCCATCCTGAAGCCATATTCAATACCACGCTCAAGGCCATTATCATACACGCCCAAGGGAGAGCTTTTGTTAGTATCTCCGTTATACTTTGCCCCGTATAATCCTAGCCAGCTATCGTAAGCAGGCCCTGGTTGGGTATCCTGTGCACCCACGCCCGCCGAAAGGAAGGCAAGACAAATGGATGTTAAGTGTAATTTTGTGTGCATTTCCATATCCTTTTTCGTATTGTAAACAACACAGAGGAAGCACAGGTTATGCCATTTTACTAGGATGGAAGGCGGTGAGCGCCTTAAGAATGCAGTTAGAACTCTGAACCATATAATGTGGCGACGACTTTTCTTGCCCCACCGTGGTCTCGGTGTTCGCCTAAGAGAATACCCTGCCATGTACCCAGCTGTAACTTTCCATCCCTCACAGGAATAGACAGTTCACAACCGAGCAAACTGGATTTAATGTGCGCGGGCATGTCGTCACTTCCTTCACACGTATGTTCATAGTAAGGTTCATTTTCGCGGACGTTACGATTAAACCACTGTTCTAAATCACGCCTCACAGAAGGGTCGGCATTTTCATTTATACAGAGGCTGGCGCTGGTATGTTGCAAGAAGAGATGTAACAGCCCCATCTCGATTTTTTGAATTTGCGGTAAGGCTGACGTTATTTCATCGGTGACAAGGTGAAACCCACGAGATTTTGGACTGAGGGATAGGGTGCTAGAGTACCACATACCTATTTATCGAAACAGATTTCCAGATGCGCGTGGCCTTCGTCACACATAAAAGGCAGTATAATTTTAGGGCCATCAACTTGGTGGCTGATAGAGTGCGATTTGCCTGAGACCACAATAGGGGTAGCCATACCAAACTCGTAACCTCTTTCGCCCAAGTCTCGTTTCGCACTGCCGCATATCATGTTGGTAATTTCACCCACCATATCGCCCACCTCTGCATCTATTTTGCCAGGCCTTTCACCCACCATCCGTTCCATAATAGTTAGTGCAAGTTGTTCATCAAAAGTGATCGACATTGAACCTTTCACATCCGGGCCCACCATCCCGATTAGGCCCGACACGTCGCCTTTAGCAACATCACTTTGCTTACGCTGCGGCTTGCCCGGCGTTAGCGTTGTTTGTGCCATAGTCGACATTACGTTCAGCAAGCCTTGAATAAAAGGGTTTACAAAATCAGCTTTCATGAACTGGTTCCTCACAGCTGGTTGATTCAGCAAGTTGGCATTCTGCACACAACCCGTGTGCTTCAATAGTTTGTTTAGATACTTTAAAACCGTGACTCTTGGCCTGTTTTTCCAGCGTATCCTGTAACCCTTCAGACTGGATTTCAGCCACGTCTCCGCAGCTATCGCAGATCAAAAACTGAACAGGATGCTGGCAACCAAAATGGTGACAAGCAACAAAAGCATTGGTGGACTCTAAACGATGAATGAAGCTAAAATCAAGTAGGAAGTCTAATGCGCGGTAAACTGTGGCGGGTTTTGCACTCGATTCAGTTTGTTTAAGGTTGTCCAGTAAATCGTATGCGCCCATTGGGCCATGTTTATCCAATAAGATCTGGTATACCTTTTCACGCAGTGGTGTGAAGCGGGCTCCCCGCTTATCGCAGTACGCTCTAGCTTTAGATATTATCGTAGCATGTTTCATCAGCTTAAAATCGAACCAACCCGTTTTAATCTATGTACAACTTCATGCAGAAGTCAGTGTGTTATCGCTTTTGGTTTTCTGGTGCATGTGATGAATTAGCCGATCTTCAAGTGCAAACCGTTCCTCAAGCACATTACCTAAATCAGCTAATTCGCTATCAAAATTTTTGGCTTGTTCTGCAGAAAGCGCTTCCGCAAAATGATCATTGAAGCGTAGCGCATTGTCGGTAGTTTGCGCAATTTGTGGATAGACAGTGCGTTTTAATTGAATCCCTGCTTCGTCATCACTTACCAACATTTCGTAAACTTCAAAATGGCCTGCAGAAATATAGTCCATCAGCACCGCGCAAAAATCGCTCACATCGTTAGCCGTCGGTAATTTGGAAGCGTCCGGTTGATTTAAACCCGCCAAATCGCAGTATTTTATCAGCAGAGATTGTCGTTCCTGAAGCCATTTATCGATAGTTTCAGAACGGCCACCCCAACTGGATTTTGCTTTTTCCAACTTATTTAACATGCTAACCCCGCCGTATAGGCAATCGTGAACAGTGCATTTGTTATTCTCCTGAGTATAACACCCAGCAGGTATCAGACCAATTAAACTTATTGACAATGAATCTATAACAATTTTCTAATATTTCATATAAACAGTTACTTACACTATCCGCCAGTATGCGGGTATGTTCAATCCATTCTTCTCGCTTGTCAATGAGTTAATATTGTAGGAATAATGAGTGGACAGCAGCACAATTATAGGGTCGTTAGATGTTAAAAAAGCTTTCTTCACATGCTATAGGAAAAACCGCTAGATGGCTTTTATTCAGCGAAGGAAAATTGTTAATCGACCCGAAAACGCAATTACCGCCCGTCGCAGCATGGGAAAATTTACAAGAATTACACCACCATCAGGATTCAATTTACCAATTGCTTCCTCTCGAAAACGAGAATTACTCCTCGCATCATTACGTCATAGATTTGGGTAACGAGAACATAGCGACGCTACCGTTTAACACCGCTTCTCTGCGTAGCGTACTAATGGCGTTCCCTTTAGAATTTAGCGTGATATCCAGGGCGTGGCAATATACCCATTTTTATCGCACCCATCGCTATTGTGGCCAATGCGGAATGCCTACAACAAAGGTAGATTGGGAAGTCGCAATCCATTGTCATCATTGCTCTCATCGTGTCTACCCAAGGGTGTCTCCCTGCGTGATTATGGCTATATACAAAGATAATGAAATTCTATTAGCCAAAGGTGTGCGTCATAAAGAAAGTGGTATGTTCTCTACGCTTGCTGGGTTCGTTGAAAGTGGGGAGAGTTTAGAACAAGCAGTGCATCGGGAAGTGAAAGAGGAGGTGGGAGTAGAAATCGAAAACTTGGAATACTTTGGTTCGCAGCCCTGGCCCTTCCCTCATTCACTCATGGTGGGATATATAGCTAAGTACAAACAGGGTGAGATCCAGATAGATAAAACCGAAATAGTTGAAGCAGAGTGGTTCAACTTGGACAACTTACCCTTGATTCCGCCCACTTTCTCAATCGCTGGTCAATTGATTCAGGCAGTGAAAAATCGGCAATAAAAAACCCTGCAATAAACACAGGGTTTCAAGTAGTTTGACCGGTCCCGTTAGCGGGCTTCTTTATGTTCGGTAGATATAGTTGTAGCAAACACTTACTTTTTTTGCAAATTTTTGTATGAAAATTTATCGGACAAATGTTTCGAAACTTATTAACTATTTGTTTTTCTGTTATATGTGGCGATAAAAAATTTTACGGTTATTCGTTAATAACAATGGCTAAAAGTTGCTATAATGCGCGGCTCGCAAAGAAAGTATCTATGAACAGGGGTAATTATGGCAGGCGATTCCGCTTCAAAAACGGGTTCTGATTTAAAAAACGATCGTTATTTACGTGCGCTTCTAAAACAGCCTGTTGATGTCACCCCGGTTTGGATGATGCGTCAAGCTGGAAGGTATCTTCCTGAATATAAACAGACCCGGGCGCAAGCGGGTGACTTTATGTCATTATGTAAAAACACCGAACTCGCAACCGAAGTCACCCTTCAGCCTTTACGTCGCTTTAAGCTTGATGCTGCGATCTTGTTTTCCGATATTCTTACCATACCGGATGCGATGGGGTTGGGACTATACTTTGAGACGGGTGAAGGCCCTAAGTTCGAACGACCCATTCAAACTGCCCGCGATATCGAGCAGCTAGGTACACCCGATCCTGAACAAGAATTGCAATACGTAATGAATGCAGTTCGGTCAATAAGAAAGGCACTAAACGGCGATGTACCCCTAATTGGTTTTTCCGGCAGCCCTTGGACGCTAGCGACCTACATGGTAGAAGGTGGCTCCAGCAAAGCGTTTACTAAAATAAAAAAGATGGCCTTTGCAGAACCGGATATGCTGCATACTCTTTTAGATAAACTGGCAGATTCCGTCATTCTTTATTTGAATGCCCAGATTGCAGCCGGTGCACAGTCTGTCATGGTGTTTGACACATGGGGTGGGGTTTTATCACCACGTGATTACCGGTTATTTTCCTTACAATACATGCATAAAATTGTAGACGGTTTAACACGGGAAAATAATGGCCGTAAAGTACCCGTCACGCTTTTCACTAAGAATGGTGGTATGTGGCTTGAATCGATTGCGGCCACCGGATGTGATGCGATTGGACTGGACTGGACAATCGATATTGCAGAGGCAAGAAAAAGAGTAGGTGACAAGGTGGCATTACAGGGTAATATGGATCCCTCCATGCTCTATGCGCAACCAGCAAGAATTCAACAAGAAGTATCCGACATTTTGGCTGGCTACGGATATGGCAGCGGACATGTATTTAATCTGGGACACGGCATTCATCTGGATGTTCCACCCGAAAATGCTGGCGTGTTTGTAGAAGCTGTTCACCAACTAAGCAGACCATACCATCAAAAATAAATATTAGCAGGGCACGTACATGAAAGTTTGGATGTTAACTCCACTTGTCATTTTTATAGCGATTGCTGGTTATCAGTTTGGTTATTATCACGCCAAGATAGAAATCAGCGATGCACAAAAAGCGCGCTTGGCTAGTTCCAATGAAGAATCAGATAGGCTTTTAGCAGATAAGGTCGTGCATAAAGTGACTGCCGCTGAAATACCTGCAAGTGCGCAAAAAATATTGGTAAATAAAAAAAGCAGCGATCATCCGCAAAATGAAAAGCCGAGTGCTAAGGACACACCTTCCAATGTGGAGGGCGTCATTGATAAAGTTGCAAAAACGTCACAGCACCAATTCGAAAGTAATAAAGCTATGGAAGACTTTGTGGATAACTATCGGGATGAAGGTTCTGATATTGAAATAGCTACCCAAATAACAAACTTTTTCACACAACATCTAGATGGGGATAAGGTGTATTTCCATCACGTTAGGTGCGATGCCAGGCAATGTAATCTTGTGGGCCAGTTTGATGGCAAGGACCAGGATTTTGCAACAATGATGGAAAAAATGAAACAACAGGATTGGTATCCTTTTGGTAGCACCTCGAGCAATACCAGTAGCGACGACTCGCAAACGCATTTCATTCTTCATCTCACCGACAGAAAGACGACTTCATAGCATTTTCACGCGAGAAGACGTTTGGGTGGTTCCTTAACTTGATACTTGATACTTCATTTTTGTGTTGGTTTTGGGGAACGAATTGGATCGGTGCCATACCAACGAGTAAAAAGTAAAAAGTAAAAAGTAAAAAGTAAAAAGTAAAATTAACAGACTATTCAATCGGTAAAACGCACCGAATTTTTATAAAACATCTCGCGTTTTGCACAAGATCAAATGGCATACGCCTTCATTGTAGGCATATCCTATTTCAAGCCTTCAAAGAGCCTGTGAGTAGGATGCGATGGGTACGCTGACTAATCCCCCCCTTATTGCAAAATGGTACTATGCATCCCGAGGCAAGCCTTTTTCTATCGCTCGGGTTAACCTTAGTGTTTTGCGCGAGGTTACGTTTTCTTTTTCTGTTTTTGCCCTGTTTTGCGCTTGTTTTAATAGGGCCCATTCTACATGGTGTTTGACCAGCTCAGTGGTGTCGCCTAGTTTATTAATCAGGGAGGTTACAATGGCTTCATCATAACGTGCATTACCCATAGCCACCGCGATATTGCGTAGCCATTTTTGATAACCGATCCGGCGAATAGCCGAACCTTCCGTATTGGTTAAAAATTCTTCTTCAGTCCATTCAAACAACTCTATTAATGGCCGACCATGCAATTTTTCTCTCGGATAGAAGTCTACTTCTTCCGTCACTGAAGCATAACGATTCCATGGACAGATGAGCTGACAATCATCGCATCCATAAATTCTGTTACCCATTAATTCTCGCAGCTGTTCCGGAATAATCCCATCAAACTCGATTGTTAAATATGAAATACATTTCCTTGCATCTACTTTGTAAGGAGCGACAATAGCGTTCGTCGGGCAAATAGTCATGCATGCTGTGCAAGAGCCGCAGCCTTCTTCAACAGGGGAGTCGACCGGCAAGGGTAGATTGACAAATAGTTCGCCTAAAAAAAACCAAGACCCTGCGTGGCGATTGAGCGTAAGTGAGTGTTTACCAGTCCATCCTATTCCCGCCTTTTCTGCGAGAGCATGTTCCAGCACCGGTGCAGAATCGACGAAGGGTCGGCTTTCCAGATGACTACACTGTTCAAGAATTTTTTCACTGAGTTTTTTCAGTCGCTTTCTAATTAGCTTATGATAATCGCGACCTACCGCGTAGCGACTGACATAGCCTTTATTTTCATTCTTAAGGTTGGCGGCAAAAGAAGCATCTGGCGGGAGGTAGTCCATGCGCACACTTATTACGCGTAAAGTGCCTGGCACCAGCTCATTTGGCCTCGCGCGCTTCATGCCGTGACTTTCCATGTAAGCCATATTGCCATGGTAACCGTTGTCCAGCCACGCTTGCAGAGCGGCTTCATGTTTCGATAAATCAATATCACTAATGCCGACTTGCTGAAATCCTAGCTTACGACCCCAAGCCTTGATATCGTTTGCTAATTGGACTAAATCTACCGAATTAATAGTGGACATGTGCTCATGCTAGATAATCAAATCGCGACCAGTTTACCATACAAACTTTATCGGGCCGACCAGGTTCGAGATAATGAACGCACCGCAGCTGAAAATAGTGGCTGTGATATGTTTGCGTTAATGCAACGGGCTGGTGCTTCGGTGTTTCGTCAAAGCGAGCAACTTGTACCAGACGCGCAATCCATTCTGGTATTGGTAGGGCAGGGCAATAATGCAGGAGACGGCTATATTGCCGCTACGCATTTTAAAAACGCCGGAAAACAGGTTGTTTTGTGTGCTGTTGAACCTGAACGTGAACTTAACGGGGATGCCGGACGCGCCCAAGCGTACTGGTTAAGCACAGGCGGAAAAATAGAAACTTATTCCAACAGCTATTTAGAACAAGCAGATTTAGTCGTCGATGCACTGTTGGGGACGGGAATTAATAGTGCGGTCAGAAAAGAATTTTCCCTAATCATTGATAACCTCAATGCTTCAGATGTGGCTGTGATTAGTATCGACGTCCCGTCAGGATTAGACGCTAACACCGGTCAAGCATTGGGGCAGTGTGTTCAGGCAGATGTCACCCTAACCCTGGTGGGCATAAAGATCGGTTTAACCACAGGTGCGGGCAAACAGTTTTGTGGGAAACTAGCCTTCGATGATTTAGGTATTGGTAAAGCCTTTAAGTCTCTTGCCAAATCCTGTGCATCGGTGCTGACAATTGAACAATTTGATAGTATGAAACCCAGAAACATCAATAGCCATAAAGGCTCTTACGGGCGGTTGTTATGTATAGGAGGCAATAAAGGAACTGCCGGCGCCATTCGTTTAAGCAGTGAAGCAGCATTACGAAGCGGAGCGGGAATGGTACGCACTTATGTGCATTCAAGTTCAGTAGTTCAGGTTAGTGCTGGTAGACCTGAGCTGATGGTTACAGACGAGGGCTTGGAAAAAGCACTGGAATGGTCAACGTGTGTGATTATAGGGCCAGGCCTGGGGCAGGATGATTGGGCCGAAGAAGCGTTCCAAATGGCGCTAAAGCATTGCCAGCATCATTGCAAACCCTTGGTCATAGATGCTGATGCGCTTAATTTACTAAGTAAACAAGCGACAGCGTATACCATCAATGATTGCATTTTAACCCCCCACTCAGGTGAGGCGGCCAGATTATTAGGTGTGTCGGTAGAAGATATAGAGGGTGAACGCTTTAATTACGCGCGTCAGTGTGCGCAACGTTACCATGCGCTTTGCGTGCTCAAGGGGGCAGGCACGATTATCGATAACGAATCAACCACGTGGGTCTGCGCCCATGGTAACCCGGGGTTGGCCACAGCGGGCAGCGGTGACGTGCTAAGTGGAATTTTAGGTGCTTTATTAGCACAAGGTATGTCCACAGAACTTGCGTGTAAGTATGGTGTCACCTTACATGCAAAAGCAGGCGACGAGGTTGCTGAAACATATGGTCAGCGTGGTATGATTGCGAGCGATTTGTTTGCAGCAGTTCGTAACTTGTTAAACCAGTAAACCACCCACTAGAATAGAACAATATGGCCAGTAATAATGTTTCAATATGCGTTAAAAATGAAAACGATACTAAACAATTAGCGTCGCAAATAGCCAATGGGTGGAAAGAAACCGGATTTGCCGCGCTGGTTATTTATCTTAACGGTGACTTAGGTGCCGGAAAAACTACGTTTACTCGCTATTTGATTCAGCAGCTGGGCCACAACGGAAATGTTAAGAGTCCCACCTATACCCTTGTTGAACCTTATGATTTAGGTGATGTGTCTGTGTATCATTTTGACTTATATCGTTTAGCGGATCCTGAGGAGCTAGAATTTATGGGGATCCGGGATTACTTTGCTGAACGGTCATTGTGTATTGTCGAATGGCCGCAGAAAGGAAGCGGGTGCTTGGCATCGGCCGACATTACGATTAACATAGCGATGCATGGTGATACACGGGATTTTGCCCTGATGGCATCAAGTGATACTGGAAAATCATTGCTTTCCCAGTTAAATAACGGCACGTAGAGGCCGAATCATGATTATGAAGTAATAGTTGATCAATTAAGGGCGAAGTATGTGGCGCGGCTTCTTGTTAGGTTTAGTTTTGTGGGCAATTGCTTTACCGATGGAGGCGTCAGAGAATGCTATTCAAGCGGTGAGAGTGTCCCAGGAAGAAGGACAAACCCGTCTTGTTTTTGATTTAAAAAACGCACCTGAATACACTTACTTCACCCTCACTAACCCCAATCGGTTAGTCATTGATTTAGCTAGAACCAGTGATATTACCAGCCTAACCAGTCAGGATGAATTAGGTTCATTAGTCAGACGAATTCGCTATTCGACGCCGAAAAATAATCACTCAGCTCGGCTTGTTATCGATTTAGCAAGAAAAGCTGAACCAACTATTTTCCCTATAGCGCCAGCTGCAGGGCTTGGGCATAGGTTAGTGGTTGATTTAGTAGACAGTAATGCACCTTCTGCAGATTTTTTGGTGAGCAGTACCAGTAACACCCGTGATAAAGATATCCTTATTGCTATTGACGCTGGTCACGGCGGCAGAGACCCTGGATCTGTGGGTCCGAAAGGCACTTATGAGAAGAATATTACTTTAAGTATTGCCAAAAAGCTCGAAGCACTAGTGAATGCAGAACCGGGTATGCGAGCCATACAAATCCGTGATGGTGACTACTTTGTCAATTTGAATCAGCGAACAGAAAAAGCGCGTAAAAATAAAGCCGATTTGTTTGTATCTATTCATGCAGATGCCTTCACTACCCCACAACCCCGCGGTGGTTCGGTATGGGTCTTATCGATGGGTCGTGCTGATACAGAGTTGGGTCGCTGGATGGAAAAAACCGAACGGCATTCAGAACTGTTGGGCGGCGCTGCGGAAGTTATTACAGATAAAGCATCTGAACGCTATTTAGCAGAAACTATTTTAGGATTGTCTATGGATCACTCCATGGCTTCCAGCTACGATCTAAGTGAGAAAGTCATTTCTGAGATGCGCCGAATTACGAAAATGCATAAACGACGCCCGCAGTCTGCGAGCCTGGCTGTTTTAACCTCGCCCGATATTCCTTCCATTTTGGTGGAAGTAGGTTTTATTTCAAATCCTCAGGAAGAGAAAAATCTTAACTGGGCCGCACATCGACAGCGCTTAGCACAATCCATGTTTAACGCTATAAAAAAATATTTCATGCAAGTGCCGCCCGATGGTACGCTTTGGGCATCGTGGAAAGAGAAAAATCGCACGCACAAAGTACGAAGCGGTGAATCCCTTTCATTGCTGGCGCAAAGATATAATGTCAAAGTAAGCAGTATCAAAGAAGCTAATAACTTACGCACTGATGTGGTCAGAATTGGCCAGGTGCTTACTATTCCCAGCACTTAACCGTAACGGATACTACGTTGCCCATTAAACTTCTCCCCCCCCAACTTGCTAACCAGATTGCCGCTGGCGAAGTGGTTGAACGTCCTGCGTCGGTAGTGAAAGAGTTGGTCGAAAACAGTATTGATGCAGGTGCAACTCAGATTGAAATTGATATCGAGAAAGGGGGGCATAAACGAATAAAAATTCGCGATAATGGACAGGGGATCGCCAAAGATGAGTTAGCGCTTGCTTTGAGCCGCCATGCGACTAGTAAAATAGCTACCCTGGACGATTTAGAGCAAATCTTATCGTTAGGTTTTCGTGGTGAAGCATTGGCGAGTATCAGTTCGGTTAGTCGACTTACGTTAACCTCAAAACCAGCACGACAAGAGCAAGCATGGCAAGCCCATTGTCATGGTCGCGATATGGATGTTAAGCTTAATCCAGCAGCCCATCCCAATGGCACTACAATCGATGTCGCTGACCTCTTTTATAATACACCCGCTCGGCGTAAATTCTTACGCACAGAAAAAACAGAATTCCAGCATATCGACGACATTATCAAACGAATTGCGCTAAGCCATAATGACGTGGGCTTTACGTTGCGACACAACGCAAAGACAATACGCAGATGGGTTACCCGTTCTCAGGAAGAAAGAAGTAAACGAATTGCCGATGTGGTAGGGCAAAAGTTTATTGGTAACAGTACATACTTAAAAACAGATTATGATGGCGTTAAAATCGAAGCGTGGCTGGGCAGCTTGGGTGAAGTACGTAGCAGTAACGATTGTCAGTTTTCGTTTGTAAATGGGCGTGGGATGCGTGATAAATTGATTTTGCATGCACTAAGGCAAGCATATGAAATGACCTGGGGTATCGCCGAGCAACCAGCGTTCGTCGTATTCTTAACAGTCCCCCCCCGAGATGTTGATGTAAATGTACATCCCGCAAAACATGAAGTTCGCTTCCAGCAAGCCCGCCTCATTCATGATTTTCTTGTACAGGTGGTCAGTCAGGCGCTAAACCCAGAACCGTCTGGTATGAATAATCTAGAAGGCTATCAGCATCAACCTAATCATGATTACATTCAGCCTTTGTCACATTCTGTACAGGAAAGAATACCCACCCCGGCAGCGAGACCTACTAATTTAAACGCTGGTTCAGGTAATTCAACGAGCCGCGCCTCCGTAGCGACACCTCGCGGGCAGGCCAACTATAATAGTTATTTTACTGCGTTAATGACAACTACCAACAATGAGTCTGTCGCTGGAAGGTCTGAGTTGGAATCGATAAGCTTATCTGAGGATTATCGCTTATTCATCCTTAACGATAAGGCCTATTTGCTTTCAAGTTATCTGGTGTTTGCTAAATCAGTCATTGCCCAAATAAACGCTGCTTCCACCTCACAACCCTTACTGATGCCTGTCGCCCTTGAAATGCCGACCACTCACCAACCACAAATTGATTTGCTACGTGGTGTACACTTTAAAATTGACCGAGTTGCTGGGAAAGTCCGGTTACAACACGTTCCGGCTGGCTGCCGCCATCTACCATGGGTTAAGCTCTTTCCACTATTATTGCGGAGCGAATCCGATAGCGCCGAGACAATGTTTTTAGAAATAATTCATAAAGATACAGGATTGGATCAGCACCTTGTCCAACAAGGCTGGGAATGGTTTAAAACATTTTCTGTAGAGGAACAAGAACAAATGGTATTAAATAACGCAGGCGTTGTTTCTACCGCTAGACTGCTCGCGTTATGGGAGCAGTGAGTGAATACTAAAACTCAAGCGGTTCCTGTGGTTGCGATTATGGGGCCTACTGCCTCCGGGAAAACAGACCTGGCACTAACGTTAGCCAAACAGCTTCCTAGTGAGATTATTAGTGTTGATTCTGCATTAGTGTACAAAAATATGGACATAGGTACCGCTAAACCCACCGTAGAAGAGCGGCGAATATGTCCTCACCATTTAATCGATATTCTCGATCCCAGTGAGAGCTACTCAGTCACACAATTTTGCAACGACGCAAATCAGCTCATTAACCAAATTCATCAACGGGGAAATCTTCCTATTTTGGTAGGTGGTACGATGATGTACTTTAACGCCTTGATAAATGGAATTTCGCCCTTACCTAAGTCCAACGAAGAAATTCGTCAAGCAATATGTGTTGAAGCACGAGCCAGTGGATGGAGTGCGATGCATCAGCAGCTACAACAGGTTGATCCTGTCAGTGCTGCTCGCATTCATCCAAATGACCCACAACGTTTAACCAGAGCGCTTGAGGTTTATCGTAGTTCAGGGAAATCCCTCACTTACTGGCAACAGCAAGAAGTGATTAAAACGCCCTTTGAGATAGCGCAATTCGCTATTGCACCGCAGGATAGAGCAGTACTGCATGAGCGTATTGAAAGACGGTTTAAGAACATGCTTGAGGTGGGGTTTGTCGAAGAAGTAAGAAATCTCTATCACCGAGGTGATCTTCATATCGATTTACCCGCTATACGATCAGTAGGTTATAGACAAGTTTGGCAGTATCTTGATCAGACGCTTAGCTATAAGGAAATGCAGGAAAGAGGTGTTATTGCGACCAGGCAATTGGCTAAGCGACAGCTTACCTGGTTGCGGGGATGGAAAGCTCTTGACTGGCTGGACACATTTGCCAACAATAATTTGGCTAAAATTTTAGCAAAAATCGATCGTTAAGCTGTAGGTTGTGATATAAATAGTAAGTCGCGGTGAAAACATTTGTTTTCATTGGAATAATAAAAATTAAGGAATACAAATGGCTAAAGGGCAATCTTTACAAGACCCATTTCTGAATGCGTTACGAAAGGAGCGTATTCCGGTTTCCATTTACTTGGTGAACGGTATCAAACTGCAAGGGCAAGTTGAATCATTTGACCAATTTGTAATTTTGCTTAAAAACACTGTCAGCCAGATGGTATATAAGCATGCGATATCGACTGTTGTTCCATCGAGAGCATTTCAGATGCCTACCCAAGGAGAATCCGATAATAACAAAGGTGAATAATTTAGAAGGAATCACGCTTGTTTGACCGTTATAAAGCCGGTGAGCAGGCTGTACTTGTTCATGTCCATTTTGCTGATGAGAATACTAAGGAAGATCTAGCCGAACTCGAATTATTAGTTGCGTCCGCAGGAGTAGAGGCGGTAGATGTGCTTACTACATCGCGCCAGGCTCCGCATGCTAAATATTTTGTTGGTTCTGGAAAAGCTGAAGAAATAGCTTCGGCAGTGAAAGCGTATGATGCCAACGTAGTTATCTTTAATCATGCACTTTCACCCTCTCAGGAAAGAAATCTCGAAGCTATATGTCAGTGTCGGGTGATTGACCGTACCGGTCTTATTCTGGATATTTTTGCCCAGCGTGCGCGTACACATGAGGGCAAGTTACAAGTAGAGTTAGCTCAGTTAAGGCACATTTCTACCCGATTGATCCGTGGTTGGACGCACTTGGAGCGTCAAAAAGGGGGGATCGGTTTACGTGGACCGGGCGAAACTCAGCTCGAAACCGACAGACGTTTGTTACGGGGGCGAATTAAAGCCATTTTGCGCCGTTTGGCAAAAGTTCAAAAACAACGTGAGCAAGGTAGACGTTCACGTAAACGCGCTGAAATTCCCACTGTTTCTCTAGTTGGTTATACCAATGCGGGTAAATCAACGTTGTTCAATCAAATTACGCATTCTGACGTTTACGCTGCAGATCAACTTTTTGCAACCTTAGATCCGACCTTGCGAAAAATCGAACTAGAGGACGTAGGTACCACTATTTTGGCGGATACGGTTGGTTTTATACGACATTTGCCCCATGATCTGGTTGCAGCGTTTAAAGCCACGTTACAAGAAACTCAGGAAGCCGACTTACTTTTGCATGTGGTCGATGTCAGTGAAGCGAACCACCGCGATACCATGGATGAGGTTAACGCTGTACTTGACGAGATTGATGCAGATGAAATTCCACAACTGATCATTTGTAATAAGATTGATAACATGGATGGCGTTGTCGCACGTATAGATCGTGACGATGAAGATGCGCCTATTCGCGTCTGGATGTCAGCTAAGACAGGGGAAGGGGTCGAATTGCTTCATCAGGCATTAACTGAGTGCCTGGGACGCAGCATGGTAAGCTATACACTGCGTATACCACCATCCCAAAGTCAGTTGCGCGGCGTTTTGTATGAATTAAATTGCATTGATAGTGAAGTGTATGATTCGACAGGTGACTGGATTGTAGAAGTCCGCATGCCATCTGTTGACTGGAACAGGCTGGAAAAAAGACTGGATAACGGAATCTCTTCTTTTGTCGCACAGCATTAAGCGCTAAACTCAACAATGTTCTTAAAAAAGAAACTTAATTAAAACCACTTACGGAGTAATAGCATGGCTTGGAACGAGCCGGGTGGCAAAAATAACGACCCGTGGAAAAATCGCGGCGGCCGGGATCAAGGTCCGCCGGATTTGGATGATGTTTTCAAAAATTTATTTGGCAAGTTCGGGAAATCTGGCGGCGGTAAAGGCGGCTCAGGCTCGAACATGGGTAAATTGGGTATTGGCCTGATCATTGGCCTGCTAGTGGTTATATGGTTTGTTAGCGGCTTCTACACCATTCGAGAAGCCGAGCGTGGAGTCGTGTTACGCTTTGGCCAGTACTACAAACAAGTTGAACCAGGATTACGCTGGAAACCCACGTTTATAGATAAAGTTATTCCTGTTGATGTGCAATCTATTCGCGACCAGGCTTCTTCAGGTTCGATGCTGACCGAAGATGAAAACGTGGTTCGCGTACAAATGGAAATGCAATATCGTGTCGTTGATCCTTATCGCTGGACATTCGCTGTTACCAGTCCAGAAATGAGTCTAAGTCAGGCATTGGATAGCGCTATACGCTATGTTGTGGGTCATTCATCCATGGACGATGTGCTAACAGATGGCCGTGAAGTAACCCGCCAGCGTGTATGGGAAGAGCTCCAGTCTATCCTTGAACCTTATAATTTGGGCGTGGCGATTTTAGATATGAACTTCAAAGATGCCAGACCCCCTGAAGAAGTTAAAGATGCATTTGATGACGCCATATCCGCTCAGGAAGATGAACAACGCTTCATTCGAGAAGCGGAAGCTTATGCCCGTGAAATCGAGCCTCGTGCACGTGGTCAGGTAAACCGTATGAACGAAGAAGCTCAAGCGTATAAAGAGCGTGTCATCCTTGAAGCACAGGGTGAAGTAGCGCGTTTCGCTGAGCTGCTACCTCAGTATGAGAAAGCTCCTGAAGTGACGCGGGATCGTATATATCTGGAAACCATGGAAGAAGTATACAGCCGCACCAGTAAAATACTGGTCGACAACGAAAAAGGCAGCAGTATGATGTATTTACCGCTGGATAAAATCATGGAACGTCAGTCCAACATATCGCCACAGCGCTCGCGTAACTCTCTACAAGGGTTACAAAATCAAAGTACGATAGATCGTGACCAATCTTCTCAAAATGAATCAGGCTTACGAGAAAGTCGCTTCAGGAATGGAAGGGAGTAAATTGCCATGAAAAACTTATTGATCGTTGTATTAATCATACTTGGCGTATTGGCGTCTGGCTCTCTATTTGTAGTCAAAGAAGGCGAGCGTGCCATTGTAATTCAATTTGGTAAGGTCGATCGCGACCCAGAAACTGGCGAAACCAAAGTATTTGAGCCGGGATTGCATTTCAAAATTCCGCTTATCGATACGGTTAAGCACCTGGATGCGCGCATTCAAACACTTGATGATGCTCCTGACCGTTTTGTTACGTCCGAGAAAAAAGACTTAATTGTTGACTCTTACGTAAAGTGGAAGATCAAGGATTTTGCTCGTTATTACCTGTCGACAGGGGGCAATAAACTTCAAGCAGAAGCATTATTGAAACAGAAAGTAAATAACGGCTTACGCTCTGAATTCGGCGCACGTACCATTGCCCAAATTGTATCTGGGGAGCGTTCAGCGCTAATGAACCAAGCGATGGAACAAGCAGCTTCTTCATCAGATGAACTGGGAATCGGAATTGTTGATGTAAGGGTAAAGCAAATCAACCTACCCACCGAAGTGAGTAATTCCATATTCCAGCGCATGCGAGCAGAGCGTGCCGGGGTCGCCAGAGAGCATAGATCGGAAGGACAAGAACAAGCAGAAGTAATCAGAGCAGACATTGATGCGAAAGTTACCGTTATGCTTGCTGATGCTGAACGAAATGCACGACAGGTTAAAGGTGAAGGTGATGCGCTTGCAGCCCAAATTTATGCCGATACCTATTCTAAGAACCCTGAGTTTTATAGTTTCTTACGTAGCATGGACGCCTACCGTAGCAGCTTTAACAGTAAGCAAGATATACTGGTGGTGCAGCCAGATAACGACTTCTTTAAATATATGAATGGTAAGAATGACGGGCAATAGCTCACTGTACAACCTGAGGCCGGTGTAATCACCGGCTTTTTTTGCTCCAGAATGTAAAGCGGTATTGAGCTATAAACCCCTTATAATGCTAATGGTTATCGTTAAATATAAACCTGATTTACCTCGCAATAAATAAATCTGTTTTGCCTAACCTACTGAATTAAACGATACTAAATAGCCTTTAATGAGGTTAACGGCGTTAAATTAACTTATGCTGATAAGTATCGAGAATCTTGCTAGAATATCCCCAAAAATAAGCCAGTAATGCAAAAGAATTGGCGCGATATATTCAGTCAATGTACAACACTGATTAGAGTTAACAATAAAGTGCTTTGTCACTTAACGTCAGAGGAAGTAGTGTGTCGTCTTCAAATTCCAATAGCCAAGCTATGACTAATACCGCGTCAACAGGCTGGTTTTCACGTTTTCTTGCAACTGTTGAATGGTTAGGTAACCTACTACCCCATCCAGTCACCTTATTCGCTTTACTTTCCGTATTCATTGTCATTTTAAGCGGAATTCTAGGGTATTTTGATATTGCGGTTGCGGATCCCCGTCCCTTGGATGCTAAAGGGCGTGACCCAGACGGCATGATTGAGGTAATTTCCTTGATGAGTGCTGAAGGTTTACAGCGTATTGTTACGGGACTGGTTACAAATTTCACGGGCTTTGCTCCTTTAGGTACAGTATTGGTCGCCTTATTAGGTGTATCAGTCGCGGAGCATTCTGGATTACTGTCTACCGCTTTACGTTCTTTGGTAATGAACGCGTCAAAAAGAGTAGTTACCTTTGCCATTGTGTTTGCGGGTATTATCTCAAACACTGCGTCTGAACTAGGCTACGTGGTTTTGATACCTCTTGCTGCCATGATTTTCCATTCTCTAGGGCGGCACCCGTTAGCCGGACTTGCAGCCGCCTTTGCGGGGGTGTCAGCTGGCTACAGTGCGAATTTGTTACTCGGAACAGTTGACCCCTTATTATCCGGTATCACCGAAGCCGCCGCCCATATGATCGATCCGATGTATTCCGTAGGGCCTGAGGTGAATTGGTATTTTATGTTTATCAGTACATTTTTAGTCGCAATATTGGGCGCTCTGGTTACTGAAAAAATTGTCGAACCACGGCTAGGCCAGTTTGATGAAAAAGACGCTTCGGTACATTTAGAAAAGCAAACGATGGAGCCACCTACTGCCCAAGAAAAAAGTGCACTTAAATGGGCGGGCGTGTCATTTGCGGTAATGTGCGGTTTGTTAGCGCTTACTGTCGTCCCAGAATGGGGGATATTGAGGCACCCCGAAACGAATGAGGTAGCAGGTTCGCCCTTTTTGAAAGGTATCGTGGCCTTTATATTTATTACCTTCGCTGTGCCTGGATTTGTCTATGGCCGTGTAGCGGGAACTATGAAGAATGACCGCGATATCATTGATGCCATGTCCAAAAGTATGGGGGCAATGGGTCTCTATATCACTTTAGTATTCTTTGCTGCGCAGTTTGTCGCGTTTTTCAAATGGACGAATCTGGGAACCGTATTAGCCGTAAAAGGTGCCGCGTTATTGCAAACTCTCGGCCTTGATGGTCCTGAAGTTTTTATCTTATTCATCATTATGTGTGGAATCGTGAATTTATCGTTGGGCAGTGCTTCAGCGCAGTGGGCAGTAACAGCGCCGATCTTTGTTCCCATGTTAATGCTGATCGGATTTGCTCCTGAGGTCATTCAAGCTGCCTATCGTATAGGTGATTCCGTTACCAATGTCATTTCGCCGATGATGAGTTATTTTGGCCTTATTCTCGCGATGGCCGCGCGTTATCAAAAGGATTTAGGGATGGGTACCCTCATTGCAACCATGCTACCTTATTCATTGGTCTTTATGGTGGGTTGGTCACTATTATTCTATATCTGGATATTTGTACTGGGTATGCCAGTGGGGCCAGGTGCAGCAACGTATTATCAGCCTTAGTAAAACATTTAGGAGGGTGCCTGCCCATTATGAAATATATCAATTCGACCGGCTTTACGCATAAACAAAACGATAAAATTGGCGTATTGATTACAAATTTGGGCACACCCGATGAACCCACGCCAAAGGCGTTAAAACGTTACCTTAAACAGTTTTTATCTGACCCTAGAGTGGTTGAAGTACCAAAACTGATCTGGTGGACGGTATTAAATGGCATCATTTTGAATATCAGGCCTAGGCGCTCAGCGAAAGCGTACCGTACGGTCTGGACAAATGAAGGCTCACCTCTACTTACCATCACACAACAGCAAACAGCGGCGCTTCGGCTTAAATTGATAGAAAAATATGGTGATAACATAGTGGTGGACTTTGCTATGCGTTATGGCAGCCCTGCGATCGATGTTGTTACCAACAAGATGCTGGACCAGGGCGTCAGGAAATTGATTGTATTGCCGCTTTATCCTCAGTATTGTGCTTCCACTACTGGCTCCACGTTTGATGCAATAGCCAGCTTGTTCACTCGTCGTCGTTGGTTACCTGATTTTCGATTTATAAATGCTTATCACGATCACCCCAGTTATATCGAAGCGCTGGCAACCAGTGTACGTCAGCATTGGGAAAAGCACGGCAAAGCTGACAAACTTATTTTTTCATTCCATGGCATTCCTAAGCGTTATTTAACCAATGGCGATCCTTACTTCTGTCATTGCCATAAAACATCAAGGCTTTTAGCAGCATCGTTAGGCATAAATGAACAACAGTACGAAACAACTTTCCAGTCAAGATTTGGTCGAGAAGAATGGTTACAGCCCTATACTGACTTTAGGCTTAAAGCGTTACCAGGTGAAGGAATAAAGTCCATACAAGTGGTGTGTCCTGGTTTTTCCGCGGATTGTTTAGAAACATTGGAAGAAATAGCCGTGGAGAACCGTGACTACTTTATGGAAGCGGGTGGAAAACGGTATGAATATATCCCTGCGTTAAATGCACACGCTAATCACATTGCGGCACTCACGACGATAATTGAGCAAAATATTCAAGGATGGCGTATTGATAATGAACTTTCATTGAGATCTGAATTATCAAAAAAGCACGGAGCAACGCAATAGTGGACCAAACAAAAGCACCTCAGGAACTTCTGAAGGCACAGAAAATGGCCAATACGTTGGATACAGCAATTAAAGTGCCTTTTATACCCTTTAAATTCGGCCTAGATTCCATTGTCGGCTTGATACCTGGAGTAGGGGACGCTGCTATGTTAGCTGCATCAATGCGCATAGTATATCTGGGTAAAAAAATGGGTATGCCTAAATCGTTAATAACTAAAATGGTGCGCAATGCGGCATTAGATTTTGGTATTGGCTTTATTCCATTCGTTGGTGATGTAGTGGATTTCTTTTACAAGGCAAATCGCGCAAACGTAAAATTAATGGAAAAATGGTGGGTGCAGGAAAATAAAACCCAGCTTGATGCGAACACCCAAAAAACTTTAGCGTCCTGGAATGAAAAAGTATATTAACTGAATCATTTTAGTGCGCTCATGCTAGAGGGCGCTAATTAAATCGATCTTATCTCTATTGTTCTCGGTACTTATTGTTACTTTAGGCAAATCGCCTGAGTAATAAAAAGGAGAGCACAACTGAATGAAAGCCTCTGATCTTTTTATCAAAGCCTTGGAAGCCGAAGGTGTAGAGTACATTTTCGGTATTCCGGGTGAAGAAAATTTAGATCTACTCGAATCGATCCGAACTTCTTCTATTAAACTTATCCTCACGCGGCACGAACAAGGTGCTGGTTTTATGGCCGCTACCTATGGCCGGTTAACGGGCAAAGTGGGCGTGTGCCTATCAACCCTTGGGCCGGGGGCCACGAATTTGGTTACGCCAGCTGCCTATGCCCAGTTGGGCGCCATGCCAATGTTGATGATCACCGGGCAAAAGCCGATCAAAACCAGTAAGCAAGGAAGGTTTCAAGTCATCGATGCGGTCGATATGATGCGGCCCATTACAAAATACACCACACAGGTCGTCAGTGGAGACCGTATTCCATCCATTATTCGAGAAGCCTTTCGTATAGCGCATGAAGAACGGCCTGGCGCTGTTCATATAGAATTACCAGAAGATATAGCAGACGAAAACACGTCGGCTCCACTGCTCACCCCAAGTTATTCACGACGGCCCATTGCCGAGTATAAAGCGATTAATGAAGCGGTAAGCATGATTGAGAAAGCACGATCTCCGCTGCTCCTTATCGGGGCGGGCGCCAACCGCAAACTAACGGCGAAAATGCTGCGAGAATTTATCGATAAAACGCGAATTCCTTTTGTCACCACGCAAATGGGTAAAGGCGTAGTTAATGAAGGGGATGACTTATTTGCGGGTAACACTGCTTTATCAGACGGTGATTTTGTTCATCGAGCAATAAAGCGAGCCGATCTCATTATAAACGTCGGCCACGACGTGGTCGAGAAGCCTCCTTTCTTTATGCATAACGACGGCAAGAAGGTTATCCATGTCAACTTCGACCCTGCAGCAGTTGATCCGGTTTACTTTCCGCAATTAGAGGTAGTGGGCGATATCGCCAATAGTATTTGGCAAATCAAAGAACGGGTTACACCACAAAGCGCCTGGAAACTGGATTTCTATCAGGATGTGCATGAAGCGTACGTTAGTCATCGTAGAGAAACGGAAGATGACAACAGATTTCCGATCTTACCAGAACGGTTTGTACGGGATGTGAGATCAGTAATGCCTCCTGAGGGCATCGTAACGCTGGATAATGGGGTGTATAAAATTTGGTTTGCCAGAAACTATCCGGCCTATGAACCCAATACCTTGTTGCTGGATAACGCTCTTGCTTCCATGGGGGCCGGTCTCCCCTCTGCGATTGCAGCTAAATTAGTCAACCCAAATGTACCTGTATTGAGTGTGTGCGGTGATGGGGGCTTTATGATGAACAGTCAAGAATTAGAAACCGCCGTCAGACTGAAGTTAGATTTAGTGGTTATTATTCTTCGCGATGATGCCTATGGAATGATCAAGTGGAAACAGGCGCACATGGATTTTGGTAATTTTGGCTTGGATTACTCAAATCCAGATTTTGTAGCCTATGCTAATGCATATGGTGCCCATGGGTGGCGCATTGAATCTACCGAAGCATTACGTGACCGCATTCAACATTGCTTAAACGCTCCGGGGGTCCATGTTATTGATTGTCCCGTGGATTACAGCATGAATGATAAGACGCTTAACAACACCATTCGTGAACTAAGCAGCCAGCTATAAGGAGCAAATATGAAGGATAACTACCCATTTTATTTAGCCAACGAAGCAGTTTATAAAAATAAAGATCTAGAAGTAACGAATAAGTACACAGGGGAAGTGGCTACCCGGGTTGCAAAGGCTAATGCTGAAGATATTGATAGGGCCATCGCCGCCGCCGAAAAAGCGCAACCGGCTATGACCGCCATGTCACCGTTTGAAAGACAGGCAGTGCTGGATCACTGTATAAAACGCTTTAAGGAACGCGAAGAAGAGCTTGCAGACGCTTTGTGTATCGAAGCAGGTAAACCTATTAAGGATGCTAAAGGAGAAGTGACCCGCTTAATAGATACATTTCGAATAGCGTCTGAAGAATCAGTGCGTATCAACGGCGAAGTAATTAACTTAGAGATTTCTGCACGCGCAAAAGGCTACCAGGGCATGACCAAGAAAGTTCCTATTGGGCCCTGTTCGTTCATTTCACCGTTTAACTTTCCCCTAAATCTGGCGGCTCATAAGGTGGCTCCGGCTATCGCAGCCGGATGTACATTTATCTTAAAACCAGCTTCTCGAACGCCGATAGGAGCACTGATTATTGGGGAAATCCTAGCTGAAACTGATTTGCCGAAAGGTGCTTTTTCGATTCTACCCTGTAGCCGTGATGGCGCAGATCTATTCACAACCGATGAACGCTTAAAATTATTGAGCTTTACGGGCTCGCCGGATGTCGGATGGGAGCTAAAAGCGAAGGCCGGGAAGAAGCCCGTGATATTAGAGCTAGGTGGCAATGCTGCCTGTATTGTCGATGAAGATGCCGACCTGGAAGACGCACTCGAAAGAATAATAGTTGGCGCTTACTACCAGTCAGGTCAAAGCTGTATAGGCGTCCAACGTGTTTTACTTCATCGCTCAATTTTCGATGACTTTAAGCAGCGATTCGTGGAAAAAGTAAAAGCGCTGAAATCTGGCGATCCCTCAGACAAAGATACGTTTATCGGGCCTATGATCTCTGAATCTGAAGCCAAAAGATTGGAAGGCTGGATTCAAAACGCGGAGAAACAGGGTGCTACCTTACTCTGTGGGGGTGAACGCAATGGGGCTATGTTAGAAGCGACAGTAATGGAGAACGTGCCAAAAGATGCCGATCTCAGTGCAGAAGAAGCATTTGGTCCAGTGGCTGTATTGTACCCTTTTGATGATTTTGACGCCGCGCTGGATGAAATAAATAATAGCCGTTACGGATTACAGGCGGGCATTTTTACACGGGATCTATACAAAGCTAACCGGGCCTGGGACAAGCTTGAAGTGGGAGGCGTCGTTATAGGCGATGTGCCCAGCTGGCGAGTTGACAACATGCCATATGGTGGGGTGAAGGATTCAGGATTGGGTCGGGAAGGTATCCGCTATGCCATTGAAGATATGACAGAAACGCGATTATTGGTGATACGGACACCACAGTAATTCACTTATTTTTGTCGCTACTGCATTATACGGTGACAAAAGTGGTATAGGGTGACCACCACGTTCAATCGTCACCACCGTGCCCAATCGTCACCACCGTGCCCAATCGTCACCACCGCGAAAGCGGTGGCCTCTTAATCAACCCTATAAATAGGAACGCACCCAGACGCTCAATCGTCACTATCGCGCTTAGCCAGCACCATCCCGCGCAATGAAATGCCATCTATTTTTCAGATGCCAAATTTTTCAAGATAAGTCAACGGAATCACTTCCAGTGCTTTTTCGTGGGTTGCCTCCAAATTAACTTTAGGCGCGACGCCCGCCTCATAGGCGTGCAACCAGCGAATAGCACATAAACACCAACGATCACCAGCCTTCAACCCGGGGAACTGCATCTCTGGCCGTGATGTTATCAAATCATTCCCTTGCGTTAACTAGTATTCCAAAAAGGCATCATCTACCACCGCGCAGACACTATGATTGCCAATATCATCGTTGGGGACATAACAGAATCCTTCACGCGTATAACCTGAATTACCACAACACAATTTCAGGGGTGTGCCCAATACATTTTTTGCGTTCGCCATCTATTACCCACTACACTTTTTTCGTAGTTACCTTAAGTGTGACAGCATACTATCATTTTGCCACTCGAATACGGTATCTTGGCAGAACATTATCAAATGAAGAGGGATTTACGATGAAATTGTATCAGATGCACAAGGCTCCTAATCCTCGCCGCGTGCGGATGTTTATGGCAGAAAAATCTATTACGGCTGAACTGGTTGAACTGGATTTACAAAAGGGTGAAAACCTGACGCAGGAAATGCGGGCGAAAAACCCACTAGGTAAAGTTCCTGTACTCGAATTAGATGATGGTACCTGTATTAGCGAATGTACTGCCATATATACCTACCTTGAGTCACAGTTTCCAGAACCTCCACTTATGGGCACTACCGCAGTTGAAAATGCCCAAGTGGTTATGTGGGAACATCAGGTAGAACTAGCGTTAATGTTACAAATAGGCATGTGTTTTCAGCACACCACTGGTTATTTTAGGGACCGGATGACACCCATTCCAGAATACGGACACGAAGCGGGCAAAATTGCGCAGCAATACATGAAGCTACTTGATCGACGATTAGGTGAATTTCAGTTTATCGCGGGAGACTTTTTCTCTGCCGCTGATATCACCGCCCTTTGCGCGATTGACTTTGGGCGAGTGGTAGATATTCGTATTGCAGAAGAACATTCTAATCTTGCCCGATGGCATGCGGAAGTCAGCAAGCGGGAAAGTGCAAAAGCGTAGAGTTTTTTCGTGACTTCGTGATAATACAAGGTCAACAGGAACGCTAAAGATCACATCGATTGGTCGGCTGAACGCTTAACGTCGTCTTCGCGGTTCATTAATACTTCAACAAAGTGGGTGAGTTTATTCACCCATACCAGTGCGGCTTCGATATCGCTCAACACTAGCGTTGATTTGCACCTCTTTCAAAAAGTACTACGCTAAGTGAGGTGGTAAAAATGTAAGAACGTGTAGGTCTTTGCAGTTTCATATTTGTCCCTTCTTCGTATTTTCAGAGTAGGGCACGCGTTATGAGGTTTACTAATCTGCATGGTGGGCGATTAGCAAACCCTTTAGATTCCTTACAAAGTAGACGAATGCTGCTACGTAGGCGCGGCGACAAAGTGACGATAAATATGTCTTCATTTTTGACGGTGGTCATTTGGCAAAATGGCCGTGTAATAGCTAAAGATTTGGCAATAAATGTCACAACGTTCTGGATAATCTAATTTAGAAAATGAGCACACGATGAAAATTTTAATGTTGGCGTTGATTCTTGGTTCAGGGCTACTGCTGGGTTGCGCTAGTCAAACTAAACTTACAGCAAGTCAAATAACTATCCAATATCCCCTCGTGGGAGAGGCTGAAGAAGCAATAAGGCGTGCTGAATCGCAGCGACTGCAACGCTATGCGCCTGAACACATCGAACAAGCGCGCTCGTCCTACCAGAAGGCTACGAAGCAAGCGACGAACGATAATCCTGAAGCAACAAACAGTGCTCAACAAGTAGTAGATTATGTAGTCGCCGCTGAACAACAAGCGGCAGAAGCGCAATACGTGTTTGATGAAGTTATTGCTGCAAGGGAGCGTGCGATAGAAGCCAATGCTGATTCACTCGTTGGAAAGCGATTTAGCAACGCCGATGAACGGCTGCTAATGATGTTTGCGCAACTTGAGCAAGGCGATGATGAACGGGCGAAACGTAATATAAGCGAACTCAAAAATGAGTTTTTAGCGATTGAGCTTGCTGCGCTTAAAACAAACATGTTGAGTACAGCTGAACGTTGGTTGGATAAGGCTAAGCGCGAAGACCTGGATGACAGAACGCCCATTTTGTTTCGCCAAGCCTATGATGAATACCAATTGGCATTAAATACGTTAGAGGCTGACCGCACCAATACTCAACGCGCTAATATTCACTCCAATCAAGCTATTGCTCTGGCGAAACGAGCACAATACGTTGCTGCGCTTGAAGAATATTTTGATAATGCGGACTTTAGCGAAGAGCAAAAAATTGTCTGGTTTCAAAACCAATTCGCTACGGCGCTCGCTCCCTTAATGGGAGAACTAGCGTTTGATAAACCTTATAAAGACACAGTGCAGGCAGCCAGCGCGCGGATCCAGGAAGAAATGGCAACAGTGGCTCAGCTAAATACCCAAATCACCACACTATCAAACCAGCTTAGAGCAGCGGGAGAACAGGCTTCAGCAAAACAAGCCGAATTGCAAAAACAACGCGAAGCTGAGCTACTTGTTGCGCAAATGGAATTAGAGCAAGAACAACAAGCCAAACGAAAAAATAACGCGCTTTTTGAAGGTGTTCAGTCACTTTTTGATGATAGTGAAGCAACCGTATATCGACAACGAGATAATGTATTAATCCGCGCTCATGGATTCGCATTCCCTAGTGGAAGCAGTGAAATTGAGTCATCTAATTTTGCCTTACTCAATAAAATCATTGAAGCAGTAAGTCGTTTCCCAAATTCCAAGGTGAGCGTATCTGGCCATACCGACGCTACAGGGAGTGATGAGCTAAATATGAAATTATCCCAGAATCGGGCAGAGACAGTTGCTGGCTTTTTAAATAAAGTCGGGAAAATCTCTCAAGAAAGGCTGTCCTACGAAGGCTTCGGAGAAGAGAAGCCGGTTGCCAGCAACGAAACACCTGACGGACGCGCACAAAACCGACGTGTAGAAATTCTTATTATTAACTAAATCTTAAATTCTACATTTGCTGCCCCGTCTATTTATAAATGAGTATTTACGTGCGAATGTAATTATCGTTGCAATCCAATAATATCCAACTTGAGGTTAGCGAGTTGCTTAACATGGAAAGGAAAAACCTTATGCTAATTATCACCAATAGAAATATAAATTTTCAAAATTTTAATAATGGAGTGGGTAACGAGAATGGTTTTGGCGATCATGTTAATGCCAAAGGACCTAACGAGATTCGTCTCGCCCATGCTGAACGAGATGGCGAACACTGGAAAGTATCTTTAGTGAATGAGCCAAACAACTTAAAAGCCTCTAACCTTCCTTCGCGTAGAATCTTCGATCAAATTCGAGATCGACTCATAGAGACCCGCAGAAACGCCTTGTTCTTTGTGCACGGGTTTAATCAATCTTTTGTAAAAAATCTTGAAAAAGCGCAGCGAATTGAAGATTTACACGGCGTAGAAGTTATCGTTTTTTCCTGGCCTTCTAACCCGGGCGGATTTCCAACGAGTGAATATCGTCAGGCGCGAAGACACGCGCAAGCATCTGTGAGCGCGTTGGATGCCACACTAGAGAAACTTGGGCAATATCTAAAGGAGCCTTTTAGTAAACAGGAACTACAACGGTGTGGGGTAAAGCTGTCTTTCATGGCCTACAGCTTGGGAAACTTCTTGTTTCAAAGTTATGTGAGTGGCACAAGCTACGATGATGAAACAAATGTTTTTGAAAATATTATCCTTTGCCAGGCAGACGTTGACAATGAAGGGCATAGGCTTTGGGTTGACAAAATCCAAGCTGGGAAGCGGGTATACGTTACGATTAACGAAAATGATTATGTGCTGAAATGGTCGGACACCAACTTTCAAAAAGATCGATTAGGACGTAGTGCCACTAAATTAAATGCTCGCGCCGCTATCTATTTCGATTTTACCAATGGTGCAAAAGTAGAAAGAACACACGAAATGTTTGCGGTCCGCGAAAATGAATCGGTAAGAAGTTTTTTCACTGAAGTACTGAATGGAAGGCGTGCTGAGCGTAATACATCGATGAAGTTTGATGATCGAATTAACTGTTATCGCTTTTAACGCAAATTGGAATGCCCTATTAAAAAAAGAATTCAATCGGCGGGTACCAATGTGTTGGTAAACTACATGCTTTGCGTGGCAAACCAGCCGCCCCTGTAGGCTCGGTATCTATTAGAGCGGGTGCATTTATGCTTCTTATCTATAGTAGAGAGACTGCTAATTAGGACTTATAGTGGCAGATAGTTTTCTATAATAGCGAAGTTATTTGGCAAGCTCATTACATAAAATATTCTATTGAAAACGCTAATATCTATACTTAAGCTCTAATCCGTATACTTCTTCTCTGTTCTGGTTAAAATTCTCCTTACTTGCCGAAAGGGTGACTAGCCATTGCTTTTTGAAGTATTTAATATAGCGTAGCGTATAGGCTTGGTTAACATGTGAAGAGTTAAAGTCATTAAACATAAATGAAGACTCAACACGTAATTTGCTGTTTCCTATTGCATAAAGGTGTGAGCCAAGCGTTAGTTTACCGTATACCCACGCTGCGGAATCAGAAGCTGATGCACCTAACTTAAGTTGTGCGAATACCCCTAAGTCAGTGTGTGGTTCAAATGCAATACCACTACTGACGTCTATATAACTCGTCAATTTGTATCCTATACTCGGGCGTAATCGTTGCTCAAAGCCAAAAGAAAACCCAGTCGATACTCCCTTTGTTACCGTATCAAAAGGAATATGGGATTTCATGTCGTAGATCTTCCAAGAGTCTAATTCTACATTCTGCCTTGCTACATCTATTAGCAGTTTTACGGACGATAATGTTAAAGCTGTTTCACCGAAAACATTCCGTTTGTCGTCGTCCAATGTACTGGCGACCGGAAAGTAGCCTATGGTTAACCAATTGACCTGCTCTCGATGCAAAAGGCCCATAGAAATTTCAGCTTCTGGCGATACATTCAAGGGATTTTTATAGTCGGCCGCATCAATCGAATAATCAGGTAAAGCTGTGCCGAACTCCTCTAAGTCAAATTTATTTCCTTGGTACTTTTGTCGACTAATTACGTCAGTCTTATACATAAATTCGTTCAGAGCTTTTGCGTATTCATATTCAATGATTTGGCCAGAATGAAGTGGTAGCGCCTTTTCCTTCGTTATAAAATCTTTGATGACTTTAGTATTCTGATTAGAAATCTCTTCAGAGAGTGAACGCAGTCTCCATTGAGTAGAAGGTGTCACATGTGCTCGTTGGATTACGTTATTATCATTGACGAATTTAACTACATCTAGCGGAGTTAACCACTCTTTTGTAAAGGTCGAATTTGTTGCTAATGAAATGAGGATCTGTGTAACGGTAGCACAATTATAGCTGTGAAAATAATAGTACAACTCACTTTTTCCGAGTTCCCAGATATGGTCTTTCAATAGTGCTAATTTGAACGGTTCAACATCTATTTTATAGTCCCAAATATTGCGGGCTTCAGCATTCAGGTAATAATTCGAAAATTCGTTAAATGGTCCGACTTTGAAGTATCCATTTTTTCCTTCATATAATGTTTCCCAAAGCAAAAATGGAACATTTATGGTATCTAGCTCTGTGAAGAAGGTAACACCATGCTCGACAGGTATGCCATTTCCTCTTGTTCCGGAAAGCTTAAGCATAATATGACCGAGCATTGAACTAGCCTGAGTCACATTTTCTGCAGCGTAAACTAAAGAAAGTTCATCTACTGGAACTTGCGCTGCGTACTCATCGTATTCTTCACATTTTACTGGTGAAAGAGTACCACTTTTCAAGGCTAAGAATTTTTCTAAAAATCTTTTGCGAGCGGGATAGTTACAGGCTTTAGCAGGATGATTAATAATAAGATCTAAAGTTCTGTGCATCTCCATTCGCGAATTGGCGGGAACCCCACTTACGTATAGATTATTTTTCGGGTTGATTGGACTGCCTTCATGAAAATGGATAAGTTGGTGCCACACTGAATGCTCATATAGCTTCTTTTTGTCGACTTGTTCGAGTAATGAGCCATAGGAGTGAGGGAGGCTAAGGCAGGAAAAAGAGAAAAAATAGAAAAAGGAAGCCCAAAGACTTCCTTTAATAGGATAATACACGCTTATTTACAGTTAATAGAAACGTTGTCTTGGTATTTCCACATTTTTTCTGTCGAGTAGTCGGTAGTAGAACCAAACACTCCACCAGATAAAATATTAACAAAGAACGCAGATTCAACTTCTTTGTTTAGAGCAGTTTCAGATGTACATCTCTCATCTTGAACTACTAGAACTTTATTTTTATTTTCTTTCTTAACGTTCACGATACCCGGAACTGTGTGAGACTGCCCATCAACAACTGTTTCAACGCTTTCCCCATTAGAGGTGGTCACATTAATTTGCTGAGTGTCTTCTGTTAAGATTGTCGCGCAGCCAGTAGTTAGCATTGCTGATGCGATAAACGTTGCTAAGATAACTTTTTTCATTTTTTTATATTCCATGTTTGTACGTCTTCCTGTAAGACGCCCGGATTGTAAAGGAAATCATTTTCTGAAAAAAGACAAAGGTGAAAAAAGGTGGCGATTACTAGCGGTTATTTCTGCTCTATTTAAGTCGGTATACAAGCACTTCTCGCGCAGTTACATGCAGGTCTGTGAAAAAATGTATTCGCATATATATAACGTTACCCACATTACCGGTGTACACGGTTGGTGAATTAATTTTTACTTCAATGCTGGTCTGTATATCGTTCTTTTCCCAATGTTTAGCTCATCATTCTTATAGGTTCAAAGCCCAATTGGCGTTTCGCTTTAACCACGATTACCATTTAATATGAAGAAAACCTGGTTGATTTTTGATGGGGCAACTCTAATTTCTGCGCCGAAAATATAATAAATTAATGCGCCTATACCGAATCCAAGCATAGTAAAGATGGCTGTAGGCCCTTTTCGAGCAATAACCGCTATCTGCTGTTTATGGCTTTCTCCTCTAATGCTATAACTCAATAGGTCGACTTTCTGAGGGTAACTTCTATCGGGCCCATTCATATCAGGTCATTCCTTGTGGGGGCGGACATACATAAAACTCGCGAAGCGAGGAATACCACGCTTTGTAACACCGTAGTGTTTAAAGGTAATCCAGCTACCTATAGGCGGAGGTGCCCCCCGTTCTGATTGTGTAAAACCACTGCCTATTTTAAATTGAATTCCCTCCCGGGTTTCGACCAATAATGAACCCATCATGCCAACAAATTTTCCTTTTCCCTCCAAGTGAGCAATAACTTTTGCTTCGTCATCTTCATAACGTTTAGCTTTTAGTAACTTATTGGTGCGGCCATTCTGATACAATGCGTGCCTGTGATGAAGCATCAGCCCCTCCGCACCAGCATTGGTGACGGCTTTTAGTTTTGCTTCTAATTGTTGAGTGGAACGCATTGTGGTTTGTGGAACCATTACTAAGGTGGGGTTTTTTGTTTGTTCAATAAGCTTTTTCATTTTTGCAACGCGAAGGTAAAAAGGCGTGTTTTCATTTGGCAGATCAAACAACATCATTCTGATCTCCTGCCAACGCTGATCAGGGATGTCGCTGAGCACAATTGACGCGATCCGTTGAAAATCACTCCGCTTTGTCCAGAGTTCACCATCCATCGCTACGTTGGGCCAGCCCTTAGTAAACCAAGCTGGTGTGTTAATCTTGTTTCCATTTCGGCTGAGCAGCATTTTTCCTGTCCAGCGAGCGCGTATACCGTCTAATTTTTCGCTAATCAGGTAGTCGCTCACTTTGATTTCAGTAGAATAAGCTTTCGCCAACTGTATGGGGCCCGTATCAAATCTCGTTGTTTCACCAGCACTGATACACTGAGAAAAAAGTAGTATCAGGGAGCTAATCCAATAAATGTGTTTCATAAAATAACTTCGCAATCATAAAGCTTTGTATTTTAGGGGATAGGTGATGAGAGTGAACTGGTCTGCGGAATAGGTTTTCTTTGGAACGACCAAATCTTGGACACGGATTAGCCTGATGTTGAAATTTCAACTGGATTGCGATGCCGTGTAATTCGTTCACATAAAATAGATAATCATAATTCAATCTGGTGTAATCCGTTAGCGCATCAAATGGCGCCGGGTAAAGCCTGGCTTAAAATTCGTTTGAGAGGAAAGGCAAGCAACCAGATGGACAGCCTACTCAAGAGTGGCGCCATTTCACACCGGCACAATTCGATAATGAAATTCGGCCCTAAAATCATACGGCTGTGTTTCGTGGTTTTTTTGCAGGATTAGGCTCGTTGTGCAAGCAGGCCAAAAGAGGATGGCGGCTGCGGCAGCCTATCTGAAATCGCCTGATGATGGTTCACCCGCTACACTATTATAAGTCCAACAGCAATTAAAGGTGCGATCTCGCACGCCAGCAATTTCAATGGCGTTAACTTCGCTCGTCGGGAAACACACTTAAGCATACTCATAGACTCCTTGTTGGGGCTTAAAGATACGGCAGTCTCCCATGCGGCTTCTGTGCAATCGGCAACTTATCGCCTGAACAGCGGTAACAGTTTTTCACTAATTTAAAATCACGTTTGTAATAGTAGAATGTAACTGATGTAATACGCGTAACGGACCGAACATCGGTACACCATCACACATCATTAGTGACTAATTGATACCTAATAGAGTTTAACATGCCTAACGAACAACCAAACAATCCACTGCACGGTCTTACGCTGGAAAAAATATTGACTCAACTGGTTGACCAATATGGTTGGGACGGACTACATGAACGTATCCGAGTGAATTGCTTTGTGAACGATCCTTCAATTAAGTCGTCGCTGAAATTCCTGCGCAAAACACAATGGGCGAGGGATAAAGTGGAAGCCTTATATATCAAAACTTTCAGCTAAACAGTGTGACTGACTTGTGGAAAGTATGATTATAAGACTATTCATTCCTTTTCCTTTGGTTCAATAAGATCCACTACCGTTTCCAAAGTATCTGCCTCCCTCGCTGGTTTGTCCCAACGGATACGGTTTATACGTGGAAAACGCATAGCGACACCGGACTTATGGCGAGTCGACGGATGCACGGCATCGAATGCAACCTCTACCACTAATTCTTTTTTTACTTCGCGTACCGGACCGAAGCGGCCGATGCTATTGCGTCTTACCCAGTTATCCAGCTTTTTCAATTCCTCATCAGTAAATCCCGAATAAGCCTTACCTATCGGCAGTAGTTGGTCACCCTGCCATGCGCCGAAGGTGAAATCGGAATAGTAACTCGAGCGTTTGCCATGTCCGCGCTGTGCATACATCATCACTGCATCAACTATCTTAGGATCGCGTTTCCATTTATACCACTGACCTTTAGGACGGCCAGGTACGTAGGCACTATCAATTCGTTTTAGCATTAATCCCTCTACCGCGAGGTTTTCTGAGGCCAACTCGTGCAGTGATTTAAGCGCCGCTTCAGAAGGTGTCTCCAGCGTTTCAGAAATTTGAATGCGAGCAGAATGCTGCTTGTCTACCCAGTCGATTAAGTATTGGCGTCGTTCAGACAGAGGCTTGTCGACGAGTGACTGTCCGTTTAACGATAAAATATCGTAGGCAATCAGTCCAGCTGGATGAGTTTGCATCAATATTTTGTTCGGTTTCTTTTTGTTCAATCTTTGTTGCAGGTCATTAAAAGGGGCGACGTCACTGCCGTGCATCACTAATAATTCCCCATCTATCACTGCATCTGCTGAAACCTCTTCTAGAAGATCGGGAAAAGAGTGACTGATGTCGTCGGCATTACGACTAAACAAAGCTTTTTCATCGCGTTTCACTACCAACTGTACCCGGATGCCATCATATTTATGTTCAACTTGCCATTTGCTGTTGTCCCAAGGCAATACCTCATTCAAGGTCAATGGATGGGAAAGCATCACTGGCGAAAAGGTAATTTGATCGCTGATATCGGGCATGTCAGCCTTGCCTTCAAGCCACCCCAGCAGATCAGTATAGGGCGGTTCCACGCCATGCCATAACCGTTCAATGTCCTCTACTGACTTATTGCCGTAGCGGGCAAGAATTTGTTTAATACTTCGCGCAGACACGCCTACGCGTAGTCCGCTCGTACCTAATTTAATTAACGCCCAGCGCTGGGCGGAGTTCATTGATGATAAATAGTGAGCAAGCAATTCAGGTACAGTCTTGCGGGTAGCGCGGCTGAACTTTTCGACTAATTCGCCTAATGTAGGTAGCGGTACTTCAGTTGCTGATTGTTCCGGCCATAGGTGAGCTACCGTTTCACTCATCTCCCCTACATAGTCGTAGCTTAAATCGAACAAGGTTGAATCGACCCGTTCCAGTATGAGCTGTTTTACCGTATTTCGTTTGAAAAATTCAAAGCGAAGTGAACCGGCGATAGCAGCGATTGCCCACCCCCGATCAGGATCAGGTGTGCGTTTTAAGTAATCTATGATTAACGCCGCTTTAGCGTTGTGACTGCTGGTATAATACAGCTGCTCTAATAGTTCGCTAAAAGCCTGCATTAGCCCGTTTCATCCTCATCTTCGTAACCAATCAGCCGTAACGCTTTGGTTTTATAGCCCATTTTGGTGGATTGATAAACTAACGCATCTTCACGGCCGTGAGTTACCCACACTTCTTTGGGATTGACCTCTTCAATCGTTTGCAATAGTTCTGGCCAATCGCAATGGTCGGAAATAATAAGCGGCAGTTCTACTAAACGCTGTCTGGCTCGGGCGCGTACCTGCATCCAACCTGATGCCATTACGGTACGTAATTTAGGAAGGGTGCGGGACCATCTGTCTGCCAACGCAGAAGGAGGAGCAATTACGATTTCTCCTGCCAATGATTGTTTGTCTTCCACGTCACTTACCGGGACGAGCTCACCCAGTTCGATGCCCTTCTCCTGATACAAATTACAGAGTTTGATCAGTGCTCCGTGAAGATAAATAGGTTTGTGGTAACCCGCTTCACGCAATCCAATGATGACACGCTGACACTTACCTAATGCATAAGCTCCTATCAAATGACAGCGGTCAGGAAATATAGCGACTGACGCCATCAGTTTCTTAATTTCCTGTTCAATAGGTGGGTGTGTAAAAACTGGCAACGCAAAAGTTGCTTCTGTGATAAACACGTCACAAGGAACCACTTCAAATGGAGGACAGGTGGGATCGCGTCTGCGTTTGTAATCGCCTGAGATCACCAATACCTTCCCCTGATATTCAATCCTTACCTGACACGAACCTAAAATATGCCCGGCCGGATGCAAACTGACTAAAACGGGGTCGTTTGTCTTTCCAAATTGTTTTATTTCCCCCATGTTAAGTGCGAAGGTTTGTTTAGCCATCTCTTCACCATAACGGGTCTGCATGATAGCGATCGTATCGCCGCTGGCATAAACAGAACCGTGACCTGAACGAGCATGATCCGCATGACCATGGGTAACAATCGCTTGCGCAACGGGTTGCATGGGGTCGATGTAGAGATTCGCGGGTTTACAGTATAATCCCGGTGACTCGACTGACATCCATTCCTGTGGGTGCAAAAGGCATCTCCTGAATTTCTATGTTTTGATATACGCCATAACGTAAACATTTGATTTAAATTTTAATCGCAGGGAGGCATCAGAACGTAACAGCATCCAAGTCTATTAAGTTGAGAAAGCCTATTTTACCGAAAAAATTTGCAGATTGGTTTGCTCGAAAAGGGTGGAAGCTGCGCGATTATCAGCTGGAAATGTTGCAATCTAGTTGGAAAAAACAAAGTACTTTATTAGTAGCACCCACTGGCGCAGGGAAAACCTTATCTGGATTTTTACCTAGCTTACTTGAATTGGACAGTCAGCCTCGAAAAGGCTTGCATACCCTGTATATTTCACCACTAAAGGCGTTAACCCAGGATATTCATCGTAATTTGCTTGAACCTATCGAACAGATGGAGCTGCAAATTTCGGCAGAGACCCGCACGGGTGATACACCGTCACATAAACGGCAGCGACAACGGAAAAATCCGCCTAATATTCTTCTTACAACACCTGAGTCTTTTATGTTGATGTTGTCTTATGCGGACGCCAGCACGTTGTTCGCCAGAGTGGAACGAATAATTATTGATGAAGTACACAGTGTCGTCGCCAATAAACGGGGAGATTTTACTGCGCTAGCCCTTAGCCGATTGTCGGTCCTTGCGCCAAATGTTAAACGCATCGGTCTTTCTGCTACCATCGCCGAACCTCATACTATTGCGAGTTGGTTGGGTAGAAGCGGCGAACCTGCAGAGATCATCAACGTTCCTTCACCAGTCAAACCAAAAGTCAGTATTTTAACGTCTTCTAACCGCATGCCATTTGGTGGTTATATGGCGAAATATGCTATGGGTGACATTTACTCAGCCATTGAACAGTCGAAAACGTGTTTGGTGTTTGTCAATACGCGTGCCCAGGCAGAGCTAATTTTCCAAATGCTGTGGGAGGAAAACAAACTTGGTTTACCTATAGCGCTTTACCATGGTTCGTTAAGTAAGGAACAACGACGAAAAACTGAGGCCTTGATGGCGGCTGGTCAGTTGCGTGCCATTGTATCCACCTCGGCGTTGGAACTTGGCATAGATTGGGGCGATGTCGATTTGGTCATCCAAGTGGGCGCGCCGAAAGGCGTAAGTCGATTGATGCAACGTATAGGTCGAGCGAATCACCGCTTAAACGAACCCAGTATCGCACTTTTAGTGCCAGCCAATAGATTTGAAGTACTGGAATGTCAGGCGGCTATTGACGCCATCGATGCTGGACAACTGGATGGCGACGCACCGCAACCTGGGGCGATGGATATCCTTCCGCAATTTATTCTTAATTGTGCCTGTCATGAGCCTATCGACCCAAAAGAAATATATCAACAGATTACAAATGCTGCTCCCTATCAAGCGGTAAGTTGGGAAGAATTCCAAAAATTACTGAGTTTTACTAGGGATGGTGGAAGCGCACTGCGTGCGTACGAACGCTATCAGCGATTAGTGCCGAATGACGAAGGAAAGCTTGTACCCGCTAACAAACGTGTAATGCAGCGACATAGACAAAATATTGGTACTATCGTTGAAGCGGGGAGATTAAAGGTAAAACGATTGCGTAGAGGAAATCAAGGAACCATCATTGGAGAGGTCGAAGAGTATTTCGCCCAGCAGCTTACACCCGGCGATACTTTTATCTTCGCAGGAGAAGTTCTGCAATACGAAGCTATAAGGGATATGCAGTTACACGCCCGTCCCGCGAAAGGTAAAGATCCCAAAATTCCCAGCTATGTCGGCGGTCAAATGCCGATGTCGACGTTTTTAGCGGATAATGTAAAGCGGCTGCTACATAACAAAAAAGAGTGGAAGAAATTACCTGTTCAAGTTACTGAATGGTTACATTTACAAGCGGGCTTTTCACAGATCCCCACCCCTGAAACAGTGCTAGTGGAACAATTCCCTTTTCGCAAAACCTTTTATACGCTTTTTTATACGTTTGAAGGGCGTAAAGCTAATCAAACTTTAGGCATGTTACTTACTCGCCGCATGGAAAGACTGCGACTTAAACCACTCAGCTTCAGTGTCACAGACTATGGTCTTTCTATCAGCGCGATAAAACAGATCTCCGCTGAGCAACTGTCTGCATTATTTCAACCTGATATCCTTGGGGATGAATTGGAAGACTGGATGTTACAAGCGCCTATGCTTAAGCGATCGTTTAGACAGGTGGCTGTGGTGAGTGGCCTGACTGAACAACGATACCATAGCAGTCAGAAAACTATGAAGCAGGTAACCTTCTCCACCGATCTTATTTATGACACACTGCGAGAATATGACCCGGATCATATATTATTAAGTGTCGCCCGCGCGGATGCAGAAAGAGAGCTTCTTGATCTACGGCGACTGGCTGATATGTTAATTCGCTACGTGGGAAAAACCAAGTTGATTAACCTACCAAAAGTGTCTCCTATGGCGATTCCGATTGTGCTGGATGTGCGTAGCGAGCAGATCAAAGGGGCGGGCACACATGCGCTTCTAGAACAAGCAGACTTATATGCGGAAGCTGAAGCGATGATGGAAGACGTGAGGGAGTTATTGGGTGGCAGTATCAGCTGACTGGATATGTGAAGCGGTCACACAAAAAAAAGGTGTTTTGGTTAAGCTTGCAGAATTAAGCTGGTTGTTGCATGCAGAGGGTGTGGCATTTTGTCCCGCCCATGACACTTTACTTGTTTCAGATCTACATTTTGAAAAAGGCAGCTTCTTACTTCAGTCGGGTAATCCGCTTTCGCCTTTGGATACACATGCCACCCTACAGCGACTGACTAATCTGATTAAGTTATTTAATCCCTCCAAGGTTATTTGTGTTGGTGATAGCTTTCATGACAAAGGCGCGTTAAACCGTCTATCGAAAGAAAATCGGCACGCACTGGAAGAGGTGATCAATATGCCCAATCAGTGGGTGTGGATATTAGGTAATCACGATCCAGAGCTACCCGTCACTTTGCCTGGTCAGAAAAGACAGCGGGTGGTTGTCGGGTCCATTCATATACTTCACGAACCTGAAGTTGAACATGACCCTGAAAATGATAGTCACTATCAGATAGTTGGGCACTTCCATCCAAAAGGTAAAGTTACGGTAAATCGCCATCGTTTGACCGGAAAGTGTTTTGTGCGTACAGATAATCTACTTATTATGCCTTCATTCGGTCAATATACAGGGGGGCTGGACGTTAACGATGAGGCGATAACCCGCCACGCGACTAAACCTTCCAGACACTGCTACTTGATGTATGAAGGGGCAATCTATCAAATCAACGAGAGAAAACGTATAAGATAGGCAGTAAAGCTACCTGCAACGGGCAGGCAGCACAAGATTGTACAGTTAGTCTGTAGTAGATTAACTGGATTAGTGTGATTACCAAGGGATTAGTCGTAATTTGACCTGACAGAATCAATTTCAGGGTTGAATCAATTCTGACTGTCTCCTGTGTACGTACTTCGGACGGTCAAACGAAGCATTCATAATGCGTTATCACATTATTCAGAGTTTTACTTGAGAAAAGGACAACCTTCTCTTCGCTACGGCGAAAAATACCTTGATGAAATTCTTACTTACAATATTTCAAAACGTAACTACTGGAAAAGCTTGTTACAAAAAACTGCTATTTGATATCACTAACCGCAAGGTAATATGAGTTTAAATAGCATAAGGGAGCGGTATTCTTGAGCAAAAAGATAGGTTTGACGTTATTCGCCAGTTTAGGTATCTGGCTATTATTAGCATTTCAGTTTTTAAACGGAGGAATCCCTAGTCATTATATTCTGCATGACAAAAACATGCCTTCGTTGACCAACGCTTGGGGAGCACTATTAATTCCAATGCTCACATACATATGCACTGGTTTACACGAAAAATACTCAGCTTCACCCTTTGATAAAAAAGTAATTGCCGGATGGATATCGGCGATCTTAGTTGGCATAATTGTATCAGTAGTGTTTCTTAACAATATTAAGCCACTGGTATCATGGCTTGGGCTAATATTGCTCGCTATATCTCTCATTGTGAGGGTTTATCAACCGCAATATATACTTGGATTTGTATTCGGCATGTCGGTAGCGTTTGGCGCAGTATTACCCACCGCATTTGTGTTAGTTCTTGCCTTATTGTCAGCGACTGTTCACCTACTTTTATACCCCGTTATTAAAAAGATGATAACTACGTGACAATCGATGTCATCAACAATCCTCAAAATATTGATCAAATGTCCGCTCTTTGTCTGTAGCTGCCTGTCAGATGATGTATCAACCTGTGCATGATCTACTACAGATTAACTGTGTTAATCCAACCAACGTTTCGTTAAATTGTCGTACGCATCAATGCGACGATCACGGAAATAAGGCCAGATTCGCTTAACATGCTCGGTTCTTTCCATATCCAATTCAACACTGAGGGTCGTTTCATCATCTACCCCAGCTTGCGCCAGAATTTCACCTTGAGGCCCAGCAATAAAGCTTTGTCCCCAGAATTGGATGCCCGGATCATTTTCAGCTGGAGACGCTTCAAAGCCTGTTCGGTTTGCCACAATCACAGGCAAAGAGTTCGCTACCGCATGTGCACGCTGAATCGTTTGCCAGGCACCGAACTGACGTGCCTTTTCTTCGTCGGTATCTCGTTTGTCCCATCCAATAGCGGTGGGGTAAAAGAGAATTTCTGCGCCAGCCAACGCCATTAAACGCGCAGCTTCCGGATACCATTGATCCCAGCACACCAACACGCCAAGTCTGCCAACACTGGTATCGATTGGCGTAAAGCCCATATCGCCTGGGGTAAAATAGAACTTTTCGTAGAAACCGGGGTCGTCGGGGATATGCATTTTACGATAACGACCGGCAATCTCTTTACTGCGGTCGAATACCACCGCCGTATTGTGATACAAACCTGCGGCTCGTTTTTCGAAAAGCGAGGTGACCAATACAATATTGTGCTTTTCAGCCAATGCACCGAAGTACTCAGTTGCCGGGCCGGGAATAGGCTCTGCTAAATCAAAAGCATCTACACTTTCATCCTGACAAAAATAAAGCGTGCTGTGTAGCTCCTGAAGCATAATGCATTCACAACCTTCGCTTGCTAATTGGGCTATTTTATCTGCACTTTTTTGCCAGTTAGTCTGTTTATCGTTATCTGCAACGGCCTGCTGAACCAAGCCTATTTTCAATTTATTGGGTCGCATAAACGCTTACTCCATTATTGAGTTGGGAGACCACTTCGGCCTTAAGTGTGTTGATGGGGACCTGCATTGAGATACAGTGCAAACTGCCATATTGCTGCACCAGTATCGCGCAATTCACCGGTACAATAGTATGATGTGGATACGCTAATTGCATTACGCTAATGGCCAGGTCATCTTCCGGCTGTTGATAAACAGGTAGCAAAATGTGGTCATTACAGATCAAAAAATTTGCGTAGGAAGCGGGAAGTCTATCACCGTCCGCACTATAAATAGCAGGTAACGGCAAATGAAATTGTCTATGATTCGGTAACTGCACTGCACATTCTTTGCATAATGCATCCAGCGAAGAGAAATGCGAATCATCCCTTCTATTATACGAAGCTTGTATTATCAGACTGTTGTTTGGCGTGAAGCGCACCAAGGTGTCTATATGGCCGTCAGTGTCGTCGCCTTCCAAATGCCCCTGTTCTAAAATAGTGATTTGGGTAGCCCCTAACTTAGCCGCAAACTCATCTCGGTACTGATCTAAGCTGAAATCGCCGTTTCGTTCGGGATTAAGCAGGCATAGCGAAGTGCTGAGCAGGTGACCCGTAGCGTTAATTTCAAGTGCGCCACCTTCGGCCACAATATTGGAATGGATTGCTTCATTGCGGCATAAGTCAAATAGATACCGCTGATTAACTTTATTATCCTCCACGGCGTCAAACTTATTCCCCCAACCGTTGAATCGAAACTCAACAGGAATATTTTCACCCTCTTTGTGACAGGTGAGAAAAGCATAGTCCCTTACCCAAGTATCATTGAAAACCGCGGGTAAAATCAGAACCTTTGCGTTAAGGGGTAAACACGCTTGTACATCACTTACATCGTCACTGGACGTAAGTAAAATAACACCCACGCCAGCAGTATTAATTTGATCAATAAGTGTTAAATACGTCTGTCTGGCCGTATTCAGCCAGGGCGCCCAATCCGTATTCTGGTGGGGCCATGCAAGAATAACCGCTTCTAAAGATTCCCATTCAGGTAAAAGTTGCTGATGCATATTGCGCCTTAAATTTATCCAGGCAGCAAGTATAGCCATTCGTTGAGTTGGCACCAATAGTTGTCTTACAGTAAACCGACAATTTCAACCGAAAAGCGTGTGACTTGAAAGAATTTGAAAACGCAAATTCGTGTAATTTAGAGATATTCACATGGCGGATAAATAGCCAATGAGTCTGCCACCACTTGTTTTAATTGCAATTGAGTTGACTTATCGACGCTTAATCCATCAATAACGGGCAGTTCGTCGACAGGTTGTTCGGTTACAATTTGGTAGAATACAAGGGCTGACAAAAACGCGCCTAAATGGCTAAAGTGATTCCCGTCATCCTGATACAAAGCCATTTCAGGATACCATTGAAGGGCTAGGTCCCATACAGGACCAATCGGAGCAACACACGCTTCAGCTGAACGCGCTATAGTGCTGTGAAGCTCAAATATTCTATACCCTTCTTCGGTATTATTTAGTCTTGGATGTTCCGGATACATGATGGGAATAGCGTTGCGCTTCTTGAGTAAGGCCACCCATTCCTGCGCCGCGGTGGTTGGATAGGTGCGACTACCTGAAGTTGAGTAGCGTTGTGCTTGCAATACAACATGGGTCCAATCCCTGCTATGTACTAATTCGTAAGTATTACCACTACTTCTGCTTCTATCTGCAAGGTACGCCGATTCGCTGGTGTTAAACACATTAACGGATTTATTTGTCCCTGTTGCAATAAGTTTTTCGATGATAATAGGGAAATCATTCACCGCGCTATGGCTATTTCCAATAAGTAATAATTCTATAACGGCTGATGGCGCGCGGATAACGTGGTCTGGAACGGAATTTAGTTGATGCGATTTCGCGGGCGTAGTTTCATTGGTTGAATCGCCGCCACCGCATGATAGCGTCACCATAACCATGATTAAAATAACGGGCACACGTAAAATCACCATCGCCTCCAGATTGCATCACTAGGTGGTCCTTTTTAACCTATCTAACGCCAGCACCAACAATATGTCAATCTATTCATGTCATTGCCCTGGAATAAGTGTAATGCAAGCTTTTCAGAAGATGGGTTGGTAACCACTTAAAATATTCCGCATCGAGCTAAAATACAGCGTCGCACATTTGCATACATGCGTGACCTTAGCCTTTCCAACGTGTCAGTCGCGCCTGCCAATCACCTTGATCTTCCATGTCGCAGCTTTCTTCGTTATCAACACGAACGTGGCGGCGAATATCGTTGACTCGAATCCCGGCTTTTAATAACTCCGTTTGGATCAATTGCCGAAGCTGCCTATCGAAATTGTTGTTGACGGCATATTCCATTTCCGCACGTGTGTTAAATATACACGTTATCATCAAGCTGCCTGGAAAGTGTTCATAGCGGGCAGTGTGCGTTAACCACTCAAAGCCTATTCCCCACTGTTTGGCTGTCTCACACGCTGCGGTAAGCGCCTTAATTACGTTATTATCAAGCTTCTTGATCGTCTTTTTCATGACGTTATCTTTGTTGTTGACAGTGCTATGATCTTATCACCCGCAACAAAATACGTGCAGCGAATTTACGTAACTCGCGTTTATTTGCTGGTGGTGATAAAATCACCCCCCAGCGACCCTAAGGCGGTCTTAGAAATTTGTTTTAAACAGATGGATTGTGTGGATGTCAGTAAATAAAGCAGTGATCGTGCGAAATGCACTTGAAACATCAATATCAAGAGAAGCGTTATTGGTGCGTAATGCATTGGAAGCAAAAGGGCTTGAAACGCCCATGGTTGATGTGGATTTTAGTGATGATGAAAAACGCACCAAAATCGCCGCTGCTATGTGCGAGATTCTTGATGTGCTCGGTCTTGATCGAAATGACGATAGCATTATGGATACGCCAGAACGTATAGCAAAAATGTACGTTGATGAAATATTTTCGGGGCTTGATTATCGAAAGTTTCCCAAAATTACGCAAATTGAAAATAAGATGCAATTGGCAGAGCCTGTAAAAGTGTCTGATATCAGTCTAACCAGTACGTGTGAACATCATTTTGTTACCATTGATGGCACAGCCACAGTGTCATACATTCCTAAAGAAACTGTTATTGGCCTGTCAAAAATAAACCGTTTGGTTAGCTTTTTTGCGCAGCGTCCGCAAGTGCAAGAACGTTTAACCCAACAGGTTATGGTGGCCTTGCAAGCTTTGGCCGGTACAGAAGATGTGGCTGTTACCATTAATGCCACCCATTATTGCGTAAAAGCCAGAGGTATCAGAGATACAAACTCCTTTACCCGCACATCTGCTTTGGGCGGGGAATTTATGCGTAACCCAGATTTGCGCCGAGAGTTTTACGCCGTTTAGGAGAGGGTGTATTCCTGACCTGCAATTGAAACTACCAAGTTTATTTGGTTGTTAATACCATCTGCAGGGGTTACTTCCAGCTGGCAACCACATTTTTCACAGATCGTCATTTGTTCTTTGTACATGTTGCGCAACGCCCGTTCCGGAAAAGTATTAATATGGTTGCACTGCGGGCACATATATTCGTGGTGACTCGATGCGTTCATTTGAAATCCTTTGAAAAACCACCCCAACGATGTCAGTGACTCAATTTCTTACTTAGACAACCACACAATACTGTCGAAAACAGAAGAGCAACTGTAATTAAATATAGCTGATATTTAAAAAGTCGCGTGAAAAATGAGCCACGTTCAAATGGTTTACTCTAGGAAAGTTGAAATGGTTTCCCCGAAGAGAAAATTTCATAAAGGTAATTCGTATAATTCCAATGGAAGAGCGTCGGGATCACTGAAGAAGGTAAAGCGTTTTTGTGTGTAAGGATCGACACGAATGTGCTCGCATCTCACATCGTATTCGGCTAAATAGTTAATCATCGTCTCAATATCCGGGACACTAAACGCAAGGTGTCGTAGACCCTGAGCTTCTGGTTCAGACGGGCGAGACGGTGGATCAGGAAAAGAAAACAACTCAATTTGGGTTCCATCGGGTGTCAGTAGATCGCACTTCCATGACTTGCGTTCTGCGCGATAATTCTCGGTGACAATCTGAAAGCCCAATATTTCATGGTAGAAATGTTTAGACCTTCGGTAGTTGCTGCAAATAATTGCCACATGATGGACACCAGTGATTAACGACTCCATTATGGCACCTCCTGCCCTCGTGCTGTTTCAAGCAGTAAGTACCAATCTTCTCTGCTTAGGGTCAGGTTATTTGCCTGAGCACACGCGCGTATACGATGAATGTTAGTTGTCCCCACCACGGGTTGAATTCCGATGGGGTGGCGCATTAACCAAGCTAATATAATGGCTTCAGCGCTGGTGGAATAGTTTTCAGCTAGTTGGCGAACGAGCGCAGTGGTCACTTCATCCTGAGTACTTTGCGTAGGCCTGCCACTAAAACGCCCTTGAGCAAGGCTGCCCCATGCTTGTAATTGTACGTTATGCGTCCAGCAATATTCTAACGTACCAGGAGCATAACCGACGTGTCGGTTAAGTTTGCTGCCCGTGGTAAGTCCATCTTCCAACCAATCTCTGTGGGCAAGACTCATCTCTAATTGATTAACAATCACTGGCATATTTAGGGCAGTTTCTAAAAATGCGATCTGATGAGCGTGCATATTCGATACACCAATATGAGCGATTTTCCCTTCACTTATAAGTTGTGATATCACGTCAGCTAATTGCTCTGGCTGCATAAGCGGGTCAGGGCGGTGTAGTAAAAGTATGTCTAACTGCTCGGTATGTAATCTGCGTAAACTATGTTCTACCGATGACCTTATCCACTCAGTACTGAAATCATAACGCTTCGGACCCAGATCATCTTTAAATCGGATAGCGCACTTAGATTGTAATATCATCTTATCTCGCAGCGATGGCTTTTTTTTCAACACTTCACCAAACACAGCTTCGGCTTTACCGTGCGTATAAATATCCGCATGATCAAAAACCCGGATACCCGAATCAATAGCAGTTTCGATAACTTCCTCTGCTTGATTGATATGAGAACTATCATAACGAGACGACTCCCAGCCCCCACCCAGGCCCATACATCCGTATATCAAATTACTTGCCTGCGGAAAAATAGTCTTTAGCATTGTTCAGCCCGTATCAACTTTCAATCACTCATAGCCTACCATGGCTGGCATACGCTTAAAGCAAAAAATATGGAGAAGATATGCGACTGATCATTCTTGTAATAATAGCGGCATTAACCAGTTGTACCGGTGTGCCTGATAATATAAAGCCAGTTACAAACTTTGAACTTTCACGCTATCTGGGCAAATGGTATGAAATTGCAAGGCTCCCTCACTCTTTTGAAGAGGGACTAAGCCATGTTACCGCACAATATAGTCTGCGAGAGGATGGCGGGGTGAAGGTTATCAACCGGGGGTATAACAAAGAAGAACAAGAATGGGACGAAGCAGAAGGTAAGGCTTATTTTGTCAAAGATGAAAATACTGGCCACTTGAAAGTGAGTTTTTTTGGGCCTTTTTATGCCAGCTACGTCATTATTAATGTAGATGAAAATTACCAACACGCGTTAGTAACCGGGCCTGATCGCGACTACCTGTGGCTACTATCACGCACCCCAGAGTTAAGTAGCGACGTAATGGAAAAACTGGTTGAACAAGCCGCGGCTCTAGGTTATCCGGTGAATGATCTCATATTTGTAAAACACGAACCTGATGTCTGAGAAATCTATACTGGAACTGGTATACTTAGCTGAAAATGCGTAAGTAGGTAAGCAGGGTGATAGAAAATAGAATTGCAGCTCGTGCCGCAGGAAAGTGTGAGCTTTGTGAAAGTGAAAAAGAACTTCAGGTGTATATGGTTCCCCACTCACCTTCAGAAGACGAAGATGCTGGTATCTATGCGTGCGGGAAATGCTATTCGCAGTTAACTAATGAAACCGCGCTGGACATAAATCACTGGCGCTGTCTGAACGATGCAATATGGTCACAAATTCCAGTAGTGCAAGTGGTAGCGTGGCGCATGTTAAAGCGGTTAAGTACTGAAACGTGGGCACAAGACTTATTTGATATGGTGTACCTCGAAGAAGATACCTTAGCATGGGCATCTGCGGGCGTAGACGGCCCTGAAAACACCCCTACAGTTGACAGCAATGGTACGCTTTTATCTGCCGGAGATACGGTTCACCTGATCAAAGACCTTAATGTAAAAGGGGCAAACTTCACTGCTAAACGTGGTACAGCAGTGCGCAATATTTCATTAAGTGATAACCCTGAGCATATCGAGGGGAAAGTCAATGGCACGCGAATTGTAATCATCGCAGCTTACACAAAAAAAGCGTAAACTAATATCAGCGTGGTGTGCGTTAATTAGGAAAAATTTGTTTTCACCGTCCGCTTCCAAACGGAGCTGTAATAACGAAGGGCGCTGAGTGAAGGGTGAGTAATCCGAACCCGTAAACATTTAACAGAAATCCAGGGAACAGCGTGGGACGCATTTTTTTTCATCGTCCAGTGGCTGTTCAAGTAGACTACTAATATTTACAATTATCACGCTGCGAAGATGCATGATAACTCTGCACAATATTGGACAGAAAAGGTCGACACACGCTTAGCGACGTGTCATTAACTAAAATTTGGTAAGGGGCAAAATGGACCGCATAACTATAACTACGCCTGATGATTGGCATCTACACTTTCGCGACGGCGATATGCTTAATGAAACCGTACCCGCAACCGCCCGTTGCTTTAAACGCGCTATCGTTATGCCAAACTTAGTACCTCCGATTACCTCTGCTGATATGGCGTTGAAGTATCGATCGCGTATTATAGATGCTAGCCCTGCAAATAGTCAGTTTGAACCGCTTATGACACTTTACTTGACTAACGCTACATCTACGCAAGACATAGTGGATGCGAAACAAGCGGGTATTCATGCGTGCAAGCTTTATCCGGCAGGCGCCACTACCAATTCCGATAGTGCAGTAAAAGGAATCGATGCGCTTTACCCTGTATTTCAAGCAATGCAAGAAGAGGGAATGTTATTGTTAGTACATGGTGAAGTGACTGACTCACATATTGATATTTTCGACCGTGAAAAAGCATTCATCGATACTCATCTTGCGTCCATTGTAGAGGCATTCCCTCAACTAAAAGTAGTTTTTGAGCATATCACCACGGCGGATGCCGTGCAGTTTGTCTCAAACAGCTCCGCAAACGTCGCGGCTACAGTTACGCCTCAGCACTTGTTGTTAAACAGAAACGATTTATTAGTTGGTGGTATCCGGCCGCATAATTATTGTTTACCTGTGTTAAAACGCAATACCCACCAACAAGCTATTCGAGATGTGGTTGCCAGCGGCTCCAACAAATTCTTCCTTGGCACAGACTCGGCACCCCATACCCGTGATAATAAAGAAAACGCCTGTGGCTGTGCGGGTTGTTACAGTGCCTGGAGCGCAATTGAACTTTATGCCCAGGTATTTGATGATTTAGGTGCGCTGGATAAACTTGAAGGGTTTGCCAGCCACCACGGTGCCGATTTTTATGGCTTAAAACGCAATACAGATACGATAACCTTAGTTCAGGAATTGTGGCAAGTACCCGACCGGATCACCTTGGCTGATGGTACTGAGTTGGTGCCGTTTTATGCAGGGCAAACACTAAACTGGAAATTGGAGAATTCGCTAAGTTGATGTGGAAGAAGTGGCTTTTTGCATTATTAGTTGTAGCTGCGTTGGTAAGCATTGGTTTTGCTGCGTCTGATAATCAAAAAAATACATTCACAGTACTGACAAGTAGCGCGCCGTTATTTAGCGAAGTGGACGCCCAAGGCGACGTTTCAGGGTTTACTGTTAGCTTAGTTAAAGGCGTACTCAATACAGCGGGAATCAATGCTGAATTTAAATCATTACCTTTCGCCGCCATAATAGATGAGCTGGATACAGGAAAGGCCGGTCTGGTTTCAGTGCTTGCGCGAACCGCTGAGCGCGAAAATGATTATTACTGGATTACGCCAGTAACGGCGAACCCGGTAGCACTTTTCGTTAGAGCAGATTCGTCATTTGTAAACCGCGAAACCGTGACGCTGCGCGACATACCGAAAGTGAGTGTCTTGGGTAGAGATTATCGAGAAATAATTCTCGAACAACAATCAGTAGACCAAATCGACGCTAAGCAAAGCTGGGTAGACGCAGTTAAGGCTACACTCTCAGGTGAATCGGATGGGCTATTTTTTTCACAAATGGGGGTGGCGCTGGTATGCAAGCAGAATCAACTTGATTGTGATAGCTTAGTGAATGTGCTGCTTTGGGATACAGTCTACAGTTACATTGTATTACCAAAAACGGTAGAAAACTCGGAGCTGGCAGCTAAATTAACAGTGGCAGCCAGTGAGTATAAGGCTTCTACCAAGTATCAAAAGCTTATAGAAAGAACGGTTCCCCAACTTAAGCAACATTTACCTAACGTAAACGTCGAAGAAGGCATTATTAGCTTTGTCGGCAATAAGCAACTTGGAAGTGCGGATGATTTATGGGTCATAGCTGATCTGGTTCCTAATTTTGCTGAAATAGATATTCGTGGCCAAATAGTTGGATATATACCTGATTTAGTAAGAAAAATATTGAATCAGGCTGGGTTGGAGCAACAAATTCTTGCCGCACCCTGGGAGAGAATTGTAAGGGAGGCCCAGACCAAATCAAATGTAATGGCGTTTGCTGTTGCAAGAACACCAGATAGAGAAGATCTTTTCCATTGGCTAACTCCGGTCACCCGAAACATGCATGCTTTGTTTGGTATCGATGGAAAAACCTATGAATCGTTAAGCGAAATACCTAAACATAAAAAAGTGGCGACGCTGCGTTCCGATTATCGAACTCAAGTAAGTCAAGAGGCCGGGTTAGCGACCATTGAATTTGACTCATGGGGTGCAGCTATGGCTGCTGTCCTCAGTGGTGAAGTTGATTATATCTTTGGCTCACATGGTGCCGTTCAGTATGGGTGTAAAGAACTACGCAAAGCCTGTAGGCAAGTCGAGCTAGTAATGCCTCACCGTTATGTCACTACATATGTCGTACTATCTAAAATTGGTACGCAACCAGAATTAGTCGAAAAACTTAAAAATGCCTCAGTCGTTGTTAAACAATCTGACGAATACAAGCAATGGGCCAGACAATGGAGCAGGAATATAAAGATGGAGCAAGGTCTGGAACAGCATGTTGAAAATGGGGTCATTAATCTATGGAGGGGCACCCGCTAGTGTCGATATCTTTTTCTACGTTAACGCTCAATCAAGCGCTCAGCGAAGTACTCGAAAGGCGCAATTTCGAGTACATGACGCCTGTTCAACAAAAAACATTGCCTGAATCATTGTCTGGCCGGGATATATTAGCCAAGGCCAAAACGGGTAGTGGAAAAACACTCGCTTTTCTGCTACCTGTATTCAATAAACTTAAGTTGAATGAATACTCTCCCCAGGCAATTATTTTATGCCCCACTCGCGAACTGGCTGACCAAGTTGCTGAGGAAGCTAGAATCTTAGGTCAAGTGATGGGTAACGTAAAGGTACTGACCCTTTGTGGTGGTGTACCTATACGCCATCACATTCAATCTCTTGAGCATGGCGCGCACATTCTGGTGGGTACACCGGGTCGGGTAAAAGATTTGCTTTTACGGCAGGAGTTGGACTTAACTCAACTCGCCTTTCGTATTCTCGATGAAGTAGATCGCATGTTAGATTTAGGTTTCCATGATGACGTAGCGGCTATATTCTCTGGTGTTTCTTCTCCTGTACAGACGTTGATGTTTTCGGCGACAATGCCTTCAGCGGTAGAGTCTCTGGCTTCACGCTATCTATCTAAACCTTTGAAGTGTGAAATAAACGAACCGGAAGCTGCGCAATCGCACATTAAAGAGATGGCTTATCATGTTGGGACATTGTCTAAACCACAGGCGCTAAAAGCACTTCTAACCACTTACCGACCTGCCTCAGCGATCATATTTTGTAACCGCCGAGTGCAGGTCGCAGAAGTAGTGGAGGAATTAAGTTCGGCTGGGTTTAGCGTTCAAGGCTTGGACGGAAGTATGGAACAAACGAAGCGCAACGAGGTGCTCATTCGTTTTTCCGCAAAAGCACTCCAGTTGCTAGTCGCTACCGACGTTGCGGCTAGAGGTCTAGATATTGATCAGGTCGACTATGTCTTTAATTACTCTGTAAGTGAAGAGGTCGAGTCGCACGTACACCGGATAGGCCGCACCGGGAGAGCGGGTGCCGAAGGAACGGCTATCACAATGTACGATGACCAAGAACATGCGTTTTTGCAAAAAATTGAAGCATTCAGGGACATGGAGTTCGTCAAAAAAAATGCGCAAAGTCTCACCTTTCAGCCTAAAAATGTCCCGCAACCTGCGTATTCGTGTCTGGTTTTGTCAGCGGGTAAAAAAAGTAAAATCCGGCCAGGCGATATCGTAGGAGCGCTGACCAGTGACGCGGAAATTCCCGCGGATGATATCGGGAATATTAAAGTGATGAGCAATACTTCCTACGTGGCAGTGAAAACCCGCAATGCAAAAAGGGCAGTGACTCACTTTCGTGAAGGTAAAATTAAAGGTAAAAAAGTGCGATGCAAGAAGCTGAGATAAATGCTGATGAGGGTGAGCGAAATTTAGCCGCGTTATTGAAGAACCTTAATCCAACGTTAGACGAGCAACCTTACGTATTTGTCTCAATTCCCAGCGATGACGAGCGCTTTATTCCCAATTTTCCAATTAAAGGTTTGTTCCGGGAACGTGAAGGGTATACGTGTATCATTGAACAACGCATCGCCGACCATAACGGACTCGAGTATTCAGCATTATTCTGTTGTCTGACGTGTGAAGTACACTCCAGTTTAGAGGCCGTTGGTTTAACTGCTGCAATATCAGCAGTCCTGGCTGAGCATGATATAAGCGCCAATATTGTAGCAGGTTACTACCATGACCATATTTTCATTCCGCAAGCGGACGCCCGCCGCGCAGTGGCCGTTCTAAAAAATATTTAAATATCCCACTACCATTGATAAAAACTTTTAAATCTATACCCTAGGCTCCGTTTTTTTAACATCGAATTTCTTTAACTGAATGTCGGAGCGACCATTGAAATATATAAGCACCACAACGCTAACCATGCTAGCAGGCGTTTTACTTTCAACTCAAGCATATGCAATTGTGCCAGTGGATCAGGCAAATGTGGCCGAAGAAGGTGTCAGCGGGAATGTTGGGGTAAGTATAAATGGCCAAGCGGGCAACAAAGATGAGCACGAGTATAGCTTGAGCAGTATCCTACGCTATGGCCAACGCCAAGACTCGTGGGTATTGATTACCGATTACAATTACTCTGAAACGAATGACATAAAGGACGAAGACGAATTCTACAGTCACTTACGATGGACACGGTTTAACTTTTTTAGTCCAAAAGTTGATGCCGAGTTATTTGCTCAGTACGAATACGATGACTTTGCCGACCTGTCCAGCCGAAAATTAGCCGGTGGCGGTGCGCGTTGGCGGTTTGCTAACAGTTTCGACAACGCTGAATTAAAAACATCGCTAGGTACAGGCGTATTCTATGAAGTTGAAAAGGCACTATCCAGCAGTGGTGAGGTAGATACCACACGAGCCAATTTGTATGTGAAACTTCTTTATTCACAGTCTGCTCAATATCCATTTGATGCGTATTTAACCGTTTACTATCAACCCGCACTTGATGAACTGGATAACTTTCGCTCGGTAGTTATCTCGGGGCTGGAATTCAAGGTTACCAAAGCGCTAGCGCTCACATTAGAAACTGAGTTAGAACATAACTCGAAACCTTTCTCGGCGGTGGAAAAAACGGATTTTGAGTACGGTGTAAGGCTAAGCTATAGTTTTTAAACACGCTAAGATTCTGCAGTTTCGCACCAAGGGACGTCTACTCAGAGCAAGTATTGCTGGGGTTATTAAACGCCACGTTTGAAAAGGTTTAGTGTAGTTTAAGCGAACGAAACGTAAAACCTCGAAGGTAAAAAGCCGAGGGCGAAAGAAGAAAATAAAAAGTATCTAAAGTGCATTATATTGATCTGAAAGCCAACGGTGTTTTCCCATCAATGCGGCGTAGTTAAGAATACTTCTTGTTGCGGGTGCTGTTCACATTTTGGTGAATAAGAAAAAAAGGTCAGCATGCGCTGACCTTTTTCAAACTACCCACGATTTTACCAAATCTTAACGCGATTTTCTGGTGCTAAATAAAGTTCATCATCCGGTTTTACTTCAAACGCTGTGTAAAACTCCGGTACGTTTCTTACTGCACCGTTTGCCCGGAAGTGAGCAGGGGAGTGAGTATTGGTTTGAACCTGACTGCGAAGCGCTTCATCGCGATACTTATTCGCCCAGACCTGACCAAAACCAATGAATACCCGCTGGTCGCCAGTAAAGCCATCCATTACGGGAGCTTCTTCGCCGTCTAGCGACATGTGGTAGGCTTTCAAAGCAATGCTAATGCCACCTAAATCTCCAATATTTTCACCCAAAGTGTATTCACCATTAACGAATAAGTCTGGTAAAGCTTCAAATTCATTATATTGATGAACAAGCTGTTTTGTTCGGTTTTCAAACTCTTTGCGGTCAGTGTCAGTCCACCAGTTTCTCAGTACACCATCGCCATCAAATGTACTCCCTGAGTCATCAAAGCCATGCCCAATTTCATGCCCGATTACAGCGCCGATACCACCGTAATTGACTGCATCTTCAGCATTCATGTCAAAGAAAGGCGGTTGCAGGATAGCAGCAGGAAATACAATCTCGTTTTGCGGAGGACTATAATAAGCATTAACTGTCTGAGGCGTCATGGCCCACTCATGATCCCAAACCGGCCCGCCTTGCTTCTCAAGGATTTCAGCATATTGGCGATCAGCGGAGCGTTTGATATTGCCAAACAAGTCATCGGCTTCGACAATTAACGAACTGTAATCTGTCCACTTATCCGGGTAACCAATTTTAACGGTAAATTTGGATAACTTATCCAATGCTTGTTTGCGAGTTTCGTCGGTCATCCACTCAAGCTCATTGATGCTGTCTTCGTACGCGGCCAATAAGTTATTTACCATTTCCATCATGCGGTCTTTGGCTTCGGGTGGGAAGTGTTTCTTAACGTATACTTTACCGATAATTTCACCAACATGTTGGTTTGACAAGTCCACTGCGCGACGCCACTGGGGCCGTTGTTCCTCAACACCGTGAAGCACTTTGCTATAAAATTCAAAATTGGCTTCATCTATAGCACTGGTAAGCTGTGAGGCAGTAGCATTAATCAAATGCCAACGTAGAAACGTTTTCCACTCTTCAAGAGGCGTTTTGGTAATTAGGCTATCAAGTTTTTTAGCAAAGTCGGTCTGCATAAATACTAAACCGTCAATGTCAGTAATTTCCGCTTGAGAAAGAAAAGCGCTCCAGTCAAAGTCGGGCATTACGGTTTTCAGTTCATCCAGTGATACTTTGTTGTAGTTAGAAGCCCAGTCGCGCGTTAATTCTTTTTTCATATGAAGTTTGGCTATTTCGGTCTCAAACTTCATTAGCATTTCAGCATTCTTCGCAGGCTCATCAAAGCCAGCAAGGGTAAACATCTTTTCAATATGTTTGACATAAGCATCACGAATTTTTTGTGAGCTTTCGTCATCTTTAAAATAATATTCGCGCTCGGGTAACCCCAGACCCGACTGCCATATATACATCATGTAAGTATCAGGCTGTTTAAAATCTACGTATTGACCAAGCGCGAAAGGGGAACCATAACCATAACGGTTAGCATATGCGAAGTATGACGCCAGTTCTGAATAGTCAGTAATTGCCTCTATCATAGAGAGGTCTTTATTAAGTGGTTCGATGCCCAATTTGTCGCGGGTTTCCATGTCCATGTATGACGCATAAAAATCGCCTACTTTTTGCTCGTCTGAACCTGCTTCAAAACTACCATTTGCAGACTCTTCAATGATAGCTTTGACATCTTCTTGCGCGGCGTCTCGTAAAATATTGAACGCGCCGTAACGCGATTTATCGGCGGGCATTTCGGTATTATCTACCCAGTTTCCATTTACATATCGGAAGAAATCGTCACCCGGGTCTACGGAAAGATCCATGTTTTCTTTAATAACACCAGAGGTGAGTTGTTTGGTTTCTTTTACTTGCTGTGTTTGCGCTGATTCGGTCTTAACTGAATCGGCAGATTGAGGGCTACACGCCGCCAACCCTAAGATTACACTTAAACTTAGTAATGTACGTTGCATGATGTTTCCTGTCTGGTGCGTTTTTATTATCGCATCTGTTTGAACTTTTCTGGCGAGCAGGGCTTTGCATACTCTTTAATACCATGGCCAGCGCGCTAGTAAAACTATTTATAGCGAATATACATAACTTGTAACAACTCAAGATTGTTCACGCGGTACGTTAATTCTTTACACGCCATCCATCCACCATAACGGGTGAACAATACGAGCATCCATTATCAAAGATTGCTTTAACAAAAGGAGCTATCCTTGCAATACGCCACTGTTTCCACATGAGATTATGCTGACGCACATAATGCGAACCTATTTATGCGGGAGGATATTCGGGCGCTATGGCCTCAAACTCAACGGCTCGCTGGGTCCGCTTTTACCGTTGAGTGTCCTCCAAACGACCACATAATGTTCCATGCAGCTATTTACCGAGTTCGCCCTGGCGATGTCTTAGTCGTAAAAGGCGATGAAAGATTGGCGCCAGCGCGCCCAAATGTATGTGCAATTGCGCAGAAAAATGGTATCCAGGGAATGATTGTAGATGGCTATGTACGAGATGTAGCTGAAATTACCGCGTTACAGTTTCCAATTTATGCAAAAGGCTGTTTTCCCAAACCTGCAGCAAAAAAAGCCTTAGGCTCTATACGCCAACCCATATCATGTGGTGGTGTCGATGTAGAAAACGGTGATATTGTTGTTGCCGACGAAGACGGTATTGCCGTAATACCTTTTGAGCAACGCCAGTCTACATATGATATTGCAAGAAGAAGAAACCAAACAGACAATGCCACCACTTTAGAGGGATGGCAGAAACAACATCTTGAAAAAGTAAAATCTACCCTCACAAAGCTAGAGTTTACTAGACAATCCTGAGCCTTATCGATGTTTTCATTTTTCGAACGATTGACAAAAGCGTTCCCTGAGCCACCCCCAAGTCAACCACCCGAAGAGTTAATTGCGTTCTGCCGCCATTATACGCAGGGCATGTGGTGGGTCATTGCGATTGTATCTATTTTAGGTGCCCTAGTAGCTATGCTAGAAGTGACCTTGTTTGGCTTTCTGGGAGAATTAGTCGATTGGTTTGCTTCCTACGATAGAGAAACCTTTTTAGCGCAGAAAAAATGGACCCTGTTATGGATGGGGGTTGTAGTAGTTGTGCTCATTCCGGGTCTTATTCTTATACGCTCCCTGTTTAATCGTCAGTCTTTGATGGGAAACTATCCGATGCGAATCCGCTGGAACGCGCATCGGTACTTGCTTAATCAAAGTGTAAGTTTTTTCCAGAATGAGTTTGCGGGTAGGGTTGCCACAAAGGTAATGCAAACCGCTTTATCCGTTCGCGAAACGGTTATGAAGTTACTCGATTTGATGGTTTATATTAGTGTGTACTTCATTTCCATGGTAGCCCTGATTTTCAGTATTGATTGGCGTATGGCCATTCCCCTGGTGATATGGGGCGGTGTTTACCTGACTATCTTAAAAGTGTTGGTACCCAAACTAAAAACTGTATCACAGGCACAGGCCGACGCACGCTCCATGATGACCGGACGTATCGTCGATAGTTATACCAATATTACAACTGTTAAACTTTTTTCCCATAGTAATCGAGAAGCGGATTATGCCAAGGATAGTATGGGGAACTTTCTCCATACTGTTTATCCCCAGATGCGTTTGGTAACCATTTTGGAAACCTGTGTAGAAATTGCTAATGCGCTACTTATATTTTCGGTTGCTGCTATGTCCATTTATTTATGGTTACACAACGTCACCACTCCCGGAGACATCGCCGTGGCGGTTAGTTTATGTCTGCGACTTAATGGCATGTCCCACTGGATCATGTGGGAAGTCTCAGCATTATTTGAAAATATCGGTACCGTACAAGACGGTATCAATACCCTGGCAAAACCTGTAACAGTGAAAGACTCCACTAAACCCGAATTATTCAGTGTTAAGGGAGGAGAAGTGCATTTTGACCAAATTAACTTTGGTTACCTTGGCGCAAAGGGGCATCCTATTGAAGTCTTTAAAAACCTTAACCTGAAAATTAAGCCTGGCGAAAAAGTAGGCCTAGTGGGCCGGTCCGGCGCTGGTAAATCCACATTGGTTAATTTGTTGATGCGTTTTTACGATATACAGGCAGGAAGCATTAAAATTGATGGGCAGGATATTAGATTGGTTCCCCAGGAACATTTACGCGCGCAAATCAGTATGGTAACGCAAGATACGTCACTAATGCACCGATCAGTAAGAGACAATATTCTCTACGGTAGATCCGATGCCACTGAAGAAGAAATGATCCGCGCTGCTAAGCAGGCGGAAGCACATGAATTCATTCTTACACTTTCAGACAGCGCAGGCAGAACAGGTTATGACGCGCATGTTGGGGAACGAGGCGTCAAGCTTTCTGGTGGACAACGACAACGGATTGCAATCGCCAGAGTATTACTTAAGGATGCACCTATTTTGGTACTCGATGAAGCCACGTCAGCGCTGGACTCTGAGGTGGAGGCCGCTATTCAAGATTGCTTAAACCAGGTTATGCAAAATAAAACAGTATTGGCCATCGCCCATAGGCTTTCAACAATAGCTAAAATGGACAGATTACTTGTATTGGATGAAGGTGAAATTGTCGAGGCAGGAACACACAGCGAACTTATTGCAAAACAGGGTATCTATGCAAAACTTTGGGCACATCAAACTGGCGGGTTCTTAGGGGTAGAATGATTTGACAGCGACGCAAACAAAGACCGGCAATATTCATATACTCATTCACGTTAGGGTAAGAACCGGTCTGATCAAGACCTAATAAATAATATGGATTAATTTGCCCCAGTAATAAAAAAGAAAGGGTTGAGGGCTTGTATTGACAAGGTTCCTAGGTATAATACGCCTCCCTCCCTTGCGATACCGCACTTTCCAATAAAAGAAGCTGAATTCCCAAGGGTAATGTAAGTAAAATTTGCGTAGAAAGCTTTAGGGGTGTAGTTCGAATTGGTAGAACAGCGGTCTCCAAAACCGATGGTTGGGGGTTCGAGTCCCTCCACCCCTGCCAAATTATCGCTTATCTTATGAAAAGGTAAGTTTGAACGATGCAGTATTGTTAGGATCGTAACATGAGCGAAAAAACGGAAAGTACATCAAATCCACTCGACATTTTAAAGTGGTTAGTGGTTTTTGCTTTGCTGATTGGTTTAATCACAGCAAACTATATGTTTGGTGAGTACTCAGTACTTTACCGTGCCCTGGTAGCAGTAGCCGTCGGAGTGATAGCGTTATTTATTGCCGCGACGACTGAGAAAGGTAGCACCTTCCTTGCCTTCGCTAAGGACTCGCGAACAGAAGTTCGTAAGGTTATTTGGCCAACGCGTCAGGAAACCAATCAAACCACGCTTATTGTAATTGCAGCGACAGTTGTGGTTGGATTAATTTTGTGGGGTCTGGATGGTATTATCGTCCGCGTAGTGGGCTTCATTACTGGTATAGGAGCCTAAGCCATGACAGAAGAAGCAAAGAAAAGATGGTATGTAGTTCAAGCGTATTCTCAATACGAATCACGGGTTAAGAAAACCTTGCTTGAATACATCAAAATGCACAACATGGAACAATATTTCGGTCAGGTCTTAGTACCTACTGAAGAAGTTGTTGAAATGCGTGCCGGCCAAAAACGTAAATCTGAACGAAAGTTCTACCCTGGCTACGTGTTAGTAGAAATGGAAATGAATGAAGATTCATGGCATTTGGTGAAAAGTGTTCCGCGCGTTCTTGGTTTTATCGGTGGAACATCGGATCGTCCTATGCCCATTTCACAACGTGAAGCAGATGCGATTCTGAACCGCCTTGAAGAGTCGGTTGATAAGCCTAAGCCGAAAACATTATTTGAACCAGGCGAAGTGGTACGGGTTACAGATGGTCCCTTTGCTGACTTTAATGGTGTGGTTGAAGAAGTTGATTACGAAAAAAGTCGCGTGAAGGTATCGGTATTGATTTTCGGCCGTTCTACACCGGTGGATTTAGAATTCGGTCAAGTCGAAAAGGGCTAATTCACCTCGTTTTTAAAAAGCGGCTTTTAAGCCGCTTTTTTTGTTTTTAGTCAAGTTGGCTATCTCCCATCCGCTTTTTTTCCAAAATTTCGTGAATCTTCTTCTACACTTAAGTCAATTAACCGGCGTAAGGGGGATCATTTTGTTGGTAAGAGTTTTTGTGATCGCGTGGATTGCAATGTGCGCGCAACTTACTTTTGGACAAGACTTGATTTCGACATTAGGTCAGCAAGACCAAACAATACAGAACGAACAAACCGCAGAGGGTCGGTCAGTTGAACTAGCGGAAACAGATCCCCATCTGTCGCCAATAGAAATGCTGCAACAGACACTAAATGATATTTATCAGGGTTTTATAGAGCGTTTACCTTATCTTGGTGCAGGCTTGCTCGTAATAATCATTACCTGGATCCTATCTAATCTCGTCGGTAGCGCAGTTTTCAAAATAGCAAAATCACGTAAATTGAGACGCTCCCTCTGCGAGTTATTCTCGCGTTTGACCATAATTCTGGTATGGATACTAGGTTTGTTGATAGCCGCTATGATTATGTTCCCAGGCCTAACCCCGGCAAAAGCGCTTGGCGGATTGGGCTTAGCGTCAGTAGCAATCGGCTTTGCATTTAAAGAAATTTTTGAAAACTTTTTCGCCGGCATACTGTTGCTATGGAAATATCCGTTTGAAACAGGCGATTTTATCGAATGCGAGTCAATTCTCGGTAAAGTCGAAGATATCTCGGTGCGTATGACCCAAATTCGGCAGACAAATGGCGAATTGGTTGTTATGCCTAATTCCTTTTTATTCAAAAACCCGGTTAACGTATTAACCGACAGGGATGTGAGACGAATTACTGTGATGACGGGCGTGGCTTATGATGAAGATGCAGACCAGGCGGTCGAAGTAATCGAGAATGCTCTTAAGAACTGTGAATCGGTTGAACAGGACTATCCGGTTGAAGTTTTCCTTAATGGCTTCGGGGCTAGTAGTATCGATATTGAAGTAACCTGGTGGACGAGTCCTACTCCCTTAGGCCACCGTAAATCACGAAGTGAAGTGGTGAGTGCGATTAAGCGTGCGCTGGATGATGCAGGCATAGAAATACCGTTTCCTTATCGTACGCTTACTTTTAAAGAACCCCTGCCTATCAGGAAGGAAACCGGGCAAGCACAAAACGATTAAACTACTTCGTTCGCTCGCTGCGAGAACACGAAAGTTCAAAATATCAACATTTAGGGTTGCGAAGGGGTGCGGATTAATCTATAATTCGCGCCCTTTTAAATGGAAACGGGAAGCCATTTGAGCAAATATTCTCGATATTTGCGAGGCGCTAGACCCACTAAAGAGAGCAATCACTATGGCTAAAAAAGTAACTGGCTTAATTAAGCTACAGGTTGCGGCAGGTGCTGCAAACCCAAGTCCACCAGTTGGTCCTGCACTAGGTCAACATGGTGTAAACATCATGGAATTCTGTAAGGCTTTCAATGCAAAAACTGAAAGTCTTGAGAAAGGCGCTCCGGTACCAGTAGAAATTACTGTATACGAAGATCGCTCTTTCACATTCGAAACTAAAACGCCTCCAGCGTCTTATTTGCTTAAGAAAGCAGCTGGCATTAAGAGTGGTTCTGGCCGTCCAAATACTGAAAAAGTGGGTAAAGTTACCCGCGCTCAGTTAGAAGAGATCGCGAAAACTAAAGAACCAGATCTGACTGCTGCTGACCTTGACGCTGCAGTTCGCACTATCGCGGGTTCTGCTCGCTCAATGGGCTTGAACGTAGAGGACTAATCGAATGGCTAAACTAACTAAACGCGCTCGCCTAATCCGCGACAAAGTTGATTCAACTAAAGAGTATGAAATCAACGAAGCTGTTACTCTTTTAAAAGAATTAGCGACTGCAAAGTTCGCTGAAAGCGTAGATGTAGCAGTAAACCTTGGTATCGATGCGAAAAAATCTGATCAAAACGTACGTGGTGCAACGGTACTACCAAACGGCACGGGTAAAGATGTTCGTGTTGCGGTATTCACTCAAGGTGCTAATGCTGATGCAGCGAAAGAAGCTGGCGCAGACATCGTCGGTATGGACGACCTTGCTGAGCAAGTGAAAAAAGGCGAAATGAACTTTGACGTTGTTGTAGCCAGCCCGGATGCAATGCGTGTAGTGGGCCAACTAGGTCAAATCTTAGGTCCACGTGGCCTGATGCCTAACCCTAAAACTGGCACAGTAACGCCAGATGTGGCTACAGCAGTTAAGAATGCTAAAGCAGGTCAGGTACGCTACCGTAACGATAAGAACGGTATCATTCACGCAAGCATTGGTAAGATTGCGTTTGAAGCGAACCAAATTCAAGAAAATTTAGAAGCATTACTTGAAGCACTGAAGAAAGCAAAGCCTTCTTCAGCAAAGGGTACTTATATCAAGAAAATCAGTTTAAGCACAACTATGGGCGCTGGTGTTTCTGTTGATAAGGCCTCTGTAGGTCAGTAATGCAATTTGCTGACGTGGCAACATGTCGGCATCTCTTAAGGTTATGGGTTGGAGCTGAAAGTCAGGAAACTGACTATTAGCTCCCGTCCAAGACCGCAGGCGTGCAGCAGTAAAAGAGGTAAGAGAACTTTTACATTCAATGCTCACTTAATATAAAAGCCTGCGCAGACGGTGGTTTGACTCAGACTCTCTGGGGTAACAAACACCGTAGAGCGGTATGACCATGTTGGTTATATCAATCTGTGAACCCTGATGTGCAAGTGAATAGCTTAATCATCAGATACAAAGAGGTGAACTCAGTGGCACTAGGATTAGCAGCTAAAAAAGAGATCGTAGCGGAAGTTTCCGAAGTTGCGTCTCGCGCTCTATCTGTTGCCGTCGCTGAATACCGTGGGATGGAAGTTGCAGAGCTGACTGACCTGCGCGTTCAAGCTCGTGAGCAAGGCGTATACCTAAAGGTTGTGCGTAATACTCTGGCTAAACGTGCATTGGCAGACAGTAAATTTGCTGACTTAGACAGCGCCTTAACTGGTCCGCTTATTTACGGTTTCTCTATTGATGCACCTGGTGGTGCAGCGCGTCTTTTCAAAGACTATGGGAAGAAGAACGATAAGCTTAAAGTTACTGCACTTTCAATTGGTAGTGGTCTTCTTGGTCCGGAAAAACTGGATGCAGTGGCGTCACTTCCAACTCGCGACGAAGCGCTTGCAAAACTTCTTGCAACCTTCAAAGCACCGGTGGGCAAATTCGTTCGCACTATCAACGAAGTACCTACCAAATTTGTGCGCGTATTGGCGGCGATCAAAGACACCAAGTAATTGGTTTCTTTGGCATATTGATTTTTTTAACTTATTAAACCCGGGAGTTTAGAGACATGGCTCTAACTAAAGAAGATATTTTAAACGCGATTGCTGAAATGCCAGTTATGGAATTGGTTGAGCTAATCGAAGCTGCTGAAGAAAAATTCGGCGTTGAAGCAACTGCTGCTGTTGCAGTAGCTGCAGGTCCTGCTGCTGGTGGCGAAGCTGCTGCAGAAGAAAAGACTGAATTCGACGTAGTAATGACTTCATTTGGCGCGAACAAAGTTGCTGTTATCAAAGCAGTACGTGGCGCGACTGGCTTAGGTCTTAAAGAAGCGAAAGAAGTAGTTGAGTCTGCTCCTAAAGCTATCAAAGAAGGCGTAAGCAAAGACGAAGCAGAAGAACTTAAGAAGCAGCTTGAAGAAGCTGGTGCTGAAGTTGAAGTTAAGTAATCTGAATTAATTGGATTACCTGCCTTAAACGGCAAGGCTGGTGGTTTTTTTAACCACCAGCCTTTTTGCGCTGTGGGGTGTACAGTTTTTAACCCTTAGTTGTACACAGGATAACCACAACGGGATATCACATTAAGTAGCAGTAAACCAACAAGTTTCTACCAATTTGGTCAATATTTGTTGTATGCTGGTGAGATTGCCCGAAAAAGGGTTGAGGAAGTTTGTTATCTGTTCGTATTTCAGATAGCAGGTTGGGTCTAAAATCAGCAGGCTGAGGAACCCATGGTTTACTCTTATAGCGAAAAGAAACGTATCCGTAAGGATTTTGGCAAACGCCCACAGGTATTGGAAATTCCATATCTTCTTTCAATTCAGCTAGATTCATTTAAAAAATTTATTGAAGTCGATATCGACGGGCAATACGGTCTGGAAGCCGCTTTCCGTTCTGTATTTCCTATTAAAAGCTACTCAGGTAACTCTGAATTACAATTTGTCAGTTATCGCCTGGGTGAACCCGTATTTGACGTCAAAGAATGTCAAATTCGTGGTGTAACTTATTCAGCTCCATTAAGAGTAAAACTGCGGTTAGTATTATTCGATAAAGAAGCCGCACCCGGTACCGTAAAAGATATAAAAGAACAAGAAGTGTACATGGGTGAGATTCCGTTAATGACTGAAAACGGAACCTTTGTTATCAATGGTACTGAGCGTGTAATCGTTTCTCAGTTACACCGTTCACCTGGTGTGTTCTATGATCATGATAAGGGCAAAACGCACTCGTCTGGTAAAGTGCTTTATAACGCTCGCGTTATTCCTTACCGTGGTTCATGGTTAGATTTTGAGTTCGATCCAAAAGATAATTTGTTCGTACGTATTGACCGTCGTCGTAAGTTGCCTGCAACTATCATATTGCGTGCGTTAGAGATGACCACCGAAGAGATCCTTGAAACTTTCTTCGATAAAGTCCAGGTACGGATTGATGATGACCGCCTGATGATGGAAATCGTACCGGACCGTTTACGTGGTGAAACTGCACAGTTCGATATACTTGATGCTGATGGCAATGTACTAGTTGAAACGGGTCGTCGTATTTCAGCTCGTCACACGCGTGCACTTGAAAAAGCAAACATTTCAGAACTTGAAGTACCGGCGGAATATCTGGTTGGTCGTGTCTACGCTAAATCTTTCATTGACGAAGACAGTGGCGAAGTCATCGTTAATGCAAACGATGAAGTCACACTCGAGACTATGGCTGAGCTAAGCAAAGCTGGTATCAAAGAGTTTGAGACGCTTTATATTAACGAGCTGGATCACGGTGCTTACATCTCTGACACCTTACGTATAGACAATTCAAGTAATCGCCTTGAGGCATTAGTTGAAATCTATCGTATGATGCGACCTGGTGAGCCACCAACAAAAGATGCCGCAGAAACGTTGTTCGAAAACTTATTCTTCTCTGAAGAGCGTTACGACCTGTCATCAGTCGGTCGTATGAAGTTCAACCGCCGCTTAGGCAGAGATGAACTTACTGGCTCTGGTACATTAGATAAAGAAGATATTATTGCGGTCATGAAGCGACTCATCTTGATTCGTGATGGTAAAGATGAAGTCGACGATATCGATCACTTAGGTAACCGTCGAATCCGTTCGGTTGGTGAAATGGCCGAGAACCAGTTCCGTGTAGGTTTGGTTCGTGTTGAGCGTGCGGTTAAAGAGCGCCTAAGTTTAGGTGATCTTGATAACATCATGCCTCAGGATTTGATTAATGCGAAGCCAATTTCCGCAGCAGTGAAAGAATTCTTCGGTTCTTCGCAGTTGTCACAGTTTATGGATCAAAACAACCCGCTTTCAGAAGTGACGCACAAGCGCCGTATTTCTGCATTAGGGCCGGGTGGTTTGACGCGTGAGCGAGCAGGATTTGAAGTTCGAGATGTACACCCGACTCACTATGGTCGTTTGTGTCCAATCGAAACACCTGAAGGACCTAACATTGGTCTAATTAACTCATTGGCAAGCTTTGCACGTACCAATGATTTTGGCTTCCTAGAAACACCCTTCCGTCGCATTGTCGATGGTGTAGTGGGTGATGAAATCGACTATTTATCTGCAATTGAAGAAGGCCAGTATCCAATTGCTCAGGCTAATATAGCCTTAACAGAAAATGGTGAGCTGGTAGATGACTTGATTCCATGTCGTCACCGTGGTGAAACTACTTTGATGCCTAAAGAAGACATCAAGTATATGGATGTTTCGCCTCAGCAAATCGTGTCGATTGCCGCATCTATCATTCCATTCCTAGAGCACGATGATGCAAACCGGGCATTGATGGGCTCAAACATGCAACGTCAGGCGGTACCAACATTGCGCGCAGATAAGCCGCTAGTGGGTACAGGTATGGAGAAAACGGTAGCTGTCGATTCTGGTGTAACCGTCGTAGCTAAACGCGGTGGCGTTGTTGACTACGTTGATGCCAGTCGAATCGTGATCAAGGTTGACGAAGACGAAATGCTTCCGGGTGAAGCAGGTATCGATATATACAACCTGACTAAATACACCCGTTCTAACCAGAATACATGTATTAACCAGAGACCCACCTGTAACGTAGGTGATCCGATTGTTACAGGTGATGTGTTAGCAGACGGTCCGTCTACTGATTTAGGTGAGCTAGCGCTAGGGCAGAACATGCGTATTGCATTCATGCCTTGGAATGGTTACAACTTCGAGGATTCCATCCTTATTTCAGAGCGCGTAGCGCAAGAAGACCGTTTCACCACTATTCACATACAGGAACTGAGCTGTATAGCGCGTGACACCAAACTTGGGCCAGAAGAAATAAGTTCTGACATACCCAACGTAGGTGAGGCTGCGCTAGGAAAACTTGATGAGTCTGGTGTCGTATACATCGGCGCAGAAGTGAAAGGCGGCGACATTCTGGTAGGTAAAGTGACGCCTAAAGGCGAAACACAGCTTACTCCTGAAGAAAAACTATTACGTGCAATCTTCGGTGAAAAAGCTTCTGACGTGAAAGATACGTCACTTCGCGTACCTAACTCAGTTCACGGCACAGTAATCGATGTACAAGTCTTTACCCGCGATGGTGTAGAAAAAGACAAGCGTGCGTTAGAAATTGAAGATATGCAATTGCGTCAGGTTAAGAAAGATTTATCTGACGAGTTTAACATCTTAGCTGATGGTATTTTCTCCCGCGCTCGTAACTTGTTGAACAAAGCCAGTATTGATGATGCCAAGCTTGATAGCATGCCGCGTGAAAAATGGTTTGATATCACGCTGACTGATGAAGATATGCAAAACGATCTTGATCAGATAGCTGAACAGCACAGCGAAATTAAAACGGACTTCGATAAGAAGTTTGAAGGCAAGCGTCGTAAGATTACACAGGGTGATGATTTAGCGCCGGGTGTATTGAAGATTGTTAAAGTTTATCTTGCGGTTAAACGTCATATCCAGCCTGGTGATAAAATGGCTGGTCGTCACGGAAACAAGGGTGTTATCTCAACCATCGTTCCTGTTGAAGACATGCCTTACGATGCCAACGGTACACCAGTCGATATCGTCTTGAACCCGCTTGGTGTTCCGTCGCGGATGAACATCGGTCAGATCCTCGAAACACACTTGGGTATGGCTGCCCATGGTATCGGTGTGAAGATCGATAACATGATTAAAGAACAGCGGGAAATCGCTCACCTCCGCGACTTCTTGAAAGAAGTGTATACGCTTGGTGAAAACCATCAGGAAGTGGATATTGACTCATTCAGCGATGACGAAGTTAAACGTCTTGCCGAAAATCTTCGTAAAGGTCTACCAGTTGCAACCCCTGTGTTCGACGGTGCTCGCGAAGAAGAAATTAAGTCAATGTTAAAGCTTGCCGATCTGCCTGAAAGTGGACAAATCAGCATGTTTGACGGTCGAACCGGTCGTGCGTTTGAGCGTCCAGTAACTGTCGGCTACATGTATATGCTTAAACTTAACCACCTTGTTGATGACAAGATGCACGCGCGTTCTACTGGCTCTTATAGCCTTGTTACGCAGCAGCCTCTAGGTGGTAAAGCACAGTTTGGTGGCCAGCGCTTCGGTGAGATGGAAGTATGGGCACTAGAAGCATACGGTGCAGCTTATACTCTGCAAGAAATGTTAACAGTGAAATCGGATGACGTGAATGGTCGTACGAAGATGTATAAAAACATCGTTGACGGCGATCATAGAATGGAGCCAGGTATGCCTGAATCCTTCAACGTATTGCTTAAAGAAATCCGCTCACTGGGTATCAACATTGAGCTTGAAGAGAATTAAGCAGGCGAAGGCCTTGTAATTGACGTAACTGACCCGGCCTTGCGCCGGGTTATAGAGACTGACTCCGCTGGGAGAGTAATGTGAAAGACTTATTAAAGTTTCTAAAGCAACAAAATAAGACTGAAGAATTCGATAATATTCGAATTGGTTTGGCTTCTCCGGACATGATTCGTTCGTGGTCATACGGTGAAGTAAAAAAACCAGAAACTATTAACTATCGTACGTTCAAACCCGAGCGTGACGGATTATTCTGTGCCCGTATTTTCGGCCCGGTTAAAGACTATGAGTGTCTGTGCGGAAAATATAAGCGTCTTAAGCATCGCGGTGTAATCTGTGAGAAATGTGGCGTTGAAGTTACGCTGACTAAAGTTCGTCGTGAACGTATGGGGCACATTGAACTTGCAAGTCCGGTAGCCCACATCTGGTTCCTAAAATCACTGCCGTCTCGCATCGGTTTGATGTTGGACATGACGCTACGTGATATTGAACGTGTACTTTATTTCGAATCATACGTGGTTACCGAGCCAGGTATGACGACGCTTGAACGCAGTCAGCTTCTCACTGAAGAAGAATACCTTGATGCGCTTGAAGAAAATGGAGATGAATTCGACGCCAAAATGGGCGCTGAAGCAGTATTTGACTTACTGACACATCTTGACGTCGATGCAGATGTCGCTTCAATGCGTGAAGAACTGCCGAGTATCAACTCTGAAACTAAGCGTAAGAAAATCACAAAGCGTCTTAAGCTACTGGAGTCATTCCAACAGTCAGGTAACAAACCTGAATGGATGATTATGACCGTGTTACCAGTATTACCACCGGACCTTCGTCCTTTGGTACCACTGGATGGCGGCCGCTTTGCGACATCGGATTTGAATGACTTATACCGTCGCGTAATCAACCGTAACAATCGTTTGAAGCGCCTACTTGATTTGGCCGCGCCCGATATTATTGTGCGTAACGAAAAGCGTATGCTGCAAGAAGCAGTTGATGCATTGTTAGATAACGGCCGTCGTGGGCGTGCTATCACAGGATCTAACAAACGTCCTCTGAAATCACTTGCCGATATGATTAAGGGTAAACAAGGTCGTTTCCGTCAGAACTTACTAGGTAAGCGTGTTGATTACTCAGGTCGTTCTGTTATTACAGTTGGTCCAACACTGCGTTTACATCAGTGTGGTTTACCTAAGAAAATGGCTCTTGAGCTGTTCAAACCATTCATCTACGGTAAATTAGAAGGTCGTGGTTTAGCAACAACGATTAAAGCGGCGAAAAAGCTAGTAGAACGTGAAGCTCCTGAAGTATGGGACGTACTTGATGACGTTATCCGCGAACATCCAGTATTGCTAAACCGTGCCCCTACACTTCACCGTTTAGGTATTCAAGCGTTTGAACCTACTCTAATTGAAGGTAAAGCCATTCAGTTACACCCGTTGGTGTGTGCGGCGTATAATGCTGACTTCGACGGCGACCAAATGGCGGTACACGTTCCGTTGACTATCGAAGCGCAACTTGAAGCCCGTGCGTTAATGATGTCAACCAACAACATTCTGTCTCCAGCTAACGGTGAGCCAATCATCGTGCCTTCACAGGACGTTGTATTAGGTCTTTATTACCTAACACGTGACAAGGTAAACGGCTTGGGTGAAGGCATGGTATTTACCAGCCCGAACGAAGCTGAAAAAGCATACCGTACAGGTAATGCAGAATTACATTCACGAGTTAAAGTTCGTATTACGGAATACGATGTAGCAGAAGATGGCAGTAAGACAGAGAAAGTCACCTTGACTGATACTACAGTTGGTCGTGCAATTTTCTCACTTATTTTGCCTAAAGGTTTGCCGTTTGAAATTATTAACCAGGCGATGGGTAAGAAGCAGATTTCGCGTCTTCTCAATGCTTGTTACCGTACGCTGGGCTTAAAAGATACAGTTATCGCAGCTGACCAAGTTATGTATACCGGCTTCCATTACGCAATGGTGGCAGGTGCATCGGTTGGTATCGATGACATGGTTATCCCAGAAGCTAAGAAAGAAATTATCGACTCTGCTGAAGCTGAAGTAATCGAAATTCAGGAGCAGTTCCAGAACGGTCTCGTAACCGCTGGTGAGCGTTACAACAAAGTTATCGATATTTGGTCAAACGCCAACGAAAAAGTCGCGAAAGCGATGATGGATAACCTGAAAACAGACATCGTTATCAACAAGGACGGTGAAGAAGAAGAACAGTCATCGTTTAACTCTGTTTATATGATGGCTGACTCCGGAGCTCGTGGTAGTGCCGCTCAGATTCGTCAGTTGGCGGGTATGCGTGGATTGATGGCAAAGCCAGACGGCTCAATCATCGAGACACCTATTACGGCAAACTTCCGTGAAGGTCTAAACGTACTTCAGTACTTCATCTCTACTCACGGTGCGCGTAAAGGTTTGGCTGATACAGCTTTGAAAACGGCAAACTCGGGTTATTTGACTCGTCGTTTGGTTGACGTCGCTCAGGACTTGGTCATCACCAATGAAGACTGTGGCACCTTTGAAGGTGTACAAATGTCTCCACTTATCGAAGGTGGTGACGTTGTAGAGCCGCTACGTGAACGTGTACTTGGTCGTACTGTCGCTGAAGACGTTTTGAAACCAGGCACTGACGAAGTGTTGGTTGAGCGTAACGTTATGCTTGATGAAGCGTTAGTGGACATGCTTGAAGCTAACTCTATCGACCAAATTATGGTTCGTTCAGTTATTACCTGTGACAACGACTTCGGTGTATGTGCGAATTGTTACGGTCGTGATCTTGCGCGTGGACACATGGTTGGTCAAGGTGAAGCGGTTGGTGTTATTGCTGCTCAGTCAATCGGTGAGCCGGGTACTCAGCTTACGATGCGTACTTTCCACATCGGTGGTGCGGCATCAAGAGCCTCTGCTGAAAACAGCGTACAGGTAAAAACATCTGGTAACCTGAAGTTGCATAACGCTAAGTACGTTCGTAATACTGATAATAAAGTGGTTATCGTATCGCGCTCAACAGAGTTAACCATGATCGATGACCAAGGTCGTGAGAAAGAGCGCTATAAAGTGCCTTACGGTGCAATCTTGAGTGTAGATGACGGCGCCTCAGTTGAAGCAGGCGATATCGTTGCCAACTGGGATCCGCATAGTCACCCGATCATCACTGAGCGTAAAGCTAAAATCAGCTTCTCAGATATTGATGACTCTAACACTGAGATGCAGCAGGACGAGCTGACTGGTCTAACCCGTATTGTGGTTAAAGACCTGGCCAAAGTGAATGCCAAAGAGCCGAAGCTTATCCTTGAAAGTGATGAACACGGTTTACAAGAAATTCGTCTGCCAAGCTTTACCACTATCGAAGCATCTGAGGGTAAAGTTGCCAACGAAGGTGATGTGTTAGCCCGTATTCCTCAGGAAAGCTCGAAGACACGCGACATCACCGGTGGTCTACCACGTGTTGCTGACTTGTTTGAAGCGCGTAAGCCGAAAGAGCCAGCTATATTAGCGGAAATATCGGGTAGTATCGGCTTTGGTAAAGAAACCAAAGGTAAGAAACGTTTGGTGATCACACCTAAAGATGGTGATCCTTACGAAGAGATGATTCCAAAATGGCGTCAGCTTAACGTATTTGAGGGTGAAAACGTTGAAAAAGGTGAGGTTATTGCTGACGGACCTGAGTCTCCACACGATATCCTTCGTTTACGTGGAATCAGTGCGGTTTCGAACTACATCGTAAATGAGGTTCAGGAAGTATACCGCTTACAAGGTGTTAAGATTAATGACAAGCACATTGAGGTGGTTATTCGTCAGATGCTGCGTAAGTGTATTATTACCCACCCAGGTGATACTCAGTTCCTTGAAGGCGAGCAGGTTGAAGTTTCCAATGTGAAAGTTGCTAACCGTGAAATTGAGAAGCAAGGTAAGATCCCAGCATCTTATGAAACGCAGCTTCTTGGTATTACTAAAGCATCGCTTTCAACTGAATCGTTCATCTCAGCGGCATCGTTCCAAGAAACTACCCGTGTCCTAACCGAAGCGGCTGTTCAGGGCAAAGAAGACGATTTACGTGGACTTAAAGAAAACGTAATTGTTGGACGCCTGATACCAGCGGGTACTGGTTTCGCGTATCACGAACGCCGTGCTCAGAGACGTATTGAAGAAATTGAAGAGATGTCTGTATCTGCCGCTGAAGCAGAGCAGGCGCTTACTGAAGCATTAAATGCTGAAGTAGGTGAGCAGTCTCCAAACGAAGAGTAAGCGTTGAGATTTACCGGGTTGAAAGGCTCGGTAAATCCTGCGTAATCTGTCAAACTGTACAGGATTTAATTTGCTTATCCAGTGTACAGCTTGACAGCTGCGGCTTTGATCTTTAATATTCCGCGACCCGAAAATTGGACAACCCTAGTGGTAACCATTCGGAAAGCGGAATTTTTATTTTCAGAGTCATTTTTCATATTGACGAGCACAATATGAAAACGGAAGTAAAAAGCCGAAAATGAATGACCCGAACATGTGTATCGGGTTTTTGTAGTTTTTAATCAGGAGCTAGTTAATGGCAACAGTTAACCAGTTAGTGCGTAAGCCACGTAGAAAGCCGGTTGCGAAAAGCAACGTAGCGGCACTACAAGCTTGCCCACAAAGACGTGGTGTATGTACGCGTGTATATACCACTACGCCTAAGAAACCAAACTCAGCGCTACGTAAAGTATGTCGTGTGCGTTTAACTAACGGATATGAAGTTTCTTCATATATCGGCGGTGAAGGCCACAACCTACAAGAACACAGCGTTGTATTAATTCGTGGTGGTCGTGTTAAAGATCTACCAGGTGTTCGTTACCACACTGTTCGCGGTACGCTAGACTGCGCAGGTGTAAATGATCGTAAACAAGCCCGTTCCAAGTACGGCGCGAAAAAGCCTAAATCGTAACGGTTCTCCGTTAGTAAGGCCAAACTGAAATTTTAGAGTTTTGGGTTATCCCTGAATTCCACGGAGAATTAAGATGCCAAGAAGAAGAGTCGTAGGTCAACGTAAAATCCTACCAGAACCAAAATTTGGTTCACAGCTGCTTGCTAAATTCATGAATGTCGTAATGCTCGACGGCAAAAAATCTGTCGCTGAAAAAATCGTTTACGGTGCGCTTGATATTGTTGCTGAAAAAACCGGCAAGGCACACTTAGATGTATTCGAAGATGCACTAGACAACATCCGCCCTACTGTTGAGGTTAAATCTCGACGCGTAGGTGGTTCTACCTATCAGGTTCCGGTAGAAGTTCGTCCAGTTCGTCGTAATGCACTAGGTATGCGTTGGATGGTAGATGCGGCACGTAAACGTGGCGAGAAGTCTATGGCACAGCGCCTGGCTGCTGAAATGCTTGATGCAGCTGACAACAAAGGTTCTGCGGTTAAGAAACGTGAAGACGTTCACCGTATGGCCGAAGCGAACAAAGCGTTCGCACATTACCGTTGGTAAGAAACTGATTGAGAGAGACGTATGCCTCGTAAGACCCCAATTGAGCGGTATCGTAATATTGGAATTGTTGCTCATGTGGATGCGGGTAAAACCACAACTACAGAGCGAGTTTTGTTTTATACAGGACTTTCACACAAGATAGGTGAGGTCCATGATGGCGCAGCCACTATGGATTGGATGGAGCAGGAACAAGAACGCGGAATTACGATTACTTCTGCCGCCACAACCTGCTTCTGGTCGGGAATGCGACAGCAGTACCACCAGCACCGTATCAATATCATAGATACGCCTGGACACGTCGACTTTACTATCGAGGTAGAGCGTTCATTGCGCGTGCTCGATGGTGCGGTAGTTGTGTTCTGTGGGTCTTCGGGCGTTGAGCCTCAATCTGAAACCGTCTGGAGACAGGCGGACAAATATCACGTACCACGCATGGTTTTCGTTAATAAGATGGACCGTGCTGGTGCGGATTTTGAACGCGTTGTCGGGCAGATCCGCAAGCGTTTAGGTGCCAACTGTGTACCCATCCAATTAAATATTGGATCCGAAGAAGAATTCCGTGGCGTCATCGACTTAGTGAAGATGAAAGCCATCAACTGGAATATGGAAGACATGGGTATGACCTTTACCTATGAAGATATTCCAGCAGAACTGCAAGAAAAAGCAGATAAATACCGCAGTGAGCTTGTTGAAGCCGCAGCAGAAGCGTCTGACGAATTAATGAATAAGTATCTGGAAGGTGAAGAGCTTTCAGAAAAAGAAATACTTGAAGGTTTGCGAGAACGTACGTTGAAGAACGAGATAGTCCTCGCTACCTGCGGTAGTGCGTTTAAAAATAAAGGTGTTCAAGCGGTATTGGATGCCGTAATTGAATACCTACCATCTCCTACCGATGTAAAATCGATTACCGGTATATTAGATGATGGCAAAGAAACAGAAGCGGAGCGTCACTCTGATGATAACGAGCCCTTCTCAGCACTCGCATTTAAAATTGCCACAGACCCGTTTGTGGGCACGCTGACGTTTTTCCGTTGTTATTCTGGTGTGGTCAATACGGGCGACACGGTTTACAACCCAGTAAAAGGAAAACGCGAACGTTTTGGACGAATTGTGCAGATGCACGCCAATGATCGTGCTGAGCTGAAAGAGGTACGTGCAGGTGATATTGCTGCCGCAATCGGGCTAAAAGATGTCACTACAGGTGACACCTTATGTGATCCTAATCACGTAATTACTTTAGAGCGTATGGAATTTCCTGATCCGGTTATCTCCATCGCGGTTGAGCCTAGGTCGCAGGCTGATCAGGAAAAAATGGGGATGGCGCTAGGTAAATTAGCTGCTGAAGATCCCTCTTTCCGAGTTAAAACTGATGAGGAATCAGGTCAAACGATTATTTCTGGTATGGGTGAACTCCACCTCGATATCATCGTAGACCGTATGAAGCGTGAATTCAAAGTTGAGTGTAACGTAGGTAAACCACAGGTTGCCTACCGCGAAACGATACGCAAAAAAGTTGAAATAGAAGGTAAATTTATTCGCCAATCTGGCGGTCGTGGTCAATTTGGCCATGTTTGGCTTCGCATTGAGCCTCAGGCAGAAGGTGAAGGCTACAAATTTGTCAATGAAATCGTTGGTGGTGTGATTCCAAAAGAATACATCCCTGCGGTGGACAAAGGTATTCAGGAGCAGATGCAAAATGGTGTCGTCGCAGGGTATCCGTTACTTGATGTAAAGGTCACCTTATTTGATGGTTCATACCATGATGTTGACTCTTCTGAAATGGCGTTTAAGATCGCCGGTTCGATGGGATTCAAAAAGGGCGCCGCTGAAGCAAATCCGGTGTTGCTTGAACCCATGATGAAAGTTGAAGTAACCACTCCAGAAGACTGGATGGGTGATGTTGTAGGTGACCTAAACCGTCGTCGCGGCATGATCGAAGGAATGGAAGAAGGTGTAGCAGGCATTAAAATTGTTCGCGCTAAAGTGCCACTTTCGGAAATGTTTGGGTATGCAACTGACTTGCGTTCTGCAACGCAGGGCAGAGCATCGTACTCTATGGAGTTCTTCAATTATTCAGAGGCGCCAAATAATGTGGCGCAAGCTATTATTGAAGCTAGAATGTAAATCTAAATGAAGGTTCGGTCCGGTCTATGTTGGGTCGGGCTTTTAACTTAGGAAACGAGAAAAATGGCAAAAGAAAAGTTTGAACGTACGAAACCCCATGTAAACGTGGGAACAATCGGCCACGTTGACCACGGTAAAACCACTCTGACTGCAGCGATCACTACTGTTTTGGCAAAGACTTACGGTGGTTCAGCTCAGGCTTTTGATCAAATCGATAACGCGCCAGAAGAAAAGGCTCGTGGTATCACCATCTCTACTTCACACGTAGAATATGACACGCCTAGCCGCCACTATGCGCACGTAGACTGTCCTGGACACGCTGACTATGTTAAAAACATGATCACTGGTGCGGCACAGATGGACGGCGCAATTTTGGTTGTAGCTGCGACTGACGGCCCAATGCCACAGACGCGTGAGCACATCCTTTTAGGTCGTCAGGTAGGTGTACCTTACATCATCGTATTCATGAACAAGTGTGACATGGTTGATGATGAAGAATTACTAGAATTAGTAGAAATGGAAGTGCGTGAACTTCTTAATGAATACGAATTCCCAGGTGATGACTTACCAGTAATCAAAGGTTCTGCACTTAAAGCGCTAGAAGGCGAAGAAGAGTGGGAAAAGAAAATTGTTGAGTTAGGTGAAGCACTTGATTCATACATTCCAGAGCCAGAGCGTGCTATCGACAAGCCGTTCATTCTTCCTATTGAAGACGTATTCTCAATCTCAGGTCGTGGTACTGTAGTAACAGGCCG
>NZ_JAPFRE010000013.1 GCF_026183735.1 Alteromonas sp. ASW11-130 | reverse complement strand
ATATTGAAGTCTTTGATCATGTGTCATTTCCGTTTTGGATATATTAATGAAATGACACAGATTTCTAAACACTACCAGCATCAGTCCGTATTTTTTCCAAATGTAGAGCACAAGCGGTCAAGGGACATCAGTGCGGTAGCATTTCGTACTGTTCTTGGATTACCACTTTTGAGCCTATAGCGTCGTCGAGGGATAAATTAATGTTTACCCAGCTTCAGACTGAAGCTAAAAAAACGCTGAGGGTGACTATCGCTGGACTTAAAGTGTATTTCTAGTGCGTCTATGTTTTCGTCGATCGGTATTTACTTAGATTGATAACTTAGGTTGTTAGCTTGACGTCTTATCCTTCGATCTGTACGTACTTTAATAAAAACCGTTAAACATCAGTGGTCGCCCCGCGATAGTTTTACTTTATCCGGCATAAATCATCTTTTTAGTCATTCCTCCATCTGTCGTTAATACCTGACCCGTAACAAAATCCGCATTAATTAAGTATTCCACGGCTTTAAACACGTCCCCGGGTCGGCCAACGCGCCCTACAGGATGTTGTTCATGATCGACATCGCGTAATTCAGTTTCATCTGTAATCCAGCCTGGCGCAATAGCATTTACACGAATATCAGGACCCAGCGAAATAGCCATGGCCTGAGTTAGAGAAACGATCCCCCCTTTTGACGCGCCATAGGAGAAATCCCCAGGTTCTGACATAAACGCTCGGGTAGAGGTGATATTGATAATACTGCTGCCAGTTTGCATGTGCTTAACGGCTTCACGACTCATCAGAAAGGTTCCGCTTAGATTGGTATTGATTACTTCCAGCCACTCTTTGTAGGACTGTTCAGCCAAGGGTTTTTTACTGTAATTAGTTTTGCCAGCACAATTAATCAGTAAGTCGAGTTTTTGCCATCCCAGTGCAGAAAAACCATGTTTTACTGATGTTTCGCTACCTACGTCACAACATACACTTTCAACCCCTTTTAAGCTGTCATTAGTATCAAAGCTGGCTACCCGCCAACCTTTATCAACAAGTTGCTTGCAAAGCTCTTTGCCTATGAGTCCGTTTCCACCTGTAACAATTGCTGTTGGCATATAAATAGAGATTTATTGAACAATATATATAGAGTAGGCCAGTTAGAGAAACTTTGATAGCAACTTTTTCGATGCGAAAAAGTGTTGTTCTATGGAGCGCTGGTTGTGGCTAGCGTAACGTTTTACATGCTCCATATCCTTTCCACAATAAGGCATATTTAAACCTTGATAGACTTTTCCAATAACTTTATGAGGCGTGGTAGAAAGTTCGTGGAAATCCACGTCGACAACTGAACTGGGGCTAATTACGCTAAGCGCTTAACGGAAAAGGCTATTCATCCACTCGTAAAGGGCAACGGACTCAGTCCAGGCATCGGCGAGTCTAGGCTTATTGTGGGTTACCCCGTAGCTTACCAATTTCAAATTAAAAAAAGCCGCTATGGCTTCCATTTTTGGACGCCGAGTCACAATAAATGTGGCGGTAGGGAAGGCCCTGCTTGTTCCGTTCCATTAGTAGGCAAATATGTCTACCGATGAAGTAGATGTCCCGGTGACTTCAGTCGCTTCATTTAGGCTGCGTTGAAATCCGTTTAGCGATAAAAAGCGTCAAGGGCGGGCATCAGTTCGTAGCTTTTAGTAACAATCCTGCATTGTGCCCGCCAAATCCATAAGAAAAGTTAGCAGCGTATTTTAATTTAGCAGAGGTCTTTTGAGTAACAAAATTTAATGGCCGAATGGGCGCCGTGAGATTGAGGCTAGGATGCATGGTACCTTGCTGTAGGCTTAAAGCGCACACAAGCGTTTCGATTGCCCCGCTTGCACCGAGGGTGTGACCTAGTAAACTTTTTGTGGAATTGATATAGGGCCGCTGCGGGTAAAGTTCCTCCAATAATCTAGATTCTAATTCATCGTTCGCTATAGTGGCGGTTCCATGGGCATTAATGTAGTTCACGTCTGATAGCGAGATGCTGGCTGACTCCGCGAGCTTAATCATCATATTTTTGATTTCTAACCCGCTGGGTTCTAACTGCATAAAGTGATGCGAATCAAACGACTCTGCGGTGCCGACGATTTCGGCCAAGGGGGAAACATTACGTTTCCTGGCGTTAGTTTCACTTTCTAATACAAGCATGGCGCAACCGCCTTCACTGTAGAGAAAGTTTTGTCTGCCTTTATCAAATGGACGGTTTACTGAATTTAGCGGTCCTTCGTAAGTGGTCAGCGTATTTAATGTATCAAAACTTCTAAATGTGCTGCCGATTTCATCTGATGTATACTCACTGCCGCCAGCAAGTGCTATATCAAGATGACCGTTTTGAATAGCGCGTGTCGCGGCGATAATTGCTTTTGCGCCTGCTGCACATGAATAGACATTGATTTGCACGTCTCCTTTTACCCCGTATTTTGTTGCTACACCTGCAGCCACAGAGTTGGGTAGAAACATCGGTAGCGAAAACGTGTTTTTACGTTTAACTTCACCAAAAAGGGCATCATAACGTGCAGTAAGGCGCTCTTTTTGTCCCTCGGGGAAATCTTGTATTTCTTTTATCACACCTCGATAAAGATCCCCCTGCAGAGACTCGTATAAGGAATTTAATCCGCCTGAGCCAGAGCCAATAAAAACACCTATACGGTAAGGGTTGTGGTTATTAATCGTAAAACAATGTTTTCTTTCTGCTTGCTGAGTGAGCGGTATATTGGCGTGTTGCAGTGCTTGATGGGTAGCGACTAAAGCATTTAGCGTAGCAGGGTCGTGCTGTGTAATTTCAAATTTTTTTAACCCCGCTGCTTTATAGTCGGGAAGAGGTAGTGGGGAATACACTTTTGATTGAGTAACGCCGAGAGATTGCCAGCCTTCGGGAATGGCTTCTACGTAAGTTTTCCCTGCCAGACATTGCTGCCAAAAAGTTTGAATGTCATTACCCAAAGCACTAACGATGCCGGCACCAGTAATAAGAACCCGAGACATTACGCTTGTTTGAGTTTGATGATGTAATCTGCAACCTGACCAATTGTTGCGTCGGAAATTTCAGCTCCCGCGCTATCCGGGATTTTACAGTTAAATACTTCTTCCAACTCCATCAACAAAGTAGCGAAATCAACTGAATCGGCATTAAGATCTTCAACCAGTTTAGTGGAAGAGCTTAATTCAGCATCCGGCAAATTCATCGAATCATGCAGCGCTTCTTTAATTTTCTCGATAACTTCGCTTTTGTCCATCACTAGCAACCTTTGAATATGTGTATGTTATACTGCCAAGCAATATACCGGAATATCAGATTGTTGCAATTGGGAGTTTACATTGCAGGCCGACAAGTTTATGACACCACTTACAACGCCTATATCAATGAGTTGGTTAGACGATGATGTGTTTGCTACGACCATAATGAACGCATTTTCAATTGGTTTGCCGGTAGGTGAGCGATTCTTCATAAAGTCACTAAAGGAACATATGTCCTTACTCGATAATGAAGATTTGGTTACCCAATGCACTATCTTTATTGAACAGGAAGTAAACCATTCAAAGCTTCATCAAGCCTACAACAAACGTTTTTGTGAAACGAACGGCCTTGACTTAGGCGAGTTGGAAGCGCCTTTTATAAACGCATTTCATTACTTAAATAGTGAAAGAACGCCTCAAATAAGGCTGGCTACTACTGTGGCAATTGAGCATTTAACTGCCATTACCTCAACGCTCGTTTTTGAAGAGCGTGATTGGGCGGCACCTGATGCGCATTTGATAAAACGTTTCTGGGCGTGGCACTGTTTTGAAGAATTAGAACATTGCTCAGTGGCCTTTGATGTCTATCAACAAGTATATGATGAACGAGAAGTGCTTCGCGAAGTGTTCGATAATACCTTAGCGGACTTGATACGACTATATAAGCTCACTGCGTTTTCCATCGTGGTGCGAACGCGCAGTAATATCAAAGCATTTCGTCAATGGCTTGAAACGGGAAACACCTATAGACATTTCGATTACGCATTCCAACAATTTTCAGCTGGAATTGCGGCATTTCATACTGCTCATTTCCATCCGACCCACCACTTTACTGTACCCGCTCACGCCAAACCTGTCAGATAAATTTACACATGCCATATGGTTTGTTCTTTGCGTTAAGTTAAGTGATTGAATAAAACGGTTATTTTATTCTTGGTCTGAATGTTGCTTAAAGACTGCCGGAAAGCACACATTATTTTGTTAGGATGAAGTAGATGAACAAATTTTGGACTATTGCTGGGATGGCTTTCGCAGCGCAAGCTAACGCAGGTATTATCTCCCATCAAACTATGGGGTGGGATGCATCGCTCGATATCGACGGGGATGGCTTCGAAGACTTCTTTAGTGGTATTTTAACGGGTAGTGGAAGTACTGAGCCGGAAGCCCTCCCTGACGGTCGGTTTATGCAACATACGTATGATGTTGAAGGTTTTTTCTTCGGTAATAGCCTCAATACCATCTGGTCGACAGCATTTATTGACGAAGGTACACGCATATCTGACGGTCTATTGACCTGGGATAACCCATTTGTTCCTGTCTTTGAAGATCGTACTTACACGGGCACTCAATATGGTACGGGAAGTGAGGATTGCATCCCATCCGAGATTTGTGGTTATAAGTATCTCTGGGAACCGCCGGTGCCTTATGAAGGTGACGTTCTGGAAGAAACTATCGAGTCTGAGCTCGCAGGTAGAGGAATAATCGGCTTCGCGCTTGGCTCAATTGATGGCTTCCGCTTTGGCTGGATGGATATCCAATTTACCCGCGAGGAAATAACTATATTTGAAGGTGCGCTATCGGATCGTACTAACGAAGAAATGGTCGCGGGTCAATATCGTCCTGCGGAGGTGTCTACCCCTGCAACTTTAGGTTTACTCGCTACTGGTTTGGCAATGGGCGCTGTTGCTCGTCGTCGGCGTTTACACACGAAATAGGGTGTGATTCACCTTTTACATAGCTCGCCATCGGCAGCGCAGCTAAGTCAATTATTTGGCCTGGAATTACCTGTTCAGGCCATTTCTTCACCCATAGAGGTATTCTCATTTCAAGGTGAAACAGAACGCGAGATTAATTTTGCGCTTGCGTCTACGCCTTATTTCCGATACCACAGTTATCGTTTGTTTTTGCCGATCGATTTTAGTAATTTATCGGAAAGGGATATAAACCGACTTACTGAGCAAGCAATTCTATTAGCGAAAAAGTGGGGTGCGAAACGTTTGTTGGTTATCACCAAAGATATGGCAGATCACCAGGTGTTCACATCCTGGCAGCAAAATAGTCAGCATCATGTTACTCTCAAACCCGATATGGAACAAACAGTAAGTTTCGTTGAAAAGTTTAAATACCCTCACCGTTATAGCATTGAGCAACTGACCAATACCAATAAGAAAGATGCCCACCAATTTATAAGAGAGCAATTAGGACATTCTGCTTTAGTGACGTCCAAAGTAGATCCGGACGTATCGCTATTAGCTTATTCATCGCAGTGCGAAGAGGTAGCTGCATGTTTACTCGGGCAATCAAGCGGTAAGCAATTGCATATTCATGCATTAGCCATCGCCCCAGCATATCAGCGCTCGCCGCTTTATTTGTTTATGCTCTACCAGTTATCTAAAGTGGTAGTGCGTAATAGTATTAAAGAATTGACTTTTTCTTTTTTTGACAGCAATCCAATGGTGAAGCAATTAACTATGCGGAGTAAACAGGTATCGACGATTGAAGAATTTTATTTGCATATAGACTTATGACAACGCTTACCCTATCAATTGAAAAATGTGGTTCACATAGCGCCAACTTTGACACCGTTTGCTCTTCGTTGGCTATTCGCACTGCGCGGATAGCAGAATTTTCTTCGCCATTTTTAGGTAATGCCGCTAATTTTGGTATAGCCTTGTCAACCTCGAAGCACCCACTACTCCATAACCTCTATCTGCCCGGCGTGTATGCGGCCGAGCTAAATCTATTGAGGCCACTTGCTAGGCATGATTTAGCCTATCCGCATAGTTGGGAACAAAAGCCAGAACGCTTTTGGTCAGTCAATTGGCCCGCGACGCGCACGGTTGAACCATTTGATAGTAGCGTATATTTAGCGCCGGAATTTCTCCATCCCAGCGGAAGTCATTTTGTAGAGTGGCCGGTATGGATTGGCGCGTATTCAGGGATGTCACATGATCAGGCCCAAGCCCTACGCATGCATCCTGAAGATCTATTGGCAGAAGATTTTGAGGGGTTAGCGCAGTTGCAAAGACTCGCCAGCCACCCAGAGAAATCTTCAATCCTCCGACATGCGGTTTCGGTGACAACCTCTATTCAAAATTTTTGCCGTTTTTTCTGTTCACGCTATCCGGAGCGTGGTGGTTACGTGCAGTGGCCTTTTTTTAGCATCATAGAGCCTCTATACCGCCAAGAAAATGAGAAAACGAAAGCAGAATTGATGCAAGTTGCGGGGATTTTTCTCAGCAGTTTGAGAGAAATGTTTACCCACATGGTGGTGGTCGGTGAAGGCGCAGACTATACCTCACGGGAAAATAACCCTTCAATGACGTATATATGGAGCGATATTGACGGATTTGTGAATGACAACATTGAAGGTTGGCAAGACGCTAGCGAACAGATAGCGACCCTTAATAACTTAGCTAAGCCGACTGATCCTCAAGAATACACTCCAGTTTTGCCTGACGAAACATTACCAAAGCCACTATTAGTGCAATCCTGGGTGACAAAAGCTGAGCTGTTGCGATTAGAAGGGCGTTTCACCGACGCGTTAGCGAGCTATTTACGCGCTCATAAGCTCGATCCAAATAATCAAGCTATCGCTATTAAAGCGATGCAACAAAGTCTGGAATTAAATGACGTCGATACTGCGAGTCAGGTTAATGAGAGCCTTAAAACGAATAACCCAAACATTCATTATCAACTTTTGCTGCGGTTTTTAGCATTGCTAAAAGACCCGGGTGAACCGTTTGAAATGATAAATACCGTAACAGTGGGTAGCACAATACAAATGCAACTTGCGGCATTAATTTCGCGTTCTCCAGCACGGGAAATTTCGGCTCAGTTCTACAAAGAAATACATTCTCTTTTCACGGATACCTATGCACATGCGATTGCGCTTTCAACGTTACGCCATTTTAAAGGCCTGAAAGAACGATTTGCACGATTGATTGAAATGATGCCCGCCAGCCAGTCTACCAACAAAATTCGTGATCAATTGATGAGCGAAGCCTTAGCGCGGGGTGACTTAGCTGAACTGACGCGATTTAATAAACGTTAACGTAGGTAAATATCAATCTGTCTTTGTAGCTTGTTTTATAGCGATCTGCATTAATGTTTATTCGCGCAGCGCAAGCATTGAGGAAGCTCCGCTCTGGGAGGGATAAGGGATAGATCCTTGCTGAGAATATTAGGTGGAAAGAGCTGGCTAGTTTACTATCGGTGCGTGTTGATGAGCGAGATACCGCTTTTCCTCAGCAGGAATATTTACCTATTTTCCAGTTTTCGTGCCACTTATTAGCAGTGCATTGCGAAAAATTTAGTAACACCGAATAGCAGCTATTATCTTTGCAGAAGTAGTGAGACAGTTCGCTGCCAATATGAAGCAACGCAATACAACATTTGGCCGGGCACCTCTTTACAAAAATACATTATTAATAGTGTCGGATAATTTTACACCTGCTTCATTTTTCAGGTTATTCACTTTTTTAAAATGGCGTCTTTTCAATGATGTATGTTTAAGTAACCAAGTTACCTATAATGCGTTAATAGATAAAGCAGGAATAAAATATGAATAAGTTGTGCTCGATTACTGGATTAATGGTTTTCTCGCAGACCGACGCTGAAGGTATAGATTTCACGCCTCTGACGGTTAATGGGGTACTACGTTCGATATTAACTTAGATGGAGAAGACAACTTCCAGTTTGCTACCGGTTGTAACGCAAGCAGTCAAACCGAGATGGAACTGAGTGATAGAGATAACATCATGTATGAGAGTCATTTCTATTCCGTGGCTCTCTCTTATCTACAAAGCTATAAAGCGCCGCATGAGATGGGGCACTAAAAACGGGCTTCGTCATTTATTGACAGTGGTACTCAAGTCGATAGCTCCTCAAACTTTCATTCCGGTCATAGTTTAATTTGCGAATATAGAGGATATTTTGGCACTAAGTATTTAGCAAAATATCCAGATCGACCGGATTGTAAACTGGAATGAAGCATAATGGTTAATCTTGCGGGGGACGAAGGTGAAGAGACGGTGCATCACGATTTGTTCGGCAGAGGGCTGATAGGCTTCACTTTAGAAGAGTGTGGCGGTGCTCACGGTTCTTGGTCAGATATTTAGTTTAGCGAAACTGAGATTTTTATTTTCGGTGGCAAATGCGGGACGACAGCGAATAGAGAAGTTCGCACGCCATACGCTGAGGTAACTACACACCCGCGATATTAGGCTTGTTAGCTACAGGATTGGCGATAGGAGCCCTAGCACGTCGCCAACGTATACAGGTAAAGAAAAGTGTTTAGCAGGTTACGTGATTTTCCTGAAAGACAATTAAGGCCACGATGCGTTTTTGCCATAGCCGTTAGGTTATTAAATCCCACAATAAGAACATTATAAACTTATGTGTTCAGTAAGAGAGTAATATAGGAAAGTATCGAATAAAACGCGGCCAGGGAGGGCCGCGTTTATTGGCTTAGCTTTTCAGATTATTTAGCGAGTACCGATAGCAATCTGCTTTGGCTTTTTCTCTTCAGGAATAACCCGCTCCATATCAATATGAAGTAAGCCATTTTCAAACTCTGCTTCGCGAATTTGAATGTGTTCACCCAACTGAAACTTTCGTTCGAAGTTGTGTTGTTCAATTCCACGATGTAAAAACTTACGCTCATTCTCATCCGTGGATTGGTCACTCTTTGCCGTCACCTTTAACGTGGTATCTTCAACAGTAAGGGTAAGTTGTTCTTTACTGTATCCGGCTAGTGCCATAGATACCCGATAACGGTTTTCATCCAGCGATTCAATGTTATAAGGCGGAAAGGTTTCCGTGCTTGGCATCGCCGTGCTTGATTCAAGCGCAGACGCTAAACGGTCAAAACCAATAAATGAACGGTAAAGTGGTGATAAATCTAATGTACGCATAATCATATCCTCAATATTAAGCAATATGCATTGTTGTCGCCCCGACCATTCGGCAGCGAGCTTGTCTATAAAAGTTGTAAAGTGAGCCTGGGGGCCAGGCCCACTAAGAATTTAGTTATTTTCGATTAAACGGCTACCAATTTCGATTTGGCGTGGTTTTTTGGCTTCTGGGATAACACGCTCCATATCAATATGGAGTAAGCCATTTTCCATGTCTGCAGCCAGCACTTTGACATGGTCGCCCAACTGAAATTTACGTTCAAAATTACGTTCTGAAATACCTTTATGCAAGAATTTACGCTCGGCATCTTTATTACCGTTGTCTTTCTTGCCTGTCACTGTCAGGGTATTATCCTGCACTTCAATAGTGACATCATCTTTGCCAAATCCGGCAATTGCCATCGTGACGCGATACTTGTCTTCAGCAAGCAGTTCTATGTTATAGGGGGGATATCCACTTTGTTTTTCAGCGCGTGTTGCGGCGTCAACAAGTGAAGCTAAATGGTCTGAACCGATAAACGAACGGTATAGTGGAGATAGATCGATATTACGCATAGTCATATCCTCAATAATAAGCAATATGGTTAAATAAAGTGCCCCGAACTTCGGCGGCGGTTTTGTCAACCTGACTGTTCAGCGTTGACACTTACATATATCGGTATAGACAAATATTTTTCAATATTTTTTTTGAAAAAAATTTCGATATTTAGTTAACTCATTGAAAATACGTGTTTTTAAATTTAACGGCGACCTTTACGCAAATAAAGAGCCCATCCAAACAGGGTTATTACTAATGTAAAGGGGGCAAGATCACCCCAAAAACGATATGGCGTTTGGCCGCGGGTAACGGCCACTGGCGACGTCAGGGAGCCTGCTTCGAATTGCGGCAGTCTTGAGGTCACCTCGCCGAATGGGTTGATAAATGCAGTAATCCCATTATTAGTCGCTCTAATTACCGATTTACCCGTTTCTAATGCGCGCATCTGTGCGATTTGTAAGTGCTGTGCCGGACCGTGCGAACGACCAAACCAGGCATCATTGCTTACCGTCACAATAATATCTGTATCGCTTTGAACATTGGCCAAGACTTGACGGGGAAACGCTATTTCAAAGCATAAAGCTGGGGCTAATTTGAGCCCGTTGGCTACAAGGTTCGCTTGCTGAAAGTCTCCACGTGAAAACGACGACATAGGTAAATCGAACAACGGCGCTACATTTCGCAACCATTCTTCAAAAGGCACAAATTCACCAATAGGCAACAGATGATGTTTAGCATAGCGATTAGGGTGAAAGTAGGAATAGTTACCTTGCTGAGCATCTTCCTCTTTCTTGCCTAATACAATCATACTGTTCCACGCCGCTTTCGTTTCATGATTGTAATTAACTATGCCGGTAACCACGCTGGTGTTATGTTTTGCGGCTACTTTATCAAGATTAACCAAATAATCTATCGCAAGCGGCTCAAGTTTGGGAATAGCGGCTTCGGGCCAAAGAATTAAATCACTTTCCCACAAAGGTTCAGTCAGTTTGCGGTATTTTTTCATAGTGGGACGATCTTGCTCTGGCGTCCACCTTAATGATTGCGCAATATTGCCTTGGACCATTGACACCTGAACGGTTTTATCCAGGTTTACCCATTGATAGTTACTCGCAATATAACCACTTAAAAACACTACCGTATAGATTATGCAAATGCGTAACCAGTGAAGCTTAAATTGATACACCGCTAACGTGGTCGAAAGTAAAATAATTAACGCGGTAACGCCCGTTTCACCAATCACGGGAATCCACCCGCTGATAGGGCTTTGTAGCTGGCTATATCCAAGGGATAACCAGGGGAAGCCGGTTAGCACCCAACTTCGTAACCATTCACCAATAAACCAGAAGAAAGGTAAAGCGAGCGGCCATAACATCGGCTGGAAATATTTTTTAGTCAGCCAGAACGACATTGCTGCATACATGGCTAAATAAGCGCTCAGCAGCGCCATTAGGCCAATTGAGGCTAGCAATGGCAAGCCGCCATAATCAGCAATACTAACGTGCACCCAACTGATACCAGCGCCAAACCAACCAAAACCAAATAGCCAACCGGTAAGGAAGCCATTTTTGCTACGGGCAAGCTGATAAACGGCAATAGCAACCGCGAGGAAGGTCACCGGCCATAAGTGAAAAGGAGCAAAAGCAAAAGTTAAGCTTGCGCCGCTCAATAAAGTCAGCGCATGGGGTAACATCCGTTTCAGTGTAAACTACTCCAAAGAGGGGATAACAACCTTTAACTGCACTAATCGACGCTTATCGCAGTTTGTTACTTTAAAATGAATATCACCAATGGTGATCTCATCATTTGTAGCAGGCATATGGCCAAAGGCTTTCAATACAATACCGCCAATGGTATCGGCTTCTTCTTCGCTAAAATTGGTTTCAAAAAATTCATTGAAATCATCTACAGCGGTCAGCGCCTTAACTGAATAGGTATACTTGTTTAGTGGCCGAATATCATCAGTCCCATCTGCTTCGGTATCATATTCGTCTTCAATTTCACCCACAATCAGTTCGAGAATATCTTCGATTGTGACAAGGCCTGACACACCGCCGTATTCATCCACGACAATCGCCATATGGTAACGCTGCTGGCGGAATTCTTTTAAAAGTACGTCCACGCGCTTACTTTCAGGTACGATGACCGCAGGGCGGATCACGTCTTTTAATCGGAATTCGGTCTCAGAGTTGAAGGCATAGCTTAATAAATCTTTGGCCAGCAGAATGCCTTCGATGTGATCTTTGTCTTCGCTGATAACAGGAAAGCGAGAATGGGCTGACTCTAAGACCGTGGGTAAAAACTCTTCAACACATTGATTGATATCAATGGTGGTCATCTGTGTACGTGGAATCATGATATCGCGGACGCGCATGTCATTAACACCTATGACACCTTCAATCATTTCCCGGGTTTGTGGATCGATTAGTTCGCGTTGTTCAGCTTCAGTAATAACTTCAACTAAATCTTGTTTGCTTTGCGGCTCTCCTGTGAAGGTTAGCTTTAATTTGTCTAACCAGTTTCTGCTCGAAGAGCCGTTGGTAGAGTGGGGGTTATCGTCGCTCATAATTTTCGTTTTCTGACTTATTCAAAACTTACGTTAATGTTCTTGATAAGGGTCGTCAATGCCTAATTGAGACAAAATGTGTATTTCTAATGCTTCCATTGTCTCAGCCTGATCATCGTCAATGTGGTCGTAGCCCAATAGATGTAACGTACCATGTACAATCATATGGGCGTAATGGTGAGGTATCTTTTTGTTTTGTTCGTGAGCTTCCTGCTCAATGACGGGCACACAAATAACTAAATCGCCTAACAAGTTTAGCGTAACACCCGGCGGAGCTTCAAAGGGAAAAGAAAGTACATTTGTTGGCTTTTCTTTACCCCGATAGGTACTATTTAATGCTTGCGATTCATCATTTTCGACAAACCGCACGGTAAGCTCTTGTTGTCCCACTTTAAGGTGGTTTAACACTAAGCTAACCCACTTTTCAACGTCTGCGACAGAGGGTAAGTTTTTTTCATAAAAACTCCCTTCACAGGCAATTTGATAATCAATAATCGCATTCATAGATAACAAAATATTGTGCTAAGAAGATGGGTTATCTGCTGCTTGTTCAACGCTTTTGGCTTCCTGCTTACGTTTTTCAGCGCGTAGTTGTTCTTGCTCCGAATCATGTTCTTCGTATGCTCGTACGATTCGGGCGACAACTGGGTGACGAACTACGTCATCTGCGTTGAAGAAATTAAAGGAAATGTCATTGACTGATTTAAGCACTTCGATGGCGTGACGCAACCCTGAACGTGCTCCTCGGGGAAGGTCAACCTGTGTGATATCCCCTGTGATCACAGCTTTAGAGTTAAAGCCAATACGGGTTAAGAACATCTTCATTTGTTCAACTGTAGTATTTTGACTTTCATCTAAAATGATAAACGCGTCATTAAGCGTGCGACCACGCATATATGCCAGTGGCGCAACTTCAATTACATTGCGCTCCATAAGCTTTTCCACCTTTTCAAAACCGAGCATCTCGAATAAAGCGTCATAAAGTGGTCGTAGGTAAGGATCGACTTTCTGAGATAGATCGCCCGGTAAAAATCCTAGTTTTTCACCTGCTTCAACAGCGGGGCGAGTGAGCAATATCCGACGAATCTCCTGACGTTCTAATGCATCCACCGCACACGCGACCGCTAGGTAGGTTTTACCTGTACCGGCTGGACCAATTCCGAAACTGATATCATGATTAACGATATTAGCAACATACTGCCCCTGGTTTGGATTTCGAGGCTTGATAACCCCTCGTTTGGTACGTATGTGAACTTCCTTACCGTAATCGCCCGAGGATGAGCGTTCGAGGCACTGGCTTTCCTGAATAGCAAGATGGACCTGTTCTGGTCCGAGTTCCTGCACTACGCCTTTAACGGGTTGGGTTTCAATATACAAAGACTTGAGTATTTCCGAGGCTCCTTCAATCTGACGGGGCTCGCCTAATACCTTGAACACGTTGTTGCGGTACCCAATCTCTACGCCTAATCGGCGTTCAATTTGTTTGATATTGTCATCAAACGGTCCACATAAATTAGACAAACGGCGATTGTCAGCAGGCTCTAATGCAACTTCTACGCTATCTACAGTGCTCAAATTATCTTTTACCTCTCGTTATACTGATGGAACAAATTGGGCTACACCCAGTTCATCAGGTTGGTTAGCCTGACGCTTTGCAGTGATAGATTGGGGCGAAATTGCAACACGCAAGCCCATATCTTTTTCGCGACGCACTACATCGCCACGTAAGGAGTTGGTAAACACGTCGGTAATTTGGATATCAACAAATTCGCCAATCATGTCCCGAGAACCCTCAAAATTCACAACACGATTATTTTCAGTACGACCTGACAGCTCCATTGGGTTCTTTTTAGAAGGCCCTTCTACTAAAATACGTTGTTCGGTGCCCACCATATTGCGCGCAATACGCAGGGCTTGCTGACTAATTCGCTGCTGGAGTAAGTACAACCGTTGTTTCTTGGTCTCTTCGCTGACATCGTCTATCGCATCTGCGGCAGGGGTACCAGGGCGAGCGCTATAGATAAAACTGAAACTTAAGTCGTAATCAATTGCCTGAATGAGGTCCATAGTGGCTTCGAAATCTGCATCGGTTTCGCCAGGAAAACCGATAATAAAGTCAGAAGACATACTGATATCAGGTCGAATTTTGCGTAGCTTTCGAATTTTCGACTTGTATTCTAACGCCGTATGGCCGCGCTTCATCAAATTCAAGATACGATCAGAGCCACTTTGTACCGGTAGATGCAGATGATTCACTAATTCCGGAATGCTCTCGTATGCAGCAATGATATCATCGGTAAATTCTACTGGATGTGACGTGGTATAACGTATACGGTCAATGCCATCAATTGCGGCAACCATTTCAAGTAGCTCAGCAAAACGACAAATGCTCCCATCGTGGTGATCACCGCGGTAGGCGTTCACATTCTGCCCCAAAAGGTTCACTTCGCGTACACCTTGCTCGGCTAACTGAGCGATTTCCAGAATAACATCATCTACCGGACGACTGACTTCTTCACCTCGCGTATAAGGGACTACACAAAACGTACAATATTTAGAACAACCTTCCATTATAGAGACGAAAGCAGTGGGTCCTTCGGCGCGCGGCTCGGGTAAACGGTCAAATTTTTCAATTTCCGGGAAGCTGACGTCTACTACCGACTTTTCGCCACTTTGAATTTGATTAATCATTTCTGGCAGGCGATGAAGTGTTTGTGGGCCAAACACCAAATCGACAAAAGGCGCACGTTGGCGAATGGCATCACCTTCCTGAGAGGCCACGCAACCACCTACACCAATAATCAGCTCAGGCTTGTCTTTCTTCAGCATTTTCCAACGACCAAGTTGGTGAAACACTTTTTCCTGTGCTTTTTCACGGATTGAACAAGTGTTCAACAGGATTACGTCGGCGTCCTCAGGCTCCTGTGCCAAAGCATATCCATGCGTTGAATCTAGTAGGTCTGCCATCTTTTCTGAGTCGTACTCATTCATCTGACAGCCCCAGGTTTTAATGTACAGCTTTTTGTTCATAATGACCGTTTGTGTAAAGTATATAAGTTAAGCCAGTGTCGAACGAGAAAATGACACCTGACGTATCCAGAGGTGAATAAAATAGCCGCATATTTTACCTGCTCTGGTACGTATTTCCCAGTGCTAAGTGATAGAGATTGTAATTTTGCGTTGAATTTGCTTTACACCATGACAGTTTGCCTGGCAAAGGCCATAATAGAAATGGACTTAAAGGAATGATCATGAAAGACTTTTGTATAATGGGCTCGGGTATGGTCGGGGCCACTCTTGCACTTGGACTGGTGAGCCAGGGCCATAGTGTTGTGTTAATTGAACGCGATATGCCCGCACTATTTTCACCCGAACAACCACCTGATCTGCGGGTGTCGGCACTTTCAGTGGCATCGGTAGACCTTTTAAAAGCCCTGGGCGCGTGGGACCATATCCAGCATACACGTCTTCGCGCTTACAGCCAGTTATCGGTTTGGGAAACGGAAACATCAAGAACCGATTTTACAGCGGAATTATTAGGCCTACCTGAGTTGGGATATTTCGTTGAAAATCGTCTACTGCAACTCGGCTGTTTGAAAGAATTGGAGAGCAAAGACAATTTTGAACTTATTACTTCGAAAAAAGCCAAGTCAATAAATGTTAATGATTCACAAAGGGCAATAATTCGCTTTGAGGATGAACAGGAAGTTGAAGCACGTTGGTTAATAGGGGCCGATGGCGCGCGCTCTCAAGTTCGACAGTCTGCTAAAATAGGTACTTCGGGCTGGCAATATGAGCAACATGCGCTAGGTGTAATCGCTAAGATGCATAATGTGCAAACCACCACAACCTGGCAGCAATTCACACCGGATGGGCCAAGAGCTTATTTGCCAATGTACGATGATTTTGCTGCACTAATTTGGTATGACAGCGCGGAAATGGTTAAATCACTTTCCGCAATGAATCCCAGCATGTTGAAGCAAAAAATAATTGACGCATTCCCCGACTGCCTAGCGTCGTTTGATGTAGTCTCTTCAGCAGCCTTTCCGTTAACCCGCAGCCATGCAAGTCAATATGTAAAAGGCAATGTAGTATTAATAGGCGATGCTGCGCATACTATAAATCCGTTGGCAGGGCAGGGCGTTAATCTGGGTTTTAAAGATATAGAAGCACTGCTTGCTATAACCGCAGAAAGTGACGTATCCGCGCATCAGGTATTTCGGACCAAACTTCAAAATAATTATGAGCGACCACGTAGGCGTGATAATTTAGTGATGATGTCGGCGATGGATGGATTCTATACCCTATTCAGCAACGATATTTTACCATTAAAACTGGCGCGTCAATCCCTCCTATCGTTGGCGCAACATTTACCGATGGGCAAAAAGCACATACTTAAATATGCATTAGGATTAAATGAATGGAAGTTATAGTCATTATTGGGATCCTGTTCCTGGCGCTTTTTCTGGTTATACCATTAATCGAACGATCAAAAATGCGCATTAGCAGCGAAGAGTCGGCAAAAATAGCGCGTTGGATTTGGCCGCTAGTGATGATTGCGCTTATTGTTCAACTCATTATGATGATGGTGGGAGGGTAGATAGACTACCCTCCTGAATCAATGCGAAGATGTATTCGATTTAGCTTTACCAGATCCCTTTTTCAGACGTGCCTTGAATTTCGCAATCGCCTCTTCGATATTCCGGCTTTTCACCTTTGGCATGTTTGGCGAAATAGTCTTTGCTTATGGAAACAATGGTGGGCGTGAGCCAAATGATGGCAACAATATTAATCACCGTCATTAATCCTAACGCCATATCTGCCAACGCCCATACTTGGGGTAAGGCGGCCATTGACCCCCAGAAAATCATAGCCAGATAACCCACAGTGTAAGCCGCTCTGCCGGGCCTGTTATCTAATTTAAACATATGTAGATTACTTTCGCCGTAAGCATAATTTGCCACCACTGATGTGAAGGCAAACAGGCAAATGGCGGCAGCGACAAAATCTGTACCCCCACTGCCCACGTGCCAGCTCATCGCATCCTGCGTCATTCGTATTCCTTCCATCTGGTCTTGCGCAGAACCACCAGCAAGTAAAATGATAAACGCGGTAGAGGTACATAAAATCATAGTGTCCAAAAATACACCTAACATTTGGATATAGCCTTGGGTTACTGGGTGGTTAGGGTTCGGAGTTGCAGCGGCAGCGGCATGGGGCACACTTCCTGAGCCCGCTTCGTTAGAATATAAGCCTCTTTGAATGCCATTTTTGATTGCAGCCCCCAGTGCGCCGGCGCCCGCTTCTTCCAAACCAAACGCCGAGCGAATGATGTGCATAAGTAATTCGGGAACTTCTGAGATATGTAAAAACGTGACCAGTAAAGCTGCAATAACATAGCCAATCCCCATGAAGGGCACTACCCATTCAGCAAAACGTGCAATACCACGAAAACCACCCACCACAATTAACGCAGCTAACGCAATTATTACGACCCCAGACCAATGCGTGGGAATGTCATACGCGTTGTTTAACGCATCTGTAATGGTGTTGGCCTGAACTGCGCTGAATACGAAGCCATAACCAAGAAAGAGGCACAGTGAAAATAATATTGCTAACCAGGTTTTATTAAGACCCTGTTTGATGTAGTAAGCTGGACCGCCGCGAAATTCCCCATTTTCATCATGCACTTTATAGAGTTGGCCTAAGACACTTTCGGCAAAGCCCGTCGCCATACCTAAAAATGCAATAACCCACATCCAGAATATCGCCCCGGCACCGCCTAGTGAAATGGCTACCGCGACACCCGCTAAATTACCCGTGCCCACGCGAGCTGATAAGCTGGTACAGAGCGCCTGAAAGGAACTTATCCCTTCTTTAGTGGAGTTACCGCTGCCTCTGAGTAAGGCAAACATATGGATAAAATGCTTAAGCTGAACGCCACCTAATCTGACTGTAAACCAAACGCCGCAGCCGACTAACATGAAAATAAGAACTTGCCCTTCACCCCAGAGCACATTATTAATGGCGTCAACAATCTGATTAACCACGCACTTTTCCCTGAATTATTATCTTTCAGAATAGTCTGCCGACCTTTGAGGGGAGTGTAAAGCAAAAAAGCCGACGCAATGGTCGGCTTTAGAATATGGCTGGGGTAGCAGGACTCGAACCTACGAATGGCGGGATCAAAACCCGCTGCCTTACCAACTTGGCTATACCCCA
>NZ_JAPFRE010000012.1 GCF_026183735.1 Alteromonas sp. ASW11-130 | reverse complement strand
TCCACTTCGAAGGGCGACTGGATAGTGTATTAGATATTTAAGCCTAACTAGCTGACACAGAATTCTGAACGCCCTCTGAAATCGGAGACTATTTCCTGTTTTATAATGAACGACGAAAACATCAAGGACTGGACGGGCTAACTCCTGATGAAGTTTACCACTCCACCCAGAGGTTTGCCGCCTAACCATGGATTGTTTATTTAAGAAATCACGATCTGCGTCTAATCAATGGGGTCCACTTCTTACCTTGGGGTCAAGCCAGCCGTTGGTTTCGGCTATGTCTTTTATCTGCTGGGCTTTACATCGCCCAATGATACGCTGTTTGGCTAGTTGTCGGCTCGACTGGCCAAACCGCATACGAACCAGAATATCTCGGTAATGATGCATTTCAATTCTCCGATTTGTCATGCGTATTCTCCTGATGCAAAAAAGCATCAACGATACGCGATTGTTGAACGAAGTTTGAAAGCTAATTTGACACTGAGGTGGATCCTTTATGCCGGTGACAAGGTGGATCCTTTATGGTGCAGAGCGAGTGGAGCCTTTATGGTGATGACGAAATGGATCCCTTGGCGTGATGATTAACAGCTGTATGAGTCAAAGCTAACTTTGGACTGTTCGCTTATTGTGGGAAGTGGCAGCAGCCTTTTATTCAACTGCTGCCATGGAACATTTTTATTTTGCTAATTATCAATGATCAATGGTCAATACAAAGTTATCAGAGTAACTGTTGCCAAAGGTAGCTATAAATTAGTGCATAGGCTTCAGCACGTTGCACATTGTCGGTCGAGTCGGCATGTCCTCCCTTTAAATTTTCGTAATAGTAGACGTTGTTGCCTAGCCCCTGCAGTTTTGCAACCATTCGTCGTGCATGCCCCGGGTGAACGCGATCATCATTGGTTGATGCTGTAATGAGTATTTTAGGATAGGCTATCTGCGGATCTACATTGTGAAATGGCGAATAGGTTTTAAGGTAGTCCCACATTTCAGGTTGCTCAGGATTGCCGTATTCCGCGGTCCAACTAATGCCAGCTAAAAGCTTTGAATAGCGTTTCATATCCAACAAGGGAGATTGACTAACTACCGCTTTGTAGAGGTCAGGTCTACGAAGCAAGGTTGCTGCAACGAGTAATCCTCCATTGCTTTGACCTTCAATGCCTAAGTGGGCAGGAGATGTTATTTTTCGTGAAATTAAGTCTTCAGCTATCGCTTCAAAGTCTTCGAATGCTTTATGCCTGTTAGTCGTCAATGCTGCTTTATGCCAGCTAGGACCGAACTCTCCGCCGCCGCGAATATTGGCTGCCACAAATACGCCGCCTTTTTCTAGCCAGTTACTACCCATAATTGATGAATAGTAGGGGGTCACTGACAGCTCGAAACCGCCGTAACCATACATTAATGTGGGGTTCTGGCCGTTCAGTTTAAGTCCTTTTTTCATCGATACAAAGTAGGGAACTTTAGTACCATCTTTAGATGTTGCCCAGTACTGCTTTGTCTCAAGACCTTGACTATTAAACAGGTCTTTTTCCGACTTAATAAGGCCTAGAGCCTCTGTTTGAGCACTAAACTTATATAAGCTGTTAGGGCTCAAATAACTACTATAGTTAATGTAGAAGTCATCGCTATTAGCATTGGTGCTAGCTATTGTTACAGTACCTGTGGAGTCCGTATCTATAGGTTCTGATACCCATTTAGCCCCCATTTTTTTGAAACGTATTATTTGTGATTTTACATTATCAAGAACAGAGACCAGAATTGTTGACTTGGTTGTATTTACCGCAGTAATAGAAAGTGTATCGGTAGGTTCAATCAGCAAATGATAACTAGCGTTTCCTGAAGTAATGGAGTCGATTGGTACGTAGATAATGCTTCCCTGGCGAAATTGCTGCCCATTGACAGCCCAATCACTTTTCAAACGAATAAATAGTTGGTTATTCGTATACGTTGTGACTGTTGCATCCTTCGGTATAGGTAAGAGGCTTTTTTTAGCTCCCTCTAGCAAGTAGTAATTAGTTGAATAATACGAAATGGCTTCTTGAACTATATCTATATTTTGTTGCTTGTCATTGAAGCGGGCGATACTAGTACCCAGTGACGACTTTTCCGTTTCAAATAATGTTTTGGCACTATTCAATTTTGTTCCTCTCTGCCACAACTTGACTATTCGTGGATAGCCTGCGTAGGTCATACTGTCGTTGCCAAAGTCAGTTGTGACGAACACTGAATCCATATCTCTCCATGATATATGACTCTTTGCTGCACTTATTTGAAAGCCGTTTTCTACAAATTGCTTTGTCGGTATATCAAATTCTCTGATTTCAATAGCATCACTGCCGCCCGGAGATAACGATATTAGGCATCGTTCATATTTTGGATATAGGCAATTCGCTCCTCTAAATACCCAAGTAACGCCGTCACTCTTTGATAATTTATCAACGTCGAAAACAGTTTCCCATTGAGGCTGGGCTTTCTTATATTCACTTAAAGTCGTACGGCGGTATATACCATGTTTATGAGTGTTGTCTTGCCAGAAGTTGTAAAGGTAACCCGCCCGCTCATTAATATATGGAAGGCGGTCATCAGAGTTAATCAACTCCAAATTTTTCGTAAAACTATGTTTATAGATTGTTGTATTTTTTAGATCACTAAATGTTGATTTATTTTGTTGGTTTACCCAGTCTAACGCTTCTTTTCCGTGTGTATCTTCAAGCCATAAGTAACTGTCGTCATTCTTTTGTTCAGACTGTTGGACGGTTGGCGATACGTTCGCGTTGGCCGAAGCAACAAAGAACATCAAAGGTAAAATTAGCTTACGTTTCATCATATTCCTCATGACAGAGTTTTAGTTATTAGATCGGAGTAAACAAAGACCGAAACTAATTTGAGTTTTCAATTTATAGCGAGAGGTTGCTGGTGCTGCTCGCTGTGCTATTAGGTGAATTGCTCACCTTAAAAAATAACTTCGCAAGCCGATGTTTAGCACACTTCAGCTTACGCTTATATGCATAATAACCCATGTTGAATTTGGCCTGTTTAAATAGAGGTAAAACTCAAGCTATGTCACTACTCATCGCTAACAAAGAATTTTATCCGAGATATCTTTATTTTAAGTTTATACCGCCTATGTGCAAAGCTACATCAACCAGAAAACGTTTTCAAGCGTGACCGCATATAGCTCTTTACTATACGGCATGCCGATAACAAGCCTGTATCCTTAATGTTTCATACCACCAGTTTAATAACCTGTCTCATGCGTGAGACATAAACTTTCTGCTTAATAAAAACACACAATTTAATAGCCATTTCTACTAATCATCTGTTAGCATAACTGTTGGCGTTATTTGTTTGTTGTTATATTTTTCTAAATCAACTATCACTTCAGTTTTACTATTCAAAAAACTTTAGTTGAATGTGCGGCTAGTCATAAAAAACTAATATTGACTGAGTTTTAAGGAAAAGTGCAGCTTGGCGTTGTTCCCACTATTATAACATCAATTGCTGGGGTCATTCATACACAATAAAGAGGATCATGTGCAATCATGTTTAATACTTTTACGAAGTATCCAATGATATCTAGAGCAGTCGTATTTTTTGTTCTTCCCTTCATCTTATTATGTTACTTCAGCTTCGATCATTTTTTTACCGATGCTTTGCCCCTCAGTAAGGGGAAGAGGACTATTGAGGGGCTTAACGATGAAGTCTCAATCAGGCGAGATGAAAATGGAGTGATCTACATAGCGGCATCAAATGATTTGGATGTGTATTTTTCTACTGGCTATGTGCATGCACAAGATCGACTGTGGCAACTTGAGTTGCAAAGAAGAATTAGTCAAGGGCGATTAAGTGAAGTCTTCGGCAAGGGAACACTTACTCAAGATATATGGCTTAGGACTCTCGGAGTTTACCGTGCAGCGGAAGAAGCGCTACCTCTTCTGAGCAAAGAGTCGTCCGACGCTCTCGATGCCTACGCTGCGGGAATCAATGCCTGGATTAAGCAAGCAAAACAATTGCCAGTTGAGTTTTCAATACTGGGGATTGAACCTAAACCTTGGACCAAGGTGGATTCCTTAGCCTGGAGTAAAATGTTTGCTTTGAATCTTGCGGGGAATTACAGAAATGAGATTCAAAAATTTATTGGGGCACAACAGCTATCCGCAACTCAATTGCAGACTTTTTATCCCGAGGTGACTCCACAAAAAAATTCAGTAGATAAAAAAACAGTGGATAAGCTAGAAGACATCGTAAAGTTACAACAGTCGATGGAGTCGGAATTAAAAATTGGTGGTCAGTATGTTGGTAGTAATGCCTGGGTTGTATCAGGAGATCTAACTGAATCAGGAGCACCGATATTAGCCAATGACCCCCACTTAGCTCTTCAAATCCCGTCTCTTTGGTACGCTATCTCTCAAAAAGGTAAGTCATTAGCTGTTGATGGTATGAGCATTGTCGGATTGCCAGTTGTTATATTCGGTAAGAATGAATATATCTCCTGGGGAGGAACTAATATGATGGCTGATGTACAAGATTTATTCATAGAACAACTCAACGAAAATGATCCTAGTAAATATTTGCACAACGGTGAATGGCACCAATTCGAAACTCGCACTGAATTTATTAATGTCAAAGCCGACTTTCCCGCAGAATTGAGAGCTCCTTATAAAACCGTAAAAGTACAGGTGAGAGAGACTGTGAATGGACCCGTCATCAGTGATGTGATGCAAGATTTAAGTCTGCCAATCTCTATGCGGTGGATAGCATTGCAGCCCGGGGATACGACTTTTGAAGCCTTTTATAAGTTAAATTACGCTAAAAACTGGCAGGAGTTCAACGATTCATTGCAGTATCATGTCGCACCTGCACTTAATTTCTTATACGCAGATAAACAAAATAACATCGGTATGACGGGGGCTGGTAAGATTCCTGTTAGACAAATAGGTGATGGTAGTATGCCACTATCAGGAGCTGCTTTATCTTCATCTTGGAACAAGTATATTTCTTCCAACGAACTTCCAAAGTACTACAACCCGCCCGAAGGTTACTTGATTAATGCAAATAACAATGTAGCTGACCAAGATTACCCTTATCTTATCTCCAGGGACTTCGCTCCTGACTATAGAGCGAGAAGGATTGAGCAAATTTTGAAATCGAAGATTGATAATAATATCCCAATTACTGTTACATCTACGATTGCAGCACAAAAAGATGAAAAAGATCTGTCCGCACTAAACTTATTAAGCTACTTACAGAACGTTAAACCTAACAATACACAGCAAAGTGCTGCTATTTCTACGTTGAAAAAATGGAAAGGCATTGCCTCTAAAGATAGTGTTGGGGCAACCATTTTTTATGGGTGGGTAAGACATATCAGGCAAAGCATTTTTAGTGATGAGCTTAGCGAATTCTGGAACTCACAAAAGAATGAAAACTATTTAGCGCTGTCAAACAAACTAAGTAACGAACAACTACTTGGCCTGATATCAGGTGGTACGCATTGGTGTGACAACATCACAACTAGTACTCAGGAGAATTGTCGCAGCATAATATTAAACGCATTAGATGATGCCTTTTCTGAGCTAGTCAAATTAAAAGGAGAAGATCAGGAAGACTGGGCGTGGGGACAAGTCCAGCACACACTATATGCTCATACACCTTTTAGCAATGTAAAAGTGCTAGACAATTTATTTGAGCGGAAAGTTGAAGCTAGCGGTGCGCAGCATACCGTCAATGTTTCAACTAGCTATTTTGACGTTAATGAAGGATATATTAGCTCTTTTGGTGGTGGCTTCCGCCAAATAATTGAAATGGGAAAAACTAATACAAAACATTTGATAATGAATTCAACTGGTCAATCTGGGCAAATTGCTAGCCCTCACTATGACGACATGATTGATAAGTTTGCTTCAGGCGAGATGGCGGAGTTTGCCACGCCAGCTGCAACAGAAGAGTTAACTCTGAGCTTAGTAAGTAAAAAAGGAAATGATTTATGAGCACCTTAAGCACTTTTTCTAAGAAGGCTCCAAATAGGGTATTTATTGCTATATGTCTTGGTGCTTTAGCCGGTATTTTTTATTCAGCGTTGATACCTTTGGTTCTATCAAGTATTAGTCCTGACTATTCAGGCCTTGAGTCAACAAACTCAGTGCAGTCAGTGTGGTTCTTTGATGTTACAGATTACAAACTAGCCGGACTTTATCTGGCTTCATGTTTATTTATATTAGTCATGCGTAGTGCATCAGAAATAATTCTTATTCGGGTGTCGAGTGAAGTGTCAAAGGATATTCGGAAGAAGTTTTATGACCGTATCGCGAATGCTCCTTTAGTCGATTTAGAGAGAATCGGCTCTGCTAAATTGATAGGTTCTATTAACATCGATGTGCCAAGAATAGTTGCGGGAGGCACTGTATTGCCTGCGCTTTTAATCAGTTCAATTACGCTTTTAGGTATGCTCAGCTTTTTAATGTACCTTAATATGGACGTCTTTCAGCTTGTGATTATGGCTATATTTATTGGTGCTATATGTTATCAAATTCCAATGGCCATAGGCGGAAGAATATTTCACCGCTCTCGTGAGGCCCATGATGAATTGCAGCACTCCATTAGAGGACTTATTTACGGTGCCAAAGAATTAAAGCTAGATGCAAAAAAAAGAGCATTATTTTTCGAAAAATCTTTATTAGACCGTGAGGAGGCGATTCTCAAGCATGACAAAAAGGCAAATACTGTCGTCAGGACAACGATGAGTTTTGGAGATCTAATTTGTTTTTTTGTAATTGGGGCCGTGAGTTTTATATTCATAAATTATCATTCTATAAGTAAAGAAGAGTTAGTTGGAGTAATCATGGCGCTACTCTATGTGACGGGACCTATTGCTGTCATGTTAGCAACAGTTCCAACGATAATAATAGCGTCAATATCATACAAAAAACTAAATGAACTATTAGATGAAATTCCCAATGAAGGATGCAATGAACATGCGGTAAATATACCTAAATGGAATAAACTGCGGTTTTCCCATATAGAATATCAGTACCCTTCAAATAATGATGAAGCGGGTTTCCAGGTAGGCCCCCTTAACTTTGAGATTCGCAAAGGAGAAGTGACTTTTATTATTGGAGGTAACGGCTCTGGCAAGTCAACAATGAGTAAGTTGCTTACAATGCATTATTCACCAACCGAAGGAGATCTATATTTTGGAAATACAAAAGTAACTTCTGAAAACATTGCTAGTTGCCGAAATCTGATTGGGGCTATTTATTCCGACTACCACCTTTTTGATGAGCTTTTTATGGAATTGTCTGACGAAGTTACCAATACCGCAGAAAGGTATTTGGAAATGCTCCAGTTATCGCACAAGGTAAAAATTAAAGATGGTAAGTTCACAACTATTGATTTATCAGATGGACAGAAAAAGAGATTAGCACTGTTGGTTGCCTTATTAGAAGAGAAGGAATTGTACCTGTTCGATGAATGGGCGGCAGATCAAGACCCTGAGTTTAAGGATGTGTTTTATCGCAAAATCTTGTCGGATATGAAAAAAGCAGGCAAAGCCGTTGTTGTTATTAGTCATGACAGCGCTTATTTTGAAACTGCAGACAACATTCTGGTCATGGAAAGCGGTAAGCTAAAGCAGTCCAGAAGTATTGAAGGGACTGCTCAAGTGGCTAAACAAGAGATTGAGCTAGAAGGCGCGAAAAAAAGAACACTCGAACGTCAAAATAATAAAGAATGTGAGCTCTCAGGCGACGAGCAGTTTGTCTAGGTTGAGGTGAAGATATGAATAGCACTTTTCCACTAACGTTGACCCAAAGAGATATCTTCTTTGATCAAATGTATTACATAGATAGTCCCCTTTATAACATTGGTGGGTATATTAAATGCAGCGGTATTGACATTGATCGGATGCAAGCTGCCCACAAACAACTGGCTTTATCACATGATGTATTTGGGATCAGGATTGTTCAACGGCAAGAAACTGTCTGCCAATATATTTCAGAAGATAGGAGTTTCGAACTACCAGTATATGACTTTTCGAAAGAAGGTAACCCTGAGCAACATGCGATTGATTGGTTAAATCAACGATTCCAACAGAAGATTGATTTTATAGATCGGCAGCTATGCTTTGGCTATTTATTAAAACTAACCAAAGAAGATTATTGGTATGTTGGATTAAGTCATCATTTAGCTATGGATGGTTGGGGGTTTTCCAACTGGTCGTATAAATTGGCTGAGTATTACAATAAACCAGATCAAAAACTTGTAGTTGAGCAGGAAGGCTTGAGCTATCAAGAGATGTCTGAAAGCGACCAAAAGTATTTAAAATCTAAGCGTTATGAGTCTGATAAGACATTCTGGCGTGAGCATTTTGAATCTTCAGGTGAAAAACTGCTCACAGCTTATTACAAGAGTCAGTTCAGTAACGTGAAATATGTGCCTAGTACTCGTTACCGTCATTATATAAACAGAGATGTGTTCGCTGCATGTTGTGTTGCTGCTAATGAAGTCGGAGTTGGTGTTCCACAATTTATCTTAGGCGTTTTGGCTTACTACTTCTCAGCAGTTTGTGATACTAACCAAGTTGCATTTGGTATTCCTGCTCATAACCGCAAAAACCACAAACAAAAAAATAAGGTAGGTGTATTTACTAGCGTGAGTACACTAAATGTTGATGTGCCTGGAAGTATTACGTTTCAACAACTAGTGCAAGGCATCGCTAAATTACAAAAAGCAAGTTTCCGGCACCAGAGGTTTCCCGTTGGGGACTTAATGTCCACTTTAAACAGCAATAGCCATGAACGTTCACTTTATGATGTTAGTTTCAATTATCTTAAACTCGATTATGGTGAATTAACATTTGGCTCAAGTGATGCAAGTGTAATCTATCACGCGTCAGGTTTTGATACAACGCCACTAACTGTCACGATTTGGGATGGTGATGATGAAGATATTGAAATGCAGCTTGATTATAATCACGCCTACTTTTCCAATGAAGAAGTGCAGGGATTAGCTGACAGGTTTTATCAGCTACTACACTTTTTTAGTCAGCAGACAAACTTAGCGCGTCCTCTATCAGAGCTACCTGTTCTTGCCGAAAGTGAAAAGACCAAGCTGATAGCTGCTATCAGTCACACACAAAACAATTACCCACACGATGTGTGTGTGCACGAGTTGTTTGAGCAACAGGCAGCAGTGCGACCGGATGCGGTGGCGCTGGTGTT
>NZ_JAPFRE010000011.1 GCF_026183735.1 Alteromonas sp. ASW11-130 | reverse complement strand
ACAGCGGGTATAATCCATCCAAATGGGCTGGCGTTAGTTTGAATAACCAACTCTCTCCCTGTTCAAACAGGTACCATACCAGCTGCTTAAATGTCTGTGTTATGTCTTCCGGTAAAACAACCAAGGTTTTGCCTGAAATCAACGGGGTAAACAACGTCGTTACTGTTGCATCGAAACTTAGAGGCGAGCTCATCACTGCCCCTTTGTGCTCCTCTTCCCAATAGCTTTGTGCATGACACAAGTAATTCACCACACCCTGGTGTTCGACTAATACCCCTTTTGGTAATCCCGTCGAGCCTGAGGTATAAATTACGTATGCTAGGTCTGAAGCTTTAAGACTATTTACCGGGTTTTGAGAATCATACGATGCCACATGAGAAACCAGTTTTTCTTCATCGAGCAACAATTTAGTGCCACTAAATCCTGCAAGTACCCCAATGCAGTTTTGATTGCTCAAGACAACATGTAAGTTTGCATCTTCAGTCATATACCCTAAACGTTGAGGCGGAAGACTTGGATCTAAAGGAACATAAGCTCCCCCCGCTTTGAGTATAGCCAGCACACTCACCACCATCTCCACCGACCGCGGCAAACACACTCCCACACTCTGCGCCACCGTCATCCCTTGTGCCATTAAATGGTGTGCCAGCTGATTCGCCCGCGCATTAAGCTCACCGTACGTCAGCTGTTCCTCGCCAAACACCAGCGCCACCGCATCCGGTCGCACTGCTGCCTGTTGCTCAAACAACTCGTGCACACACACATCGTGTGGGTA
>NZ_JAPFRE010000010.1 GCF_026183735.1 Alteromonas sp. ASW11-130 | reverse complement strand
GTGAAGAAGAACCAAACAAAACTCACTGATGAGATTGACCGTAAGATCCTGTCGATGTTTGCCCTTGGCATGAGTTATCGTGATATTCGTGGGCATGTAGAAGACATGTACGGCCTTGAGGTCTCTGAAGCCACAATTACAGGCGTGACTGACCGTTTGATACCAGAGCTTCAGGAGTGGCAGCAGCGCCCCTTGGATGCGCTTTATCCGTTTGTCTGGCTGGATGCCATTCACTACAAAATCAAAGAAAACGGGCGATACATCAGTAAAGCTGTGTATACAATCCTCGGCTTGAATGTCCAAGGCAAAAAAGAGTTACTTGGCCTTTATTTATCTGAATCAGAAGGTGCGAACTACTGGCTGTCAGTGCTGACTGACCTACACAATCGTGGTGTTGAAGATATTCTGATTGCCTGTGTGGATGGCCTAACCGGATTTCCTGAGGCAATAGCCTCTATCTATCCAGAGACGGAAGTTCAGCAGTGTGTTATTCATCAAATACGCAATTCGATGAAGTATGTTGCGTCAAAGCATCAGAAAGAATTTATGGCTGACTTGAAGCCAGTTTATCGTGCAGTGAGCAAAGAGGCTGCCGAGGCTGAGTTAGAGCGTTTAGAAGTTAAATGGGGCAA
>NZ_JAPFRE010000009.1 GCF_026183735.1 Alteromonas sp. ASW11-130 | reverse complement strand
GTACAGCTCCTTGATAGACAAGGCCTGGGCTGGAAGCGTATGAAATCAAATTCGTGGGGATCCCTCAGGGTCAGAGTACTTTTCTGCAGAATATACACCACAAACTTTGTTTACGCCTTCTGGCAGCTGTACATTAGCCTAGTTTTCGTCAGTACAGGCTTGTAGCTTAAGTCTAATTTCTTCATCTTATATTTATTTAATAACGATGAATTGAATAGGTATGGCGAGGAAAAAACGTATTGGCCCGGCAGGTTTTGCACAACATGTCATTCAAAGAGGTAACAACCGTGCCGTATGCTTTGCATGTGAGGAAGATTATTTCGTCTACATTCATTGGTTAAAGAAATTTTCGCAGCAGTTTAATGTCAGTATCCACGCCTGGGTGTTAATGACTAACCATGTTCACTTACTCTGTACTCCTCAATTAGATAATCGCGGCGTGAGCGCAATGATGCAATCATTAGGTCGTATGTATGTAAGGTATTTCAACCAAAAATACACACGCACCGGTACCCTATGGGAAGGACGGTTTCATTCTAGCTTGGTATGCACTGAGGAATATCTGCTCACACTCTATAGGTACATAGAATTAAATCCAGTAAGAGCTAAAATGGTTTGTGACGCCGTCGAATACAAGTGGTCAAGTTATAAAATAAATGCATTAGGCGTAAAATCATCTTTATGTACGCCACATCCCATTTACATGTCTCTAGGTCAGACAAAGATTATTCGCCTAAAATCCTATCGAGCGCTTTTTGCCTCTAAAATACCTCAAACACTTATAAAGAATATTCAAAAATGTTCGAGAAAAGAGCTCGTCCTCGGAAACGCAAAGTTTAAACAACAAATTGAACATCTAACAGGTATCGCGCTTAAAAATGAAAAACCAGGGCGGCCGCCAACTAGTCGAGTGAAACTGTAGTATTCGAGCAAACAACAAACCTTTTTTAAGAAAAGTACTCTGACCCCCTTTAATTTTTTTGTCAAAAAACTTTACAACACGGTATACGAAACACTTGCTATACGAATCTTTACCTTACAAATCAGATTCTTAATGGTTGGGCTTAATTGTTGCTTAAGATTTTTCGAAGAAGTTAGACACGAAATTGGACCCGTTCTAGGAATCCAATGAGGCGCGGTAATAAATATATTCAAAGAAAATCAAAGGAAAAGTTATGATTAGTAGGATAATATTTTTAACAATACTTTTAGGTTCATCTTTTACTCTTAACGCAACTATTATTGATTTTGAAGGTGTTGTTGATGATAGTGGGGAAATTCTGACGATGAATTATGAGGAAGACGGTTACAAATTGACATCTTCCTCCTCTATTGGGCCAGTTTCCGGGATCATTGGCGCGGAAGCATCAGATCTCAACACGAATGGTAGCGCTATTTTTGGTTGGTGCTCATTTTGTGATGAGCTAGGAAATACCATATCCCTGGAGCGGGTAGACCGTGGCAGCTTTGATTTTTTATCATTTGATGCTGCTAATGCGTTTTTAGGGGGCGGTAACGGTATAGTTGACATCACTGGTTTCTTTTCAGATGGACGCATCCTCACAGCATCTCTAAATATCTCAAATGATTGGACAACGGCGTTTCTCAATTGGACGGGACTAGTACAAGTGGACTTCCAATCTCCACTTTTCACCCTCACCCCAGAGGTGGGACCAGGGTTATTGTTTCTGCCAGCGATTGACAACCTTGTAATGGCGAGTGTGCCTTTACCAACTTCTATGGCATTGTTTGGACTAGGTTTTATTCTGCTAAGCGCGAGTCGAGCTAAAAAATCAATAATTAACGCCAAGGGTTGATTAAGTTCGTTCACGTAGAAATAGGATCAGAGTCGGAGGGATCCCTACGAATTTGATTTTATGCGCTTCCAGGCCGGGTCTATCAAGGAGCTGTACCACTCGAGTGCAGCTTTCCACTGGCGCATGGTAAACCGTTTTCGGGAAGCGATCGCTCTGAGCCAAAGATAGTGGAACGATAATACATTCCTGCTCTCGGTATTGGCTTGGTATCGGCCATGTTTATTCAAAGATTCGAGCACCATACCAAGAAGTATACCGACTAGAGACGCTCACGTTGTTAGCAGCACCAATAGAGTCATACGCTGCTTTTTTTTACACTTTTATACTGTTCATAACCTAATCCGAACTTCGTGTTTCGCGTGTATCTAAAGCCCTCTTCAATCTGCTTACGGTGCCGGTAAATATAGCGGACAAGCGATATGACTTTTTCAAAATAGACAGGGCATTGATAGCGCTTAACCTTCACCTCTTTTTGGCGAAAGATCTGATCGTCAAACGTCATGAATGTTTCCCTCTTTTTTATCTTATTGATTTCGTGTGCTGATTTGGGGGATACCTCTGGCTCTGACCCGTTTAAGTTTTTGTGTCAAAAAACTTTACAACATCGTCCGCAAAATAATTAAATCCAAATATTTAAACTTAAATATCAATGGCTTGCACTTGTGGCATAATGCTTGCCAAAACAATTACTTATGAAGTTTGACTCGTTCTGGATCCGTTTTAGGACTCCTATCAGGCGCGGTAATAAAAAATATTCAAATAAAATCAAAGGAAAAGTCATGATTAGTAGAATAATGTTTTTAGCAATGTTTTTAGGTTCATCATTTACAATTAACGCAACTATTATTGATTTTGAAGGTGTTGCTGATGATAGTGAGTTTGTTCCTGCTATGTCTCATGTGGAAGACGGTTACACTTTGACGTCTTCTTCCTCTATTGGACCAATCTCCGGGATCTTTGGCGCGGGAGAACCACATTCCAACACGAATGGTAGCGCTATTTTTGGTTGGTGCACATTTTGTGAGCTTGGACATGTCATATCCCTGCAGCGGATAGACCGTGGCAGCTTTGATTTTTTATCATTTGATGTTGCTAATTTGGATCCAGAGGGCGATATCGGTATAGTTGACATCACTGGTTTCTTTACAGATGGACGCATAGTCACAGCATCTGTTAATTTTTCAACTGTTTGGACGACAGAGTTTCTCAATTGGACGGGACTAGATCAAGTGGACTTCCAATCTCCACTTTTCCCACTCATCCCAGAGGTGGAACCGGGGTTACTTCTCGACCCAGCAATTGACAACCTGGTAATGGCGCGTGTGCCTTTACCAACTTCTATGGCATTGTTTGGACTAGGTTTTATCCTGTTGAGTGCGAGTCGAGCTAGAAAATCAATAATTTAGAAATAGAGAAATAGGGTCAGAGTCTGAGGGATCCCCACGAATTTGATTTCATACGCTTCCAGCCCAGGCCTTGTCTATCAAGGAGCTGTA
>NZ_JAPFRE010000007.1 GCF_026183735.1 Alteromonas sp. ASW11-130 | reverse complement strand
TTTACCGTGGTCAACGTGGCCGATTGTTCCCACGTTTACATGGGGTTTCGTACGTTCAAACTTTTCTTTTGCCATTTCTATTATCCCAGCAAAGTAGTGTAATAATTCGATTATCTAAACAAACATGAGCTGGGGAGAAACTGGTGCTGATAGGCAGATTCGAACTGCCGACCTCACCCTTACCAAGGGTGCGCTCTACCAACTGAGCTATATCAGCACTTAATGGAGCGGGCAGCGGGAGTCGAACCCGCATCATCAGCTTGGAAGGCTGAGGTAATAGCCATTATACGATGCCCGCATACCTAATTCTCTGGCCACCTCATAAAAGTGGTGGAGGGGGCAGGATTCGAACCTGCGAAGGCTGAGCCGGCAGATTTACAGTCTGCTCCCGTTGACCGCTTGGGTACCCCTCCTGAGATTGATGGTGCCGACTGCCGGAGTCGAACTGGCGACCTACTGATTACAAGTCAGTTGCTCTACCAACTGAGCTAAGTCGGCACTGCATCAAGTGGGTGCGCATTCTAGAGTAATGATTTACTCCGTGCAATAGTCTTTTGTGAATTTTTTTAAAATTCTCATCTAAATGCTCAAATATTTACCACTTAGATGATTTGTTACGCAAAAAAATGTTTTTTTGCGTAGCGGGCAAGACCTTGCACCACCAAATTCGCGGCAAGGATGCTACCATCGTTCTGCGAAAAAGCAAACAGATTTTTGTCCCCACCGGTAATAAAAATGTCAAAGTCTTCATAATTGTCTGACATATAAGCTTTCGCCCGACAATAAATTCCCTGAACAGCTGCCATGCAACCATTAGCTACCCCACTTTCAGTATGGGTTCCTAACTGAAGGCAATCTGGAATAACGTTATCCGAATACACTTTTTGCGTCGAAGCAAGTAATGCGCTTCGCATTGCTACAAAACCGGGCGCTATCCATCCTCCTAAGTGTCGCCCATCCCCTGCGAAATCTACTGTAATCGCTGTCCCTGCGTCTATCACGATGAAAGGCTTATCAGTGAGGTGTACCGCAGCAATCATTGCCAGCCATCGGTCTACTCCCATCATGCTGACGTTTTTGTAACTATTGGTTAGTCCAAAATCATGTTGTTTTGTCTGAATTCGCTGAATGAGTAAATTATTGCTTTTACAATAAACTTCAAGACGGTTTATTTCGTCAGCTTGTCTCACTGAAGCAAGAAAAAGGGTGGTGATGTGTGGGTGACTCGCGAGCCAAATTTCAAACTCTGTCAAGGAAGCTGTGCGATGTGGAACTTCTTGAAATTTATTAAGTGGCAAAAATTTAATACTAGTATTGCCAATGTCTACCAGCAGGATCTGGTCTTCAGTTACCACGCAAGGTTACCTCGCCACCATGGAAACGAGTTAACCCATCCTGAGTTTCTACTAATAGCGCCCCGCTAGAATCTACACCGCGATCGATTCCAGAAAAGCGTTTCTCCCCCATCCTTAGCACAACCGTTTTATCCGCATATAGGTCCAAATGCTGCCATTGATTTATAAAAGGCTGAAAACCTTGTTGCGAAAAAATTGGCAGCAACTCCCATAAGCTATCAATAATAGCGGCAGCGACCACATTTCGATCGGGCTGGAAACCGAGGTATGAGGTTAGGTCAGTATGGGGTTGCCCAACATCAAATTGCGAATCTGGCACGCAACTATTAAGCCCAATACCAATAACACAATGCGCCGTAGCGCCAATTTGGCCTTCAACTTCAATCAAAATACCGGCTAGCTTTTTATTTTGCAGATAAACATCATTGGGCCATTTCAGCTGTGGCTCCGTTACACCACACTGTTTTAACCCATTACATACCGCTAGCCCAACCAACAAAGAAAGTCCCGCCATGCTTTGATAGCCATCCGGAAATGACCAGTATAGCGAGAACGTCAAACTCCCTCCCACTGGAGCAAGCCATTCTCTTCCGTGCCTACCTTTCCCCGCAGTTTGTATTTCTGTCAATAACACGTCGCCGTTCGCTAGGTTATGTGGTGTTAACGCTATTCGTTTTTTGAGTTCGGAATTTGTCGAACCGAGAACAGATTCAACTTGGATTACCGAAGTCTTGTTTTTGGTCACCCGTTTCTTTATTTTTTCGGCATTAAGTAATTTGAATGGCCGCTCTAAACGATATCCTTTCCCTTTCACTTTAAATACGTCTAAGCCCCACTCTGACAATTGACTGATGTGACCTGCAACAGCTGTACGAGAAAGCCCTACCTCAACAGCAATGGCTTCCCCGGAGTGAAATTGTCCATCTGATAATAAAGAGAGAATATGTTGTCTAATTAATTTTGAAGCCTGTCTCACAGTTCTATCAACCCGTCTTTACCTATTAATCTGACTTCTGGCTCTAGCTTAATGCCAAATTTTTCATGAACGTCGTGAACAATTAACTTCGCAAACGACAACACCTCGTCTCCAGTTGCACGGCCAGTATTGACGAGTACTAACGGTTGCTTTGGATGACACTGGACGCCGCCAAAAGCCCTGCCTTTGAATTTAAGCACATCAAGCAGCCATGCTGCCGGTACCTTTACGTTACCATTATCAAGCACATAATAAGGCATATCGGGAAACTTCAGTTGGAGTAAAGAAAACCGCTCATGCGTTATAATAGGATTTTTAAAAAAGCTACCAGCATTACCTGTTTCATTCGGATCGGGTAACTTATTTTTTCTAATTTCAATCACTTTGCTATAAATAGATAAGGGCGTAGGGTTATGCAGTGCGGCCAGTTCGCCGTACGAAGTTTCAAGTACGTTATCTTTCGGGATTTCAAAGTTTACGTGCGTAATCAGAACCTTACCCATTAGTTCTTTTTTGAAAATGCTATCTCTATAGCCGAAAAGACAATCCGCTTTGTTTAAGATAGCTTTTTCGCCGCTCTCCAATGAAATAAATTCGACAGAATGAATAAATTTATCCACTTCTAGTCCGTACGCGCCTATATTTTGGATCGGACAAGCACCAACAGAACCTGGAATAAGAGCCAAATTTTCCATTCCAAACCAGCCATTCTTGAGGCAGAAACTGACCAACTTATGCCAGTTTTCACCCGCGCCTACGCGAAGATAGACATGCGTTGTATTGTTTGTCACCTCAATACCATTTAACGCATTGATGTAAACAAAGCCAGCGTAGTCCTCCACGAAAACAGTGTTACTACCTTCACCAAGAAATAGGTAGGGCTGATGAAGAATTTCATTAACCGGTAAATCGGCAAGCGTGCTAACAGTTTTTATCGACCTACAGCTCGCGTTTAATGAAAATGTGTGAGCGTTTTTTAAATTTTCCACAAATATTTTAATTACAAGTAGTCAGCAACTATTTCATACTCGCGCTGAAGATAGTTTTGTAAGCTTTTGAGTTTAGGTGAATATTGCTGTTTTTTATTGAGCACATTATTTCTTTTTTCAACCAAGCGAACACCTAATATTTCTTGCAACTTATCTAAATCTTCCCGGTTTCGATGGACTGATCCGATAAAATCGAACTTCTCAATTGGCATATGCCTGAAATACTGAGAATATATTTCCACGTAGCCTTTGTGCACATTATCTTTCAGCATCGTTTCGATCATTACTTCAATATTATCTATACCTTTATCTAAAAAATTTGTTTTTAGATAGTTATAAATACCTTCAGGTTGCTTTGTTTTAAGAGTATGACCGATATTTGACCATAGTCGCTCTAGAGGGTCTCGTACCCAGGCCAAGCGCTTAGCATTAGGATAATAAATGGATTGTTCAGCGTTTGCTTGTACATGTCCAAATAGCACTTTGGCGTTTCTCGGCGTCCAAATGGGCTTGCCTGCCGTTAGGTCTAGTTGTCCAGTATTGAGATATACCCCAAACACGGCATTCACCCCAAAAGCGTTTTCGAACGTTTTACGCAATGAAGTCCCTGCAGTTTTGGGGATATGGTGCACCAACCATTCAACACCTTTGTTAGGCTTGTCTTGAGAATCTAGTGAAGGGCGAAAATATTTTTCTACCTTCCATCTCGTTTTTAATTCATACATATTTATCTTCCAAAAAATAGAAGAGTTATTTTTCAATAACATTTACAATTCGTTAAGCTGGACAGATTATACTACACCTGTAATTTTTTTTGGGCTAAGAGATCGCCAAGTTTGATCTTCAAAACAGTAGAAATTAGTTTAAACCTGTCGATTTAGCTTTTACATGATGACCTTTCCAATAAAATGGAGGCAATGGAGATCTCAAAATCAAAAAACACGACAGCGAAGAACAAGTCATCAAACAACATGAGGCTAGTGTCAAAATGGACGACATTTGCCGCGAGATGGGTCTATCATCTATGACTTTTTATCATTAGTGCAGCAAGTATGCAGGTCTGGTAGTCAACGAAGCCAAGCGCCTAAAAGAGCTTGAGTCTGAGCACGATAAACTGAAGAAGATGCAGGATGTGCTTTCAGAAAAGTGATAACACCAGCAGCCAGAAAACCTGCCGCCCGTCATCTTTTTGATGCGTTTAATACCATTCCGGATAAAAGTATGAGCTACTTGGTGTAGTTTGTTTATAAAAATAAACGTGAACAATATACCTTCTGAGGACTTGCTTCGGTTATCAAAAAGAGAAAAGAGACCTCAAAAATAATTACGTCTATTAGCGTTTTCTTTGTTTCTTGAGTGTCAAAACCGTACTCAAGTGGCAATATAACTAAAGCTTGCACGGCGAAGCGTTAACACCTGGGTTAGTGAATACCTTTCTAATGGACCGGCCGGCCTTGATAATACAGCCCGCCCAGGCATATTGCCTTAACTCTCCGTTAAGCAGAAGCAGTACTTAGCACGCTTTATTGAGAAGGAAGCTGAGTCAGATAAGGGGAGAGATTAACTGGTTCCCACATCAAACAGTTTGTCGTAGATAAGTTTGGTGTGAAGTATCACCTTAACCATGTGTATACGGTTTTCGCGAGCTTGGCATACACTTGGATAACGAGTCGTTCACGACACCCAAATTAACTCCAAGCCGTCCAAGACGCCTATAAAAGAAGTTCTTCCTGGAAACGCTCCTTAACCCCCAACACACGTGCGCCCTGAGCAAGTTAATAGATAGTTTCAGAACAAAGCCCGCTTTGGTCAGCAGAAAACTACTACCCACTTGTGGGCACGTAAAGGCTCGCGACCAAGAGCGGTAAGACAACGACAATTTGAAGACGCTCATCTAATTGGTGCTATTTGCCCTGCCACTAGTTAAACATAAGCGTTGATCACTCCCTACATACGCAAAGCCATTATGCGTCATCATTTGAAGCAAATATCACTAAAAACGAAGGCGTGCCTCTACGCAGTGGTAGTGATGGATGTTGTAGGCTGGCATAGCAATGCCATTGCTGAGGTATCCTAAGTGTAACGATTAAAAGAATTCCACCCTATGCACCGGAGTTAACACCCAATAAAACAACTGTGAAGTTGGCTTCGACAGCACAACTTGGCGAGCCGCTGTTTTCAAAGATAGAATGACATTGTGAATGCGCGTAGCAATGCACGGAGAGATTTTTTTAGCAACACGGATCGTGTCCCCACTATGTGTCTAAAGAACTGAGGCATAGTGGGCAAACTTTAA
>NZ_JAPFRE010000006.1 GCF_026183735.1 Alteromonas sp. ASW11-130 | reverse complement strand
AGGAGAGACTTGAACTCTCACGCCGTGAAGCACTGGAACCTAAATCCAGCGTGTCTACCAATTCCACCACTTCCGCAAAGTAAATACCTTTCTTTCATTGGGCACAACAGAAAGAAAAGAAGATTGGTGGCTACGGCGGGACTCGAACCTGCGACCCCATCATTATGAGTGATGTGCTCTAACCAGCTGAGCTACGTAGCCTCCGAAATCTTTACTCCCTCAGGAGTGGCGCGTATTATGCTCATCTACCCGAGGGTCGTCAACCCCTTTTTATGACAACTTTGTTTAACTGGCGATAATGTGTACGTTAATGGTCATTAAAACATCTATTGTAGTTGGTTTTGCACGAAAGCACGGGTTACAGCTCTTCAATTTGCGTCTGATAATAACAAATGTCTATTGGACGGGGAGAGAGATGGCGATCAACATAAAAAGGGTTATCTAAATTTCTCGCCAACTTTATTTTTTCTAAGTAGTCAGGATGGCTGGCTAATTGAATTCGAAAATGACGTTGTGCGCCTGATGGGAGCGTATCTCCCATACGGATAGAAATAATTTTATTATCTGCATTGGTAGATGCTGATTCGTTAGAATTCATATAACCGCTTCTAGGCAGTTTTTGCAAAACATCCAAACCCGCTACGACTCGGCCGAATACTGACATGTTCCTATCAAGGTGACGGGGAGCCTGACCGATTACCACATAAAACTCAGTGGTAGCTGTATCTTTTTTATTGTCTCGAGCCATAGCCAGCATACCAGGGCAATCAACTAACCAATAGCTGTTACGTTGAAGCGTAGTTGCAGCAGCAAACCCGTTAATAAAGCCACTTACCGGAGCGAATAAGCCTGGACGCTCTATTTCATAAAAACCTTCCGCCGATGTTCCAGTAAATTCTGCTTTTAAAGGGGTAGTGCTATCACTTAACTCATGCGCACCATTGCTACCCCCCTGGGCCACAAACCCATCGATTACCCTGTAAAAGGATTGGTTATCATAAAAGCGACTTTTAGCTAGTTGTTTAAAGCGTTTCACATGGTTAGGAGAAATACTGTCGGTTAACGCAACGATAACTAGGCCATCAGGTAAATGTATATAGGCTAACTGTGATTGTTCGGGGGTAAACCAGTGTGCCTCACTTTGCGCCGCAGCGCTGGTAAATAGTAGTGCGCTTATTAGGAGGGTCATTATCTTGCTCAATGTTTCACCTATTCCATTCCGAATTTTCTAACGCATTTTATATAAAAATACATCAACTTTAGAAATTAACTAATTACTTAAAATCACTTTATCATGGGTTAGATTAATATTGGCATTTATGAAAGGTTTGCCGCTTTTGGGTCATTAAGTTATCTCAATACTGTAAATAATTTTTAGGCTACAGCATGGTAAATAGAACCAATTTAATTTGTATTAATAGTGTTATTTACCTGCCCTACAAAAAGGAGCAGCCACGAACGATCCGAACCTTCCTTGGTTGAATGGTGAAAATGGTAAGCCTTGGCCTGGGGCTGAAGGCTTTATGAATGCAACCTATTACGGCAATGTGTCAGAAGGGTTCTATTCAACATTCCCTTTAAAAGGGTTTCAAAATAGCGGTAACAATAAAAATAATACGGCTTACCAAAGCTATGCGGCTGAAGATAAAGGCTCTATTGGCTATCCCACATGCCGTGAATGGTGGGAAGGTGCGGGGGCAGGGTTCAATACGCCCGATGAAAAAGAGGTGGGCCTTAGAAGCCGACTGTTAAAAGAAGCAGAAAGGTTTAAAACCAATACAGATGTTCTTCAATTTATTACAGGCCTGTTTGACACTACCCAAACAAAAGAAAATGAATTGCTCTATGCAGCGTTTTTTAATGAATACGGCATGGAAAAAATTCAAAACGCGGAAATGCGAGATTATTCCACCCAAACAACAGGATTTTGGGATACAGCGATAGGTTATGGATCGCGCTTTGCGGGAATATTAGGAACGGCGGCGTCAGCATCTCAGGAGCTTGCAGGAGCCAGTGTAGTACAGGCAGTGGCGCCCATAGGTCAGGCAATTATTTTGTTCGTGTTAACAGCATTTTTACCCCTTGCCTATATCGTGTCTAAGTATGGCCGGAAATTTATAGTGGGGTATCACTTTTTTATCGCTTCAGTGCTGTTCTGGCCGTATTTATGGGAGCTTTGCATTTTGGTGCAGCAGGGCTTTACAGAAACCGTATTTGGGGGCTCAGAGAGTTATATCGATCAAGCGCTGACTAATCCCAGTACCTTAATATGGGTGAACTACCTTACTGATGCATTATTCATATCTATACCAGGGCTGTTAACAGGGGTGATGACAGCGGCAGGAATGCAGGTCGGTAATAGTATGACAACAGCGACTAATGGAGTTAGTGGCGGTCAAGCTGCTAAGAATGCTGGTGCTTCTGGTGCCGCTAAGTTACAACAGAGAGCGAGTGAAGAGCGTAATTCAGGTACTAAGATGGGCGGCGGTGGAAAGGGCGGTATGTCAAAAGTAGCCAGAGCGACACCTAAAGGCCAAATGGCACATCAGGCAAAAAACAAGGCGCAAAATCGCTTTAAGAACCGACATAAGAAATCGTAAAAAGAAGGCCTAGATATAGGCCTTTTTAATTATCATAATCGATTTGACTCACATACTCATCTGTATCTGCGAAGTATTTATAATTCATAGCACCTAATTTATCATCGTGAGAATTATTAGCTTTTCCACCATCAGCGAAAACAGCAGTAACAACAAATTTCACAAACCAGATCAATAAGCCGAAAGTTAGTTTGAATAGTGTGTTCATTGTCAGGTTCCTCTGTTCAGTAATTGACTGACGCTCGAAACGTCCTGTGACAGTTGATAAACAAATGCGAAGCAAGCCGTGTTCAACGTGGGATGGTCAAGAAGCAATCCGAAGGAGCATTTCTTGCCATGCCGGAGCAGGTCGTTACGTTTGCGTTGTAGTCTCTGAACCAGTGGTACCGATGAACTTACTTAACAAACGTATTCGCAATTTGTTCTGCATGCAGAACATTTGTAGGGAGTATACCTTAAATTTTTGAGGAAATTATTCCATCAATAAAAAATTGCGACCAATTAGGTATGCCTATTTATACACTCGTAGTGGTTCGGCAACGTTATGGTAACTGCAAGGGGCTTTAGCGAATTGATTCAAGTAAAAACCTAGAGCGCAATAAAAAAGCCCCGCTGGAGCGGGGCCAAAGATATTACGAAGCTGTATGGTGTGCTCATTTGGCACACCTGTGTTTACACGTTAAAGCGGAAGTGGATCACATCGCCGTCTTTAACGATATAGTCTTTTCCTTCAAGTCGCCATTTTCCAGCATCTTTCGCGCCTTGCTCACCGTTAAACTCAACAAAATTGTCGTAGCCGATGACTTCTGCTCGGATAAAACCTTTTTCGAAATCAGTGTGAATTTTGCCTGCGGCCTGGGGGGCAGTCGAACCTTCAGGATAAGTCCAAGCACGCACTTCTTTAACGCCTGCGGTAAAGTAAGTTTGCAATGTTAGCAAATTGTAACCTGCGCGGATGACACGGTTTAAGCCAGGCTCCTCAAGCCCCATGTCTTCCATGAATTCGGCTTTCTCTTCGTCATCAAGTTCTGCAATTTCAGATTCAATCGCAGCACACACCGCTACCACTACGGCATTTTCCGTTTCGGCTATGGCTTTCACTTGGTCAAGATACGGGTTATTTTCAAACCCATCTTCGTTTACGTTAGCAATATACATTGTGGGCTTAAGCGTTAACATATTCATGTAGCTAATTGCCGCTAATTCTTCTTTTGATAACGTTAGTGAACGTAGTAAATTGCCTTCATCTAAATGCGGCTTAATCTTTTCCAAAACCTTCAATTCGTATTTAGCGTCAGCATCGCCACCTTTGGCACGCTTACCTACCCGAATAAGGGCTTTTTCAGTCGTCTCCAGATCGCTTAAAGCTAATTCCGTGTTGATAACGTCAATATCGTCCTGAGGGCTTACCTTACCCGCAACATGAACAATGTTGTCGTTATCAAAGCAGCGTACAACATGACCAATGGCGTCGGTTTCTCGGATATTGGCAAGGAATTTATTTCCTAAACCTTCTCCTTTTGAAGCACCTTCCACTAAACCTGCAATATCAACGAATTCCATAGTGGTGGCGATCACCCGCTGTGGATTAACGATAGCTGCAAGTTTATCTAGCCGTGGATCCGGAACAGGTACCACCCCAGTATTGGGCTCAATGGTACAGAAAGGGAAGTTAGCCGCTTCAATGCCTGCTTTCGTTAATGCATTAAAAAGGGTCGACTTACCAACATTTGGCAACCCTACAATGCCACATTTAAAACCCATGGGATGAATCCTTATAAATCGTCAGTCTCCGGCAACGGTTGCCGAGAAAGAGTGTAATCTGTTTTGTGCCTGCTTAAGATCATGCTTAATAAGCAATTCTGTGCAGCGAACCGCTTCGTCGATTGCTTCATCAATAGCCTGTTTTTCGGCAGCAGAAGGCTTGCCTAACACGTGGCCGGTAACCTTACTTTTGTGCCCAGGATGACCAATGCCAATCCGAAGACGTAAAAAATTCTTGTTGTTAGCCATTCTACTAACAATATCGCGCACACCATTTTGACTTGAACTTCCACCCACCTTGAATTTGGCGATGCCAGGGGGCATATCCAACTCATCAAACGCAACCAAAATTTGTTCAGGCTCAATTTTATAAAAGTTAGCAAGTGCTGCTACCGATTGACCACTTCGGTTCATAAATGTAGTGGGGTGGAGCAATCGAATATCTTGTCCGCCTATACTGATTCTGGCGGTATGGCCTGAGAATTTAGACTCTGGTGTTAGCGAGGTGTTATATGCTGCAGCAAACTGGTCAAGAAACCAGGCGCCAGCATTGTGACGGGTGTGTTCGTATTCAGGGCCTGGGTTACCCAGGCCCACAATAAGACGAATATCAGCCAAGCTGATTATTCCTTATCGGCTTCTTCTTGCTTAGCAGCTTTGGCAGCAGCTTGCTCTGCTTCTTCTGCGTCAATTACTGGAGTCTTAGGCGCAGCCTTTACAGTTACTACAGCAAGGTTATGGTCTTCATCACCACGGCCTAGCTCTACTGAAGATACACCTTTAGGAAGCGTAAGATCTGAAAGGTGAACGGTTTGACCCATTTCTACACCCGCCATATCTACTTCTATAAACTCAGGTAGATCTTTTGGTAAACACGTGATTTCGATTTCATTTACGTGGTGCTCAGCGATACCGCCTTCGTTCTTCACGGCAGTGCACTTATCTTCATTAATGAAGTGTAATGGAACGTGAGTGTGAACTTCCTGACCTGCAATTACACGTTGAAAATCAATGTGCGTAATTTTAGGCTTGTACGGGTGGCGTTGCATGTCTTTTACTAACGCTTCAACATTCTTTCCATCAATGTTTAATGTCAAAACATGAGAGTAGAATGCTTCGAAATCAGCAGCGTTGTTTACTTTGTTATGATCTAAAGTTAGGGCAACAGGCGCTTCGTCACCACCGTAAAGGATCGCAGGTAATTTATCAGCACGACGTAGGCGGCGGCTCGCACCTTTCCCCATATCTGTGCGAACTTGCGCATCCAGATTGAATATTGCTTCAGACATTGAATGTCTCCAGAAATTAATAATTAAAATAAGCACGGGTTTTTGCGACCAAAACCCGCATAAAGAAACCCCAAAATTTGAGGGCGGCGAATTCTACCACCTCGCTTCCAGCTTTACAATTATATTAAGTAACAACGCTGGGCGAACTTAATAAGTCCGGTTAGAACGTTCACTACGGGTAACAATGCTGAATTCAAATTAGTCAGTGATTAAAACATGGAATCAAGATACAGATTATAGCTTTCATATTGAGTGCGTTGAGAACCGAACAAAAATTTACGGGGTAATATGTCAGGCTACATCTGAATAGGACTACATTTAAAAAGACAGTGACGGGCGGGATTGAGGCCGTCTGTCCTTCTTTTAGAACTGATAATAAAAGTGTTATAGGCACAATTGAAGCATCCCATAGAATGTTAGCTTTTCCATGCGCTATCCTGATGACGGCAGAAGCGGCCGTTATGGTAGCGGAAATGATTCACGGGGAATACTACCTGTTCTTCTCAATAAACGTAATACACAGTGATTTTGACAATTCAAGACTTTTCGGCAGTTTGTTATTGTTTTGTACTGACCAATATACCAAGGTAAGCTACACCTACTTAACGATAAAAACGCTTCACTCAATCAATGTTCTCACGATTAATTAAAAAATTTAATAAGAAAAAATCTGATGTGGTTATCTATCCGCGAATTAAGACGCGCCGATTTTTAGAAGCATTGGAACCCATAAAAAAACAGTCTCCGGATTCCATGCCATTCTATAAAGCCATTACCAATGACTTATTGTTGACCTTCGCTATTGATGACGGAGAGAATTACACCTCACTTAGCCCGGTCTTGCTAGCAAAAAACAGCATCAGTGAAGAACAAATGTGGGACAGGGGGCTGGATACCGGTTTTGCAGCTATCCAAAATAGTCAAATTATTGCCAGTGAAGCGGTCTGGGAAGTGCGCCTTGATGATATGGCTGCTTGTACAATACTGTATCCCAGCTTTTGGCATGGACTGGAACAGCAAATTGGCGGGCCGGTAGTCATCAATTTCACCCACAAAAATTTTGTATTGTGCGCGCGCAAAGATAACCCTGAGCATCTGCGCACGTTAATCAACTGCATTAACGAAATTGGCTTTGACGAAACGCATTCATTGTCGCCGGAACTGTATACATTTGAAGGCGATGAGCTCCAGCGAGTTGAACTTAGACAAGCAAAAAGCTGAGAAAGACCATAAAACGTTACAACGAAAGAAGGCTAATAATGTTCGTTGATAGGTTTAACCTGTGAGTCATCGATTACTTCCGCCTTTTCTACTTCAAATACGGTACCGTACTGGGTGAAAGTCATTACGTCCTTACGTGGCTTGCCCCATACCTTAATTTTCAAGCCATGTTTGTGAAACTCTTTTGGTAATCTTTGGAAAGTGAATTTTTCGCCACTATCACTATTGAATGCATAGAAACCTCCTTCAAGATTTTTATACACAATAGTACCCGTCATACTTTGCGATATTGCTGAATTTTCTTTACGTTCTTTTGGCTGTTTCATTTCTACCTCCTGTGGCCGTGCGCTGGCTTCCTCAACTGGAACGGGGGAAGTATTATTTGATGAAAGTTCTGGAGAGCAGCCTAATAAGGCCAAGCCGACTGTAAAAGTTAATAGTGTTTTGGTCATAACGCTTTTTACTGTCTACAATAAAAGATGTCTTATCTTAGGCAGAGCGCGAGGGGGAAATCAAGTTAAGAGAGAAAAGCCATCGGTTTAAACCGATGGCGAGATAACATTAATATTCGAACATGGCGGAAATAGATTCTTCGTTGCTGATACGACGAATGGTTTCGGCCAACATCTCAGACAGCGTTAGCTGCTTTACTTTATCAATTGCGCGCATATCGTCATGCAGCGGGATACTATCAGTTACCACAATCTCATCAATCATCGAATCTTTTAAATTCTTAGCAGCATTGCCAGAGAAAATAGCATGAGTAGCATAGGCATACACTTTACGCGCACCATGTTTTTTAAGCGCTTCAGCAGCTTTAGCTAGGGTGCCGCCTGTATCAATCATGTCATCAACAATAATGCAGTCACGATCTTTCACATCACCGATGATATTCATCACCTGGGCGACGTTCGCTTTTGGACGACGTTTGTCGATGATAGCTAAGTCGGTATCGTTAAGTAGCTTCGCTGTAGCTCGTGCTCGCACCACACCGCCAATATCAGGCGATACGACTACAGGATCGACAAAGTCACGCTTCATCATATCGGCCATCAGGATTGGCGTACCGAATGCGTTATCCACGGGTACATCAAAGAATCCCTGAATCTGTTCAGCATGCAGGTCGATAGTTAATACCCGATCGACGCCCACATTCGATAGGAAATCAGCAACAACCTTGGCGGTTATAGGTACACGGGCAGAACGTACACGGCGATCTTGTCGGGCATAACCGAAATAGGGGATAACCGCTGTGATCCTTCCAGCCGATGCTCGACGCAGCGCGTCAATCATCACGATTAGCTCCATCAGGTTATCGTTAGTCGGCGCGCAAGTAGACTGGACAATAAAAACGTCCGATCCACGGACGTTTTCATGTATCTCGACGCTGATTTCACCGTCGCTGAACCGGCCTACACTGGCTTTACCAAGTTTAGTATAAAGGCGTTCGGCGACCTTCTGGGCAAGTTCTGGTACTGCATTACCTGCAAAGAGCTTCATGTCTGGCACAAGTTTTTCCTCAGTGCGTTTTTGAGAAGAGGTGGCTGGGGTAGCAGGACTCGAACCTACGAATGGCGGGATCAAAACCCGCTGCCTTACCAACTTGGCTATACCCCAATTGTAAACAACTACATGTCTGATGCGGCGCGCACTTGTTGTTGTTTTATTTTTAGTGGCGATTGATCGACACCTTTTGCAACGAAACTGCTCCATTTATCGGGTAATTTGGCCTGAACTTCCTTAGCCTGAGCTTCACTTGCAAACGTGGCGAACACACACGCTCCCGTGCCCGTCATCCGCGACGGTGCGTAGTGTACCAACCACTGTAATAAATTTGCAACTTCCGGATGCCTGTTTGTGACTAAAGTTTGGCAATCGTTTCGCGTTTCTTCAAATTTATAGTGCTGCCAATTCATTGCAGCACTATTGCGGGGTAATTCAGGCGCAGCGAACACTTCGGCAGTACTTATGTGAATACCCGGATTGGCTACAAGATACCATTGGCAGGGGATCTTTACTGGATAAATGTTTTCTCCCACACCGCCAGCAAATGCTGTCAATCCATGTATAAAAATAGGCACATCTGCACCGAGTAACAAGCCAAGTTCAGCCAGTTCTGTGGTGTTAAGTTTACAGTTCCAAAGTTCGTTTAATGCAACAAGAGTGGTTGCCGCATTCGATGAACCCCCACCGATACCTCCCCCCATGGGCAGTTGTTTGTCTAAGGTGATAATGGCGCCTTTGGAAGTTTCGCAGGTGGATTGGAGTAACCTGGCAGCCCGAACGATAAGATTTTGATCATCGGGCACACCTTCAAGTGACTGTGACATGGCTATTTTCCCATCATCAGTAAGCGTAAACGCAATTTGGTCTCCCACATCCAGCATTTGAAACAAGGTTTGAAGAAGATGATAGCCTTTTTGATTTCGCCCCAAAATATGTAAAAAGAGGTTTAATTTTGCCGGACTCGGCCACCAGTCAATTAGTTGATCGTCCATTCAGAAATCCGAATCTTTATAAATTGTTTAGGATCATTTGCGCGGGTCATTACAAGACTGTGCGGCAACCATACATTATTAATTTTATCGTAGTTGTCGTAAGCGATTCTCCAGTTTTGGCATCGGCTACACGCCGGAGAAAGTGTTTCTAACAAGCCATGCTCTGAAAGTGTGTAGGTATCACTTGCTTTAGGCAGTCCTTTTATCCACGCCAATAAATCAGCAAGGGGTATATCCCATCCAGTCACCTGAGCGATTAATTCACTTGCGTCGTGATGAGAATACTCTTCATCATTCGCTTTTAGCGTAGCTAAACCAGGCTTAGCGACCATATCTACTAAGGTGATACCTAAAAAATTAGTCAATGTGAAGTAAAAATTATCACGTTCGACATCCCATTTCACAGTGGCACTGATCGCTTCCTTATGGTTTCGAATCGCCATTTTGCCTTTTAACTGCCAGGCTTTCATTGTTTTTAGTGTGGCGACCTGTTTCGGAAGATTAACATCCTCTTTGGGCCCATCTGGTAACGTTGAACAGCCGTAAAGGGAAAGTGAAAGTAAGGCAACAAAAAAGAGATATCTGAATAGGCGTATCATATAAATAGCTGTCGAATTTCTGATGTTTCAATAGAAACACAAATACATCGGTGCTTTCAATCAATTTGCGTTTTTCGTACAATGCGCTCCGACTCTGCCAGTATGAAATTGAATGACCTTACTTGCCCTCGGAATTAATCACACAACAGCACCCGTTGAGCTACGCGAGAAAGTGGCGTTTACGCCCGACTCGATAGTAGCGGCGTTGGCGTCGCTGAAAACGTTGCCTAATGTACAGGAAGCAGTGATAGTGTCGACGTGCAACCGCACCGAGGTGTATGTAGATGCAACTCAAATGGCCAGCGAAACCCTAAGCGAGTGGTTAGCCTCTTTTCACACGTTGCCGCATCAAGCAGTTATTTCGCATAGCTACTGTTACCGTGATCGTCATGCTGTTAATCATGTTATGCGCGTGGCGAGTGGACTGGATTCGCTGATATTGGGCGAGCCGCAAATCCTTGGCCAGGTTAAGCAAGCGTATACTGACGCTAAACATTCAGGGATGGTAGGTTCAGGGTTTGAAAAACTTTTTCAACAAACCTTCGCAGTGGCAAAGAAAGTACGCACCGATACGGAAATAGGCGCCAATGCGGTTTCCGTGGCCTTTGCTGCAGTGCAGCTTGCCAAACATATCTTCTCTGCATTGCCAGAACGAGCAGTATTATTAGTAGGTGCGGGTGAAACTATCGAATTAGTCGCACAGCACTTAAAAGAGCAAGGTGTTTCTCAAATTGCGGTAGCGAATCGTACTGTGGCGCGCGCACAGAATTTGGCCGATAAACTAACTGCCAAAGTGTTGACCTTGTCTCAACTTCCCGCTCAATTAAAAGAATATGATATTGTGATCAGCTCAACCGCAAGCCAGTTACCACTAATCGGCAAGGGGATGGTTGAAGGTGCGTTGAAGCAGCGGCGAAATAAGCCTATCTTTTTAGTAGACTTAGCTGTACCGCGCGATATTGAAGCACAAGTTAACGAACTGGGTGACGCCTACTTGTATACCGTTGATGATCTACAACATATTGTAGAGAAAAACATGGCGTCAAGGGAGATGGCGGCCCAGGAAGCAGAGAAAATTATCGCCCAGTACGTTGAGAATTATCTTAGCTGGCAGCAAGCGCAACAATCGATAGACTTAGTCAAGCAATATCGACAGCGAAGTCTGGCACAGCGAGATCAATTGGTATTGCGGGCTGTAAATCAGTTGCAAGAAGGCAAACCTGCCGATGATGTCATGCAGGAGCTGGCTTACAAATTAACGAATGCATTAATGCATGGCCCCACGCGGGTGTTACGCGAGGCGGCAGCAGAAAATAACACAAATGTTACCCAGTGGCTTGAGCAAGCGCTGGAATTGACGCCTGATACTAATCAGCGCGAAAAATAATTTAACTCACTTATTTGTGAAAGGTTTAATACTTACGTATGAAAGAATCGGTCATTAGAAAGCTGGAAAATCTGGTAGAACGTTTTGACGAAGTGCAGGCTTTGCTGGGGGATCCTGAGGTTATCGGGAATCAGGATAAATTTCGCAATTTGTCAAAAGAGTACAGCCAATTGGAAGATGTTGTGGCCGGCTTCAACGCGTATCAACAAGCCCAGCAAAATTTAGCATCTGCACAAGAAATGCTGAATGAAGACGATGCTGAAATGCGCGAAATGGCGCAGGAAGAAATAAAAGAGGCAAAAGCGCAACTTGAGAATCTGGAAAGCGAATTACAAATTTTACTTTTACCTAAAGATCCTAACGATGATCACAACTGCTTCTTAGAAATTAGAGCCGGAGCAGGAGGTGATGAAGCGGCTATTTTTGCAGGCGATTTATTCAGGATGTACAGCCGTTATGCCGAATCGCGTGGCTGGCGCGTGGAATTAGTGAGTGCCAACGAAGGCGAACATGGCGGTTTTAAAGAAGTCGTCGCTAATTTGAGTGGTGAAGGTGTATATGGAGTGATGAAATTTGAATCAGGCGGTCACCGCGTACAGCGTGTGCCTGAGACAGAGTCACAAGGCCGCATACATACCTCAGCCTGCACGGTTGCAGTGTTGCCTGAAATTCCAGAATCTGAAGCGATCGAAATTAATCCTGCCGATCTTAGAATTGACACGTTTCGAGCGTCCGGTGCTGGCGGTCAGCACGTAAACAAGACTGATTCTGCTATACGTATTACGCACTTGCCAACAGGGTTGGTGGTGGAATGTCAGGATGAACGTTCACAACATAAGAACCGCGCCAAGGCAATGTCAGTTCTTCAGGCTCGTTTGAATCAAATCGAAGAGGAAAAACGCGCGAAAGAAGAAGCGACTACTCGGCGTAACTTAGTAGGAAGCGGTGACCGCTCAGAGCGAATTCGAACCTACAATTTCCCTCAGGGCAGAGTAACTGATCACCGAATTAACCTAACCTTATACAAGCTTGACGAAGTGGTAGAAGGGAATTTAGCCGGGTTAGTAGAACCTATTAGACAAGAACACCAGGCTGATCTGCTGGCATCACTGTCGGACGAATAGCTCACCATGCGCATAGATCAAGCGCTTGCGTTTGCACAGGCAGAACTTGCTGGCACAGAGACTCCCGCTATAGACTCACGGGCACTGCTTTGTCATTGTCTGAAAAAGCCTGTAAGTTATCTTTATACCTGGCCAGAACGCGAGCTCTCAGAAGCACAGCTTTCTCAATTTAATACGCTGGTAGCTAAGCGTAAGGAGGGTACGCCGGTGGCCTATTTAAGGGGACATCAGGAATTCTGGTCTATGGATTTTAGTGTTTCTGAGGCGACGTTAATCCCCCGCCCGGAAACTGAATTACTCGTCGAAAAAGTCCTTGAATTGAATCAGCGTGCTGATGCTGCTATTTGTGATTTAGGTACAGGAACGGGCGCCATTGCGATAGCACTCGCCAGTGAGCTGCCTAAAGCACATATAACAGGTGTCGACAGAGTACCCGAGGCGGTGGAACTGGCAAAGTCGAATGCCGCGCTTAATCATGTTAAAAACGTGACTTTTAAACAAAGTGATTGGTTTTCAGCTATTCCCAATTGTATCTTCGATATCATTGTCAGCAATCCTCCTTATGTAGAATCCGCCAGCGAATATCTTTTGCAAGGAGATGTTCGATTTGAACCCGCATCAGCACTCACGTCTGGAAAAGATGGGCTTGATGATATACGGAATATTTTGTCTACGGCGGCACACCATCTAAATAACAATGGTATGTTGTTAATCGAACATGGTTATAACCAAGGTCCAGCAGTTGCAAAGGAATTTGAAACACATGGATTTACAGACATCATTACATTTTACGACGTTAATACGCTCGATCGGGTCACAACTGGCCGCTGGTATACTTGCTAATAATTAAACTTGAAGTAGTATTCAAATAGCTAAGCGGTAAAAAGAGTATAAAAAGCATGAGTGATGACTTGTTATTTGCTGAAGATACCGACGAACCCCCCATTGAAGTTTTGGGTTTTTGGAAGGTTTTAATTGTTGATGATGAACCTGAGGTTCATGCGGTTACAAAGTTAGCATTAAGTGATTTTATGCTAAACGGAAAACGCCTTACGTTTATAAGTGCCTATTCAGGTTCACAAGCAAAAGCATTGCTACAAGAACATGATGATATTGCAGTAATATTGCTGGATGTGGTTATGGAAACCGATGAAGCAGGTCTGGAAGTCGCTCAGTACGTTCGAAATGAGCTAGACAACCATTTCACTCGGATCATATTGCGAACGGGGCAGCCGGGTCAGGCTCCAGAAAAACACGTTATCATTAATTACGATATCAATGATTATAAGTCTAAAACCGAATTGACCGCCCAGAAGCTGTTCACAGTGATTATTGCCGCGTTACGGTCTTACCGGGATATTATCGTAATAGAAGAAAATCGCGCAGGGCTCGAAAAAATTATCGATGCTTCTACTGATTTATTTGCTACTCATTCTCTCGAAAAATTCATGCAGGGGCTTATTCAGCAGGTTTCTTCTATATTAGGGTGCGCCCGCGATGCTGCATATATCACTACAGCAGTTGCCGCCCCCAAGCCCATTGACAAACAATCACCTGATGAGCTTTATGTATTTGCTGGCAATGGTGAGTATTCACAGAAAGAGGGAAAAAAATTACAAGACGCAGTGGACGACAAAGTCTACGCCTTATGCAGAGAAGCACTGCGTTCTAAAAAGATTGTGTACGGAGATGACTATGTGGTCGCTTACTGTGACAGTAAGAATCGCAACGGTTCGTTACTTTACCTCACAGGTTTGCCCAGAAAAGTAGGCGAAACAGATAAACGATTAGTTAAACTGTTCTCTGATAATGTGCAAATAGCCTTTGAAAATCTTTTGTTGACTAACGAAATTGAAGGCACACAACGAGAGGTTATCGAACGTTTGAGTAAAGCTTTGGATCATGAGCCGCAAAGTAATCGGCATATCGAACGTATGGTATTAATGGCAGAGCTATTGGCTAAAGGGCTTAAAATGGAAGACCGTAAGGTGAAAACGTTTAAGTTAGCCATTCCATTGCATGATGTAGGCAATACTCGGATATCGGCGCAATTGTTGCACAAAACTGAACCATTAACAGAAGATGAAATTTTTCAAATTCGTAAACATGCGGAATTTGGCTACCAAATCCTTAAAGATTCAGAAAAGCCCACGATTCAGCTCGCTGCAACCTTAGCCAAGCAGCATCATGAACGTTGGGATGGAAATGGCTACCCTCAAGGGCTCAAGGAGAAAGAAATTGCTTTGGAAAGCAGGATTGCAGCATTGGTGGATGTATTTGATGCCCTATTAAATAAACGGCCTTATAAAGAGCGTTGGCCTCTGGATAAGGTTAAAACAACCCTGAAGGAGGAGTCAGGAAAACATTTTGATCCTCGTTTAGTTTCATACTTGCTTGAAAATATTGATTTATTCATGCAGGTACAACATGATTACGCCGACTTAGAACAACAATAAGGTATTTACCATGTATGCAGCAGCTAAGCATATTCACTTAACCGCTATCGCGCTAAGTGTACTTTTATTTATTATACGATTTATATGGTCACAATTCAGTCCCGCATTTTTACAAAAAAAATGGGTCAAAGTTGTCCCCCATATTATCGATACTATTCTGTTACTCAGCGCGATCTGGCTATGCGTTATCATTTCTCAGTACCCATTTGTTCACGATTGGGTAACCTTTAAGGTAGTAGGCCTTATTGCCTACATTTTATTGGGGATGTTCGCCCTAAAATGGGGCAGAAATGCTCCCATGAGATGGATCGGATTCGTCGGTGCTCTTATTTGGCTAATGTTAATTGCGAACGTTGCTATCACGAAGCAACCCATGTTTTTTTAGGAGAGTAGACATTACTTATGAATGAATCCAAATCTGTGGTTTCAATCAACACTATTGAAGTATCCAACACGTTACCATTCGTGCTTTTCGGTGGTATGAACGTGCTCGAATCACGTGATTTAGCTATGCGTATTGCAGAGCATTATGTCAATGTGACGCAAAAGCTGGGCATTCCCTACGTATTTAAAGCGTCATTTGATAAGGCTAATCGTTCGTCGGTGCATTCATATCGGGGCCCAGGAATGGAAGAAGGATTAAAGATATTTGAAGAAATCAAAAATACCTTTAATGTTCCATTAATCACTGATGTTCACGAACCTTTTCAGGCTGCTCCTGTAGCTGAAGTAGTCGATGTAATTCAGTTGCCTGCCTTTCTCGCCCGTCAGACAGACTTAGTGGTAGCAATGGCGAACACCGGCGCTGTGATCAACGTTAAAAAACCGCAGTTTTTAGCCCCCCATGAAATGCGACACATCATCAAAAAGTTTGCTGAAGCGGGCAACGATAACATTATTTTGTGTGAACGTGGGACGAGTTTTGGTTACAACAATCTTGTTGTTGATATGTTGGGCATGGATGCAATGAAAGAATATGCGCCCGTCATTTTTGATGCGACTCACGCTCTACAGAAACCAGGCGGTCGTGAAAGTTCAGCAGATGGTCGGCGTGCACAAGCTGCGCAATTAGCGCGTAGTGGAATGGCATTGGGGTTAGCGGGTTTATTCATAGAAGCACATCCTGATCCAGATAAAGCGAAGTGCGATGGGCCTTGTGCGTTACCTTTAGATAAGCTAGCGCCTTATTTAGAGCAAATGAAAGCGTTGGACGAACTTATCAAAAATTTTGCTGAATTAGATACCAGCCAGCGTTAATTAATATAGTAGAATGTCTAAGCAAGCCTGGCGGCGATAGCCGCCAGTTGCTTATCAGGTGTGGTTTTTATTTTATTCGCTGCGTAAGCTTGCGGTTTTACGAGTCTTACGTTTGTCATGCTTAGCAAATAAATTGTTTTTATTTACTATAGTTATTTCATCGGTAAAGGCTTTGTCCACCTGACTTTGAATAGTTTCTGTCAACTCTATGACAGGCTTAATTGAAGCTAAATCAATGCTATTGTGAGCCATTTCATTCAGCGTATAAAATTGGTTTTCAACATGCACTTCATTGGCATTTACTGCCGCTGAAGCAAATGCGACAACAGAAATTGAAGCTAAAAGTAGTTTGTTCATATCACACCTAATATAAGTAATTTAATGTTGGTTGCCGAAATGTTAATTTTTTTACAAATCGTCACAGCGTTACCCTATGAATAAAAAGGGCATTTCTTTACTGCGGGGAAATAATAAACAACTTTTAGTAAACTTGAAAACGAGTTAAAGTATGTCATGTGCATTAAAAAAACTAATGCTTCTGTAACCTTAATTTCATAAAGTTGAATTGATCCAATGCACCGAAGATTACCCCCGCTGAATGCCTTAAAAGCCTTTGAAGCCGCAGCGAGGCATTTGAGCTTTACCCGTGCAGCAGACGAACTGTTTGTAACCCAGGCCGCTGTCAGTCATCAAATCAAAGCACTTGAAGATTACTTATCCATGAAATTGTTTCTACGGCGTAATCGAACTTTGTTATTGACAGAAGAAGGCCAAGCATATTTTCTTGAGCTGAAAGACATATTCAGAAACCTGCAAGAGGCCACGGAAAAGTTATTAGCGAAGGGTTCAAAAGGTGCGGTGACGGTGGCCATGCCGCCGAGTTTTGCTAGCCAATGGTTAGTACCTAGAATCAGCAAATTTAGTTTGGCGCATCCTGATATTGACGTTCGTATTAAAGCCGTCGACTTTGACGAAGGTTTTTTGGACGATGATGTAGACGTGGCTATCTATTACGGCAAAGGGCGGTGGAGTGGAGTAAGTGCGGATAAGCTTCATACAGAATTTCTTACACCACTTTGTTCTCCATTATTATTCAGCGGGCCTAAACCTCTTAATGATCTGTCAGATCTGAAGCATCATGTTCTTCTCCACGATTCCAGTCGCGCCGCCTGGAAAGATTGGTTAAAGCACGTAGGCGTACATGGCGTAAATGTTAATCAAGGGCCGGTGTTTAGCCATTCAATGTTAGTTTTACAAGCCGCAGCACTAGGTCAGGGAATTGCATTGGGCAATACAGTACTTGCAAGGCCAGAACTTGACGCGGGGCGCTTAGTCATCCCATTTGAAGAAAAAGTGGAAAGCCGCGATGCATTCTACCTGGTATGTGATGAAGCGCAGGCAGAATTAGGTAAAATAGCCGCCTTTAGAGATTGGGTGTTAACTCAGGTTGAGGAAGAACAAGATGTCTTATAGTGTGGAGGTGAAAAAAGCGAACAGGTCAGCATTTGCGCGCGCAATTATTGCCCATGGGGCGGGAGCGGGAAAGTCGTCTGATTTCATTCAGCAAGTAGCTATTGGTTTATCTGAGTCGGATGTAGAAGTCGTGCTTTTTGATTTTCCCTATATGCAAATTATAGAGCATACAGGTAAACGGCGCCCCCCGGACAGAATGCCCAAATCAGAGGCTCACTTTCAAGACATTATTTTACATATCAAACAGCAGTATAGCCCTCTCCCTACTTTTATAGGCGGTAAGTCTATGGGAGGAAGAGTGTCTACATTGATTGCAGATGACGTTGATATAGAGGGTGGCATAGTTTACGGCTACCCGTTTCACCCCCCCGGCAAGCCCGAAAAAACGAGAACAGAGCATCTTAAAACGTTATCGACTCCCTATTTGATTCTTCAGGGCGAGCGGGATCCTTTTGGTACCGCCCACGAGATTCAAGACTATTCGTTGAGCACGTCGATCCAGATTGATTTCATGCCTAATGGAGAACATAGTTTCAAACCCCTGAAAGCAAGCGGTCTATCTCAGCAAGACAATATTAATTCAGCAATCGACAAAACAGTCCAATTTATAAAAACACGGTGTAGTTAATGAGATTATTTTTTGTCGCAGGAACGTTAAGCGCATTTATAGCGGTTCTGTTAGGGGCATTTGCCGCCCACGAGCTAAAAGATTCCCTAAGTGCAGATTCATTAAACGTATTTGAAACCGGAGTGCGTTATCAAATGTATCATGCACTTGCAATGCTATTATTGCCGGCTTTATCTGCATTTGGGCATCACCGGTGGCTTAAACGGGCTGGCTGGGCATTCTTAATAGGCAGCTTTTTATTTAGTGGTAGCTTATATATGTTGGCTACTACGGGACAACCCGTGTTTGGACCCATCACGCCTATAGGCGGGATCGCACTTATTATCGGTTGGCTATGTATGTTTGCGGCGAGTTTACGTGGATTTAACAATGACTAGCGTGATTGCGTATTGTCGAAGTGGATACGAAGCAGATACTGCAAAAGAGCTTTCAGAACGCACAGCTAAGCTGAATGTTTACGGTTATCCAGTATTTAAGCCGAATCAGGGATATGTTGAATTTACATTTTATGAGCCGCTAAAAGAATCGTTCTGTACCAGCGAATTTAATATCAAAGATACGGTTTTCGCCCGGCAATTAATATGGCTATTTGCTCAGTTGCCTGAGCTTGACGCTACCGATCGTATTGCTCCAATTTTGGATGAAGTAAGCCGGCATTCACATAAATTTGGCGCAGTCTGGGTTGAATATCCCGATACCGATACAGGAAAAGGACTGGCTAAATTTTGCCGAAAATTTGCTGTGCCGTTACGGCAAGCTTTGCGCAAAAAACAGCATTTGAGTAAGCAGGAAAACCTTAAGCTGCCGGTATTGCATGTATTTTTCACCGATTTTAATATTTGTAAGTTGGCTGTAAGTTATCCGCGTACTCGCAGCCCATTCGAACTGGGTGTGTGTCGGCTAAAGTTTCCTTCGGCCGCTCCGAGTCGTTCGACTTTAAAACTTGAAGAAGCAATTATTACCATGCTTGATGAACAACAGCGGAAAACTGTTTTCAGGGCTGGCGCTCGGGCGGTAGATCTAGGTGCTTGTCCTGGAGGCTGGACTTATCAGCTCGTTACGCGAGAAATGTATGTGGAAGCCGTAGATAATGGTACAATCGATGACAAGTTGATGGCCACAGGTCAAGTCGTTCATTTTGCTGCTGATGGGTTTGCTTATAAACCACAGCATCAAAAAGTAGATCTCTTGGTCTGTGATATGATTGAACAACCCGATCGCGTGGCTAAATTAATGGGTGACTGGTTAGTGACGGGGCGTTCACTTCACGCTATATTTAACCTGAAACTTCCAATGAAGCAGCGTTACGAAACAGTTTCAGCGGCGTTGTTGTCCTTAAAAGCTCGATTAGCAAAATTGAATGACACATTTATTGTGACCGCCAGACACCTTTATCATGACCGTGATGAGGTAACGGTGGTAGTAATTCGACAATGTTGAGTTGAGATAAAAATCATGAAATTTTATTTATTTCACGTAACATTTTGATATTTATAGAATAAATATATTATTGCGGTGGTTTTTACGCGCAGAACTTAACCTTTCTGCGGAAAAAGGTATAAATGTGGTAGCAAAATCCTTTATAATCCCGCCGTTTTTTTACACTGAACCAACGAAAGTGAACCAATGGCAGACTTATCTCATTACAGAAATATAGGTATTTTCGCCCACGTAGACGCGGGGAAAACAACCACAACAGAACGAATCCTGAAACTTACTGGTAAAATTCATAAAACCGGTGAGGTACACGACGGTGAGTCAACAACTGACTTCATGGAGCAGGAGGCTGAGCGCGGTATTACGATTCAGTCAGCAGCGGTTAGCTGTTTTTGGAAAGACCATCGTTTCAACGTTATTGACACTCCCGGACACGTAGACTTTACAGTTGAAGTTTATCGTTCACTGAAAGTATTAGATGGTGGCATCGGTGTTTTCTGTGGCTCTGGGGGTGTTGAGCCTCAGTCTGAAACTAACTGGCGCTATGCAAACGAATCTGAAGTCGCACGTATTATCTTTGTTAACAAACTAGATAGAATGGGCGCAGATTTTTATCGTGTAGTTGGTCAAGTCAAAAAAGTACTTGGTGCCACGCCACTTGTAATGACGTTACCCATTGGAATCGAAGATGATTTCGTTGGTGTAGTAGACGTACTTACGAAGCAAGCATACGTTTGGGATGACACAGGTCTTCCAGAAAACTATGAAATCAAAGATGTCCCAGCTGACATGGTTGATAAAGTTAACGAATATCATGAAGCGTTAATAGAAACTGCTGTTGAGCAGGATGATGACCTTATGATGGCGTATATGGAGGGTGAAGAGCCTTCTGTTGAAGATATCAAGCGTTGTATCCGTAAAGGAACGCGTGACCTTGCTTTCTTCCCAACTTTCTGTGGGTCTGCGTTTAAAAACAAAGGTATGCAGTTAGTATTGGATGCGGTTGTTGATTATTTACCTTCACCTACTGAAGTTGTACCACAACCGTTGACCGACGAAGAAGGTAACGAAACGGGTGAGGTGGCAACGGTTTCAGTTGATGAGCCTCTACGTGCTCTTGCATTCAAGATCATGGATGACCGTTTTGGTGCGCTTACGTTTGTGCGCATATATTCAGGTAAAATCAGCAAAGGTGATACCATACTTAACTCTGCCACAGGCAAAACAGAACGTGTTGGCCGAATGGTAGAGATGCAAGCGGATGAGCGTAACGAACTTACTTCTGCACACGCAGGTGACATCATCGCTATCGTAGGCATGAAGAATGTGCAGACAGGTCACACATTGTGTGATGTTAAGCACCCTTGTACACTTGAAGCAATGGTCTTCCCAGAGCCAGTAATTTCGATTGCAGTTGCACCTAAAGATAAGGGTGGCTCTGAGAAAATGGGTATCGCGATTGGTAAGATGGTTGCAGAAGATCCGTCTTTCCGCGTAGAGACAGACGAAGATTCTGGTGAAACTATTCTTAAGGGTATGGGTGAGCTTCACCTTGATATCAAAGTTGATATTCTTAAGCGTACCTATGGTGTTGAACTGGTAGTAGGTCAACCACAGGTTGCTTACCGTGAAACTATCACGCAACAAGTTGAAGACAGCTACACGCATAAGAAGCAGTCTGGTGGTTCTGGTCAATTCGGTAAAATTGATTATCGTATCAAGCCTGGTGAGCAAAACTCTGGCTTTACATTCACGTCGACTGTTGTTGGTGGTAACGTACCTAAAGAATTCTTCCCAGCCATTGAAAAAGGCTTCAAGAGCATGATGGAAGAAGGTCCAGTAGCGGGTTATCCTGTACTCGACGTTGAGGTAGAGCTTTATGATGGTGCTTTCCACGCAGTTGACTCATCAGCTATCGCGTTCGAAATCGCAGCTAAAGGTGCTTTCCGTCAATCTATGCCTAAAGCAGGCCCTCAGCTTCTAGAACCAGTGATGAAAGTTGATGTGTTTACGCCTGAAGATCACGTAGGTGATGTTATTGGCGACCTTAACCGTCGTCGTGGCATGATCAAAGATCAGGAAGCTGGCGCAACAGGTGTCCGTATTAAAGCGGATGTACCACTTTCAGAAATGTTTGGTTACATTGGTCACCTACGTACTATGACATCTGGACGTGGTCAGTTCTCAATGGAATTCAGTCACTACAGTTCATGTCCACAGAACGTAGCTGAAAAAGTAATTGAAGAAGCAAAAGCACGTAAAGAGAAAAAGTAAGTTCTTTTTCTAAACATTGCAAAGCCCGCTCCTTGTAGCGGGCGTTTTTTTGTTTTCGGGTAGGGGATAACTACGAGACAGGTGGACGGGCTCACCTGATCTAAAACTGGTCTTTAATTGCTAAAGATTATGAATGAAACTTATCAGAATTTCTTATTGAGTTAGCTAACTGTGATCCCAGTTTTTGACCTAGATACACTTTTCTGCATTCCAAGCGGTTGTCCGGCCTGTCTCACATTTCTGTTCGAAGCCTTAGTTGCAGTAATCATAGTATTTTGCTGGCGGCGAGGGAGTCTTTTTCATTCACTGTTTAAAATCCAACGCGGCGTTAAAAGGGAAGTAATAATAATACGTCCCTTGTGTCTATCCGCTAGGGGTGAATTTAGAGCGATAGCGATCTCAGTAACCATGGTTACAACAATCGTTTGTCATTCTAACGCGGTGCGCCTTAAGTCGGGACCATTCACCATTGTCACGCTTATTATCCCGGCATGCTGGGTGAGTAAACTTGCAGAAAAAGCGAAACGGTTATTTCCCATGGCGCAGATAGTTAACGCTTCAGATTAAAAAATAACATTGCCTCGCCGGGGGACACTTAAATCTACCCCATACTTTCTTAATGATCTCTGTAGAGCCTTGACGGTATGTCGCATTCTAATTAGGTCTCTTTTGTAGTTTTGCTCATCTATATCACGCGCACTATATTTGTGTGAGACGAATATTTGCGTAATATTGTCGAAATGTCTGGCGGCGTCGTGAGGCAACACCCCAACAACTTGTTCAAAAAAACTCATTGGAGGGGTTTGATAGCGGTGAAGTCCAACAGAGGCACTTACTGCTTTCGTCGCGATCAAGTAATATCGAGTGATGGGATCAATTGAAGTTTTATTCCATCGGGGAAGAAAATAGAGCGCTAACAGACCACTAATCGTTAACAAACTGCCCAAGATGAGAATGGACATTTTTAGTGGCGTAAGCTGACCAAGTATCGCTGTAAATAGATTTTGTTGCTGACGATTATCAAACCCCAATACCCATCGGCTCCACAGATAGTTCAAGTTGGTAAACATCAAACTAATGTCTTTTACTAAGCCAGATTGACCAAAACCTGAAAAAATAGTGTATTGCTCCAATTCACCGGAGGAATTCAATGCATTCCGTAATCCAGCATCTATTCTCGAAGGGGCCACAACTGCGGTAGGGTCAAATCGAGTCCAGCCAGCGCCGTCCACCATAGCCTCAACCCACGCGTGGGCATCATATTGATAAACGCTGACCACATTATTTTTTAACAGCTCACCTCCTTGATAGCCAGTAACGACGCGCGCAGGAATACCTGCCAGTCTAAGCACATACGCCATTGCACTAGCATAGTGCGAACAGAATCCTGCTTGTTCTTCAAAAAGAAATGTATCGGCGAAATCATTGCGCATCGCAGGGGGGGAAAGCGTATATATGAAAGGTTGTTGGGAAAAGTATATTAAGACCGCATCAACAAATTGCTGATTGTCAGGATGCATCTTGCGTAACGAGGTGACCCACTTTCGCGTTCGCTCGTTGCCCCGCTCTGGAACTATCAGATTAAGCCGGCTTTCCATCGCAAAATTTGGTGAGGGAAGCGTAGTTGCAGGAAAAGATATAACATTGTATGCCCGTTTGCTCTTTAATGGTCGTTTTGCAATGAGCTGATAGTCTCGTGAGTACCATATCTGATTTCGATCTGACCTGGTCGTAGGAACGGCAATATCAATGGCATAGAGCCACGAACGCCCGCTAGGTTCGGCAATAACTTGATAGTTGTAACGTCTAATATCAGTATTGGCAACAAAAAGCTGACCGGATCTTTGATTGCTTTGACGAAGCAGTTCTCTGTGTGGACTGATTTCCCAACTTTTACCATCAAACGCTTCCAGAGTAAGTGCTCGCCAATACCGCTCTCTGCGAGATGGCACGCTGCCTTCGAATGTTGCGTGAAAAACTAATTCGTCAGATTGACTTAAACTAGCGATATCACCAGGAGTGACTTTTTCTGCTAAACCCGTTTTTGTCATTTGGCTGGTAGGCATTTTCCATAGCGGGCCTATGTGCGGTAAAATAAGAAACAGGATTACTGCAATAGGAAATGCCTGTAGGAGTTGAAAGCTAATGGCTTTGATTCTCTTTTGCCAGGATAATTGAGGTGTGAAAAAACTGATCAAGGCAAAAAATAAAAACAACAAAGTAGCAAAGTAAAATAACGCACTAGCTATGCCTTGTTGGAAAATAAACCCGCAACCAATTAAAAAGAGTCCACAAGCAAATAGTTGTAAAAAGTCTTTTCGTTTACTCAGGGTAATTAGCTTCAAGGAACACGCCACGACTAACAGATTGACCATCGAGAGCAACAGGCCCAGATCAATGCTAAACCATGCTAAAGCTAAAGATGAGAGGATAGCAAGCAAGTTTATCGTTTGTTGTGTAGGAGTGTGCTGATACCAACCCAAATATAGGGAAATTCTGACAAATAAAGTACAAAACGTCAGAATGACTACCCAGAGCATCAATGGGGCGAACAAGCTTAAAGCTAGTAGGCTAATAAAAATTGCAATGCATAGGCTTGCCGCGTGACCTGCGATTGGAAGGCGCCCGGCAGTCATACATTATTACCTTTTTTTGGGTAGTACGCGAGTGCAGTTAAGCAACGATGTTTATGTTGTTCGCCCTGAGAGGGCTCAATTCTTGTGTCAGCCAGTATCAGACCAAATGGCACGTTTTTTTCAGAGAGCTTGAGGATTTGATAGCATAAACGACTTAACTCAAGTTCAATATCAGTACCTGTTGGAATGAGCTGTAGGTAACCCGTTTCGGTTTGCTGATGACTAAACGACTTACTGACCCAGTCCCCTCCTTTTGCCACGTTCTTCCACGCCACACGATGGAGGGGCTCTCCCTGATGGTATGGACGTAAGGCATAAAAATCGTCATGCCCTTCCTGTTGAGTTGCTGAAGGTTCGCCTATACCGGATTCAACGTGCAGTTGAACCTGGCAGGCGAGAGGCGTGGGATAAACGATAACGTGTTGGTTTAGGTTAAGGTGAGTCCAACAGCGATAAAGACCAAATGGGTATTCACTATATAATGTGATTCTAGGTAACGGATAAACGCCCCTTCTCGGCGTAAAATAAGGTAAACAAAGTTGGGTATTATCCGAATCTAAATCTATGCTTAGAATGTTTTTTTCTCTTCTCCAGCAGGCATTCACTACGCCGTGGGGTGAGCGTGCTTTATTATTGCTTAAAAACTGGATAGTTAATGAGGCATGCCCTTTAGCGAATACAGGATGTAAAGGCTGTGCTTTAATCTGTAACCGGGAAAAATTTAGATAACTGACAAATAAGTTGAGTAAAAAAATACCTAGAAGAAGATCAAATAGTAATAGCATCAGATTATTTTGATAATTCGCGCCTAATATAAATAACCCAGCGCATGTCACGAGATATCCCAAGCCAAACCACGCAGGAAAAATAAATATTGTACGATGGGTAAGATCTTGTTTTGCAGCTGGTGGTATTCGTTTATTCAACCATTGGTCGACCCGAAAATTCCAAAAGCTTTTTGCTCGCGTTAACATGGTTGGCTCTAGGCGGCTATCGGGTCAACACTTTCTAACAAGCGTTCACTTAAAACTTTTTGTTCGTAAGGGGCATCTCGCTCAGAACGTAAGCGATGCTCAGCAACCGCTACAAAGACAGCTTGAACATCTTCAGGTACAACAAAATCCCTTTCGTGTAAATATGCCCATGCCTTGGCCGATTGCAATAGTGCTTTGCTAGCTCTGGGAGACAATGGGTTAGGGTATATACCATCTTCTCTACTTCGAGTAACCAAACGTAAAATATAGCTAATCACATCATCACTACAATGGACGTGGTTTACTTCCTGCTGATACTTGAGTAAATCTGTCGTCGATATCACTTCATTCATAGCAAAAGGAAGCCTATTGCCCCCTGTTTGGAGCATAGCCTTTTCTGCTTCCCAATTAGGATAGCCCAGTGAAATTCGCATAAGAAAACGATCAAGTTGGGACTCTGGTAATGGATACGTACCAGATTGATAACCCGGGTTTTGTGTACCGATCACGAAAAATGGATGGGGGAGGGTATAGGTTGTGCCATCTACACTAACCTGATGCTCTTCCATTGCCTCTAGCAACGCACTTTGGGTTTTGGGGCTGGCGCGATTGATTTCATCGGCTAGCACCAATTGATTAAAGATTGGACCGGGTTTGAAGGAGAATTCGTGTTTGTGGCTATCAAAAATATTCACCCCCAGCATGTCAGCAGGTAATAAATCTGACGTGAATTGTATTCTGGAGAAGTCCAGCCCAAACGCTTTAGCCAAGCCATGTGAAAGTGTCGTTTTTCCCATTCCAGGTAAATCTTCAATCAGTAAGTGGCCATTCGCAATCAGACATGTAATGGCAAGTTTTATCTGTTCTTGTTTGCCCATAATATGTTGTCCCAAAGCTTTTACTACCGCGTGAAAGCGTGTGTTCATATTCATACCCTGACACCAACTCCTAATTGTTACATCCTAACAAGTTGTTTGTAGTAATAGGTGAGTGCGCTAATACCTAAGTATAGGGTAAGGAATACACAACAGAATAAAATTGGTTGTTTTAACTACTGCGGTATTGTCTAAGGTTGTCTATAATGGGGCGTTCTCAATAGGAAGTAATTATGAAAACAATTGATATTGATGATGATTTGTACGCATTTATCGCTGGTCAGACGAAACATATTGGCGAAAGCGCATCTGATATTTTGCGTCGTTTACTGATGCCGGAAACGCCACCCCCTGTGCGTAATGAAACGCCACCTAAGCCAGTGCAAAAGACTGAGCCAGAGCAAAAGGTTGGGTCAATGGTACCGGATGAAGCTCGTGTTAGCTCAGTTGGTAGCGATGATATATTGGAGAAAATTTCTGAAACGGAGTTGGCGCAATTTACCAAACGCGTTGATCAGTTCCTTTTTGTATTAGCTCAGCTGTTCCAAATCCACGGCGATGAATTTGGCAAAGTCGAACAAATTCGCGGTAAAAATCGGATTTATTTTGCACAAAGCAAAGAAGCCTTATTGGAAAACGGGTCAAGTACTAATCCAAAAGCAATACCAGACAGTCCGTTTTGGGTGGTGACTAACAATAATTCTGCAAAAAAAGTGGCTATGTTAAAGGAAGTGTTGGAAACGCTAGGCTATAACCATCAAATTATTAACGAGATTACTGGTCGCTTTGCACCAGAAACCGTAGAGAAATAACGTTAAGTAACTGGATTAAGGATTCTCAATGGCATTACATGAACACGCGGGGCAACCAGCCGCGGCAGAGCAACTCATCAATGTAGCTGAATTGGTCAGTCAATACTATTCATTAACTCCGGATGTAACGGATCCAGCTCAGGCAGTGAGTTTTGGTACATCTGGTCACCGTGGAAGTGCCGCCGCCCGTACGTTCAATGAAATGCATATTGCCGCTATCTGTCAGGCTTTAGCTGAGCATCGGCAAGCAGAAGGAATAACGGGGCCCCTATATATTGGTAAGGATACCCACGCGTTATCCGAACCCGCCATGCTAACAGCTATTCAGGTATTAACCGCGAATGGCGTAAACGTGGTTATTCAGCTAAAGGAAAATGCAAGCCGTGGCTTTACCCCTACACCAGTAATTTCTCGCACCATTATTCGCCACAACCTTGCATCTGACAATGCCCTAGCGGATGGTGTAGTAATCACGCCTTCGCATAATCCTCCAGAAGACGGGGGATTTAAGTACAATCCTCCGCATGGTGGCCCCGCCGATAGCGATGTGACTAAAGGCATTCAGATGCGGGCCAATGCTCTTATGGCTGAACAAAACAGAGAGGTAAATAAATTTTCTTTAGAACAAGCGTGGTTATCAGGCCGGGTTAAAGAAGAAGATTTTATGGAGCCTTACATCGATGATCTTAGCAAGGTCATCGATATGGAAGCGATCGCCCAAGCAAATTTAAAATTGGGCACTGATCCGTTAGGTGGCGCTGGTATTGGTTATTGGGAGCGTATCGCAGAAAAGTATGGTCTCGATATTACAGTGGTTAATCAAACCATCGACCAGCGTTTTGCTTTCATGCGTCGTGACAAAGATGGCAAGTTGCGTATGGACTGTTCTTCACCTTACGCCATGGCGGGTTTAATTGAGCTTAAGGATAAGTTTGATTTAGCCTGGGGAAACGACCCGGATTTCGATCGTCATGGAATTGTATGTAAAAGCGTTGGTTTGATGAACCCTAATCATTACTTGGCCGTGAGCATAGATTATTTATACCGTCATCGTAAAGAATGGCCTGCCACGCTGAAAGTAGGCAAAACGTTAGTTTCCAGCAGCATGGTAAACCGCGTTGTTAAACAATTGGATAAGCAATTGGCGGAAATGCCAGTGGGCTTTAAGTGGTTTGTTCAGGGACTGGCTAAAAGTGAAATTGGTTTTGCTGGAGAAGAAAGTGCGGGGGGGATTTTCTTACAACGCGATGGAGCCACCTGGGCGACAGATAAAGATGGCTTCATTATGTGCCTACTGGCAGCCGAAATAGTGGCGGTGACAGGAAATGATCCTGGCGCACACTACCAGGCGTTGACCGCAGATTTTGGGGAACCCGTTTATCTGCGCAAAGACGTCGCAGCGACCTTGGAACAAAAAAACAAACTTTCTGCTATAGACGCCTCTGTCATCAAGGAGGCTACGTTGGCAGGGGAAGCTATTATAGCAGTGCAAACCCATGCACCTGGTAACGACGCAGCAATAGGCGGTGTCAAGGTTGCCACAGAAAATGGTTGGTTTGCGGCAAGACCCTCTGGCACAGAGCAAATTTACAAAATTTATGCTGAGAGTTTTAAAGGTGAGGAGCATTTACAGCAGCTACTAGCCGAAGCTCAAAAACTAGTCGATGGAATCATTGATTGACCTAGATGTAAATTAGTTACACTCAATGTGTTAATTTTATGTTAATGGACTGGCTGTTGCATACGTTTTCATGCAAAAAAGATCGAAAATTAACATTCTATTAACACATGTGCGTCTATAACACTGCTATATTGATTCTCACTAAACAGGTTTCGTAATTAAATTACCATATTGATATTGTGGTAGCTAACACGGTGAGAATCATTCTATGGATCGCAAAGCAAAAGCTCTTTCTACGACGTCATCGAAATTGGTCGCGAATGACACTGACAAAAGTGTGTTTAAAGACGCGGTCATTCGACATCTTCACTGCACCTTAGGCACTGATGAAAATAAAGCCAATAATCACGCATGGTGGAAAGCCACATGCTCGGCTATTCAGGAGAACGTGTTAGAAGGGTTGCGTAAAACCCAGAAAACCCATTATCTCAATGACACCCGCGCCGTGCATTACTTTTCAGCTGAATTCCTTATGGGGCGGTTACTTTCAAACAATATGCATAATCTAGGTTTATTCAACACAGCTCAGGAAGCGTTGAAAGAACTAGGTGTCGAACTGACTGATATCATGGAAGAAGAACCTGACATGGCGTTAGGGAATGGCGGCTTAGGCAGGTTAGCAGCTTGTTTTATCGATTCGTTGGCAACGATGGAATTACCAGCCATCGGTTACGGCTTACATTATGAGCATGGTTTGTTTCGTCAGGAAATTAAAAGTGGTGCCCAGATCGAACGGCCAGACAGCTGGCGCGACTACGGTAATCCCTGGGAAATCTGTCGTCCTGAATCTATTCAAGACGTCTCTCTTTACGGCTATGTGGAAACTAAATACGGGGATAACGGACGTATTCAGAAAGAATGGCACCCTGGGGTTATCGTGAAAGGTGTACCCTGGGATATTCCTGTTGTTGGATATGGAGGTAAAACGGTTAATGTATTGCGACTTTGGCAGAGTGAATCCTCAGACTATTTTAACTGGGACGTTTTCAATGCCGGAGGTTATGTTGATGCCCAACGTGAAAACGTGCATGCAGAGACGATTTCTAAGGTACTTTATCCCAACGATGAAACAGAAGCGGGTAAAGAATTGCGTCTTATTCAGCAATATTTCTTTTGCTCTTGTTCTCTGAAAGACATTATTCGCCGCTACAAGCGAGCTCATGGTGATGACTGGAGCCGGTTTGTAGAGCAAGTCGTTATTCAATTAAATGATACGCACCCGGCGATTGCTATACCAGAGCTGATGCGCATTTTAGTTGACCGCGCTGAGTTGGATTGGGACAAGGCATGGGACATTTGCACGCAAGTGTTTGCTTATACAAATCATACGTTACTACCAGAAGCGTTAGAAAAATGGCCAGCACGTATGATTGAAAAGATTCTGCCAAGACACTTGGAAATTATTTATGAAATAAACCATCGTTTTATGGCGTTGGTTGATAAAAAGTGGCCAGGCGATAATCAGATTAAAGCCAAGCTTTCCATTATCGAGGAAGGTAATGAGAAAATGGTACGGATGGGTAATCTTTCCGTTATTGGCTCATTCGCGGTTAACGGCGTAGCAGAGATTCATTCACGTTTAGTTAAACAAAACCTGTTTCCCGAATTCGAGGCATTATGGCCCGGGAAAATTACTAATGTGACGAATGGTATTACCCCACGGCGCTGGTTAAAAGCGTGTAATCCTGCACTATCAGAATTAATTGATAAAAAAGTTGGGGACGATTGGCCACTACACTTGAAGAAGCTGGAGGGCCTCGCAAAGCATGCGGATAACAAAACATTCCAAAAGCAGTTTATGAAAGTAAAGCAGGCTAATAAACAACTTTTAGCGAATGAAATAAAACAAACGTTGAACATCGATGTAGATGTGAATGCAATATTCGATGTGCAAATTAAGCGTTTGCATGAATACAAGCGACAGCATCTGAACTTATTGCACATTATGGCACTGTACCGTCGAATTTTGGAAAACCCTGACTATGATATGCATCCGCGCGTATTTATATTCGGTGCAAAAGCTGCCCCAGCTTATCACTTGGCAAAGGACATTATTTACGCCATCAATATGGTCGGTAATAAAATCAATAATGATCCTAGGGTCAGGAATAAAATTAAAGTGGTCTTTCTACCCAATTATCGTGTTTCATTGGCAGAAAAGATGATCCCCGCATCAGATGTGTCTGAGCAAATCAGTACTGCAGGTAAAGAAGCCTCGGGTACTGGCAATATGAAGTTGGCGCTAAATGGTGCTGTGACTATAGGCACGCTTGACGGTGCAAATATAGAAATAGCTGAAGAGGTGGGCGAGGATAATATCTTTATTTTCGGTATGACAGTAGAAGAAGTGGAAGGGCTGAAGAACAAAGGCTACAACCCTCTCGATTATTATTATCGCGATGCCGAAATTAAAGCCATTCTTGATTGGCTGGAAACCGATTATTTCACACCCGGCAAGCCTGGGGCGTTAGTTTCAATTAAACAAAGTTTGCTGGATCAAGGCGACGCGTATATGGTGTTAGCTGATTTTCGTGCCTACTCGGATGCGCAGAGCAAAGTCGATGAAGCATATCGAGACAAAGAGCGCTGGGCTAAAATGGCCATTATCAATACTGCGAAAATGGGCAAGTTCACTTCCGACCGTTCGATACAGGATTACGTTGATAAAATCTGGAAATTACGTCCCTGTGAGGTGAAATAAATTAATGAGAGGCGTTAGCCTCTCATTTTTTTAGCATCGCCAGCGCCTGCTTATTGTTTAATACGCGCTCTTTACCCCATCTATTTTTGCTCGTAAACTACCGTCGCCATTTTCATCGTCACCACTATACGAAATAATATAAAGTCTGGCTGTTCTTAAATTGGGTTAGTCAGGACAAGTAGTACTCAAGGATCAAACATGAAACCATCTATTTTAGTGCTCTGCGCACTTTCACTAACCATAATGGCCTGCGGAGGCGGGGGCAGTTCTAATACCAGCAATTCAGGACAAAACGTTCAAACACCTCCCGAGAAACAAACTCTAATTATTAATGGTATTGCGACCGATGCCCCGCTAGCTGGAGCCACGGTAACATTAATGATGGACGGCGAAGAAATTGCGTTTTCTACAACTACAGATAACGATGGGCAATATTCACTTGAGCTAGAATATGATGATGCTGACCTAGACGATTTTATATCACTAAAAGCTATGGGAACAGGCAGTCAAGCTAATGCAGGGCTTATTTCACTAGTAGGTGAGTTGAGCTCTCTAGTTAACGACGCCGGTTCTGATAATGTATTGGATGCTTCGGAAAATTTCGCTGTCACAGTGAGTCATATAACAACTGCAACCTATGGACTGATGGTTAAGGCGGCAGGTAGTGAACTTGTTCATTCAGAAGTAATGGTTGAGCAGCTGGCAGAAAAGATTTCCCAACAAGATGTATTGACTGTGGCTACCGCAATTAAGGTAGCAATTGATAAGTCAGAAGCTAATGCTGATCTTGCGCTACCCCCTGGTTTCGACGACACCCTAGAGCTGATGCGATACAGTGGTAGTATGGACGAATATGTGGCATCCGTCGTATTGACAAAAGAATTCGACGATGCGCAAAAAGAAACGCTGGAAGACCCCACAATTTATGATGCCAGCTTAACATTTCCCACGTCATTTGAATTGTTTTTTACTGACGCTATTAATTACATAGATAATAACCCTGCATTTAAGTTTAGTGCAGATGGTACTGGCCAATATCAAGAGCATGCATTTACGTGGGAACACCATGGTAACAGTATCGACATTGCCTTTGCCGACTCGACTTACTTTGAAAGCTATTCCTTTCACACAGATTTACAAACCCATCATAGAGTAAGAGAAGGGTGGAAAAACATTACTTTTACAATAATAAGCCAGCAGGAAAACACGCTGAGCCTGGCCGCGACCTTTACCACAGAAACGTATTACCCTGACAACCCTGAAATTGACACTAAAATTATTCAAACATCAGAATTTAAGTCAGCGACGATGAAAACGTACTTAATTTCGTTTGCAACCCCCATCACGCTTCACTTACCTCTTGCTAACTTTGGTCATTCCGACGGACTTAGTTTGCAAGGCGAAGCCACAAAGTTAAGGATGGAAGCTGACAAGTTCACCTTTAAGTCTGATGGGACGGCGATAGGAGAAATTACGGGGATTAGCGTTAACTGGAAGTTTGAGAACGATGAATTAGTTCTTGATTACTTAGGAAGCAGTTTATCGTGGGATAGTGATTATGCATTTCCCTTCACTTCGATGAAGTTGCGTAAGGTATCTGATGATAATTTTCTCGATCTTGTGCAAGTTAAATTGGAAGATGGCAATGGAATTCACGCTTTTTCATCAGTTTACAATGCGAACTTAACTGGAAGAGTGGGGAGTTGGCAGGAGGATTCGGTCTCCGGTATTTATACTTATGGAGTTGATGTTGAAGGGGGAGGGCTCGATCATTTTTATTTTATTTTACACGAGAATGGCGATGCGGACACAATTTCAACTTACGACGACGACAATAACGGTTCCCTGTCGGAAGATGAGGTCATTAGATTTTACGGTAAATGGAAAGTCGAGGGTGGCAATATAATTATTTCCAGAACGAAATTACGTTCGGGTTCTTTTTCTCCTCAGTGTAGAGAGCCGGGTTATATAAATGGACAAGAAGAGTGTGTTCTTTATCACGAACGAACGTGGGACTTGCTCAGCGCTAAGGAAAATGAATATTTTATTTTCCACAAACACCACTATTACTATAGTAAATTCTATAGTGAGGACGACTTTATTTCTCCAGATAGCATTCAGTGGGATCTTAGGCGTTTATATAAAATAGGCAAAGAGCCCGTGGATTTATCTCACTTAGACGTCGAGTAAGCGGCTTTTTTCGTTACTCTCCTTGACGTTAAAGCAAGCCCAAATTTGTTTGGGCTTGCTTTTATGGCCGATATCTAATTTACTGCCCGATAAAAATGGATAACTCTTTTTCTGTACAGAAAAAGAGTTATCCATCTAATCAATACGTATTTGAAGAGAAACGTAGGGCTAGTACAAATAAAGCGTACACAGAATACATTCCTTCTTCTACCATAAGGCGGGGCTTTTTCCACTTTCGAACTATTCCAATTTGGCACGGTTCAACGTCTTTAAACTTTCTCACAATTGGCATCTCAAGCGTTGAAAACGTTTGTGTAGAGTGAGCGCACCTTATTGCGGATTAGGTTCAAACTGTATAGCATTACAGGTCGTTTTGAGTTTTTAAATGCTGAAGAAAAGATAATCTATACTTTGGTATATAATTTCATATATTATTTAGTTTGCTTAAACAGGCTTCAGCATGTTTTTATAAGCCCTATCTAATGTTTTATTGCAATTTGTTGCGTAGGAAGTTTCACGGTCAATGAGTAGTTTGCATACATCGCTCGCCACCATTCCTAATCGATATGCTTTTATCGATACTATTGACCACTGCGCGTCTAATAGCTCCCATATATCTTTGATGCTTATTGATATCGTCCGCTTCTCAGATGTGACTACCAGTTTAGGTATTAAAGTAGGCGACCGCTTTCTGTTGGAGATCGCTAACCGCATACGCTTCTTGTTCGGTCATGACGTCGAAATTGGTCGAATTAGTGGTGACGTTTTTGGCGTGGTTATTTCGGGTCAAAAAAGTCATATGCAATTGCGAGAAAAGTTTGAGCGCTTAGTAGAGCACTTTAAAACACCTATGCATTATGATGATCATGCTTTCATTGCTGATTTTAATGTGGGGGTAACGAGCTCGTCAGCACAAAACTTTAATCTGATTGCGTTTGTTTCACGAGCGGAAGCAGCACTTAAACAAGCTAAAGAAAATAAATATGAAAATTACTTTTTGCTTAATGGCCATGAAAAGCCTGACACGGGTAGGAGCTTAGCGCTTAAAGCAGATTTGAAGCGTGCGTTACAGAATGACGAACTAGAGTTGTATTTTCAGCCGCAAGTGGATTTAAACACATTAAAGATTATCGGGGCAGAATGTCTATTGCGCTGGAATCACCCATTGGATGGGATTCTGTTTCCTGGCCCATTAATCGAAGCCGCTGAATCATATAATATGATGCAGGAGCTTGCCTACTGGACATTTGAACGAGCCTTTCTAAGTGTGGCGGAGCTGAATTCCAGAGGCATCGACATAATGATGTCAGTAAATATTTCACCAACCCAATTGTATGACACTAAACTGATCAGCCAACTTAAATATCTAAGTCATTGTTACGATGTCGACTTAAAACGTATTGAACTAGAACTTACCGAAGATATTGCGCTTACTAATTCGTTAATGGTGAAGAAGCAATTATCTCAATTGCGGGCCTTGGGGGTGGGGATTTCAGTAGATGACTTTGGAAAGGGATATTCAAATTTAGCTTATATTCGAGATCTGGATATCAATGCACTCAAAATAGATAAGAGTTTCGTACTTGAGTTAGGTGATAACCCCATAAATAGAGCAATAATTGAAGCCGCTCGAATTATCGGCCATGCCAAAAATTGTGATGTAATTGCTGAAGGTGTTGAAACACTCGAGCAACTTCATATTTTACGAGAAGTAGGTTTAACAATGGGACAAGGGTACCTTTTCTCGAAAGCCATTCCTTTAACTGAATTTGTAGAGTTAACTAACCAAGATATTATAGTCGGTGATTCGCCGCTAAGAAAACTTATGGTGTAACCGCTTTGGAAATTTGCCACGCATACCGTTAAACTGTCTCCAATCAAATTTAAGATGGATTAATGATGCAACGTCTGATTGAGACTGGTAAATTTTTAGAAATCTCCCGCCACCAACCTGAACTGCTACAGAATGTTCCTCCGTTTACACTCGCAAACAAGACTCACATTCTGGTAGTGGCGCCCGGCATAATTCAAATAACGCCGCCTAAAGATGAGAGTGTTAGCCTTAAGCACATTGTCTTATCGTGTGGGGTGCATGGAAATGAAACTGCTCCTATTGAGATCTGTGATGAATTGGTTGAACGTATCCTCACTGGTCAATTAGTGCTTAAACACCGGGTGTTATTTCTATTTGGCAATCTGGCAGCAATGGATATTGCTGAACGATTCGTAGAAGAAAATATGAATCGCCTGTTCAGCGGTGCGCATTCTGAGGGTGAAGGTTTAATCAATGATGAGCGTAAACGCGCAAAGCTGTTAGAGGACGCCATTACCGCATTTTTTGCCGATGCAGCGCAGAGCGAAACGCGAATTCATTACGACTTACATACGGCCATCCGCGCGTCTAAAAACGAAAAGTTTGCGGTATATCCCTACTTGCATGAGCGTAAGCACAGCCAGTCTCAACTTGCATTTATGGCCGCTTGTGGGGTGAAAACCATATTGTTGTCAGAAAGTCCCACCACCACCTTTAGCTATTATTCATCGCATGTTCACAATGCTCACGCCTTCACCGTTGAACTTGGAAGAGTTAAACCTTTTGGACAAAATGACATGAGTCGGTTTGAGGAGGCTAAGACATCCCTGATTAAGTTAATTTCCGAAAGCGATTTTTCGCCTGAATATCGTGAAGAAGACATGCTTATTTATCGAGTTAACCAGGTAATTAATCGTGAGCATGAAAATTTTCACCTACACTTTGATGATGACACGCCTAACTTCACTGATTATGCTAAAGGAACAGTGTTGGCATCTGAACCAAACAAAACTTATAAAGCCGAAATGGACGGGGAAGCTATTGTTTTTCCCAACGCTAAAGTGGCGATAGGGCAAAGAGCCTTACTAACCGTAGTACCAACTAAACTGGAAACACTGGATGTTTAAATTAGACCCGCGCTTAGAAAATGACACAATGGTGGTAGGTGATTTACCGCTTTGCCGTGTATTGTTGATGAACGACAGCCAATTTCCGTGGTTAATTCTGGTTCCCAGAATTGAAAATGCGGTGGAGGTTTGTCAGTTAGAAGCGCAGGACAGATTGCGATTATGGGAAGAGTCTCATCTGATTAGTGAGTCAATGATGTCTCTTTTTTCACCAGATAAATTAAATGTAGCTGCGTTAGGTAATGTTGTAAAACAACTGCATATTCATCACGTAGCGCGATTCACCAATGACATCGCCTGGCCACACCCTATTTGGGGAAAGCTGCCGGCTGTTAACTATTCTGTCGAACATGCGGCAAACCGATTAAAACAGTTACGAACTAAACTGAACATGGAGAAGTAAGTAGATGATTATTTCCACAACCCCGACTTTAGATGGGAAAAAAATCGAACAATATTACGGTATTGTTGTAGGCGAGGCGGTGATGGGAGCAAATATTGTAAAGGATATATTTGCTTCTATTCGAGACATTGTGGGCGGACGTTCTGGCTCTTATGAAGATGAGTTAACTAAAGCCCGTAAGATTGCTTTTACAGAAGTAGAAAATGAAGCGCGGGGGATGGGGGCAAACGCGGTTGTCGGTGTAGATATTGACTATGAAGTCCTTGGCGATAAAGGCAGTATGTTAATGGTTAGTATTAGTGGTACGGCAGTGAGAGTAGTCGACGAATAAGATAACTGCCCACGGTAACAGAGCAAAAAAATACAAAAGTACAAAGTAAAAAGTAAAAAGTTACTTCCTGCGGATATGCATGGACGAATTTAAATAGCTGTGACCTCGCGATACAATAGTGAAGTACACCATCCACTAATATGGTCAGTTATTTGAACGCTATTTGTGCGAATATTAAACACAGGACTTCACTAAATATTCTGCCCCTGTAAAGGTTGTGGTGTTTGTTTATGACTTAACCATAGGGATAGCAATTTACTTTACCTACGATACTTTTATACCTAATACAAAGGACATTAATGTAAGTTCGCTTTAGGACAGCTTATTTCGACGATCGCCAAGCGAGTTTCGAGAAACGGTTAGCGACTCAACCGCACATATAGAAGCCTTGCAGTGGTTAAACGCCCCGCGCCATACGAGTGAAAGAGAATGGCATGGGTTCGGCATTTCGAACGATGCATCTTGGTTAGATATATTTTTTCTTTTCGCTGGTTAGGCAGCATTCCCAATGGGTATAATCCGGGTGTTACCATTACGATATGTGGGTTGGTGAAAATTTCGCCGCCCTTTCAAGCGCATCGTTTCGTAAACACTGAAAGCTTTTATTTATACTCTGGGAAACGAAATCAGTGTTTCAAAAGCTAGTCTTTTTTGGTGGTGAATGCGATAGCGCAGCGGGTAATGTTACCGATTGGAAAAAGGTTAAATTTGTCAGCGTTTTTAACCTTTTTCCCATCGATAGTCTTAGCCATTCAATTGGGTTGTTCGGTAAAGTAGCAGTGTGAGACGTTATAATTGAGATGAAAATTGACGCAGCTGCGCCTATAGGTGCATTTGATTCGGGAGTCGGTGGTTTATCGATTTTGAAAGAAATCCGTTATTTAATGCCACAGGAAAAGCTGATTTACGTGGCAGATTCCGCCTATGCTCCCTATGGGCGTAAAGATGATGAAGCAATTTTTCGTCGCTGTCAGGTAATATGCGACTTCCTCATTCAGCGACACTGCAAGCTTATTGTTGTAGCGTGTAATACGGCTACCGCAGCATGTATTGATAGATTACGACAAACCTATTCTATTCCTATTGTGGGGGTCGAACCTGCTCTCAAACCAGCCGCTATGTTAACCCAATCTAATAGAATAGGACTTTTGGCGACGGAAAGTACGCTAAAAAGCCGTCGTTTACTTTCATTGATGACGCGTTTTATTTCATTTGAACAGAAACTCTATCCAGTTGGCTGCCCTGGGTTTGTTGAGCTGGTAGAAAAAGGCAAATTTGATTCATCGGATGTGTATGATTTAGCTCAACCTGTTCTATCACAGCTGATTACAAATGACGTGGATTCATTGGTGTTGGGTTGTACGCATTTTCCCTTTATCCAGCCTGTGCTTGAAGATATTGTTGGAAGCCGAATGCACATTATCAATCCAGCAGCAGCGATAGCAACTGAAGTGCTACGTCAACTAAACGCGTCTAATTTGGCTGGTGGATATAACCAACAAAGCACTTTACAGTTTATTACCAGCGCCGATCCGACAGAACTGGAACCTGTAGTAAAAAGGTTATGGCGAACAGCATTTTCAATTCATAAACTACGCACATAGTCTATGCGCTACCAAGAATCTTCGTCCTTGTCTTTCTCAGATTTTGGTTTGTAATCTTTTGGCATCTTAAACCGTGAACTGTAACGTAGCAGCATGACGTTTCCCAGTACCACTCCAAACACCAGTAACGCTATAACAATAATCCAGCCTAAGCTCATACCTTTCCCCGATTCAGTACGTAGCACTCAAATAATTCTTCTATTCTTATTAGGATGGCATCTTTTCCAGAAATGTCACTTTCTTTCAGTAGATTGTGCAAAGCCTCGCAATTTCTAGCTTGTTCAAATGGGGCCGCGGTTTTTTGATGACTCAAATGCCAGGGTTCTTGAGCGACGCCCCCGTTGAATGCTTCGAAAGGTCTGTAGAAACCAAATTTGCTGGCGTTATCACATAGCCAATTAGCTAATCCGAAGCAAGGACCTTTTGCTTCATATTCTTCCACCACTAGCTTAAATCGCCAGTTTTTGCGTTTAATAGATTGTCTGTCATAAACGTCAAAATCAGTTCCCCAGTGGTGGCGGCTACCTCCTGGTAATGCCGACCAAGTCAGTATTGCATCTATTTTTTCGTTTGCAGATAGACTGGCATGGTCAAGTTGTTCGCTATTTGCATCCAGTAGAGGAAGTTCTCCTGACCATTTTCTGTTCCAAATGGAAAGCTGACGCTCGAAACTGCGATAACTGCTAACAATTTGGCAGTCGACACCAGCATTCCGCGCCGCGGTTTGCATTTCTTTAAATGGCCCGACTACGGCACTATGTAATTGATGATGCTCACTAAGGCTGGTCAGGTGTGGATGGAATATTCCCATCCACTCATTATTGCTTATCATGCAAGTAACCTGACTAATAGGTGATAATACATTTGTGATAGCAATTCGAGATCGCGCTTATTTACATGCTCGTTAATCTTATGAATAGTCGCGTTAACAGGGCCTAATTCGATTACCTGAGCGCCTGTGGGGGCAATAAAACGACCATCTGAGGTCCCCCCGGCAGTACTTAATTTAGCTGGTTTCCCTGTAACTTTGGTTATTGCGGCTTGAGCGGAGTCTACCAGTGCGCCTTTTCCCGTGAGGAAAGGTTGACCGTTATGAGTCCATTTAATGGTGTAATCGAGCTTATGCTCGTTTAACAGGGCTTCAACCCGTTTGATGAGTTCGTTGTCGGTTACTTCGGTAGAAAAACGAAAATTAAAGCAAACATGTAATTCACCAGGTATTACATTGCCAGCCCCTGTTCCACCGTGAATATTCGAAATCTGAAAACTGGTTGGAGGAAAATACGCATTACCCTCATCCCAGGTTATAGAAGAAAGCTCGGCGAGGGCTGGAGCAGCTAGATGAACTGGGTTCTTTGCCAAATGGGGATACGCCACGTGCCCTTGTATACCTTTTATGACTAAATCTCCTGTCAGGGAGCCCCGTCGCCCATTTTTTATCACATCACCCACGTGCTCAGTGCTGGATGGCTCGCCTACCAGACACCAATCGATTTTTTCATCTCGCGCTTCAAGGGTATCAATTACCCGGGTAGTGCCATTTATGAAGGGACCTTCTTCGTCACTGGTGATTAAGAACGCGATACTTCCTTTATGATCGGGGTAGTCGCGCACAAAATGTCTGGTCGCTACCATCATAGCAGCAAGACTACCCTTCATATCCGCAGCTCCACGGCCATAAATACAGTTGTTTTTTTCAGTGGCAACAAATGGCGGGGTATCCCAGGCCGATAAAGGGCCACTAGGTACAACGTCGGTATGTCCGGCAAAACAAAATAGAGGAGGGTGGGAGCCTTTGCGCGACCATAAATTAGTGGTGTCTTCGAACACCATGGTTTCATTGGCGAATCCTGATTCGCTTAACCATTCTTGCATTAACTGCTGACAGCCCGCATCATCAGGGGTGACCGACGGCTTATTTATCAGAGCTTTAGTGAGTTCGATAACATCACTCATGAATTGAATATTCCCTCAAATTGCGCATTAGAAAAACCGATATAGTAACGGCCATCATGTTCAACTATAGGACGCTTTATCATAGCGGGATTTGCAGCTAACAAAGATAAAGCCTTGTCCTTATCCAAGTTTTGCTTATCTTCATCATTTAATTGCCGGAAGGTGGTGCCCCTTTTGTTTAACATTTTTTCCCATCCCAGCTGCGGCTCCACTGATTGTAGCCAATCCAATGTAACGCCATTCTTTCGGTAGTCGTGGAATTCGTGTTCTATTTGATGCTCATTAAGCCATTTCTTTGCTTTTTTTATTGTGTCGCAGTTCGGGATACCAAAAAGGGTTGTCATAAATTTATGCTGTAAAATGAAAATGGATGGTTGCCAGTTTATCCTGCTCGATACACTGATGCAAAAAATGCATTTACTGTGAAAGCGTTACAAGCGGGGGACGAAATATCGTTCCTTTAGAGCGAGAGGGTGTATAAACACTTTGATCGTGAGTAGTCGTGCAAACGATTAAATTACTGTTTAGCAAAACCTTGTCCCCCATATTATTACAACCAATTTATTAATTGCTAAATCGGCATGAACTCTGCAAAAACTTAGCCGACCTCTAATAATTGGAAAACAAAGGAGTTAAAGATGTCTACGGTAAGAACGGCAAGTGCACAATATCAACCTTTAGGCAAAGACGGGCAAGGACACGTATCATTGGGTAGTGGTGTATTGTCTGAACAGCCCTATGGTTTTAACACGCGTTTTGAAGATAAGGCTGGTACTAATCCCGAGGAATTAATTGCCGCTGCGCATGCCAGTTGCTATGCAATGGCGTTGTCATTTGGGCTAGCTGAAGCAGGTTTTGAAGCGGGTAAGTTAAATGTAGACGCAGCTGTTACGTTGGAAAAAGATGGCGACGGTTTTACCGTTACACAGTCAGCATTAATATTAAATGCGAAAGTTGACGGGATGGACGAAAAAGAGTTTGAAGCTGTTGCGAATGATGCAAAAGACAATTGTCCTATATCAAAGTTGTTAAATGCAGAAATCACGTTGGAATACAGTTTTCGAAACTAAGCGTCATACATAAAGTTCGAATAAGTGATCTTCAAGTGCTACGAGGTATTTATTGTTAGCAGGAACCAAAGCACGGATGCTATTTGTATTACGCACCACAATTAAAAAAACGGGTTCGATACCTTTCGATTTCAACCATACAGGATTGATATTCATTAATGGGGTACCTGCTTTTACTTGTTCTTCTCGGCCTACGAGTCTTTGGCATTTCTCTCCCATAAGATGGTGAGTGAAAGCACTTATTTTTATCCACAGCTTTAGTCCCGAAGATGCTTGAAGTAAAACTTCATAACCCGTTTCAGGTACCGTTTCCACTCGAGCATCACATGGTGCATATAGGGTATTGCCTGTTACTCGAATGGCACACCCATCACCCAGTGCACCGCTGTTAAATAATGCATTATGTACGTGGTCGTTTGCTAATCTGCTGCCTGTAACCGGCGAAAACACCGGTATCTTGTATGAATAATCATGGGGTGGAACGTCTGGAAGAGGAAAGATATTGTTTACCCTTTATGTTTCATTTACGGTATAGCCAGCATTACGCAATGCACGGACCGCGTCCTTCAGTTTATTATTTTTTACCAGAAAGAAATCTGTTTCAAATGTCGAGACGATAAAAATGCTGATCTTTGCCTTTGCTAATACATCCCCAATCTGCGCCATTATCCCTACCATAGACAAAGCTAATGGGCCAATCAATTCTAATGCGCGCCATTGAAGATCGGAATCCAGTGAATTCACTGAAATATGAGAGGGAACCACGATAGAAAGTTCTTCACTCGTTTTTCCAAGGAAGAAAAACGGACTGGAAAGTACTTCCGCTGGAATTGCAGCATCCGACTCCAGACTGTGAATAGTAAATTCCATAGGTAATACGGCCAATGTCTGTTTAGGCATATTATTCCTTCAATTTATAAGTACCGAACATGCTAGTCATCAATATTCAATGCCCACAGTTATCACCAGTTATCCACTTATTCTGTGGATAAGTTTGTTAAGTAGTGTGGGGTTGATTTGTAACTCACTGATAATAATGAATTAAAGAAGCTGTTTATTCATTGTTCAATGTTTTCTTATTACACATTTCAACCATCTTTTTGAGCAGATGTCTATAATTATTGTAGAATTTTTTTTGTTTTGCAGGTTATTGTTGTATTCCGTACTAAAAAAGGAACAGTCACATGTCTGAAAATTCGATCTCCTCTTGGTGTGATATCACAGTAGAAGACGCCACATCTCTGAAGAATTTCTATGTGAAGGTAATGGGGTGGACTGCCGAAGCGTTTAACATGGGGGATTACGAAGACTACATTATGAAGGACGCTCAAGGTAATGCCATAGGGGGGATATGCCATGCAAAAGGTTCGAACAAGTCTATGCCTGCTAGCTGGATCCAATACTTCACTGTGGCTGATTTAGCTGAGTCACTAAAGCACGTGGTCGCCAATGGTGGCGAGCAGATCGGTGATATTCGCTCACACGGCGATGCACAGTTTTGTGTTATCAAAGACCCTTCAGGTGCTTTTAGCGCTCTTTATCAAGCGAGTTAGGCAAATTCGCAAGAGTGTGCTGCAAGATTTGTGAAAAAAATGTATTCAAACAAGTGGGATGGGAGGGAATACTATGGTGTAGCAAATCTTTGTAATGCAAGTTATCTGGATTTTTCTACGTTACCCATGCTGCTACTTCTTTTACGTGTGAACTGCTTTAAGTTCACACGATTTTTGTCCACTGATTCTTTGATTAACGGATTCCCATGGGAAAAAAAGATCACACCCCGAGAGAGCCCTTTTTATTACAGTTTTATACTAATTATGACTGAATAGTTGAATTGTTTTAGGGAGCTGTTAAATTAGCCAAACCAAGGACTTACATTACGGGAAGGATTACGTTGGCAGCACCATTGGATATCTACGCTGGCCCCACGGCGATGACTGCCCTGAAACGGCATGGCTTTTACCCCTTACTTTTTAAATATTTTCTGGGCGCATCAGGTGGACCGAAATGGTTCGTTTTGACTGGGCTGGACCGCGTTATTTTTCCTGAATGGTTTCAACGCAGGGGAGGGCAAGTTCAGGTAATCGGCTCTTCAGCTGGCGCCTTTCGTGCTGCTTGTTTTGTACAGCATGATCCACTTAGGGCCATTAACAAACTGGCCCACTCTTATGCCAATACAACTTACCCTAAAAAAACAAACGAATTCGATATCTCCAGAAGCGCCAAGAAGATTATCAATAATATGTTAGGGGGCGACGGCATTATGGATGTGCTGACTAACGAACGCTTTAAACTGCACGTAGTTATAGCCAAGTGTCATGGTATGATGGAAAACCAAGGACGATTAGCACAGTTAGGCGGTTTAACTATGGCTGCGAGTGCAAACACCATCAACCGCCGTTACCTCCAGCAGCAATTCACACGGTATATTTTTTCTGCGCCAAAAAGCAAATTTGAGATTAACGATCCCTATAATCTCGAAACAGAACGTCTCGAATTCGGCTATAACAATGTTAAAGATGTATTGCTCGCCTCCGGCTCTATTCCGGTGATAATGAGGGGCGTTGAACACATTGTGGATGCGCCTGTGGGGGTATATCGCGATGGGGGAATCATCGACTACCACTTCGATTTAAGTTTTGGCCCGGAGCCAGGACTTGTTCTATATCCTCATTTTTACCCCCGCCCCATTACAGGATGGTTTGATAAAGGGTTAAAGAAAAGGTGGCCTCACGCCAGCAGTTACGCCAATACGGTAATGCTGGTACCTTCAGCGGAATTTGTTAATTCGTTGCCTTTTTCTAAAATCCCCGATCGTAAAGACTTTAAAAAGATGGATGACAAGACCCGAATCAGTTATTGGGAAACGGTTATTCAAGAGTCTGACAAACTGGGAGAGTACTTTATGAAAATTACCGAGGATCAATCCATAGTGGATTTAATCAAACCGCTACCGTTTGAATGCTTACCCTCTCCAAAAATCAATGAACTGAGTGCAGTTTGAGCAGTTAATCGCCATCTAATTAAAATATACTTGCGTCCGGGCGGGAGCATCGTTATTATACGCGCCGTTCCAGCAACTTAGACTACTGGAACGGCTGCAAGATTTTCAATGCGTCTATAGCTCAGTTGGTTAGAGCGCTACCTTGACATGGTAGAGGTCCCCTGTTCGAGTCAGGGTAGACGCACCATTCTTAAAGGCTTTCGCCTTACGTTCCACCGTTTCCTGAATATGAAACCTATTCCTAGCCGTATACAGCATTGCTATTTGCCATATTATAACGCGTCCAAGTAGGTCTTGAAGACTCAAAACAAATCAAATTGGTAATATCGCCCCTGTTGGAGATGGTAAACACTCAATTCGCGTTGCTAAGCAAGGGTCATAACCTAGGATAGGGGATTTACCAAAACTGGAATTGTTACTGAACAACCCTGTATTCCAATTGATTCTCTACGTGGGTGGGCATGCAAAAGGTTTGTTGATTTTCCCAGCTCTCAAAAAGTAGCCACATTTAGCGCGACCCAAATAGAGCGCAACGCCGTAGCATAAAAAAGGCCGCTAAATGCGGCCTGATTCATTTATTTACGTTTGTTTCGTCTAAAGCCAATAAGAGCTAAAGCGGGAAGAAATAGTGCTGCTGCTAACGGCTCCGGCACTAGATATTTAGTATCTGTCAATGTAAGCGAATTACCCACACCAAAAGCGATTTGATAGATATCATCACCATAGTAATAGTTGTCACCGTAGAGCAACGTCAAATCAAGCGTCCAGCCGTGGTGATTTAGTTGAGGGTCGTACAGAAACGGGTATCCATCCTCTTCTCTATAATAGAAATTATCAATTGTCGCGGTATTATATTCGCCAACTGCCGTTTTATAATGGGGCCGATTGAATGAGGCATCTATTCCGTAAAATGCATTTAGCCGACCTACAATCCGAAAATTGTCAGCGACATTAGTAAGATTCTTATCTAAGTTGATATCCCATGAGTAATAAAGGGGGTTACCATCAAATCCAAGCTCAAATTCGTTAGGGCCAACGTGAATGCTAGTAATATAGCCAGGATTCCTACCCAAGCTGTTATCAATAGTAAACACTTGATTATCTAACTCAGTGTAGTTGAAAGTGTATAGCAGTGACGCATTAGCCCATGCAGGGATTAACAGTGCTGCTAAAAGTAACATCTTTTTCATTATTCAATTCCTTCTGAAGTTGTTAAGTTAATGTTTTGTTGATTTATTTTGTAACTCTACTGTATGTAATTTGTTCAGTTTTTTCAATTGGTTTGTGAGTAGTTTTGGTTTACCCCATTTTCAGGAATGGTTTTGTTATTGTCTAAACGTTCTATTGTGATTTGCGACGCTAGGACACTCGCTTGAATTACGGGCGCTCTCAACTTGTTGGAGTAGAAGTAACCATCCTTATTTGAACGTATATTGATGAAATCTACATCAACCTTATATTCTCCTCGAAGGTCAATCTCGTCCCCTGAGGTTCTCTTCAAGGCGATTCTTTAAACAGCCATGCTCCATGCGTATTCCTTTTTCGTAAATATTAAATAATTCCGTTAGGAGACTACTGGAAACGTGATGGGGTTGTTTATTGTGGAGGGTGGCAATGGTGATCATCTTTCGTATCAGGGCAAGTTAACTGTTTTGAAAGTCTTGGGTTATTTTTAAAACTGTAAACCTTTAAAAATAACTTAAACACAATCACAGCCATATCGTTACATGTGCTGACCGGTAATCGCCATTATTACGACAGCGTGGTTTTTAATACGCCAGCAAATGCGCTGGTCGATTAATACGGTACAATGATAATCTAGGCAGAATCTCTTCTACGCTGGTATATAGGTCGGAAGATATCTTTTCAAATCCATTAAATAATACGTGGTAATAATTATCTACGTCGTGTTTGCTTACTCCCTTAAGCCCATTTGAGTGAGGGTGACGAATGATCAATGAGGCTTGCGTAAGACGCTTAAAGCTCGTCTTCTCTTCGTGATGATTTTCTTAGTTTGTTTAGCAAACTTTTACGATGGGTATCGATAACCCTTCATTGTTCTGCCCGATGTCGTTTTCCTTTAAGTACGTCTATTTTCTGATTACGCATTTGCTTTTCTCGCAAAGCCCTACAAATTAATCCCCGTTCTGTTACGTAGCTGTTTGTTACCATGTGCAGTCAAAAACACCTGTTTTGCCGACAGGTTACCGATATAGTTTACATGGCCGTACCTATTCGATGCCCCACAGCACTCAATGATATTTATTTATGAATTGGTTTTGCGGGCGGTAGTGCAACAACCATAATGAATGGGGCAAGCAAGCTCTGAGGCTTTTCGTCGAATAGAGTATAAGTGAATATGATTTTGTTTGATTTTGCGGACGTAAAGAAGGAGTGTCTGAGTTGATTGCGCGACAATCGCCGCGCCATTTGTAGTGATTTTAAGATGAGGTGATTAGCTTTCGACGCCGACCCAAGCCGACGCCCGCCAAAGCAACCATGCCAGCTATTAACGGCTCGGAAACGCCAACCGTGAGTAGCTCGCCGACAGTGTCTGATATTTCCAGATAACTATTTTCACCAAACATGACAAATTCATCGGCTGAGGGAAGCGCACTTAAGGAGAGCATCTCTACGTAAGAATCTAGCGTAAATTGAAACTCCCAAAAGCCTTCGTCTAGCCAAGGGCTGACATTAACCAAAGGATCATACTCACCACTATATTCCATAGTGATGTTAGCGTTATCCCCATCAATCATGTATGCCGCACTTTCGTCCCCAAAAATTCTGAATACGAGACGGCCTGCGGAAGATAAGTTTATATTTTCTAAATTAACGACAATGCGCGCTTCCTGCATTACCTTAATCGGCGAATTATCGATATCCAGTAACAGGTAACCCGCATCTTCACCATAAACGGAACGGTACAATGATTCACCGATAAGGTGATCTAAATCGTATCTGACAACAGTGGCTTGGGATGACAAGGAAAACAAAAGAAGTAGCGAGGCATAGAAAGCTTTCATAGCAAATCCTTTTAATAATACAAATAACTAAGATAAATGGCAATGCAGTGAAATGCGTTATTAAAATGGGGGGAGGTAGTGCAAGACCTGCATTGCAATCCCAGTGTATACAGAAAACCATTAAAAAAACCACTTAAATTTTCTTTTAGGTATAAGCTTTACCGACTCATTCTTGTTTATTCTAATGAGGTCTTATATTCACTATTTTTATGTATAATTTGTTTGATGCTTTTTTAGTCAGTAGGGTGAAGTAGCAAATAAGCAAGGAGAAACCTATGACTTTAGTAAAAGGGTTACTGCACACTGTTAGCGGAAGCTGCAGAAAGAATATCATTTGCCTCCACGTATCAAGCAAGTCAAGGGATGTATAACCCTGATGTGGTTCTGGTGGATATACGAGACATTCGCGAATTAGAAAATAGCGGTCAAATACCGGGCGCCTTACATGCCCCGCGCGGTATGTTAGAATTTTGGGTAGATCCTGACAGTCCCTATTTCAAACCTATATTTGGGAAAACAAAATCATTTATTTTATACTGCGATTCGGGCTGGCGCTCAACATTGGCTACTGCCACTCTGGTTGAGATGGGGCTACAATCAGTGAGCTATCTCGAAGGTGGTTTCACAGCCTGGAAACGATCGGGTTTGCCTGTAGAACCGGTCGCTCGTGAAGAATTAGTGTTAGGCTAACTTGAAAAGAAAGTTGTTCAAAATGCGCTGCCAGGCTGGTTAAGAAAGGCTTTTTCAGCGGGCGTAGATTCTCTACCTAGAATGGTGTTCCTATGGGGATAGCGGCCGAACTTGCAAATAATATCGCGATGTTGTTTTTCGAATTTTAACTGCGCTTCAAGCCCTTCAGTTGCGAAAAGTTGCATCGCTATGTCATGAATATGAAGTGACTCACTATGCATAAAAGGCATATACATAAACGCACGTTGTTCAATAGGTAACGTTTTATCTGCAGCTAAACTGATTGCTTCTTGAGATAACGCTAATGCTAATACATCATTCGAAAACGCTTTCTCGTTGTCTCTAAAAATATTTCTGGAAAACTGATCCAGCACAATAACCTCAGCCAGTCGTCCCAGGGGAGTGGCCCGCCAGTGCCATAGCTCACCTCTCGTAGCTGCAGTGTGAATTTTCGCGTAGCGAACTGCTATCAACTTGTCTACGCTGTTATCTTTTTTAAACCATTGCTCAGGTTTAAGCTCCTGAAACCAAAATGCGATGACACCTGATGCTTCTTCTGTTGAAATACCAGTCTTTTCTACCATTTGGGTTACTCACTTCTTACATTCGATTCTATTATCGTAGCGTGCTTTCTGTACCGATGCCTGTCGATGATATAAACAGTAAGGCAATCACTAATACAGGCCTGAAACTAAACGGGGACATTCACTAAACTCAACTCTATATTTACTATGAAGAGACGCTGAATTGTTCAAAAATGACTGGTGAACGCTTTATTAAATCTTTCAGCCCGTCCGCTATAGTACATAAGTTGGTATAAGAAGCGGGTCCGTAATGGGGCGAGTCTGGCTTTCCGTTATCGTGTTATAGCTTAGCCTCGCTATTGTCGCGTATTCCCGCCGTTAACTCAGCCTACACCGGAGGGGGTAGACGAGCAAAACTGGGGGGAAGTTTTCTCACTACTATTAGATTAGGATCTTATCTGCCCACTTTTTCGTAAGTTCCTTCGTATGAGCAAAAACATAAGGGACGCAATTGGATAAATTGACTGGGTTCATCAGGGGGCAAAGCTACCCATTCGGCGATGCTTTTGTCAGTATCAAAACAGGGTTACAAGATCTAGGGATGTCACTCCTTGAGCGTATACCCAGTATTGCATTAGGCGCGCTACTACTTCTTATTATCATTTTTGTTGCTTCACCCTTGTCTCGAATATTGCTCAAGCCATTTAACTACGTGACGAAAAGTGATCTTATACGTTCAGTGTCACGCCGTGCTGTATCGTTACTTATCATTTTATTAGGGTGCTACCTTTTTTTAAAGCTAGCAGGATTAACCGAATTTGCAGTGGCGATCATAAGTGGCACAGGGGTGCTAGGTCTTATCCTTGGATTCGCATTCAGGGATATAGCCGAAAACTTTATTTCAAGCTTGCTGCTGACGGTTCAACGGCCGTTTAAACTAGGTGATATCGTAAAAGTAAATGAGTACACCGGTGTGGTTCAAAAGGTTACCACCCGAGCCACCACGTTAGTGGATTTTGATGGCAATCACATCCAAATTCCAAATGCGATTATTTATAAAGGGGTGGTAAAGAATTTCACTACCAATCACAGAATGCGGGGAACTTTTGTCATCGGAATCGGCTACGATAATGATGCCAAAGCAGCGCAACAGCTTGCAATGCAACTATTATCTTCTCATCCCCACGTGTTAGATGATCCCGAGCCACAGGTGCTGGTGGATAATCTTGGTTCATCAACTATAAATTTGAAAATCTACTTTTGGATTAATGTAGAAGTTGTCAGTGTACTAAAAATGGCATCCGTACTGATGCGAGACATAGTGGCACTGTTTGAAGGTAGTGGTATAAGTATGCCGGATGATGCCCGTGAAATAATATTTCCGGAAGGTATCAACGTAATCCAATCCAGTGAGCAAAAAAGAGCGCATGAGGAGGTGTCTCATAAAGAGTCGAATGTGATTTCACGCGCATATGAACCTGGAAAAGTTAAATCTGCGAAGGATTCAGCCCCTGATGATGTGAGCAGTGAAGCTCAATCTATACGACAGCAGGCAGCACAGACCAGCGATCCCAAAAGCGGTGAAAATATTCTTTAACGCGTACTTGTCGCTGAGACTTCAATTCCACACTGCTTAAAAAAATTTTGCCACATTACGACATGGTTTTGCATTTGTGTCTGATATTCAGCAAAACCTTCCACAGTATGGTGATGAACATACTGCTTAAACGGCTCGCTTAAACTATCGTCGTTAATCCAACTATCCCACACGGGTTGTAATTGATAGTGGTAATGATTTAACTTACTGCCAATAGGTTGTATTTTTTGAACGAAGAACAGCTGAAAAATATTTCGTAGTATTTCCGCCTTATTGAAATCCGTGGTCTTAGTACAGTCTAGCTTTTTAAGTTCAAAGGCCGTTACCTCAGTAATACTTGCTAATTGACTGGCTAAAACTGATTGGGTGCGCCACAGTTTCGCCGGTAACCTTGATAATTGAAGCGTTGCCAAGCTTGCTTCAACTTCGTGATTTACCACCGCTAACGGATTGTTTTTTAAAGAGTTCAGGTAAGAAAGAGCAATAACCGAATTCATGTCAGTATGTTCTGAAGTATTGCTTAACGTACCTTGGCTAACACTTAAGGCGGTTTTGATTTCTTCACTCTTTTGGATGAGAGTGCCCCAGAGCGCGGTATACTGTGATTGCTTTATTTTGAATATCTTGCCAATACGTTGTGAAAGCTCGGTATGCGTTAAAGCAATTGAGAGTTCACAACGTTCCAGAAGCGTGAGCAATTTTGCTTCATAAACAAATCGCTGCGACAAGGGCTGTACTTTCCCTAAAGTGGTGTTTCTTTCTGCTATCAAAGAAGACAGTTCACACTGACTCAAACGACTAAGGTCGAGTAAATTGATACTGTTTTTTTCAAATTCACGGGTAGCGTCTGGAATATCAGGAAACGCGAAACCACGGTTACGAACAGGCGTGATGACGGGAATATCGAGTACCCGTTGAAGTCGCTGCCGATAATCATTCAGCGTTGTCTCCAATGCGGGTTCAAAGCTACACGACAAAATACCCACTATAGATATAACTATGAGTCCTCGTAGGTATAGCCGTTCTGAAAATTTACTAATCATGCGGTGGCATTTGATTGAATACTTCTGCCGCCGTCAACATAGATCGTCTGCCCAGTGATGTAGTCAGCATTGATCAAAAACAACATAGTGTGCGCTATTGCTTCGGGGGAGCCTAACTTTTTTAAGGGTACGGTGTTTATTAACTGTTCCTTTTCTTCTTTAGACATCTTCCTTTCTGGCCAGAGAATAGGTCCAGGGGCGATTGCGTTAACGCGAATAGTTGGCGCAAGCTCAGTGGCTAGAGAACGGGTTAATGAACCCAAGGCCGATTTGGCTAAACAATAAACTGAATGCTCTGGAAGAGGCCTGTCTATATGCATGTCAGTTAAATTAATGATGCAGCCATTTTGTTGTTGCAAGTTTTTCTGTAAAGCTTGAACTAAAAAAAGTGCGCCTTTGACATTACTGCCGATTAATTCATCCCAAACCGGGAGTGTAATTTTCCCCAATGGCGTGGGATAGAAGGCGGACGCATTATTTACCAGCACATCGATTCTGCCAAAAGCCTTGAGGGCTTTTTTAGCCAACAATGCGACATCTTCCATATCGGATAAATTGGCTTGAATGATTTCTGCGGAGTTCATTTTTGAAGTATTAAGTTGACCTTGTAACGCCTTCGCAGCTTCTTTTGAATTATGGTAATGGATAATTACCCGGTAACCAGCGTCATGCAGACTTATCGCTAGCGTTTTTCCGATGCGCTTGGCCGCCCCTGTAATCAATGCAACGGGTGAGTCGGTCATTTGTTTTCCTAATACTGATGAAGAAATTGCTGAATAATGGATTGAGAGGATGACACATAATCACCACCAAATAAAAGGGCGTGATTAAGCAAATGATATAGTTGATAAATCTGTTTTCGAGCTTCGTAGCCTGGCTGCGTTGGTAGCCTTTGGTAATAGGCATTGTAAAAGTTTATCTTGAACCTTCCAAATAACTCAGTCATGGCGATATCAGTTTCAGCGTCACCCACGTAGACGGCAGGATCGAAAACCACGGGGCCATGTTTGCAAAAACCTACGTTCCCCGACCATAAATCTCCGTGTACTAGTGAGGGCGTTGGTTTATGATCCGAAAGAAAAATGAGCACTCGTTCGACAAAATGATCCGGATTAATAATGCGTACATCTTTTCGGGCAAGCTTTTCGAGCATCGCTCCGATTCGGTGTTCGGCAAAAAAGTGAGCCCAGCTTTCAGTTTGCGTATTTTGTTGAAGGGTCGCGCCAAGATAATTCGGGTGAGGCCAGCCGAATTGTTCTATTGCAGTAGTAGACTGATGCATTGTCGCGAGTTGTTCCCCCAACGTTGACCATTGGTCGAATGAACCCGATTGGAACTTAATATGTTGAAGTACCAAGTACGCCACAGGCACTTCATTGGTAGTGACTTCACCGGTGCAAATAACCCGTGGGCAGGCGAGGGTATTTGTACCACGAATTGCCGATAGCCCTTCAGCTTCTCGAGAGAATGCATCAATAGTCAGGGCTGTAGATGTTTTAACAAAATATCGGTGGGTATCATCTTTAACAATATAGCAGTCATGAGTGTCTCCACCGGCTACGCGATGGAAGCTTTGCACCACAAAATCATTCTGCGTCTGTTCACTGATATGTTCGCTAATAAAATGCCACATATATTGCTTTTGTAATGAGAAAGATAATACAAAAGTATGACAAAGATTGAGGGCATTTCCACAAAGCAGGGGGGGTGTTTTTGATTAATTTAACGCTTTTTTTAAATACCGTTGCATAACTAATGCTTACCGTTATAATCCGATGTCCTTGGGCAACATTGCCCGTACGATTCGCAGTAAGCGGTAAATTAACTACATAAGATACAAGTGGCACAGAGTAGGTGTCACCACTGTTAAGGAATTTTCATGCCTGTAATAACTCTCCCTGATGGAAGTCAACGCGTCTTCGACCATGCAGTTTCAGTTTTAGATGTAGCCCAAGATATCGGTCCGGGTTTGGCTAAAGCCACCATTGCAGGTAAGGTTAATGGTGAGCGGGTCGATGCCGTCGACCTGATAGAACAAGACGCCAATTTACAAATAATTACCGCGAAAGATGAAGATGGTCTAGAAATTATTCGCCACAGTTGCGCCCACCTTATTGGACACGCAATTAAGCAGTTATGGCCTGATGCAAAAATGGCAATTGGTCCGACTATCGATAACGGCTTTTATTACGATGTAGACATGCCGCATAGCTTAACTCAAGAAGACTTACAAAAGTTAGAGAAGCGCATGCTTGAGTTAGCTAAAACCAATTATGATGTAATAAAGAAAAAGGTCAGTTGGGCAGAAGCACGAGAAGCATTCGCACAGCGCGGTGAAACGTACAAAATTGAAATTCTGGATGAGAACATCAGCCAGGAGGATAGACCAGGGTTGTATCACCACGAAGAATATGTGGATATGTGCCGTGGACCGCATGTTCCGAACATGCGCTTTTGCCACCACTTTAAATTAATGAAAGTGGCGGGAGCTTACTGGCGAGGCGATAGCGAAAATAAAATGCTACAACGCATTTACGGTACGGCTTGGGCTGATAAAAAACAATTGAAAGCCTATCTTAATCGCCTTGAAGAAGCAGAAAAACGAGATCATCGTAAGATCGGAAAGTCGCTAGATTTATTTCACTGGCAAGAAGAAGCACCAGGCATGGTATTTTGGCACAACGATGGCTGGAGTATATATACCGAACTGGAAAGATTTGTTCGCGGATTGTTACGTAAATACCACTACGATGAAGTTAAGGGGCCATTAATGATGGACCGTTCGTTGTGGGAAAAGTCTGGTCATTGGGATAAATACGCAGAAAACATGTTCACGACCGAGTCCGAAAAGCGTGAATATGCTATTAAACCAATGAATTGTCCGGGTCACGTACAAATTTTCAATCAAGGGCTGAAATCTTATCGCGATTTGCCGATAAGAATGGCTGAGTTCGGTTGTTGCCATCGCAACGAACCATCTGGAGCGCTACACGGACTTATGCGAGTGCGGGGTTTCACCCAAGATGATGCACACGTTTTCTGTACTGAAGAGCAGATTCAAGCGGAAGTGGGTAGCTGTATTGATATGGTTTACGAAGCTTACGAAACGTTTGGATTTAATAAAATTGCCGTGAAACTTTCGACTCGACCCGAAAAACGTGTCGGAAGTGACGAAATCTGGGATAAGTCAGAAAAGGCATTGGCAGACGTGTTAAATGACAAAAACATTGAGTTTGCCTATTTGCCGGGTGAAGGTGCATTCTATGGGCCGAAAATTGAATTTACGTTGTATGATTGCCTAGATCGGGCATGGCAATGTGGAACAGTTCAATTAGACTTTTCTATGCCGAACCGTTTAGGCTCTACCTACGTAGCAGAAGATGGTGAACGTAAAGTTCCTGTTATGATCCACAGAGCGATACTGGGGTCACTTGAGCGTTTTATTGGTATTTTAACGGAAGAATATGCGGGATGGTTTCCACTTTGGTTGTCTCCACAGCAAGTTACCGTAATGAATATTACTGATAAACAAGCGGGTTTTGTCAACGAATGCGTACAAAAACTGCAAGATTTTGGCTTTAGAGCAAAGTCTGACTTGAGAAATGAGAAAATAGGCTTTAAAATTCGCGAGCACACTCTTAAAAGAGTACCATATATGCTTGTCATTGGTGACAAAGAAGTGGAAGCTGGAGAAGTTGCCGTGCGAACACGCAAAGGTGATGACTTGGGTAAAATGTCCCTCGACGCATTTATGAACAGAATGCAGCAGGAAATTGCTGACAAATTGATTTAGAATCTTAATCTGATATCAGATGAGATTCAGTGGTATACTTGCTTACCACAACGGTGCCCTCAATCAAAACGGATTGATTCAGGGTGTACGATGATAATTTTTGGAGGAATAGCACATTAAAGGCGCTAATAATAAGGCTCAGGGCGATAAAGCCCGCATTAACGATGAAATCAAAGTCAATGAAGTTCGACTCATTGGTGTTGAAGGTGAACAGATAGGTGTAGTACCCATTACAGACGCTTTGAAAAAAGCAGAAGAGGTAAATCTCGATCTGGTCGAAATTAGTCCGAATGCTGAGCCGCCAGTCTGTAAAGTTATGGACTATGGCAAGTTCCTCTTTGAAAAAAGCAAGGCTCAGAAAGAGCAAAAGAAAAAGCAAAAGCAAATTCAGGTCAAGGAGATTAAATTTCGCCCTGGCACTGATGAAGGCGATTACCAGGTAAAACTGCGCAACCTGCGTCGCTTTCTGGAAGGCGGTGACAAAGCCAAAGTCACAATCCGTTTTCGCGGACGTGAAATGGCGCACCAGGATATTGGTATTGACTTACTTAACCGGGTTAAAACCGAGTTAGAAGACATTGCCAACTGTGAGTCTTTCCCTAGAAGGGTAGAAGGCAGACAGATGATCATGGTGCTCGCCCCACTTAAGAAGTAGTAGTGGTCTAAAGTTTTCAGGATTCTGCACTCCCGAAACACCCTGCTGCAAATGTAACTGGTGAAATGATGACTGCACATCTCATTAGCCAATATTAACAATGCGGAGTTTTAGCAATGCCTAAAATGAAATCTAACAGCGGAGCAGCCAAGCGCTTTAAAAAGACTGGCTCGGGTCGCTTTAAAAGCAAGCAGTCTCACTTACGTCATATCTTGACTAAGAAGAGTACTAAGCGTAAACGCCATTTACGTGGCAAAAAACTGGTTCATGATGCTGATACCAAATTGGTACAGCGTATGTTGCCATACGTTTAAGACGAGGAGACTGAATAATGGCTAGAGTAAAACGCGGTACCATTGCACGTGCCCGTCATAAAAAAGTTTTAAAACAAGCTAAAGGTTACTACGGTGCTCGTAGTCGCGTATATCGCGTAGCGGTACAGGCTGTAACTAAAGCTGGTCAGTATGCTTACCGTGACCGTCGTCAGCGTAAACGTCAATTCCGCCAATTGTGGATTGCTCGTATTAACGCGGCAGCCCGTCACAATGGTATGTCATATAGCCGTTTCATTAACGGTTTGAAAAAAGCGTCTGTTGAAATTGATCGTAAGATCCTTGCCGACATCGCAGTACATGACAAAGCAGCATTCAGCGCATTAGTCGAAGCGGCTAAAGGTGCATTAGCTTAATTATTAATTATTAACTAATTAAGTTTAAGTTCTTTCGGAAAACGGCGAACCAGGATGGTTCGCCGTTTTTCGTTGTGAAGCGCATTCTAATTCCCAATAATAGGTGATTAGCGCGATGAATGTGGGATATATGTATGTCTCACGTATTGATTAAAGAATGCTATGACTCTTCAAGTCGTGAGAACACAGCGCGGATACATACCCGTTTCATGTTTCAAGTAAGACTATCGCAACTCTTGCAAACTTAAGCTTCACTCTCCTACCGTTTCCAGACGTGGGTTTGTCAAAAGTTGAAACGCGTTCGTACTTAGTGCGCATCCATATTCCTGTTGAGTATAAGATGGCTCTAATGCCAATGCCAATGCCAATGCCAAAGACAAGGCTACATATGGCGCGGGGTTGTGTGGAGCAAAAGGTGAGGCAAACTGGGGGCTAGCTGCACACGGGCGATTTACTAAAAATATCTAATAAACCTCTAACAAACCATCATGACGATCTGCCACGCATAATCATTTTGTTTGACGTAAGTTAACGCACCAATCAATCAGTTTCAACAGGATGAGACAACAGGGTGGCGTCAGGAATCCAAACGGTAACCAACAACTTCTTTAATTAAAAAGCCCAATATAAAACAGTGATGCTTTTGGCTAATTACCGTGCACGTGGAACGCAGAGTCAAATAGTAAATAGTTACTTGCCATAGTGTGTCCACAGCCAACTTCTAAGAACTTGTGAACGAGGGATGTTCAGCGATTTAGCCGTTTTTAACAGAGAAGATAGCTTAGGTTTTTTACCAGAAGCGATATCGAAAGGGGTTCTTAATTGAAGTTTCCCCGAAAACATATCGCTTGATAATGGGGTGTAGTAGAGACAGTCCTTGAAAAAATAATGGGTTACTTGACTATAACGTGAGCTTTTTGGATTATTAACTTTGGAGCCGCCATGTAGTAACCCGCTAGCCCAAACAAGCGCATCACCTTTTTTCATTTTTGCTAGTTTGACTTTCATGTCAAACTTCACAACGAGTTGTTCAATATACTTCTCATATTCAGGGTAGCTGATGTGAGAGTTTCCCTGTCCAGGTGTGCCATGCTGGAGGTTTAATGAGAACAAATCGATATTTGGTAAAGTGTGACTATTTTCCACATATTTTATTGCCCCGTTTTCTTCCGAAATATCTTCCAAAGCGACCCATACTCCAGCCATGAAGTGGTTTGGATAACTATTGAAATGGACGGTGTCAGCATGCAGTTTTTGTTGCGTACCTTGATCAAAATTCAGTGACTGGAAGGCAAATGTTTGTTTTCCATATACGTCGGATAAAAGTTTTATAATCCGCTTATCAATAGCAAGCTCTTTTATCACCTGAGATTGTTTCCAGCCATCTTGCCATCTTAATCTACCGGTCGTTTTTCCTTTTTCTTTTTCAAAATGCGCTTTGCACTCTTCCACAATTTTATTGGCGCGCTCTTCAGATACAAAATTCTCTAAGATACTAAATCCAGTATTCTTCAGATCCAAAGCCACTTTCATGGCTTGGTCATCCTGAAATTGGGAACGTATCTCTTTTTCGTTGAGAGCGTGAAATAATGGAAGTTGAGCTAAGTGTGGCATGAAGTTCCTTTTAATAGTTTACGACGCTACTTAATACGATTATATCGATTCTACATGATTAGTAATAAAGTAGACGGCGATTATACACTGTAAATTTAATAAATCAGCTTGATTAGGTAGCGAATTGAGTTAGCTCTCGTGTAAACTACGCTTTTTGAATTTTTAGGCGGCTGCGAAAATAACAGCAGTTATCCAGTCATTATGCCAATCGGGGAAATCATGGAGCTTGAAGCAATTATCAATCAGGCAAAAGCGCAGATTGAAACTGCAGATGATGCAGCATCGCTTGACCAGGTCAGGGTCGAGTTTATGGGTAAGAAAGGTAAACTTACGGAGCTATTAAAAGGGCTCGGACGTTTATCTGCAGAAGAACGTCCTGCAGCAGGCCAGAAAATTAATGTGGCGAAGCAGGAGATTCAGCAGGCAATAAGTGCAAAGGGCGACGCGCTGCGCACTGCTGAAATGAATAAAAAGCTTGCTGAAGAAGCTATTGACGTTACCCTGCCCGGTAGAGGAGAAATCCCAGGAAATTTGCACCCAGTTAGTCGCACTATTGAGCGCATAGAATCCTTCTTTTCTCAACTAGGCTTTGCTGTGAAAAGTGGCCCTGAGATTGAAGATGGTTTTCATAATTTTGATGCATTGAATATTCCGGCTAATCATCCGGCTCGCGCTGATCACGATACGTTCTACTTCAATCCGGATGTGATGTTACGTACACAAACATCTGGTGTACAAATTCGAACGATGGAAGTGGAAAAGCCACCTTTAAGAATCATCTCGCCTGGCCGTGTTTACCGAAATGACTATGATCAAACGCATACGCCTATGTTTCATCAGGTTGAAGGGCTGATGGTCGATAAGAATGTTAGCTTCACCGAGTTAAAAGGTATATTGCACGACTTTTTACATCACTTCTTCGAAGAGTCATTACAAATTCGTTTCCGCCCCTCTTACTTTCCTTTCACTGAGCCTTCTGCTGAAGTAGACGTGATGGGTAAAAATGGCCAATGGTTAGAGGTATTAGGTTGCGGTATGGTTCACCCAAATGTCCTTAAAGCCGTAAATATTGATCCGGAAGAGTATACCGGATTCGCGTTTGGTATGGGCGTTGAGCGTCTCACCATGCTCCGTTATGGCGTAACTGATTTGCGCGCATTTTTCGAAAATGATTTACGTTTCCTCAAGCAATTCAATTAAAGGCAAGTAACTAATGAAGTTCAGTGAAAATTGGTTAAGAGAATGGGTTAACCCAGCAGTGACAACTGCAGCGTTGTCTGAGCAACTTAGTATGGCAGGCCTTGAAGTTGACGGAGTTGAGCCCGTGGCAGGGGAGTTTACCGGCGTAAAAGTAGGCAAGGTCATAGAGTGTGGCCAGCATCCGAATGCAGATAAACTTCGCGTAACAAAAGTGGACGTAGGCGCAGACACGCTGCTCGATATTGTGTGCGGCGCACCGAATTGCCGCCAAGGAATTATGGTTGCTGTAGCCGTTGTCGGTGCAGTACTTCCAGGTGAATTTAAAATAAAGAAAGCAAAACTACGTGGTGAACCTTCTATGGGCATGCTTTGTAGTTTTTCTGAATTAGGCATGGGCGAAGATCATTCCGGCATCATTGAATTGCCAGCCGATGCACCTATTGGTCAGGATATCCGCGAATATTTAAATCTCAATGATTCTACTATTGAAGTTGACCTGACCCCAAATCGCGCAGATTGTCTTGGTGTGCGAGGCATTGCCCGGGAAGTTGCGGTACTCAACGATCTTGATTTGATTGAGCCTGACGTAGAATCGGTAAAGCCAACCTGTGATACGAAATTAACTGTAAAACTAAATGCGCCCCAGGGTTGCCCCCGTTATCTCGGTCGCGTGGTTAAAAACGTCAATGTGAACGCATCGTCCCCCCTTTGGTTAACTGAAAAGCTAAGGCGGTGTGGAATACGTAGCATCGATCCTATCGTCGATGTCACTAATTTTGTATTACTGGAACTTGGCCAACCTATGCACGCTTTCGATTTGGATAAAATCGAAGGTGGTATTCAAGTAAGAATGGCAACTTCTGGTGAGCAACTAACGCTATTAGACGAAAATACGGTTGAACTGTCTGACAATACCTTAGTGATAGCGGATGATAAGAAAGCGCTAGCAATGGCTGGGGTTTTCGGCGGTTTGCACTCTGGCGTTTCCGCTAAGACGAAGGACATTTTGTTAGAAAGCGCTTTTTTCAGTCGTGATGTGATTATGGGGCGAGCACGACAATATGGCTTGCATACCGATGCTTCACATCGCTATGAAAGAGGTGTAGACCCTCAACTTCAGCACAGAGCTATGGAACGTGCAACTGCGCTTATTCTGGAGATTTGTGGTGGCGAAGCAGGACCTATAGCGGAAGCTGCAGATGAGCATTCCTTACCGTCAGTTACCGAGGTGACATTACGGCAAGAAAGACTCAATCGGGTGTTAGGAATTGAAATATCCACGGATAAAGTTACTCAGCTTCTTTCTCGGTTAGGTCTTGCTACTACTTTCTCTGAAGGCGTCTGGTACAATATTGTTCCTAGTTATCGTTTTGACATAGCCATAGAAGAAGATTTAATCGAAGAAGTTGCTCGTATTTACGGATATAACAATATTCCAGACGTTGCCCCTACTGCGCATTTGAATATGTTGCCCGCACAAGAGGCGTATTTATCCGACGCTCAACTAAAATCAGTCTTGTTGCAACGCGGTTATCAAGAAGCGATCACTTATTCGTTTGTTGATCCTAAAATTCAGCAAGCGCTCTTTCCGGGGACTAAATCTTTAACATTACCTCACCCTATTTCTTCTGATATGTCAGTAATGCGGGTGAGTCTTATGCCGGGTTTACTGGGGGCCGCAGCGTATAATCAAAAGCGCCAGCAAGCTCGAATTCGATTTTTCGAAACAGGCCTTAAGTTTATAGCAGATGATTCAGCGCCAAATGGCGTGTTACAAGTTCCGGTAATTGGCGGTTTAATAGTCGGAAAACGAAATGAGGAACATTGGGATTTAGGTGACGAGGCCTTTGATTTCTACGACCTCAAAGGTGATGTTGAAGCGCTATTAACGTTAACGGGTAACGTTTCTGAATTTTCGTTTGTAGCATCTAATCATTCTGCATTACATCCGGGGATGGCTGCTGACATAGAATTTCAGGGTAAAAAAATTGGTGTGATTGGCGCAATCCATCCGCAATTCATGAAGTTGCTAGGATTAAATGGTCGGGTTTTTGTGTTTGAACTTGATCTTAGCGCGATTAATACGCGTAATTTGCCCCAAGCAAAACCCATTTCTCGTTATCCCGCAAACCGTCGCGATATCGCCATTACGGTGAAAGATGACATTGCGGTAGGAGATATACTAAAATTTGTAGAAAAAATTGGCGTAAATCAACTAGTTGGCCTAAACTTGTTCGACGTATATAAAGGGAGTGGTATTGAACCCGGCTATAAGAGCCTGGCAATAACACTAATTTTGCAGGATACAGACAAAACTCTGGAAGAATCTGAAATACAGCAAGCCGTAAATACGGTTGTTTCAGGGCTAGAGTCAGAGTTTGAGGCAGCGTTAAGAGAGTAAACTATGGCATTGACCAAAGCCGAGATGGCTGAACACTTATTCGAAAAGTTAGGCATAAACAAACGTGATGCAAAAGATCTGGTAGAAGCTTTTTTTGAAGAGATTAAAGCCGCACTGGAATCTGGTGAACAAGTGAAACTATCAGGTTTTGGTAATTTTGACCTGAGGGATAAAAACGAACGTCCAGGACGTAACCCGAAAACAGGTGAAGATATCCCCATTAAGGCCAGAAGGGTTGTGACGTTTAGGCCAGGGCAAAAGCTAAAAAGCCGAGTTGAAAATTCAAAGCCGAGTGAATAACTTATAGAATGCTTTGGATGATGTTGTTAAAAGCAGTCGACTTCATGTTCGACTGCTTTTTTATTTGGCGATTGATCTCGGTTTAAACGTAATTTATGTCGCTTCTCTTTTAGCAAATATCAAGCAGCAATAATGGATGATTAGCGCTGAGAAAACGGAATCTATCTTATTCCCAAGCCAATGGAGCTGTACCTTCCTTTAAACGCGGTTACTCCGACTGCTGAATTGCTTATTTCTTCCTCGCTTAGCCTCACTGAATTTCCCTAATCGGCTGATGTAATATCAAAAAGCGCCATAGATGATAGGCGCATATCGTCTCGAAAATGTATAAGCATTATTTTTCTTAACAGACGAGCTCAAGTGTGATTATTGGCCGGACTTAACGTAAAGTTAACTCCTGCCAAATATCTTTCATAAATCACTATGGGTAAAATCGGGTGAGTTAATTCACCGCAGCTGTGCAATTTTATTGGGCAATTATGCTAAATTACGCAAGGTGAATTTGAAATGTGGAGAAGGTATGAAGCGCATCGCTTTAGTAGGAATGTTGGTTTTAGCGATTACTGTTGTGGCGTGGTTTGGGTGGTTATCAAAAGATTCGGCTACAGATGAAGTTGTGCCTGTGATAACTGTCATGGACATCTTACACGCTACCGATCTTCAGGAAGGCATCAAACAAGCGGTATTAAAGCACGATGTTGATAAAGTTGAACAGTGGTTGGAAAAAGCGCAAGAAGTAGCAGAAGAGGCCAGATTACCCCAATCGGACATAAACTATCTGGAATCAAGACAGGCTAAAGAATACGTAATCTTTAATGCAAAGCGAACCTTGTTTAATGACGAATTCGAGCAGCGTTTTTATTCTTTGCAAGATATCGAGTCGTTGAAGAAAAAATATCCGGAAGCAAAAGATTTATTTCCTAGCGTTGAACGCCTTTTGGCTAAACGGGATCAAATCGTTATGAATATAGCCTCGACTCTTTCAGATGGCGCAGAGCCAGGGGCAGCTGAGATTAAAAAAGCCAAGGCTATGTGGGTAGAGCGCTATAAACAGCAAACCCAAAGTGAAAATAATGAAAATTTAACGCAATAAACGTAACCTTTTACTTATTGGTAATAGCCACCCTAAGGCCTTAGCCTGCTGGTTTTAAGGTAAGGGTATGTTCGACCGGGCCGGGTAATAATGGCGTAGAGCGTTGGTTTGCATAGTCATCAAATCCTGTTTTGTAAAAAGGTGAAAGGGGATGCCCAGATTGTCCGCCTGGGATTGTCATAATGGCCTTTTCAAGGTGCTTAGGTTGGACAAAAAAACGTTGTGAAGCGCCAAAAGTTGGTAATTGAACCGCCGGCATATAGCTATCACCGTAGCCAGCGACTTCATCCATATTCAAGTATTTAGCCATAAACGGCATTTGCTTAGCAAAGGGATGAGCTACGCGTAATGTGTTTACTTTTCCCCACGTTAAATCCATCAACGAACGCGTTCCGTGTTTTTTAAATAATTTATCTTTAGTTATGTCATAGCGGGAAAGTAAAAAAGACTGCCATGATGACTGTCCTACTGGGAGCCAACTCTTGGGCTGCTGTTCCAGAAGTTGCCATAATGCAGGCTCGAGCTGCCGATATAATTGCGCAGGATCTATCTCATTTTCAGTAAGTTTACTGAATATGGGACTAAATAATGCGTCCACTATCGATGAACGGTAGCGTCTTACCAATGTGTAGCCAACAGAAGATTCACAGGCACACGCCTGCCAATTTTCAAGGGTTTCGATGTCCTCGTGATATTTATCTTGTTTACTTTGTAATAAGGCCAGTAGGTGTTGATGCCACGGAGTTAGAAATTGTGCTTTATTATCAAGCTGTATTGCATAAAAATCCTGTTCGTTGAATTGTTGTTTCTCATGTAGTCTCTGTTCAATTTGTTTTGCCCTCGCGCCGAGTGCATAACCGCCATCGCCAAAGCGAGACATTTGCTCAGCCGAGATTACGCGAGAATTCGCCGTCCAAATTCGGTTCTTTGGTGGGTTTTTAATAATGGGTAAATCGCGTTCGTTCTGCCCCCAGCTGTCATCCCACTTTGCTTCAGCAATCGCACGAAGAGTGGGAGTAGAGCGCGCCGTTACAGCTCCCCCTGGCGTCCAGGCAGCATTACCTTGCCCGTCAACCACTACAAAATTTTGAGCTGGGATAGCCATAGTTCCAGCCACTTCAAGCGCATCATCAACTGACTGAGGAGTATCTAAGTCAGCAATTCGGAGGTTAACAGCATAAGGATAATGAGCCACCCAGCTTAATGCGTATCGCTTGTTATCAACGGTTCTAACGGGACCAAACTCACTCATTTCAAGCTTGTATTCGTATTCATCGTTATCGATGCTGATTTTTTCGATGATAGTGTGGGTTTTCGTTGATTCACTCAGCGCAATCCAATCGACATTATCAAGATTGGAATTGGTAAATCCCCATGCTATGAAGCCATTAGTTCCTACCACTATGCCAGGTAAACCCGGCAGAGAGACCCCGGTTAGCTGCACATCGTGACTTTCGTGAATATAATTAAGTTGGGTGCGATACCAAATAATAGGTACGCGTAATCCGAGGTGCATGTCGTTTGCCAGCATTGCGCTACCTGTTCGGGTAAGTGTTCCGGTGACTGCCCAGTTGTTACTACCAATGTCTAACGGTTCTTCAAAAGTTTGATGCGCGTCAGCAGTCTGAATATTCAACTCAGGAATAGAGATATCTTTCGGAGGGATAACACTTACGTCCAAAGCTGATTGATAGGGGCTGGGCTGAGTCAAAAATTCCAGCATAGGCTGACCAAAATAACGAGCAACTCCAGTACGTGCCATATCTAGTTCGACCTGTCCAAGCTGCAAGTCCATATACATGGAAAATACAACTAAAATGCTATCTTGAGGCGTCCAGCGTGCCGGTGAAAATCCGGTCAATACATACTCAAACGGAGGAACGGATAACTCATCGATTACCTGATTTACTCCTCTTGTATAAGCCTCCAATAGTGCTTTTTGCTCGCTATCTAGTTCTCTATAAACTACATCTGCGCGTTTACGGAATTGATGGAATCTAGCCCGCTTGTCAACATCAATAAGCTTTTCCCCCAACCATTCTGCTAACTCACCAGCGGCTACACGGCGTTGCAAATCCATCTGGGTTAATCTGTCCTGGGCATGGGCTATGCCTAAGGTGAAAGCCGCATCAGTACGGTTTTTTGCATTAATTATTGCCTGACCCAACGTGTCACGGGATAGTGTACTTACTGCGCTGAGGTGTGGGGAATCGAGAGCGCCTCCAAGGTCGGGTAAGCTTGAACGCATTACTACGACCAGGGTTACCGCCAAAGCTAAAATAATGCTAATAAATCCAATAGACAGCCACTTTATCCAGTGCATCACGTGTTAAACTCTCCTTTTTTCAACTATCCTAACCAACACCTGAAGTGATGAGAAGTAACTTTTGAGAGGAATATGATGGGTCCTTTGATGATGGACTGTTCTGCAGAGCTATTAACAGCAGAAGAGCGTGAAATGCTTGCTCATCCGCTAACGGGCGGAATAATTCTTTTTTCACGGAATTATTATGATCAACCGCAATTAACTGAATTGATTCGTCAAATACGCGACGCGTCCAAAACGCCGCTGATTATAGCTGTAGATCACGAGGGGGGGCGCGTTCAACGTTTCAAGCAGGATTTCACACATTTACCCGCCATGGGACAACTCACTGAGCTCACCAGCACGAAAGAGGAAGCAGGCAATTTAGCAAGAGACTGTGGTGTTATTATGGCTTATGAGCTTAAGTCAATGGACATTGATTTAAGTTTCGCGCCGGTATTGGATATTAATGGTATCTCTAATGTCATAGGCGATCGCGGTCTAGCAGACAATGCCAGCGATGTGATTGTGTTAGCGAGAGAATTAATTGCGGGCATGCGACTTATGAATATGCCCACCACCGGTAAACATTTTCCTGGTCATGGAAGTGTAGAAGCAGATTCCCATATTGCAGTCCCTGTAGACGACCGTTCGCTGGAAACTATTTTAGAAGTGGATACAAAGGTGTTTAAAGCCTGTGTTACGGATAATTTACTGGATGCAATTATGCCGGCCCATGTGATTTATTCGGCCGTGGATCCACAACCGGCTGGTTTTTCTTCTTACTGGTTGCAAACGATGCTAAGGCAGCAATTTGGTTTCACTGGCGTTATATTTTCAGACGATTTGTCTATGGAAGGCGCAAAGGTGGCGGGTAATTACTACCAGCGAGGTGAGGCAGCGCTGCTGGCAGGTTGTGACATGATTTTAGCATGCAATAATCCTGCGGGAGCGGTTTCAATTTTAGACAATCTATCCCATAACTTTATTGGTAATCCCCGCTTAAGCCAGTTTGTACATCATGCGTTACCTAAAGACGCGAAAAAATACTATGAAGCATCAATAGACGCATTGAAAAAGGCGCTCGTTTGACAACAAAATGGAGTCACCAAGACGTTGTTGGCTCCGACTCTATTTTGCTATCTCATAGAAGAAATATCAGGTAACTATTATCATCATATGCATAAGGCATGTCTTTGTTGTCGGGACCAACAACACCAATAAAGTCATAATCCCGGTTTTCCAGAATAGGTAGCATTTCCATTTCAAATACTCTGCCATTAGCGTCGATTACGCGACCTTCCCTTTCGAATGCTGTAAAATCCGCTACATGAGATTCGATAAGTGTTTTTAACTCTTCAATTAGTTCTTTCTGCTCACGTAGCAACTGTTTGTCAACATAGAGGGGGTCGCCAGCTTCCTGAATTGCGCGAACGATTAATTCACTTATTTGATTAGTATATTTATTGATATCGTCTTCAATTAGTCCGATGGGTAGGGAGTAGGGAGTAGGGAGTAGTGAGATAGACTTTATTTTTTATCTGCCTTCTGGTGCTTCCAACAACCCACCAGCCACTTTAATGAGTTTAAGTCAGCTTGGTCTCCATCGACATAGCTTGGTAGGCAAATCGCCAGAATTAAACGTGAGGTTACGTTAACGGGACACTTTCTCAACATCTTTGACTCCGCTTACTGCGTTTTCATAGCGAGCAAGTACAAAGAAGTAATCAGAAAGCCGGTTAATAAATTGTAATATGACGGCAGGCACCTGGTGTTTTTCCGACAGCGCGACTAACGCACGCTCTGCGCGTCGACACACGGCACGGCAAATATGGCTTTGTGAGGCACTTACTGCTCCACCCGGAAGAATAAAAGACCGTTGTTCCGGAATGTCTTGGCTGAGACGATCGATTTCAGTTTCTATCGCCTGTACATCTTCCTCGCTCAGAGTTGAGGTTGCAGAAATAGCAAAGCCGACTTCGAACAGTTGATTTTGTAGGGACGAAAGTAAAGGATTGGGCGTTTTGCTTAAACTAATTAACAAACCTATATGGCAATTAAGTTCGTCTAGCTCGCCATAAACCTGCAAAATTTCATCCGATTTTGCCAGTCGCTCGGTTTTTTCCAGGTAAACCTGAGTATGCCCCTGGTCACCTTTTTTCGTATAGATTTTGGACATGGTTATTCCTTATCCATAGGCAGTTGATGACGTCGAATTTGTACTACCATACCGAATAGAGGGTGGTCGAAATAATGAATTTGTTTACTTATCACTCTACGCATTTGTTGAAAGGGAACGGAGACCAACCGATATTGCGGATTTTGTTGCTCTTGTTGGGCTGAATTTATCGGAATGGGCTGACGGTAAAACAACTCGCTTTCGATGTGTAGATAAGGCACGCGGTTAATATATTTCAAAAACACCTTCATATACCCATCCAGTTTCCATATCGGAATGGGTCCTTGGGTTGAATCGGCAGATATCCCCTGTTTGGCTTTACGTTCATTGTCTTTAACTGCGGCCATCATACTGGCAAACGGAACCGGCTCGGGGTGATTCAGTTGGCGTTGTAACTGTTGAAAGAATTTACCCTGCTTATCTTCTTGTTGCGTCGTAGTGCCGATTATCGATTTAATCGAGTCATCGTTAATTGCATCTCCGGTAAGCGTAAATTGCTTAGCATAATCATTTCCAGCGAATAACCTGACCTTTTCAGCGTTATCTTTGCCAAACTTAACCTGTTGGCGCCAAGTCATATGCAGTAACCTGTTCAACCCCCGCGCCTGACGTATCTGCTGAGACAATTTTGCTAATTCACGTGCTGATTCAGGTAAAATATGTGCATTTCGGGCGAACGGCTTTTCGTCTCCGTTTAGTTCAATTTTGATCTCGTCAGGATAGGGGAGTGAATTATCTTCACGGTGCCGCGTCCACGTACCATCTTTCCACGATAGCCAGGCTTTTTCTTCACGACAAAACTGTAGCTTTGGGATACTTGGGCTGGGTGGAACGGGGGGGAGTGCGTAATTCAACCATATTCCAATAACATCCTGCTCAGTTACCGTATCAGCTAGGATGGCATCTCGGGAAGACGGCTTTGACGCTGCTAGCGTATGTTGCGGACTAAAACGACTTGCCGCGAAAGAATCGGTCGTCGATTCTCGCTCATAATTTTGCCGGGATTCGGCAGACATAACTTCATCACCTTCTAATGGTTCGGCCTGTAGCCGCTTCCATTCATCGTGCATTTGCAAAATAGTATCAATCGAAGGTGGGGTAGCAAGATGTAACTCGCTATATTTTCCACAAACCGGAAGGCTTTGTTTTACATTGTTTATGTCGGGATGTATTAAGTCGGATATGACATCTATCTCAGTGTCGATCGGACGTAAATTATCGGCGAAGTCAAATTGCTCATCAAGTTCAGTTAACGCAATAGCGCGATCAAATAAGATTACTTCCACGTCAAACCACCAGGAATCATCGTCTTGAGCCTGAGCAAAACCAGAAAGAAATAATAATGTGATTAAAAAGTGAAAATTCATTTTCCGGATGTCCCTTTTGCGAATGCGTCTAGCAATTCTCCGACAAAGGTTAGGCGTGCTTTCGCGGAATCGGTCTGTTTAACCACTCTCAATTTTTGACTTCCTTCAAATTTAAATGTGTCGGATTGCGTTTGTACCAGCTTAATAATAAACCCTGGATCCACCTTCGCTTTTTCACTGAATTCAATAGTACCACCGACACTGGTCATATCCATCTTAAGAATACCCAACTCTTTTGCTATCAGTTTTAGTTCCGCCACTGCAATTAAATTCTTGGCCGCATCGGGTAACAAGCCGAAGCGATCTATACACTCAATCTGAAATTCATCAATCTCTGCCTTTGTATCGCAACTGGCCAATTGCTTATACAGTGATAAACGCGTGTTAACATCAGCAATGTAGTCTTCTGGTAACAAAGCTGGAATACGCAGTTCAATTTCAGTTTGGTTTGAAAGAGTATCGTTTAAGGTTGGCTCACGACCTTCTTTTAATGCCGTAACGGCTTGGTCGAGCATATCCATATACAAACTAAACCCGATGCTGGTTATTTGGCCAGATTGACCTTCACCCAATAATTCACCCGCGCCACGAATTTCTAAATCATGAGTGGCTAACGCAAAACCTGCTCCCAAATCTTCTAATGCCGCTATGGCTTCAAGACGTTTGGCGGCGTCTTTGGTCATCCGTTTCGGATGGGGGGTTAGCAAGTACGCGTAAGCCTGATGATGAGAACGACCTACACGTCCACGCAGTTGGTGAAGTTGTGCAAGCCCTAAGTGGTCTGCTCTATCCATGATAATAGTATTGGCGGTGGGGACATCAATACCTGTTTCAATAATGGTAGTACAAACCAATACGTTATATCGTTGGTGATAAAAGTCGCTCATTACCTGTTCTAGCTCACGCTCTCGCATTTGGCCATGTCCAACTGCTATACGTGCTTCGGGCACAATCTCGGCAATTTCTTCAGAGGTCTTAGCTATGGTATCTACTTCGTTATGAAGGAAGTACACCTGTCCTCCACGCAAAATTTCGCGCATAATGGCTTCACGAATAGTGGCTTTGTTGCGTTGTTGTACAAAGGTTTTAATTGACAAACGTTTGGCTGGAGGGGTAGCGATAATTGACAAATCGCGCATGCCCGAAAGCGCCATATTCAATGTACGTGGAATCGGTGTAGCGGTAAGAGTCAAAATATCCACGTCAGCACGTAGGGACTTAAATTTCTCTTTCTGGCGCACGCCGAAGCGATGCTCTTCATCAATGATAACTAGCCCAAGATCAGCGAACTTGATATCGTTTTGTAGAAGTTTATGGGTGCCAACAACAATATCGACTTTGCCCTGCTCGATATTCCCAATAACCTCTTTCTGCACTTTTGCACTGACAAAACGACTCATTACCTGAATATTAAACGGCCAGTTGGCGAAACGATCGACAAAGTTCTCGTAGTGTTGTTGAGCGAGCAGGGTAGTCGGCACCAATATAGCCACTTGTTTACCCTGATTGGCTGCTAAAAACGCTGCGCGCATGGCCACTTCGGTTTTTCCGAACCCTACATCCCCGCACACCAGTCTATCCATAGCTTGAGGGTTGCCCATATCTTGAATAACCGACGTTATGGCTTGCTGTTGATCTGGTGTTTCTTCGAACGGGAAACTGTCAGCGAAGGAATGATATTCTTCCCAGTTGATAGGGTAAGCAAAACCCGGTTTTGAAGCTCGTTTAGCGTAAACGTCGAGTAGCTCTGCTGCTACGTCACGAACTTTTTCTGCTGCTTTTTGTTTTGCTTTACTCCACGCGTCTGAACCTAATGAATTAATCGGGGCATGATCAACGTCACCCCCTGTGTAGCGAGCGATTAGGTGAAGTGATGATACAGGTACGTAGAGCTTGGCCTGTTTGGCGTATTCAATACACAGATATTCGGTAGTGACGCCCCCTGCATCTAATGTTTGTAAGCCTAAGTAGCGTCCGACACCATGGTCTAAATGGACTACCGGCTGGCCAATGGACAATTCAGCAAGATTTCGAATAACTGCATTTTCGTCGGTCGCCGCGCGTTTTTCTCGCAGTCGGCGCTGACTGATTTTATGACCGAGCAGTTCCGACTCGGTAATGAATAAAATGCACTGCGTTGAAGTTTGCCAAATGAAGCTGTTTTCAACCTGTCCTACCGTTATACCTACAGGGTCATCGGTAGTTAAGAAATCGCTAAAGCCCAAACATGGCGCTGGATGAATACCTGACTTACCCAGTAAGGCCAGCAAATTTTCTCTTCTGCCTTGAGATTCTGCACAGAACAACACCCGGTCTTGTTTGGACTTCGCCTCATCGAGGAGTTTCTTTAAACGTTCTGCGGGATGCTTTTTTTGAGGCTCAAATGCAATGTCGTTCAGAGGACTAAAGCCAGAATTATAATTTCCCGCTTTTTCCGAAAGCACATCTCCTTGCAAGGTAACCCGAGGCCACTTTTTAATATCTTCAAACAGTTCGTTAACAGGCAAAAATACCTCTTCAGGAGGTAATAACGGGCGTGTTAGGTCATAACGCAATTGTTCGTATCGTTCTGTTATGTCATGCCAATGTGCTTCGCTTGCTTTAAAAATATCCCCATTCAAAAAAACCACAAACTCAGGATGAAGATAATCGAATAGTGTTGCCGTATTTTCGAAAAACAGAGGTAAATAATACTCTATTCCACTGGGAAGTGTGCCTTTGTTGACCTGATAAAAGATAGATTCACGGGCGTTGCTGGCATCAAATTGAGTTAAAAATTGTTGTCTGAATAATGATAACGCATCTTTATCTGTAGGAAACTCGCGCGCGGGGAGTAACCGTATTTCTTTAACTTCTTCGCTCGAGCGCTGACTATCCGGGTCAAAAAAACGAATGGAATCAATTTCATCATCAAATAAATCTATACGATAAGGTTTACTGCTTCCCATCGGGAATAAGTCAATAATGCTGCCTCGTATGGAAAATTCACTATGACTCATTACCTGATTGACGTGGAGGTAACCGGCCTGTTCTAAGCGGCGTCTGAAATTATCACGATCAAGTGTCTGACCCTTATTCAGCATTAGCAAATATTTGTTCAGATAATCAGTGGGGGCAAGACGCTGCATCAATGTATTTACAGGGACGATGAAAATACCTTTGGCTTTATTGGAAAGGTAATAAAGCGTTTCCAGGCGCTGAGAAACAATATCCTGATGGGGGGAAAACGCATCGTACGGTAGGGTTTCCCAGTCGGGGAAAAGTGTGATTGTGGCTGCGTCATCATTTATGAAAAAACGCAACTCACGCTCCAGCTTCATCGCCGAAGGCGTATCAGTAGTTAACACCAGCAATGGCCCATTATGTTGAGTATACGCTTGGCTGATAACCATAGCGCGACTACTGCTGGTCAGTTGCCCCCATTGCTGATGGTCGCCAAATTTTGCTTGGTGTTTAATTTTGGGTAAAGGAAGCATAGAACGTGAGGCTGTCATGTCACCCTTTATAAGTTAGTGGTATCGTTTGAGTAGAAATTGTGTCGGCGAAAAATTAAGATTGGTTCCGCTTTTGTGAACGTTTCCGCAATTGCTGTGTTTGCAAATGCAAACTAGCGCGTACTAACAATTCCTGATCTTCTTCCCGAATACGATTAAAGATGAATGCTATATGGTATTCATCTTCAGCCTGCTGACAAGTAATAACTTCACCATAGCAAAAAATAGCCGCCGCTTCTTCGTTTAAAAACAGCTTTAATTCGGCTTTAGTGCCTACAGGAATGACGTCGTGATGATGTACAACAATGCCCCCACCACCGAATTTTAACGCTTCAAAGCGTGTATCCGGTTCATCCTGTTGCTGCAAAATATAGGACATCATCAAATCAATTTTTCGAGATTGCAGATGGAGATAATCAACCAGCTCGGTAGCGTGATCGCTCAATCCGCGTAATGGTCGGAGGGCCTGAGACTGAATCGAAGACATTTCATTTGCAATTCTGAAGGCATAAGGCATGACATCATCAAGTTCGCCAGTATCGGGCAAAGTGAAGTCATCGTCTAGCGGAGTGATATTAATTTTCAATGGGTGGGCAATCATGAAAAATTCATCAAACTGCGCCTGTTTTTGTTCCAGAGATAAGTTGTCCATCTGCTTTACCTGATACTTCTCACTTCTCAACTTGTTAGTGTGCTAGCTTACACGTAGTATAGTGAGTTTACTATCAATGCCACTGCGCTGTGCGGCCTTTTTTACCAGCCGGCATTTTATATACCAGTATAGGCACAGACTTAAGAAAGTGATCACTTCTAATATCATGTTAAATTCGTTACCTGCTTTTATCGCCTTACGCTATTCAACATCCGGCAAACACAAGAGTTTTGTCGCGTTCATCAATCGCTTTTCCGTTGCAGGAATTGCCCTTGGGGTGATGGCACTTATCGTAGTAGTGTCAGTCATGAATGGTTTTGAGGGGCAGTTAAAAGACCGCGTGTTAGGAATTGCACCTCACATAGTGGTAAAAGCGAGTGACGCCTCCGAACAATCGAATTTGTCATCTTTACCTGGCGTCATCCGGGTTATGGACTTTATCGAGTCTGAAGGCGTTATTCAATCTCGCAGTGGTTTGCGAGGTGTGCAACTTCAGGGCATCGATCCGCTTATAATGCAACAACACAGTATTGTGCAATCAAAAATGCTTGTAGGACAGTTTAACCAGCTTACACCAGGTAGTTATCACGTGGTGATCGGAAGAGCGTTAGCGGTGCAGTTAGATCTTCATATAGGAGACAGACTTAGGCTACTGGTGGCAGGGGCCAGTATTTATACCCCTTTTGGCCGCATGCCTGGCCAGCGCCTTGTCACCGTGAGTGGCATATATGATGTAGGCTCCCAGTTAGATGATAAAGCAATTTTTTTACACGCTAGAGATTTGCAAAAACTATTGCGAATAGCACCGTCAGCAGCATTGGATAGGCGATTGTTTTTAGAAGATGCGTTTGAATACGAACACGTCGTGAAAACATTAGATAGCATGCAATTAGAGAGTGAAAACTGGCGTAGTCGTCAGGGGCCTTTATTTGATGCGGTAAAAATGGAAAAAAATATGATGTTTATGATGCTGTTACTTATTATCGCGGTGGCAGCTTTCAATATAGTGTCGTCTTTGGTGATGGTGGTAACAGAAAAGCAGGGCGATATAGCGATCTTGCGTACGCAAGGCATGGCAAGAAACCAAATCATGCGCATATTCATTCTTAATGGTGTCTTTAACGGTATGAAGGGGGCTTTAATTGGTGGCCTGTTAGGAATTCTCGCTTCCACTCAGCTGAATTCGCTCCTGGTGCTGATGAATGTTCCAATCGCGTTCGCTGATAATGGGCAGGGGATCCCGATTGATTTACGCTGGATGCAGATTGGGCTGGTGATGTTATTTTCACTCCTGCTGTGTGTGGTGGCCAGCTTATATCCTGCATTTAAGGCAATGTCAGTTCAACCTGCCAGCGCATTGCAAAACGAGTAGCGTGTCGTCAATACCATTCGCACTGGCGTGCGTGCAGACATCATAGTGAATTGTTATACATTGCGTTTTGCCCGTGCAAAACAGGCGCGAATTCACTATACTCCCGATCTTTTAACAATCGCGCAGAAGTCAGTATGAAAAAGCATTTTATAACCTCCCAGTCGTTATTAGAGGATAGTTTTCGTCTAGCTGCAAAAGTGTATGACGATGGCTTTCGCCCCGATTTTATTATCGGCATCTGGCGTGGCGGTGCCCCTATAGGTATTGCTGTGCAGGAATTTTTTGAGTTTCGCAATACGCCTACTGATCATATCGCAGTGCGTACGTCGTCTTATTATGGGATCAACCAGCAATCAAAAGAAATTCGCGTACACGGTCTACATTATCTAGTTGAAAACGCCAATGCCGGTGATTCTCTGTTAATTGTTGATGATGTATTCGATTCAGGACGCAGCGTAGATGCGTTGATTAAGCAAATTAAAAAATTGATGCGGTTAAACGTCCCTCAAGATATTCGTATCGCTTGCCCTTGGTATAAACCTGCTAACAATAAAACCGATATCGAGCCAAATTATTACATTAACAGTAGTGAGGAATGGTTGGTATTCCCTCACGAAATTACCGGATTGAGTGAAGAAGAAATTCGTGAAGGTAAAACCGAATTAAGCAGTGTTATGGATATCTTATTTAAAAAGTAACTTTAATTGTTACTTGTTACTTGTTACTTGTTACTTGTTACTTGTTACTTGTTACTTGTTATCAAGGTAGAACTTATCATGGAAAGTGTAAACCCACTCAGGTTTATAAATTGTTAAGAGCGTTATAGTCATTCCATTAAGCATCCCCTCAGGGAAGAGGAGCAATGGAATTAGAATTAAATAGTTATCCTTTATTACGTCCCACGCATAAATACTATCAATAAAATAATACCCTCCTAGCAATCCCATTTTAAGAGCAATCATTGCCGCACCAGGGAAAAACGCACATACGAATATGTAAACGAACAGGTTTCGCGGTATGCGATGAAACGATATCATAAAAATAACATAGGTAAGGGCTATGGGGGCCACAATGCCTAATAACCCATTGACACCCAACATTGACCAGTCATCATGTCCGATTATGGTCGTGCCTACCAGGGCGAGGGTGCCGGCTAAAATAGCAAAGCGGAAACCCAAGATTAGCGCCAACGCTGGTAGCCAGAGAAAATGTACATCCAAGCCAGGGTAAATACCCGCTCTGAATAGCCACAGCGCGAACACCGAAGCGGCAGCCCCAAATACGATATGCTGCCGGCGGCTATCGGCACGAAACTGCTCGAATGAAATATTTTTAATTATCAGGCCGTTTACCAACAGGAAAGCGACCAGACAAACAATTTGCAGAATAGTCAAAAAAAGTACTCTGTTATAGGTTGTATTCGGCCCAGATAGGGGCGTGATCGGAAGGCTTTTCAATCCCTCTTAAATCATAGTCGATGCCCGCATCCTCCAACGTCTCATGCACTGACAAAGTACTTAATATAAGATCGATACGGAGACCGCGATTGTCGTTGAAACCTTTAGAGCGGTAATCAAACCAGCTGAATTTATCTTCTGTATGGGGATGAAGATCACGGAAGCTGTCTTTGAACCCCCAATTAAAAACGGTATTCAGCCATTCGCGTTCCTCTGGTAAAAAGCTACACTTGCCGGTACGTAACCATCGTTTTTTGTTATCTTCACCTATACCGATATCTTTGTCAGTATGAGAGATATTTACATCGCCCATCACAATGATATTTTCGTCCGGTTGATGAGAAGTATTGAGGTACGTCATCAAATCCTGATAAAACTTTCGCTTAGCTGGGAATTTGGTTTCGTGGTCACGGTTTTCACCTTGCGGAAAATAACCATTTAAAATCGTAATGGGTTTACCAGATGCCCCTTTGATAGTGACCATAATCATACGACGCTGCGCGTCCTCTTCGTCAGTAGGGAAGCCCATTACTACGTTTTCTGGCTTTTCTTTCGTCAGCATAGCGACGCCATAATGACTCTTCTGGCCGTGATAAAAAACGTGATATCCCAATTCTTTTACAGCTTCCAGTGGAAACTGGTCATTATGGACCTTAATTTCTTGCAATCCGATAACGTCTGGCTGATGCTTCTCAATTAGGGCTTTTAACTGATGCAGACGGGCACGAATACCATTAATATTAAACGAGATAACTTTCATCTATTTTTACTTACTAATAAAGAGTTCATTCAAAGAGTGACGCATACTACCAGATAATCGGCCCGATCAAAGGGGCTGTGCATACTCTAGTCTTTTTAAATTTTTGGGTGTCGAGACAGTTCGAGCGTAAGCGATGATCCCTTCGAACCAATTAATCGCATGGGCAATAATTAAATCAGGTTGGATATCAGTTAGTCTCAGTTGTTCACTGATAAGTACTTTGACCTGCAGCCAATTTGCCGATTGTGCTGCCATTGTTTGATAATACCGCATCGGTAACGACGATTCACTTTTTCGCAGCCACCTAATAAGAATTTGTGCCCCCATACTGGAGCCAGCCCACACGTAGGCAAACGCTAAAAGCGAGTGAATGTCCGTTGACGCTATTTTTAAAGGACGCGAAGGGGCGAGAGTAGAAGCCGGCTGTAGTGAGTTTAAGTCCTGCATGACAGCCTCAAGCGTGGATTCACAACTCAATAAGCTACTTAACTTTGTGTTTAATTTACTGGGAGCGAACAACCTCATGCATTGATGGAACGCCGCCATTGTCGCTAGTACTTGATAATAGCTGTTTTCGTCAAACCGCTTGGGTTGCATCAACGTGGAGAAGGGAAAAGTCTTCTCTAAGTGATTGTGACAATTGGAAGTTTTGCTTTTCAATTGTTGGAAAAATGACACGTCAATCATACTAAATTATTGATCTAATCCTAAATAAAGAAGGTAATCTACGAATACATTCATATTTACAATCATAAATGTATGTTTCATGACCTCACCTGAACTACCAGCGTACCCCGAAAAGGTCGATTTATCCAATTGTGATCGTGAACCCATTCATCTTATTGGTAATATTCAAAGCCACGGCTGTTTAGTCGCATTGCGTTCTGACTGGATAGTCGCTTATTGTTCGCAAAATACGCTAGAGTATTTTGGTGCCTCTCCAGACTCCCTCATTGGTGAGCCTATTAAAAACTGGCTCGACAAAGACACCCTCCATCATATCCGTTCTGGTTTGCAATCATCAATGATAACTGGGCGTAACGAGCGGCTATTTAATCAATTCATTGAGATCACCAAAGCCGAAGTTGATGTATCGATACATCATAACGGTCAATTAATTATTATCGAATTTGAACTCGTCAATGAAGAGCGTGAACCAGCAAGTGAGTTTGTTCGCTCTTTACTCAGCCAATTTTATCGTGTAGCCGATACGAACGCATTATTCGAAACTGTGGCGGAGCAATTGCGGCTCATTACGTCATTCGACCGAGTTATGATCTATAAATTCCTACCTGACGGCTCGGGTGAGGTCATTTCTGAAGCAAAATCACATAAACTTGAAGCATTCCTTGGACTTCGTTTTCCAGCTTCAGATATACCTAAACAAGCAAGAGCGCTTTATTTAAAGAACTTATTGCGAGTCATTGGGAATGTAAATTCAGACGTCTACCCGATACTTCCCGCGTGTGGACCGGGAGGGGAAACCATAGATTTGTCATTTTCCACCTTACGTGCGGTATCTCCGATTCATATTGAGTACCTACAAAATATGGGGGTAGTGGCATCGTTATCTGTTTCAATTGTAGTTAATGGGAAGTTGTGGGGCTTAATTGCCTGCCACCATTATTCACCCAAAGTGCCTTCTTACTTCGAACGCACTGAGCTTGAATTGTTCGCTGAAGTCTTCGCTCTGGAGCTATCTTCGCGGCTTGCGAAAGACAGCGAATCCGAGAGTCTTCGTGTCAGAAAGGTGCATAACAAAATCATGTCGACGATATCATCAGATGGGGCTTTGATTGATATCATTACTAAGCAGTTTCGGACGCTCAATGAACTTATTGAGAACGACGGAATTTCAGTGATTGTTGAGGGGCAGGTAAGTTGTACAGGTAGGGCTTTGCCAGAAGGCGAATTACGAAAAGTAATTCGTTATCTCATCGGTCAGCCACCGAGCCAGATCATCGCGATCAATTCACTTGTCGCTGTTATTCCAAATTATAAAAGCAGTGTCCACAAAATTGCAGGATTGCTTGCCATTCCGGTCTCACGAGCGCCGCGTGATTATCTGCTATTTTTGCGTGAGGCCCAAACCAATACGATTAATTGGGCCGGTAATCCGCAAAAGGCGGTGGCAATAGGACCAAATGGGGCTAGGCTCCTCCCTCGCGGTAGCTTTGAACTTTGGCAGGAAACGCATGAAAATTGTTGTCATGAATGGACAGAAAATGACGAAATAGTGGGTGAATCATTACGCATTACTCTGCTTGAAGTGATGCTGCGTCACGTTCAGGAACGGGATACCATCCTGCAACAGGCGGGTCGAAAACATGAAATCTTAATTTCAGAACTGAATCATCGGGTAAGAAATATTTTAAACCTCGTTAATGCAATTATCTTACAAACAGATCATAGCGAAAGAAGTACCGAAGACTTCGTAAATGTTCTTACCGGCAGGCTATCAGCGCTTGCGTCAGCTCATAACCAGTTAACTGCATCTGAATGGACCGAAATTTCACTAGACGAATTACTCGAAACAGAAATTCAGGAGTATATGAATGCAGATACGCGTATAAAGCGCAACGGCCCGAAAATTAAGTTACATCCAGAAGCGGCTACACCGGTCGTGTTGATTATGCATGAACTTTTTACCAATGCTGCCAAATACGGGGCGCTTTCTCGCTCTCGACACGGTAGGGTAGAGATAGAATGGTATATCACCCAAGACAATGACTTGGCTATTGAATGGCAAGAAGTGGGAGGGCCACCGGTCGCCCCTCCCACACAGGAAGGCTTTGGAATGACCTTGATACAGTCTGTAATCCCCCACGAGCTACAAGGGAAGGCAGATGTTGAATTTTCTCCTCAGGGACTGAAAGCGCGCTTTACTTTTCCGAAACGGTTTATAACGGAAGTTGAAGCCAGTCGTCGAAGTTCACCGTTGATGGATCACGCAACCGAACTACAGGCATCGGTCCTACCCGACAATGCCCTCGTGGTTGAAGATAGTTTAGTGATTGCCATGGAGATACAGAAAAAGCTGAAAAGCATGGGTATCAAACACGTGTCGGTTGTGGGCAATATTAAAAACGCGACGAAGAGATACCAAGAAGAAAAGTTCGGTTTTGTAGTATTTGATATTCACCTTGGCAAGGAGACAACATTAGGCCTTATTAAGAGGGTAGCTGCCGACAACATACCGTGCGTAATTATGAGCGGATACGGTGACCAATTACAGCTACCTAAAGAATGTGATTCTGTTCCTATTCTGACCAAACCCGTATCAGAAAATGAGTTGAAACTAATATTACATTCACTGTTTCAGGAGAATAACTAAACTGTGGTAATGAAGTTAATTGAAAAACGTCGGGTATTAATTGTTGAAGATACCACAATTGCTGCGACATATCTGGCACGGGAACTATCAAAACTGGGCGCTGACGTAGTTGGCTTAGCCCGCTCTGAAGATCAGGCCATTGAAATGACAAGAGCAGAATTGCCTGAGCTTATTCTAATGGATATCCACCTGGCTGACGGGTCAGATGGAGTTGAAACAGCGGAAAAAATCACTTCACAGTTTGCCATTCCTATTATTTTTACGACGTCTTACTCCGATGATGCCACTGTTAATCGCGCGTTGAAAGCGTCCCCATACGGATATATTGTCAAGCCGTTTGACACCAAAACTATCAAAGTGACATGCGAAACTGCATTACATCGCTTTGCTCTTGAGCAAAAAGTGGTTAGCTCTGAAAAACGGTTTAAAGTAGCAGCTGAAGCAGCGCAGTTCGGCGTGGTAGAGTTAGATGGCAAAGGTAAGACCTTTTCATTTGATGGCGCGCAGAGCCTGCAGAATCGGTTTGGCGCCGGCACCCAGATGTCACGTGAAGCATTCTTAGCGCTTTTCCCGGAGCATGAACGAGGCGAAATCATTCTTACCCTCGAAAAACGCGCAAGTTTACGCAAAACCATTGTGTTGGAAGGGGATGAATCAGGTCGTAAATACTTAGATATCGTTTTTAGTGAGGTAGATTTTCATAATGGTGATGTAATCATCGGTGCAGTGATCGATGTTACTGACAAACAACGGCAGATTAAGCAATTAAGACTGTCCAATATTATTCTCGATCAATTGGTTGAAGGTGTGGCGTTGCTTGACCAGCAATTCAATATCATAGACTGTAACAAAGCGCTTTCGACGTTACTGCGAATTGATATTAGTCGTTTAAGTCATCGCGATATCTTTCAGTTTGGCTTACATGCATCCGACTTAAAAGATGCGCTTAACACATCGCAGATAGTGCGTAGAAAGACGATCTTGTTAACCGCGGATGGCGTTGAATTTCCAGCATTTGTCACCTTATCTGAGTTGGAGCAGCAACATGAAGAAATACGTTATGTTGCTACATTTTCTGATATTACCGATTTGAGCAAAGCGGAACGAAAACTAGAGTCGCTGGCTTTCACCGACCAGTTAACGGGCGCCGGAAACCGAAATTATCTTAAACTCATTCTGAACGAAGCGACCTATGCGCATTCTATTCGCGCGCTTGTGTTTATTGATTTAGATGGCTTTAAACTGGTAAATGATACTTACGGGCACAACGTCGGCGATGAACTGTTGTCCCAGTGTGCGTCCCGAATACGCGCCGTGATCCGCAATGAAGATACGTTTATTCGCCATGGGGGTGACGAATTCGTTATTTTAGTGCAGGAAGAAGGAGATTTAGCGCAATTGGGTAAGCGATTGCTGGACGTCTTCGCAGAGCCTATTGAGGTAAGTGATACCGAGTTAAAAACCAGCGCGAGCATCGGTATTGCCGAAATGGAAGGTACCCAGGAGCCAGAAAACCTTCTAAAGCATGCAGATATTGCTATGTACGAGGCAAAGCGCAAAGGAAAAAACCAGGTAGTCTTTTTTTCAGGTGAACAAAACGATGCGATTGAATACCGCCTGTATGTGGAACAAGGGCTATTTAACGCTATAGAGAACAAAGATTTACATGCACGCTTTCAGCCCATTGTGGATACAGAAAACCGTGTGGTGGCTTTAGAAGCATTGTGTCGATGGCGCAGTCAGGATATAGGCGATATTCATCCCGAAAGTTTTATTCCCATAGCTGAAGAGACAGGGCTGATAAATGCATTGGGTCTGAAGATGCTCAAAGAGGTATGTATAGCCAGCGTGACATTGAGGGATGCTGGTTTAGGGGATATAAAGTTCCATGTGAATGTATCGATCTTGCAGCTAAATTCAAAATTAATGGTGAGCCAGTTTTTAGAGTATCTGGACGATTTCGACGTCAAGCCTGAAGCGTTGGTATTGGAAGTCACAGAGTCTGCAATGCACGACATTGGCACGCGTAAAGTACTGCGAAAACTTGCTAAATCAGGTTTCACCATTGCCTTGGACGATTTCGGGGCGGGATACGCTTCGGTTTCCGAGCTGGGCGAATCTTATACGTCTATCATTAAACTGGATAAGTCTCTTGCTCCCGGAGAAGATAAGTCCAGCCAAAAAAATATTATCGCAGAAAGTATTATTCAGTTATGTCGTCGGTTAGATAAATCAATTTTATTGGAAGGAATTGAAACACAACAACAAGCCGATTTTGCTCGCCATGCAGGCTGCCACTATATGCAAGGTTTTCATTTTTCAGAGCCTTTAACATTGACGGACGTTATCTCATTTATTCAGCAAGATTGAGATTCGCCTTTATGCGTAAGTGCCACAGGGCAAGAGGGATATAGCTTAAGAAGTTGCTTTGGAGTGAAGTGCCAAGGTTTTTCAAGGCAACGTAATGCGCAGTAAATGCCTGTCTTTTTTGCTTCAGTTCAGGCAAGCATAACCTTAAGCGATAGGAATCGGAATACCACTCTTGCAGCCACTTTAGCTCAATGTAGAAGCACAGACCTAGCGAGGGGTAATATTCTAGGTTGTCTCAACAAACGCTTTCCTTAAGTACTGATAGTTTGATATTGCCGGGGCTGTCTATCGTTTAAGGTATCGTTATTCCGTGTCATCAAAAATGTAACGTGTACTTATTACCTATTTCCCATTATCAATCTAACCAATATAAGTCGTCGAGCATTGTTTCACTTTTCACTTTTCACTATTTCCCCAGGTTAGCAATCCACACCATTAGTCGCTCATCGGTGTAATAGTAAGGTTGACTACTTTCTGTAGATCGACTTGGCGTCTTTTGAGATGAGAAAAATACATACCTTTCAGTCTGTCATCGACTTTATAAAGGGTTAAATATCTTCGGTTTCGATGCTGCTTAGACGTTGCGTGATGAACGTTTGTGCCGAACAGTTATGGTCGTATATTACTGGCAGTGTGAATTTATTAGGACAAATCATCTCATTGATCATTTTGTGAATGAGCTGGGGGGTAGGGGTAACGATAGCCACACTGCACGCAGATTTCGACGTTTCGCAAACAACTACAGTGCAAGGCAATTGCTCAATACGATCTTCGATCAATTCAAGCATGCTTAATGTTTGGCCTGGAAATGAATTCAAACGCACTGAATGATTTTGCGCTATAGCCTCGTCATTCCATAAAAACCTTACTTCCACAATGTCACCTTCAATAGCTGCTGCAATATCATCTCGAAGATACAACATGAAACGTCGGTAATTTATGCTAACGGTGTCACGACTGTTGAATCGGGCGGGTAATAAAAACTGTGTTTTGACATTATGTAGTTGCATTTGCTAAACGTATTCTCTGCCAAAATTATGATTGTTTACATACATTGAGATAGGAAATGTATCATATACTTTATCGCTGGACATGCGAGTACCATGAACAACAAATAAGTTTGCATGTTCATTTCCGTATTCGCTAACAAACACGCCTATAAACTCGTTAACTAGCTCATTCGCTTTGACAAAAACGTCCTGGATCAACTCCATCGCTTGGTCATGTAACCGTTTCAGGCTCTGATTAAAGGTAGTGAGCATTTTAATAAGGTCCAGCGTTCCGCTTACTTCATCAAAAACCGATGCTCTGAATTCAGCAGGTCCGCCAATGTAATCTTTTTCAATAAAGGCATTGATGTAATATAGCCTTTCAAATAGGCCTGCATCATTTTGTTTCATTTCAGTTTTCATTTTTATAGTGTGGATACTCAACCCATAGTGAGCTACGTAGTCATAAAGTGAATCGATGAAACGAAATGCGAACGAGCGTTTGTACTCACTTTCCATTTTTCTTGAGAGCACATTAACTAATTCCCGATCCTGTGGAACGCAGGTTTGTACGTGACGTTTTAATTGGCTGGTGAAAATTCGTGCGCTTAGCACATAGTTATTAATATTCGCATTTAAACGCGCTTTACCGTCTTCAATCGCTTTAATATCATCTTGTCGCGCATATTGTTCGCCTAAAGAACGCATGGCTTCAAGAATCAGTTTGTAATTGGATAGTACTAAACGATGCTTATGCGATATCGCATAAGCAGAAGATAGTCTTTTTCGAGCGCGTTTAAGCTCTTTAAACTGTTCTTGAGTAAGCGCAAGCCGAACATCCTGCTTACGTGACACAATGTAAAATTCTGAGTCCATTGGTAAAGGCTACGTCTAATACTGAATAGAGATTAGCACGCTTTGCGTGGAAACAAAATTACAACCGGATGAGCGGTAAAAATTTATCCACCTGCTTTAGTAGAATTTAATTTTGGCGTGGTAGCAAGGGATTAAAGTAGTTATTCTATGTTTAAGCACTTATAATTTAAGCGTCTTAATTATCGGAGTTCGTAAGTGTTTCCTCATACTGTCACTCATTCTTTACCTGACAATATAATTACTCAGGCCGCCGCCTTATCTGCTGAGGAACGACTAGAGTTATTTTTAACTTATGTCGCAAAAGCGGGGGAAATATGGGCACTGGTCGGAAATAACGGCTACGTTATGATGGAAATGCTGGAAGGTAGTTGCCTACCCGTGTGGCCCCATAAACAACTGGTTCAATGTTGGCATCGTTCAGCGAAAACTGATGCTATGCCCCAGCCCATTTCACTGGATGAGTTCCTAGTAACTTGGCTACCAGGTCTGGAAAAAAATAATACAAGCGTAGCAGTCTTTCCAACCGCTGAACATGAGGCTGAGATGCTGCTGACCGCTAATGAGCTCAAATCGCATTTACTCGATGGTGTAGAGTAAGCATTAACCATGATGAACTCAACCGAATTTCAGCCTCTTGCTTTACGTTTGTTGAACGCACGTGGCTGGGATAATAAAATGCGAATGTTAGTTTTAGCGTCTAAACAGTTACCCACGCTGGATACTCACTTGAGAGTCAATGATACCCTGGTAAAGGGTTGTGACAGCGATGTATGGCTGGATTGTAAAGATACCGAACCTACAATACTTTATATGGCGTATTCACCTAGTAAGGTAATCAGAGGCGTGCTGGCGATCATTTTGGAACAAACAAATCAGTTAACGCCTGAAGCAGTAGTGGCATTCAATTTTGATGAATTTTGTGAAAAACTAGCGTTGTCACGTTTTCTAAGCCAATCCAGAGGTAATGGTTTGCGAAAGGTTATTCAGCGTATTAAATTGCTTGCCGAAAGATGAACTTAAGCACATTACGATAGTCTACGTTTTTGACTTATTTTTTTCTTCGATCCATTGCGACATGTATTGAGTGCTGCGCAGTGTTTTGTGCCACAACACAAACTGTAAAGGGAGTGTGGCTCTGTGTTCGTCCAGCTCCTCCAATAATTGTGCTATTTGCGTGAGGAATCTACGTTTATTCTCGGCAGAGGCAAATTTGGGCGATAATACAGATTCAATTTTTGCCTGTTGCGAGACCCACAAAGATTCATTTAAATAAAGCTCAATAGCCTGCTCAGCAAATTCCTGCCAGTTATCAGAAACAGCGCCGGGCCATTTGGCTTTCGGGGCTATGCCTTCAGCTCCAATTGATGAGGTAACGCTCGGCATTTGTGCATGCATTGCCGCAAGTAGTTTGCCTTTTATTCCTGCACCGAACCTTATAGGGGCCAACATCACACGATGGAGCGGTAACACTTCGGCAATATTCTCTACCCATCCTTTTACAAGAAAACCCGTTTTTACATCTTCTAATTGCGTCGCTTTTTTCGGGGGATAGGCTCCCATTACAGATAAGGTAGCGTCCGGTATGCTTGCTTTAATTTTAGGCCATATGTGTTGCTTTAACTGTAAGGTAGCATCCCAGTTAGGCGCGTGTCTGAAATTGCCTACCCAGGCAAAGCCATGACGCTGTGAAAATGAGGGGGTCTCACAATTAAACTCGGTGTCAAGCAAAGGAAGATACATTAATTGCTGTTCTGGAATGCCAAAGTGGGTGGTCAGTATTGAATACTCATGCTCAGAAATGATTAAGGTTAAGTCACTTCGTAATATGGCAGCTATTTCACGTTGGGTAATGTCACTTGTAATATCGCTCGTGTGCGGCACTGGCGTATTGCTTTTAATCGCCTGATGCCGCGTATGGCGCAGACTATGCAAATCTTCTGTATTAATAACACGCATCGCACGGGGGCATACATGTTTTACCCGCCAGGAGAACTGTTCTTCAGTCATAAAACGATCAAAAATAACCAGCGTTGGGTCAACTTTCTTTACGTAGTCATCAAAGCTGGAATCGTTCAACGAGATAGTATCCAGGCAGACTCCTAACGAGGTTATATCCGCTTTGTGCAGACTATCTGCGGCAGCGCTAACAAAGTTTACTTCCCACTGTTGTTGTTTTAGCGCATTAATTATGCCCATCATATTTTGACCTGCCGCAGAGGAATTAGGCTCAGGCCAGACAAATCCCACTATTAACGCCCGCTTTTTCATTAACACTTCCGCACAATCATCTTCTGGGTCAGAATTGTACCAAAGATCGCCGTAAGGAGTAGCAGCGTGTTGCATGGAGTTTTCGGCGCTGCATTTATCGGGGCGGCATTGGCAAACCATTGCGTAAAGATAGGTTTGTGTCTCGCGGGCAGTGGATAAGGAGATTACAAGAAGCCCTCATTCTTACTGACTATGTCGGCAATTGTGCGAAAATCACCCTTTCTATCCCTGGACCGAATTAAAAAGCGAATGTGATGTGGTTAGCGGGCAAATGTACTGCGACAAAATCCTGAATTGAAGATCTGAAAAGATAGTACATAAGCCATCCGTGTTTATCTGATGACAGAACGGTATAGGTTCCCACAAGTTTGTTAAACCACATTTCCATCCTACGTGGTTATTAAAGACCGTGTTCCGTTTAATGTAGTTAGCAACACAAATGCTGACAATTGATGAAAATGTAAAGCATCTATGTGGTGGGATTTGAAGGCAGACAAACCATCTGAAATCGACTATCTAAATTATGCGGTACTCAACGCAGGATTGCAGCACAATATCTCATGTCAGGTTAACTTATTTTTAGTAGATGAAATAAATTTTCTCGAGATAGAGTATACCAATCCAGCAGCTTATAAGGAGGTGGCAGCTGGTTAACTATTAGAAAAACTAATATCGAAAATAAAAAAAGATAGTTCTGGAAATTGATCAATAGAAGATTAATTATAAAAAACTCAGTAAAATAGTTGCAACTGGCTAGGTTAATGGCCTATACGTAATAGTCAGGATAACCTCAATTATCAACGGAACTGAAATACGCGATCCACTAAGTGGCAGGATTGCTTTCGGAGTTGCTATTCAATGAGCGTACAAGATATTGCCGTAAACGCTAAAGACATTTATGTTTTACCCGATGCGGTAACCCGTTTGAAAGAGTGTCTCGACGACAACTCAGCGACAATCGATGATATAGCTGACATTATCTCTTTCGATCCCGCTTTGGCTGCGCAAATTCTTAAAGTTTCAAACAGCGCCCTTTATCGTTTTCCTAATAAAATTGAAACGATTAGCAAAGCGCTGCAAGTCATAGGTACACGCGCTGCGTATGATCTTGCATTGGCATATGGGGTCACTCATGCATTTAGCGAAGTTGACGGTTCAGTTATAGATTTGGACAAATTTTGGGAACAGAGCGTGTCGTGTGGCTTATTGGCTAAATTTATAGCTGAGCAACGGGGTATAAAAGAACCAGAAAGACTTTTTGTTGCAGGTTTACTTCACAATATTGGGGAACTTGTCATTTCGGAGTCGCATCCGAAACAGGCTGAACGATGTCAGGCTTTTAATGAACGAGTGAGTCCGGCAGAACTCCAACACGCTATTTTAGATTTTACTTATGCTGAATTATCAGCAGAGTTAGTAAAACAATGGGGTATTCCAGAATCGATTTATCGCCCGGTAAACGAGATTCACCAGGTCTTTAATGAAAGGGCGCTGGAAGACGAGCGCATATTACAGCTAAGTTACGTGTTAGCACTGGATAATGTAAACCCTGAAATTTATCCCAGTTACAGCAATTTAGAACCACATTTGCATGAATCGTTGGCATTGGAAATAGATGATCTTGAGGACGCGCTGGATATAACTAATTTACAGTGTTTAAGCGTTATTTCCCTGTTTAATCCCAGCGCGTTTATGCTCTACTAATTTTGTCTGATTTAATCGAACACTGCAACGGTCTGCCGACTTAGGGCTACTACCTGATTATGCTTGTCCCAGATTGTTGCTTCAACATGCCCATAACCATCAGCAGCTTGACGTGTCTCAGCCTTATATGCAAACCAGTCTTCACCGCTTACATGGCGATGCGGATGTATAAACTCAACATTCCAGCTGACTGTACTTGCAGGCGCAGGCCATCGTAGCATCTGCAACAGGGTGGGAGGCCAAGCGTCAATCATGGCGATAACATGAGCGTCATTAATCTGTTTTGGGGGCTTGGCAAAACGCATAAATCCTTCGTATAGCGCTGATTTCTTTCCAGTGAAAGGTATTCCGCCTTTGTCGATGGATAAATCGAAGTGCTGAATGAATTTTGGCGTAACTTTAGGTATCTGCGGGATAAATTTAGCTCTGTCAGGCGCTGGCATGGAATGCTCTTGCTTATTTTCCACCGCAATTTTAGATTTTCGGGCTAGACCAAAACAGGCCTGGGAAAACACGCTCACCTGTCCATTTTGGATAACCTCACCCGTGTACTGCGACACACTCTTACCTTCTCGTAGTTTGGTAACTTTTATAGTGAATGCGGTATCTAGCGCCAATGGACCAATAAAGTTTGTGGTAAAAGAACGTAACAAACTGCTATCGTCATTAACGATTCGTTTAATCGCTGTATAAACCATGGCTGCGGAAATTCCACCAAATGCGGTGCGGCCTTGCGCCCAGTTTTTCGGAATAGTTAACTCGGTGAACTCGCTGTGAGTTGTGGAGAGCTTTATCGGCTCTGGTAAAGTCAGTAATTCGTCTACAAACATTTGATCTGGTCAGATGAGTTGGGTTAAGGTGCATCATAACTAAAATAAACACGTGCGCCAATACCTTATAATTGGATTTAATTAACGATGACCTCACACTCTGACAAGCTGATTCCTGTCCAATTCGTTCATGCGAATGGTTTTCCGTTTGGAAGCTACCGTGCTTTAGTTGATGCTGTGTCAGACAATATTTGCATTTCAGGTAAAGAAAAGTATGGGCACGAGCCACATTTGCCGGTTACTAACAATTGGCCATTTATTGTAAAGGAAGTATTGGAACAGATTGATGAAAACAGCGCATCATACAATAAAACATTTTTAGTAGGGCATTCGTTCGGTGCAGTGGTTTCCTATATGGCTGCATGTTTAGCACCTGAAAAAGTGGCCGGCCTGATTATGCTTGATCCCCCCTTAGTGACGGGGTGGCGAAGGTATTTAATAAAGCTACTAAAGAAAACACCGTGGATTGATAAAGTTACCCCAGCAGGCTTAGCACAAACGCGCAACATAAGCTGGCCCCATTCAACGGACATGGTAGACTACTTTTCGGCTAAAACACTCTTTTCGAATATGGATAGGCGGTGTATAGAAGACTATGTGAGAAGTGCTACGAATGCAGAACAAGACGCTATTCGACTTACCTTTAGCCATGAGGTCGAGGCTTCAATTTTTCGTAACGTTGCCGATAATTTAAATTATTATGCGGGCAAACTTCAATGTCCATCTTTGCTGGTAACGGGAGAGTCATCGACCGTATGTATGCCAGCCATGCGGGATGTGTTTGTTAAACAAAACGCGCTGAAACATATCATCACACGGGGGGGACACATGTTTCCGTTGGAATACCCCGAACACACGGCAAAACTAATCGAAGCAATCTTGACTCAGTGGTATCAAGAAAGCTCGCAGTAATGCATACGTGCTGAGCATACATAAGTGTTGATTTACGCTTCAGGATTGAGGCCACCGACCGGCTGACCTAGCATTTCTCTGGTAACCAGAACTACGCCTTTGTCCGATACTCGAAACCCTCTGGCGCGGTCCTCTTCATGGTTATATCCAATTACTGTTCCCTCGGGGACAACACATCCGCGGTCAATAACTACCTTTTTCAGTTTACAATGCCGCATAATTTCAACATCTGGCAATAAGACGGCTTCTTCAATAAGTCCGTATGAGTGGACTCGAACATTTGAAAATACCAGACTTCGACGTAACGTTGAGCCTGAGATAATACATCCCCCCGATACGACAGAGTTGATGGCTTCTCCTCGGCGGCCGGGATCTTCCCAAACAAATTTTGCTGGAGGGAGTTGCTCTTGATATGTCCAGATAGGCCACTTTTGGTCATACAGGTTTAGTTGAGGAACTGGGGCTACCATCTCCATGTTAGCCTGCCAGAAAGAGTCAATGGTCCCCACGTCTCGCCAATATACATCGCCGCCCGCCGATTTCTCAAATGGAAACGCAAATACATTATGATCTTTAATAATGGCCGGAATGATGTCTTTACCGAAGTCGCGTTCAGAGCCTAAGTTTTGTGCATCACGGCGAAGTTGCTCGAATAAAAATTCGGTGTCAAACACGTAGTTACCCATTGATGCCAAACAATGTGTGGGATCATGGGGTAACGGTACTGGCTGGGTTGGTTTCTCCTCAAAACCAAGGATACGGTAATGCTCATCAACTGACATCACGCCAAACGCCCCCGCAGCCTCCTCAAGGGGCACCGCCATACACGATACCGTCATTTTTGCATTATTTTCGACATGATGCGCTAACATGTGGCCGTAATCCATACGGTAGATATGGTCCCCGGATAAAATCATTACATACTTAGGCAATTCGTCGCGGATAATATCAATATTCTGGAATACAGCATCCGCTGTGCCTTCATACCAGCTTTCAGAAAATCGCTGGGAGGCAGGTAAAATCTCGACCGATTCACCTAACTCTTTTTTAAAGTGTCCCCAGCCGCGAACCAGATGTCGAATAAGAGAGTGAGATTTGTATTGTGTCACCACTCCAATTCGACGGATGCCTGAATTAACACAGTTTGATAAGGGAAAATCAATAATGCGAAATTTACCGCCAAAGTAGAGGGCTGGTTTTGCGCGCCAATTGGTAAGCTCATGTAAACGAGAGCCCTTGCCACCTGCCAATATCAAAGCATAGGTGTCGCGGGTTAAATTACTGATGTAACGTGAACTTTTATCAACCATATGGCGGTGCTCCTGGTAATATGACACGGTACCGCTGTGCCGAGATATAATTCATGGTAACGTATTTATCTTACACACTAACTTAAAATAAGCCAGTTAACTCCCTATGCAGCATAAAGATAGCGTAAAAAGGCGAAAAGTGATTTTTGATCACGATGGTGGCATTGATGACTTACTTTCACTGCTATTACTGTTAACCATGGAACACATCGAAGTAGTGGGTATCACCATTACGCCAGCAGACTGTTATCCAGAAGATGCGCTGACCTCTACGCTAAAAATTCTCAGCCTCACTAATAATGAGTCCATTCCGGTAGCCCTAGGTAATCTTGCGGGGCTAAACCCCTTTCCGGCAGATTGGCGAGCACAACCTAAGTTTTGCCATGCATTGCCGGTAATGTTGCGAACGAAGGAAGCGCGGGCCAATGTAGTGGATGAGCCGGCACATGTTTGGGTAGCAAAATATTTGCAAAACGCGTGTGAGCAAGTCACCGTATTGATGACAGGGCCAGCAACCAACCTTGCATATGTAATTGAAGGTCATTCAGAGTATAAGAATAATATAGGACAAGTTATCTGGATGGGTGGGGCAATCCGCGTAAAAGGGAATGTTGCTATGCACGACAGCGATGGTTCTCAGGAATGGAATGCGTATTGGGACCCTCAGGCAACGAAAGTGCTAATAGAATCGGGCGTTAACCTGTGTTTGGTCCCCTTAGACGCCACTAATTCCCTTCCTATTGATCGACAGTTTTTATTTGAACTATCGAATGTGAAAACGGAGTTAGCTGATTTAGCTGGACAATTCTGGGCCGCAACCACTACCGCAATCCCTACTTATGAGTTTACTTATTTTATGTGGGATATTTTGGCCACTGCTTTGCTGGGGGTATCCGAATCGTGTTGGCAGACCACATCTACACACGTTTCAGTCGAGTTAACCTCGCCGCGTGCAGGAACGATTTCCTGTGCAGAAAGCAGTGCGGGAAGCCGAATTGAATGGGTACAGAGTATCAACGCAGAACAGGTACGTCAGTATGTCATACGTCAATTCAACCGAAATTTTGAGACATTTTTCACTAACAAATGTTAATAAAGTGTTATAAAGTAATTTAAGTAACAACCACATGGAGAAAAACATGTCAGCGTTAAAGAAAATTCTGGTGGCGGTTGCGGCAATACTCATTATTGCAGTGGCAGTGGGTTTTACGTTACCCAAAGAGTATGAAGTAAAACGCAGCATAGTTATTAACGCGTCACCTCAAACTATTTACGCGAATGTTGTCGATCTCAAGGCTTGGCCTAAATGGGGTGTATGGTTCAAACGGGATCCAGCAATGGAAGTCACATACAAAGGGCCGGATCGCGCTATCGGAATGCGCTCTGAATGGATAAGTGAAAGTGAGGGGAGCGGTCAAATGGAAATTACCGAGCTAGAACATAATAAAAGAATGGTTTATAGCTTATATTTTCCTGAATTTGAGATGGGCTCCACCGGCCAATTTGAACTAGAACCTATCGGTGATGGGGAAACCCGCGTCACGTGGGTCGACAAAGGAGAAGTAGGCAATAATCCAGTTGAACGCTATTTTGTGCTGATGATGGATGACATGATAGGACCAGACTTTGAGAAAGGGTTAGAGAACTTAAAGACCGTCTCAGAGAACCAAAGCTAAACGCTGAAAAATAAATATAAAAATGAAAAATAGCGCCTTGAATAGTCAGGCGCTATTTTTTTACCCTAAAGCATTAAATACTTTTGAAGAGGGGGAGCGCTGAATCACGCTGCTGATTCTGCGAGCCGCGTGTAATAGTTTATTTAAATCGATTCCGGTTTTTATACCCATACCATTTAACATATAAACCACGTCTTCCGTTGCAACGTTTCCACTTGCTCCTCTGGCATAAGGACAACCGCCTAATCCTGCGACTGCGCTGTCAATAGTCGCTACGCCGTATTGCAAAGCAATAGTTAAATTCGCCAGTGCCTGACCATAGGTGTCATGGAAATGAGCAGCCAGCCGACTAACAGGAACATGTCGAATTACGTCATCAAGCATTAATGCTGTCTTAACAGGTGTTCCGGTGCCGATAGTGTCGCCAAGAGAAATTTCATAGCATCCCATATCGAGTAGCTGCTTGCTTACGCTAGCTACTGCCTGTGGAGCAATCTCACCTTCATAGGGGCAGCCGAGAACGCATGAAACATAGCCGCGCACTCTAATGCCTGACTTTTGGGCTGCGTCTATTACAGGTTCGAATCGCTTAAGGCTTTCATCAATTGAACAATTAATATTCCGCTGAGAAAAACTTTCTGACGCCGCACCAAATACAGCCACTTCGTCAACACCGGCTTCCATCGCCGCCTCGAAACCTCTCATGTTTGGCGTCAGCGCTGAATAAACGACCTGCTGTTGGCGTTTGATACGCCCAAATACATCGGGTGAATCAGACATCTGTGGTACCCATTTAGGTGACACAAAGCTACCTGATTCAATACGCTTTAGTCCTGCATTGGCAAGGTTGTGTACCAATTCCACCTTATCGAGAGTTGAGACATGAGATTTTTCATTTTGCAAACCATCCCTGGGGCCAACTTCAACAATGCTGACCTGGGTAGGGTAGTGATGTTTATTCATCTTCTTCAAACTCCAACAGGGGCGCGCCACCATCGACTAACTCACCTGCTTTAAAGAAAAATGAAGTCACTTTGCCTCTCGCTGGCGCTTTGATACTGTGCTCCATCTTCATGGCTTCCATAACCATTAGTGTGGTCCCTTTCTCAACAACATTATCAGGCTCTACTAACAGCTCTACCACGGTTCCATTCATCGGGGCATTAAAACCCTGCCCGCTATCAACATCATCTTCTACACCTAAGTCAGGTAGGTAATGGGTAAAGTGATAGGCTTCATCCGCTGCAAATATTACAAACTGATTGTTCTTTTCTGACCAGGTAAAGCGTTGACGATGACCATCTAAATTCACCTGCAAACTATGCTCGGATAGCTGGCCGGAAATCATCCACTGATTAGACTGATAACTGACTTGCCAAGTATTAGTAGTGACTCCTGTTTGGCCGTCATTCAGTACCCGCACGTTCAGCTCGAAATCTTTCCCAGCATAGTGCAATTTTAATATTTGTTCGTGCTGCTCATTGGCACGCCAAGAAGTAGGTAAAGACCAGGGTGAAGTAGGGTCGCTGGCGAATTTCATCGTTTGTTGCTGTTCTACAAGCAACAATAATGCAGCCATCATCGGCAGCTTTTCAACATCTGGTTCGACTTCATCGGCAAATAGAACGTGCTTATTCTTTTCAATAAAGGTCGTCACCAAATCTTGCTCACCAAACGGCTTACTTGCCGCTACGTTATATAAAAATTCTATGTTGGTGGTCACGCCGTCAATGTAGTATTCACGTAAGGCTTTGAGCAGTCGTTGTAACGCCTTGTCACGGTCTTCGTCCCATACCACTAATTTTGCGATCATAGGGTCGTAGTAGACTGAAACCTCGTCACCTTCAAGCACACCCGTATCTACACGTACATGTTTGTTTTCTTGGGGGGGGTGTAATAGCGTTAGGCGACCTGTGGAAGGCAAAAAGTCGTTGTCAGGATCTTCTGCGTAAATACGCGCTTCAAACGCGTGACCGCGTATAGTCAACTCGTTTTGCGTTTTAGGGAGCGGTTGGCCCTGTGCAACTTTGATTTGCCATTCAACTAAGTCTTCGCCAGTAATAAATTCGGTTACTGGATGTTCTACCTGGAGACGGGTATTCATTTCCATGAAATAGAAGCTACCGTCCTTATCATAAAGAAACTCTACTGTACCGGCACCCACATAATCGATAGCCTGCGCCGCTTTTAGCGCAGCCTCGCCCATTTGTTTTCGAGTATCGTCAGATAAACCAGGTGCTGGTGCTTCTTCAATTACCTTTTGATGACGTCGCTGCACAGAGCAATCACGTTCAAACAGGTAAACACCATTTCCGTGCTGATCACAAAACACCTGAATTTCAACGTGACGTGGCTGGGTTAGATACTTTTCTACCAGCATAGTATCGTCGCCAAAACTGGCATTGGCTTCACGTTTCGCTGCTGCCAGCGCCTCCTTAAATTCAGTTTCGGAGCTGACCAGACGCATACCTTTGCCGCCACCCCCGGCCGCAGCTTTTAACAATACAGGATAACCCATATCGTCAGCGGATTTTTTTAGCAGACTCTCGCTCTGATCGTCACCATGATAGCCAGGAACTAAAGGTACGCCGGCTTTTTCCATGATATGTTTTGCCGCAGACTTAGATCCCATCGCTTCTATAGCCGAGGTAGGCGGGCCGATAAAAATAATATCATTCTGCTTACATTTCTCCGCGAAGGCTGCGTTCTCTGAAAGAAAGCCATAACCGGGATGGATAGCATCGACATTCAGCTTTTTTGCTGCTTCAATAATTCGATCTGCGACCAGATAACTTTCTTTAGACGGGGCAGCGCCAATATTTATAGATTCGTCAGCTTTATGTACATGCAGGGCATTCGCATCGGCATCAGAGTAGACTGCGACAGTAGCGATACCCATTTTACGAGCAGATTTAATCACTCGGCAGGCAATTTCACCGCGGTTTGCAATAAGAATTTTCTTTATCATGTTTAGCTCTCCTGCCACTTTGCGGGACGCTTTTCTAAAAACGCATGTAAGCCTTCCTGCCCTTCGTCAGATACACGAATGTCTGCAATCATTTTGCTGGTCTGTTGCATTAGCTCAGGTGTTATAGGTTGGTAGGCGACCTCACGCACGAGTCGTTTTGCCTGTGCGACTGCGTTGGGGCCATTTTTAACCACCTGGTCAATGATTTGGTCGATAGTGACGTCAAGCTCTTCTTCCGTCACTGACTCACTCAATAAACCTAATCGTCTGGCACGTTGTGCAGAAAATACTTCCGCTGTCTGGAAATAACGTCGGCAAATACGCTCACCCATAGCTTCAATCACATATGGGCTGATGGTGGCGGGTATAAGACCAATTTTTACTTCGCTTAAACAGAACTTGCTAAGCTTACTGCCTATGGCCACATCGCAACAGGCCACTAATCCCACTGCGCCACCAAATGCCGCCCCTTGAACTCTCGCAATAGTTGTTTTGGGCAAGGTGTATAACGTTTGTAACATAGTGGCAAGTGCCATAGCATCTTTTTCATTTTCTGCATGACTATAAGAAGCCATTCTTTGCATCCAACTTAAATCTGCACCAGCACTGAAGCTTTTGCCTTTCGCCTCTAGTACGATTGCGCGTACTGTGTCGTCATCTCCCGCTCGTTTAAATGACTCAGTCAGCAAACTGATCATTTGGTCGTCAAACGCGTTATGTTTAGCGGGTTTATTTAGCGTAATAAAAGCTACACCACGATCATCAACGCGGTAAAGAATAGATTGTTCAGTTGCATTTTCCATTTTCGATTCCTCTCGCGCTACATGCGGAACACACCAAAACGGGTGTCTTCTATGGGTTTATTCAATGCTGCGGATAACGAAAGTCCTAGCACCATTCGGGTGTCGGCAGGATCGATAACACCGTCATCCCATAATCTGGCTGAGGCATAGTAAGGATGACCCTGTGTTTCGTATGTATCGATAATAGGCTGTTTAAACGCTTTCTCTTCTTCTTCTGACCAGCTTTCGTCTACTCGTGCTTTCTGATCCCGTTTAACCTGAGCTAAAACGCCTGCGGCCTGCTCGCCACCCATTACCGAAATTCTGGCGTTAGGCCACATGAACAAAAAGCGGGGATCGTAGGCCCGTCCACACATACCATAGTTACCCGCGCCAAAGCTCCCGCCAATCAGCACGGTTAGCTTTGGTACGTTAGCGCATGCCACTGCTGTCACCATTTTGGCCCCGTGTTTTGCAATACCACCAGATTCATACTGTTTTCCAACCATAAAACCGGTAATGTTTTGTAGAAAAACCAAGGGGATTTTACGGGTAGCGCAAAGCTCAATAAAATGAGCACCTTTAAGCGCGCTTTCGCCAAATAAAATACCATTATTGGCAACGATACCTACCGGATAACCAAAGATCCTGGCGAAACCACAAATTAATGTGGTTCCATAAAGTGGTTTAAATTCATCGAACTCTGAGCCATCTACAATTCTCGCAATAATTTCTTTTACGTCAAATGTCTTGCGTGTATCTTTTGGAACGATGCCGTAGATTTCGCTACTTTTATATATTGGTTCACAGCTGGGTTTAACATCCATTTCCAGACGTTTAGTGCGATTCAATCTTGCAACCGCATCCCTTGCTAATTGCAAAGCATGATGATCGTTGTTAGCGAGTTGATCGGCCACCCCCGAAGTACGGGTATGTACATCGCCACCACCTAATTCCTCAGCCGAAACTACTTCACCAGTAGCGGCTTTCACTAAAGGGGGCCCCCCTAAAAATATTGTGCCTTGTTCTTTTACAATAATGGACACATCTGCCATGGCGGGAACATAAGCACCCCCAGCCGTACATGACCCCATAACAACCGCAATCTGGGGGATATTTTTAGCTGACATATTAGCTTGATTGAAAAAGATGCGACCGAAATGTTCTTTGTCTGGAAACACTTCGTCCTGGCGTGGCAGGTTAGCACCGCCTGAATCAACAAGGTATATACAGGGAAGATGATTTTCCTCTGCGATGGCTTGGGCGCGCAGGTGCTTTTTCACCGTGAGTGGGTAATATGTCCCCCCTTTCACCGTGGCATCGTTGGCGACAATCATACACTCGATGCCGGAAACTCGACCAATACCTGCAATAACGCCAGCGCCGGGGACATAGTCATCATAGACTTCCCATGCGGCCAATTGACCAATTTCTAGAAAAGGTGAGCCTTTATCCAGTAAGCCATTGATGCGGTCACGAGGTAACAGTTTTCCTCTAGCTTCGTGACGTTGGTTAGACTTTTCTCCACCGCCTTGTTTTATTTGCGCGATCTTATCCTTCAGGTCATCTACCTGCTTTTGCATATGCGCGGCGTTTTCTGTAAACGCTTCAGACTTTGCATTTACTGCACTTCGAAGAATGGGCACGAGTTACCCTCCTTTTGATCCTAAAATAGCCGCGAATACGCATTCACATACGCGCGGCATAAATTTGCGTTAAACGTTTATTTATTCTGACTCTTTGAACAGCTCACGCCCGATAAGCATGCGACGTATTTCCGACGTCCCTGCGCCTATTTCATAAAGCTTGGCGTCACGCAGCAAGCGCCCGGTAGGATATTCGTTGATATAACCGTTTCCACCTAATAACTGAATTGCATCCAGCGCCATCTTGGTGGCTAATTCTGCTGAATATAAAATTGCGCCTGCCGCATCTTTACGCGTGGTTTCGCCACGGTCACACGCTTTTGCTACTGCATATACATAGGCGCGAGCTGCGTTCATCTGGGTGTACATGTCAGCGACTTTTCCCTGCACCAGCTGGAACTGGCCGATAGACTGGCCAAATTGCTCGCGGTCATGTATATAAGGTACCACTGCATCCATACATGCCTGCATGATACCTAATGGACCGCCAGACAGAACCAGACGCTCGTAATCGAGACCACTCATTAGTACGCGAACCCCTTCGCCAACGTTACCTAACACATTTTCTTCAGGGACTTCACAATCTTCAAATACTAATTCACACGTATTTGACGAGCGCATGCCTAATTTATCTAGCTTCTGAGCTTGACTAAAGCCAGCGAAATCCCGTTCTACGATAAACGCAGTCATACCTTTGGGGCCTGCGGCAGGGTCGGTTTTGGCGTAAATTACGAAAGTGTGGGCATCAGGTCCGTTGGTGATCCACATTTTATTTCCATTCAAAATGTATTTATCGCCTTTCTTTTCAGCGCGCAATTTCATGCTGACTACATCTGAACCCGCATTGGGTTCACTCATCGCTAATGCTCCGATATGTTCACCAGACACCAACTTAGGAAGATATTTCTCACGCTGTGCATCATTACCATTGCGGAAAATTTGGTTCACGCATAAATTAGAATGTGCACCATAGCTTAAGCCGATGCCAGCAGATGCGCGGCTGACTTCTTCCATCGCAACCGTGTGGGCGAGGTAACCCATGTCAGAACCACCATATTGCTCGGAAACTGTCACCCCGAGTAGTCCCATATCGCCTAACTTAGGCCATAATTCATTAGGAAACGCGTTCGCCTCGTCGGCTTTTTCAGCCAGGGGGGCAATTTCTTTTTGCGCAAACTGGTAAACATGATCGCGCAGCATGTCGATATCTTCGCCCAAATCGAAATTCAGTGTAGGGTAGGGGGCATTCATACAATATTTCCTCTTTTTAATTCGGCCAGTTCTTCACGACAACGTCCTTCGACGTCATCCAATTCACTCATCAACATTTGAATATCGTGTAATTGTTGTCGTAGAACAGCACGTTTTTGTTCGGTCAGCGCCAGCATGGTTTCAAGCTGGACTGCTGAATTCGGGTTTGAATCATATAATTCAAATAAGTTCTTAATTTCTGCTAACGAGAATCCTAGTCTTTTGCCTCTGAGGATCAGTTTCAGTCTTACGCGATCTTTACCTGTGTAAATTCGGTTTTGCCCGGTACGCTCTGGACTCATCAAACCTTGTTCTTCGTAGAATCGGATGGAGCGAGGCGTAATGTCGTAATCCCGGGCCAGTTCACCAATGGTAAATGTTGGTTCCTGCTGTTGGCTGCTCATGGCTACCTCGTTAATAATAAGATGCTTTTTATTATTTCTGCGTTTTTCTTGTAAAGCTTTTGACACAGCGCAGCGTCGAACCGCTGGCGCTGAAATTGACACGCAGATACTTCAGGTTTACGTTAACGTAAATCGCAATTAACGTTAAGGTAAAGTAACGCGAATTATTCGTCAATCTCTGGCAACAAAGCGTTACGACGTTTAGCGGGAAACCGACCGAAAGTGCTATAGGTATGGATTAAAAGCCTTGAGTACACTTATCTTACAAACGCTTTAAAAGAAGAGGAGAGGGTATGAATACCGATTCTGTCGTCATTGTGGCGGCTAAAAGAACGCCAATGGGAAGTTTTAACGGGGGGCTGTCATCCGTCTCGGCTACTGAGCTTGGCGCAGTGGCTATTGAGGCTGTCATCGATGGGATCGATGTCAGTTTGGTAGATGAAGTAATTATGGGGTGTGTTTTACCCGCAGGTTTAGGTCAGTCGCCTGCCCGCCAGGCTTCTTTAAAAGCGGGTTTACCCTTGAGTGCGGGCGTAACTACCATCAATAAAGTCTGTGGTTCAGGTTTGAAAGCCGTCATGCTAGCTAACGACCTGATTAAAGCAGGCAGCGCTGAAGTAGTCTTGGCGGGAGGGATGGAAAGTATGTCTAATGCGCCATACATGTTGCCAAAGGCGCGTACGGGTTATCGTATGGGGCACGGGCAGATAGTAGATCACATGATGTTGGATGGTCTGGAGAATGCTTATGATGGTCAAGCTATGGGGTGTTTTGCGCAGGCGACCGCGGATGAAGAAGGGATCACCCGTGAAAAAATGGATGAATTTGCATTAAGTTCGCTTTCTAAAGCCAGTTCAGCAATCGAAACCGGGGCGTTTGACAACGAAATTTCTCCGGTAACTGTGTCTTCTCGAAAAGGTGAGGTAGTTATAGACACCGATGAAGGCCCAGCTTCAGCTCGTCCAGATAAAATTCCACAACTGCGCCCTGCATTTAAGAAAGAGGGTACTGTTACAGCAGCAAATTCCAGTTCTATTTCTGATGGAGCTGCAGCGCTATTGGTAATGAGCGAAGCAAAAGCTAAAGAAATGGGCTTGCAGCCAATAGCAAAGGTCGTTGCCCATGCCACCCATTCTATTGAGCCTGAAAACTTCACAGTAGCACCCGTCGGTGCGGTAGAAAAAGCGTTGAAAAACGCTGATTGGAACAAAGACGATGTAGACTTATTCGAAATAAATGAAGCCTTCGCTATGGTTACCATGTTGGCTATCAGCAAGTTAGAACTCGACGAAACGAAAGTAAATATTAATGGTGGCGCGTGCGCATTAGGGCATCCTATAGGGGCATCTGGTGCTCGTATTTTGGTCACGCTACTCCATGCTTTGAAAGCAAAAAATCTCTCAAAAGGGCTGGCTACGTTATGTATTGGCGGTGGCGAAGCGGTAGCATTAGCGGTTGAGATGCTATAACTATTCGGCCCGCACCCAATAAGCTTTGTGTGCGGGTCGTAAAATTCCCTGACATGTAACAATTTCGTTAAATCTTATAAATTTAACCTTTTCATACTAATATCCCCCCTGCTTTAGAAATATTCATTTCGTTCGCTGTATAAGATTTGTCCGTTGAGGTAAAAGCCAACTTCTGCGGCTGTCAAATTATTTTACAGTTCCCGGTGTTGCAACATCTTTGTAACATTTAACTTTTTGTTTTTAATGCTATTTTATAAGTTGGCACAATTCGTGTTTGTTAAAAATTTGTTTTGTTGCATCGTGCTAATAAAACGACATTCTAATAATTACAAAAATAAGCCAATCGAATCTTTATGTTGGATTCAAAAAGAGCCATCGGGGTTGTTGTATAGATGGAAGTCGTCTCGGCTTTACTCCCTACATTCCCCCTGATAAGAATGATAAAAATCGTGTCATCGGGAGACGCAAAAGATGTTTAAAAAAAGTGTTGTTGGGACTATGGTGTCCCTGGCTGTTACTGCATCACTCACCGCAGCAGCATCCGCCCAGGAAGTAATTTCAAATAATCCAATCATTGCAAAACAAGCGTATTCGACCAGCGGCGTCCAAAAGAGCTCTGGCTTATACATCGTTCAATTGAAACAACCTGCTGGTGTTGAGCAGGCTCAAGCGTTAGGCGAACTGGTTCCCAATAATCAGTTAGTAGCTCAGGTAGGAAACCGTTATAACGCGCAATCTTCAAGAATGAAGGCTTATACCAAGGCGCTTAGTGCAAAACAAAATAAAGTTGCAAAAGATCTTGGTAACGTGAAGGTTCTGCACAACTACGTACACAGCTTCAACGGCTTTTCTGCAAAACTTAACAAATCACAGGCAAAAGCGCTTCGTCAGCATCCAGATGTGGCGAAAGTATGGGAAGATGAACTACACCAGCCCGCTACTGCCAATACTTCTGCATTCTTAGGCCTAACCGGAGCAGGTGGTCAGCATACATTAGGAATTAAAGGTGAAGACGTAATCGTTGGCGTATTAGATACTGGTATCACGCCCGAAAATCCAAGCTTTGCCGATGATGGCTCTTATTCAGATCCGTCCGCTCTAGGGTGGGCTGGTGCATGTGATACAGGCGTTGATGAAACTTTCGCATGTAATAACAAATTAATTGGCGCTCGCTATTATAAAGATTCATTCGAAGCGGTATACGACGTGCAATATGATCTTGGTGAAATGGCCTCACCTCGTGACTCAGATGGTCATGGTAGTCATACAGCGGGCACAGCGGCAGGTAACGAAGGCGTAGTGGCCGAAATGGCGGGTAGCGAAATTGGAGTCATGTCTGGTATCGCTCCTCGCGCACGTATCGCCATGTACAAAGTATGCTGGAACTCAGATTATGTTAGTCCTGAAGGTGCCGAAGAGCGAGGTTGTTTTTACGGTGACACCATGGCTGCTATCGACCAGGCAGTGGCAGACGGTGTTGATGTAATCAACTACTCTATCGGTGGTAGCCGCACTGACTTAACCGTACCTCCTACGGCAGCTATGCTTCGTGCAGCAGATGCGGGGGTATTTGTATCAGTATCGGCGGGTAACTCAGGTCCAACAACTGAAACAGTAGGTACACCCGCACCTTGGGTTATGTCTGTAGGTATGTCTACCTATGATGGTTCTCGCGCTATCAACGCTATAGAAGTAACCTCACGTGAACCGGTAGAAATATATTCGTTTGTTGAAGGTGCGATTACTAAACCATTAGCAGAGACGGGTGACGTTGAAGAGTCAGTGGTTGTGGGTGAGCCGCTAAAGGGTTGCTATGAAGCGTCAGGGACGCCCACACCTTTAGATAATGCCGCTGAAGTTGACGGTAACATAGTTCTAATTGAACGGGGAGCTTGTGCTTTCGTCGAGAAAGTAGAACGCGCGCGTTTATCTGGCGCTGCCGCAGTATTGATTTACTCTGATGACCGACCAATAACTGCGCTAGGGGGCGAGGGATACAGTGCAAATATTCCAGGCGGAATGATTGCTAGAGATGTAGGTGAAAGCTTTAAAGCTGCCATAGAAGGCGGTGAGAATATGGCCGTAAGAATGAGTGCTGGCTTGTTCACGGAAATTACCGAAGTGGGTAATATAATGGACGAGCAATCTTCTCGTGGGCCGAACGGCTCGACGTATGATTTGATCAAACCTGATATTACCGCCCCAGGTGTGAACGTTCTTGCCGCTACAACAAGTACGCCCATGTTCGATTTAGCCGGTCAACAAGTTAAATATCTTACCGGTACATCAATGGCTGCTCCTCATATCGCTGGTATGGCTGCTTTGTTCAAAGAACAATATGCTGATTGGACGCCGGCTCAAATTAAGTCAGCGCTAATGACCACAGCGTACCAAGATGTATTCAAAGAAGATGGTGTGACGCCTGCCGACCCGTTTGATTTTGGTGCTGGTCACGCAAATCCTGTTCCTGCGATGGATCCACGCTTAACTTATAATGCAGAATACGCTGATTATTTGGCCTTTTTGTGTGGTGTCGGTAATAGCGGCTTCGTTGAAGCAACATCTTCGACGACCTGTTCAGAACTGGAAACCTCAGGTTTTTCACTTGAGCCAAGCCAGTTGAACTATCCATCAATCGCCCTTGGTGGTCTACTTGGGACGAAGACTGTATCGCGCACCGTTACCGATATGACAGGTACTGGCGGCACTTATACTGTAACCATTGAAGGGTTAGAAGACCTGGATGTATCGTTTGCCACGTACAATAGCGAAGGTGTTGAGACTGATAGCGATATGCTTGAAGTCGCAGCTGGTGGAAAAGCCAGTTACAGCATTACCTTTACCCGCGATGACGAAACACCAGTAGGTTATAAATTTGGTGCAGTAATACTTGAAGCTGCTGACGGTACGCAAGTACGTAGTCCAATAGCTATTAACGTGCCGGTAACCGTTGATATCGATGTTCCGGCATACTTATCGCTTGATCTTAAACGTGGTCGTGCACACTTCCCCGTAGAAATGATGTACTCAGGTCGTACAAGCTTAGATTACGCGGGTTTTGTACCAGCGACCAAGACGAGTTCACTAATAGAGGATCAAGATTACAGCCTGATTCAAGTGCCAGTTCCAGAGGGAACAAAGGTAGCGCGCTTCAGCTTGTCTAATGAAGATGTCGCGGTTGAAGGTGCAGATTTAGACCTGCAAGTATATGCATGTAACCCAATTCCTGATAACTGCGTAGAGGTTGGTTCGTCAGGTAATGTAGACTCTAACGAAGAAGTGTTGTTAATTAATCCAGAGCCACTAAACGACGCAGAAAATGATATTGCTTACTATGTCCAGGTTTTCGCTTACGGCTTGGCGGGTGAAGCATCTACAGAGTATACGCTGTCTTCTTGGGTGGCGAGCGAGCCTAATCGTAATACTCGTGTTATGAGTTCATCTCGCGCCATTGAAGGTCGTTGGAATAACGTTCGTATCTCTAGTCGCGGACTTGACGCTAACGAAACTTACATGGGCGGCGTAACCTTCTATAACGACGAAGGTGAAGCGCAAGGTACAACAGTCATTCAACTAAATCCATAGTGTAGTAGTGGGGCGTGTTTTACGCCCCCGTTTTAAAAAAGGATAAACATAATGAAAAAATTCAAGACACTCATCAATGTAATGTTACTGGCAAGCTGTTCATTGTTTGCTGCCTCTAAAGCGCAAGCTGCGATTATCTTGCAAGATATGTTTGTTAGTGGCTATAACATCGGCTCGGTGCTGGTTGAAGTCGATAACGATTTCATGAATACAGGCTATCTTGATACCGACTTCGATTTTCCAGCAATTCAGGTATTAGATATGTCTGTTCTTGGGCTCTCTGTTGATGTGTTCGATATCTTTGCTGAAGTCAATACCGACACTATTTTTGGTGGTTTGACGGCATTGGTTTTCGACGTAAGTGATACAGATGCAGGCGATCCATGGGCGTATCAGTTTGTTTATGACACAGCGCTCCCTGATGACAATTTTGCTGATATCTTTGATTCTGCTGGGGGATTGCTACTCTTCGCAGAAGGTGGTGAAGTTCAATTAGGAGAAGCGTTTTTATTCGATGTGCCGCTACCTTCTTCTTTATCTCTAGCGGGTTTAATGGCGTTGGTTTTGTTCAGCCGTCGTCGCGTTCAAAAGTAATACTTTTACCGTTGTGAGTTTACAAGCCCTTTTCATTGAAAAGGGCTTTTTCTTTATATAACCTCGTCTTAACTCACTTCAATTATCAATTTGTTACTATATACTCAACCTTTATTGCTGAAAATCAAAGTGCCAGCTCGCTGTTGCTGATGTGGGTCGTTCATAAACGTGTCATTAAAACTACGATATTTGTTAATTTGTTTCTTTATTGCCTATTTTCCATCGGTTAAAAGTCAGGAAGAGCAAGCTATTACCTATTGTATCGATCCTGATTGGATGCCTTATGAAGCATTAAGAAATGGCGTACATATTGGGATCTCAGCAGACTACCTTGCTTTAATTACTGAGCTTACTGATTTACATTTTGAATTTGTGCCAACAGATAGCTGGCAGCAATCGCTGGACTTTGTAAAGCAAGGGACGTGTAAGATGGTGACGCTGATAAACCCCACTCCATCTAATAAGAAGTATTTGGCGTTCTCGTATCCTTACTTAGAGGCACCTAATGTGTTTGTGGCACAAAAAGGCACCCCTATGATCCAAGGATATTCAAGTATTGGAAACCGTGTACTGGGAATCATTGAAGGATATCGCCACGCAGAATATTTAGCTCGATACTACCCAGAAGTACAAGTCGAATACTTAAAAACGGAAAGAGAGGGCTTACTAAAAATTGCCAATGGCTCGCTTGATGTAATGGTTGGCGCACTACTTAGCGTTAACGTAAACATCAATACTCTGGGTATGCGAAAATTAAGTGTCGTAGGCTACGCTGAGCCCTTTGATTCATTACGTATCGGCTTAAATCCGGCTTTAACGGATAAACTAGCACTTTTAAATGCCGCGCTGGATGCTATCCCTGAATCACGCAAAGTAGAAATTTACAAACGCTGGAATACCACCCTTATTCAAAATGAATCTTCTTTCTCAACCATACTGATAACTATTTTAGTAGGCGTTTTATCACTCGTTTTGTTAATTTGGTATCGCAAAGTTAAACTTAAATGGCAAACCTTAATTGACACCAAAACTGCCGAGGTGGAACACCTTCAATCCACATTATTGGAGAAAAATAGAACCCTTGAATTTTTATCTAATCATGATGCTGTAACTGGCTTATACAATCGAAACTACATGATGCATAAAGCCCAGGAAGAGATCTCAAGATTTCAGCGTTTTCATTCCGCCACCGCAATAATCGTCTTGGAGATGATAAAAAATTCCTCGGACAATAGTATCAGCAAACCTAATGCGCTCGAAAGTAAATTAAAATTCGTGGCGAGTATTTGTTTGACCACCGTTCGCGAAGTTGATATTGCTGCGCGCTGGAGCGGAGATCAATTTATTATACTGAGTCCACACACGACTGTCGTAGAGGCCAAAGCGCTCGCCGAAAGATTATTGCGTGAACTAAGAAAGCAAGCCCCCGTAGAAGAAGAAAAATTGCAAATTGCATTAGGCGTGGCTTCGTTGCACGGAAGCGAAAGCTTTACCGAATGGTATGACAGAGCAGCCAAGGCTTTATATCAATCGAGGCGCAATGGCTTTAACGTCGTTTGTGTGGCCGATTAAAGTTAATTTTTAGTGCGTAGATAAGATTAATGGCGTTGTAAACGGACTTATTTAATGAGCTGAATCTATTTTATCTGTGTCATATTTTACCACAATAGCGAATAGAGCGAATAGAATAGAGCGAAAGCGAATAGCGAAAGCGAATAGGACAGGCACTCCGAAGAAAGCGAATAGGACAGGCACTCTAGTAAGAGCGAATAGGACAGGCACTCCGAATAGAGTAAATAGGACAGGCACTCGGGAAATAGCACTCAGCCCGAAGCTGCAAATCAGTATATTTACATCAGTCGACTTTTTTAAATCTCAATTTTTCTTTTGTGTGTAACTTAAAGAATGTTGGATTGGGGTTTAAAGACCGAAGTCGAGCCGGGCGAGGGCAGATTTGAGGGCAAGCTTCCCTCGCGTATTCTTGACGGTAGCGAATAGGACAGGCACTCAGCCCGACGCTGCAAATCAGTATATTTACATCAGTCGACTTTTTTAAATCTCAATTTTTTCTTTCGTTTGTAACTTAAAGAATGTTGGATTGGGTTTTAAAGACCGAAGTCGAGCCGGGCGAGGGTAGATTTGAGGGCAAACTTCCCTCGCGTATTCTTGACGGTATTCATTGTTTAGGTTTGTTGTCTGATTGTGCTAAAAATGGCCCGAGAGAGTATTGCTACGCTGTGTTATATCCTTTATTTCTGTCACGAAGATTTATCAGTTTTTCAATACTCACCACTGATTGAAATTCGGTCTCGATTCCTGCCACCAGGTGGTTCCAATTTGCCTGGTCTAAACCAACTCGAGTCAAAATGGG
>NZ_JAPFRE010000005.1:191054-229795 GCF_026183735.1 Alteromonas sp. ASW11-130 | reverse complement strand
ATCCACTTCGAAGGGCGACTGGATAGTGTATTAGATATTTAAGCCTAACTAGCTGACACAGAATTCTGAACGCCCTCTTTTTATTAGTAGCATGACCGTTGATTACCTCATTCGTGTCATTAAAATCTTAATGAGCCAAGGTCTGCTTCACGTACTCGGCAGACCACCATTGCACATAGTATCTTTATGGCCCTCTCAGGAAAGTCTGCGCTTTTGTCTTAAATAAATCTATTCACGTTACTAAACATCGGTTTACTTGCTTACAAGCTGTAAGCGGGAGCCTTTATACGAATATCCTCTTAATAGAATAAGTATATCTTCCTCTAGCAAAACCATTTCATCAATCAGCTCTTCATCCGTAAACGCTGAAAACGTTGGGTCTCTCCGAACATCAATAAGAGGCTTTGCTCTCGAAACAAAACGTCTGAACGCCTCTGCACCGTCAATATCAGAGGTATAAGCGAGGTAGGTGTCGGCGACAATTGCCTTTACTTCATTTGTGTATGTGCATTCCATGTCAAAAACCTATTTACAATAGCAATACGAATAAATCTAGCTTGCTTTCTTCGAACAAGTAACTGGACTAACGCACGGTTATTCAATGTTTCGCAATGACTCTTCCATCGTCTAACGTAGGCTAATTACCTATACAGGCTTTCTGCATTCTGTTGATGACTCTTTTTTCACTAGGAATAAGTAGAAGCCCATATTTGTCAATTACGCCCATAAACCGCTTTATGTACTCACATCGGTAAGCACGATTTGGGGGTAACCACTCATCTAAACCTTTTGCACCTTTATGTCTATTGAGAGATGCTTTAACAGGTAGAAGGTTTTGAGGGTCATTCGCAAATGTCTGTCGTTTATCTCGGAACCATTTATCGCCACCATGACCGTGCGCAAACTTTAGCGGAACAATGTGGTCAAGATCGAGTTCAGTAGAATCAGTAAATGTGCTACCCGAATACGGATCGTACCATTCACCGTTCACTACTTGGCATCCTTTTTCTGTTTTAAACTCGACTGGAATGCTGGATGTTGATATCAACATTTCATGGCGTGTATTCTGGCAGTCACTGTCATCATCAATCCAATGCGGCCAATCGGCTCTTTCATATTCAGAGGTAAAGGCTCTACCTTCGCTAACAGCTTCTTTTTCCGCTTGTTGATATGTCGATTTTGTTTTAGGTAATCGACCACCACTTTCAAGGCAGGCCTCAATAGTACTAAAGGCTTCGAAATTCTTGGTTCGATTGTAGGATGCACTCGAAGCATCATGACATATCCCCGATGTACTTTTCTTCACTTGGGCGTATGCGTCATTAGAAAACGTGCATGCGAATATAAAAAAGCTCATTAGAAAAAGTATTGATGTATTTCGAATCATGACTGCCTTATTCTTATTCCTTTTACATTTATGTTATGATGCCAAGGTTCTTGGTTATTATCACCTTTAAACGCCTTCCTGATTTTTCCGATGTTAAATACCGAATATTAGAGGCTAGCACGAATCAGCTTTGTTTTATGGCCTGCAACTGCTATTAACAGCAACTATTTTTAGCTTTTATTATTTGAATGTGTTGGATAGATCTATACTAAACGGCCATCCTCTTGCAGTAGAAGAGCTTCTTTGAGCGAAGCGGATCGTCACCACAGCCAAGGCGATGGTCTGCTGAAGACACATAACTTTACAGTTTTAAAAATGTTGAAATTCTGAAAGGTTGACTTTAGAATGGAACTAGCAGAAGTGGGGCTGCTGGTATCCGCAAAATATTACATTCCGACGAAAAAAATCCCAAAAAGTCAGCAATAAATTCTATTTCAATTTTCTGCAATAATGCAAAGCAGCACAGATCGGGCGGGTTTCTATGTTGTGCATAATATTATTGGAGAGAATATGCCTACACTTCACCCTCTACTGAAAAATGTAAAAAAACAAGCGCAGAATTTAAGTCGTTTGCAGAATATCCAACTTAGCGAAGCTTACGAAATTATTGCGTGGGCTATTTATCATTGCCCTAACTATCAAGATTTACGACGAAGAATACTTTCATCTAGCAATCAATCTCAATGGTTTGAATTAGCCACTCTAAACAGTCAATCAAGCGGACGCGAACTAAAAAAATTGAAATCTGTGCTTCCTGTTTTAGTTGATAGACTTAACTCTCGAATACTTTGCAATACAAACCGATTAGGCTTAACAGAAAAAATTTTTGAAATCTTTGATTTGCCAAAGCAAGAAAAAATTTTCGATTCACTCTTCTTAAATTTAAGTGAAGGCTCCGAGTGGAAGGATCTGAATATAGATCGATGTCCAGACTTAACTGTTCTCGAGAGCAAACTATGGCTCAATAAAATTTGCTATAGGCTTCTCGCGTTTAATGTATTTATGCCAACTTTCTGGCCCCTCAAGGAAGAAGAGTTTTTCGATATCGTAGATGAATTAGCTCCAACCAATGCAGACCAGTTTTGTTTAAATATTACTAAGCCGAAAGCATTGCAAGAAGCTGTATTCAATTATATCCAAGCCAGACTTAAAGACCCTGAAGCAGAACTTCCTGAGTTTTTTTGTCATTTGGAAGAGCCTTCACCTCGAGCCCAAAAAATTGAGAAATACATTCAAAAACTCCTAAAAATTGACGGAGTAGGTGAATGGATGGATACAGATGACCAACCTATACCCTTTGGGTTAAGGGGACAAGGAATGCAATCCTTCACCTATCTGATTTTTGGATATCCAATTGCCTCAGATGAAACTCGAGTAACTAATGATTGGGTTATGGGACCAGATAAGTGCCCAATAAATGATTCTCAAGTCTTTCTATTAAACGGCAGTCCAGTGGCTCTTGAGTGGATTTCGGTAGACCCGGTCACGCTAGAACATAACTATGACTACAACGAATATTTTAAAACAATCTTTGAACTTTGTTCAGAGCAGGATAGCTTTTCACCCTTTTTTGAGCAGCAGAAGAACCTAAATCAATTACTGATTATTAAGCCTGCTAGCAATACTCAAATCAAAAGGGACCTTCAACTTAGACCACACGTGGAGAATGGCTTCGAAACATGGTTTATAAAAGTAGAAAACTCTGTGCTCGCGGAAGAAGTGATAGAAAAAGTTTACAAAAGGGATTTTTTTGTACACGAAAATAAGTTTGGTACGAAGGAGATTGTCTGCAAAATATCTGGCACATGGGAAAAAGCGCCCAAGCTCGGAGTTTCCCTCAAAATTTTAAGTAATTGCAGCGAGCGGACAACGAACCTCATAACAGCAATGTCGTGCCGAAAAACAGATAAAGAAACTACATTATATATAACCATTACTGAGTGGTTTATTAATGTATCTGATGTAATCAACTACGGAAAGCTAGTAAAAGCAATGAAAAACGGATTAGTCTACAAAGTTGTCGAAGGCATGTTTTCAAGAATAGATGATAATGTTGATGAGCTTAAGAATACCTTACCCATTCTACCCGCCGAAGAGTCAAATATGCTCAATTCTTTTGAGCTGCCAGATGATATATTTATGAATCCACTTCGATTCGCCCAGCATACACGACGATCACAATATGAGAGAGACTCTTACTAAGAGAAATTCAATTCTTCTATAAACGACTTGCTCGATGAGACAATTGTGCAAGTCGTCTTAAAATTTGATGAGTGTAATTATCGAAAATTATATCCGTTCGATAAAAACTATTGCCATCAATAACTGGAGTTAACTGTATGAAACTCGGGGTAGAAATCCTATCAGATAATACCGATCCTATGGAACTCTTGAAACTCTTAGCCAAAGAGAAGTTTAAAGCGTCTGACATACACCGTATAGAGAATACTGACAAAATTAATATTGATGCGGGAATAAATGATATTAGGGCAGAGGTGGAGGAGGACAATGTTTTACTATTCTTTATAAGATACAAGACTGATGAAAGTTACTTTCGAAATATCATCCTAGAATTTTGTAGAGAGCAATCTCTATCTGTCAGATTCAGATGAAATCATAAAAAAGTGTAGTAGTGTGAATACCAAGGGATTATGTCGGTCTAATTACCGAGCGATTTTGTCGTATTTAAGGTAACAGTTAGTATTATCCACTTCAATAAATATGCAAATATTTCCTTTGAAGCATGAGTTAATTAGACGTTTTGTATATTATTGAATTAACCAGAATATTAAAGGTAGCCAATGTATACAATCAGTAAACTTGCAAAAGAGGCAAATGTTGGTGTAGAGACCATTCGTTTCTATGAACGCAAAGGCTTACTTAAACAACCCATCAAACCAATGCAGGGTTACAGGCAATATACAGAACAAGCACTTTCAAGAGTATTGTTCATAAAGCGTGCACAGTATTTAGGTTTTACGTTGGCGGAAATATCATCATTATTAAGATTAAGTGGTGGTAATTGTGAAGATGTTCAGCAACTCGCTGAACAAAAGCTTGCAGTAATTGAAGGTAAGTTAAGAGATTTGCTTAACCTTAAAGACAGTCTTGTCTCGCTCATTTCAGACTGTAAAACTAATCCAAGTGATAAAGATTGCCCAATCATTCAGTCACTTCAACCGTAAAATGACTCATCACTTGACTCCGTACCCATATACGGAGTTTATACTATGCTTAAAAGAATAGTGTAATAAACCTAAATATGGCAAAAAGTAGTCAACTATCAATCTTAGGCGGGCTTGCCGCAGCAATCGGTGCAAGTGCCTGCTGTGCTGGGCCTCTTGTTCTACTTTTATTGGGTATAAGTGGTTCATGGATTAGTCATTTAACACTCTTAGACCCTTATCGTCCTATTTTTATATTCGTGGTTGTAGTTTTATTTGGCTTTGCTGGGTGGAAGATACATCAGCCTGTTGAAAACTGTGCGGATGACGAGGCCTGTGCAGTCCCAAAGGTAAGAACACGACGAAAAGCAGTATTTTGGTTTACCACACTGTTGGCGTTTGTTTTTGTTACCAGCAACTACTGGATCATATGGGTCGTGTAGGTGCTACCACTTAACTCTAATTGGAGAGAAAAATGAAGAAGTTATTGATTACAACTTTATTGTTGATAAGCAGCACGGCGACGTTTGCAAAAGATGCAACTGTTACGTTAGAAGTTCCGTCTATGGATTGTGTAACGTGCCCGATAACAGTAGAAAAAGCACTTGAGCGCGTTAAAGGCGTTAAACAAGTGGAAGTGACATTTGAAAATAAACTTGCTGTTGTAACATTTGACGATGAAATAACAAATCCTGATGCACTAACAAAGGCTACAAAGAATGCTGGTTATACTTCACTAGTGAAGTCGTAAGGCCGTCGCTAGTTGAACGATATTGAAACCCTCAGAGGAACACTAAACTATGGCGAAAATAGAACTCTCATCGACGATTACTTGCCCACATTGCGATTACAGCCAGCAAGAAGAAATGCCAACCACTGCATGCCAATTTTTTTATGAATGCACTAAATGTAAATCACTGCTAAAGCCTTTGAGCGGCGACTGCTGCGTTTATTGCTCATATGGAACAGTGAAATGCCCGCCAATTCAAGAGGGCAACAGTTGTTGTAATTAAAAAGTAGTCAGTTAAACAACTGGCTATTTATTATGCTGATTCATACAAAGCTAGTGATCTCTCAATTCTCAGTGCGGTTGTATTCATATCATTCCTCAACCAAATACTGCGCACGCCATTTGGGCTAACATCAATGCCTAATGCTTCTGTTAGCTTATGTGCCACCTTCTGCTGACCAAGGTGAGGATGTTTAAGAGAGAACTCGATTACCGCTTTCTCGATTCCAATATCCACACAGTTTTTGTGCCGTAGATTAGGTGTTTCTTGGCGTTTTAATGCTTCAGGGCCACCTTGCTTAACCAGTCTTAAGTGACGATATATCGTGTCACGTGACACGCCACTTTGGCGCGATGCTTTAGAGACGTTACCGAGTTTCTCAACTAAGGCCAACACCTCTAGTTTCTTTTGAACCTCTAAATCTTCAATTGCTAATTTACTAAGCTCATTGACTTCAGAAACGGCAATTTCTCTTCCAGCGAAGTGAGCGGTAAACCCTTTTTCACTCGTGTTCCTTATCTCGATTTTCTGATTGGCAATGGAGTGCTTGAGCGGTGAATCTATTAGGTAGAACTTGTTGCCATAACTGAAGGTATGGTCATTACGTATTTTGCGGTGATCTTTAATGACGCATATATTATCAAGGTTGATGTGTTTCGACAGAGGCGTAAATTCAGGTGCTTGCTTTGATTTAACTTGAATTTTGGTTTGCCAGAACTGCGGAATAAAGACGTGTTTAAGGTAGGCATTGGCGGCAGCAATATCATTGATATTGTTCAACCTAAGCTCGGGAACAAGACGGTCTTGGAAGGTATCGAATGCTCGCTCAATACGGCCTTTGCCTTGTGGTGAATTGGCAAAGATGATTTCAATCCCTAGCTCTTCGCAAGCCCTCTGCATCTGTGAGAAGTTGCAGCGTTTAGGGCCGCCAAAGATACCGGCTCTATCGACATAAAGCGTTTTGAACACGCCTTTGGTTTCAATACAATCTCGCATCACTTTTAAACAACCAACCGTCCTTTCTGAGGGAAAGAACTCGGCGTAGACTTCACTGGTTGCATCATCAATCATGGCAATTAAACAGTGCTTTTTATCCCCAAACCAGAGATGTGGACTGCCATCCATTTGCATCATTAGACCCGGTGCTTCCATGCGCTCTCTGCGTTTTCGAGCATTGCTACGTCTTCGTTTGGCTCGTTTAACATGATGAATATCATGTGCCCAACCACGCAGTGTCTCTCGTTTCACGACAATGTGTTCATCGGTTTCTAGCTTTTCCGCAAGATGGAGCAAATTTAAATCAAAATACTTTTCTTTGATTAAGGCCTGCACCGCTTTTTTTATTGATACCGGCGTTTTGTTGGGTGGGGCTTTACCACTGTTACCATGAATAGCGAATTGAATACCAACTTGCTGATATTGCTTTACATGGCGTTCAATGGTGCGTCGAGACTTGCTGAGTAACTTAGCAGCATTGACAATTGTTATCCTGCCTTCAGCCACTTTAGCTATTATATCAACGGTGAGTTGAGCTTTAGAATCCATCACAATCATCCTCAACATGCCTTTTAGTATTCAAAAAACAAAACACTAACAGGCACATAAAAAAATGACCGACAAATCCCCTTGGTAATTAGCAATTACGACAGAATCGCTTGGTGTTAACATGATTAATTGGATTAGTCACCACTTTATCTGACACTTTTTATAACAGAGCGAGATCAAATCTTACAGTCTCTAGTGTACGTAAACCGGACATTTCATAATTATTTTCCATGAAAACACAAGGTATGGTTTTAATGAGTGGCGGTTGTTACTATGAAGCTTCAGCTATGAGCCCTGCACTGAATATTTTCACTTTTCAAAATTGAAATATGGATTACATATTGGCCAAAGTAAATAAAGACAAAAATGACAAAATAGCGCGAATTATCCTTCACATTTTTCTTACTGTGGCTTTTTTTTTAATGTTTATTATGTTGAAAAACATTATAACTTCAATATACGGCAACATTAATTCAATTCATTGGATTTCAGTTGATGCGAAATTGTTGAACGCATCAATCCAAACAACGACAACTTCCCATAGCTCTTCAAATACAACCGTGTACACCTATCACGGCCCTCAGATTACCTATCAATACGATTTTGAGGGCGTTAATTGCATTGGGCGTAGGGTCTGGTGGGTTGAAGGTACAGATAATGGCCCCTTGGAACAATTAGCTTATAAATTTAAATCTTATTATAAAGCTGACAAGCACATTCGAGTCTTTATCAATCCAGATAATCCTTGTGAAGCTGTCGCAGATAGATCTGTTCACTGGTCAAAATTAACAACATCCGTAGTTATTCTTTTGGTGCTGTTGCTATTCGGGGGAGGCATAATGTACCTCTTACTTAAAATGCGAAAAAAGTAATGGTCTTGTGACAAGCGGGTTAAATGATAAGGCGCAGCATCTGGCTCGGTTTCGCTTCGCAGCTAAGCATTACCATCGATTTTGGCGATGGCTATTTATGAAAGGAGTAATATTTGTGGATAAAATTAATAGTGTCATACGCAGCCAAGAGAGCACAGGTGGCATTTTCCTTCAAATTTCCGGTATCGTTTTATTGCTGCCTGCAATTACCCTTCTTTGCATATCAACTGACACAAACCCACCTGCTACATACTTATTTTCTGGTTTTTTTCTCTCGTTCTCTATTCTCTTATTGACGATAGGGACTTATCAAAAGCGGAAATTTTATAAGTTAGGCAAGACCCCATTAACATTAACGCCATCATTCTGCACAATTGGTGAGGAGTTTAAAGGCTCTATTGAAATTGGTAAGCCAAACTTTAATAGTGTTAAAAAAATAACAATTTCTTTATGGCGGCGAAGCAAAACGGCCGGTGATGGGAGTCGGCAAGATAAAGTTTGGGAGTCAAGTTCAACAGCAAAGATTAACCATTTAGACGACAAAACCATCTTGGAGTTTAGTTTCACTATCCCGCACGATAAGGAACCAACAAGAAAAGCGTTCTTCTCAAGCTATAAATATTATTGGGAGGCGAGTTTCGAGTTTGTTGAATCAATGCAAAGTATAAAAAGAACGTGGGAAATCCCTGTGAAAATATAGCAAGCGCCACTAGTACGAAATCATATACTATGCGTTACTCGCTTTCACTCAAACACTGACAGAAAACTGCTAGATACCACCTGCGACTGAAGTGCGCGTTAAACGTTCGCTTCTTGTCTTTTGCCGACCTTCACTTTATAGGTGTCGGTTGGCCGTAATGCGCAAGTACCAATCTGTCAGGTTAAGTCGAGACTGATTCATGTTACATATTTTTGATTGCTCACATTTTTCAATTGTTAAGGAATTATTCGCCAATCTCACCTTTTTGTATAAATTGCCAGATAGGTTCATCATCCTCCCACCAGACAAGTGTTATAAAGATATCATCGTGATAGTGGAAGGCGTTCTCATGGACAACACCCAAGTCTGTTAGGTCTCGTCTACACCATACTTCCCCATCCGTTAAGCCATATCCTGACTTTTTACCGTTGTGAATCAATTCATAAGTGCGTGAATGTTCAGGTGCGAGTTGAGGTGGAAGGAATTCGTAGGGTAAAGATTCGTTTGCTTTGAACAATCGTCGTCTTCCTTTTGAATCATACATTGCGAAAAAGCCCATGTGATGCTGACTTCCGATCACGCGTCGAAGTGCGGCCATGAAACTTACATCGAACGCGCTAACTACTTCACTGAGCAAAGACTGATCGAGAGGTCTGTCTTGCAGAACAGGTTTTAGTAGATAGGTGGGTAGCAGTAGCTCTGATGCATATTCATTTGCTATTACTTCTCGCGATTTTCCAGCTCCAGACGGCGAGTCCATATCATGCTTTGAACAGAGGTTTCCGACTTTCCCTCTGTCTTTAAACCAATGTCCTAATTCATGACCGATTGAAAAACGTTGACGTTGTGGGCTGCTTTTTTCGTTTACTGTGATTGTGGCTTTGTCACCTGCACCAATGATCATGGCTTCACAGCCTGTAAGCTGTCCCTGAAGCACAGTAGCGGAACGATCAAAAGCAATAGCTTCAATGTCGATTTCTGTGGGAGAAGTTATACCATAGCGATCAATATAAAGGCTTTCGACGTGCTGCTTAATCCTTGCTATCGTCAATCTCGACTACTCCCATGTTGACTAGGTCTTCGAGTATTTTTTCAGCATCATGATCGGTGAACTCCTCGCCATCACGAAATGCCAGCGTGAGGTTTTCTGGAAGTTTTCCTTGAGCCATAAGCTTAATAAGCATTCCTTTCGCATCAGTTCCTTTCCTTACTAGCGTTTCACGGATAGTAGACTTTTTGTATAGCTCACGTTGTCTTTCAAGCCCTTGACGCGCAGCCTGCAACACACTGAGTGGAGTAGGCTTTTGATGTGATGTCAGTCTCGATACAACGCGAGCTTTCACAACGTCTAAATCAGACACATAGTGATTTAATTCTTTATTTAGCTGTTTGTCAGACATTTGTGCAATCTTATCGAGCATAATATCATCCAACAGCTCATTTGCTTCCTTGTTTACCATTACATAGACCCCTTCATCTGCGATGATGCCTTTCTTGTGATTTTCCTACGCATGCTGTCATATGCAGTTTCATTCCCGTTGAATAAGTCTTCAACAATCTGTGATTTTTTGATGCCTTGTTCTGTTGCTGCTAAAAAAGCGCTAGCATCTTCATCTTCTTTGAAAAGTGAAGTGAGCATTGACCACCGTTGGTCTGATTTTTCCGAATAGCCATCCAGTAAACTACCCGCAATAGACTCATCGTCCAAAGGTGACGTATTTCTCATGGCCTCATCACTGCGCTTGGTAAGCATCTCGTAACTAACGCTCTTCATTATCTGATTAATCGCAGTATATACCTTCACGCCTTTCGGTAAGTGCCGTTTACCCTCTAGTATCCTAACTATCGCTTCATTTAATAAGTCCTCGCCTTCTATCGGCAAATCGTACTTATCAATGAAGTAATAAGCAGCTCTGAGGCATCTGAGCATGTCTTCCTCACTCATGCTTTGAACTTGCGATATAGCATCGTCGCTATCGAAATATTCGTATCCTTGCATCTACCACTCCATTAGGCGCAAAAAAATTATTTTCTGGACATTGTCCAGTTTTGCTCATTTTTCCGCCTTAGTTAATGAGCACATATTTTCTATGACAGGAAAGAAATTAATAAGAGGAAAAATAAATGTCCAGTGGAACTACACATATGTTCGTCGGATCAGGAGCGGCTGGTCTTGCCGCAATGGTTGATGATCACCCTCATCCAATCACTCACAGCTTACTGCTTGCGCCGCTATTAGGAAGCTTTTCCGGCAAACTCCCAGACTATATAGAGCCTGCTTTACACCCTAATCATCGACAATTTTTTCATAGCATAACATTTGCCGGTTTAATAACCGTCGGTCTTATCAAATGCTACCAATGGAAACCAGAAGAGCCATTAGAAAAATTTATTAGGGGTTTTGTTTTACTCGGTGGGGTCGGGTATCTCAGTCACTTAATCTGTGATTCAACAACACCAAAAGGTTTGCCTCTTGTTGGCAAGCTGTAACGAAGCAAGAGGTAATAATTATGTCTATTCAACGAAAATTCATCAATTTTCATAACGCAATCAAGCTGAGTCGTGAAGATGACAAATACCGGGATGCCAGAGAGAAAGATGAGAGCATTCTAGCGGCGCTAAAGGCAGCATTTAAAGAGGCGGGTTACCCAGTCATAGAAACCTTTATACAAGGTTCATTGAGGACTGCTACCACGATCAAACATCCGAAAAACGATTTTGACATCGACAGAGCACTTGTCATTGACTCTGCAAATGCTCCAGAAGACCCGGTAGAGGTGAAAAAGGTAGTATGTAGCGTTCTTGAAAAGCGCGGTTTTAAAGATGCGAAAATAAAGATGCCCTGCGTGACCGCAGATTACGCCAGCTTAAATCTTCATATTGATATTGTTGTGTATAGGAAAAGTGGCGACAACTATGAGCTGGCGGTAGGGAAGCGTAACTCAGGAGACGCTGTGAAAGAATGGTCGCCATCAGATCCCAAAGGCCTTATCGATAACATCAATGATAAGTCGTCCTACGTTTATATTGGCTCTACCGAGGATAAACTGTGCCAGTATAAACGTCTGGTTCGTTACATGAAGCGTTGGCGTGATGAAAAGTTCGAAGATTCTGTACGAAAGAAGGTTTATTCGATCGGGATCACCGTCATGTTGAAAGAACAGTTTAAGCCTGTACTTAACGAAGAAGGGAAGCCAGACGACCTTCAGGCACTTCGAGACACAGTGGCCGCTATCCTGACTGGGGGGTATTTTAAACCGCAGGTTGATGGAAATTACCGGGTTAAAGTAGATCTGCCTGTCACGCCTTCTAGAGATATCTTTGACGGCAGTAGTGCGGCGACTGGAACCCAATTTTGGAATAAGTTGAATACGGTGTTGCGGAAATTGGATAAAGCGCTGGCGGAAGAATCGCTGAAAAAGCAATGTGATATTTTACGTGAACTGTTTGGTGACGATTTTGAGACTGCTGAAGACGCCAACAGAAACGAAGGTGCAAAAGTTGCTTTTAGCACTGCTGGATCAGTTGGTACGTCGCAGGGAGCGTGATTTTGAAAAATCAGATCTCTCAGTATCTTTCAGAATATGGGTTTGACTGTGAACCGGGCGATTTCTTCGGTCAAGGAGTCGTCAAGGTGTCAACTACCATTTCCGGCTATGCAGCGGAGTTGATGCTTAGAATAGAAGACCGGTTTCTCTCGTTGCCAGAGTTTCTCTTATTAGAACCCTCTAAGTATGGCAAGCTTGCTCACGTTAACATTGAGCGTATTGACGATGTTGAAGTGGGATTGGTTTGTGTAAATGCGCCTGATGCCGTATCTGTTAATTTTGATCAACCTCTGTTGTTAGTCAGAGATTCACTTAAGCGACACATATCCTTGCTGGAATCGGTAATGTCGGATCCTGACTGGAATGACAGAGAGCTTCTGAGAGAGTTTTACAGCAATTGGCTCTTTCTCTGCAAGAGCGGACAGAAACCGTTGTTGATCAATTTTAGCCAGCCCATTTTGCAACGTGTGGATGTTTATGAGCCAATCGAAAAGGCGAAATATGGTCTGCATAGCTACTATGTTGCACATCCTTCTGATTCAGAGATTTCTAAGCTTAGTGAAATGCACTTTTCGATTAAGGAACGTGATAGGAAAGTAGCCGGTAAAGCGGTAGTTATTCCACTTGACCAATTGATACCAGCGCCAAACTCAAATGAGTCTGTTGAAGATTGGTACCTCAAAACAATTAATAGGTTGCCAGATGAAAGACTGAATCAGTTGCGTGATCAATTAGGCCAGTGGAGAGATAAGCACTACTGGATCGTCTTCACTGCAATTACCGTCGATAACAACCGAACATGGTTCGCGTTAAAGCTCGACAATGACAACAAAAAAGCATTGCCCTTATCATCAAATAAAATTGATGGGTGGCGTCTGACTCCTATCAGTGTGCGTGTGTTTAATCAGGAAAATGTGGTGCAACGTGGAGGCGGCTCTACCTCTCTAGCAGACAAGAAGGTTGCTGTTGTTGGTGTCGGGTCGGTAGGAAGCGAAGTCGGGCATAAATTAGCCGCAGCAGGTGTCAGGCATTTGCACTTCATAGATCCTGATTTTTACCAGATTGATAATCTCCATCGCCACATGCTTCCTCAAGCATACATTGATCTGCCGAAGTCGATGGGAATGGTTTATCAGTGTCATGCACAGTTTCCTTGGTCTGATGCTCATTATTCTTGTGAAAGCTTACTGACATTCGTCGAAAAATATCCTTGTGACTTCTTTGACCTCATTGTTATTGCCATCGGTAATCCTTCTCTCGAGCGCTTCTTCAAGCAGCATTTGTTAGATAATAATATCGATGTAACGACGCTGAATTGCTGGCTAGAGGGTTTTGGGGTAGGCGGTCACGCCGTACTTGATATCAGCGGCACGGACGGATGTTTGTTATGTGCGTATGTCGATCATGCTGATGGTTGTCGCGGATTACATTCAAATTTGAATTTCATTGAAGCCAATCAGGATGTGATGAAAAGCATAGCTGGATGTGGGAACCAGTTTATCAGTTACGGCGCTGCCAGCTCCGCGCAAACAGCTGTCATGGCGAGTAGTCTCGCGATCCGGTATTTGGAAGGCAAACAAGCTGATTCTTGTAGAGTCAGTTGGAAAGGGGATGACGATGATGCACAAGCTGAAAACATCAAACTCACTCACCGGTACTACCAATTCAAAGAGTCATTAAAAAGACTCCCGCTGCTCGATGAGGATTGTGATGTATGTAGCCGTTGAATGTATAAGCGAATCTAAGAAGCACATCGTTTACGTAAGCAGGGCGGTATTAGATACATGGCGGACGTTAAAACAAGATAAAAAGCAAAGCACTGAAGCCTTTGGTGTGCTGATAGGCGGGCAAAATCAAAGTGCTTCTCAATTTTGGATTGAGGACTGTACCCAACCATTAGCCAAAGATGACTCGACACGCACCTCTTTTGTTATGCAAGACCCGCGTCATCAGCAGTCTGTTGATAAACATTTCGAAGAATCCAAAGGAACTTCGGGCTATCTTGGGACATGGCACTCCCATCCAGAGCAAATTCCTAGCCCTTCGCATGTTGACCTGAAGGACTGGCATTCATGTTGTGCACGCAATTCAGATAGAAATCTTATCTTTGTGATCGTTGGCATTAGTCATTTCTGCATTTATCACCGCACAGGAACAGAATTTAAACGCATATACAAGGACCTATTATGAGTACTGAGACCGTAGTTATTCATCAAGCACAACACGATCCGATAGGCTCACTTGAGAAATTAGGCGAGTTCATAAACGCTATTGGTACGCTACCCAAATGGAGCGAGGGTGGCGTGCTGACCGATAAATCGGCACAAAACCAGCTGATAGTTTTATTGAGTGAGACCCTAAATGTCAGTGTGCGGCTGAATCTCGTTTTTGGTGAAATTGAAGCCGCTTTTAATAAACTTGGCATAGCAGACGAAGTCCACGTGCGTCATATGCAAGGCAAGCATCTTGAGAGAAAACATCTTGCTTCGATGGAGTCTGTGATTGCCATCTGGAATGAGTCTCAGGCCCAGTCTATGGACATCAAAATAAAGGACCTTCCTGATTTTCTGCGGGCTATTTGGGAAAAGAGGCAAACAAAAGGTAGAGGTAAATCCTTTAGTAAAGGAACGCTTGAGCAACTTGCGCGAGATAGCCACGGATATTGTATGTTCGAGGGGTGTGGAGAAAATCTCAATGTAGAGAAGCTCACTGGGTATACCGGAAACTTTGCATACAATGCCCACATTATTGCCTCTTCAGAGTCAGGGCCTCGAGGCGTTCCGTACTTGTCTGACTACCAATCTGATGATCCAGAGAATGTTTTAGTTTTGTGTGACAAGCATCATCGACTCATAGATAAAGTTGCCGCTGTCGATTTTGATGCAGCTCGCTTATCCCATATGCGCTCAAGCTTCACTCACACAGTGGAATCTCTCTTAGAAGGACTTAGCTTTAAGCCAATCCCTGCTTTCTCTGTTTTATGGCCTGTAGGGGGACATATCGTTTCAGAGCCTGATGATCGCGATATCGCTAATAGTATGTCTAGAATTAGAGCACGATCATTAGGGAGGTTAAATCGACTCAGCCATAATGAGCGCCTTTACAGAAAAAAGGTTGAGGTGTTTGAAAGTAGTATGGCCGACATCGTCAGAGCAGAGGCTGACGAAATCATTCAGCAGACGCAGAACGAGTCATACAAAGCAGCTTTGTTCGCATTTGGCCCTATGCCCGCCTTGGTCGGATTAGGCGCATGCTTGGGTAATAAGTGTGAGATTACTCCAATGTTAAGGTTTCGAGACGGTGGATATTGGATGTGGCCACAAGATTCAGAAGTGCCTAAACCCTATAACATTGCTTTTGACGAGGTCGAACTTGAAGGTAAAGACGAAGTCACTGTGTGTATCGCGATGACGCAATACCCGGAGGCCATGAAACGGACTGCGGAAAAGATCGGGATGCCAACTATTGAAATACAAGCGCTAGCATATGGGAACGCTGCTATTCCTCATCCTGACAACGGGAAACAACTTCGGAACGATTTACACGCTTTACTGCTAAAGCTTTACGATCAATTTTCTATCAGGAAAGTAAATTTACTTATCTGTGCATCCAATGCAGTTAGTGTGTTCGTTGGCCAAGCTTTCGATCTTTACCAGCCATATCTGCTTGTCTATGACTTCGATAGCGAGGTTATGAAGCCTTGTTTGCAAATCCACTATCAGGAACGAAAACTGTCCTTAACTTTACCAAACTAAACCCAACCGAGCTCTCACGAAGACGATTTAAATATTTGTAAATTCTAAAGCTTAGGTGAGCTAATTACGATGTAGATTATGTATTTAAGCAAATTGAATAAAACCAGAGAGCCTGCTGCATACGGAGAGCAGTACGTTTAAGTGGATATTACTTAAATGGCCGTTGTGCGCCAATTGCGGGCATTTCATATTCTTTTCCATGACAACACAGGATATGGTTTTTCATGAGAAACGGGTGTTACTATGAAGTATAAGCAATAGGATGGTAGAGGTTTTCGATGGATTTTGACTTCAACTCAATGGACCGAATAGAAAAGGATTTTTCCGGTCTATTCGTAACACTCTCGATGACTCAGAAAAAAATCAGAGAGCTGCTCGTTGAGCATTCTGATGGAAAAGTGCTCAAAGGAGATGAGTTGGTAGGATGGCTAGGTGAAATCTATACAAAAATTGCTGTAGGTGGTTACCTTGTTGATGACAGCTTCGAGCATGATGTTGAGACAACTAGTGGAATGACGATACCTGTCAAAACGCGCCGTGGTTCAAATAGTGGGTGGACTCGAACTAGCGCTATACCAAAAATTGAAGGAGAAGAAGTCCCTACGCACTTGATGTTTGTGCATCTTGATGAGGATTATGTTGTTTCTGAAATGTGGTTATATCCTTGGCAAGACTTAATCGAGAAAGAGCGTTTTAGGAAGCACATAGTTCGTGGGAATTTCCGCTCGTACTATATGTCGGTAAACCCAACCAAGGATCAAAGATACAAGGTCTATGCCAGCAACCTCTAACATGCGCATGTTTTCGAACTGTGTTTCCATTAAGCTCCAAACCAGCCGCAAATGCTAGCGTTGAACGTCTGCTCCTTGTCTGTAGCTGTCTGTCAGATGAGGTCTCAACCCGCGTCTGACAGGGGCAGATCAGATATGAGCCACTACAGATTAATGTCCTAAAAGTATACGATTACAGGACACTCGCCCCTTTATTCGTATACCTTTCATCCATTCCATACTCGGTGAGTCACTGCTACACCGGTGAGATGAGTGATTAATGCCCTACAAGTATACAGTTACAGGACATTCGCCCCTGTATTCGTATACCTTCCATCCACTCCATACTCGTTGAGTCACTGCTACACCGGTGAGATAAGTGATTAATGCCCTAAAGGTACACAGTTACAGGACATTCACTCCTGTATTTATATACCTTTCATCTATTCCGTCCCCGGTGAGTCTCAACTACACCGGTAAGATGAGTGATCAATACCTTAAAGAAACACAGTTATAGCTTACGCGTCCGAAATCGATGATCTAGCAAAGCTAAATCCGCCAAAGTTGGTTGCACCGATTAATGCAGTTATTAAGCACACTAGCTAAATCAACGAATCGACTATAGTGTACATAAATCTACTTCTTTACTGCGACAAAATATGGCCTCATCAATCCGCGATGAAATAAAAACTATTATCCGCGAAATTGGCATCGACGAAGAGCAGTTTTGCTTATACACAGCGTTACCTGCTCAAGCTCTCAATGATGCAAAACATGCGGATACAAAACGACTCAAAGAAATACTGCTAATAGTCAATATGCTGGAAGCAATGTCCGATTCAAGACGAGATGCTTGGAATTGGTATACAAAACAGACAATTAGGGGGGGTGGAAATATCACATCTTCTCAAGTTGTGATAGAGAATCGAGAATCTGGTGCGTCAGCAGTTATAAATTATATTAAATCAAAAAAACTGGGCGGATTCGAATAAAACGAATAAGTATGGTCACTAAGCTATAAGCCAAGAAAAGATGGGGAAAACTGAGAAACTTTCGCCTGAATATTGAATCCAAAGCCTCGCTCGTGCGGGGCTTTGTTGTCGAAACCCAACTTGCTCTGACGGACTTTGCATTTAATGGCTCAGGTCGCTGTTACTCAAGCGGCCTAAGCCATCTCACCGAATTTCATTTCAAGCACAACTTGCATGAGCCTTGCTCTATCCGAGGGAGTGTTGAAGTAGCTCTTAGACGTTTTTGATCCCAGAATGGAGACGTTGGTATTAAGCCATTCTTCTCTGAGCACAGGATCATCGATTAGGTCGGCTATTTCTGCCTCTAAAGCTTCGATTGTCACTTCAGGCTTGCTGTCACGTTGATCCATTTCTATTCCCAATTACTCGTTAAGCGTGTCGTAAGTGTAGCAGCTAAAATAGGCTGGAATGAACAATGGTCGACGCTAATCGACGATAGTCATTTTTGTATCGCTAAGGCCTTCTGCGCGTTTTACGGGTACGGTAAACACTTATTGATTACTGAAAGTCATCAGTTGTTGCTATACACAAAGTGATTACCGGTAATAAACACAAAATGAGTACCAGACGTCACACCTACTTGGTCCAATAAAATTGCTATCGTGGTCCAGACAAATTGGGTGAATGGTCCATGCTCTTTGGGTTGATGGTTCAGGGGAACCGAATTTTGCACTTTTCTTGAAGCGGCATCATGGTGTTTTTTGCTTATCAAATGGAGGCTGAGTGGCCCATCAAGTTTATTGATGGTGCGGACTAATATTAGTGACCTTTCGGCTGTTGTCTGAACTACCACATCTGAAACCAAATATTGTTTCGATATTCACAGTACTTGTGATGGACGAAGTACTCTGATGTTTGATTTTTACTGTTCTAAAATAGAGTTTTTTGCCTGCAAATTTTCCAATTGTTCTAGCAACTTTTGGTTTTGTGTCTCCTTTTGTTCTGCAACTTCAAGCGCTTTTTGCGTTTCAAGCAAAAGTCTCTGCTTATCCGATTCCAAAGCTTTAATTTTAAGGTCTTGCTTGTTGGCTTCGGTCTGCTGACCTATACGCATGCGACTTTCTACATAATTCTTAAGAGAGCTGCCTGACTTGTGGGTCATTTCTTTTTGCATTTGCAACGCAATAGAGGCTTCATCCGCACTGAATCCAAGCTCAATGGCAACGGCAAGCGTTTTATCAAATTGCTCATTGGAAAACTTATGCCTAAGTGAGTAAATCGACTTTCCTTTTGGCCATCCTAAATCGGCAGTAATCTCGCTAAAAATTTTGCTTATATCGTTTGCCGTATATGGCTTATGACTTTTCGGGTTCAGGAACAAGTGTCCATCATATCTCTTGATGTCATTTTCGTTTAAGAAAGGTTCCAGTTCGTTTTCGATAAAGGACATGACTGATAACGTTGTCGAAACAGGGAACATAATAGGCATCGTATTACCGAACTTCGCTTTTCTGGGCACCACCTCAAAACGGTCCTTTTTCTCTTTAAATAGTTCCCTTTCGACCGTTTCTTTATAAAACTGATATCTCATAAGGCTAGCAATTGAAACTGGGCGACCGCCTGCCATATTGATTATCTGAGCAATTAGCAACAATGACGCTCTTTCATAGCCACTAAAGCACGAAATGATATATTCATTTAACTCATCGAACTCATCTTCGCTGGCTGAGCGGTCTTTATAATTTCGGCTATCACAGTTCTTAAATAGCTTAGGGTAAAGAAAATTGTTATTTGGCTTATCACCTGTAGATATCGCGATATCTCTTTGAAGCAAGGATGAGCTGATCTGATAGAAGATCTGATTATCCGGCGAGTGCCCAAGAATATGCTCCCCGTAAACACCTTGTTTTTGTACCCAGTAATAAAATGCGTAAATCGGCATCAGGAAATCATTATTCGTAGTTTGCTTGGCTAGGTTTTCTTCACCTCGATAACGCGAATCGGCTTTTGTCTCTTCTAGGCTCCAATCTCTGAATCGCTCCATGTGCTCATCATTCATATCCAGCCATGACATATCCTGTTCTCTACTTGCGATGTACTTAAACAGCCGCCTTATTGCTTTCCTATACTTATTTTTAGTTTTCTCATCGCCTTCGAATTCCATTATGAAATCGGTTGGTGCCCAAAGTACTTCGCCATCTTCATATTGATAAACATAATGGTCTTTGCGGTCGTATTTTACCTTTGTTTCTATTAATCCAGTTGCCATCTTAGGCCTCCAACATCAAGGGGATACCGAAATACCTTTCCGAACTATACTTTCTATCACTGACCGCTTTTTCGAGACATTCTTGGCTTCCCACTAACAACATACTCTCGCGAACAGACGAGACCACAGTGTACAGCCATGCTTTGTCTATTAAAAAGGTGTTATCCAAAACAACCATCGCATTATCAGTCTTTTTGCCTTGCAACTTTTGAGCGGTTATTGAGTAGCGAAGTGACAAACAGGTCATATCATCTTTGCTCAATTCTAGAGTTTCTCCTCCAACTGATATGCTCACGAAACACTCTCTTCCGCGAACAAACAATGGCTCTTCGAATATTTCGTGAATGACAGCGAATACGCCTGAAAAGATATCCAAAAATGCGCATTTGGTTTTGAATACCACGGGGTCATTCTCATAAAAGACATTCTCGCCAACTGAGAGGGAAGGGGTTTTCTTCCGGTAAAACCGTACTTGCTGTATCTGTTCGTTGAGCCTTTCGCATAACAGCGTGTTTGCGCATACAACTGTAGGCGCAACGTCGTACCTATCGAACGTTTCAAGCCAAAGGTTGGCAGTAAGGTTGCTCAAAGCTTCGTGAGAGGTTTCAGTGGTTTGGTATATGCTGATATTCTTACGGCTACCAAAATCCTCAATTGGTATTGTATCAACATCAAATTGTCCGTCAGTTTCCGATAACGCTTTCCTGAGAGCGTGTAGACCGTTACTGCAAGCGCTGTCATAAGAATGTCCCAACCATGTCACTATGTTTGAGTCGGACAAAGCGAATTGATGAAACATATTGCCCGGCCCCAGTGGTGGTAACTTTTTGTGGTCGCCCACGAAGCAAATTCTTGCGGTAATTGGCAGGCATTTAAGCAGTCTGCACAAGCTTAAAAAGTCAATGATCTGAGCTTCATCAATAATGACAAATGACTCATTTAGAACGCCTAGTCTTTCACGAGACTTCGACTTTGTGATGAAACTCTGGACTGACTCTGCAACAACCCCAAATAGTCCCAATTCTTCCTTGTATGATGAAGGGGATATTAACCAAACGTTTTCCCCATTTTCGATAAGAGCGTCAATTGCAGAACTCACTACAAGACTTTTACCAGTCTTAGTACACCCGTCGAGAATCGACAGTGTGCTATTGCAAATGTTATTAAGTGCCCTAAGCTGAATATCATCAAGCTTAAGACCTGAAGCACTTAGTTTTAATAGCGTTGCTTCAAAATCGACTTTTACATTTTCTTTATCGCTGTCTGAACGTATTAGTCGTTTTCTCAGCAAGGCATTAACCGTTTTTTCTATGGCGTGATGACCTAAAACCTGAATCGTTTGCGTTTCATTATTTAAACACAGCGTCGGGTAGTCAGATTCAATGCGTTCTATTTCATTTAGCTCTAATTCTACACTCTCTTTACCCAGTGCCTCTTGAACTGAATCAATAGGTAACGCCATGTGCCCTTGCTGGCTGAAAGCGGAATAGAGCAACGACTCAACAAAGGAAATAGCTCTTCTACAGTCGTTTTTCCTTAAATTAAAATGTTTTCTTATTGTTTTATCTAATTCACTCCAGTTTCTTTTGGGCGCTCTCACTGACATGATTGGGTAGAGTAGGTAAGGATTCTTTTTTATATGCTCAACCGAATTTTCACCAAGTAACTGGCGAGTCGTTTCGATTAACTCAAGCGGTAAATGTTTACTTTGAAAGAACGTGTTGAGAGCACTTTCCTGAGTAACTTTCTGCCAGCCATTCAGTAGATTGGATATCAGAACACCCGACATCTTCAATTTTTTGTTTTTGGCCAGCTCGTCAACATCGTTTCCACTAAGCACATTAAAAAGTTTATCTTCATAGACACTAACGAGTTTTTTAGCCCAAAAACGGTTAACCCCAACAAAGTGGGCATTGAGGACAAGAAAGTCAGCGAGTACTTTGAGGCACAGATGCTCATCAGGTTGAAGCTTGGTCGCATCCTCTACTTTAAATTGTGAACCATACGTTTGGTCGCTGACATGCTCGCCAGTGACGCGCCATATTTCTCCAATCAGAGGAATGCTATTTATCGTTCCAAACTCTGCAACAGTAACTAGTTTTTGTCCTTCTGTGTTCAACTGAAATATGGCTGAAGCACCTCGGTTATCCCTCGCGTTATGAATGATGTGAGAGACAACGCCCGTCAACGTAACTGCATGCTCTTGAAAATTGATACTCGTCGCTCTCATTCGTCTTCCTTTAGTTTATAAAGGCGCGGAATATAACGGCCAGTCGCTAAAAGGAACTCTTCAGATGCGAGATCAAGACGGATGGCGCTCAAGCTTTTTTCTAGCTCATGAATTTTATCCTCCAACATAGAAGTCGATTCATCACTCGCTACTCTAACTGGCTCCTTGGCTGGTTGTGAATTTGAAGTATTGGCCTGCTTCTGCTTGCTAGCAAGTACTTCAATAGGTCCACCAATTTTAAACAATTCCCTTAGCTCGCTATTTGTCTCAATCGTAGATTTAGGAATATCGTGTAGTTTACATATCGCCGTTTTATTCACCTTGCCTTGATACATAGGGATATCAGGATTGGTTGCTAACCAGTCGAAGATCTTTTTCGCGTTAAGCTTTCCTTTTTCCTGAGCTGAAAGCTTTTTCTTTGTTTTACTCATCTTTACTTACCGGAAAGCTAATTACAGAGTTGGATTTTTCAATATCCGAAAAATCAATATTGTTTTCGATAAGCCTAGCTTTGAGTTTATCAATTTCATTCTGAAGTATTTGGTTATCGTTCTCCGACTGTTTTATCGTTTTGCTCTTGAAGTCTAACTGCTGCGACATGACATGCCGTGCATCTTCGAGCCTTGTTTCGGCAATTCGAACATCTTTTTCAAGCGCTTTATTGGCGATGCGCAATTGAACAAGCTCATTGGCCAACCCATTGCATTTTTTTTCGCTAAACGTGAGCTTTTCTTCTAGCTCGTTAATCCGTGTTTTCTGCCTGTTACTGCGTTGAATCGATGCTTTTTCTTTTAAAAGGTCAAAAATACTTGGCCTATCTTCGTTGCCCTCGGCACGAATTCGTGTGGCGATAGGTGCAGCTTTCCATGCTTTATCTGAAGTTTGGACCGCCGGGATCTGGTATTTTGCAACGACTTCTTTGCTATTTCCCTTGCCGTTCCACAGCCTCAATCCGCGAACACTCTTAGGAAAATCCTCAAGAACGTAATTGCCTTTACTATCTACCTGTTTGTTTCCATTAATTAGTTTGAAAGGAATACCGTTATCTAGCCACAGCTCAAGAATATCCAGCTTTTTATCAATACGACGAAAAGCCTCCTCCCTTTGCCGTTCTAGTTTGTCACTTTCTTTGCTCATCTTTGATCACCTTAAGCAAACAATGTTTTGCTGCGCTCCATAGTTCGCTCATGATGCTCTATCAAAATTGACAGGTTCGACACAGCACTCTTTGCCCGTAATCGTTCAATAGGTAACAAAGAAAAGTCAGATTGCTTCTTCTGCAAAATACCTAAATCTTCTTTCATAATTGTCAACTGGGTTCGCTTGACCTCTTGATAAGGACAGCTAGAACATTTTATGGGTTCACATGGAGCCTTGTTTTCATTTGAGTCACCTTGCTTTCGATGACATGTAGCATGAGCCTTTGGTCTGTGTTTATGACCACGACTATCCAGCACTTGTGCCATCGCGTTACTCTTTTCATCGACTGATAGGTCTTTAAAATCCTTGCCAAACCTATCATTGGTTAGATTATTAAATTTCACGCTTCGTTGAAGAATTCGATAAACCTTTTTCAAATAGGCTGGGTATTTTCCCGCCATTTCTTCAGAACCCATCAACAAAGCTGCAATATCTTTGGCCGTAGCTTTTACACCGACTTCTTCAATGACTTTGTCGAGAGCCTTGTTTTCCTCTTTGATCGCAATTGTCGATTCAGCCGCTTCATTCTTAGTGAACTTCACTTTGTGATGCAATTGCTCGTGAACGTCTCTCGCTTCCGGCTCAGTCACATAAACCATCGTATGGTCTGGGTCGATGTGGCCGAGTTGATGACATAGAGCTAATAAGTCGGCATTCTTATACTGATAGTGGTAGATAACAGCATAAATGCGTCTGAAAGGATGACTCTTAGTATTAGGCTGATCGCCGAGCATTAGTTGTAAAAAAGCATTACCCGTGATCTTGGAACCTTGGCCCTTGTTGAAATGATATTTGTAGAATCCAAAACTCCCATCTTCGTTCAATCGAAAGTTTGGAACGTTGAACAAACCTTCGACGCCATTCGGTTGCCATGCTTTCTTTAAGGCGATCAAGCACTGAATAGCTTTAGTGCTGCCATTGTTCAATGTGTACCATCGGCGCTTCCCATTTTTTTCGTTATAGAAGTTTGCCTGATACCAATTTAACTTTTTATTAGCGCACCGAAAATGCTCTTCCGTTATTCCTATCAGCGGGCTTTGGATTTCGGCTTGCCGTCGAGCGTTATAAGTTTGTAAGACGGTATAGCATGCAGTCATCATTAGCGTACAAATTCCAGTAATCGAGAATTTATCGCTTGCAGCACCAGAAGATGTCAGGCTTGTTTTGTGAATTTCGATGCCCGCCAGTTTTTCTAGCTTTTTTATTTTGGGAGATTTGCTAAGATATTCAGGATACCTAACTTCTGTGAGCGTTCTAACCTTAAAATCTTCGCTCAATACCTGATTTTTTAGACTCGTCACTTCCTTCACTATTGAAATGATGAGTGGAGCACACTCAAAAATCCATTTATGTGAGCCACCGAGCAACGCTATCACTTCTTCCACATCAAGGTTTTTTGTCCTCCCCGGCGTTTTACCAATTTTGTTCGATAGCTCGTATGGGTTAGGGAAGGGAATAAATTGCATCTGGTCACGACTATCTAATTTCGCAAAACGATTCCACGTTCCAAACCAATTGTTTAAAGATTTCGCAGAAGGTTGACTTGGCGTTGACGCACCTTTACTGGCAAAATGTTTCGAGACCTTTTTACCCTTAGATATAAAGTGAGCAGTCACTTTCTGATAGGTTGAATTTGGGATCTGATTCTCTAAACTCACACTTCCGATGTGCTGTGCAATCATTCCAACGCGCAAACTGGATACAGGCGAGTGTGCTGTCTCACCGGAACCGATCAAAAATGGTTCCAATTCATTATTATCGATGAGCCTATCAATGAATGTGTTGACGCGTTCATGAAGTTGGAGTGCTTGAGGGATCCCGCCCTGTTTCAATGCATTTAACATTTCATTGATTTGTGTTTCAGGAACACTTCTAAGCCTCAAGTGGCCATGCAGGCACATATATTCAATGAATTGTGCTGCAACAGTTACTTGAGACATCAGCCCCGTTTTAGCAAATGTAGGCGTATGTTTGGCTTTGTTTGCATAGATATCGACGATTTCGATAAGTACCTTCGCATAGTCAGGCAACAACAAAATAGGCACTGGGTGCTGCCATCCCGCAGCACTGGGTATCCATATATTTTTTAGGTCTAACGCTCCTTCTTGTTTCACCGACTCATTGGCTTTCGCTCCTTCAATGACCGCCCAAAACTTTAATATAGTCCCTTCCAGTGCTAACTTTTCGTCAGTCACAGCGAGTTTTTTGGCGTTTTCAACTAATAGGTCTTGGTGCTCACTAATAATTTTTTCTGGCTGATAAGCATCTAAAAATTGATATTGAACATTATTAAGCATCGGCTAATCTCCCTTTAGCTTGTTTAAATAAAGAAGGGTTTGCAAACTCGACGTACTTAGCGAGGCCAAACGTAAAGCGCATATCAGGGGCGATATATTCATCGAAGTATTCTTGTCCATGTTTGGCTAACAAGGCCATTCCTCGGCTAAGGTAATAGGCTTGACGTCTGAGCGTGTAAACAAATTCCCCGATACCAATTTGAACTCTATTGAATTGGCAGCCATCACCTTTATGGCAAAGCCTTCCTCTACAGATGCTGTCCTTCTTAGATTTATCTACGGAAGCGAAGATGTCAGTGCATGACGAACCATCTGGCAAAAGAAACCATTCTGGCAAGTCATCCTTGTTCTCGCTAGGAGCGATGAGGAGATCCTCATCAATATTCTCAGGATCGAATCCATACTTTTTCAGCTTCTCATTTTTGAATCTAAACTGAACTGTTGTCTCCAGCCGTCGCTGGAAGTCAGCGTTGTTAGCTTCATATTCGAGCTGAGCTATTGGATGCGACAAATATCCTGCTGTCACTCTGAGACTGCCATGATTTCTCTCTATTTGAGACTGGATTACATCACCATCGATCCCCTTCCTTAAGTTGATTTGATGTTTTGCCAGTAGCTCCATTCGAAAATAAGGAAGAGTATGATGTTCTCTGAAATTATCGATAGAACTCCCAGTTAAAAAACTGAGTTTTGTCGAAGTAGGCGTGTCCCATAAACTGTCAGGCTTAGCGCCATAGCTGATCATGTTGTCATAATGCTGAACAAGAAAGCTGATCACCTCACGAAGTTCTTTCTCATGCGGTTCAATTGTCACAGGCTTTGTATGTTTACTGACCTTTTCTTTAAATCCACCAATGGTAAAAGCGCTTTGAGGCAATAAATCTGGTAAGTTTGAACGGTCCAGTATCGCAATTACATCCTTATTCCATGTTGTTTTTATCGCCAACCGAATAAAGCAGACGAGTAAGATGTATTTGGGGAGAAAAACACTACTCCAGAACAAGTCTTTCATACCTGTTCCTGAGTTTGGAAACCAGTGTTTTACATGGTCAGGAACTAGCTCTCGTTTGTTTAAACAGTAAGTTCGCGAGGTTATACCTGAAGAGAGCTGGTGCTGAAGGTATGCACCTAACATCACTTCTTTAGTGTGTTTCTCCCTCATCCGAGATGAAATCGTGCGGTTTAACGAATATCCTGTTCGCCTCTCTTGTCCCCGCTGATTTTCCGCAACAATGTCTCTGACTTCTTCTGGTATCGAATAGGTATAGTGTCCATTATCGTCAGTGCTTGTATAAGGAGCTAAGTCATCAAGCAGCTTTTTGTAGTTTGCAATTTCTTGCTTGCACGCATCTAGAATTGCATCAATGGGTTTAGTCAGATATTCATGATATCGCTTTTTGAGTTCTTCTAATGACAAATGCTTCTCCAATACCGGGCTGGGAAGTACTTTGCCATTTTCGTCTACAGGCTCTATTAGTTTCTGGGCTTTTCTTTCATCCCGAGCGCTAAACCTTGTAGAAAAACCGCAGTTTTTTATTTCGACTTTATCGTTAATTTTACCAGCATGCTTATTTAAAAACGTTCTCAAGGCTTGGCTTTTAGCTGCTTTTGTATTGATGTTTTGTGCGTCAATAATGTCCTCAAGTTCTGAAAAACCTAGCCTGAAGTCTCGTTGACTGAGATTTCTTAGCGGGCTTGTAAGGACATACTTAATCGCTTCGTTTTCCTTAGCATTTGCGACGTAGCCTAAAGTCATTTCAAGCGATGATAAGGTTGATGAAGGTTGTTGATGTAGAATAGAGCTATTCTTTAACTCATTGATACATTTGATTAGTAGGCCGTCGGGAGAAAGCAGATCTGTAATTTTTGTGAGGTTAATTTGGTAAAAAAGTGTTTTCTTTTTTCCGTTGGTTTTAGAGTACGTTTTGATTGCAAGTGTCTGCGGCTTATCTTCAATCACGAACTGTGAGTCGAAGCTCATCTCACTGATGAGTTTTCCATTCCTGATCGGTGAAGGGCAAAGGTCGATAAACTGTCTTACTATCGTAAGCCGTTCCTTTTCTTGTCCGGGAAAGTGATCACCGAAAGCTTGCTCTAACTCCTTTAAGCCATTGCCAACGTGGTAACGGATTAAATCCTGAGGCTTTCTAGCAAATAGGAGTCGCGCATGCGTGCAGTCATTCTGTTCAACCATTATTAGTACTTCAATCAGCTTTTCGGTATCTGAGGCTTTGGCTGGCTGATGTTTCGTTGACCTTTGTAAACAAGTAAAACAGGTATCCGCCAAGCTCTCAGTTGGCAGTATTGAAGGTAGTTGAAAACTGTCTACTGTGTAGTTTCCATGTGTAGTACTTATAGTGTACTTGGATTTAAATTTAAGCTTTCCAGAGCTAAGGAAATTGGTCTTAAACTTGTTTTTTTCTTCTAGGTGTTCCGGCAACGTCAAGGCGTAGGTGAAGATGTATTGTCTGAAGATTACGCTTGTTTGGTTGTTTTTTTTCTTCGGATTTAATGCATATAGCTGGCGCTCATAATCCATCAGAGCTAGATTGATTGTGTTAGCTTCAAGAAGGTCCAGTGGTGTATTTAACAATACTTTTATCGCAGAGTTGCTTGGCCATTTTTCAATATCCCTTAGTTGGCTTTTAAATCCGGTAATGACTGAGTACTCTTTGGGTGCTGATTTGGAAGAGGCTTCCAAGTTTTTCATCAGATGGAGCAGCACCGAATCTTTCTTGAAGAGGCTGGGAAAGAAATCAGGATCGACAACGGTAGTTTTTTTACCTATTCCTTTAGTGCTAATTTCAAAGAGTCCGACCTTTATGTTTTTATGGTAGCGTGAGGTCGCTAGTAAAATTGACTCGTAGGGTGTGTTGGATACGCTGCTTCCGTCACTTAAAGCATGGCCATATTGTTTGATGAAACTTCTGAACGAAGTGCTGTAAGCTTTGGCTCGATTAATTGGAAAACCTCTCTTCAACAGAAGTTCCGCAGACTTGAATCCTTGGATGACGTCGTTTTTTGTTAATGCTTTTGATGGAGTCGAGAGAAGTTTTACCAGTTCTTCAGAATTATCTGTTTTTATTAAACGCAAAAGCTTTGATACTGCTAGTCTCGTGTTGTAATGCACTAATGAATTTGAGTTATCGTTTTTGTCGTCCCATTTTGAGTTTTCAAGGCAGTCTAGGAGTAGGCTTCCTACCGGCGCTAATTTTTCAAAGGTTGGGTCAGTGATGTTTAGTAGAGCTTTATTTTTTTTCATTTAAATTCCGGCGTTAGACCGTTTAATTTTTATTGCTGGTTCGCGTTTGCCTATTTATAAAAGTTTAACGCTCAGTCGGTCGGTCTGTCTATTTTAAAATTAGAATACCTTAAGACCTTGCTGGCCCTTGCTGCTGCGTTGGAGCTGGTAGTCGAAAAGAATATGTATGAAAAAATAATTGTTACGCGTTCAACACCGGAAATTGCTGAGTCCATCGGCTTTTTGCCTGGGACAGAAGAGGAAAAAATGTTGCCTTGGTTAGCGGCCATAACTGACTCGTTAGAGGTGCTTCACAAACACGACGAAAACGTTAAAGGTTCAATGAGTTACATTATGGAAAAAGCGAATATCCAATTTAAATCGGTTAACTTCATGCGTGGGCGTAGTATTCAAAATTCAATCGTTATTTTGGACGAATCGCAAAACCTCACTGCCGCTCAACTTAAAACCATCATCACCCGATGTGGAGAGGGTACTAAATTAATCTGTAGTGGTAATCTGGCGCAAATCGATAGTAATTATCTGAGCCCTGTTACCTCGGGGTTAACCTATTTGGTAGAGAAGTTTAAAAACTTCTCGGGCAGTGCCACCATCAACCTAGACGGTGTAGTACGATCACGACTGGCCGAATTTGCGGAAGAAAACCTCTAGAATTGTCGTTGTAGGTCTGCAGCGTAGCTTCGCTTTGGGCCTGTTGTTCCTTCTTTTTTATACCCCTTATCCGCTTACCTTTTGCGAAGTGATAGCTTTATCTAAACCTCGATCCCCGTCCGTTCCCATTTATAATTGGTTTTTTTATCGTGAAGTTTGCAAATCTGGGAGGGTTTACTACATTAATTTAGAGTTTTTGTTGTATTGAACATAGTGTATCTACTTGGTAAGTAGATTTAGGGAGAATAATTATGTTTGTAAACAAAGCCGTAAGTAGAAAATGCACTCTTCTCGTACTGTTCCTGCCCTTCTTAACATTATCCCAAAGTGCTGCTAACCAAAATGATGATGAACTTGCCCAAATGCAAGCCCAATTAAATAAAGAAGTCATGTCAAAACCATTTTTGGCTGAGAAGCCCGAGGAGGTAGACGCTTATATAAACAGTATGTTGGAAAAGAATGTTAAACCTAAGGAATATGGTGGTACGCATTGGCGATCTGGATACACTTGCAGAGACTTACTTAGGTATAGCTGGACAGAGTATCGAAACTGTAAGTATTACTATCGATATTACGGTAGATACTATAACTAAATCAGACATTTAAATAGGGTAATAAGATGAAAACAAGGAATATCTATTCGCAAGGTAGTGTAGTGTTAATGCTTTTACTTTTTCTATCCGGTTGTGGAGCAATACATACATCTATCGCGAAGAAGGATCTTGATGTACAGACCAAGCTGAGCACTTCTATATTTGTTGAACCCGTACCGCCAGAGGAACGTAAGATTTACTTACAAGTAAGATCGGCGGTAATGGAATTTGACCGCAATGAATTTAAAAATGCTCTCAATTCGCAAATTTCGTCCAACGGTAATGGTTATGAATTTGTGGACGACCCCAAAGAAGCGCAATATACGATGAGTGTATTCGTACGCAATTTGGAAAAAGCATCACCCACTGCTGCAGAGGGATATTTACGCACTGGATTTGAGGGCGTTGCTGTGGGTTCTGCGGCTGCAGTGGCTTCAGGTAGTGGGTATCGTGGCGCGGCTGCGGGAGGACTGATAGGCGGTTTGGCTTCCACCGCTGCAAACGCATTTGTTAAAGATGTAACGTATTTGCTTGTTGCAGATATACAAATAAAAGAAAGGGCCCCACAAGGGGTGATAGTAAGAAGGGACTCTAAAGTAAATGTAAAGACATCTGATGACGGTGGCACGACACAAACATACTCTGAGGCGAGTAATAGAAAGGAATATCGAACACGCGTGGTCACCACTGCGAATAAAGCGAATTTGGAGTTGGAAGAAGCGCAATCGCTGATGTTTGATAAAACCGCATACGCAATGGCTTCATTTTTTTAATACTAGCTGTCATTAAACAAAGCGCCTCGTTATGGGCGTTTTGTTTGTATAATTTACGGTAATATTTGAAAGTCTATTGTATGCGTTCTAACGTATATTGACCATTTGCCAGATATCGTCTGGTAGTCGGAGCTACTTGACCAAAAGGCAATAACGCAGGTCCAGTAGGTTCCATTAAGACATATGTCGTACCTTTATCTATTATAGTTAGCTCGTTTCCTTTTGGGGGGATCGCTACACCAAGAAGTGCGTGCTCAGGCAATAATACTAATACCATAGCGGTGGTGGGAAGAAACGCTCTGACAATCGAGGCTGTTATGACGCTTTTGCTGTCGCAGTCTCCCTTGTTTTGCGACAGAAGCTGCGATGGAGGTGAAAAACCAGAGCCGTTACTGCCAGTCCGGTCTTCTAAAGTATCATAAGGGATACTTTGCACCCAGCTCAAAAGCAAATTGAAGTACTCCCTTGCCCCTGAGTCTTCTGTCAGTTTATTGTAGAAAGCCTGAGATAAAGGTATAAGCGCATCGGTAGTTTCGACAATGTAACGCACGTGATCGGGTTTTACTGCTTTTTCATTCAAAGGGGTAAGAAATTGCGTGTAGTAATGATCTTCAAGATATTCTCTATACGCTTCTTCACGCCGCTTTTGTAATTTTGCTTGAATGATCGCTGCCTGCTGTTGACTCGGCGAGCTTACTTTAACTTCAATAGCTTCGTTTCTGGGTTTAATTTCTATACGTGCTTTTTTAGGATCGACTTCGCGGGCTTCTTTTAAAAGCGCTACCGTTACATAACGTTGGGCTAGAGCAGGTTGGAAGGTTCGTTGAAGACTGGGGGTGTTGTCCAACTCACTGTTTTTAAGAGAAAATTCTAAAGATTGCTCGGTTCCGTTGAGCTCTAACCATCGATAAGAATATTTGGCTAACTCTTGAGTATGTTCTTTTTTAAAACTAATTTGTTGACCAATCGCTAAAGTGCTCCATGTCAATATTAGTAAAATCAATAAACCACGAAACACAATACCTCAGCCTTTTTCAACTCATTTCTATTTTCATTATGGTTCAATTTTAGTCTTTTGGGAATTGTACCAGTTAAGGCTACTGTGAAGACTTACCACACTACCTACTATGATCAACGCCGGAGGCTGAATATCAGCGTTTTGGGCAAGTGATTCAATATTGTTTAGCGTGCCGGCTACTACCCGTTGTTCAGGCATCGTGGCATTTTCGATAAGTGCGATATGGGTATCTTTACTTAACCCATGGGCAATAAGCTTTTGACAAATAATCGATAAGCCTGTCAAGCCCATGTAAAACACGATTGTTTGGTTTGCGTGTGCAAGGGCAGACCAGTTCAGATCTACCGTGTCGTCTTTTAAGTGACCTGTGGCGAATACTACCGATTGCGCATGGTCACGATGGGTTAAAGGAATACCGGCATAGCTACTCGCGCCATTTGCTGCTGTTATGCCAGGGACCACTTGGAAGCCAATTCCGGCGTCAACCAGCGAGGCAATTTCTTCACCTCCGCGACCAAATATAAAGGGATCGCCGCCTTTTAAACGCACCACCCGTTGGCCTTGTTTCGCTTTTTCGACAATTAATGTATTAATTTCATTTTGAGGAACAGTGTGTAAGCTTTTTGCTTTACCCACATAGAGCTTTTCGGCGTCTCTTCTGACTAGCTCGAGAATTTGAGGGGATACCAAACGATCATAAATCACGACATCGGCTTTTTGCATTAATCGCAACGCCCTGAAAGTAAGTAAATCTGCATCGCCCGGCCCCGCGCCAACTAAATACACTTCACCGACGTGCTTTTCCCCGCTAACAGTAGCGGCAAGCGTCTTATCGAACAGTGCTTGAGCTTTGTCGTGTTGATTTTTTTCGACTAATTCTGCAACGTCCCCTTCAAAAATACCTTCCCAAAAATTACGGCGGGCAGTCACACTGCTCAGTGCTCGTTTCACCGTGTCTCTAGAAGCTTGCGCGAATGCCCCTAATTTACTTATGCCCTGAGGAATGATGCTCTCAAGCTTTTGTCGCAAGTGACGCAATAAAACAGGAGCCGCGCCGCCACTGCTTAATGCGATGGTTATCGGTGATCGGTCGATGATAGAGGGTGTAATAAACTGACATAGCTGGGTTTTATCCACTACGTTAACTAAAATATTTTGTTGTTTAGCTTGTACAGATATGTGCTGATTAAGAACGGCGTCTGCTGTGCATACAAACACCATCCCTATGTTCGCGAGATCACTGTCCTTGAATTTACGCTGATGGATGGTGACTTGAGATGATTGAGCGAGTGTGGCAACAGCGGAGTCAATATGCTCTGCAACCACGATAATCTGTGCTTCAGTTTTTAAAACTAACTCTAATTTGCGCGCAGCGACGCTTCCTGCCCCGACTATCAAGCAGGTTAACGACGTGGTATCGATAAATATGGGGAAGTACTGCATAGCTTTAACACATGTTTAAAAAACGTAAGTTTGACAGCATCTTCATATAAAACTAAAAAAGAAATAACGAATTGTTATTTCTTTTTGGAATATAAAGCTTATTTGTTACGCTTTTTAGGTGGCGCATCTTTCCACTCACGAAGCGCAAGTTTTTGACCTGCTACTCGGGTATTTTGCAAAATATCCTTAGTTTCGTTCGGCATTCCCGCTGGCAAATCAACAGTGCTGAATTTGTCATAGATTTCAATAGCGCCGATATGCTTGCTTTGCATGTTTGCTTCGTTAGCAATCGCGCCGACGATATTGCCTGGTTTAGCGCCATGAGCACGACCCACGTCTATCCTAAAGCGTTGCATACCTGCTTCAGGTTTACGCTGTCCTTTGTTCGGGCTTTTGCGTTCGCGACCACCTCGGCCATCACGACTGTCTTTACTACCTCTGCTTTCTCGTCGGTCACCACGCTCGGTTCTGGCGGGTTTACTATGAAGATCAGGACGGTCAGACTCAGTGAGCATCAGGGGCTCATCACCCTGTGCCATTTGTACTAATGCAGCCATTAATACTTCGGGTGCAGCTTCCGTTTCTTTTTGCAGCATTTCCACGATTGGCATCAGCTTTTCTAAGCTCTTTCCGTCTATAGCTTGCGCGACAGAAAGCTTAAATTTACTTAACCGGGTTTCATTCAACTCGCTAATGGAAGGAATAGGCATTTGTTCGATTTGCTGTTTAGTGGTTTTTTCTATCGCAAACAACAAACGCTTTTCGCGGTGTGAGATGAACAAGATAGCGTCGCCAGTTCTTCCCGCGCGGCCAGTTCTACCGATGCGGTGTACATAGGATTCTGTGTCATAGGGAATATCGTAGTTGATAACATGACTGACGCGTTCCACATCTAGACCACGAGCAACTACGTCTGTTGCCACTAGAATATCAATCGTACCATCCTTTAGTTTTTCCACGGTACGTTCACGGGCGTTCTGAGGGATATCCCCGTTCAAAGGTTCAACATCGTACCCACGCGCAGCCAGTTTATCTGCTAATTCAACGGTTGCAGTTTTAGTGCGTACGAAAATAATCATGCCATCAAATGGCTCAACTTCCATAATTCGAGTAAGCGCTTCTAACTTATGATGCCCCGCGATCTGGCAATAGCGCTGGCGAATTGTGCTGGCAGTGGATACTTTTGAGGCAATCTTTACGTGTTTCGGGTCTTTTAAGTAACGCTGGGTGATTTTTTTAATCGGACCAGGCATAGTCGCAGAAAATAATGCGGTCTGACGCTCTGCTGGAGCATGAGATAAAATAGTCTCAACATCATCTATAAAGCCCATACGTAGCATTTCGTCTGCTTCATCTAAGACTAAGAATTTTAGTTCGCTTAAGTTGAGTGTTTTGCGATTAATGTGGTCGATAATACGCCCAGGCGTACCTACGATAACTTGTACGCCACGCTTTAGTTGCCTGATTTGGTTGTCATAAGATTGACCGCCATAGATAGGTAGTACTTTAATGGTTTTTGAAAAACTGGCGTATACTTGAAATGCTTCCGCGACCTGAATTGCGAGTTCGCGAGTAGGGGCTAACACGAGCAATTGAGGTAATTTCGTATCGGACTCAATTTGGGCTAGCATTGGCAATGCAAAAGCCGCGGTCTTTCCAGTGCCGGTTTGCGCTTGACCTAATAGGTCATGCCCAGCTAGCAGTAAAGGTATACTTTCTGCCTGAATAGGGGACGGTTTCTCATAGCCAACTTTTTCAAGTGCTTGTAAGATGGGTTGTGGTAAATTAAGGTCTTTAAAAGTCAGCTCGACATTATTGGTCATTCATGATCCTGAGAAAAGGCGGGCGCGGCTGGAGACGTAAGCCGGCAAATTGTTGCAAAACGCTTATTATATTCCATTAATAACCTTGTATCCAATTAAATGGAAACGAGATTTGACAATTTCCACCAATAATCATAAAAAAAGCTACTAACAAAGTGGCAAACCATTCAAAGATAGGATGCAAAAATGAATAAAGCCAGAGTAGGTTCGTTGATATTAATTGCAGGGCTAACCGGGCTATACGGCTGTGGAGAAGCAACGATGGAAGAACATATTTCCGCCGCCCGTCAATTTCAGAAAGCGAATAACATTGATGCTGCCATTATTGAATATAAAAATTCAGTGCAAATTGACCCACAGGCCTCTTTACCCAGATTTGAGTTAGGAAAGCTTTACTTGGAAAAAGGAAATTATGCAGGCGCAGAAAAGGAGCTGAATAGAGCCTTGGAGCTTGGTCATCCTGCGTCTGAAGTTTTACCTCACTTGTCAGTTGCCTATCAGTATACAGGTGCAGAGAACGCGTTAACCCAAATTGATCATACAACGCAGGGCCTTACAGCGGTCGAAAAGGTCAAAGTGGGCTTCTATAAAATAGAAGCGCTGTTAAAATTGGATAAAAAAGACGAAGCAAAAAAACTGATAGACGAATTGCTTATACTAGAGACAGCGTCAGTATATAAAGGCTTACTTAAGTCGATGGAACGCATTCTTGAAAAAGATATTGAAGGTGCCTTAAGTAATACACTGACGCTTCGAGAACAGTCACCAGGCAATAAAGACGTTCTTTTGCAGCTTGCACGATTGCACCTGGCTAATGAACAAAAATCTGAAGCAGCTGAGGTCTATCAAACGTATGTTGAAAAGTTTCCGAAAGACATAAATACAAAATTTACATTAGCTGCGTTGCTCATTGATCTGATGTTATTAGAGCAAGCGGAACCTATTGTAGATGAGCTACTTAAATTAAGTCGTGATAACGGGGTGCTAAATCAATTTAAAGGCATTATTGAAGCATCAAAGGGAGACTATGAGTTAGCATTGACACACCTTGAAAGAGCGATCCAGAACGGTAGAAACGAGCCCGCTGTGCGATTGTTGGCGGGACATAGTGCATACCGATTAGATGACTTTCCTGCGACAAGTCGTCATTTATCTATGATTGCGTCAAAACTTCCGGATGATCACCCGGGTTTACGCATGCTCGCTGATAGTTTATTGCAACAGGGACTGAGTGGAGATGCCACCGATGTGCTTAACAGATTAGAAGGGGATATGGAGGCAGATGCAGTTTTGTTTTCCAAAGCGGGGTTCGAGTTACTGCGTGAAGGTAATATAGAAGACGCCCGTAAAATGGTAGAAAAGAGTAGCGAACTTAGTACCTCAGCAGAAGATTTTACTCGCGTAGGCTTACTTCAGTTGTCTTTAAAAGATGTCGATGGAATTGTAAATCTTGAAGCGGCAGTGGAAAAGGCGCCTGAGTCAGATCTAACACAAAATACCTTATTAGCAGCTTACTTATCGACGAATCAGTTGGACAAAGCCAAAGCGCTGGCGACTGAATGGATAGAAAAAGACGCAAACACGATCAATCCATGGTTGGGGTTGGTTGACATCGCAATAAGAGAAAATAAACCTGACGAAGCTGAACAGGCCCTACAAAGTGCAGCTAAAATTGCCCCTGATGATGTACGCATAAATTTGTCTAAAGCACGTCTTCATGCGCAGCAACAACAGTTTGATTTAGCAAAACGCGAGATCATGGCAGCATTAGAAATTGAGCCAAACAATACGGCGGCTTTGTCATTTCTGTTTGCGGTAGAAAAAGAGCAAGGAAGTGGAGAAGAAGTAATCAAAAACGTTAAAAGTAAGCTTAGTGATAACAAGGATAACGTCCAGCTGAGATTACTTCTAGCCCGTATGCAATACTCTTTGGATAAGATTGATGACATGCTGGCCACTTTAAAACCATTTGAGCAAGACGAAAGTGAAAGTGCGCCGAAATCATACTGGCAATTAAGAGGTCAGGCATTACTTAAAAATAATCAAGTTTCACAGGCACAAGAACATTTTGAAAGATGGCATAAAGAATCGCCATCGAGTAAAAGTGCAGTACTAGGGTTGTTGCTAATTTATGATGCCCAAAGTAAATATGAAGATGGGATAGATGTATTAGCTTCTTATTTGAAAGCGCGTAACGACAGGCAGCTACTTACAATAAAAGCCTATTTCCATGCAATGGTACGCCAGATAGAAGAGGCGCGCGAAATACTGGGTCAACTGCCAGAAGATTTCAAGTCAGTGCCTTTTGTGCGCGGTATAGAAGCACGCATAGCGCTTCAGGAAGGAAAGGGGGAATCCGCTGTCGAGGACGCGTTGGCGGCGTATAACGCTTTGCCGAACTCAAAAAACCTGGTTCTAGTGCTCGCCAGTTACGAGGCATCGAATCGGCATTCAGAAGGATTCGCTCTGTTAAAAGAACATATTGAAAAGAATCCCCAAGATGTTCGTGCAAATATGCTTTATGCGGAGCGTTTGATAGGAAAGGATGATGATGAGGCGAAAAAGGCCTATGAAAATATTTTAAAGGTCACGCCTGACAATTTTGTTGTACTCAATAATCTCGCTTACTTGTATCTGCAAGACAATAAGTTGGACCGCGCTGAACAGCTCTCGCGGAAAGCGGTAGAACAAAGACCTGATAATGCTGACTCTGTAGATACGCTGGCTCAAGTGCTAATTAAGAAACAAAAGCCGGAAGAAGCATTAGCTCTTTACGATAGAGTAATTAATGAAAAAACTCGTAACGAAGAAGTCTACTTAAATTACGTAGAATTGCTATTTCAACAAGGTAAAACGGCCTTGGCTGAGCGTAAATTGACTGACCGGCAATACAAGCGTCAAAGTGCTAAACAGCGCGAGCAAGCATTAAAAGAACAATACCTTTAAAATTTAGACTTTTAATACAATTTAATAGCACTTATAGCGGAGGCTCCCCCAATAAACGGGGAGCTCGAATCCTTAAAGGGGCTTTAAAACGCCCCTTTAAGTGCGCTGAGGGGCTGTTTAAACTTTCAAAAACATCGTCATTGTGATGAATATCACGAGCCGCTTTTCTACAGTCTCCAAAAACATCGTCATCGTGATGAATATCACGATCTCCGTAACCACCCACCTATGATTGGAATTCCCCCAAAACCGAGAAATAAGGTCTATTGGTGTTTAGGTTAACATGGCGAGAGATCCCGATTTCCATCGGGACGACGAGTAGTTGTAACTTTCAAAAACATCGTCATCGTGATGAAAATTACGAGCTGCTTTTCCACAGTCTACGAATACATCGTCATCGTGATGAAAATTACGAGTTGCTTTTCCACAGTCTCCGAAAACATCGTCATCGTGATGAACATCACGATCTCCGTAATCACTTACCTATGATTGGAATTCCCCCATAGCCGAGGAA
>NZ_JAPFRE010000005.1:0-191048 GCF_026183735.1 Alteromonas sp. ASW11-130 | reverse complement strand
CTGAAAACATCGTCATCGTGATGAACATCACGATCTCCGTAATCACTTACCTATGATTGGAATTCCCCCATAGCCGAGGAATAAGGTCTATTGGTGTTTAGGTTAACATCTCAAGAGATCCCGTTTTCCATCGGGATGACGAGTGGTTGTAACTTTCAAAAACATCGTCCTCATGATGAAAATTACGAGCCGCTTTTCTACAGTCTCCAAAAACATCGTCATCGTAATGAATATCACGATCTCCGTAATCATCCACCTATGATTGGAATTCCACCAGACCACCATAGCCGAGGAATAAGGTCTATTGGTGTTTAGGTTAACATGGCGAGAGATCCCGATTTCCATCGGGATGACGAGTGGTTGTAACTTTCAAAAACATCGTCATCGTGATGAACATCACGATCTCCGTAATCACTTACCTATGATTGGAATTCCCCCATAGCCGAGAAATAAGGTCTATTGACGTTTAGGTTTACACGGCAAGAGATCCCGATTTCTATCGGGATGACCAGTGGTTTTAACTTTCAAAAACATCGTCATCGTGATGAATATCACGATCTCCGTAACCACCCACCTATGATTGGAATTCCCCCCTAGCCGAGAAATAAGGTCTATTGACGTTTAGGTTAACATGGCAAGAGATCCCGATTTCCATCGAGATGACGAGTGTTTTGGGGATCTGCGTTTCTTTTCGCAGTTATGCGTTTCTTTTCGCAGTTAAATATAATTTAGAATTTAAGATTTCACCTATTCATTTTAGTGTGCATACTTTTGTTCAGAAGGTGGCAATGACTAACGCTGAACGCAATTGGCTGAATTTAGACGGATATTTCTCCCATCTCCCACGTCTTTTTTAATGGCTAAGTGAGTCAATAAAAGCGCCAGAATTTTCTATATTTCTAAATATTCTTTATACCCATCCGCCAATAATATAACTGTCTTACGCAACACTAGCGAAGCTAATTTCTTACCCTATACTCTGACTATTGTTTAATACCAGCCGTATTTATAGTGCAGGTGTTGGCAATGTAAGTTGTATTTAGTTATCTATTTTTTTCATTTTTGAGGAAATTATTATGGCGACTAACCAAGATAAAAAGAAACAGCAGCAACAGCCGAAGGATTCTTACAAAGACTCTCAGCGTAGTCCATCCAAAAACAAACCTTCTGGACAAGAACCCACTCGTTAATCTTTTATTTTCTTAGCATTTACAGTTTTACTATATGTAGGATTTTGAAAGGGGAGCACGCTCCCCTTTCTGATATATTATATCAACGAGGGGGATTTGCCTGGGATTCTACTTTCTCGCGCAAACGTACTATTTCTTCCATGAGGTCTCGCATTGTGGGTTCATCACTCGCCTCCTCTTCAAGCTTGCGTGCCTTTATACTTTCCTGCTCCATTACGTTCACGACAATTCCAATCACCATGTTAAGAAACGCGAACGCGGTAAAGAATATGAAAGTCAGATAGAAAATCCAGCTCAGGCCATAGACTTCCTGCGTTTCGTACATAACGTCAGTCCAATCCTCAAACGTCATTATTCTGAACAGCGTTAGCAAGGAAATAGTGATATCGCCCCACAATACAGGGTTTATCTGTTCAAATAGGGTCGAACCTATTGCTGCGTATATGTAAAAGATAATAAACATCAGCAGCATTACATAACCAAGCTGGGGGAGTGCTTTTACCAGCGAAACCAGTAATACACGTAATTCTGGGATAATAGAGATCATCCGAAGCACTCTGAATACCCGTACTAGACGCGCCACTACAGCAAGTTCGGCGTCATCCGCAGGAATGAGACTGATCAAAACAATCAACGTATCGAACCAGTTCCAGAAACTTTTGAAAAAAGAGCGTTTGTTGGGCTCAGCGAGAAAACGAATAGTGATTTCTGTCAAGAAGAATAAGCTGATAAACCAATCCAGAATAAGCGTTACACTGCCAAACGAAGGTGGCATATCATAGGTTTTTGCCCCAACTAGTAATGCAGAAATAACGATGACCGCAATCACAAAGCTTTCAAATAGCTTGTTCGCGCGAATTGACTCAAATTTTTCGTGTAATTGTGTGACGTTCATTGCTAATGGGTAGTTACTACTGGGGCCCGGATTATAGCAATGCCAGCCGAAATTAGAAAAAGGGTTTTGCTAATGAGGGTGAAAATTGTTTCCATAATATATCGATTGCGAACGAGGGTAATAGCGTTTTCCATCATTCGTTTAAATTGGCATGCTGATCCGCCCGATCTGGCTTTAACGCCTATATTGCATATTTCTTTAGGCAGATCCGCCTTACACACCCACCGGGCTCTTCACACGCGCACTTAAAAAATCCGTATTGATAAGAGGTAGTAAATCTTAATGCTATCAAGATTAGTAACTTACCTCCTGAGGCAGATGTAAACGCGTAGTACCCAAAAGATTGCAACAGGGGCACGTCATTATCTGTTATAGATACGGATAGGCAGTTGCGGCTAGTTAACATAAAAGCTGCAATACTGATGCAGTGATAGACAAAACCCTTGCCATAGTTGTTAACTGTTAGCTAATATGATCGAGTAACACTCTCTCTTGATAAACGGCGGGTTCATGGAAGAGAAAATCCAAATGATACAGGGTAAATGTAGTCAATTATCCAAAGAGTTGGAAAACTATCAGGTAGTAAAAGGAAATGTGTCAGAACTTAAAGAAAAGCTGGCAGGTTTTTTGGAAATACTTGAGCAGTTAGACAGTTATTCGGCTAAATAGACGCAATATCCAAAGGTAGCCAAACGCCTGTAGTGGGCGTTTGGCGATGTCCTTTTATTCTTCAGTAACGGGTTCTAAGCCTTTGTTAATCATTTTTACATCGGTTTCGGTTAAATTACCGGCCGCTTGTTTAAGGTTAACTACCGCCTGAATAAAGTCGTAGCGAGCACCAGAAAGGTTACGACGAGCATCGAACAGATTTCGCGTGCTATTTAACACGTCAACAATTGTTCGCGTTCCCACATCGAAGCCAGCTTCCGTTGCCTGCAGGGCACTGCGCGCCGATACAACCGCTTGTTCTAAAGCACGGATGGTGGAAATAGAAGCTTTGACATCGTTGTAAGAGCTACGTACAGACTGTACCGTTTGACGATAACTATACTCTAAGTCTTCACTGGCGGAGACGTAAAGATGACGAGCCTGATCTGCTAAAGCGGACGTTCTGAAACCAGAAAAAATAGGTACAGAAAGCTGCACAGTCGCGCGATAGCTGTCTTGCCATGGGGTCTCATAAGCAATAGCGTTATTGGAGGAAACGTCATCTTTCGACTTATTTGCGGTTGCGGTTAACCCTAACGTTGGTAAGTGGCCCGATCGCGCAATCGCGATATCTTCTTTCGCAACATCAACCGCTAAACGGTTTGCTAGCAACGTAAGATTCTTATTTTCTGCAATTTCTAACCATTCGTTTACATTTTGCGGTGCGGGTGGCTCTGCTGAGAAACTCTCTGTATCTAAACCGTATAGTTTGTCATGATATTTTCCAGTGATAACACGCAGGGATTCTAAAGCAAATTCCAGCTGATTCTCCGCTTGTATTTCCTGAGCCACGGTATTATCAAAGTTAGCTTGTGCTTCGTGCACATCAGTAATGGCTGTTAAGCCGACCTCGAAACGTTGCCTTGTTTGTTCTAACTGGCGCTCAATCGCCCGCTTTTCAGCACGGACAAACGTTACGCTGTCGCGGGCCCGGAGTACATCGAAGTAAACCGTAACAACCCGTACAATAAGTTCCTGTAAGCTGGCTGCGTATTGAGCATCACTTTGTTCTGCCAGTTTTTCAGCGCGATCTAATCCTACCCAATTAGCATGGTCATATAAGGACATAGACAGATCCAACCCATACGCAGTGGTATCGGTATCTGAATCCAAGGTAAATAAATCGTCTTCGCTAATTGGCTGCGTGCGCTCTCCACCTGACATAGTGTAAGAAACATAGCCCGATAGTTGCGGGAGTAGATCTGCACGGTTTATAGATATTCCCTCAAAAGCTGCGTCACGTTGTGCTTTGGCACGATTAACTTGAGCATCATTCGCCATGGCTTGGTGGTAAACTTGCATTAAATCATCTGCTAAAGCGGACGTAGTCAGCCCCATCCCAATGATTAGCGAGAGTAAGGTTTTTTTCATGAATGCGCCTTCCAATATTAAAATTCGGCCATTTTGACCTATTATTGTGCCAAGTGTATGAAATTATTTTGGTTGTAAACAGTAACTTGTAGTAACAGTCCGTGTTTATCTGTAACAGAATATGTTTTTTGCGTTAAATTTACTATCTTTGGATACGCCAAACTTTTCTAGTGGTCGTGTTAGTATTCTATATAACGATGATAATGGCTTTATCAATGGAAGTGGCTGCAAATGAGCAACGAAATTTTAACATTCACCTCAAAAGACGTCGACATTCTTGAAAAGAAACGGGTTTATGACGGCTTTTTTAAGATGGTGCGATATGATTTTAGGCATAGGCTATTTGAGGGTGGCTGGAGTGAGGTTGTTCGTCGAGAAATCTTTGAACGAGGGCACGCCGTTGCGATTTTGCCCTTTGATCCTGCTACGGAAGAGTTTGTTTTGATAGAGCAAGTTAGGATTGGTGCGCAAGCAACGTCTAATACCCCGTGGCTGATGGAAGTTATTGCCGGTATAATTGATGAAGGTGAAACACAAGAAGACGTTTGTCATCGTGAAGCGCAAGAGGAAGCGGGCATATCCCTTACCAATTTAACGAAAGCTCTCAGCTACCTTGTCAGCCCTGGGGGAACCACAGAGCGAGTTCATATTTATGTCGCCCAGTGTGACTCTACTTTTGCTGAAGGCATTCATGGACTTGAGCATGAAGCTGAAGATATAAGAGTGCATCGGGTTAAAGTCTCTCTAGCAAAAGAATGGCTAGAGAACGGAGTTATCGACAACGCTGCCGCCCTGATTGCGCTACAATGGTTCTTTATGAACAAACAACGTTTACTAGAGAAATGGCGCCAAGGTGAGAAATAAAAGTCGCAAATACGTCCCTCCTCTGGCGAGCATGCAAGCGGTGTGTGAGCATAATTACAGTCGGTTTTTACGCATGCTACCAGATTGTGATACCGAAGAATTGTGTTACCGTTTCACGGTCGCAGACGGTTTGGCGTATTGCATTACTATTCTGGATTCAGCACGTTACACCAGTACGGTTTCGGTGGAACAGATCAACCAACGGGTGCCGTCATTCATGAAGCCCTGTATGGTAGTACGACTTTATCATGATGCAAAAATGGCCGAAGTCGTAAGCAGTCAAAATACGGGTGCGATTGCTGCATCTTACGATTATCCGAATGCAAACATGCATGCCAAGAATGAAAAGCAGATGGTGAACGTATTTCTGGCGGAATGGTTGCAATTCTGTATTAAGCTACGCCCCCAAGTATTAAACGAGGTGTAATGCGCCTCATCCAATTGTCAGACTGCCATTTGTTTGCCGACAAACATGCGGTAGGGTATGCCTCAGTCAATCCCTATGAAAGTCTTAAGCAGGTTCTTAAATTGTCTGCTTCATTGCGACCGGACCTCGTGGTCGTAACGGGAGATATCAGCGGGGATAACAGTGAACAAAGTTATCGCCACTTTTTAGCGCTCGTTCAGGCCCACCTTAGCACCACCGAAGTTTCGCTTGTACCGGGTAATCACGATAACAATGAATTCTTTATAAACGTAGTTGGTGAGTATTTACTTCACTCCGCTTTTCCTATTGAAATTGGGGGGTGGGAAGTACATGGCTTCGATACACGCTATAAGACTACATTAGGCAAAGTTAAGGACGTACAATTAGAACAGGTTAAAGCTAATGTACTTCGCAGCCCTGACAAGCATCACATGGTGGCGCTCCATCACCACCCCGTCGCCGCCAACAGTTGGATGGATACACATGCTTTATATAATCGGGAAGGACTTATTGATTTTGTAAAAAAAGCCGCTCAAGTTAAACTCCTTATCCATGGACATGTTCATTTCCCCTTGAAGCGAACGATAGATAAAAAACCTGTATTGGGGGTTCCCTCTACGTGTTGGCAGTGGAAGATGACAAAAGAGTTTAACGTTTCTACTGAAAAACCTGGGTTACGCATCATTGATCTACATAACGATGGTTCTTGGACCACCCAAATAAGGAGACTGTAATGCAGGAAATTTTATACTTACACGGTTTTTTAAGTTCACCGGAATCACAAAAAGCAATGCAAGCCAGAGAATACTTTGCGGAATTCCATCCAGAGGTGAAGGTCCATTTCCCCCACCTTCCCGACGTTCCTTCTAAAGTAAGTGAGCAATTACTTGGGTATGTTGAAAAAAATCTTAAAGGTGTAGAAAACGGACTGCGCGTTATCGGCAGCTCAATGGGAGGCTTCCTAGCCACCTGGTTGGTAGAAAAATTTGGAGGAAAAGCGGTATTAATTAACCCAGCCGTTAAACCTTTTGAACTGTTACAAGACTATCTTGGGTCACATATTAATCCCTATAGCAAGGAAAGCTTCACACTGGACGAAGAAGATATTACTTTCTTGAGGCAGCTGGATACGCCTGCCGTTACCCAACCCTCGCGTTATCGAGTGATGCTGCAAACAGGGGATGAAACGCTAAATTATAAAGATGCTGAATCAAAATATCAGCACAGCTTATTGGTGATTGAGGAGGGTGGCGACCATAGTTTCCAAGGTTTTGAAAACCACCTTGATGAAATAGCACGATTTTTACTCGCCAGTTCGGAATAAGTATCTCGGTTTAAATGCCGGGCACGCCAAAAAGAGGCAGATGTGAAAACTGTGTCGCATGGCTATTTACCTAAATGGCAACCCATAACGTAGTGAAGCAGGTTGCGAACAAAAAAGGTGAAAAGTAAAAAGTAATAACCATTACCCACTTATAGTGTTAAGGAATTGCTGGAAACTTGCACCCCTGATAACATCATCCAATTAGTTAAACCATTTGTAGTAAGGTTGAGCCTGACGTATCAGGTTACCTAGCATAAGGCACATAATAAAATGTCAGATCAGTATAACGCCGATGCAATTGAAGTGTTGAACGGGCTTGAGCCAGTTCAACGCAGGCCTGGAATGTATACCGATACCACCCGCCCGAACCATTTGGGGCAGGAAGTTATCGATAACAGTGTAGACGAAGCTTTAGCCGGTCATGCTTCAAATATCAAAGTAATTTTACACGACGATCAGTCACTAGAAGTGATAGACGATGGTCGGGGCATGCCAGTGGATATTCACCCAGAAGAACGAATCTCTGGCGTGGAGCTGATCATGACCAAGCTGCACGCCGGTGGTAAGTTTTCGAACAAAAACTACGAATTCTCTGGTGGTTTGCATGGGGTGGGTATTTCTGTCGTTAATGCACTTTCCACCAAGGTAGAAGTGGTTATTCGTCGTGACAGCCAAGTTTACCAAATTGATTTTGCCAATGGTGACAGAACTCAAGACTTACGGGTTATCGACAGTTGTGGTCGCAGAAATACAGGAACTCGGGTTCGATTTTGGCCAGATCCCCAGTATTTTGATACGGCCAAGTTTTCTGCGTCTAAACTTATGCACAATTTACGAGCTAAAGCCGTGCTATGCCCCGGATTGCGCATAAAGTTTGATGATAAAGTGGCAAAACAAAGCGAAGAATGGTTTTATGAAGATGGACTGAAAGACTACCTTTATCAAGCTGTGCAGCAATACGAAACACTACCCCAGGATACGCCATTTGTAGGTGCTTTCAGTGGTAATAAAGAGGCTGCGGATTGGGCGGTAATGTGGTTGCCAGAGGGAGGCGAGCTCACGAGCGAAAGTTATGTAAACCTTATCCCAACACCCCAGGGCGGTACTCATGTCAACGGGTTGCGCCAAGGCTTACTTGAATCTATGCGCGAGTTTTGTGAGTTTAGGAACCTGCTACCCCGCGGGATAAAGCTAACGCCAGATGATATCTGGGATCGGTGTGCCTATATCCTTTCTACTAAAATGCAGGACCCACAATTTGCAGGACAAACAAAAGAAAGGCTTTCTTCTCGACAGGCATCGGCGTTTGTATCGGGGGTGGTGAAAGATGCGTTCAGTTTATGGTTAAACCAGCATACTGATATCGCTGAGTCTTTAGCCGAAATGTGTATTAGTAACGCCCAGCGCCGATTGCGGCAAACTAAAAAAGTTGCGCGTAAAAAGGTCACTCAGGGTCCCGCATTGCCGGGTAAACTTACAGACTGTTCATCTCAAGATCTCAATTATTCAGAGCTGTTTTTGGTGGAAGGGGATTCAGCAGGGGGCTCTGCAAAACAAGCGCGTGATCGCGAATTTCAAGCAATTATGCCATTACGTGGAAAGATTCTGAACAGTTGGGAAGTGGACTCATCACAAGTTTTAGCTTCTCAGGAAATTCATGATATTTCAGTGGCCCTGGGCATTGACCCAGACTCTGAAGATCTGAGTGGTCTGCGCTACGGTAAAATTTGTATCCTGGCTGATGCCGATTCAGACGGATTACATATCGCGACCTTGCTATGCGCCTTATTTGTAAAACATTTCAGAACGCTGGTGGAAAAAGGACATGTGTATGTCGCGATGCCGCCCTTATTTAGAGTCGATATAGGGAAAGAGGTTTACTACGCGCTGGATGAGGGGGAGAAACAGGGAATTCTTGATCGCATAGAAGCCGAGAAAAAACGAGGCAAAGTTAACGTACAACGCTTCAAGGGACTGGGCGAAATGAACCCGATGCAGCTGCGAGAAACCACGATGGACCCGAATACGCGCAGGCTTGTGCAACTTACTATTAATGACGCTGAAAGCATGCTTGAGTTGATGGATATGTTATTAGCCAAGAAACGCTCTGGCGACCGTAAAGTATGGTTGGAAAGTAAAGGAAATATGGCCGAAGTCGTGGTGTAAGCAATAGTCTATGATGAGTTTTCTTGAGGAAAGATAGCCCTGCAGTAATAACGTAAATACATATTATTACTGCGAACCTAAATGTAGCGGACAATGATAAGAAATTATAAGAAGGAAGGGTGGGCACATTATTTATGTTCAATTTATCCTTATATAAAGTGAAAGTTGTTAATACTGCGCTGTACGTCAGGGTATTTTCCGACTCAAAATTTTCAGCTAAACGGTTATTTCAATGTCAGCAGCAACGCCATTATTAAAAGACGCCAAAGCAGTACTTTTCGATCACGACGGTACGCTTGTCGATTCTGAAGAAATTCATTTTACGCTATGGTGTGAAATACTTAAGGAACATGGCGTCACATTATCGCGACACTTTTATAGTGAAGTGATGGCGGGTATCCCGTTAGTAAAGAATGCGTATGATGCGGTGGACGCTTTTTCGTTAAGGGTCGATGCAAAGGTTTTGATTAAGAAAAAACAGCAACGGCTTAAGGATTTTCTTAGCAATAACGCGTTTCCACTTATGCCAGATGCGCGCATGGCTGTAGAGCGTTGCCTGCAAAGAGGACAACAACTAGCTATTGTTACCGGAGGAAGCAGAATAGCGACCGACAAGACCCTTAGCGAATACGGCTGGCAGCGCGCATTTTCGGTGACAGTAACTGTCGAAGATGTAAAAGAAAGTAAACCCGCCCCCGACTGTTATAAGAAGGCGCTTTCATTGCTCGGTGTTACCGCTAATGAGGCAGTAGCAGTGGAAGATACAGAGCATGGTATGCAATCGGCGTTAGACGCGAATCTTCGCTGCATAGTGATCCCCACAGCGCTTTCAAGCAAACAAAACTTTTCGAAAGCATCAGCCCAGTATAATTCACTGGCAACGTGTCTGAAGAATGAATACTAACGAAAGGATATAGAATAAGTGTTCAATAGAAACAATCATGTGCACCGCTCAATAACCTACCTAATGGCAGTATTATTGTGACGATCATTCGAGGGTTGTTGTTCGCTTTTTTTATCGTTTTTATGCTTTTAGCCGTGCTTATATTTCTGGCGGTAGATAGCCAGCCCAATGTGAAAGCCACAGCGCCTGAGCAAATGCAAAATGCGGAAACGGTAAAGCAGTTGTTGTCCCAAATCAGTCAGAGTTTAAATGAACGTACCACTGAACAAGAGATAATCGTTTCCGAAGACCAACTCCTTAGTATCGTTGGTTTTATTCAGCGGGCGACGCCACGATTTAAAGGTAACGCTTTAGTCGGTGACCGGAGTGCATCACTTTATGCAAGTATCGCTTTACCGACCGAACTCACCCCTCTGTTCGTCAATCTTGAAATTACCGTTTTGCCGGATGATAAATTAAACGTAAGTTATGTGCGTGTAGGTAGTTTGTCACTGTCTGGAGATTTAGCTGTGCTATTAGTGGAAAAGCTAGCGAATGCCTGGACAGACAGTGACATAGCGACTCAAGCGAAACAGCAAATAACGCAAATTTCTATGACAGACGACGACGTTATCGTTAAATTGAAGCCGCTTGACGCTTTTCTAAATAAACTGAATGAAATTCGCAATGGTATCAATGTCAAACAAGACGACGAACTTCGCGATTTGACAGCATATTACCTTCGGTATGCTTCTTGGCAGGAAATTGCACTATCGAAAGACCCCCAGCCTTTTGTGGATTACTTACGAGCGACGATTAAACGAGCTCAGGAAAGGAGTACACCGAAAACAGCTGTGTTACACAATAAGGCAGCTATTTTAGGGTTAGCAATTTTTATTGGCCATCACCGTATTGCTAATTTCGTGGGTGATGTCCATCCTGATGCGCAACGAGCACTTAAGCCTGCATCGCCCGCTTTATTAGGCGGACGCAATGATCTGGCCCGTCACTTTATTATCTCCGCAGCGTTAAAAGTGCTAAGTGAACAAGGGGTATCCCTCGCGATTGGTGAGTTTAAAGAACTTATGGACCGCGCCATGGGTGGAAGCGGATACAGTTTCGTGGACTTGATGGCCGACATTGCGGGTGTGAAGTTCGCGAATATCGCGACTCATCCGACTACAGCTACGCGACTACAGGAGATCATCGGTGAGACGTTTGACGAAAAGATGCTATTACCGTCCTATGAGGGGTTACCTGAAGGGTTAAATAAGAGCCAGTTCGAAGCAGATTATGATCGGGTCGATAGCACCGCATATCGCAAACGGGTCAATGAAATTGAGCGTCGGCTGGCCGAGTTACCCTTATATCAATTAGAATTCAGTGTTAATTCGCAATAACATTACGCACATATGATTGCGAATTGGTGGTATACCACTCTACTTTCAAGCGAGAACTGTTCAAAAATCACCAAGCGTTTCTCTTTACCACAGCCACTCGGGCCTTTTCATATCTTAGACACAGACAGCTGTTTAGGATGTGGCCCTCAATCCTTCACTTTTCACTCTACCAGCGTGTCTAGACAAGAATAACGCAGGCATGACGTAAGGTCTCACTTGTGCGGGTGCGAATTCTTTATTATTTGCGCAATGACGCCTGAAACTGACCGATGGTGGTTAATAGTTGTTCGATTTTTTGCACTAAAGCAGGTAGTTGCTGTTTAATGGTATCTTCATCTTTATCTTGTAAAGCGTTCCATTCGGTGGCGACTTCTTCAACGTATGGACCGAATCGTTTAGCTTGTGAAGAAAACCCACTTTGCTGAGGAAAAATTGCTTGAAACTTCCCCTTTTGTTCTTTTTGCAACGCGTCCAGCGCAGTATCGGCATCAATTGCTTTACGATATAGAACCTGAAGTGTTTCCTGAAGGGCGAGACTAATGTTTTGCATAACTAATGGTTTGTTTTCTGACTATCTTGAAAATTCGCCGAATAGTATCGCAAATAAGCAGAACCCTCTATAGCTATATGTTTTTTGTGCTTCAAATTAAAGATATTAGCAATCGAGCCGATACAAAACGTAGCGGGTAATAATGCCCGTTTTTGTAATGCTTAAGCAAAGAGGAAGTGGTATGGATCTACAAGGTGTAAGTGCCTCGGGAACCGGTGCGGCGCTTGAGTTGGCATCTCTTAAGATGGCTAAAAGCCAGCAAAAACAAGAGGGTCAAGCGACGCTTCAACTGTTAGAGTCGTCAGCAGTTGACGTACCTAAATCTTCATCCGCAAATCCAGCCGTAGGGGCCAACATTAATACCTACGCGTGATTTGAAACTGGTGAAAAACCAGAGATTACGGATGTAAATGTAAGTCTATAGGCGTTTTGCCAGGCTGGCCGCCAATCTCTCTAACGAGTTTTGGAACCAGAAAACCTGGCTGGCGCTTTATCAATTCAGCCATTATTTCTCTTGCTTTGCCATCGCTTACCGCAAAATGAGCTGCGCCTTGAACCTTATCTAAAGCATGTAAATAGTAAGGCAGTACACCCGCATCAAATAACGCCTCGTGAAGCTCCTCCAGCGTATCTGGATTATCATTTATTCCTTTTAGCAACACTGCTTGATTGAGCAAAGTAATGCCAGCTTGCTTAAGTTTTAGCAGTTTATTTTTAAGCTCTTCGCTTATTTCGTTTTTGTGGTTAGCGTGGATGACTAAAATTTTTTGTAAAGGTAATGCTGTAAACCAGTTAAGGAAATCGTGATTGAGCCGGTTGGGAATAACCACGGGAAGACGGCTGTGAATACGTAATCGCTTAATATGCGAAAGCGTCGCAATCTGCTGGGCCATTTCTGCAAGCTGAGCGTCTTTGGCCATTAACGGATCGCCGCCGGAAAATATAACTTCATTAATTTCTTTTTGGTTTTTTATATACGCTATAACACGTTCAAATTCCTGCTTATTGATAGCGTTGTCACTGTACGGAAAATGTCGTCTGAAACAATATCGGCAGTTAACCGCACAGCCGCCCCGTACAATCAATAAAACGCGGCTTTTATATTTATGTAGTACGCCTTGCCCGGCGGTATCATGTTCAAGTAACGGATCGTCACTGAAACCTTCGCTTACGTGAAATTCATTAGCTAGCGGAAATACCTGGTTTAATAAAGGATCGCTTGGGTCTTCCGCTTTCATCAATGAAGCAAAGTGCTGGGGAACACGCATTGGAAAAAGTCGACGTGCTTCGATATGGTGGGCGTATTCTTCAACGGGTAAATTTAAATAGCGAAGCAACTGGGAAGGATCAGTAAAGCTGTCAGCTAACTCTTTTTGCCAGTTATGCTCTACACTAGCACTATTTTTAGGTATTATTTGCGCCACTAAATTTTTACACCTTTTATTCTGTCAGAGGAATTATGGCTAATTACAGTACAAACGAGTTCAAGGGCGGTCTCAAAATCATGTTAGACGGCGAACCTTGTAACATCCTTGAAAATGAATATGTTAAACCCGGTAAAGGTCAGGCGTTCAATCGCGTTAAAATTCGCAAGCTGATTTCCGGCAAAGTGCTGGAAAAAACATTTCGCTCTGGCGAAACGGTAGAAGGTGCTGATGTATTGGACACCGAACTTGCTTACCTGTACTCAGATGGCGAATTCTACCACTTTATGAATAACGAAACATTCGAACAAATTGCGGCGGACGAAAAAGCTGTAGGTGAAAATGTTAAGTGGCTGAAAGAAAATGATGTTTGCACTATTACATTATGGAACGGCACGCCTATTACAGTCACTCCGCCTAATTTCGTAGAGCTGGAAATCACCGAAACCGATCCTGGTTTAAAAGGGGATACCGCCGGAACAGGTGGAAAACCAGCGACCTTGAGTACTGGTGCAGTTGTACGTGTTCCTTTATTCGTACAAACCGGCGAAGTAATTAAAGTGGATACTCGCTCGGGTGAATACGTTTCTCGCGCACAAAAATAAACGCTATATTAGAATGCGTCAGTGTTAATCTGACGCATATCTCACCTTATGAATCAATCTTGGAAACCTACAGCAACGCTCGCCAACATTCACGCACGCGCTGAGCTGCTACACTCTATTCGCCAATTTTTCGCTGACCGAGAGGTTATCGAAGTGGAGACTCCTCTGCTTTCAAATGGTACCGTCACTGATGTCCATCTGGCAGCGTTTTCGACCCAATTCAACTATGCGAAAGACGGTACTGATAAGACCCTATATCTACAAACATCACCTGAATATGCTATGAAGCGTTTGCTTTGTGCTGAGGTTGGACCGTGCTACCAAATAGGTAAGGCGTTTCGACACGAGGGAGAAGGACGCTGGCATAATCCAGAATTTACAATGTTGGAGTGGTACCGACCCGGGTTTGATCATCATCGGCTTATGGATGAGATGGATGACTTGCTTACGCTAATCTTGGGGGTAAGTCAGGCACAGCGCAAAAGTTATCAACAAGTATTTGCAGAAACTCTCGGCATTGATCCGCTTACCGTTTCTATTGAATCGTTGCAGCAAACATTATGTGAACAGCATATAGACGTACATGGAAATGACGTTTTAGACAAAGACGCGATGTTGCAATTACTGTTTAGCTACAAAATTGAGCCCATTATAGGTCAGGAAGAACCGTGTTTTGTGTATGGTTTTCCCGCTAGTCAGGCTGCACTCGCTAAATTAAGTCAAAATGACAGGCGGGTGGCAGATCGCTTTGAAGTTTACTTTAAAGGTATCGAACTGGCGAATGGCTTTAATGAGTTAGGCGATGCACAGGAGCAACGTCGTCGCTTCGATAATGATATAGAACAAAGAAAGTCGTTAGGACTGCCCGTAGTTGAATCGGATGAACGTTTTTTAGCTGCACTGGAATGCGGCTTACCGCCGTGCGCGGGGGTGGCCTTGGGAGTAGACCGTTTGCTTATGCTTAAGACTGGAGCTAATCATATTGATCAGGTGATTAGTTTTCCCGTTTCGCGTGCCTAATTCGTGAATACGGCGATTAGATTCCGAAAACTACATGCGGACGATACACCGTTTGTCATTGCGCTGTTAAACGACCCTCAATGCTTGCAATTTATAGGGGATCGGGGGGTCTATAGTGAAGCTGACGCGAAATGTTACATTAGGCAAAATCTTCAGCATTTTGACGAGCATGGTTATGGCTTATGGGTTGTTGAGGCATACCTAAGTGACGCTGTTGGACTATGTGGCTTGCTCAATCGGAATGTTTTTAAGTGTCCTGATTTGGGGTTTGCTTTTCTACCTAAGGGCAGGGGAAAAGGAATTGCTTCGGCAGCGGTTACAGAAATTATTGAGAAGGCAAAAAACGAGTTTGGTTTGACCTTTTTAACAGCACTTTGCGACCCGGGTAATACGCGTTCTATTGCGCTTCTAAAGAATCATGGATTCGTAATGTATGGGCAATACTTTTTTCCCAATTCGCGTAAAGCCAGTAATTTACTTTGGCTTAATCTTAGCTAAGCGCTTTTTCTGCCTATAATCGAAGCTAGCCTAATGCATAGATTTATCTCCCTTATTATCATCGCCTCCCGGGTAGAAAGGCTTAGTACACTTAAAAGTGGTAACTGTCTTGATAAAGCAGCAATATAATTACTACTGCGTTTGATTGAGGTAAGACGTGGTGTGAGCTATCTTACGGTAGGCTGATTTTGCGTGGGGAGGAGAGGGTAAACGAATAGATTATTTATTCCTTAAAGCATAAAGTTGTATAGTATCGTGGTCAGCATAGCAGTTGCTCGACAGCCTAACCCCTTTTATCGACTTATCCCATGTGGGAATAGACTATTGTTAAGCTTAACAATAGCCTGTCACGAACGATCCCTTATTACTCACTTTCAACCTAACTGGGCGCAGTCGCTTCTTCACACTGTTGTTTTTTTGAACTATCATTTACTCATCATCGCTGAGTATATAATTTGCAATAATTCGGGCTGTAGCGTGTCAGCCGCCAAACACCCAAGCTTACTTAAACAGTTGGCTATAGCAATATAAGGCGTAAAACATGAATATTGTGCGGTCGCGGAGAGTCAAATGATCAATCGATGCCGCAGCTTCAGGACGAATTTCAAGTTTTTATTATTTTACCTTACGATAGTAATGGGAACGACTGACTTTGCGTTCGCCAACCGTGACGAAGACGTGCAAGTTATCCGCATTCCTCAGGGACAAATCGGAAGCGAATTGTTCGAGTATTACCATGGGCTTCTGGTAATGGCACTAGAATTAACGGAAGAGACGTACGGAAAGGCGATAGTCGAGATAGAAAATATACCTACACTGCAAAAACGACAACAGTTGGGCTTAGAAAGGGCCCTAACTGACGTGATCTGGGGCATAAACACGCAGGTTAAAGAGGAGAATTTCTTAACGGTTTCTTTCCCCTTATCGGCTGATCTATTTAGTTATCGCATATTGGTTGTTAATCAGAGTGATAAACGATTTAGCCAACCTATGTCAGAAGCGAAGATCAAAAGTATGACCGCTGTACAAGGACGAGACTGGCGAGATTTTAGTGTTTTAGACTCGAATGGCTTTAACGTTGCTGGCGCAGACCACGATATGACCTACAGGTTGCTGGAAACTAGATTCGTTGATTATTTTCCCCGCTCAGTTATAGAAGTCTGCGAAGAATTAAATAGTCACCCAAATATGGTGATTTATCCGTATGTTGCCCTTTATTATCCGAACGTTATTCGTTTTTATATCCACAAGGATAGGGCCCAGTTGGCTAAACGCCTGAAAGAAGGATTAGAAAAAGCCTATGCTGAGGGAATTATATTACATAGACTTATCGCCCAACCATTTTTCAGGGATTTTGCCGCCTTGATTTATAGAAAACAGGTTTTTGAATTAGATTCTGATATTAGTGATGAAACGCGTTTATTGCTCTCTCATCCACTTATTACAGAGGTCAGGGACGTTATTAACGCATTACCAGAAACGTGGTATGAGCCGGAGTCAAGCGGACGATGTGAGTGGCGGAAAAATGACATTTCTCCGCCAAACGAAGCAAGAAGAGTAAATGAAAGCGTCCGTTAAAGCGGCGGCAGCACCGTCATTTTTTTAAGAATAATCATTTCTTTTGGAGCATTGTGTTCTCCCAGTGCCACCTTATACTCTGTTTCTACTTCAGCCATTTTGTCTACGATTTCAGAACCTTCGACAATCATACCAAACACAGAATAGCCCCAGTTTCTACCAGGGTTGAGGCTATCATTATCATTGATGTTAAAAAAGAACTGTCTGGTGGCTGAGTGAGGATTGTTCTGACGCGCCATAGCGATAGTATGCAGGTCATTCGTTAGTCCACTGCCTGATTCATTGAAAATAGGATCATAAGTGACTTTCTCGTCTAACTCTGGCGAATAGCCCCCCCCCTGCACTACGAAACCAGGTACCGTACGATGGAAAATGGTGTTGTTGTAGAGGCCATTGGCAGCGTAGCGAAGGAAATTATTAACGGTGATGGGCGCGCGGCGACGATCTAACTCGACCACGATATCGCCCATTGAGGTCTCTAGCTTTACTCGCGGATAATAATTATCAGGCTGCACCTTTGCCCCATCGTCTATAGGTTTGGCATTTACCATCGTAGATACCAATACATACAGGGTGATTAAACAACTGGCGAATAATTTTCTAATCATCGTGACTTTCCTCAACGTTATCGCTTTACGGCGCGCAATATGACAAATTTTTGATTACTGGCGACAAGCTTAACGCCACCGAATATTCGCTTCAACTTACTGTGATAATCAAGATGCCGATTTCCTACCACACTTAACTGTCCCCCCTTTTTCAATACGCGTTTAGAATCTTGAAACATCTGCCAGGCAATATGATCCGTGATTGAGTTTTGTTGATGAAAAGGGGGATTACAAACAATCTTTGTAACCGTCGGAGCGCCAGCGCTATTCACTACTTCTTCCAAACAATTGCTGGCGATGAATTGGCAGTTTGGAAGCTGTGCCGGAAAATTATCTCGCACGTTTTGCTCCGCAGAGGCTAAAGCCATATAGGATTCATCAATAAAACAGACGCGAATTCCAGGCATTAAAGCTAAAGCGTTTAAGCCGAGTACACCGTTACCACACCCCAAATCAATTAGGTGGTCAGTTTCCTCCACCTGCATGTGTTCAAGCATTATTCTTGCGCCAATGTCTATCGATTGACTGGAAAATACGTTTGCGTGGTTACTTAAGGTAATATTTAAGCCAGTGTAAAGCCTATGTTGCCAGACAATGGGGAAGGGTGAGGTTAAAGGTTTGTGTAACTTCGCTTGCGTTGGCGAAGCGAAAACTAACCGAGACTTCTTTTTTGCTAACGATGTAGTAGGGTGCCCAACGTATTTTTCAAAAAGTTGAAGTACGTTCCGCGTTATACTTTTGACTTTCCCCGCCGCGACTATTTTCGTTTCTGGGGTAGCAACTTTCATCAGCTCGATTAATTGATGCTCCAGTAGGTTAAGCGTTCGTGGTATTTTAATTAGAACAATATTGGGGCTGTCTGGTAACGGATTGATACTGGTATTCGTCTTCACTGGTTGCTGAACAAGCTTGTTGTCGCAAACTTCTACCTCATAGTGGTTCGCGCATAAATTATCATGCAGCGATCGGTGGGCGATCCACGAATCAGACACCCACGAGGGGGTAAGATCAGCAAACCAGCAACCCAATGCGCCGAACTCATCGTTAAGAATTAACATGTTATGCAGTCGTTCAGGCTCAGTGGATTCCATGATATAGTCAATGAGTAATTCATCTGCGCTATCCCATGCTTGCAAGCTAACATGTTGCGATTGAGCAGGATAACGAATTAAGTGCAATTCGCGATCGCGAAACAAAAATGTTGTATTCAATTTTCTATTGTTCATTTGAGGTGCAACGTTGAAACAGCCAGGTTTGTTTGAAAATTCAACTAATGAGGGCGAGAGTTTACCTCTTCCTGATGCGAATGTAACTTATTATGCTAACTGGCTTGCTCACGCAGAAGCCGACCAACTTTTAGATGTATTGCGCAAAGAAATAGCCTGGCAACAAGAAAAAGTCCAATTATACGGTAAGCAACATTGGGTTCCTCGGCTACAAGCGTGGCACGGCGATCCTGATTGTATTTATCGATATTCAGGCCTCACATTGAAGCCTGAACCCTGGGTATTCCCATTACTTTCGTTAAAACAACGCTGTGAGTCTGTAACAGGTAGTCGATATAATAGTGTACTGCTCAATTGGTATCGGCATGGACAAGACAGCATGGGCCTGCACGCAGATAATGAACCAGAGCTGGGTAACCAACCTGTCATTGCTTCAGTCACGCTAGGTGCTGAACGGCCATTCATCTTTAAACATCGAACAACCTCGCAACGGCATAGTCTGACACTAGAACATGGAAGCTTGCTTATAATGGCGGGTCGCACCCAGCAGTATTATCTGCACGGTATAAGCAAGACCGCAAAGCCAGTAGGTGATAGAATCAACCTAACATTTCGCTATATTTATCCACAGGAATGATCAATGCAGGTGAAATCATTTATTGAATCAACGCTTAACGCGCACCTTTCCCCCGTCACATTGAATGTATTGGATGAAAGCCATATGCACAATGTGCCAAGTGGCGCACAAAGTCACTGGAAAGTCACTATTGTCAGCGAATCTTTTACTGGTCTTAAATTAATTCAACGCCATCGTAAAGTGAACGAACTGTTAAGTGAAGCGCTAGCAGGCCCGGTTCATGCGTTGTCGTTGCATACTTATACTCCAAACGAATGGGAGAAGCGCGGTAAAAGCGTCGTGCCGTCACCCAACTGTATGGGGGGTGACAAAAATTAGCGTTCCCGCTGCGCTATTTGGTGCTTGCTGATCACTTTGCCATAAAAAGCGGTATTAACAATAAAATACCTAATCAGAACAATGCTATGGTGACAAACAAGTCGACTTTATTCGCGCCACGAACTTTACTTATTGTTTGGTTGCTCAGCGGATTATGCTGGGTTTTTCTAAAGCTAGCTATGGTGATAACAGCAGGGGAGACGTTCGAGATTGACTCCACTATTATGTACGCCTTACGTAGCAGCGCAGACTTATCTGACCCCGTGGGGCCCACTTGGTTGGAAGAAATCATGCGTGACTCGACGGCTCTAGGAAGTAACTGGCTTTTGGTAGTGATTACATTTGTGGTTGCGTGCTACCTGTTACTAATCGATCGCAAACGCATGGCTTTGTTTTTATTGGTTGCCATCATTTCCGGTATTTTGGTCAGCTTTGCATTAAAATTTGGTTTTTCTCGTCCTCGTCCAGAGTTAGTGCCTCATCATACCCGAATTTACACCAGTAGCTTCCCATCTGGGCACGCCATGATGTCGGCGGTGACCTATTTAACGCTAGCAGGATTGCTGGCTCAAGTTCAGAAGCGGCGTGCGATTAAAGCATTGGTCTTTTTTGTCGCTTTATTTACTATGGTATTAGTTGGCGCATCACGCGTTTATCTTGGAGTACATTGGCCAAGTGATGTGGTTGCCGGTTGGTGTGCTGGCGCGTTTTGGGCAATGATGTGCTTTCATATAGCGAAATATTTTCGCTTGCGACGAGCTGACTAGTGTTTTCGTAATAATTCTGGATGTCCTTCAACTTTCGACTCCTGGCATTGCCGTTCAAAGTGCCAGCTTTGGGTCGGGCGTTGGACACGGTTTCTACCCGAGCGCTTAGCCAAATAAAGTGCAGCATCCGCACTTTTAATTAACTCGCTGCCATCAGCTGTAGAAGTCGGATTTAAGCTGGCCACGCCAAAGCTGGCTGTTACAGTGACGTGATCGCCATCGTCAAGCTGAAAGGGCGTACTAGCAATGTTGGTGCGGATTACTTCCGCCAGCTCAAAAGCTGCTTGCTCTGAGGTATTGGGTAATAATACTGCAAATTCCTCGCCGCCATAGCGTGCGGCCAGATCAGCAGGACGGCTAATAAATTTACGAATACTGGCGGCCACTTGCGTAATGCATCTATCGCCAGCAGGGTGTCCGTAGGAATCATTAAACGTTTTGAAAAAGTCGATATCAAGCATAATCAGGCTGGTTTCTTTTCGTTCACGAATAGCACGTTTAACTTCATCCTTTAAACGTTCATCAAACTCGCGTCGGTTAGCTAATTGAGAAAGTTTGTCTATTGACGCAATTTCACGAAGCTCCCTATTTTGTTCTATCACCCGTAGGTATAACGTCATGGTATTCAAAAGAAGCGCTATGAAAACAGACGATGAAGATATAAGACTTAATATTCTTGCTACATACCAGCCCACACTGAAGCGTGAACCCGAATACACCGCCACGATGCTTTCGCATAGCGCAGCAAGCATTGCCACCGCTAACCAGGCATAAATATCTGTCTTAAACCGCCCCTTGAAAACTACCATAAGTAAAGCAAGCGCGCACGCGAAGGCTACTAATGGCCCGATAACCTCTGTCAGGACATGGCTATAGTGATTATCGTTGCTGACAACCTGCGGGAATGCTACCCACCCCGATAACGTCAGCCAAAGTACAAGCGCCACGATAACTATTTCGGCGGAGTATAAATACCAGGCCCAAAATACAGGTCGATGGGTTACCACGGGTTCTGAACCGTTCAAGCTCAGAGCGACCGCAATAATTATTGGAAACCCTATGTGCCAGAATGTCCAAAGCCATGAGGCTTCGGTACCGCCAGCATGAAATGCGGAAACTACCGATATGCTTTCGGTTAATAGAATTATCTGCACCGGTGAGATCAGTGCAACCCATAGATAAGCCATCGAAAGAAATGCGTAAGTGAATCGACCGGTACGTAAGAATTGTGCCAGTAGAAGCAGGGCCGTAATCATTTCAAATATAATTACCGCGGTACCGTAAGAGCCTAAAAAAGAGGGGGAGCTTACGCCTTCTTCTGCACCGTTAACGATAGCCCAACCACTGCCGATCAGTAGAATGAAGCTTACAATAGCAATACTAACAAACTGCTTCTTTCCTGGTTTGATATCTAACTGTCTAACGGGCATTTGACCTGATTCGCGAGTAAAGTGTTCATGTAATTGATTATATTAGTTATTTTTCAGCAAGAACGTTGCCTGTCAAGATTTACCCGAAAGACTTCGATAGAAAGCCGATATCTTGCCACTTAGCTGTAAAACCATGTAAGGCTTTAACTAATACTTTGTATTTTATGAAAAGGGTTCAAACTACCCGGAAGATATCTAAACATGCTTCCAACGGGCGTAGTGGAGAAAATACGCTAAGGTTAAAGCTGAAGAATCGAACTGGCGATAAATTTTGCCGCGCTCTTAACATTCTGTTAAAGGATTTTGCGGCTATCACGTGGTAGTATAGCAGCCGCCAAAATTTCGAGAATAATCAAGTGGAAAAACATGTTTGATATCATTACCCGCCGTGACAGCAACGTCAAAAATGATGTGTTGTCAGGCATCACAGTTGCCTTGGCATTAGTGCCTGAAGCAGTAGCCTTTGCTTTTGTTGCCGGTGTAGAACCTATGATTGGGTTATATGCAGCCTTTATGATGGGCCTCATTACCTCTGCAATTGGCGGAAGACCTGGAATGATTTCTGGTGCCACGGGAGCTATGGCTGTCGTTATGGTGGCGCTAGTAGCCGAGCATGGCGTGCAATATTTGTTTGCAGCAGTCGTACTGGCAGGTGTGCTACAAATTATGTGTGGTGTATTTCGTTTGGGCAAATTTATTCGTTTGGTGCCCTACCCGGTGATGCTTGGGTTTGTTAACGGTTTGGCGATTGTTATTTTTCTTGCTCAGCTAGGTCAATTTCAGGTACTTAGTCCAGCTGGAACCGTTGAGTGGATGCAAGGTAGTATGCTGGCATGGATGGTAGGGCTGGTGGCGCTAACTATGGCAATTATTTACGTTTTACCCAAATTCACTACCGCTATCCCTGCTTCATTAGTTGCCATTGTAACGGTTACACTTTTAGTTCACGGCCTGGACCTTGAAGCACGAACAGTAATTGACTTTGTTCGCGACTTACTCCCAGCTGAACAGCGCGATAGCGCGACCCTGGCAGGAGAACTGCCTAGTTTTGCTATTCCTATGGTCCCCCTTACGTGGGAAACATTTATGATTGTGCTCCCCACTTCCGTAATTTTGTGTTTGGTGGGCCTGATTGAATCACTGTTAACACTATCTTTAATAGATGATATGACCGATACGCGGGGACGCGGCAACAAAGAATGTGTTGGGCAGGGCGTAGCGAATACAGTAAATGGTTTCTTCGGTGGTATGGGCGGTTGTGCCATGATTGGCCAAAGCATGATCAATATAAATTCAGGTGGACGCGGCCGACTATCAGGAATTACCGCTGCCTTGGTTTTACTTGGCTTTATTCTGTTTGCTGCACCTTTAATTGAAATGATCCCCCTTGCGGCATTGGTCGGGGTAATGTTCGTTGTGGTTATCGCTACTTTTGAATGGGCCTCTTTCCGAATTATCCGTGGCGTAAACAAGGAAGATGCGTTTGTGCTGTTTTTAGTAACGTTCGTTACTGTCATTGCCGATCTTGCTATTGCCGTGGTAGTGGGGGTTATTGTTTCTGCGCTCGTATTCGCGTGGAAACATGCTCGTCACATTGTGGTAGAAGCCCATATCGATGATGATGGTTGGAAGGTCTACGAGCTAAATGGCCCGCTTTTCTTCGGCTCGGTATCGCACTTTCGTGATCTATTCGATGTGGATGACGACCCAGAACACGTAGTCATCGACTTTAATGAAAGCCGTATCTGGGATTCTTCAGGTATTGACGCCTTGGATAATTTAGCAGATAAATATGAGGCGAAAGGTAAAAAGTTACATATCAGGCATATTAGTTCAGAATGCCGTGGTCTGTTAAATAATGCGGATAAATTTGTTGAGATTAACGTGAAAGAAGATCCTCGATATCGGATTATGTCTGATGAACTAGGTTAGCAGAAAAAAAGGCGCGATAAATCGCGCCTTTTTTCGTAGAGGGTAAACTTATTTTTTAGAGCTTAACCAAACAATTAAATCTACTATGTCGTCGGCTGTCATATCGCGGGTAAATACCGGTCTATATTTGCCATTGATGATAAAAGTCGGAACGCCTTTCAAATATTCTCTATATACATCAACTTGCTGATTGTTCTTCTTTAGCATGCTGTTTACGCCAAAACTATTGGCCAGTTTATCAAACTCTGCTTTATCCACGCCGTTAACAACGAAAATGTTTTTTAAGTCTTTCAAACCTGAAACAGTCGCACGCTGTTTATGAATATAAGCGAAAATCGCTGCGTTAAGTTTCTCTTCTTGCTTTACTGCCTGCGCAATCATCATTGCACGCGTGGCATCATCCTGAATATCTGAGCTCGTGAAACCCATAAAGTTTACGTGTACCTTAGTAAACTTAACATCTTCTGGAAGTTTTTGTTTGATTTGGTCTACCAGAGGCTCAAAGCTGTAACACGCCGGGCACCAGAAAGAGAAAAACTCTTTAATCTCAGGAGAAGCAGTCGCTTCTTCATCAAGTACCACATAATGTTTATCTTCTTGCCACTTCGATTCCTGCGCGCAAGCTTGTAATGGAATCAACAATGCCATAAATATTAATAGTGCAAACTTTTTCATATTGTATTTACTCTTTAGATTGATACAAAAACCGCTAAAGACTATCACAGCGAATTTAACAGGCAAAGCACCGTTCCACTAATTACGTTGTGCTCTGCCATTTATTTTGAAAACGTAGATGGCCTATTCGGCAATGTTATAAGATAGTGTTAAAAGCACACTTAAGGTTTCACCTGCAAAGCCAACTATGTCCTCATAATCTTGATTTAATGCATTTTGTACCCTAACCGACGTTCGCCAGGAGGGGGTTAAATCGTAACCCATGTTAACCGACAATAATGAATATGGCCTTAACGAAACAATGTCAGGGGCAAATAGAGGAGGGTGAAAATAGGCATCGGTTTGGCTACCCGTATAAGTCCACTTTAAATAAGCAGATAATTTGTCGGTTAAAGCGCCGGAAATAGAAAGTCCACCCGAATGGCGAGGCCGGCGAAATTCCACTTTATCTTGAACGTCGGGATCTTCCGTAGCATTCAGGTAGCTGTATGAAGCGCGCCACTTTAGGCCCCCCCAGAACCAGGATAGCTCACTATCCAGACCACTTCTGTTGCTCATTGAAACAGCATTTTCTGCGGTCATGAGACCAGAGGTTGAATCAAATACAAATCCTAATATCTCGTCTTTTAATTCGGCCTCATAAACACTAACCTGTCCGTATAGCGACGATGAAAAATGTGCGCGTAGTCCAAGCTCCCACTCTTGGCTATGTTCAGGCTGCAAGTGTGGATTTCCAATAAAAGTGGCGGGATAATAGCCAAAACGCTCGGTGAAGGTAGGGTTCTTGATAGCTTTACCGAGGCTGATGAAGGCTGTATAGTGCCGATCGATGTGCCAACTGAAGCCACTGCGATAACTCACTGCATTGTCAAACTCACTGTTATCATCAAAACGTGTACCTAAGGTAAAATTAACACTGTTAGTCAATTCAGTTTGAGTTTCAAAAAATGCACTTAACGTTTGGTCATCTTGCCTTTGATTGGGGTCGGAATACGCCACAATTCCCTGTTGGGTATAGAGACGTTGCAAATACTCTGCGCCGACAATAGCGTGAATATTATTCCAGGTAAGAGAATGCGTATTGGTTAGCTGAAAACGCTCAGACATAGCTGAACTAATAAATTCACCGCTTTCCACATTCTCATTTGTATGTTTGGAATACATTCCCATAAGCGTGGTAGCGTAGCTAGCTTTATGAGGCGAGTAGGTAACGCTAACGTTAGCCGATGCTTTTTTTCCTTCTGTAAAATTATCGGCATCAACCGGAAGACCCGTTTGTGCGTAATCCACGCTATCATACTCGGTTCTGAGATCAGTCAATCTAATAGAGGTGTTCGTAGTCCATTCGTTTTTCTGATACTGATAGTGAGCATTTACTATACTTCGTTTATAGCCATCGTCTTCGCTACCCGCACGCGAGATATTGTCGCCATTGCTTTCTACATGTTGCAGCGCAATTGAATACCTAGTGAAGTTTGTTTTATCGGAAACACGTGTCACTACCTGATGGGTGTTTTTATTGCCTACACCGACTGAAACATAAAATGGATCTATATCATTATGCTTTCCAAACGTTGTAATATGTAATACACCCCCTACTGCACCACTTCCCCACGCCGCGGCTTGAGGACCACGCAAGAGCTCAATCTTCTTCACGTCTTTCACACTTATATGCGCTAAATCAATAAGACCGCCCTGACTATCATCATTAAGAACAACCCCGTCGACAACAAGTAGTAAGTGGTTACTTTCACTGCCTCTAACGCGAATTTCGGTTAAAGCCCCCATGGTCCCAGAAGTGGATATAGCGATACCCGGTAAGCCGCGTAAAATGTCAGTTAGCTGAGAGGCGCCGGATTGTTGAATTTCCTCTTCACCTATGACGGTAAGGGAAGTGGGGGCCTCGCGCACGTGAAGTGGGAGTCGACTTCCCTTGATAGTAATGGTTTCAACATCTTCAGCGGCGTGTGATAAATAGGAAATGAACTGCGTGGCGGTAATCAGGCCACCAATGAGCAGAGAAGGCTTATGAGTAAATAAATACATTTTGAGGTTCCAATCCAACGCTCCCACCGAGCGTGACTACTGTTAAGTATCAGCGTATAGCTGACAGCGGAGATTGGGCCGGTATCCGGGCTTACTCGTACTGCGATAGCAATACCATTTTCCTTCCCATCTTTACTCTAAAGAAGTAACTGACAGTGGCTGCTCAGTATTGAGCAGATCAATGAAACCTTGACGCCGGGGGCGCTAAAGTTGAGTTTACCGTTGCGGGGGCAGCGTCAGCTTCTTACTGACTTCCCGTTTAACCTGTCAAAGCAGGCACCAAATCGCACACGAGTATACCTATTTGCGCAGAGACTAAAAAGAGCCCTTATAGAACAAAGTGATACAAGGTAAGCGTAACTCAGTAAGGGGTAAGTTTGAGGGGGGGCTCGTTTAGCGCTGCAAGTTGCTCTTTTAGTGCAAGTACCTGTCCTTCCCAGTACTTTTGCTCAGCAAACCAGGGAAACGCACGTGGAAAGGCTGGATCTTGCCAGCGATTAGATAACCAGGCCATGTAGTGAACCATCCGCATGGCGCGCAACGGTTCAATAAGTTTAAGCTCAGCTGGATTGAATTCGCAAAATTCTTCGTATGCTTCGATAAGGGTTTCTAATTGCAGTTGCTGTTGATAGCGATCGCCACTTAGCATCATCCATAAATCCTGAATGGCAGGGCCCCTTCGACAGTCATCTAAATCCACGAAGGTGGGACCGTCCCGCCATAGTATGTTACCAGCGTGACAATCACCATGCAGACGAATCAAAGTTTCGGTAACATATTGTGTTTTTACCGCGTCAATGACCGGATCAAGAATGGCAAACAAAGCGGTATGTAGATTTTGTGGGACTAACTGGCTCTTAGACAGTACCTTGCGGGGCGTATCTAAATAATCCTCCACAGATATAGTGGGACGGTGTGAAAAATCTTTAGCCCGTGACACCTGGTGAATACGACCAATGAAGCGCCCCATCCACTCAAGCTGGTCGAGGTTGTCAGCTTCGAACTGTCTTCCGCCTACAGACGGAAATACGCTAAAACGAAACTGTTCGTGTTTTAGCAGGGTTTTTCCGTCGAAGGTTAAGGGGGCGACAACGGGGATATCATCATTAGCAAGTTCATAAGCAAAAGTATGCTCTTCCTGAATAGCCTGATCACTCCACCGTTGTGGACGGTAAAATTTAGTTACCAGGCGGCGCCCATCATCATCTTGAAACTGATACACACGGTTCTCGTAGCTGTTTAGGGCTAATAATCCGGTACGGGGAAAAATTCCAATACCTTCCATTGCGTTAAGGATGGTGTCAGGGTCAAGGCCGCTGAAGTCAAAATCTGCCATGAATAGGGCCTATCGGTACAAAAATTTAGTGGGTTCCAGCACTGACACAGACTCACCTTCTTCAGTCTCGGTTGAAACTTTAAAGTGAATTTCAGTAACTGGCTCAAGTAAGTTGTAAGCATCTGTCGCGATTGATACAGGTATACTAAACACTTCGCCTCCTTTGACGCTAACACGTTGGTCGCCGGTGAAGCGGTAGTCGGGCAGGCCCTCGACCTCTATCTGATATTGTCTGTGCTGTTGAGACTTATTCAGTATTTTAAGTGTATACACGTTTTCGATCAGACCATCATTGGTCTCCCGATATAGGGAGTTTCGATCACGTCTAATATCCACTTCAAGGGATGAACGAAGCAAAAAGTTCGTTATTAAAATACCAATCATTACCAATAGAACAAATGCATATCCAACTAGTTTGGGGCGTAATACTTTGGTTGTTCCGCCCTGTAATTGTGCTTCTGAGGAAAAACGAATTAAGCCTTTAGGATAGTTCATTTTCTCCATTACACCGTTACACGCATCGATGCACGCTCCGCAGTTGATGCATTCATATTGCAGCCCATTTCGGATATCTATACCCGTAGGACATACTTGCACACATAAATTGCAATCAATGCAATCACCCAGGCCTTTGCTAGGTAATTCACTGTACGGAATTTTTCGAGGTCGAGGACCTCTTCGCTCACCGCGCGCTACGTCATAGGCTACGGTAAGAGTATCTTTGTCGAACATAACCGATTGAAAACGCGCATAAGGGCAAATGTGCGTACACATGATTTCTCTCATCCAACCAGCATTACCATATGTACAGGCGGCAAAGAAAATTACCCAGAGGGTGGTCCAGACACCAGTATTGAAAGTGAAAAATTCTAAAAATAACGTGTTAATTGGGGTGAAGTAGCCGACAAACGTTAACGCTGTTAGCAGCGCCACGGTTAGCCAAGCGAGATGTTTTACTGACTTACGGACAAATTTGTCTGCATCCATGGGACGTTGATCCAGCTTTATTCGCTGGTTACGGGTACCTTCGGTTTTTTCTTCAAGCCAGATGAAGATATAGGTCCAGGTAGTTTGTGGGCACATAAAACCACACCAGACTCTCCCAGCAAACGTCGTCACAAAGAAAAGCGCAAAGGCTGCAACAATAAATAGGTAAGCAAGTAAGGTTAAATCCTGCGGCCATAGCGTCAGCGAAAACAAATTAAAACGTTGTTCAGCCAAATCAAATAATACTGCTTGTTGACCTTCGTAAGTAATCCAGGGCAGTACGGCGAATAAACCAAGAAAAATAAATCCAAAATAACGTCGGAATGTTTCCAGGGGGCCGGATACAGATCTAACATAAATACGGTTGTTGGACGAATAGCGAATAGCTTCATTAGATGAGTCAGGCTGGTGAACCTTCACCGGGGTAACATCTTTTACCGGAATTCTTTCGCTCATTCAAACGCCCTCGACGAACTGGAAAATGCCCCGAGAGTATACCAGCTGATAACATTGAGGGGAAAATTGAATCGTAAGAAAAAAGCCGTCTTTTTATTTGCTTCAATAAGCATCTAATTTGTAATGCTTTATTTGAATAATAGCTCTTTACGAAAGTGAGCATGATATTAAAGCTAATATTTACGTATGAATAGCATGATTTAATAACTGTATTAAAGCGCCTATCCTCAGTATCGGAAAAATCTTTTGGAAACATGTTGGAGGCTTTAATATGTTTCGCGCTTTAGTTGTTTTGCTAGAAATTGCGCTGTTGGTAACAGTGCTACAGACCCCATTTGCGCAGTACTTATTCAAAGATGTACAAAACACTGTCACCCAGTGGTTTATAACGGTGTCTGAAATTCCAGAGAAAAGACAGTTATCAGTTATTCGCGAGGATGCCAATAAAAAGATGGGGTCACTACGTCCTTTCCAGCAGAATTATTTAAATGAGGTTACCGCAAGTCGTTCTTCTGTCAGCTATTTTCACCACCAATACTGTAAGGGGAAAGAGATAAATCCGTACATAAATGGGCAAAATTTAAGTCAGTTCTGTTCGGTCATTCAACAATCTACGCTTTTAGATGTGCACTCCTAATTAAACATTCAGGTTTTATTCATCTGTGAAATCTATACTATAAGGTAGAGACCAATCTCACTATCAGGGGCCTGAATATGCGTAATCTTCTTTTGAGATCCATTCCAGTAATTGCCATACTGGGAATTTCGCCGGTTTATGCTGCAGAACTAAATGTTAACTGGGTTGCCCCTGAGGATTTCACAGATGTTAAGCCAGTTAATGAGAATCTAAACCGCTTTAGAGAGCGCACATCAACGGCGCTCGAAGATTTTCTGACGCAGCTAGCTTCAGAACTGCCCCCCCAACAAAAATTGGCGGTAACCGTAACTGATTTAGATTTAGCCGGAGAAGTATGGCCGGCAAGTTTTGTTGGATTTGGCAATACTGGAGCCGATGTCAGGTTAGTTAAACGGGTATACATTCCTCGTATGACGTTCAGTTATTCCCTTATAGATGAAACAGGCGCATTAGTGAAAGAAGCCGAGGTCAAACTCAAAGACATGAGTTTTATGGACGGCGTCTCGTCGATAATAAAAGACAAACCCCTAGGTTACGAAAAACATATGCTAAAGGAGTGGTTTAACAACGAATTTAAGCCAGAACTTTCGGCTAGTCTGTAAACTCCTTTTTACAAAATCAACCGTCGAATGTCAGATTTTTTAACACTGGCATTGGACAGCTATATAGCTTTCCCCCTTAATTTCTGATTGCTTACTTAATCTACGCCGTAATATTGATGTCAGGATATTTTACAACGCGTTGAATTTGCCTTGCTTTTGGCCGTGTATTTCTCCTTTTTATAGCTCGTTTTCTGCAAAAATCTATTGTTGTATATCATTTGACCTAAGATAAAAAAACTGTCACAAAGTACAGGTACCTTTGTACATCCTCTACACTCACCCATCAGCAGAATTGGGAAAACAGGTTAATTACAATGAAAATTAAATATCCTGCATTGCTATTGGCAATGGCAAGCGCGCCAACACTCGCAACCGATATCTTCATAAATGAGCTCCATTACGATAACCTCGACACCGATACAGGTGAATTTATCGAAGTGGTTGCACCCGAGAACACTGACCTAAGTAACTACTCACTTGTACTCTACAATGGTTCAAATGGGCTTACTTACAATACCACCACCCTAGGGCCGGTCGCGAACCTCGGCAATGGCTACGGTAGCTATTCGGTAACTTATCCCACTAACGGCATTCAAAACGGTTCCCCCGATGGGATTGCTTTGGTGGACGGCACTGGCAGGGTAATTCAGTTTTTAAGTTATGAAGGCGAGTTTACGGCTAACGACGGGCCTGCTGCTGGGTTAGCCAGTGAAAATATTGGGGTGGCGCAAGAATCGTCTACCGCCGTAGGTAGCTCACTTCAGCTTAGTGGAGGAGGGAAAGTTTATGCTGACTTCACTTGGCAAATTACAGACAGTAACACACAAGATGCCACGAATACTGACCAGACCTTCTTAACGGATTCGGTACCATTTATTAATGAGCTTCATTACGACAATGCTGGTAGTGATGTGGATGAGTTTGTTGAAATTGCCGCGCGCGCTGGGACCGACTTAAGTGGTTATAGCCTTGAATTTTACAACGGTAACGGCGGGAGCCTTTATGCAACGGAACCGTTAACAGGCGTTATCACCGACCAACAAGGTGGAATGGGAACCATTGCCTTCGAGAAAAGCGGTATACAAAATGGCAGTCCTGATGGGGTGGCGCTTATTTCGCCCGAAGGTGAGATAGTGCAGTTTTTAAGTTATGAAGGCCAGTTTACGGCTTCAGACGGGACAGCTGCAGGTATTGAAAGTACCGATATTCTGGTATCAGAAGCATACAGCTCCCCTGTAGGTTATTCGCTTCAATTAGGGGGGCAGGGAACCAGTTATGCGGAATTTACCTGGCAAACCAGCAACGCGTCCACAGCCAATGCGGTGAACGTAAACCAGATTTTTGGTAATGGAAATGACGGTGGTGATGGTGGAGCAGGCGGCAATGACGCTGATTTTAGTGCTCTTTTTATCAATGAGTTTCATTACGACAATGTAAACACTGATGTTGGCGAGATGATCGAAATAGCTGGCCCGGCGGGTACCGATCTTTCGACTATCACAATAGTGCTATACAACGGCAATAACAACGCGCCTTATCAGACGCTTAGCTTGTCAGGAAGCATTCCTGAACAACAAAATGGTTTCGGTACTGTGGTGGTTACTCACCCAGGTATACAAAATGGCGCCCCTGATGGCATTGCGCTTGTTGCTGGTGAAGACGTTATTGAGTTCATCAGTTATGAGGGCACAATGACGGCAGAATCGGGCCCCGCAGCGGGGATGACTAGCGAAGACGTGATAGTGAGTGAGTCTAGTAGCACTCCTGTTGGTTTTTCATTACAACGTACTGGCCAAGGTAATAAGCGCTGCTCATTTACTAGGCAAGAACCTGCGGCGGAAAGTGCTGGCTTAATTAATAATGGTCAAATCTTTTCAGCCATCGACGAAACAGAGTGTGGTGGCAACGACAATGGGGGGGATACCCCCGTCGAATTAGGACAGTGTGGTACGCCTGCAACATTGATAAGTGCTATTCAAGGTAATGGATTGGCTACCACAATGCCAAATAGCGACGTGGTTGCAGAAGCAGTGATAACGGTGCGTGCTCCTAACATGAGCGGCTTTTTTATTCAGGAAGAAAGTACTGATGACGATAATAATGCAGCTACATCAGAAGGCATTTTTGTCCATGCGCCCACATTAGTTGATAGCGTCAGTGAAGGTGAGGTTATTCGCCTAGCAGCAACCGCTGAAGAGTTTTACGATAAAACGCAGTTAACCAATGTAATCGCTCATACAATTTGTGGTGATGCCGCTATTATGCCCACACACGTTAGCTTACCGAAGGCATCTGCCACTAGCTTTGAAGCGTTTGAAGGAATGTTAGTCACTTCTGAGCAGGAATGGATTATCTCCAGCAATTATAATTACAACCGTTTTGGTGAGTTAGTGGCTTCCCCAGAGCGTCTATATAATCCAACACAAAATCATTTACCCGGCAGCGAGGCCGCCATCGCCCAAGCAAATGCTAACCAGCTAAACCAAATTTTAGTTGATGATTTGGCCAACGGCTCAAATGCTGACCTGTATTTGCCCGCTGGTGGATTCGGTCCAACTAACCCGGTTCGAGCTGGACAAACAATTACACGGGTAACGGGGATAGTTGACCATGACTTTGGTGCTTATCGTATTCGGGTTTCGCAAAATCCTGACTTGATTGACACCAATCCACGCGAAGCTAATCCGGTAATTGCAGAAGGGAACCTTAAGCTGGCTAGCTTTAACGTATTGAACCTGTTTAATGGTGATGGTGAAGGTTCAGGTTTCCCTACTTCTCGTGGTGCCGACTCAATCAGTGAATATCAGCGTCAGTTGAGTAAAATTGTTAATGCAATTGTTCGTATTGATGCCGACATTGTAGGCTTAATGGAAATCGAAAATGACGGTTTTGGTCCTAACAGTGCCATTGCTCAGTTAGTGGATGCACTCAACGCTGATTACGGTGCAAGCGTGTATGACTTTGTTGATTTAGGCGGCCCTGTGGGTACCGACCAGATTACCGTAGGGATTATCTATAAGCCGGCTGAAGTTGAACCAGTCGAAGCCGCGAAGGTGCTCACACAAGCCAATAGCCCAACCGATGAAAACGGCGTGTTATTTGATACATCGCGCAATCGTCCTTCAGTGGCACAGTTGTTCAAACACACCGAAAGTGGTCAGGAATTTGTGGTAGATGTGAACCACTTCAAGTCTAAAGGCTCACGCTGTGGAGCAGGTGATGACGATAATGCAACGGGCCAGGGCAACTGTAACCTGACACGTACTCGTGCTGCTCAAGGCGTCAGTATGTGGCTAGCAGAAGAGTTCCCACATACTCCAGTGATGTTAATGGGTGATCTAAATAGCTATGGAATGGAAGATCCTATTCGCTTCCTTGCAGATTCCGGTTACGTTGATGCGGCTCGCTTGATCATTGGTGATACAGCGTATAGCTACACATTCTTTGGTGAAGCTGGTACGTTAGATTATCTTATGGCTAACAACGAAGCGCAGGCATGGCTACTTGATGCTACTGAGTGGCACATCAATACTGACGAATCTGTAGCGTTTGATTACAATGAAGAGAGGAAACCGGTTGATTGGCTAAATACGCTGGTTTATCGCGCGTCAGACCATGATCCAGTAATCGCCACGTTCAGTTTGCCTGAAGCAGTAATGACAGGCGATTTTGATATGGATGGTGATGTTGATTTCGATGACTTGCGCAAATTAGTGCTTGCAGTTGTCTTCCGCCGGAATGTTCAACCTGAATACGACTTGAATATGGACGGAAAACTCGATCTTAGAGACATCAACTTGCTACGTAGTCTCTGCACACTGAGACGTTGCCGCAGACCATAAAAAATGGGGCATACGCCCCATATCTGTTGTTTAATATACCCTGCTCTTAAGCAGGGTTTTTTTATTTATAGATAGTCAAACTCGCTACCAGCAACGGCTAAAATCGCATCTGCTCCAGCTTTAAATGCGATACGGTGTGCATCGCGCCGGGGTAATATGCGAGCTTCATAGAAAGCACACGTTTTACGTTTCGACTCAGCCATTACTTTATTATCCGTACGATTAGCCGAATCAGCTATGCTATACCATAATACGCCTAGTAGTGAATACGCTGAGAACGCCAGATAATCACATGCGGCGGCAGCAACATCCTTTGCGTCCATTCCCAAGCAGTCCGCTGAACTTGCTCGCCAGTCATCAAGCAATGCCTGCGCTCTTGATTGGTGCTCACCGTCGTGTATATCGTTCACCAGCTCTGCGAATGCAGAGTAGGTTGATTGCAGCATTTTGCCGCCATCACGGGTAAGTTTGCGCCCGATCAAATCCAGCGCCTGTATACCATTTGTGCCTTCATATAACATTGCAATCCGCACATCACGCATCAATTGTTCCATACCCCACTCACGGATATAGCCGTGGCCGCCCAGTACCTGAATACCCAGACTCGAAACTTCAAGACCCATATCGGTCATAAATGCCTTACAGATAGGGGTTAGAAACTGTAATACGTCTGCTGCTTGCTGATCTTCATGATTAGCTCGTTCTCTGTCCATATACTTTGCGTAGAATAAAGACAGTGCTCGACAACCTTCTGTCAACGACTTTTGGGTTAACAACATGCGCGCCACATCGGGCTGGAAAATTATCGGGTCGGCTTTTTCATTGGGTTGCTGAATCCCCTGTGGAGCTCGAGACTGAAGGCGTTCACGCGCGTACGCCAACGCGCCTTGATATGAAGCTTCGGCAGCCCCCAATCCCTGAAGGCCTACCTGAAAGCGAGCATCGTTCATCATTGTAAACATACAAGCTAAACCCTGATGTGGTTCGCCCACCAAAAAGCCCTTTGCGCCGTCGTAGTTCATTACACACGTCGGGCTGGCTTTGATACCCATCTTATGCTCAATACTCCCCACTGAAAGTGAGTTGGCGGTTGCTGGGTTACCGTGATCATCCAATAGAAATTTAGGTACGAGGAATAAACTTATCCCTTTTACACCCTTAGGTGCATCAGGCAAACGGGCAAGCACCATATGAATAACGTTATCTGTCCAGTCGTGATCGCCGCCGGTGATAAAAATCTTATTACCCGTTATGGAGTAGGAGCCATCGTCTTGGGGTTCTGCTTTGGTGTTAAGTAGAGCTAAGTCAGTTCCTGCATGGGGTTCGGTAAGGTTCATGGTGCCGGTCCATTCTCCGGTTACCAGCTTGGCTAAGTATTGCTGCTGAAGTTCTTCTGACGCATGTTTACACATTGCAAGCACAGTACTTTCAGTGAGCATGGTGGTTAACCGCCAACTCAGGTTAGCTGAATTAAGCATTTCATGCACGGGTACTGCGATAGTATAAGGCAGTGCCTGCCCTTCAAATTCTTCTGGGCCTAACATGGCATTCCACCCGTTGGCTACATATTCCTTATAAGCTGAGGCAAAGCCTTGAGGGGTCGTGACCATGCCGTCTTTTAGCTTACACCCTTCCTCATCGCCGGGGCGATTAAGCGGAGCGACGACATCAGTGGCAAATTTAGCGCCTTGGGCGACAATTTCGTTGGCAAGCTCAAAATCAAAATCCGACAAACCGGTTTCCTGATAATGCTTGTCTAATTTCAGCCAGTCTCGCAAAAGAAACTGGAAGTCAGCGAGGGGGGCATGATATGAAGGCATGGAAAACTCCTATTTTCAAACGACCGTTTAAATTTTTCGTATTATAGCCATAAATCGTTACTCAGGAGTATAGGAGAGCGAAAAAATTGTGCAGAGTAATAGTGCTTCCACTCATTGAAATCGCCCGACAGGTTACGGTAAAACGGATAAAAATAGCGATAAGTGTAAACTGTAAGCGCTCTTACTAACGTAAAATGTTGAGCCTTCGCTATTTTCACTCATTTAATCTAATTAGGAATTGGTCATGTCCCGTTTGGTGTTCTCCCCACTTGTTATTGCTGTTGTGCTTCTAGCGGGACTGTTGGCATATTTATATCTTCCTACCACAGGCGAACAACAAAGAAAATCAGCCTCGGCCACGCCTGTTAAAGTCGCGGTCGTTCAGGAACAAGCGTTCCCAATAACAGTAGAAGCATTGGGCACAGCAAAAGCAAGAGAATCGATCACCATTACTTCGCCTAGAACCGAAGTTATTCAGAATATTAACTTCGAGGATGGCGACGTTATTGAAGCAGGCCAACTTTTAGTTCAGCTTAATAATAGCGAAGAACTTGCTCGAATTAAGGAGCTAGAAGCAAATATTGCTGAAGCAGAACGCCAATTGGTGAGGGTAAAAAATTTGGCCAAATCCAGTTCGGCTTCAGAACAATTATTAGGTGAGCAAAAAGCGAAGGTACAGACACTACAAGCGCAACTGGACGTAGCGAACGCGCAGTTAAATGAACTGGCAATTAAAGCCCCATTTTCAGGATTATTGGGTTTACGGCAAGTTAGCAACGGGGCGTTGGTCCAACCGGGTGACGTAATCACTACCCTAGACGATACCAGTATCATCAAAGTCGATTTTAGTGTGGCTGAAGCCCATTTAGCGTCGTTAGCAAAAGGGCAGACAGTGGTAGCACTTTCTTCGGCGTATCCGAGCGAAACTTTTGAGGGGGAAATCAGCACCGTAGGAACGCGGGTCGATCCTGTCTCTCGTTCAGTTCAGGTAAGAGCATTAGTCGATAATGCGGATAGGAAACTACGGCCAGGAATGCTGCTTAAGATCACGCTGCAAAAACGTGTACTAAATACGTTAGTACTACCCGAAAAAGCCCTTGTACCTGTTGAAGACAAACAATATGTGTTTGTGGTAGACGGCGAAAAGGTACGCCAGCAGGAAGTTAAGATTGGGGTTAGACGGCCAGGCCTAGTACAAATTATCAAAGGGCTGAGCGCTGGCGAAAGGGTGGTCACAGAAGGCACACTTCGCGTACGCGATAAGTCAGCAGTAAGAATATTGAATGATACGGCAGGAGAATAATTATGTTGCTCTCTGATGTATCAGTGAAACGCCCGGTCTTCGCTTCGGTTATCAATTTATTGTTGGTCATATTTGGAGTTGTCGCTTTTACCTCATTGTCGCTTCGCGAGTATCCAGATATCGACCCTCCAATTGTTTCCATTAACACTAATTATGCAGGAGCCTCCGCTAATATAGTCGAAACCCGTATCACCCAGCTATTGGAAGATCGTATCAGTGGCATCGAAGGCATTAAAAACGTAACATCAACCAGCCGAAATGGCCGTTCTGATATCACGATCGAATTCAAACTCTCACGTGATATAGACGCCGCAGCAAACGATGTACGAGAGAGAGTAAGCCGAGCGCTGAATAATCTACCCGACCAAGCGGATCCGCCAGAAGTCGCAAAAGCCAGTTCAGATGAAGACGTTATCGTGTGGTACAACCTTCGCAGTGATAACTTAGATGTAATGGAACTCACAGATTACGCCGAACGTTTCTTGGTTGACCGCTTATCGGTTGTCGACGGCGTTGCCCGTGTACGCATCGGCGGGGGACGTACCTATGCTATGAAAGTGTTACTAGATCGTAATGCAATGGCGGCGCGGGGCGTAACAGTAACCGATATCGAGCAGGTCATTCGCTCTGAAAATATTGAATTGCCCGCAGGTCAAATTGAATCCCTGGATAGAAATCTTGAAGTGCGGGTAGCGCGCACCTACTTGACCCCCGATGATTTCGCTAAAATTACGGTGGCGGTAGGCAGTGATGGTTATTTGGTGAGGTTAGGCGAAGTAGCCGATGTTCGACTCACCTCTGAAGATGATGAAACAGAGTTCCGAGGCGATGGCGTCAATATGATAGGGCTAGGCATTGTCAAACAATCGAAAGCCAATACCCTCGACGTAGCTAAGGCCGCACGAGAGAAAATGGAGCTCATCGAAGCAACGCTACCTGATAATATATTTATTGTACCCAGTTACGATTCTTCAGTATTTATCGAAGAGTCAATCGATGAAGTATACAACACCCTTGGCATTGCTATCACGATGGTGGTCATCGTAATTTATTTATTTCTGGGGAATGTCAGAGCCACACTTATCCCGGCTTTAACAGTGCCCATTTCGTTGATTTCTGCGTTTACCGTAATGTTCGCATTAGGGTTTTCCATAAATTTACTTACTTTGCTGGCGATGGTATTGGCAATTGGATTAGTTGTGGATGATGCGATAGTGGTGCTGGAAAACATTTATCGTCGAATTGAGATGGGGGAACCCCCTATATTAGCAGCGTATCGGGGGGCGAAAGAAGTCGGCTTTGCCGTCATCGCTACCACTCTAGTATTGGTGTCGGTGTTTGTACCATTGGTATTTTTGGAAGGTAACATTGGACGTTTGTTTACCGAATTCGCCTTAGCGATTGCCGGAGCAGTGGTATTCTCCAGTTTTACGGCACTTACGCTCGCGCCTATGTTGGCATCAAAGCTATTGACCAAGCGCACGCGAACGGGCGGCTTTGGCGCGTGGGTAGACAAGCGGTTCGCTGGTATTGAGCGTAGTTATTTCAATAGTTTAAAGAAAACACTTCACCAACCTATCATCATGACGTTATTACTAATTGGGGCAGTGCTTACAATCTTGAAGCTATCTGAGCGTATCCCTGAGGAGTTTGTACCGAAGGAAGATAGGGGTAATTTTTTCATTCTCATGCAATCACAGGAAGGCGCCAGTTTTGAAAGTAATGCTGAAAATTTACGGCAATTGGAAGCGATCCTCATGCCTTACCGGGACGAGGGGAAAATCAGCCGGCTATTAGTTCGCACGCCAGGTTTTGGGGGAAGTGCAGGTATTGCTATTGTCGGCGCAGCCCCCTGGGATGAACGCGATTACAGCACGTTTGAATTGATGGAGGAAATTAGTGCAAAGCTTAACGAGCTTCCGGATGTGCGCGCTTTTGCCATTATGCGTAGTTCTCTAGGCGGTAGGGGATTTGGGAGACCTGTGCAGTTTGTACTTCAAGGGGATACTTACGAAAATCTGGTTAGCTGGCGTGATACGGTAATGGAAAAAGCCAGCGAAAATCCTAATCTGGTGCGTATGGATTCTGACTATAAAGAAACGTCGCCCCAGCTTTTAGTTAAAATTAATCGGGACCGCGCCGCAGATTTAGGTGTGTCGGTGAGTGATATTGGTCGTACTCTTGAAGTTATGTTGGGCCAGCGGAGGGTGTCGACTTATCTGGATCGCGGAGAAGAATATTATGTGATCATGGAAGGCATCGAAGAAGATTATCGTAGTCCGCAAAGTATCGACAATTTGTACGTACGCTCGCAAAGAACCGGTGAATTAATTGCAATGGATAATCTCGTGTCCTTTACTGAACAAGCTACGTCGGCGCAATTAAACCGATACAATCGGATGCGGGCCATCACCATAGATGCAAATCTGGCTCCGGGATACACAGTAGGTGAAGCGCTAGCTTATTTAGAAAATATTGTTGAGACGGAATTACCTGATGCTGTCTCTATAGATTATAAAGGCGAGTCGCAGCTTTATCAGGAAGCTGGCAACTCTTTTATTTTCGTATTTATTTTGGCATTAGCGGTTACATATTTGGTGCTGGCGGCTCAATTCGAAAGTTGGATTCATCCGTTGGTGATCATGTTAACCGTACCATTAGCATTGTTAGGTGCGTTTATTGGATTAGATATTGCTGGAATGACGATCAATATTTACAGTCAAATAGGGCTGGTTATGTTAATCGGACTGGCGGCTAAAAATGGGATATTGATTGTTGAGTTTGCCAATCAGTTACGTGACTCAGGCTTCGAATTTGAAGAAGCCCTCAAGCGGGCTGCAACCCAGCGTTTACGCCCTATCGTGATGACGGGCTTTACTACAGTATTTAGTGCACTGCCGTTGGTTTTAGCTTCAGGCCCCGGGTCAGAAAGCCGTATGGTTATCGGTATCGTGATTTTTGCGGGCGTGTTAGTGTCAGCTTTTATGACACTATACGTTATCCCAACAGCGTATGCGTGGTTGGCGAGGAAGACCGGCTCACCGTTAGAGCGAACGAAGCGGGTTGCAAAGCTAAATGACGAAATCCCATACAAAAAGGGTGAAATGCATTAGCAGTTAGGGTAGGAAAGTAAACAAAGTGGGCAGTGATAAACAGAAAGCAATCAATATCGCTGTCCAGCTTACCAACAAAAGTCCTTCCAAAGCTGACAAACCTTTTGTTGTTACAACATTTACTCGTTCAGATTGCGAAAGCTGAGAAATCGACAGCGCGGTGACAACACATACTGCAAAGCCCGTAACATTCCACCAGAACCAGAAAACGTCGCTCTCACTCAGCCACAAGCTCAAATTAACGGCGACACCGACCAATAAACCGGTATTTACTCCTTTGGCATTCACCCGTCTACTGTGTACACCGAGTAAGAATGTTGCCAGGACGGGCCCATAAAATACCGAACCGATTTTGTTGATAGCTTCTATTATTGTGGGTGCGATATCCCCTGCATACAGCGAAAGTGTAAGTGTAATACCCCCCCAGCAAATACCCGCAAATCGCGCGAGGTTGAGGTATTGATTATCGTTTAAACGTTTCTTGCGAACACGTTGAATATCTTCTGTGGTAACGGCGGCTAGACTGTTTATGGCAGAACTAAGGGAAGACATAGCAGCCGCCATAATAGCAACAACCAACAAGCCAAGAACACCATTAGGTAAATATTGGACAATAAAAATAGGCATCATCCAGTCAGGGTTATCGATGGGAATTTGCTGGCGTAAGTCGGCATTGGTCATGACCAATGATCCCACCACCAGGCCCGCTAAGCAGTAAATAAGGACAATGGGGAAACGCAGGACTGCCACCGCGAATAACATCTTTCTTAGGTCACCCACTGACTTGTTAGAAAGCGAGCGTTGAGCCTCAGATTGGTCGCAGCCATAATATGATGCATACAAAATAACGCCACCAAACAACATAGGAAGCAGACCAAAATCATTCCCATGCATACCAAATGTCGATACATTCACCGCTTGAAGTCGTGCAGCTGAAATCGTGTCGAAAACGACGTTCCACCCGCCGACTGCACCAAGGCCTACCCATAGACATACGCATGCCCCCGCGACTATTAGTACCATCTGGATAGCATCGCCATACACCACCGCTTTCATCCCGCCCATAGCAGAGTAGATTAAAGTAATGATGCCGATAGCCAGTAGAGAAAAATACTGTCCAATCCCCATGGTACTTTGCAGCAGAATAGATACCGCATAAATCATAATGGCGGTCGCAAACGAACGGCTAAATTGGAACACGGCACTGATCAGCAAGCGGGTGAAACGGGAAAATCGTTGCTCCAGAAAATCATAAACGCTAACCACACCTATGCGATGTAGCGTGGGCATAAGCTTCCAAAGCAGAAGCGCAACAGCAATAGGCAGTGCTAACTCATAAGAAAGCCAGATTAAGCCGCCCCCGTCACGTAATCCAACAAAAGCAGGAGCAGAGATGAAACTTACAGCGGAGAGTTGGGTTGCCATTACGGAAAGCGTGAGCGCGGGCCAACTAAGACTGCGACTGCCTAAAAAGTAATCTTGTTTGTTATGTTGATGGCGTAAGAAAAACCCGAGTAACAGAAGGCCAATTAAGTAACTTGAAACAATTACGTAGTCGAGTATAGACATTAAACGCTCTTCTATTGATTAAAATTAGTTGAATCTGGCATGACCGTGATTCCAAGAATGCAAATGTGATATACGATCAAAGTGCGGGTTGCACGTATTTAGAAATAGCAGATATTGGTAAGTTTTTCGAATAACGACATATTTGGCAACAGTTTACGGCTTTACCGAGCCACTAAGGGAATATAATCTCCTCTTAACAACCTTTATTGAGGTATCTTCCCATGAATGTCACTTCGTCACGCTATTCGCTGATTGCCTCTATTTTCCTTACATTATTGCTACCGACAGAGGCCAATGCAAACAACCTTGTCGCGGATCCAAATTCTCACTGGCTTTTTCATTTTGGGGCCTCAGTCATGTTATATGGTCACATAGGCGGTGGGGTTTTGGGGATTTTATCGGGATTGGTAGCCAGTCTTGCTGTCAAGGGAGGACATTTTCATCGTTTAGCAGGGCGAGTATTTGTTGTTTCCATGGCCGTTTGTTACCTAATAGCGGCGTTTGTCGCACCCTTTTTAGATTCACAGCAAAGTACCAATTTTGTAGCCAGTGTATTGGCACTTTATCTTCTTATCACGGGCGTTACAGCTGCACGGCGCAAACACTTTGTCGCGGGTTATGGGGAAAAAATCGGGCTGGGCGTAGCGGCTATCATTACTACAATGGGAGGGCTGTTTATGTATTTAGCACAGCAAAGTCCTAATGGTTCTTTCGACGGTTCTCCCCCACAGGCTTACGTTCTATTCATTGTGGCTGGTGGGCTAGCGCTCATAGGTGAAATAAATGTACTAGTAAGGAAAACACTTACTGCGAAGGCCAGAATCAGTCGTCACCTATGGCGACTGTGTATGTCATTTTTTATCGCATCAGGTTCATTGTTTTTTGGACAAACACAGGTGTTTCCCACCTGGTTTGAAACCAGTATCTTACCCGTCGCTTTCGGTTTCTTTCCTTTGGCGGTGCTTATTATTTATATAATAAAGATTAGGCTGCCATTAGTGATGCATAGACGTAGCAGTCAAGCGGCCTGACATACAGAACTAATGTGCCGTTACTTTGTGGGGCGACGGTGTTAATCTTTCAGCGCAGTTGTCGAAGTTAGGCTCTCGTATTGTATATCCAATTGTCTCTGTTCCTTAGGAGTCGCCTAAGGTTTTATCCTGCCTTTCTCTTTTTTGATGAAATTTTCGACCTAAACTGACAAATTTGCTATAAGCTGGTTGTCGTCGTCCAGGTAGTTAAAAATCTTTCGTCATTGCGACGAAGGCTGCAACCTTCTTTATGGTTTTATAGGGGCTGTTACACCGCAACTAAAGAATCTCTGGGTATTGATCGCGTAAATTGGGATTCAATTGTGAGATCAACCTGTTTTTCCACAAGCGATGCAACGTAGCTAATCTTTTCTGCCTCAATATGGAACCTACTTCTCTATAATTTAAAGTTTCACTCGAAAGAGTAAAAGTATTGTCCTAACTAGTCAGCCTGTTAGGGAGGTTACGGCTTCCGCCGCAATGATCACGCTTTGCAGTTATGGTGCGATGGAAATTTCTGACCGCAAATGGCTCAAGCAGGCAGCCACTTTCAATCAGGTACCAATTTGAAATGGTAAGATAACGTTGCGCTTCTCCCGTTTTATAGTGCACTAATGTCTGTACTATACGTATAAGAGTTCGTAATTTAGTGACGTGGTATAGTCTGCAAATCAATTAGAAATCCGCGAGTTGCTTTATTGTCACTCTCGAATTGTTTTGACAGGTATGAATCCCTTCCAGAACAATCTCTAACTTTTCATTAAGGCCTAAAACATCTGACCATTCGGAAAATGTATCGCTTACTAATTTGCTTTCGCTGAAAGAGCAGGATGTCAAAAAATTATAGGGAAACCACTGAAGTTGATCTTCTGGAATGCGTTCACGGATATTCAAGCTATGTTTCTGAATATACCTTGCTGCCGCCTCTCGTAACTTGGGCTGGAATATTGGGAACTGAAATCGATAATCGATAACAAAACCTTTGGTCTCATTACTAAGTAGGAAATCATAAAAGCGCGTCAACTGCTGTGTATTGGCAACATAACCCAGTGAATCCAGCACATCTTCTTTGACATTCAGGTTATCAACATTGAACAATTTTAATAGGGAGTTGTATTCTTCGTTAGTTGAATTCGAAGCTAAAACTCGAAGAACTGAAACCCTACTCTTAAGTTCAGTTATAGGCGTCTGTGAAAAATAATCATTAGCAAACTGTATCGCTTCTTCAGATTTAAAGTGGACACCATATAATTCCAGCCATTGACTCCCTGTATCATATCTAATGAGGGTCTCCCAAGGTACATCGAGAGATAGTTTGCTTCTGATATAGTCAACATAGGTTTTTTGTAAGGGTGCGGGGACTAATTCAATGAAAGAGTTGTTTAATACATCCAGTGCTGTTACTACTTCGAGACTGTTAAAGGGTAAATCGTTGAGTACACGAATTAACTCATCCACATAGGCTTTATAATTCAATCGGCCTGAGTTAGCCAAAGCGTTATTGTTATTCATGCTAGCTAAACGTTCTGATATTGTTAGATTGTTTAGTGGAAAAGCAGGATTATCTGATTTTCTTTCCCATCTGAAATATCCAATACCATTCCCATCAATAAAGAGTGGCTGATTTAATACAATCCCTTCAATGGGCTGTATTTCTTTACTAAGTAATAGCTGGTGAACCGAAATATTCTTTCCTGCCAACACTTTTAAAGTTATAGGTATAACCCATCGTTTATTTTTCTCACCATGATAGCTTTGCTGAGAGAAGAAAAATTCTCCTTTTTCTTCTAAAAGTAAAACCAGCGGATAACCAGACTGCTCAGTGAACGATGCGACGATATCTGAAACGAAATACTTTGGCGGGAACAGGTCGGTAAAGTCGGCAGTGGTAACATTGTCGCCGGAATGCGCCAGAACATACTCGCGTATTTTTTGACGAAATAAAGCCTGGCCCACGTGGCCTTCAATCATGTCCAGTAGAGCTCTGCCTTTTGTATAGAAGAGTTGTCCAGCGCCTTCGTTATCTGCACGATTTTTTACAACTCTCTTTATTGGTCTGGCACTTACACTATCATCTCTGAACGCTTCGGCCTGGGGGGCAAAAGTACACGACTTATTGTCTGGGTAATAATGGTGGACGATTTTAGCCGCAAAAAACTCAGAAAAAGATTCATTGAGCCACATGTCGTCATACCAGGCCATCGTAATATGATTTCCAAACCACATATGAGCGATTTCATGGGCGACGAGCTTACGAAAGTTACAAGTGTCATAATTGCTGAAATCGGCATGGGGTAGTTGGTTGGTATTTAACGCAATTAAACCGACGTTTTCCATTGCAGCCAACGTGCCTAAAGGGGTGAGTAAAAAATCCAGCTTGTCATAGGGAAATGGGGTGCCGAGATAATCTCTCATATAGCTAACAGATTGCTTTACTAGTAGTCCTAGACTTTCGGGGACCTCTACTTCTAAACCAACCGGTGAGTATATTTGAGACTTCAGGCTGGTTTCTGTTAATGTTTGTGAATTGAAATTACCTACAGCAAGGGCCAGAACATCTGTATTTATCTTTGCTGTGGAAGCAAACTGGACTATTTTTCGCGTGCCTTTTCTAACGACAGAAACTGGGCGTGTAGTATGCAAAGCCTCCATGCTATCAGGGATATTTAAGGTGAAAGTGAAAGATGTTTTCTTGCTTGGATCATCAAGCGAGGGAAAGACGCGACGAGCTTCCATCTCCTGAAATTGTGAAAAAATATAGGGCTTATGCCAGCTTTCACTGAGAAGAAACAGGCCTTTAATATCGTTAGCGCCATTAATTTAGCCTGAAAAAGTTATATTTAATGTAGCCTTTCCCGTGATGTTTTTCGACAGCAAGTGAGTTATGGTTTCAAACTTATCCGCATACCCGATGCTTAAAGGATAACGCTCTTTTTCATATTCCAGTTCGGCTGAACTAATAGCTCAACCGTGACTATGATAAACAATGGTATCTCGGGGGCTATCCATTAACAGCTCCAAGCTCGTTCTCCCTGTGAAAGTGGATTCTCCGGGTGTGATCGTCAGATACACAGACTGCTTCGTCACTGAGATATTATCTGGTAAGCGGTAGCTTTCTGCGAAAACTTTTGCAGGAAGCGAAATAATCACCGCGATAAAAGGCACAACTAATCTTAGAGGAATAATAATTCTTAAATTTAACTTCACGAATTTACAGCATTAGTTAACATGGCAAAAGTAGTTTGATGCTACAGAAGTCGCCACTCCTTTCCCACTACTTTCGGCTGGTAGTCAGTTAAATGTCTTTAAGTCTTGCACAGGGATAGAGGAAACCTGATAACACTTTACATACATAGTAACTTGTAAACAGTCGGCACTTATTAGTGGTATACACTCCTTTACTACCCCATTGTATTTAACTCGTGCGAAGAGCAATGAAACTAGCCCGAGGTTCATAGGCAATTTAATTCCAGTACTTCGCAATGAAAGGTAAGTAGTTTGACGAGTATTCACGGTAAAAGAAAGCGCTTTATATTCCTATAGCTCATCAGCGTTTGAAGAATTCTACATCGCTAAAACCCAACTATTGTTCAGGTTCTACTGCAAACACAGCTGATACGATATGTTCGAAGGTAAACCTCACTTTACTAACTACGCTGAAAAGGAATTTTATGAAAGCAGAAAATATACCAATGGTATTGAATGCAGCAGAGGTAGAGCAAGTTGTCGGCGGTTGGGGAGGTGTTTTGCGCGGGTGGGGCTTTAGTCTGGCGATGGAAGGGTTATGGCACGCAGCGAATAACGCTAGTTTTCAATTAATGTCGAGACACAATATGGCGTCGCCATTAAACAAGCTATAAAGAGGGGGCACGGTGGGGGACACTGCCGTGCAAAAATGTATGTATCGATTATCAACGTACGTCGGGGCGCTAGCCTGCGTGACGACTTCACTAGCTATACAAACGTACCGATGGCAGGTGCTGGACCCTGAACACGGTTTTGAAATCGTATTGGGAAGTGCGCCGTCTTTTTTTTATACCCTTGGTATGCTTTTTTGTCAGAGTTGATAAGTACGCTTTCAAACCGAAGGCTTAAAATGAAAGAGTGGTGGCTGGTGTGCATCGGCAGCGTGGTATATGAATTACAACAAATATTCACCGCTCAGCAATTTGATGTATATGATGTTCTAGCTATCATCGGGGCGTATATGTTGGGGTTAATTTACCTCAACTTTAATAAATGTTTCCCACCAATCACCGTACTTAAACTTGCAAATTGACATAAAAAAACCGGCCATACAGCCGGTTTTAGCTTTGATGTATAAACTTACTCGTCTAAGAAACTTTTCAGTTGTTCTGAGCGGCTTGGATGACGCAGTTTACGTAGCGCTTTTGCCTCAATCTGACGAATACGTTCACGGGTAACGTCAAACTGTTTACCCACTTCTTCCAAAGTATGATCGGTATTCATGTCGATACCAAAACGCATACGCAACACTTTCGCCTCACGAGCAGTTAAGCCAGCTAATACTTCTTGTGTAGCATCTTTTAAGCTACCGCCAGTAGCTGAATCAAGAGGCTGTATAATAGTGCTGTCTTCAATAAAATCACCAAGATGTGAATCTTCATCATCACCGATGGGGGTTTCCATTGAGATCGGTTCTTTAGCAATCTTGAGAACTTTGCGGATCTTATCTTCTGGCATTAACATGCGTTCGGACAATTCTTCTGGTGTCGGTTCGCGGCCCATCTCCTGAAGCATTTGTCGAGAAATGCGGTTCAGTTTATTGATAGTTTCTATCATGTGAACAGGAATACGGATAGTACGTGCCTGATCGGCGATCGAGCGAGTAATTGCCTGACGGATCCACCAGGTTGCATAAGTTGAAAACTTATAACCACGACGATATTCGAACTTATCTACCGCTTTCATCAACCCGATGTTACCTTCCTGAATTAAATCAAGGAATTGCAAGCCACGGTTAGTATATTTTTTCGCGATTGAAATAACCAACCTCAAGTTGGCTTCTACCATTTCTTTTTTCGCTCGGCGGGCTTTGGCCTCACCAATTGACATACGACGGTTGATATCTTTTATATCAGAAATGACAAGGCCCGTTTCCTGCTCGACCTGATTCATTTTACTCACGCTACGCTCGATATCTTCCTGATAAGTCTTCAGCGGTTCGGCGTAAGCTGCGTCGGAAGCTAAAATATCAAACAACCATTGCGTAGATGTTTCATTACCTGCAAATGCTTTAATGAAGTCTTTCTTTGGCATTTTTGCGTTCATGACGCAGTTTTTCATTACCAAACGTTCCTGTATGCGTACTTTGTCCATCATGTCACGCATGTTTCTCACCAAACGGTCAAACTGTTTGGGTACTAATCGGAACTCTTTAAAAACTTCGCTCAAAGCTTCAATCTGTTTGCGAGAATCTTTGTGAGCGCGGCCTTTTTTCTCTATTACTGAACGCGTAATGGCATACTGTTCACGAAGCTTGGCAAATTTCTCGCGTGCCTCTTCCGGATCAACGCCGCTATCATCTTCATCACTGGAATCGTCGTCTTCATCGTCTTCGTCTTCCTCTTCCAGCTGCTCTTCCGACAGCTCAGAACCGATGTGAGTAGCGGTAGGTGCTAAGTCCTGCTCATCATCTGGATTAACAAATCCGGAAATAATATCGCCCAAGCGGATCTCTTCCGCTTCATACAAATCCCATTGCTCAAGTAAGTAAGTAATGGCTTCTGGATATTCAGCGACCGAACATTGAACCTGATTTATACCATCTTCAATACGCTTGGCAATTTCAATTTCGCCTTCGCGGGTAAGCAACTCCACCGTACCCATTTCACGCATATACATGCGGACAGGATCAGTGGTGCGTCCAATTTCGCTTTCTACCGTAGCCAGTGCTTGTGCAGCAGCTTCTGCTGCATCTTCATCAGCGGTTGCTTCTTGCATAAGTAATTCGTCGGCGTCGGGGGCCGATTCGCCAACCTGAATACCCATGTCATTAATCATGCGGATGATATCTTCGATTTGATCAGAATCGACAATATCTTGCGGCAGGTGGTCATTTACCTCTGAAAAAGTTAGATAACCTTGCTCTTTACCTTTTGCAATCAGGAGTTTAATCTGAGACTGCTTGCTTTGCGCCATATACCCTACACTTCTCACATTCAATTATTTAGCAAAAAAAAGCACGTCAGGCGAAGGATTAACTTGCTATGACATACTTGCTATGATTTATTACTATTCTCACCTGGCTATTATGTTTTTCTTACCAGCATGAATAATGCGCCGCTATTGCTTCTTTATATCTGAGCTTTATTGTATTTTTAGCGAATTAGCCAGTATAGCATTAAAGGTACTGTTTTGACCAGTTAAGCGGTTCACATTTTGGTCAAATTTAATTGTACCCTTTATTATCGATGAGTTATCAGCAAACAAGTACATTATGCTTTAGCATTAATTCTTGCGTTCTTTCATCAATAACGTGAGTTCTGCTTTTTCTTCTTCGCTCAATTTTTGAATACGTGCTCTGGACAACAAAGTTTCAATTCGACTATCGAAATGCCAGTCTAATAACTTAGCAAAGCTACCTTGATACACTTTTTTAGCATCCTCATCGCTGACCAGCTGTTCCTTAATTAAAAGTTTACGGATAACTGAAGCATGGGGATGGTCGCGGAAATATTCAATGATTTGAGCAGTACTTTGAACCTGTTGTTGATTGCAATAACGGTAAACTTCAATCAGTAAATCAATGCCTGATAGTCCACTTCCTGTAAGAACAGTAGGATTTACATCTTCACATTCTCGGGCAAAGTGCGGGTTTTCCAATAATAGTCTTAACAGCATTCGTGTGGGAGATTGCTCTGTCTTTGCGACACTTTGAAAACGACTCCCTTGAGAGGCCGCTGTCGACTTGCTGTTTGCAAGTTTAATATCCTGTTGTAAGCGAAATCGGTCATACTCGCCCGTATGTTTAGCTAATTCCTCTTCCAGTAATGCGCGTTGGTTGTCGCCCAGAACCTTTTCGATTAAAGGTTTAACCGCAGTCTTCAGCGCAAGTTTTCCTTCTGGTGAACCTACCTGATACTGCTTTAACATGCTCTCATAAAAAAAATGTGAAAGGGGCTGGGCCTTCTGAATCATAGATTCCAGTGCGTCTTTGCCGACTTTTCGAACCATAGTATCGGGATCTTCGCCATCCGGTAGAAACAGGAATTTCATACTGACACCATCTTTTAGAACCGGCAGCGCATTTTCTAAAGCGCGCCATGCTGCGTCTCGTCCTGCGCGATCTCCGTCGTAACAACAAACTATGGTTGATGTGCTGCGCATCAGTAACGAGAGGTGTTCCGGTGTAGTAGCTGTCCCCAATGCAGCCGTTGCATTGTTAATGTCAAACTGACTTAATGCCACTACGTCCATATAGCCTTCGACAACCATCACATAATCAAGTTGGCGGAGCTTACTTTTAGCCTGATAAAAACCAAACAGCTCCTGCCCTTTATGGAATATGCGAGTTTCCGGCGAGTTTAAGTATTTTGGGCCTCCGTCGGCAAGGACACGGCCCCCAAAGCCAACCACCCGCCCACGGCGATCCCGGATGGGAAACATGATACGGTCGCGAAAAAAGTCGTAACGTTTGCCCTTGTCATTCTGGGTGACGAGCTTTAAATCTAGAAGCTGTTGGATACGATCACTGGAGGTGCCGAATTTACTCAGTACGCCATCCCATTCAGATGGTGCAAAGCCAATTTCCCATTGTTTAACAATTTCACCGGATAACCCACGTTGCTTTAGATATTCGATGGCGTTGTTACTATTTTTATGATGCTTTAACTGATGTTGGAAAAAACGAGTCACCTGTTCCATTAACGCAAAATCATCATGCTTTTGTTGCTTAGCTTGTTCGCTGACAATAGGACCCGAGGACTTTTCTCGTGGGACTTCGACACCGTTTATTTTCGCAAGCTCTTCAATCGCTTCAACGAATTCCATGCGATCGAATTCCATCAAAAAAGAAATGGCGTTGCCATGAGCGCCACATCCAAAGCAGTGATAAAACTGTTTTTCTTGGCTTACTGTGAAAGAAGGGGTCTTTTCGTTATGAAACGGACAACAGGCCTGATAGTTTTTACCTGCCTTTTTCAGCTGAACACGGCTATCAACAATGTCTACCACGTCGGTACGAGACAAGAGGTCATCGATGAAATCGCGAGGGATTTTTCCAGCCATTTAACTCAACAAAAAAAACGAACTATTAATTTGTTATTACTGTATCAGGATATACTGCTAGCAGCGACGATTTCGTATTTAATTAGCCAGCTTGGCTTTTACTGATCCACTTACCGCACCCATATCAGCTCGGCCTTGAATTACTGGCTTAAGGATAGCCATCACTTTTCCCATATCTTGCATAGACTGGGCTTGTGACTGAGCAATTGCATCGTCAATTAAGTCGTTAATTTCTGCATCGCTAAGAGGCTTAGGTAAGAATGTTTCCAGTTCTACAATTTCAGCGCGTTCATTGCTGGCAAGGTCGTTACGACCTGCCGCTTCGAACTGACTGGCGGCGTCCTGGCGTTGTTTAACCATTTTGGTCAAAATAGCCAGTACCGCGGTGTCGTCCAGGGTAATTTGTTCGTCGATTTCACGTTGTTTAATTGCAGCAAGCGCCATGCGAATGGTACCCAGGCGAGTTTTATTTTTAGCTCGCATTGCGTCTTTTTGCGCTTCTTTTAACGTTTCAGTCAACGGCATAGTCAGTCCCACACTAAAATACAAAATACTAATTAGTTACTTGTACCCAGAAACAACAAAGGTGTCTCAAGGACACCTTTTGCCACGTCAATCTTAGTAGAGTTTTACGCGACGCGCGTTTTCACGAGCAAGCTTTTTAAGATGACGCTTCTTCGCTGCAGCTTTCTTGCGCTTGCGTTCCCAAGTAGGCTTTTCAAAAAATTCACGACGACGAACTTCTGAAAGTACACCTGCTTTTTCACAAGAACGCTTAAAGCGACGAAGAGCGACATCAAACGGCTCGTTTTCTCTTACTTTAACGATAGGCATTAAATTCTCACCTCAAAATTTTACTGTCTTTCCGGGCTAAGATTGCCTGCAAAAGTGGCCCCGGGTTAAAAATGGTGCGAAATTCTAATCATATCCGTAGCGAATGTAAAGTCAGAATTGATAAAAATTAACCAGTTCGTGTTAAATTCGCCAGTTTGAATTCCAGTTTGATCCCTTAAAAGGTAAACTTGCGATCATTCAACGTAATTTCGGTGATTTGTAACAGTGCGTGTATTAGGAATTGAAACATCGTGTGATGAAACTGGCGTGGCGGTATACGATGATACCCATGGTTTGCTTTCTCATGAACTTTACAGTCAGGTAAAGTTGCATGCAGATTACGGAGGGGTCGTGCCCGAACTAGCGTCAAGAGATCATGTTCGCAAACTCATTCCATTAATCGAAAAGGCACTCGTAGATGCGAATACCGCACCTGCACAGTTAGATGGGGTGGCGTTTACTCAAGGTCCAGGTCTTGTTGGCGCATTATTAGTGGGCTCTTCAGTTGGGCGTTCATTAGCCTATGCCTGGAATGTGCCCGCTGTAGGCGTACACCACATGGAAGGACATTTACTTGCTCCTATGCTGGAAGACAATGCCCCTGCATTTCCGTTCGTCGCGCTACTCGTTTCCGGTGGCCATTCTATGCTGGTAGAAGTGAAAGGCATAGGGCAATACACCGTTTTGGGTGAATCAATCGATGATGCTGCTGGTGAAGCGTTTGACAAAACAGCAAAGTTATTAGGTTTAGACTACCCAGGTGGGCCCTTGCTTGCCAAGTTAGCGGAAGGAGGCGAGCCTGGGCACTATAAGTTTCCACGACCAATGACAGACCGTCCGGGCCTGGATTTCAGTTTTAGTGGGTTAAAAACCTTCGCTGCCAATACTATCCGTGATTGTGATAACGAACCACAAACCCACGCCAATATTGCTTATGCTTTCCAAGAGGCAGTGGTGGATACGTTACTTATCAAATGCCGAAGGGCGCTAAAGCAAACGCGTTTAAAGCGCTTAGTTATTGCTGGAGGGGTCAGCGCGAATACGATGCTGCGGGAAAAATTAAAAGTATTGATGCAATCACTTAATGGGGAAGTTTTTTACCCCGACTTAGCTTTTTGTACCGATAATGGTGCAATGATTGCCTATGCGGGTTTACAGCGGTTAAAAGCCGGCCATACGTGTGAATTAACAGCGCAGGCAAAACCTCGCTGGCCTTTGGATTCACTAGAGCCTGTATAGTAGAGTCAAACCTGCTTATTGTTTGAGTTTGCCTTTTTTCCATACTTTGCTTTCTTCCCCTTTAAGTAACCTTATTATGTTCGCCCGATGACGAATGATAATCAGCAATGAAAGCATAGCAACTGGAATGGTATAAAGAGGCTTAATAAACCAGGTAAATAGGGGCGCCAATCCCACAGCGATAATCGCACCTAGTGAGGAATACCCCCAGAAAAAGATGATGGCTCCCCATGTTAGAATAAGTAATCCCGCTAAATCCAATCCGATAGGTAGCATAGCCCCAAAAGCGGTGGCCACCGCTTTTCCGCCTTTGAAACCAAAATAAAGTGGAAAGATGTGGCCTAAGCAGGCTGCAATGGCGATAAAACCTAACCACAAAGGTTCTATATCCATAAAATAACTGCTATAAACGGGGAGGGTTCCTTTTAAGATATCACCCACTAATACCAATACAGCGGGAAAGCGACCACCTAAACGATAGACATTAGTTGCGCCAGGATTTTTTGAACCGGTGGTTCTGGGATCCGGAAGGCCAAACAAGCGGCAAATTATGATCGCACTGGAAAGTGAACCGCACATATATGCCACACAAACCATAAGAATTATTTCTGCAACCATGTATTACTGACACGCTTCACGTTAAACTTCTGTGCACACTACTAAAATCTCGCAACATGCGCCATAGTTCGCTAGCACTTCTTATAGAATTGCGTACTGGTCTGATGTGGCGCCAAGGTTCTATTTAATGGAAACAATTTGTATACAGGGTTTACAGGTAAATACTCTAATCGGAGTGTATGACTGGGAACGCACCCAAAATACCAGTTTGTTATTTGATATTGAATTGGATGCTGACCTTACTCGGGCAATGTCTTCAGATGACGTGAAAGATACCATTGACTATGCAAACGTTGCCGAGTTCATTCAACATACAGCGGCAACGTGTGAGTTTGAACTTTTAGAAGCACTGGGTAATAAAATAATGGAATCTGTATTGGCTAATTATCCTGCGCTGTCTATTCGGCTCGCGATTACCAAACCTAATATATTGCCAGCGGCAAAACAGGTCATAGTGCGTATGAGCAGGTCACAGACACGATGACACACACCCTTCTCATTAGTATTGGTACTAACATTAATCGTGCTTTTCATGTCCGCGCTGCGAGAAAAGCGTTAGAAGCAGTTTTTGAAGATGTTAAGGTTTCAGATGTTTACGAAAGCGAGGCAGTGGGGTTTGATGGGGAGGCGTTTTATAATCTGGTAGCATCTGCAAAGACCACCCTGGATTTATATTCGGTATGCACTGTATTAAAAAAAATTGAGTCTGCTAATGGTCGCAAGCACAATGAGAAAAAATTCTGCTCACGTACGTTGGATCTGGACTTACTAACTTATGATGATGTGTGCACGGAAAAACCTACTGTTTTACCCAGAGAAGAGATCCTTTTTAACGCCTTTGTATTATTACCTCTGGCAAATTTGGTTCCTGACTGGCACCATCCGCAAAAGAAACAATCTTACCAAGCGTTGTGGCAGGCATTTGACCAATCCAGCCAACAACTTAAGCCGATTAACTTTAATTGGAGTCCGTAGTAAAGGATGACGCTTTTTGAAATTATAATTCTTGCTATTATTCAAGGGATTACTGAGTTCCTACCGATTAGTAGTTCTGCGCACCTTATTTTGCCTTCTGCATTATTAGGCTGGGAAAATCAAGGGCTGGCATTTGATGTGGCCGTTCATGTAGGCAGCTTGTTAGCAGTCATTATTTATTTTCGAGAAGATATCGTTGAGATGACAAAAGCATGGGTTACCAGGGGCTTTACATCCCAACAATCTCCACAAAGTCGGTTAGCCTGGTGGGTGATATTGGCAACCCTTCCGGCGGTTATAGTGGGTTTTTTTACAAAAGACTTTATTGAAATTTACGCCAGAAGCGCGACCATAATAGCCATAACCACAATTTTTTTTGGTCTGCTACTGTGGGTAGCCGACATATCAGCAAGTCGACATAAACACTTAAACTCTTTGTCCGGATACCAGGCCCTGATTATCGGTTTAGCGCAAGTTTTAGCGCTCATTCCCGGCACCTCTCGTTCGGGTATTACAATGACAGCAGGGTTGTTTTTAGGGCTAGATAGAGAAAGCGCCGCCCGCTTTTCATTTTTATTATCCATTCCCGTTATTCTTGGTGCAGGCGCGCTAGCGACATTTGATCTTTTAGCGTTGCAAGAAGCTGTCGATTGGCAAGCCTTGCTATATGGCGCTGCGTTTTCGTTCGTTAGTGCTTACCTATGTATCTACTTATTTCTGAATTGGATTGCTCGAATAGGTATGTTGCCGTTCGTTATTTATCGTTTATTGTTAGGTGCAGTGCTTCTAGTATTTGTATTCTATTAATTCTATATTCAGAACCGCATATAAGACTGATTAAGGAAAGGTTATGTCTGAAACCATTTTTACTAAGATAATCAATCGGGAAATTCCTGCTGACATTTTATATGAAGATGATAAATGTCTGGCATTTAAAGATGTAAACCCACAAGCACCTATTCATTTTTTGGTTATTCCTAAAAAAGCCATACCCACTATCAATGATATTGAAGAAGAAGATAGAGAGATTGTCGGACACTTAATGTTGATAGCCGCAAAAATAGCAGATGAGCTCGGTATTGCAGAAGAAGGCTATCGTACGGTGATGAATTGCAACCAGTTTGGAGGACAGTCCGTTTACCATATCCATTTGCATGTACTTGGCGGTAGATTGATGGGGTGGCCTCCATTTACTGATAAACCCAAGAGTTTAGAATAATGAAGGTGGAAAGGGCAGTATAAACTGCCCTATTGTTATTTACTCGAGACCTAATACGTCTTTACCCTGCTCAAAGTGAATATCCACTGGAATATTTGCTTTTTCTAACTTAGCTAAATCTTTTGCTAACTGAGGTTTAATTACACCTTTTTCTTCAACTAACGTGGCGACTCCTTCGTAGTCCCCATCCCCTTGCAAGGTTAAAATAGTCTCAGATAACGCTTTTACCGCTTCATCCATTTTTTCCATATTGACACTGTACATGCCGTCCTTATCTTTTTCGAATGCCCCCATTTCTGCAAATACATTAAAGCGGATCATGTTGGCTTTTCCGTGGGCACTTGAAGCTCCAAAACGGACAGAACGGAAAATGCCCGCCATAAAGGTGACATAGTAGTCTTCTAACGTGCCTTCAGTGATTTCACCTTTTTCAAGTAAACTTTGTACCATGTAAAGACCTAGGATATCTGCCTTACCTTCTTCCAGCGCAGAAGCATGTTCTTTAAGTGCAGATCTAACCGTACCACTGCCTGTCAACGTGTTTTTAATTCCCAAACCATGTGCGACTTCATGAAACATGGTGTTAGCAAAAAATGCATCAAAGGTCACGTGTTCACGTTGCTCTTTGGCTATCAGTTCATCAGCGATAGGTTGAAGAATATGCTCAAATTTGGCTTGCATCGCATTTTTAAGCTGCAAACGCCGCGTGCCTTTTTCTAACTGAACTTGTTCATCATTAGGCAAGTTAATTGCGATAGTTTTGCTACCTGCATTGGAGTGGCCGGCATAATAAATTACGTCATAGGCGTTTAAATCAGCGTTTGAGCCAGGCATCTCTGCCTTATATTCTGCCGCGACAGGCAAGCCCTTTTGCAATTCAGGGAGAAATTGCGCGTACTTAGCAAGCTTCTCACTCCATTCCATGTCTTTTAACAGAACGTAAGATTCGAACGCAGCGCGATAACCAAATAACTGATCTTCGTAAGTCTCGATCGGGCCGATTACAACTTCAACAGGATTGGACTTCATGTCCATCCAGGCCATGTCGGATTTTTGGTAATCATCTGAAAGTAATGCTTCGGCACGCATCATCAAATAATTGCCAAATTCACGATTCTCAGCTAATTCAGAAGCATGTCGAAGAAGTTCGGCCGCTTTGGATAACTGCGCTTTATACGCTTCGGAATAGGGGATAGCCTTAAGATTTCCCTCGGCATCTTTTCGAATAATTGAATACAGACCTTTTGCGTTCTCAATTGAGGCGGTCTCTAACGCCTCTTTTTTCATATCGTGAGGGTAGAATTCCGCACCGGCAGGCTTATCTTTATAACCTGATAAGAAAGGGGCATCACCATTTAATCTATCCCAGGGGCCGTAATTAATGGTGGCAAAATGACGTACATCTTCGTCTTGAATTGACGAAAGAAATTCATTTTTATCTTGGTAGAACGCCTGTTTCCAGAATAAATCGTCCATGATTATCGATGCATCAATGAGCAAAGACACCATTCTTTTCTGATTCTCGCTAAGCTTCGACAGATCCGCTTCTAACCTGACCGGGTGATATATTTTAAGCCTTGCTCTATCGACCAATAATTCATGTGCATCAGCTTTTTCGACTTGTTCGGGTTGAGCTTTACTGGTTTGCTCTGGTTGTGAAGACGTATTTTCAGTACATCCAGCTAATAATGTAGATGCAACTAACGCAGCCAGCGTCAGTTGCTTAATAGGTTTATTCATTCTCATGCTCTCTGTCGTCACTGTGATTATTTTTCATTTCAATTCGCAATGATGGTGCTCACTCAGCGCGTGGTTTTCTTTTTTTGAAAAACCAATTTGGGGTAGATCTGTTGGTGTCAAATCGAACACAATTGGCGCAGCTCAAAATCTGAAAAAACGCGCTCAGAGAGAAATAGAGGAATCCACCTAATTAGTACTCAGTACCGCACTGACACGATTAGATGAATTCCTCTATCTCTGAGCTGATCACACATCAATGTGGATCGCTATTGTTTAGCATAACGAAGGAATAAGCCAACTTCTATAGTTACTGTTTTAGATTTATTAGCATTCTCATTGATCGTTTTTCTGGAATTTAAGCTAAAAATCGGCAGGTTGCTTGCGCAATACTTACGTTAGAAACTACTATTTGCAGAAAGCAATGAAGTTTAATGCGATGCACAAAATACGCTGGTATATTTTGGCTATGAAGGCAGTTTGGTGATCAGGTACTTAACGCCAAAGCAAAGAATTTCTCAAGCTACACCGTGTAAATTTGAATTTTGGCCATCAAAGGTATTGCTCATAGCAGCAATGTGAAAACGAATTAGGAATTAGGAAGTAGGGAGTAGGAAGCAGGTATATGTCTACACAGAACGCGCTATTAACTATTTTGAATGAGAAAATTAATAACGATACATTGGTACTGCCTACGCTGCCAGCTATTGCCCTAAAAGTAAGAAAAGCAGCAGATAATCCTGATATCAATTTAAATCAAATGGCCGACGTAATAGGAAAAGATCCCTCACTAAGCGCTCGCATGATTAAAATCGCGAATAGCGCATATATGGGTAGAGCTGTAAAGGTCAACTCGATAAACCAAGCGGTTACACGTATAGGGTTGGTGCAAATAAAGAACATAGCTACGGCGTTAGCGATGGAGCAGCTTTTCGTTTCTAGAAATGATGTGGTCGCAGATTTGATGAAAAGAGAGTGGGATAACACTGTTGCAGTTGTGGCAAATGCAATGGCGGCATTACAGCTTTACATTAAACGCACTAAAAAGCGTGAAATGAATCTGGACACTATCACCCTGGCTGCATTGGTACACAATATTGGCGTACTTCCAATATTAACCGAAGCAGAACGCCACGAGGAAGTATTTGCCAGCCCTACTTTTCTAGAAGTAGCGATAGGAAAGCTGTCAGGTAGAATTGGAGGCAGTATTACCCGGGTGTGGGGGTTTGGCCAACCGTTTGTGGAAATAGCTGAATATTGGCGTGATTTGTCCGTATTGCCAGAGAATGTTGCTTATATCGACTTTGTCCGAGTAGGCGCTGCACTAACGGGTAAAGTGGCGAACCAAAAAGACGCCATATTGAATCTGGCAATACAGCGTGGGGTTATTGAAGATGTTCATGAACTCAGTTCCGACGAATTCATTGAAATGCGGGATGCAGCAAAACAGATATTTGCATAAATTTGCATTGAGATAGTAAAACCTTTCCCTTCAAGCCGGCTCACAGGTCGGCTTTTTCGTATGACGAAACCAACTATTTATTTACCGAACCTAAAATGACAACATTTAATTTACAATAAGTATCCTTGTTGTTTACAAACGAGTTGGAAGCGCTTACATTTAATTTAGCGTTTTTATCAAACGTTTATCCGTTTGAATGTTTGTTCAACAATAAAGGTAATACTATGAAGCACACCTATAAGCGTGCAGGGATAGCAATAATAGGCCTCGTTGGAGGCTTACCATCAACCGCGGCGATTGGAGCTAACTGCCAGAACCCGACCCCAATATGGCAAGATGAGTTTAACGGTAGCGCACTTGATACCAGTAAGTGGGAAATTATGCTAGGAGATGGTTGTAGCTACGGCATTTGTGGCTGGGGAAATAACGAATTACAGAGTTACAAGGCGGAAAACCTGGCAGTAGCCAATGGTAAATTAACCATTACGGCTAAAAAAGAGAGAGTAAAAGGGAGTCAATATACTTCTGGACGTATTCGAACTGCAAATATGCCTAATGGGGGGGAATGGACACACGGTCGCTTTGAAGCGAGCATAAAACTGCCCAATGGTACGGGTATGTGGCCTGCATTTTGGATGTTACCTACCGATCCCGCGGTAGGGTGGCCGGTGAGTGGCGAAATCGATATTCTAGAAGCGACGGGTCAAGCTGACATGATTGCTTTCGGTACCATCCATTATGGTCAACCCTATCCTGACAATGAATGGACAAGTGGCCGTATTATCAAACAACCTGATCGTTGGTCCGATGGTTTTCATGAGTATGCTGTAGAATGGGAACCAAACGAGATCCGCTGGTACGTGGATGACATTCTTTATTCAGTTAAAACCCCTGATGATCTCAGCGATCCTTCATTTTGGACATTTGAAAATTATTCCTATCACTTTCTATTAAATATGGCGGTGGGAGGCAGTATTGGGGGTGTGGTAGATGATAGTCAACTCCCTCAAACGATGGAAGTGGACTATGTACGCGTATATGATTTTGCCCAGCCTTCATTATCGGGCCCCCACATAGTCGATGCCAATACCACTGCATCTTACCGCGTTATTGATAAAGTGGGGACCAATAGTAGTTATAGCTGGACTTCTCCAACGGGAGATATCTCCAATAGCGATATTTTAACGGTAAACTGGCAAGAACAGGGGGGGGTTGTAAGCGCTGCTATTAGCAATAGTTGCGGTCAAAGTACGGTCGAGATGAATGTTCATGTATTGCCTGTTTTATCAGAAACCACCATATTGGATAACTTCGAAGGAAACGGCGAATTAACCTTTTCCTATTGGGATGGTCAATATAACGAGGTGCCTAATCCTGCTAGCGATGCTGTAAACAATTCGCCCACAGTACTCGAGTATGTAAGAAATAACGCTACGCTTTACGATGTCATTGCCGGGAATACTATGGCAATTGCCAATGCCGCTGAGCTCATTGCCGGATCACATGCATTTTATTTAGATGTCTACATGCCAAGCCCTTCTGCTCAGGAAATTTTAGTTCAATTGGAAGATGGATCTCAGGCTACGCCAGACAATTATCCAACCGGAAGACATTCGAAGTATATTGCTCACACACAGCCTGTGGCTGGATGGCAACGGTTAAAATTTACACTTGAAGATAGAATTGATGGCGGAACGCGCGATACGGATGTAACAGAAATCGTGATACTGATTGCGCCGAATTCAAACGATGGTAGCACTTATTATCTGGATAATTTTAGCCTATACACACCTCAGTCGAGCCCTGAAACAAACCCTACCGCGTTAGTTGTTACGGATGTTTCGACTACGTTAGTGAGCGCCGGTAAAGGTACTAAACAAGCGCAAGCGACAGTCACTATTGTAGATGATACAGGAGCGCCCGAGATGAATGCAGTGGTTTCCGGGCAATTTGGTGGTGACTGGTCTGAGACTGTCAGTGCTGCCACAGGTGAAAATGGTGTCGTAACGTTTGAAACAAGTACAGCACTCTCTGGTAATGTGAGTGCGAATTTTTGTGTGATGGACGTTAATGGCTCATTGCCGCTGGATACGGCCGCCAGCCAAGGAATGTGTCAGTAAGTGCAATAAAAAACAGGTCGGTGATGTGCGGTCATCACCGACCTATTAGATAACTTAATCAGCTTGTAAGTTGAGTTTGTCCCGCATATACGAAACAAACTGTGCAAGTTCAGCAGACATTAGCGCAAATTCAGCGTCTAATCTTGCAGCCACCTGATCCTTCGGAATGTCATCGGTTTCTTCTTTGATACGATCAGTAAACTTCAAACGTTTGAATGAACCGTCTTCAGCAATAACAGCTGTCAATGTATCTTGATATTCAAAGCCTACTTTCTGAACCAGCTTTCCTGCATCAAGATGCATTTTAATCTCATCACTATCAAGCGGCTGGTTTTTGCAACGAATGACGCTTTCCAGTTCATCAGTTGATTTAAACTCGGCTTCTTCAAGTAACGATATTCCTTCAGGTGTCCCATCCGTTAACCAATGCGTGAGCTCCGACTGTAAGCTGCTTCGTGCAAGGGGAACTACCGGTAGTGAGCCTAGCGCTTTTCTAATTAGCGCTAGGTAGCCTTCTGCTTTACCGTCGGCCGACGCATCAATAATAACCAGGTTTTCAGGTAATGAAATAAATCCGTGGATAAAGCTGTTCTTAGTGAACGCTTGGGGCAAAAGCTTATGGATAATTTCTTGTTTAATATCCTGTTGGGCTTTTTTACCCACCGGCGCGCCCGTTTCCTGTTCAATTTGCGCGACTTTTTGTGCCAGCTCATCATTAACTACGGAAGAAGGAAGCAGTTTCTCCTGCTTCTTAATCGTTATCCAATACCGTTGCCCCACATTGTGGAACATCATTGAGCCCTGACCAGTTTGGGCGAAAGGGGAAGAAAATCCCATTGTGGCCGTTTCCTGATTACCACACGGACGAAATGCGTTTTCAGTAAGTACCCGCTGGATGTCGTCATCGTTTAACGACATGGGTTGGGTAATTTGATAGGCCTTGATATTTTTAAACCACATAACTCTTGTTACCTAAATCTGTGAGGCCGGCAAGCGTACCAACCTCTACCGTTTCAAGCAATCTCGGAATGTTAATTTGAGAGATGATCCCTTTTAGTCGTTAAGATTCACTGGAAAACGAATGGTATAGTGCAAGCCTTTACCAGGCTCACTTTCCGCTTCGATCTGACCTTTAAGTGTTTGCGTCACCAGGTTGTACATTATGTGCGTACCTAGTCCACTGCCCCCTTTGCCTTGTTTAGTGGTAAAGAAGGCATCGAATAGTTTATCAAGACTATCAGCGTCCATGCCGCGGCCGTTATCGGCGTAATTGAAGACTATATCGTCACCTTCTTCTTTTACCGTTAGCACAATATGGCCACTGTCCCGATCTTCAAATCCATGCACAATCGAATTCATAATCATATTAGTGGTGATCTGTGCGATAACCCCAGGCGCGCAGCGAATATGTAGGTTATCAGGACACTTTATATCAACTTGATAGTCACCTTTTTTAAAGGTCGGTCGCAGCGAATGTAAAATTTCGTGTAAATAGTTGTTCAGGTTAAATACACGCTCGGCTTCACTGGTCTGGTCAACGGCTACTTGTTTAAAGCTGGCGATCAGTTCTGACGCTCTATTTAAATTTGTAAGTAGCAACTTTGTCGTTTGTTCAGCTTCTTCGACAAACGTCTCCATCGTTTTATTGGTTAGACTTTTATCTTCATAAGCGGTTTTTACTACTTGCAAGCGTTCTGTGAGAAAGCTGGCCGCAGTCACACTAACGCCCAACGGTGTATTCACGTCATGAGCTATACCAGCGACTAACCCCCCAAGAGAAGCCATACGCTCCGATTCTACTAGCTGGTCTTTGGCCAACTTTAGCGAATTGTTGGTTTGCCCAAGTTCCTCATTTCGTTTGCGTAATTCGTCTTCGATGTATCGTCTGTTCTCGTTTTCCTGTCTCAACTCACGCTGATTGGCAATAAGCTCGTCTTTCTGTTGCTCAAGATCAAGCATGATTTGCGAGAGTGAAGCGGTCTTTTTCGCCACTTCCTGTTCAAGAATTAAATTCTGGTCGTCTAACTTTTTATTGGCGTAAGTTAACTCTTTTTGCGCGTTGTGCAATCTATTTTGTGAGGCAATGAGATCGTCAATAACTTGATTATACGACTGCTGAAGTTGAAGCAATTCATTGTCTTCTTCTAACGCGACATCAATTTTTGAATCTTGTGGATGTTCTGGATTAAACGCACTCATTTGATCCGTAATTTCAGACAAAGGCTCCGACAGTAGGCGTCTGAACGCGGTCATAAATAAAAAAACCAGAAATGCAGTTTTTACAATGGCGTTACCTATCAGAAAAAATACGCCGACTTCGATTCGGCCAAATATAATGTCAAAACTTGAGTAGAGCGTAACATCGCCTACATTAGAAGCTCTTCCGGAAAATTCGAAGATAAGAGGGAAACTATAGCCAAACACGCCGCCGCTATGATCTTTCATTACACCTGTCTCTACAGGTTCTCGGGGTTGCTCTATTGTGAGACCTAAATCTGCAATATAGTCGCCATTTTCATCGCGGATTTGAACACCTTCAACAATAGGAAGTTCCATTAACCCTTCTGCAATTGAGATGGCTTGCGGTGTATTTAACTCCCATATGGCACGGGTGAGTGATGTGGAGAAGGTATTCTTCAGGGTTCGAAGTTCGCCTTCTATATGGCTCTTGGTGCTCAAATATTCTGTGAAAATCTGACCAATCGTGACGATAAGCGTCAGTACAAAATACACCGAAAGAACGCGAGTTAATAACTTTCTCGACAAACCTGTCTTCACGGTCGTCATCTATACTTAACCTTATATCACCATGATTCCATATTATTACGCCAAGAATATGCGTAATTTAGCGAAGACACAAGTTAGGGAAAGAATTGAGCACTTTTTTTGATTAAATAGCTTCATATATAGCGAAAACAGACACATCCCAAGGATGATTCGTTACTTAAATTTAAGTTGTAAAATCAAGCTTTTATGACGTGGTCCTATGATTTTTAGGTGGTTTGAATGAGATGGCAGACAGGTAACTTGACACAATTGTGTCATCATCTTAATAAAAGTGTCATAGTCTAAGTTAATAATAACGGCGATTCGATTATGAGCAGGAGCCCCCAATGTCTCGAACGGTTTTATTAGTGGAAGATGAAGCGCCGATCCGGGAAATGCTGAAACTTGTTTTAGAACAGTCAGGATTTAATACGATTGAAGCGGAAGATGTTGATGTTGCGCAACAAAATATTTGCGAGCCTTATCCTGATCTTATTTTATTAGATTGGATGTTGCCTGGCGGTAGCGGGGTGCAATTGGCTAAAAGCTTAAAACAACATGAGTATACCCGTGATATTCCGATTATTATGCTCACCGCAAAAGGTGAAGAAGAAGACAAAGTTCGTGGGCTGGAGGCCGGGGCAGATGATTACGTGACCAAACCCTTCTCCCCTAAAGAATTGGTCGCCCGAATCAAGGCTGTTATGCGCAGGGTCACCCCTACTGCGAACGAAGAGCCAATTGCTTTTAATGGGTTAAAGTTGGAGCCTGTTTCCCATCGCGTCACTGCGCATGATGAGCCCGTAGAGATAGGACCAACTGAATTTAAATTATTACACTTTTTCATGGCACATCCTGAGCGGGTGTACAGCCGCGAGTTGTTACTGGACAATGTCTGGGGGACAAACGTGTATGTGGAGGACCGAACGGTCGATGTCCATATCCGTCGGCTTCGTAAAGCCATAGCCAAATATAACCACGACAAAATGATTCAAACTGTACGGGGTGCTGGTTATCGCTTTTCTACAAAAATCTGAATTGGTGCTTTGCTAGCACGCTCTGACGCGCTAGCATACCCCCACTGAAATCTAGCAACCGCGCTGTAATTTTCTATGTATCACCCTTTTTCCTGGCTGCGCATTGCGTTTAGTCTGACAGCATATCTAGTCTTATTTGCTATAGTGGGCCTAATACTGGATGAGATGGCACTGACCCTATGCCTGGGTATCCTCGCGTTACTGTTAAATAATTATTGGCAATTGTATCGCTTAAATCGTTGGTTGTGGCATAGCCGAAAAATGAGCCCTCCTTCGGTGAAAGGCATGTGGGAACATGTTTACGAAGGCGTCTATTTTTTACAGCGTAGAAACAGAAATAAACGTAAAGAGCTGGGTACGCTGGTGACCCGTTTTCGCGATGGCGCAGAGGCGCTTCCGGACGCTGCGGTGGTAATTGATGTAAGAGGTACTATTACCTGGTGCAATCGACTGGCAAGAATTGAACTTGGTTTTAAATGGCCAGCTGATGCGGGACAACGGCTAAACAACCTCATCCGGAACCCCAAATTTATCAACTATTTTCATGAAGGAGATTTTACATTTCCTATTGAAGTTGCATCGCCAGTCAATCCAAACAAAATTCTAGAATATCGCATTATGCCTTATGGTGAAGATCATTTGTTGTTGATTGCCAGGGATGTTACCCGGCTTTCACAACTAGAAGAAATGCGGAAAGACTTTGTCGCCAATGTGTCTCATGAATTGCGCACGCCACTTACCGTTATAACCGGTTACCTCGAGCTTATGGATAACGGTGGCAATGATAACCCAATGATGAGTAAAGCCATCAGCGAAATGGAAGCGCAGTCGAGGCGGATGAAAAATTTGATTGAAGACCTCCTGGTGCTTTCTCGGATTGAGGCTAGTGCAGAAAGAATTCACGACCGAATTGTCCACATGCCAACAATGTTAAAGCAAATTGAGGTAGAGGCGCAGACGTTAAATAAGAATAAAGCGCACAGTATCAACTTCCACATCGAGTCCAACCTGAATGTATATGGCATTGAAACCGAGCTGAGAAGCGCTTGCTCTAACTTAATCTTCAATGCGATTAATTATACCCCTGAAAAAGGAGTGATAGATGTTTATTGGGAGCGTGTGCAAAGCGGCGTAAAATTTTCGGTTGTCGATAATGGTGAAGGTATCGAACAGGCCCACCTATCTCGTCTTACAGAACGTTTTTATCGTGTAGATAAAGCGCGTTCAAGGAGCACCGGTGGCTCCGGTCTTGGATTATCCATTGTTAAACACGTTCTTAGTCATCATAACGCTAAGCTCGAAATTAAAAGCAAGGTAGGTGAGGGGAGTGAATTTTCATTCAAACTTGCCGATGAGTTGGTAGTTGAGAATGAAAAAGATTAATACGTACCAATTTATCCTTCAGTTTTCAAAGAAATGACGCCATCCTTCCAAAAATGCGCAGCATTATCTGGGACCTCCGAGGCCTGTTATCGTGAGGCTTAAAAATCCACTATTGTAAGTTTACGATATCAGTCACAAAGGGCTCGTTTTACAACGGGGTGACGATTCTTCTTAGGTGCATTTGGTAAAAATAAACCTTTACCACTGGCTGAAAAGATCGATATCCAGGCCGTCGCCAGCGCGAAAGCGGTGGTCTCCTTAGAACGAAGAACTGAAGATGAATTCTCTCGCACTTCCAGACTTCTCGTTAAGAAATAGAGCCAATACGAAATGGACTGGCTAAGAAACTAGTCAGGCGCATAGGTTTTACAACACTGGGCCTGACCCAGACAGGCAAACTTAGCCTAGAGCAAGGAGCCACACCGAAATCAATGATTTCACGCTTTCAGCTAGCAATTTAAGCAGAGATTAATATGAAAAAAACGACAATGCTTTCTACAACAGCAATGAGCAGAAACAAAACGCCACTTCCCAAATAATACAAATTCCATTAGCATTATTTATACCAAATTAACGGACAGTGCTGAAGCACCGTCCAATAAGGTATTTTACTGGCATTTAAAATCATGCCGTTAAAATACTAAGATGTAATACATCAGGGAGGATTAGCAATGTTCGTTGTAATGTTTGAATTTGTGGTAAAGGCTGGATGTGAAGAGCAATTTCTATCTGCTTGGCCTAAAACGACGCAAGGTATCTTTCTTTTTAAAGGAAGCTTAGGCTCACGATTACACCGAGATAAAAACGGTAGTTTTATCGCCTACGCTCAATGGCCAGATGAAGAAACGTATCGCCATGCATCTGAAATCGAAATGAGTACTGAATATGAAAAACAGCGCCAATTGATGCGTGAGAGCCTAAATTTAGAATCAACTAAAACACTGTACGAAATGGAAGTGGAAATTGACTACTTACATCGTAGAAGCTTTGATGTATAACAAATAAATTAAGTTCGCCCGCTTTGCGGGCTAGGATGCAAATAAGTGGGCTGACTCGCGCCGCTCGGATTTTAGCCCACGCATCTGCGTCCCTTATTTAAAAGTTAGGCTTTCAGGAGAATTATGAAGTATCTGCAAGGGTTAGTATTTTTAATTGCCACCTCAGTTGGCGTATCAAACGCAGATACAATTTACGATGAATCTAGAGATAGAAATATCCCTATAGAAATCACATATCCGCAAGAAAACGAAGGCTGTAGAAAGAAATCCAAATGTCCGGTTGCTCTATTGAGCGCAGGCTACGGTGTGTCTCATTTAAAGTATACATTTTTAGCTAATCAGCTTAATAACTTAGGTTATCTTGTTATAGCTATTGGGCATGAGCTTCCCAATGACCCTCCACTATCAACGATTGGGAACTTATTTGAAACTCGCAGTGAAAATTGGCGCAGAGGTGCCAAAACTCTTCATTTTGTTAAATCAAATTTAAGTGAACGTCTGGAAAATTATGACTTCGATAATTTGCTTCTAGTTGGGCACTCAAACGGTGGTGATATTTCTTCATGGCTAGGAAATGAAAGCAAACCTTATGTTAAATCACTAATTACTTTAGACCATAGGCGCGTTCCCTTGCCTAGAGATACCAATATAAAGGCATTGTCTATTCGGGCTAGCGATTTTCCTGCCGATAAAGGTGTTTTGCCGTCAGCATCAGAGCAAAACAACTCATGTGTAGTTAAAATTCCTGAGTCACGGCATAATGACATGTCTGATTTCGGTCCTAAGTGGTTAAAAGACAAAATTAATCTATTGGTTCGCGATTACTTGCAAGGACGCTCATGTTCGGCGATTAAGAAAGCCTAACACATTTGAGCCTTGTCCTTCAGTTTGCCTTTGAAGTCTAAACTGAAGGACAAGGCATAATAAGTATCAAGTATCTGTTGGCACTCACTGCGTTCGCTGGGACACAAAAACATGGGCCGCTCGTTATAATAGCCCATGCGTGGTGATCTTCTTACGCCACATACTAACTGGCAGATGTAGCTAAACTTTGTAGCGAAAAGCGTTTAAATGGGCATTCGCAATACGTAGTCAACTTCCAATTAAATTATGATTCTGCTAACGGCGAGCACACCACATCTCTAGTGTGTAACGTGTCAGGTGAGCGCAATCTTGCCTCTGGTATTAACGGTCGTGAGGACGCGTTTGCACAACCCTTCCATTTGCTGGATTAAATTTATACCTATTATCCAGACTTTAATAGCACTATTACATTGCGTGTTCGCAACTTACTCGGTGACGATCAAAAAGTAACGCAGAGCGACGTGACAGTGCGAAGCCGTACTATAGGCATATGGTCAAGCTGAGTTACGAACATCAATTTTAATTCCTGCCGAGACCAGTTCGCTGGGCTTTTTCATTAACATGCTTTGTAACAATTGGCCGCTTGCTGCCTAATTATCCTCTCCGTACTCTGCATTTACACACTTTAAAGTTAAGTCACTCTATTCTGTATAGATTTATTTATACAGGTTTTTGCAAAAATTCAACTTCAGAAACGAGATTGTTAAACTTTTGTATGATATAAGAAATTTAGCCACGTAGTGCCAGTGGTTCTAAAAATCTAGAAACAACTAACAATTAAGTTAGGGAAATCATAGGGAAACCATATGAAAAAGAATAAATATTTGCAGTTAGGATTATGCGCAGTAGCGGTTAATCTTGCTTTGGGCACTTCTTCAGTCGTAGCTCAGGAAGAAGATAACATCGAAAAAATCCGTGTAACAGGTTCAATGATTAAACGAACCGACATGGAAGGCCCTTCACCCATTACCTCTATAGATGCCAGTCAAATAGCCAACACGGGTGTAACAGATTTGATTGGACTATTTGCTAAAATGCCCATCTCTGGGCAGGGGACATTCTCGACTCAGGGGAATAGCAGCGATGACACTGCCAACGGGGGTTCCAGTGTATCACTTCGCGGCCTGGGGGCAGACTCAACACTAATTTTAGTTAATGGACGTCGGGTGTCGGTGTCTCCTTTTGCTAAAGGTATTGATACGGCTTTCGTTGACATAAACAATATCCCATTATCGGCGATCAAACGGGTCGAAATCTTGAAGGATGGCGCCTCAGCAACCTACGGTTCTGATGCCATAGCGGGTGTAATTAACGTTATTCTTAAGGACGATTTTGAAGGCGTAGAAGTATCGGCGAAATACGGAGATACCGCGGATGGCGGTGGCGAAGAACAAAATGTAAGCCTGGTGTGGGGCTCTCAGTCAGATAAAGCGAGCCATACATTTATACTGGACTACTTTGATCGTGAAGAAATTTTATATGGTGATCGCGATTATTCGCGCTCAGCTAATCAAGCGGCATTGCGACCCAACGACCCCGATGCAGTAGATTTTCGTAGTTCATCAGGTATCCCTGGCACAATTGCTCTAAAGGCAGATCCAACTAATAGGCTTATCGATACATTTGGAAGCGACGTTTGTGCGCCGGCAGACCGGAAAGGTGATTTTTGTCGCTATGACTATGCTCCTGTTATGACAATGTATCCCGATTCTGAACGGTTCAGCTTCAATTACATGGGTAAGTATGAAATTTCTCACGATGTAAATGCATTTGTCGAGTTAAATGGCCAAAACGCTAAATCAATTATTCGTGGTGCAGGTAGCCCGAGCTTTGATGAGTTGTTTATGGATGGCGATAATGTTAACCACCCATTTGCTGATATGCCAAGCCATCCCTTTTATCAACAAGATCTTACGATGCGTCGTCGAACTGTGGATATCGGTAATCGAGAAAAACGGGTCGATACAGATTACTACCGCACCATCTTTGGCTTGGACGGCGAGCTAGGTGCTTGGAACTGGGAAGCCGCTTATAGCTATATTAAAAGCGAATCGGTAGAGCGCGGTGTTAATGGTTTCCCGAACTCACGTCGCACCCAAGAAGCAATTGATTCGGGCTTATGGAACCCCTTCGAGCCCTCGTCTAATTCGCAAGCTGCGTTAGATTTTATCGAAACTCAGACCACGCGCGTCGGTAAATCGACTAATAAATCGTTTGATGTCGTTTTTTCTGGTCCCCTTATGCAAATGGGTAGCAGTGATCTAATGCTGGCGGTCGGTGGCGAGTACCGGGAAGAAAGTATCTCAGACAACCCAGATGACCAGTTTTTACGTGGTGAAGTATTTGGAACAGAGGCGACTCAGGCCAATGGTAAGCGTGACTCTACGTCGGTATTTGCAGAGTTAGCAATTCCAGTGCTTGATGAGTTGGAAGTTCAGTTAGCTGTCAGACACGAAGACTACAGTGACTTTGGTACCACCACTGATCCGAAAGTGTCTTTCTTGTGGACCCCGTTAGACAATCTATCCGTGCGCGGTTCGTACGGAACGGCATTCCGCGCGCCGTCATTACATCAAATTGGCTTAGGTCGTACAGATGAGTCTCCTAACCTGGTTGATACAGTCCGTTGTAGCGCGGTGGGTTTGGCCTGTGACCCGATGGAATATACGGCGGTGTTTGAGGGTAACCCAGACTTGGGGCCAGAAGAGTCAACTAGTTATAACTTCGGTTTTATATATGAAATTACCGATGATCTGGACTTTTCATTGGATTACTATTCCTATGACATCGAAAATATCATTACTTCAGACACGCAATTCGTCTTCAGTAACTTTGGAACCGATCCTTCCGTGGTTCAGCGTATTCCCACAGGTGTAAGTGGCGATCCGGGTGAAGTTGTTCGTATCTTTGATTCATTCCAGAACTTAGGCGACTTGGAGACTTCTGGTCTAGATTTAGACCTAGGTTACATGTTGAAAACGGGAACAGGTGATTTCCGTTTTGGCTACGTGATGAACTACGTACTTAAGTACGAAGAATATCGACCAGATGCTTCAGGCGGTAAACGTTTGTTCTTGCAGGAAGGTGAATTTGAACAGCCTGAAGTCCGCTATACATTGTCAGCAGATTGGATGTTGGATGTATGGTCCGCCGCTGTAGCGCTCAACTATATCGGTGAGTTTGATGGTAGCGTCGATGCTGGATTTGGAGACAAAACTGTTGATTCATTTATGACAGTGGATGCCACGGTTAATTTTACAGGCATTGAGAATACCACTTTAACATTAGGTGCGACCAACCTGTTTAATGAAGAACCACCATACAGCCACCATGACTTTTTTGGTTATGTAAACTCAGTACACAGTGGTCAAGGGCGCTTCATGTATGTGAAGGCTTCTTACAAGTTCTAGTATTATCTGTGCTAACTGAATCAAACGGGGCTTTTCAGCCCCGTTTTTCTATGTAAATTCGTCATATAAATTGCAACACCATCGCCATAACAATCTCATACAAACCTCCTATTCTACGCGCGGAAATTAAATAGTCGGACATACTGATTTTTCCGCAAGAAGGTATGAAAATATGAAGCGTTTCAGTTCGCTAGTGGTGGCGGGGGCGTTGGTCACTTCGACTGCGTTAGCGCAAAACAACGACAATTTAAACCCAGTAGGGGACGAAGCTGGCCAAATTAATCAGTAAGCTGCAATTTCGGAGGACAAGATTGATACCATCGCCAATTAAATAGACAACAAGCTTCAGCAGTTCAAAATTTTGAACAAAGAGGTTGAAGGGTTTGAGGTATACAACACCCAGTTAAAAAAGCAGTTGAATAGCCAGAAGCAGGAAATGTCTGCTCTCAATGCTGCTATCGATGAAGTATCAGTGGTTGAACGTCAAATCAGGCCGTCAATGATCCGCAGGATCGATTCGCTTCTGAATTATCGTTCTAACGATAATAGAGTTTAGCGAACACTAATCCGCCCACGGCCCCTGATAAACATTGTAGCGCAAATCCTACAGGCTCTCTTGCACCGGCGATTAGGGTTATGTGCATAATGGGTTGCATGGTAACTAGAACGGTAAAAATTGCCATTCCACCGCCAATAAAAGAAAGTAATGCGGGGGCTGCGATAAATTTAGCAAAAATTACTACCACAATCATCGCGATAAAAAGCGCAAGGCCAATAACTGGAGCGTAAGTAGGCAATAAACCCCAGATGTCTTGAAAAGTAGTGAGCAGCCAGTCAGACACGTTGATATTTATATCGATGTTGACTAAGCCAATCAGCACCATTTGCGTATGCATAACTGCTGCGAGTACAAACGCAACTAGCGATGCGACAATCCACGCTTTAAGAAATTGAATAGTATTGGCCATATCAAGTTTAATTAAACCAAGCGATAATCGTCCTATCATTTCACGGTGTTAACGCTATCACAAGTTTTTAAGAGGGTACGAATGACATTCAAAGAGGCCATAACCGGTGTAGCCCGTATATCATTACTCATTTGCAGTTTGGCGAGCGGGTTTAGTGCAGCCGCCGCCTCCCCTATCCAGATAACTCCACTTGCGGATAAACTTCACCGCCCCTGGACCATGGCAGAGCTGCCGAATGGGGATTGGCTGATTACCCTTAGAGGGGGACAACTCATTAGAGCAAAGGCAGACGGTACTAAAGATAAAATCGAACTCAATTTGCCGGATTTGTATGTTGAAAGCCAGGGAGGATTACTTGATTTTGCATTGGCACAAGACTTTGCACTGTCAGGAACCGTGCTTCTCTCCTTTAGTCAAGGCAATGAAGAAGCAAATCGGTTAGTCGTTGCTTCCGGTAAATTCGAAAACAATGTTTTATCAGACCTGAAGGTGATTTTAAAAGTGACGCCAGATAAAGATACACCTGTCCATCATGGGGGCAGATTGCTCACTTTACCTGATGGGACCTGGTTAGTGACATCTGGTGAAGGCTTCGACTATCGTGAGCAAGCACAAGTTAAAGAAAGTTTGTTAGGCAAAATTTTACATTTCAGAGAAGACGGTTCTCATCCTCAAGAGCCACCATTTCCCACTTCACCCTTCGTCTACACGTTGGGACATCGTAATCCGCAAGGTCTAATTTATGATGAACAAACCAAGCAAGTTATCGCACACGAACATGGCCCCGATGGTGGGGATGAAATAAATATTCTTAGCAAGGGGAAAAACTATGGTTGGCCAGTAATAACGTTAGGCGAAGATTATTCAGGGGCGAGCATATCACCGTTTCAGGCGTACCCAGGGATGGAACAGCCCGTCGTTAACTGGACACCATCGATTGCACCTTCTGGGATGGCACTTTATCGCGGCAACCAATTTCCTGATCTTGAGGGAAAGCTGTTAGTTACCGCACTTAAAGAAAAGGCACTTTATGCTGTTGATTTAGGTGCTGCCCCCCCAACATCGAAGAGAATATTTCCACAGCTAAATCAGCGATTAAGAGATGTGACAGTAAGCCAGGATGGTTCCATTGTAATATTGACCGATGGAGCCAACGCAAAATTACTAAAGATTAGCAGCAACAACATCAAAAATGATTGATAATTAGCCGATACATGCGCTGAATAGCGGTTATAACAGGCGTTGACCTGATTGAAATTTAAATTTGGCGGATAACCCGTTATAATTCCGCCGTTTTATTGAATTCCTGTATCAAGACCGACTCAAAGACAGGATTAACCATGAGGAAGAAATCGTGTTAGAAGATTATCGCAAACACGTTGAAGAACGTGCTGCTGAGGGTATCCCTCCTAAACCATTAAATGCAGAACAGGTTGCTGGTTTAGTTGAGCTATTGAAGAACCCTCCTGCCGGGGAAGAAGACAATTTACTGACGCTTCTTTCCGAGCGTGTTCCTCCAGGTGTGGATGAAGCAGCTTATGTTAAGGCTGGCTTTTTAAGCGCAATCGCAAAAGGCGAGGACAGCTGTTCACTAATCAGCAAAGAAAAAGCAATTGAATTGTTAGGTAACATGCACGGTGGTTACAATATTGCCACTATGGTTGAATTGCTCGACGATGAAGAGCTTGCACCGCTTGTCGCTAAAGAACTTAAGCACACTCTGCTAATGTTTGATGCGTATCACGATGTAGAAGAAAAGCATAAAGCAGGTAATGAATACGCCACAGATGTGATTAAGTCATGGGCAGAAGGTGAGTGGTTTACTGCGCGCAAGAAGATGGACGACAAAATGACTTACACCGTGTTCAAAGTGACCGGTGAAACCAATACTGATGACTTGTCACCGGCCCCTGATGCATGGTCACGCCCAGATATTCCTCTGCACGCGTTAGCTGCGTACAAAATGACGCGTGAAGGACTGGAGCCAGAAGAACATGGCGTCAAAGGCCCAATGAAGCAAATCGAAGCCATCAAATCCAAAGGCCATCCAGTTGCATTCGTCGGTGACGTAGTGGGCACAGGTTCGTCACGGAAATCGGCGACTAACTCTGTATTATGGTTCTTCGGCGAAGACCTGCCTGGTGTACCAAATAAACGTGGCGGCGGTGTATGTATTGGTAGCAAAGTGGCGCCTATTTTCTTCAATACAATGGAAGACGCCGGGGCATTAGTATTTGAAGCTGATGTCGAAAAAATGGAAATGGGTGATGTAATTGATATCTATCCGTTTGAAGGGAAGATTACTAATCACGAAACCGGGGAAGTATTGGCTGAGTACGATTACAAATCTAAAGTAATTTTAGATGAAGTTCGTGCCGGCGGGCGTATCAATTTAATTATTGGTCGTGGCCTAACTGACAAAGCTCGTGAAACGCTAGGGTTAGGCCCTTCTGATTTATTCCGTACGCCAGAACAGCCAAAAGACACAGGGAAAGGTTATACCCTTGCTCAGAAGATGGTTGGTAAAGCGTGTGGCGTAGAAGGTATTCGCCCAGGTACATATTGTGAACCTAAGATGACTACGGTTGGTTCGCAGGACACCACTGGCCCTATGACTCGCGATGAGTTAAAAGACTTGGCATGCTTAGGATTCACCGCTGATTTAACTATGCAGTCTTTCTGTCATACCGCAGCGTATCCCAAGCCAGTTGATATCGAAACTCAGCACACATTACCTGATTTCATCATGAATCGTGGTGGTGTTTCATTGCGTCCTGGGGACGGTATCATTCACAGTTGGTTAAACCGTATGTTATTGCCTGATACCGTGGGTACAGGTGGGGACTCACATACCCGTTTTCCATTAGGGATTTCGTTCCCAGCGGGTTCAGGTTTGGTTGCATTCGCTGCCGCGACAGGGGTTATGCCACTGGATATGCCAGAGTCAATCCTAGTGCGCTTTAAAGGTAAAATGCAGCCTGGAATTACGCTGCGTGATTTAGTTCACGCAATCCCTTTATACGGTATCAAGCAAGGCCTGTTAACTGTAGAGAAAAAAGGTAAAATTAACGCGTTTTCTGGTCGAGTACTTGAAATCGAAGGTCTTGAGCACTTAACGGTGGAGCAGGCATTTGAATTATCTGATGCCTCGGCCGAGCGCTCTGCCGCGGGTTGTACCATCAACCTTTCAGAAGAGTCTATTGCGGAGTACTTGAGATCAAACATCACTATGCTTCGTTGGATGATAAACGAAGGTTACGGTGATCCACGTACCCTTGAGCGTCGTGCACAGAAGATGGAAGAGTGGCTTGCTAAGCCTGAGTTAATGCGCGCAGATGCAGATGCAGAATATGCTGAAGTGATAGAGATTGACTTAGCGGATATTAAAGAGCCTATCGTTTGTTGCCCGAACGACCCGGATGACGCTAAAACATTGTCTGATGTTGCCGGTGACCACGTAGATGAAGTGTTCATCGGTTCTTGTATGACCAACATCGGCCACTTCCGTGCGGCCGGTAAGTTGCTTGAACAATTCAACAAAACGTTACCTACACGTCTATGGATTTCTCCCCCCACGAAGATGGACAAAGCCCAGTTGATGGAAGAAGGGTATTACAATATCTATGGCCGCGTGGGTGTACGTACTGAAATGCCAGGATGTTCACTTTGTATGGGTAACCAAGCACGTGTAGATGCAGGTGCGACGGTACTATCTACCTCTACTCGTAACTTCCCTAATCGTTTAGGCGACGGCGCTAATGTCTACCTGACATCAGCTGAGCTTGCCGCAGTAGGAGCGATTGTTGGCCGTATACCGACAGCTGAAGAATACTTGGAATATGCAAGTAAAATAGACTCAATGGCGAGCGATGTATATCGTTATTTAAACTTTGACAAAATCGAAAGCTTCAAAAAAGCGGAAGACGATGCTAAAGCGAACATCATTCCAACATTGAATGTTGCATAAATAGCCGTATAAACTAGGGCAATAGCCCTAAAAAAAAGCCGGGGCCGAGAGGTGCCGGCTTTTTTATATCTAATGAGAAAGAGTAATATGGAAAAGCATGCATTTTTCGCTATTGTGTTTGTGCTGGTGTTTGGCGTTGGACTGAGCCAAGTTAATGCGCAAAACATCAAATTTGATACCGCTACCGTTATTATCGCAGGAAAACGTTACCAAGTTGAGTTAGCGCAATCGCCAGAACAGCGTGCGCAGGGGTTGATGTTTAGAAAAACATTGTGCGAAGACTGTGGCATGTTATTCCATTTCTCGCCAATCAGACAGGTCGGTATGTGGATGAAAAACACCTATCTTCCGCTTGATATTGCATTTATTAGCAGCGAAGGCGTCATATCGGATATCAAAACAATGCAGCCACACGATTTGAATACAACTATGTCATCAGGAAAAGTAGCGTATGCGTTGGAAATGAACCAGGGATGGTTCAAAGAGCACGCCGTTAAAGAAGGCGATACAATTAATATTGATATGTCAGGCGTAAAATAGCTTGATTGCATATAGGAGAACGTGGTGTCGAAAGCGTTAACAATTGCGAAGTTTGGGGGGACCAGTGTTGCCAATTACGAAGTCATGCAAAATTGTGCTCGTATCGTTATCAGCAATACCTCAACACGGATTGTCGTAGTGAGTGCGGCCGCCGGCGTAACTAATCACCTGGTCCAGCTAGCTCATACGCCACTTACGCAACAACAAATTGAAGAGATTTGCGCGGCGGTGACAAAAATTGAGTTGGCGATATTAGACAAACTACCAAATGCCCTTTCGGTGCAGCCGAAATTAGATGACTTGTTATCAGAACTTCGTTCTCTTGCGTTTCACGAAGAGATACTGAAGCGTGCTGATTTAAAAGATCAATTGTTGTCTTTGGGTGAACGCATGTCATCCCTGTTATTTACCGAAGTGTTATTGGAGCAAGGTGAGCACGCGTTAAATTTTGATGTTCGAAAGGTACTTAGGACAGATAGCGAGTTTGGAGAAGCCACACCGAATATTGAAAAAATTGCTGAACAGGCAGACGCCTACCTCCGACCCGAACTAGCAAAAGCCATTATAGTAACGCAAGGTTTTATCGGTTCTGACGAACAAGGAAGAACGACTACGCTGGGCCGCGGAGGGTCGGACTTTACGGCCGCTTTGCTCGCGGAAGGGCTGGACGCGCAGGTGTGCGAAATTTGGACCGATGTAAACGGCGTCTTTACTACCGACCCTCGTATTACAGCTGCGGCAAAACCCTTGCCCGAACTTAGCTTTGAGGAAGCTGCTGAAATGGCAACCTTTGGCGCTAAAGTGCTGCATCCAGCAACAATGGAGCCAGCTTTACGCAAAAATGTTCGCGTTTTTGTCGGCTCCAGTACAGAACCAGAGAAAGGGGGCACATGGTTAGTAAGAGACTGCAAACACGAACCACCATTCAGAGCCATCACACGCCGTAAAGAGCAAGTAATGGTAACGGTAAAAACCCCAAAAATGATGTATGCGCAAGGCTTCTTACAGCAGGTTTTCAGCATTATTGCGAAGCATCGTTTAAGTGTCGATCTAGTTACCACATCAGAAATTGCGGTTTCGTTTACACTGGATAATCCCGCCAATTCTGTTGCTCATCGACTAAATAAAGAAACCATCGCTGAACTTGAGACTATTTGTGAAGTAAAGGTTGAGGATGGCTTTGATTTGGTTACCGTGGTAGGGAATCATATGCATTCAGCAAAAGGTGTATCCAGTCGTATTTTTGCTGCCATCGCTGAGTACAATTTAAGAATGATTTGTTTCGGAGCAAACCCCCACAATATTTCATTCTTAGTCAATGAGAAAGATAGTTCTGAAATTGTCAGGGTCTTACACCAAGCGTTGTTTGAAGTTAGTTAGACGCTCTATTGTAGCAAGTCGTAACCTACTGCGTAGTTAACCTTATCTGGCAGGAAATCACTCCTGCCAATTCACGTGGTCTTATTTACATTTTAAAATATGATGAGCGTTCAGCTGTGGTCGAATTGTATGAATATTGTGACCACTATCAGACCGCGAAATGGGCTTTTTATTTTCACACTTTCTACTAATACAGTATGTTAGGATAGCCAGACCTCTTTTCCTTATTGGTTACCACAAGTACAAACAACTCCGGCGGGCTAAAAGGCGTGGTTATAATAGTGGCACCGATGTGACCTGTGATAGGAGCGATGGGGCAATTTGACCTTACTAGTTATTCTATTAAGCGTCTATAGTGCTTCGCAGCTTGGACGGGCATATGCGACAGCATCATAGCGTCTTTTTTCATTTTAAAGTGCTAAGTTGGGCGAATGTTGCAGGGTCAATAAGCGCTAGTCCTTTCACTCTATCAGTTTGATTTCTAGTAAACGCCCTCACGACTTACCACCACTGGCGTGAACGACCAAAAATAACCTTAGAATCAAAGGTCATTGTAAACAGTTACTATGTTGTTCGATGCTGCTGCTCTTGTGGTGTGTCGGGCCAAGTAACCTAATCCTGCGCGGGAAAAGCTTCAAATAATAAATCTGTCACTTCGCTCATCTACGACTGGGTGCCATGCGGTTAAATCAGCACGAAACCCCAACTCAGAAGCACGACGTGCTCGCCACTCGGGACGATCTTAGCTTTAAGCTTAATACTGCATTTTAGCAGCATGAATAAATAATGATTTTGTCTTTGCTACTTCTAAAATGAGGTATGAGCTGCACTAATAGATAGGATAAATACATCACTGCAGGGGCGCCATATTCACTTCATACTGAAAGTGGGGTTGTTGAACTACAGCACAAAGGTACTCTGCAGGTAATACAGTACCTTTAATCGGTTACTCGAGAGGTATTATTAAAATCTTCATTCCCATAGCGGCATACGGTATTCGTACCGCTATGGGAAGATTAATTGAAGTGCGCGTTTTAATTAAACTTTGAACTGGCGAATTGACTGTTGCAGCTCTTCTGCCAATCGCGCGACTTCATGGCTAGAATCAGAAGTCTGCTGGGCACCAGCGGTGGTTTCTTCCGCTATACCAACGATAGTCTCAAGTTTTTCACTAATTTCCTGAGAAACGGTATTTTGCTCGCGTGCCGACTGTTCAATTTGAGAACTTACATCGTGTGCTTTGTGTACCGCGTCGGATATCACATCGAGCGCCTTGGTAGCCCGTTCAGTTTGCTCTACACAAACGGCGGTTTGTTCTTTGCCTTGGTTCATTACAGCAACGGCTTTTTCTGCTCCAGCTTGCAATACTTCGATCATAGAGTTGATTTCTTGGGTCGACTCTTGCGTGCGGCTAGCCAGTGTTCTTACCTCGTCCGCGACGACAGCAAAGCCTCGACCTTGTTCGCCCGCCCGTGCAGCTTCAATTGCCGCATTAAGTGCTAACAAATTCGTCTGGTCGGCAACGCCTCTGATAACATCCAAGATACCACCAATACTTGCGCTATCTTGATGTAACTTATTAATAACGCTTGCCGCCTCTTCTACGTCTTTGGCTAACACTTCAATGGTATTGCGGTTTTCAATTGAGATATTACGAACATTTTCGGCTTCGGCATCAGCATGACGAATCTGGTTTAAGGTATCTTCTGCATTATTCATTACCAGTTGCGACGTCGAATGCATTTCCGTTGTCGCGGTAGCAACTTGTGCAATCTGAGACTTCTGGTCCTGAATTGAATGTGTGGTTTGTGCGGTAACTGCTGAAGTCTGTTCAGAGGCTGCCGCAAGCTGTTCAGCACGGGTATTAATGCCAGTAATCAGATTCTTAAGGCTACTAATAAGCGTATTAATGTTGCGTGCGAGCTGACCAAATTCGTCTTTGGATTTTATGTCTAGGGTTTGGGTAAGATCGCCAGAGGAAGCAATATTAAGTAAATGATTTACGCGATTGAGCGGACGAGTAATCGCCACCACCGTGAAATAGCCAATTGCCGCGCCGATTGCTAATGAGATTAATACCACAACAATAACGATAATGTTTCCGTTAGCAACCCGTGAAGAAACCTGCTCTTCGATTTCAGCCGCCTTGTCTTCAGCCAAGGTAAGGAGCTTTCTCAATTCAATAATGGCTTGTTGAATATTTTTATCAGAATTGTTTAGCGCAACTTCTGAAGCATTTCTGTTTTCAAGACGTTCCACATGTAGCTGCAACACCCCACCATTGCCTGTTATCGCATCGAGAGCGTTATTAACTAAATCATTTATTTCTTCTAAGGAGCCGTCAGCTTCTTCCCCGTTAGCGGCATTATTCATATTGTTTAAACGTTCGCGTACGTTATCTACCACCAGGGTTACTTCATTACCTAACGTTTGCGCTCTAACCAGCGTTTCTGTTTTAATGTACTCAGATGTTGCCGTCAGAAGGGTAAGTAAAGAGGTTTCGAGGGTACTACCAATTTCTGCTGCAGCGGTTAAGTTTTCACTGTTTTGTACGGCATCTAAATCGCTGAAATCCAAGATGTAGGTAGCCGCATCATCGGCACCGTCTTCGGCGTCGCCAATCTTGTCGGCTATGGTATTGCGAAGCCGCATGAACGTGCGGCGGTTGTCATACATTTTTTCTACATTGGTAACGTAGTTATCGTAAGTAGCCTTTACATTAGAGAGAGTTGATTTTAACGCTTCATCGTTGGCGACGGCAGTAGCTAATTGGGAATATTCCTGCTCGAATTCTTCCTTCCCTCGACTATACGCCTGGTACTTTTCCTCGAGGCTATCAAGACTTTCTTCTATATAGGCTTCAAACGTAATCCTGCCCATATTTAAAAAACTGGCCTTTAAAGAATTACTGCCATCTAAAGTTGGAATGGCAAGAGTGTTTACCTCTTCTGTAGCGGAACCCACAGAGTTGAGGTTATACAATGAAGATATGCTGATAATAATCAACAGCAAACACATGATGATAAAACCACCGATTATTCGCATCGCAATTGTAACTTTCATCTACACCCCTCTATGGCCCGTTTTTATTTTCATGAACTGGCGATTAAAATTATTTGCAATTTTGACAAAAAATTACGAAAAATTCACTATCTCTCCGTACTGGATTTGCGCATTAGGTATGGAATTTGAAAGCTTCCACAAATTTTTATCGACATTACAACAGCATACTTTACATTCTTCAGCATAAAAAAGTTATATTTAGAGTCCGCGTTGTAAATTAATCAGCACTAACTGAAATATAGTCCAATGTTTCCACTCGCAGCGCGGTCATTTTTTGGCCCCAAACATACCCTGTGTCCAGGCCGATAAAATGCTTAGAGGAGCTTAATCCGTTTAGCGAAGCCCAATGACCAAATATTACCTTATGCGTAAGCGTTCTCTGCTTTTCTACCTCGAACCAAGGCGTCAGGTAATCAGGTGCATCGTCAGGATGACCACTGTTCTCAAAATCCAGCTGATTTTCACTGTTCAAATATCGCATGCGCGTGCACGCATTGATAATGAATCTATTTCGCGGCATGTCCTCTAGGTTAGCTGACCATATCCGAGGTTCATGACCGTACATATTATTTAGCAGCGATTGCCACTGTTTACCACGTAAAATCTCGCTTATTTCGCTACTAAAGCCCATTAATTCGTCTACCGACCAAAATGGGTAAAGCCCAGCGTGAACCATCACGAAACTGTTATTTATTTTCTGTGCTAGGGGAAATTGCCGTAACCAATGGACAATATCAGGCAGTTTTATGCTATTCAGCAGTGGCTCAAGCCTATCGCTCTTCCGAGCCTGTTTAAACCCTTGGGAGACTGCAAGAAAGTTAAGGTCGTGGTTACCTAACACAGCTTGAAAGTTATCGCCCAAACTCATCAGGTATTCTGCTGTGCCAAGGGAGTCACTGCCCCGGCCGATGAGATCGCCTACCGCATATAAGCGGTCTTGTTGAGGGTCAAAATCAGCTTTTTGAAGTAGCTTCAACAAACCAGCTAAGCATCCCTGAATATCCCCCACCACTAAGCTCTGTCTCGCCATATTTTTACTTTTTACTTTTTACTTTTTGTTTGTTTTTTTGTTCAGTTTACAATGTTAGGCACGGCAAGGCTGAACACGTCGATCGGAACGCGAAAAATAGACTCATCCTCGCGTTGCATCTCGTAGTAGCCCTGCATACTACCCACCGGGCAATCGATAATCGCCCCACTGGTGTACTCAAACTGTTCTTTCGGTTTTAGCGTGGGCTGTTTACCGACCACACCAGCACCTTCCACTTCCATCGATTTACCATCTGCATCGCAAATGAGCCAATATCGGTTTATCAACTTAACTATTTCATTGCTTAAGTTAGTAATAGTGACATGATAAGCGAAGGCATATTTTTGTTCAGTCGAAGCAGGGTGATCCGGTAAGTAACGGGCACTCACCTCTACTCTGACTGGCGGATCGGAAATTTCGTCCATTACATTTCCTTTTTAAAAACTAAATTGGCTAGTTGTGCAAAATCATCCAAAGAAAGCGTTTCCGCTCTGGCGGTGGGTGCGAGCCCCAATGAAATAATTTCATCTTCGGTAACAGAGTCTTTTAAGCTATTGCGGATGGTTTTCCTGCGTTGGTTAAATGCTTGTGCGCATATCCTTTCCAGAATATTAACAGAACTCACAGTTACTGGCGGAGTTTTATGAGGTATTAACCTGACGATGGCCGAATCAACCTTCGGTGGAGGCACAAATGCATGAGGCGGCACCTCTAACACAGGCATGACTTGGCAATAATATTGTGCCATTACCGAAAGTCTGCCGTAGTTTTTTGAACCTGGCCCTGCCGCCAAACGATTCACCACTTCCTTCTGCAACATAAAATGCATATCAGCAATGCAATGCGCAAAGTCGAACAGATGGAACATCAATGGTGTTGATATATTGTAAGGCAGGTTTCCAAACACTCTTAAAGGCGTGCCTGAATTAGGTAAATTTGTAAGGAGCGCTTCAAAATCTAGCGTTAGTGCATCCTGTTCGACCACATTCAATTTGTCAGCATGAAAGGGGTGATGACGAAGACGCTTTGCCAAGTCACGGTCAAGTTCAATGACAGTTAACGCTGACACTTCCTCACACACAGGTTCTGTCAGTGCACCTAAACCGGGACCTATCTCCACCAGGTTTTCTCCCTCACGGGGAGCAATCGTAGCGACAATTTGGCCAATTACATAGTCATCATTTAGAAAGTTCTGACCAAATCGTTTGCGGGCTGTGTGCCCTAAATGCGTTTTATTCATTTTTCTGTTTAGCTAAATTAATGGCTTGAGTTAGCGCTTGTTGAAAACTGCCGGTATCTGCCAACCCACTGCCAGCCAAGTCTAGAGCTGTGCCGTGATCGACCGAAGTGCGAATAAAGGGTAAGCCTAGAGTAATATTCACCGATGCGCCAAACCCTTTATACTTAAGTACAGGCAAACCTTGGTCATGATACATCGCTAATACGACATCTGCCTGCTCAAGATACTTAGGCTGGAATATTGTATCTGCTGGCAACGGCCCCGTAATTAGTATGCCTTCCGCCCGCAACTCTTCAAGCGCAGGCGTAATTGTTTCAATTTCTTCTCTTCCAAGATGACCGTCCTCCCCCGCGTGCGGATTCAAGCCACATACGTATAAATGAGGACGCGAAACGCCAAACTTCGTTTTGAAGTCGTTATCGATTATTCTGATCACTTTGTGTAGGCGATCACGCGTGATGGCCTTGGATACGTAAGCAAGCGGAATGTGTGTCGTCGCTAAAGCAACATTGAGCCCTTCAGTGGCGAGCATCATCACTACATCAGCGGTCTGAGATTGGTGGGCAAAGAATTCAGTATGCCCGCTAAAAGAGATGCCGGATTGGTTGATTATGCCTTTATGTACTGGCCCTGTTACGACGGCATCAAAGTGACCTTGTATATTAGCCTCACAAGCTAAACGTAATGTTTCTACAACATAATGGCCGTTATTATGGTCAAGCTTTCCTGGCTGCACCGTTGCATTTAAAGGAACATCATAAACAATAAGCGAGCCGGGAGGCGCTGGTGCGATATCATCAGCGTTGAAAGGAATTATGTTTAACGATAAACCTAATAGTTCAGCCCGCTCAGCGATCAATTCCGCATTCGCAAATACGACTAGCTGAGCAGGCCATGCGCGCTGCCCGAGTGCGATGATAAGATCCGGACCAATCCCAGCAGGTTCGCCGGGAGTGACCGCAATTCTTAATGTTTTCATAAAAGCTTCAGACCCTACTCAACTACTTCAATGTAGGCTTGGTCGCGCATTTCTCTTAACCATGCCTCAGTCTCCTCCTGAAACTTTCGGTTATACAATAGCTGATAAGCTTTATCTTCTTTTCGTTTTTCCGTGGCATCGTCTACACGACGGTCGAGTAATTCAATCAGGTGCCAGCCGTATACCGAGCGGATAGGTTCGCTGAGTTCGTTTGGCTGCAAGTTAGCCAGCGCATCTCGAAAGGCCGGCTCGTATTCGCTCGGATCTCTCCATCCTAGCGCTCCACCTTTGAGAGCGGAGCCAGGATCCTCCGAATATTCCTTTGCTAACTCGGCAAAAGTGGCCTCTTCAGCCTTAATTTGTTGTTTGAAGTCAACTAGCATTTCTTTGGCTTTATCTTCGCTTAATATAATAGATGGTTTAATGAGGATATGACGGGCGTTAACTTCTTCTACCGTAATGGTTTCGATACCTCGGGTATCCAAAATTTTTAAAATATGAAAGCCTGCTCCACTTCGAATGGGGCCGATTAATTCATCTTTCGATTTGCCTTGTACGGCTTCAGCAAACAATGTTGGCATGGCGTTGATATTCATCCAGCCCATGTTACCTCCTTCAAGGGCATTTCTGCCCGAAGAAGAGGCTATGGCTATTTTAGCAAAATCAGAATCTTTCTTGAGAAGCGCTAACACTTTATCGGCGCGATCTCTGGCCGCCGAAATGTCTTCATCACTTGGCTGGGAGGGGAAACCTATTAAAATATGTCCTAGCTCGTATTCAGCCTGTTCTGCACCTTGTTGGTCAATTAGCTTTGTCAGTGTACCTATTTCTTGCGGGGTAATATAAACACGGCGACGCACATTCGCTCTGCGCACCTCACCCATAATCAGTTCTTCGCGAACATTTTCTCTATAAGTGTCGTAACTGATTCCGTCTTGCTTTAGTTGATTGCGAAGTTCTTCGATAGAAACATTTTGATTCTGCGCAATATTTTGTATAGTTTGCTCTAACTGAGGGTCACTGATCTGAATCCCCATTCTTTCAGCCATTTGCATTTGCAAGCTCTTCATAATTAACCGTTCTGTGACCTGGGTGCGTAAGGCCATATCTGAAGGAAGGGTTTGATTATTAGCCTCTGCGTTTCGTTTTACTTCATTTATCAATGCGGTAATTTCGCTTTCCAGAATCACACCTTTGTCAACGATAACGGCAACTTTGTCCAAAACAGTTTCTTGGGCAAAGGCGAGATTAATTAAAAATACGCCCGCTAAGAGCACTTTACTAATGAACTTCATATTTTCTCTTTTTATTGGTTAACTATACAGCGTCCTAACCTGAGCGGAAGCTACGCGTAAACTAATTTAAACTATATGGCTGACGATAGCCAAACATGCCTTCTTCAAGCATGCTTCGTGAGGATTTTGATGATCCCATACCTTTGAAGATAAATTGTAAAGAAATACCCGAATCAAACTCTTCAGTTGTTCTCACACCATCGGCTGTAACACGGTTGCTTAAATGCCGTTGGCCCACCAGTCTGACTGCCCAACAACATGACTCATATTGAAGGCCAAAATAACTTTCAACGCTTCTTTCCAACGACCGATCTCGATAAGTTCGACCTACCCAGTGCAATGTCTCGGTAATGGGCCAACTTATAAGCATACCAATCTGATCGATTTTTTCACCGGATAGTTGCCGAATGTAACGATGACTAAGTTGTATGAGACTTTTTTCATCTTTGCGATATTCAATACTGGTACTGCTACGATCAACTTTATCGGTCTTGGTGGCTATCTGAACATCGGTGTGTGTATACCATCGTGAACCTAACTTCCAATCTAACTCTGCGGCAAGCGCAGAACGGTTTTGATCTTTAACCGCGGCCAGCACCTTATTTTCTTCAAGGTAGAATATCTGACCCACGCTGATAACAAATTGTTCCCTATCTGACTCATCAAGTATTCTCGAGGTGAGTCCTAGGGTAAACTGGTTATTATCACTTATTCTGTCTAGACCAGTGAATTCCTGCCCTCTAAATAAACCATCTACGTCTACAAGGAGCGGTGTTGTGTCATATCGACCAATCATCGTTTGATCCTCATATGAGGTATATAGATATTGCAACTTTGGTTCGAGAGTCATGGTGCTGCTTTTATCTAACCACTGTTGTTCTCGCTCAAAATAAAGCGCACCAAACAGCCTGAATTGGCCTAAAGTTCGAGTAACCTCTTCTGCTAGATCGGTTTGTTCAATATTTTTCTGTTGATAATACGTATTCAGCAATGAGGCTTCAGCGCTAAACTCTCCCCACACCTTGCGATAGGGCAAGGTCAGGGTAGGGGCTAGGTGCCATCTTAATGCCTCAGGTGTATCCAAAGCTGTACTATCAAAGTAGGCTAACTCTGAATTAAGTGAAAACTCAAATAGGCTTCCGAGCTCACTAAAATAAGCCAGACGAAACTCAGGTAAAGCGCGGTAGCTATCTTCACTTTCACCTAAAGTAACAAAGTCCAAAACGCGGAAGTCCATGATCAAATTCTCTGAAAAATAATCCATGCTTGCGGAACGGTATAAATGGGTGTCTGCCCGATTATAAAAATCAGAGCCGAGGTCAATAATGTAGTTATCATCACTTACCCCGTTAATATCCGCATTAATGAACCAGTTTCCTGTCAATTTACCTTGGTGATAAAATCGGTAAAACCAGCGGTCAGTATTATTTGCAAACTCTCGGTCGTCCGGCAGATATTCCAGGTTTATTTGACCGTAACTCATTTCGGTTAAATAACGGTATTCATTTTTTAACTGGATACCCCGCCGCGTCATGATGCGTGGCGAAATAGTAAAGTCGTAATTAGGGGCGATGTTCCAATAAAAAGGTTGTTCATAGTCAAATCCCGTCATCGACGAACTGCTTATTTTGGGAAATAATAAACCGGTCTGACGTTGGTTACTCACAGGAAATGCAAAATAAGGCAAATAGAAAATTGGCACATCACCTACATAAAAACGCGTACTTTTGGCCTGGCCCCATGCTGTACCCTTTTCAATACTAATTTCTGATGCTTCGATATGCCAATCCGGGCTATCTAATGGGCAGGTAGTAAAGCTCACATCAGATAATATTAGCCCTCTGGCGCGGTCAAGTTGGATTTGTTGGGCAGCACCATGACCTGGTTGACCATTAAGTTGATATTGACTGTTTTCTATATTCAGAGAGTGATTTATCGAATCTACCGATATGGCATCACTAGTGACGCTTAAATCTGTATCCAAATAGCGGACATTGCCTGTAGCTTGAAGTTTTCGGCCATTTTCACTTACCTTCGCTTCTTCAGCGCGTATAGTCGCACGATCGGAATAAATACTGACATCGCCCTTAAATTCGGCTAACTGTTTGCTGACGATTTGGGCTTGATCAGATTTAACTTTTACATGCCCTTGGGGTTGGAGACTTAGTTCAGAAGGCGACACTGTATACACAGGGCAAAGTGCAAACTTATCCTCATTTCTGTCTATAGACGCATCCTGTTGAGCAAAAACTGGTGCCGAACTAAAGAAGGCAAACAATACATGTAAACGAAAAATATTCATGAAAAGGTGAGTGGCCTGCTTTTTTGCGCCGTAACCTGAGTACCAAGTTACAATATATTTATTTATTAAACGAAAGTATCTGCCAATTCTAAGCACTTCTGCTGTAATTACCAACCACCTTTGAACAAATATACTTTAAAAAGCACAAAAAAAGTGCTTATCGACAAATATTGCCCTGACGGAATTGTAAATATCTGAATTTGACTTGCTAATAGAATGCTCCAACCTTATAACATCAAACTGTGTACACGTGTTGAAAATAGGAGCGTAGTCGAATGCCAATTTGGGGAAAAATCCTGGGATTTATATTTGGACTTATGTTTTTAAAAATTCCCGGTGCAATCCTTGGGCTAATTATCGGCCATTTTTTTGACCGCGCTTATAGCCAGGATTTCAGTCAACTTGGTGGGTTCGGGCGTTTCTTTACTGATCAAAACTCACTAAAACAACAAGCTATTTTTTTCCATAGTTTATTTGCGGCCCTTGGGCACTTGGCTAAAGCAGATGGCAAGGTGACCGACCATGAAATTAAGGTCGCTACGGCATTGATGGATGAAATGCAGCTCTCTGGTGACGCTAGGCAAGAAGCTCAGCAGGCTTTTAGAGAGGGTAAATCCGCAGATTACCCTATCGTGGATACATTAAAAAGTTTGTATGACAATTGTCATGGACGACGGGACATTTTGCAGGTTTTTCTTGAAATTTTGATCCAGTCTGCATTTGCAGATGGAAATTTGTCACCGCCAGAATATAAGGTTTTGGAAAAAGTAGCCAAACCCCTTGGCTTTAAACGCAGCGATCTTGACTATTTGGTTTCTATGTTTGAAGCCGAGGTAAGATTCAGACACCGAGGCGATCAACAACGAAGAAATTATACGGAGCAACAGTCCGTTAGTGACGCATACAAAATATTGGGCGTGGGTCCAAACGATGACGAAAAAATGATCAAGCGAGCGTATCGCAAACGTATGGCAGAACATCATCCAGATAAACTGGTCTCCAAAGGTTTGCCGCAACAAGCACTGGATATAGCCAAACAAAAAACTCAGGACATTCAACAGGCTTACGAATTAATTAAGCAAAAGCGTGGGTTTTGATTAAGTGTCTGAACTCATCACCCTCTCTCAATCAAATGAAACCCATATTAATGAATTTATTGATATGTTGTGGCTCGAAAAGGGACTTAGCGATCATACTCAGCAAAGCTACCGTACCGATCTGACAAAGTTAGCCCTATATTGCCAGCATAAAGGAATAGATGATATTACTGTGCTTAGTCAGCAGCACATACAGGATTTTCTGCATTTTAGAGAACAACAAGGTATTTCTGCAAGAAGTAGGCAACGCGGATTAAGTGCCATGCGCGCATTCTTTGTATATTTGGTGGCAGTGCATAAACGCGGGGATAACCCGCTTAGTAAAACCCGAGGCCCCAAACTTCCGCAATCGTTACCTAAAACGCTGAGTGAACAAGAAGTAGAATCGCTACTCGATGCGCCTGATACCCAAGAACCAATAGAATGTCGTGATCGCTGTATGCTGGAAGTACTTTACGCAACCGGGCTTCGGGTAAGTGAACTGATCGGGCTGCGTATGGGACAGGTTGGTTTACAGCAAGGCGTAATAAGGGTGACGGGTAAGGGGAACAAAGAGCGTTTGGTACCGTTGGGGGAAGATGCAATAGATTGGTTGGAAACCTATTGTAAGACTGCGCGGCCAGAGCTCATCAAACACGCCACAGACCTGTTATTTGTAAGTAAACGCGGGGGGCAAATGACCAGGCAAACATTTTGGCACCGCGTGAAGTATTACGCAGTAAAAGCTGGTATTAAATCGAGTCTTTCACCCCATACGTTAAGGCACGCCTTCGCAACTCATTTACTTAATCACGGCGCAGACTTGCGGGTCGTACAAATGTTGTTAGGACACAGTGATCTGTCGACAACCCAAATCTACACGCATGTTGCCAAGGAACGGTTACAGAATCTTATTCATCAGCATCACCCCAGAGGATGAACCGCTTTTTGTGCGAATAGTTCCTGTGCTACTATTCGGTAATTAGGTAAGGTTTATACGAATCAAAATCGAACGTAATCGTTCCCAGGAGACAGTGCTTGAAAAAAGTAATTAGCGTATTGGCAGGAATGCTAACATTAATAAACTTCGCGTCGTTCGCCCAAGACGATGAATTTAGCATGGTAAGAAAAAAGATTGAAAGTATTGGTCTTGGTGTGGAAGCTATAGCAGATGCGCCTGTGGAAGGCCTGCTCCAGGTGACCACTGAACGTGGACTTTTCTATATCAGCGAAGATGGTAAGTACTTACTTCAAGCGCGTATTTTCAACGTAGAAGAAGGTATGCGCAACGAAACGGAGCTCGCGCTTGGAAAATTACGTTTAGAAGGCGTCGAAGAGTTATCTGACTCAGTAATCGAATTTAAAGCTAAAAACGAAAAACATGTAGTTCATGTGTTTACCGATACAACGTGCGGATATTGCAGAAAGTTACACAACGAGATTGGTCAGTACAACGATGAAGGTATTACGGTTCGCTATCTGGCTTTTCCTCGGGCCGGATTGAATACTGATAATCACCAGGAATTAGTGTCTGTGTGGTGCGCAAACAATCCGCAAAAGGCAATGACCGATGCGAAGTCTGGTGATTCTGTTCAGACTAAGACCTGTGATAACCAAGTAGCTGAACATTATCAACTAGGTCAGAAGCTAGGTGTAACAGGCACACCCGCTATAATTTTGCCTTCGGGAATGTTAGTTCCAGGATATCAGCCGGCAAATATTCTAGCGGAAGCGCTTAACCGGAGCCGTTAGTCTTAACGAATCAAAATATTTAAAACTAAAAAAGTAAAAAGTAAAAAGTAAAAAGTAAAAAGTAAAAAGTAAAAAGTAAAAAGTAAAAAGTAAAAAAAGAGCCCGTATGAGTTTGTCTGTTGTTCGTCGCCTTAGCAGTAGTATGCCACTAAGTACATCACTTCACCCTGTCATTGACAGGGTGTATCGTAACCGGAATGTGACGTCAATGGATGAACTTGAAGTGGGCTTAAAAGCATTGGCGCATTTCAATTTATTGAAGGGAATCGATGATGCTTGCTCTGTAATGGTGGATGCGTTTAGACGACAGAAAAAGTTAGTCATTGTCGGCGATTTCGACGCAGATGGGGCCACCAGTACTGCTATTTGTATGCTCGCCTTACGCGATATGGGACTGCAAAATGTCAGCTACCTGGTTCCTAATCGTTTTGATTTCGGATATGGACTCAGTGAACCATTGGTGGAACTAGCGGCACAACAAGGAGCACAGGTGATTCTCACTGTGGATAGCGGAATTGCCTGTCACGCAGGGGTGAATAGAGCAAATGAACTAGACATTGAGGTCATCATTACCGATCACCATCTGCCAGGTGAATTCTTACCAGCAGCAAAAGCTATTGTGAATCCCAATCAACCCGACTGCGCATTTCCATCAAAATCGTTGGCAGGAGTGGGGGTGGCTTTTTATCTTATGCTGGCTCTGCGAGCAAAACTAACCCAGGTCAACTGGTTTTCTACCAATCATATTACCCCACCTAATTTGGCGGAATTACTCGATATTGTGGCAGTCGGTACCGTTGCTGATGTGGTGAATTTAGATAGCAATAACCGGATACTAGTTCATCAAGGATTGCAACGGATTCGAAGTGGATATTGTCGACCCGGAATAAAATCTTTAGTAGAGATAGCTAATCGCCAACTACGAATACTCAGTGCATCTGATTTAGGCTTTGTGGTCGCGCCCAGATTGAATGCGGCGGGTCGGTTAGATGATATGGGGTTAGGGATTGAGTGTCTCCTCAGCGAAGATATTTCCTCAGCTCGCACGATGGCGGCACGGTTGGACGAACTAAATCAGGAACGCAAGGAAATTGAACACTCGATGCGTCAGGACGCAGAGAAGATAGTCGCGTCATTTAATATCAACGAGCAAATTAATAAAGACGCCCTCGTTATTTACCAGAAAGATTTCCATCAAGGTGTTATAGGAATTGTTGCCGGTCGCATAAAAGAACAGTTTTTAGTGCCTACAATTGCGTTTGCCTTACAGGACGAAGAAACCTTAAAAGGATCTGCTCGTTCTATTAATGGCTTCCATATTCGGGATGTATTAGAAGAAGTCAACTCCCGTCATCCACATTTGATTACAAAGTTTGGCGGGCATGCTATGGCGGCGGGACTAAGCATACCTTTACAACATTTGTCAGCATTTACCGAAGCATTTCAACAGGTATCTCGACCTTATTTGGAGGCGTTACCCCAACAAGATAGTATACTATCTGATGGCGAACTTGATGATAAGGACTTTGACTTACTGTTTGCCCATGAACTTAATAATGCCGGACCTTTTGGACAAGGGTTTGACGCGCCGCGATTTGACGGTGTTTTTACCCTCGTCGCCCAGCGAATAGTCGGTCAAAAACATCTTAAATTTACTTGCCGTTTAGCGTCCGGAAAAGAAGTGGATGGTATTGCATTTAATATCGATCCCCAAGTGTGGCCGGATACTTCAGTAAAGAAAGTACAATTAGTTTACCAGCTCGATATTAATGTATTTAGAAATCAGGAAACAGTACAGTTATTAGCAGAGCACATTACCCCGTATGCGTGATCCTGCTGAAAAGTTGTTAGCCAAACATCAAGATTTAAATCATCTTCAAGATGCTAAAGTCAGTTCTCATATGCAAAGAGAAGAAGGGGAGTGGTTTCGCCATACCTTAATGTTAGAAGGTTATGATGTACCTTTCATTTTTAAGCGCAAACAACCCTATACCAGCCTTAAAGGAGCAAGAGTTAATCTCACGTATTATAGGCAGGTAGAAGATGTAGCCGGACTAGAGTTTGAAACGATGAAAGTGGTACGAATCAAACGAAGCTAACGCGGAAAACCAAAATGCCAGTATCAGAATGGCTTAATGCCTGCGTTTTACATAGACGTCCTTATCGGGAAACCAGTTATTTGGTAGACTTTTTTACGTTAGAATCAGGTAAAGTATCGGCTGTGGCTAAAGGGGTGAGGAACTCGCGCAGTGAACGTAAGAGCCTACTGCAACCTTTCCAACCATTACGTATTCAGCTATCGGGTAAAGGCGAGTTAAAAAATCTGACGCTAATGGAAGGCACATCCAATGCGTACCCCTTAACGGGCTTCAACTTATTCTGTGCAATGTATCTGAACGAATTAATAAATAGAATACTACAACCTGATTTACCGGTTAGTGATTTATTTGCTGTTTATCAGCGCTCACTTATTGCACTGGCAAATCTATCTCACGGCGGAACGCAAGACGCGCAAATCGTGCTTCGAGAGTTTGAGTTTGCACTGTTGGCAGAAATGGGTGTACTGGTAGACCTAAGTGTTACCACTGATTTGGGCTGTAAGGTCGATCCTTCAGAATATTACATGTTCGATGCGGAACAAGGGTTAACGTTGGCTTCTCCTAACTATCCACAAAAATTACCTGGTAGTCATATTCTAGCCGTAGTGCACAAAAATTGGTCTATTGAAGCTTTGCGTATCGCAAAGTTTGTTAATCGCCTAGCGTTACGTCCATTACTGGGCGATAAACCTCTGAAAAGTCGTGAGCTTTTTACTTTATCCTAACGGCCCAACCGAAACGATTGAATTAGGGCCAGCACTAAATTTCTGATAAACTTTTCCTATTATTTCGTATTGATATCATGTTTATGAGTGAACTTTATTTAGGTGTAAATATCGATCATATCGCCACCTTAAGAAATGCGCGAGGTACTAGTTACCCGGATCCCGTTCATGCCGCAGCGATTGCTGAGCGTGCCGGGGCGGACGGCATCACGGTGCATTTGCGTGAAGATCGCAGGCATATTACTGATCGCGATGTGTTTTTATTAGCGCAAACCTTAACCACCAGAATGAATCTGGAAATGGCAGTTACAGAAGAAATGCTGAGTATTGCGGAAAAAGTGAAACCGGCTTTCTGTTGCCTTGTTCCTGAAAAACGCCAAGAACTAACTACTGAAGGTGGCTTAGATGTCGTCGCTAATGAAACGAGTATTAAAGATGCATGTCAGCGGTTAGCAAATGCAGGAATTCTTGTTTCGCTGTTTATTGACGCAAAGGTTGAACAGATCGACGCTGCGGTACGCTGTAACGCTCCCTATATTGAAATTCATACAGGGCAATACGCTGAAGTGACGACTGAACAGGAACAACACGAAGAATTAGACAAACTTAAGCATGGGATAGCCTATGCGCATCAATCAGGATTAAAGGTAAATGCGGGTCATGGATTGCATTATCATAATGTGAAACCCATCGCAGCCATTCCTCACCTAATCGAGCTGAATATTGGCCACGCTATCATTGCCAGAGCTGCCTTCGATGGTTTAGATAAAGCGGTAAAAGATATGCGTACATTAATGCTTGAAGCTCGTAACGTAAATACAATGGGTTAAGTTAAATATAACATGGCTATTTTAGGCTTAGGCACAGATATCATCGAAATAGCGCGTCTGGTAGGAAGTGGCAAACGCACTGAAAAGTTGGCGCAGCGGGTGTTGACCGAAACTGAATTAGCTATTTTTAACCAACATTCGCAACCCGAGCGTTATCTTGCCAAGCGCTTTGCAGCGAAAGAAGCGGCTGTCAAAGCGTTAGGCACAGGTATTGGTCGTGGCGTGGGTTGGCAACAGATAGTGGTGAGCAATAACTCTCTTGGAGGGCCTGAACTTACGTTTACCGGAGAGGCCCTTCAAATCAGTAGACAGAAAGGCGTGGCCAGTATTCACCTGTCCATTTCAGATGAAGCCAACTATGCCGTTGCTACTGTTATTTTATCCTCTGATTAGAGTAGGTCATGGTTAAATTTTATTCGCCAAAGCAATCTAAAAACCGTCCCGTTCAAGAGATAAAGACACTTACTATAGATGCACTGGACGCTCACGGGCAGGGGGTGTGCAAACGCCATCAACCGGTAGTTTTTGTGGAAGGGGCGCTCCCTGGCGAAGAGTGTAAAGTCCAGATTACCTCTTCGCAAAAAAATTATGCGCAGGCGACGCTCAAAAGCGTTATGCAACCTGTTAAAGCGCGTACTGAGCCTTTTTGTCCGGTATACGAACATTGTGGGGGATGTCAATTGCAGCACGTCGAATCGTCTGCTGCACTAAAGTGGCGTCAACAAGCGATTGGCGATTATTGGCGTAAGCACCTAGCGCTATCAGATATACCCTGGCAAGCGCCTATTACGGGAAGTAAACCCGCCTATCGACGAAAAACACGCTTGGCGGTCGATGCAAGAAATCCAGAAAAATTTAAACTTGGCTTTCGACAGCAGGGGAGTAAGAAAATTGTAGAAATTGACCACTGCCCGGTACTACTTGATTCGCTATCGGCATTGATAAAACCCCTTACGAACTTACTCAGTACTCATCCTTCGCGCGCTAATGTTGGCCATATCACGCTGTTGGCTGGCGAAAATATTGCGCTAGTACAAATTAAACTTATTCGCCAACTATCCAACCATTTCAAAGGCGCGTTAATTGCCTTTGCTAACGATCATAAAGTGAATGTATCGTTGGAATATTCACAGGGTAACGTTGAGACTTTGGTTGAACACGAACCCTTATATTGTCAACTAGATGGAAGCCTTTACCTGACACCAGGTGCAAATGACTTTGTACAAGTTAACGACTCAGTTAACCGAAAAATGATCGATCAAGCGATAGATTGGCTAGACTTAAATCCTACTGACGCCGTAGCTGACTTATTTTGTGGGTTGGGTAACTTTACGTTGCCCTTGGCTAAGAGGGTTAAGCATGTGTTAGCTATTGAAGGCGTGGCTGAAATGGTGCAACGCGGTCAGTTGAATGCGCGAAATCAAGGCATAAATAATATTCAATGGCAGCATGGCGATCTTACTGAAACATCATTAATTGTATCCGCGTTGGATAAGAAATTCGATGCAGTAGTGCTAGATCCCTCGCGCGAAGGAGCGAGAGAAGTGTGCAGCATTATCAGTCAATCGACCATTCAAAAGATTTTGTATGTTTCTTGCAACCCGACAACATTTGCGCGAGACGCAGCATTATTTTTACAGCAAGGTTATCGAATGGACAAAATCAGCTTGATTGAAATGTTCCCTTTTACTAAACATCTGGAAATAATGTCTTTGTTTACTCTCCAAAAAAGCAAATAAGGTAAGTACATGGTATCTACCCGAAAAGTCCATGAACCTGAGCGTCCTGCATTTGATCATTGGCTGGAAAGTCTTGCTTTGGGTAAGGAAACAAAAAATAAGCTAAAGCACGTAGCGGCCCAACCTGAAAAGCTGTTGGTAGGCCAGGAAATGGTTGAGATCCTTCATCAACTTAATATGGACGATGCTACGCTACAGGCTGCGCTGGTATTTCCCTACTGCCAGCTGCACGAATTGGCCAATGACGATATTAAATCCGCCTTTGGCGATGAGGTTGCGCGTTTGATTACCGGGGTGCGGCGAATGGATGCGATTAAAGTGCTACACAGAAGAAGAAGTGCACAAGGCGCTGCCCAACCGAGTGAAAGTCAAGTGGACAGTATCCGACGGATGATGCTTTCCATGGTGGAAGATGTGCGTGCGGTAGTGATTAAGATGGCTGAGCGTATTATCGCCCTGCAAAAAGTAAAAGAGGCGGATGAAGAAACCCGCGTAATGGTGGCCCGCGAATGTTCATCTATTTACGCGCCGCTGGCCAATCGGTTGGGCATTGGTCAGTTAAAGTGGGAGCTTGAAGATCTGGCTTTCCGCTATTTACATCCTTCAACCTACAAACAGATTGCTAAACAGCTCGATGGAAAAAGAAAAGAGCGCGCGCAATACATAGATGACTTGGTCAGCTCTTTACAGGCTAAGCTAGATGAAGAAAACATCCGGGCTGAAGTGTATGGTCGACCTAAACATATTTTCAGTATCTGGAAGAAGATGCAGAAAAAGGGCCTTACATTTGAGCAGTTATTTGATATTCGAGCGTTAAGAATCATCGCGGATCGACTGCAAGATTGTTACGCCGCATTGGGCACTGTACACGCCCACTTTAAACATATTCCGAATGAGTTTGATGATTATATTGCCACGCCTAAACCTAATGGCTATCAATCCATTCATACTGTCATTATTGGACCTCAAGGGAAACCTGTAGAAATTCAGATTCGCACCCAGCAAATGCATCAGGATGCAGAGTTAGGTATCGCTGCTCATTGGAAATATAAAGAAGGAGCCAGCGGCAAACAATCTAGCTATGACGATCGAATTAACTGGCTACGAAAGATTCTGTTGTGGCAGGAGGAAGTAGCAGAATCTGGCGATTTGGTCGAAGAACTGCGCAGTCAGGTATTTGATGACAGGGTATATGTGTTTACACCCAAAGGAGATGTAATTGATTTACCCCAAGGAGCAACGCCTTTAGATTTCGCCTACTACATTCACAGTAACGTGGGGCATTCCTGCATAGGTGCAAAAGTAAATGGCCGCATAGTACCATTTACCTATCAGTTGCAAAATGGCGACCAAGTGGAAGTGAATACTGGACGTGAACCTAATCCAAGCCGTGACTGGATGCACCCCGGTCTGGGATATGTACATTCCTCGCGTGCTCGCGCGACGATTCACTCGTTTTTTAAAAGGCAGGACCGCGAAAAAAACTTACAAGCTGGTAAAGAACTCTTAGACCGCGAACTTGAACGAGCTGATTTACCCCTCAAATCTGCTACTAAAGCTTGTGACAAGTTTAACCTTAACCAGGTTGAAGATTTATATGCCGCGATCGGTGCTGGCGACGTTCGTGTAATGCAGGTCGTTAATTTTCTTACCCACCAGCAAGCACATGCCCCTGGTAAAACATCGGTGGAGCCTGAGCCGGATATATCGTCCTTAGTCAGACCAAGAAAATCCACAGCAAAGGGTAAACAGGATGCTGTAGTCGTTGAAGGCGTAGGGCATTTGTTAAGTCAACTGGCTAATTGTTGTAAACCTGTGCCTGGCGAGCCTATCGTGGGTTACATCACCCAAGGCCGCGGGGTGAGTGTGCATAAAGAAGAGTGTGAACAGCTTCACCATTTGCTTACCCAACATCCTGAACGAGAAATCGAAGTCAATTGGGCGAATAAATTGAATGTCGGTTTTGAAGCCGCCATTGATCTGTTTTGTTCAGACCGTTCCGGTATTGTAAGAGATATCACTACGGTATTAGCAAATGAAAATGTGTCGTTGCTAAGTGTGAACAGTAATAGTGACAAAGCAAAACAAACGGCTGTTATCGCCATTTCGGTGGAAGTATCGGATCTTAACTCGCTTTCTAAAGTAATAGCTAAGCTTAGGCAATTAAACGGGGTGGTCGATGCCAAACGAAAGGCCGGGTAACATAGACAGGCTTCTGAGCATAATGACGCGCCTGCGCGATCCAAAAAGTGGTTGTCCCTGGGATTTACGGCAAACCATGCGGTCGCTAGTCCCTTATACAATTGAAGAAGCCTATGAAGTGGCTGATGCAATAGAAAAGCACGATTTAAATGATATCCGTGATGAATTAGGTGATTTACTATTCCAAATAATTTTCTACTCCCAGATCGCGAAAGAACAGGACGCATTTACATTTGACGCTGTAGTGGAGTCAATTTGTGACAAAATAATCCGCCGCCACCCCCATGTGTTTAACGGCAAGCGTATTTCTGAAACCGAACTGGAAGCCCAGTGGAACCAAATAAAACAAGAAGAAAGGGCACATGCAAAAGGGGATTCGAACAGTATACTGGATGATATACCCAACGGTCTGCCTGCTTTGATGTATGCACAGAAAGTCCAGCAGCACTGTACCCGTGTGGGCTTTGATTGGGAGAAGCCACTGGATGTTTTAAATAAGGTTCAGGAAGAAATTAGCGAAATAAAAGACGAACTAAATGCTGACGAAATAGATCAATTGGCCGTGGAGGAAGAAATTGGCGATGCGTTTTTTGCTTTAGTTAACTTAAGTCGTCACTGTAATGTCGATGCCGACACGGCACTTCGTCGCGCAAATAATAAATTTGTGACACGTTTTAAACAAATTGAGCATCTGGCGCAATCTAAAAAACAAAAAATTACCGATATGACGTTGGTAGAAATGGAAAAACTGTGGCAGCAGGTGAAAAGTGCTGAGCGGGACAAATAAAAAGGTTCGCTTTTTGCGCAAATGCTGTATAATTCGCGCCCTGCCCAGTTACGCCCACCTGTGGGAAGGTGGAAGAATCAATTAACTCGAAGGGGTTAAGAAATTGATTTTAACAGGCTTTCAGGTTTCTGAAGGCAAGTAACGACGAATTATTTCGGGTGATATTAAATGAAAACTTTTGTTGCAAAGCCAGAAACGGTACAACGTGACTGGTACGTGGTAGACGCCACAAACAAAACACTTGGCCGTTTGGCTGTTGAAATCGCAAGACGCTTACGTGGTAAGCATAAGCCAGAGTATACGCCTCACGTTGACACAGGTGATTACATTGTTGTTATCAATGCTGAGAAAGTTGCAGTAACGGGTAACAAGTCGAAAGACAAAATGTACTATGCTCACACTGGTTATCCAGGTGGTCTTAAAGAGACTAACTTCGAGAAGCTGATTGCGCATAAGCCAGAAATGGTGATTGAAAAAGCTGTTAAAGGCATGTTGCCAAAAGGTCCTTTGGGCCGCGCTATGTTCCGCAAAATGAAAGTATATGCGGGTACAGAGCACAAGCATGCTGCGCAACAACCACAAGTTTTGGACATTTAAGGAGCAATTGACATGGCAGATACTCAATATTACGGCACTGGCCGTCGCAAAAGTTCTACTGCTCGCGTGTTCCTGCGTCCAGGCTCAGGTAAAATCACAGTAAACCAACGTCCTCTTGACGAGTACTTTGGTCGTGAAACTGAGTGCATGGTAGTGCGTCAGCCGCTAGAACTAGTAGAAATGACTGAAAAGTTTGACTTGTACGTTACTGTTAAAGGTGGCGGTTCAAATGGTCAAGCTGGTGCAATCCGTCACGGCTTAACTCGTGCCTTGATGGAATATGATGAAGCGTTGCGTTCTTCGCTACGTAAAGCTGGCTTTGTTACTCGTGATGCGCGTCGCGTTGAACGTAAGAAAGTGGGTCTTCATAAAGCACGTAAGCGTCCACAATTTTCAAAGCGTTAATTTTTCGCTATATGTTTCAAAAACCCGGCACATCGCCGGGTTTTTTTTGCCTGAATTTTGCTTCACGTACACGTTAGTATTTTAATTTCTTCACAATTTAACTATCTAATTGAATAATTCATGATTAATTCGAGTAAAACCTTGTGTTTTTAAGGGCTTTTCCCTTATCATTTCTGGTCGAAAAACATAAGAATCGTGAATTGCGTCAAAAGACCGTGAGTTGGTGGCGGAAATTCAGAAAATACGATTGTGGTTACGGGTTAAAACAAACATAACGATTAATTTTTGTCCGTTACCATCATTATCCAAACCTGGAGAAATGTGGATGAGCAATGTATCAGTAGATGCAAACCGATCTGCACCAAATGACAATCAGCCGCAAGATAATACTCGACGTCGCTTTTTAACTGTTGCGACTTCTGTAGTAGGTGGTGTGGGTGTAGTTGGCGCAGCGGTACCCTTTATTGCGTCGTGGAATCCCAGCGCTAAGGCTAAGGCAGCCGGCGCAGATGTCGAAGTTGATATCAGTGGTGTGCAACCCGGACAATTAATCCGTGTCATGTGGCGCAGTAAGCCGGTGTGGATAGTTCGTAGAACGCCGGAAACGCTTGAGGCATTAGCTAAGCACGAAGACAAGCTTAAAGATCCTAATTCCGAAGCAGAACAACAACCAGGTTTTGCCCAAAATCGCTATCGCTCGTTAAAAGAAGAGTATTTGATTCTGGTTGGAATCTGTACTCATTTGGGTTGCTCTCCACAACATTTGAAAGACGGCGCTTTTGAAGAAATAGTAGAAGGCGTTCCAGATGGTTTCTTTTGTCCCTGCCACGGTTCAAAATTTGATATGGCGGGGCGCGTATTTGAAAACGTGCCTGCACCGTTGAATCTGGTTGTGCCCCCTTACCAGTTTGTTGATGATAATACGGTTATCATTGGCTCAGAAGGGGAGGCAGCATAATGCAAAGCTTTTTAGCTTGGATAGAAGAACGTATCCCCATGATGCGGGTGGCAAATATGCACGCCATCCAGTATCCCGCTCCCAGAAATATGAACTTCTGGTATGTGTTTGGTTTTCTAGCCACCATCGTGTTAGTTAACCAAATCGTTACCGGTATCTGGTTAACTATGAACTTTGAACCCTCCGCTGAACGCGCATTCGCCTCAGTCGAGTTTATCATGCGTGAAATAGATTATGGTTGGGTAATCCGTTACATGCATAGTACCGGGGCTTCGGCCTTTTTCGTGGTTGTGTATCTGCACATGTTCCGGGGTATGATTTATGGGTCATATCAAAAGCCTCGCGAATTGTTGTGGGTATTTGGTATGTTTATTTATCTAGCCCTTATGGCAGAAGCCTTTATGGGTTATGTACTTCCTTGGGGACAAATGTCTTACTGGGGTGCACAAGTTATTGTATCGCTATTCGGCGCGATCCCTGTAATTGGTCCGGATTTGGTTATTTGGATTCAAGGTGATTACGTCATTTCCGGAGCGACACTAAACCGTTTCTTCGCATTGCATGTCATCGCATTGCCACTGGTCATTGTGATCTTAGTGTTTTTGCATATAGTTGCTTTACACGAAGTAGGTTCTAACAATCCAGATGGCGTGGCTATCAAGCACAAAAAAGGCTCACTACCTGAGTCAGAAAAAACACCTTACGAAATTCATGAATATTACACCAGCAAGTATGACATCGCTGACGACGTAGTACCTTTCTTCCCCCATATTGTGTTGAAAGATTTGGTAGCATTTTGCATTTTCTTATTCGCTTTCTGTTACATTATGTTCTTCGCACCTGAGATGGGCGGTAAGTTCTTAGAGCATCCAAACTTCGAAATTGCTAACCCGCTAAAGACGCCTGAGCATATTTTCCCGGTGTGGTACTTCACGCCTTTCTACGCGATTCTTAAAGCAGTCCCTGATAAGCTATTTGGCGTTATCGCTATGTTTGGTGCAATAGCAGCGCTATTTGCATTGCCATGGATTGATCGCGGACGGGTGAAGTCATGGCGCTATCGCAGTGGTTTGCATAAATGGAATTTGATCATTTTTGCAATCGTGTTCATCTTTTTAGGATACTTAGGTGGTACACCTCAGGAGAACTGGAAAATAGTGGCATCTCAAATTGCTACAGTGATGTATTTTGCATTCTTTGTAGCCATGTTCTTGTACAGTAAAAACGAAACTACAAAACCTGTGCCAGCGAGGATCCCGAAATGAGAAAACTGTTTTGTTTATTAGCATTATTGCTACCGGGGACGGTTTTCGCAGCGGGTGGCAACGTTCATTTGGATAAGGCTGAATACGATTTAACTGATAAGGCGTCGCTTCAGCGTGGTGCACAAATTTTCATGAATTACTGCCTAGGCTGTCATTCAATGAAATATCAGCGCTACCAACGTACGTTCGCCGACTTAGGTATTCCTGACGACCTAGGTGAAGAGTACTTGCAGTTTACTGGAGAAAAAGTTACCGATTACATAACTGGATCTATGCCAGAAGAATCTGCAGCTACTTGGTTTGGTGCCGCGCCACCTGATCTCACTTTAGTCGCGCGTGTTCGCGGAGCCGATTGGTTATATACGTACTTAAGAAGTTTTTACGTCGATGAAAGCCGTCCATTTGGTGTAAACAACAAAGTTTTCCCTGATGTTGGCATGCCGCACGTATTACAGCCACTACAGGGCACGCCGCGTGAAACCTACGAGCGTGTTATGGTTGATGGTGAAATGACCGAACGTTACGTAGGTATTCGCACTGACGGGGATGGTAAGTTATCACCTGAAGAATATGACCAGGCAGTGCTTGATTTGGTTAACTTTCTTGAGTATACAGGCGAGCCCGCTCGTTTAGAATCTGAAAAGATTGGTAAGTGGGTATTAGTGTTTATTATCGTTCTGTTTATCTTTGTTTACTTATTGAAGAAAGATTATTGGCGAGAAGTGCACTAATCGAACAGATTTATGTATAATACTCCAAGGGGGCGTCTCGCCCCCTTTTTTAGCAATGAAATTCCCGATTTGTAATTTCTAATATGATTGTCAGTCGCTCGACGGAGGAAATTTAATGGCCGTAGCCGCGAATAAGCGCTCTATCATGACGTTGTTCTCAGATACAATTGATATATATAGTCACCAGGTACGTATAGTTCTGGCTGAAAAAGGGGTAGGTGTGGAGATCAGCTATACTGACCCTCAAAATTTACCTGAGGATCTGATTGATCTGAATCCCTATGGCACAGTTCCCACACTAGTTGATCGCGAACTGGTTCTTTATCATTCTCATATCATTATGGAATACTTGGATGAGCGTTTTCCTCATCCACCATTGATGCCTGTCTACCCAGTATCGCGCGGCCAAAGTCGCTTGATGATGCATCGCGTAGAACAAGATTGGTATTCACTGGCAGCGAAAATTTTTCGTGGTGAGGGTGATGTTGATGCTGCTCGTCAGGAGTTAAAAGAAGCATTATTGGCGTTAGCGCCGGTCTTCTCGGAAATGCCGTATTTCATGAGTGAAGAATTTAGTTTAGTCGATTGCTATCTAGCGCCTCTGCTATGGCGTTTACCAGCTCTCGGTATTGAATTAAATGGCACAGGTAGTAAAGAAGTCAATGCTTATATGAAGCGCATGTTCTCCCGCCCATCATTTAAAGCCTCATTGACTGATCAGGAACGCGAAATTCATAACCCATTATGAATCATGTGATGACTTCCAATCAGCCATATTTACTCAGAGCGTTTTTTGACTGGATAGTGGATAACAATTTAACCCCTTATATAGTGGTTGATGCGACTCGCCAGCATGTGGAGGTTCCGCAGGAATTTGTTAAAGACGGCCAGATCGTTCTTAACGTTTCTCCTTCGGCTTGTGTCAACTTTTCGCTAGATAATGAGTTGTTAGCATTCCAAGCACGTTTTGGAGGGCAGCCAAGAAGGCTCTCTATCCCGTGTCATGCAATACTGGCTATTTATGCGCGTGAAAATGGTGCTGGAACAGTCTTTGCGTCTGAGGAGGAATTGTCCTCACCCGCAGAGCCTGAAGAGAAACCTCAGATTCAGGATGCTGAAGAAGCGTCTGTAGAGACTCAACAGAAGCCTCCCAAAAAAGGGAAGCCTACGTTAAAAGTAATTAAATAGTGAAAACCCGCTTAAAGCGGGTTTTGTTTTCTAACGTATTCTCATTCAAATCTTTCCATAACACCGCTTCTTTATGTATATAAATTCCCACTTTGGCAGGATTTTAATCGTATTCGAATAGCCAATTAGGCAAAGGGTGACGGACTACATTGAACAAAACGCACAAACTCAAAAAGTTAAATAGGCTACGTCCTAAATAAGAAACCAGATCCTACTCATTCAGCGCTATGTAACGTTGAAAGACCCTCGTATCCCTTCATCATTATGCCTTCATTAGATACAATACGCTTTCCTTGAGCTGACCACCTATTGTGGTCGGTTGGTGTTATAAGTAGCGATAAAATTGTATGCCCTAGCATTTCGCGGGAGTATTAATTATTAAGGATAACAATGTTTAGAAAACGATTTTTAGCGGTCCTTGCGGCTATTGCGGGTTTTAGTACCCACTCTACGGCTAACGTTGAGCCTGATTTTAGCTATGTAGAAGGTGGTATCGTTAAAAGTGATGTGGAAGATACTGCTTTTTCTCCCATTGGTTTCTCTATCAGTGGTAGTGCGGTTTTTACAGACATGTTGTACGGGGTTGTTCAATATAAATCTACTTCAGATGATATTGGCAGTATAGATCTTGACTACAACGAAACCACACTTGGTTTAGGTGCGCGATTTATGCTCACCAACAGCACCGTTGCCTACACAGAATTGGCACATGAAGCCAAAGAATTCGAATACAGTGGTAATTTTGAAGACGTAGACGGTAACGGATTTTCTCTGTCTGCCGGCATTCGCACAAATGTTACAGAGTCTTTAGAGCTTGATGGCAAGCTATCATACCAGGATGTTGAAGATGATAGCGACACAATTGTAAAGTTAGCGGCTAACTATTATTTCAATGCTAACGTGGCCGTGGGTGTGAGCTATACGCTTCTGGAAAAACAAGATACGTTTATGTTGAATGGACGTTATTCTTTTTAATCTATGAACTTCTTTACGCCTATCAGCTGAATAGGCGTATTACTTTAAAGCAGAAACAAGGTAGCAGTCCCTAAAAACGCAAAAATCCCAACCACATCGGTGATAGTCGTTAGTATGACGCTGCCAGCCAGCGCAGGATCTATTTTAAGCTTCTTCATTACAATAGGGAGAGTTGCACCGGAAAGGGCCGCAGCAATCATATTGACCAGCATTGCAAAAGCTATGATGATACCGAGCATGAAATCTTGTTTCCATAAAGCGATGACCGAAGCGATAAGCACGGCCCAGATGACACCATTTAGAAAACCTATTGCAAGCTCTTTACTGACTAACCAGCGTGAATTACTTGGGTTAACGTGGCCCAGTGCCATACCACGAATAACCAGTGTGAGTGTTTGGTTACCAGCAACACCGCCCATGCTCGGTACAATCGTATTAAGAATTGCTAGCACAGCCAATTGACTGAGCGTGGCTTCAAATAAATCACTTACGGCAGCAGCCATTAAGGCGGTAAACAAATTTACACCCAGCCAAATTGAGCGTCTCTTTGTACTTTTTAAGACTGGCGCGAAGGTGTCTTCCTCGTCGTCCAAACCCGCCATACTCATCATTGAGTGTTCTGCGTCTTCACGGATGATATCCACCACATCATCAATAGTAATACGTCCGACGAGGCGGTGTTTTTCATCCACCACAGGAGCAGACAACCAGTTATAACGTTCAAAAAGGCTAGCTACTTCATCATCAGGCATGTTAACAGGAATGGCTTCTGATTCTTCATCCATTACGTCGGAAACTCTATCTTCAGGAGCAGTAGTCAGAAGTCGAGCAACGGGTACCACGCCCACTAAATTATCCGTTCTGTTAACGACGTAAAACGTATCAGTATTTTGCGGCAGGTCGCCTTTTAAGCGAAGATAACGAAGAACTACATCCACCGTTACGTCTGGACGTAACGTGATAGTGTCGGTATTCATAATGAATCCGGCGGTTTCTTCGCCATAGGATAGCGCTTGTTCAGCTCGCAACCTATCCTGAGCATCCATTGATTGTAAAATATCTTGTAAGACTTGATCAGGCAGGCTGCTGAGGGTTTCGGCCAAGTTATCGGTATCCATTTCCTCCAAGGCATCGACAACGTTGGCAGGCATCATTTTTCCAATGATACCGTTACGGACATCCTCTGAAAGTTCCTCCAGCACATCACCATGGAAATCCGCGTCTAGCAGTTCCCATAAATCATCCCGGGTTTTTACAGGGCTCGATTCGAGGATAAGTGCCGTGTCACTAGGCGGAAGTTCGTGAAGCAACTTGCGCACAGATACAAAGCGGCCATCTGCTAACGCAGCATTCAGTTGTCTTAACTGACTTTGAGCGTATTTGCTTTCGAGTGCTTCGGCCACGGAGGAGTTATCTTATTTTTTAGTATGGGTATATACCGTTAATTATCGCATATTGATACTAGTAAGAGCTAATAACATTTCTATGAAGATCAATAGTTAATGTTGGTTAGCAATTGTAGTTCTCCACGCTATTCAGCTTCATTAAACCGTTCAGCGATAAGCGCGGCGATGGCTTCTACGGCTTGCTGTGCATCCTCACCTTCACCTACTACCTCTACTTGTTCACCTTTGTGGCTCTCTAACATCATTAATCCCAGTACGCTGTTAGCGTTAGCTTCTTTATCGCTTTTATGTAAAGTGATAGTAGCATTGAAATTATTAGCCAATTGCACTAGCTGTGTTGCTGCACGTGCGTGAAGCCCCAGCTTATTTTCAATAGTCACTGTTTTTACTGCGCGATTGCTCACTGGTTCAACTCCCGATGGCGTATTTGTACGTCAGGATGGGTGTCACTGAATACTTTGGCCAGCGCTTCGGAAACATAAACGGAGCGATGTTGGCCGCCAGTACAGCCAATCGCGATGGTAACATAGCTGCGATTATTACGTTCAAGGTGGGGTAACCAAGTGGTGATTAAATTTTGAATCTGCCAGATAAATTTGGTCACAATAGGTTGCGAGCCCAAAAAAATCTCAACTGGTGTATCCAAACCGGTTAGATGTTTTAAATCAGGTTCCCAGTGGGGGTTAGGAAGAAAGCGGGCGTCGAATACATAATCAGCGTCTTTGGGAATACCATGTTTGAAGCCAAACGACTCAAACACCAATACCAATCGAGAGCTTTTCTTGCCAAGAATTCTTTCGCGTATAAGTTCTGCAAGTTGATGAACCGATAAAGAATCTGTATCAATATATAAGTCCGCTCGTTCAGCAATTGGCGCTAATAAATCTGATTCTGCTCGGATTGCTTCAGAAAGTGATTTATTGAGTTTTGTCAGGGGATGTAAGCGCCGCGTTTCGCTAAACCGCTTTACCAACATATCGTCGCTGGCATCTATATAAACAATGGTCATAGACCATGAAGATGGCAGATAATCTAATATCTCCACCAATTCCGATGGATCACGCGGTAGATTCCGAACATCAATACTAACCGCTACATGGTCGTATTCGTCGACTACAGTGTGGGTCAGGGTCGGGAGGAGATTAACGGGGATATTATCGACACAATAATATCCCAAATCTTCAAGCGCACGTAAAGCAATCGATTTACCTGAGCCAGACCGACCGCTGATGATAATAAGCTTCACTGCGTTTCTCCCAAATACGCGAATACGTTAATGATTTTAAGCTAACGCAGTTAAGATATCATCACTGGTGGTGGCATTGCGAATGGCTTTTACAGTTTCTTTGTCATTAAGCTTGCTGGCAACCATGGCCAAGGTTTGCAGATGACCGTCGGTTTGTTCTTCTGGGACGAGTAAAGCGAAAAAAATATCAACGGGTTTGTTGTCTATGGCGTCGAAATCTATTGGCGGTTCACTGGTTACGACAATTGCGATAACTTTTTCCAGGCCGGGTAACCTGCCATGTGGCAAGGCAATGCCATTGCCTATACCTGTACTACCCATCTTCTCCCGCGCGAGCAAACTAGTAAGAACCGTATCGACTTCAATGTTTGCGTTTTGTTCGGCAGCGGTTTTACTGATGATTTCCAGAATTCGCTTTTTACTATTACACTGAACCGCACATTTAGTGCGGTCCAGACTGATTATGGTTTGAATATCCATTACGGGCACTAATGTCTCTTGAGTTTTTCCTTGTGTTTCAACACCTGCCTGTCTAATTTATCTACCATGCTATCGATAGCTGCATACATATCCGTGTCTTCAGAGGAGGCAAAAACATCTGCGCCACTAAGATGAACGGTCGCCTCTGCCTTTTGAGTCAACTTTTCAACATTCAGAATTACGTGAACGTTCGAAATATGATCGAAATGTCGTTCCAATTTACTAAACTTAGTATCGACATAATTACGCAACGATTCAGTAATTTCGACGTGATGACCAGTAAGGTTGATTTGCATATTTCGTCTTCCTTATGTTTTTCGCCTTAGTAATTTGTCTTAAATAAGGCTTTTGCGTTGGTTCGACGGAGGGATCGATAGAGACTCCCGGTATTTTGCTATTGTCCGCCGAGCGACTTGTATGCCTTGCTCGGCCAACAACTGTGCAATTTTGCTATCACTGAGAGGTTTAGCTGGCGTTTCTGCAGCGATTAATTTTTTGATTAAGGCTCTAATAGCTGTTGATGAGCACTCGCCACCCGAATCTGTTGCAACATGGCTGGAAAAGAAGTATTTCAACTCGAAAATACCGCGTGGAGTATGCATATACTTTTGAGTGGTTACGCGGGAAATAGTTGATTCATGCATATCTACCATTTCAGCCACGTCGTTGAGCACCATGGGCTTCATCATCTCCGGGCCGTGCTCGAAAAAGCCCATTTGTTGTTGCACGATACAATTCGCCACCTTAAGTAACGTATCGTTTCGTGACTCTAAGCTTTTAATAAACCACTTCGCTTCTTGCATATGAGAACGAATAAATTGAGAATCGCTGCTATTTTTAGCCCGACGACTCATTGCTGCGTATTGCTGATTGAGGCTTAATTTTGGCAAACTATCTGGATTTAGTTCTACTACCCAGCGCCCATTTTTCTTCGCCACCGATACATCAGGAATCACATATTCCGGCTCTTTAGTGATTAACGCACTACCGGGTCTAGGATTTAGCGTTTGCAATAACCTCATTGCTTCGCGCAACTGATCTTCTTTTAAGCGAGATTTACGCATTAGCGTGCGGTAGTCTTTACTGCCCAACAGGTCAGCGTATTCCTGAATAATTACTTTGGCTTCTTCGAGATACGGGGTCTCGGGATTAAACTGCTTTAATTGCACCATCAAACATTCTTGCGGTGAACGTGAGCCAGAACCAATAGGATCAAATAGTTGAATTCGTTTAAGTACGCATTCAACTTCGTCTTCCTCGATGGGTTCTTCCATGTCCTCATCATTAACCGACTGCAGTATATCTTCCACAGTAACAGTGAGATAACCCGACTCATCGATAGAGTCAATAATTGCGGTAGCGATCATGCGGTCGGTGTCTGAAAACGGCGTTAATCGCATCTGCCACAACAGATGATCCTGAATGTTTTCGGTTGTTTCTCCCTGAAATATTTGTTCGTCATCATTAGTTGAAGACATTGGTGCGGGCGCTGAAGAGGCCGAATAATATTCATCCCAGGTACTATCAATGGGTAACTCGTCCGGAAGGTCATTGCTTTCTAGGGCTTCACCGGAGTCTAAATTGTCTCCTGTCGCGGCAGATTGATTAGCATCGTCATTGTCGAGATTACTTTTTTCAACATTGTCGTGCTCAGCGCCTTCATCTACTTCCAATAATGGATTAGAGTCCAATGCCTCCTGTATCTCCTGTTGAAGATCAAGCGTGGACAATTGCAGCAATTTAATTGCTTGCTGCAATTGTGGCGTCATGGTTAGCTGTTGACTAAATTTTAGTTGTAAAGATGGTTTCATCTACGTCTTTTAAATGCTCTCGTACCAATGCAACCCAAAGATGAAGCGTTAGTGAAAAAATAATCATGCTTTAACTATAGCCTGAATTGTTCACCTAGGTATACATCGCGTACTTTTTGATTACTTAATACTTGTTGTGCATCGCCCTGAGCTATAAGTTCACCGTGGCTGACGATATACGCCTTTTCACACACATCAAGCGTTTCCCGGACATTGTGGTCAGTAATAAGAATCCCTATACCACGGTCTCGTAAATGTTGAATAATCTTTTTTATATCGTTTACTGAAATTGGATCAACCCCAGCAAATGGCTCGTCTAACAAAATAAACTGTGGATTAGCCGCCAATGCCCTTGCAATTTCAACTCTGCGCCTTTCTCCTCCTGAAAGGCTCATTCCATTACTATTACGTATATGGTTAATATTAAATTCATCAAGTAGTGAATCTGCTTCTTCTTCTTGTTGTGTAGTAGATAAATCTTTACGTGTCTGCAATATCGCCATAATATTTTCATGCACCGTTAGCTTGCGAAAGATGGAAGCTTCTTGGGGAAGATACCCTATCCCTCTTCTTGCTCGCTCATGCATGGGCAGATGCGTAAGTTCCATATCATCGATAAGTATTTTTCCTTTATTGGAAGATACTAGTCCGACAATCATGTAAAAAGTAGTTGTTTTTCCTGCGCCATTTGGGCCAAGTAAGCCGACAATCTGCCCGGTTGAAACACTTAGACTCACATCCAACACGACTTTTCTGGATTTATACGCCTTTGCTAAATGTTCCGCTCTTAATGTGGCCATAGATTATGGTTTTTCCTTATCTTGCTTAGACGCTTCTACTTCATTTTGTTCATTTATTTTTTTTACCGTTTCGGGTCGAAATACGGTAGTTACCCGTCCCTTAGAGTTCTTATCACTGCTGGTGGCGAGCAGTTGTTCCTTATTCATATCGTAGCTGATCGTATCACCTTTTACAGAGCTGGAGTCCTGCTGCAATTCGGCGTTCCCCTTTAATGAAATAAGGCGTTTGTTGACTTCGTAACGAATTTCGTTTGCTTGAGCTTTTACTAAGGTGCCGTCTTCCATTTTTTGTTGGTAATTGGCGGGATTCCCTCGTGCGATAAAGACTTCTTTCCCTTCACCTTTTGATGCATTAACTTCCACTTCACTGGCATCAATTTTCAGCGAGCCTTGGGTAATGCTGACATCATCCTTAAATAAAGATATCTTATTTTTGCCATCAACAAATTGTGATGCCGCGTCTACTTTTATAGGTTGTTTGAAATCTTTCGTACCAGCCAGGCTTACCCAGGGAAGCACACTAAGACTAATCAATAGCAGTAGCTTTTGGAGCAAAAGTCGTTTGAACATGATCTATTAACTCATATTGTTTAGTACGTAAATTAGCATTCAAACCATTACTTTCGATAGTATAATCAACACCGTGAATAGTAACAGGTTGGTCGGAAACCAGTTGTCTTGTATCTAAGTTCAGCTCAATAAAATCGGTTATAACCGACTTTACAAATTCCATTGAACCGCTGCTTGTTAGCACAACGTCTTTTTCCAGTTGGATTACATTACCGTTGTATAGAGTACCTTCCTTGGCTCTAAGTTGCCATGGGGTCTGGTTTTGTTCACCATAGATAGAGTATTGCGGTTGGCCAAATGAAACAAAACCCAGTAAATCATAATGCTCCATGGTAGTAGCAAATACCCGATGGTGAATATTGCCATTATCATCATAAAGCGTTGTAGTAATATTTTTCGCACGGTATGCAGGTTTATGTGCATTGACTTCCTTATAATTTCTACTGTGTGGTTTTTCACTCATCCACGTAGGAAGATAAACAAGTACCGCCAATATAAAAAGTGCTAAAATGCTTAAGGTTAACCTGCTCATACGCTTGCACCATGAATTGCATCTAATTCATCGTTGGCTTGTAACAAGGTGTCACATACCTCACGTACTGCACCAAAACCGCCGCGATTAGTGGTTACCCAATTAGCTTGTTGCTTAACTATCGGATGTGCATCGGATACGGCTATCTGTATAGCTGCGTGGGAAAACATACCCAAATCTGGCATATCGTCACCCATAGCAGCGACTTCGTTTGGTGAAAGATTTAATTGAGAAATAAGATTTTTCGCCGCAGATGTTTTTTCTTCACACCCCTGAATAATGTGTGGAACCTTTAGTGCCTGCATTCGTTGTTGGACAATGACCGACTGACGCCCCGTAATCACAGCAACCGTTATGCCAATTTTCCCCAGCGCTTTGATTCCATAGCCGTCACGTGTGTGAAACGCTTTAAGCTCCTCTCCTTGATTGCCTAGGTAAATCCTTCCATCTGAAAATACGCCATCAACATCACACAGTAATAATTTAACGTTTTTGAGCTGATCAAATAGGGAAGATTCGATGGTGGTATACAGTGTGTTAATAGTAGGCACTAAAGCACTCCTGCGCGGAGCAGCATATGCATATTAAATGCGCCCACGGGCTGTTGAGACTCATTCACTACCATGAGCGCGCTTATCTTATGGGCTTCCATTACATTCAGAGCTTCCACTGCTAAATCCTCCGCGAAGACTGTTCTACCTCCTGAAGTCATCACTTTTTCCACTGGGGTGTGATGAATATCTACCTGCGCATCCAATATCCGTCGCAAATCTCCGTCAGTGAAGATACCAATAAGTCGATTTTGCTGGTCAATGACTCCGGTCATCCCCAAGCCTTTTTTCGAGATTTCCAGTAAAGCATCTGTGATCTTATCGTCAGGCGAGACAAGAGGTAAATCTTCTCCTCGCAACATTATGTCGTTCACTTTTAACAATAATTTGCGGCCAAGGCTTCCGCCAGGGTGTGAAAGTGCAAAATCGTCCGAAGTAAACCCTTTAGCATCAAGCAGGGCGATTGCCAATGCATCGCCAAGAACGAGGGTAACCGTAGTGCTGGACGTCGGCGCCAGTCCGAGCGAGCAGGCTTCTTTTTTTACTGAGATATCCAGAACCACATCTGCATAACTTCCCAACGAGCTTGCCAGGTTGTTCGTCATTGCTACAACGGGTACACCAAGACGTTTAACTACCGGTAATATACTTAGTAACTCGCCCGTCTCACCACTATTTGATATGGCTAATAGCACATCGTCATCGCCAAGCATGCCTAAATCGCCATGATTAGCTTCGCCTGGATGCATAAAAAAAGACGGTGTTCCTGTACTGGCGAGCGTGGCGGCAATCTTATTGCCGATATGTCCAGATTTCCCCATGCCGCATACAACCACTTTACCTTTGCAGTTTAACAGTAATTTACACGCACTTTCGAATTCATCTCCCAACCGTGAAGACAATTGGTTGATTGCTTCTTGCTCAATTTGAATAACTTTTTTTGCGGATGCAATAAACGAATAGTCTTTCATTACTTATCCAAACAACCAGTACTGATATAACAGGAAACTCAACACTAAAATAAAACCTTCTACACGATTAATTTGCCGGCGGCCTTTTAGATCAAAGCTGAATAAAAACAACATCAGAGTCAAACCAAGCATCACGTACATATCGCGCTGGTATGCACCTTCCTCTAGTAATCCTGGTGCAATCAAGCCCGGCATCCCGAGCACTGCCAACAAATTAAAAATATTCGAACCTATTATATTGCCCAATGCAAGATCATCCTCCCCCTTTCTGACACCGGCGATGCACGTAGCCAATTCCGGTAAGCTGGTGCCTAAGGCAATAATAGTAAGACCAATTACAAGATCACTAATGCCGAAATGGCTAGCAATGAAAACGGCTGAATCAACCAGAAACTGAGCACTTAAAGGCAATAGAATTAAGCCCACGCCAATCCATAGCACCGCTACCCCGGTGTTGACATCTTTGGGGATTTCCTCAGCCGTTTCGGCCATCAGAGGGTCGCTTTTATCTACATGTAAAGATAACCACGCCATTCCTGCCAAAACAAACACAAATAAACCAATAAGTATCATGCCCTCATGTCGAGCCAGTTGCCCATCAAACATAAAAAACATTGCAATTAATGTTATAAGGATAAGAACGGGCATTTCTCTTTTTAGCGTAATTGATGACACTACCAACGGCTTTACTAAAGCAGTAATACCCAAGACGAGTGCTATGTTGGTGATATTTGAACCCAACGCGTTACCTACTGCGGTATTCATGTTTCCATTAGCAGAGGCAATAGCAGAAACGACAATTTCAGGCGCAGATGAACCCATGGCTACGATAGTTAAACCAATCATCATCGGAGATACGCCAATATTTCTGGCTAAGGCAGATGCACCATAGACAAAGCGGTCTGCGCTCCAGCCTAAAACAATCAATCCCAAAACAAAGATAGTTATTTGTAAAAGCACTCTATTTCACTTCTCACGTAATACAACCTGTGACCTGGTTAAGATTGTCGCAAAAACAAAGGCTTTTGCCTAATCAAATTGCGCAATACATCAATTTTACAGGAATTTTACATTCGTAAAATTAGAACATAACTTGTAACTTTTTGCTTTTGCCACGGCCCCTTGAAAAAGCGTACAATAGCCATATTGATCAAATCGCATTCCTTTGCAGTTGAAGGGTAGCACAATTTCGGCTTGCCATTTGCTTACCATGCGGTTGTTTTAAATCTACTCGCTGTAGAGCATTTACTTTACTGCGTGGCATATTTTTTTATTTTTTGTAGACATCAAGGATCGTATTCGAACAAATGGATAACCTGGTTGAAATTGATGACATAACCTTTAGCCGAGGAGATCGCCTTATTTATGACGGTATCACCATAGGCGTTCCAAAAGGTAAAATCACAGCAGTAATGGGCCCAAGCGGAATTGGCAAGACCACGCTGTTAAGGTTAATCGGCGGGCAGTTGCTTCCAGACAATGGTGATATTCGCTTCGACAATGCTTCAATTGTTAAAATGAGTCGTGGAGAACTGTACGAAACGCGCAGGCGGATGAGTATGCTTTTTCAAAGCGGTGCGCTATTTACAGATATGACCGTATTTGACAATGTCGCTTTTCCATTACGCGAGCACACGAAGCTATCTGAAGACATTATTGCGACTATTGTTGCTTTAAAGCTTCAAGCAGTGGGCTTACGTGGTGCCGCATCGCTAATGCCCTCTGAGTTATCAGGCGGTATGGCAAGACGGGCCGCACTTGCTCGCGCGATTGCATTGGACCCCGATTTAATCATGTTCGATGAGCCCTTTGCTGGACAAGACCCAATATCGATGGGTGTGTTAGTTAAGCTAATTCGTGAGCTTAACGACGCGCTTAATTTAACCAGTGTGGTAGTAACGCACGATGTGACCGAAGTACTGACTATTGCCGATTACATTTATATATTGGCCGATAAGCGGGTGATAGGGCAGGGCACTGCTCAGCAAATTCGCGAGAGCGATTCCGAATTAGTGCAACAGTTTTTGAAAGGACAGGCAGATGGACCCGTACCTTTTCATTACCCTGCCCAAAATATTGAAGAGGCAATGTTTGGAGCTAACCCATGAACGCCATCCACGCCTTAGGCGTTAAAACGATTTCGCGTTTTGCCGCAGCAGGAAGGGCTGCGTTGATGCTGTTTGGTGCGCTGTTCGCAGTGCCCAGAGTGAAAAATATTCCACTGACAATTAAACAGGTTTATGTGGTTGGTGTTCAGTCGCTGTTAATCATCCTGGTGTCAGGATTGTTCATCGGCATGGTGATGGCACTTCAAGGCTATACTATTTTGGTAGATTATGGGGCTGAGGCTAGCCTTGGGCCAATGGTTGCGCTATCGCTGCTACGAGAGTTAGGGCCTGTGGTAACGGCACTATTGTTCGCCGGTAGAGCTGGCTCCGCGCTGACTGCAGAAATCGGCTTAATGAAGGCGACGGAGCAATTAAGTAGTTTAGAAATGATGGCAGTTGACCCACTCAGACGAGTGGTGGCGCCAAGATTTTGGGCAGGGCTTATTTCGATGCCAATGCTTGCGTTGTTGTTCAGCGCTATTGGTATTTTGGGAGGGCATTTGGTTGGCGTAGACTGGCTAGGTGTTGACAGTGGTAGCTACTGGTCAATAATGCAATCGACTGTTGATTTTGATAAAGACGTTCTTAATGGCATTATCAAAAGTTTTGTTTTCGCCACAGTTGTAACCTGGATTGCCATATTTAAAGGTTATGATTGTATCCCAACGTCTGAAGGGATCAGTAAAGCCACAACAGAAACGGTAGTGTTTTCGTCATTAGCCGTATTGGGCTTAGATTTTGTTTTAACCGCACTGATGTTCGGAATTGAATAAGGAGTAACAATGAACAAGTACAGAGTGGAACTGATGGTGGGCGTATTTGTCCTGTTAACAATTGGTGCGATTTTATTGCTTTCTCTAAAGGTGGCTAATCAGACCATTACTAATCAGGGGGATACTTATACGCTGTTTGCCAAGTTCGATAACATCGGGGGCTTAAAAGAGCGCTCGGCGGTAAAGGTGGGGGGCGTGATTATTGGTAGAGTGGCGTCAATCAAACTTGATAGGGAAGACTTTACACCCGTTGTTGAGCTGAGCATATTGCAGGAATACAATGAGTTTCCTGAAACCAGTTCGGTATCAATCCTGACTTCAGGTCTACTTGGTGAGCAGTACGTTGGTTTCCAACCGGGCTTTACCATCGATGGAATTGAGAATTTGAAAGATGGCGATTATTTACAGGATACGAAATCAGCACTAGTGCTCGAAGATTTGATTGGTCAGTTCTTGTTTAATAGAGGCAAAGATGAGTAGTAAGTACTCACTAAAGAAATTTTTTTTTGGTAGGAGCGTAAGCGTGAAAAAGTTATCGGTGGTCATTGGTCTGTGGGTATGTGCAGTTTTTGGTGCAAACGCAGACTCTGCAATTAATGAGCAGAATCCTTATGAGCTGGTCGAGGATGTCGCTATGAGAACCTTTGATCGAATGAAGGCAAACCAAACTCAAATTGAAAAAAATCCTGAAGTGCTGCGCACCATTATGGAAGAAGAGCTTCTACCTCATATTGATTATCAGTTTGCTGCCTTTATGGTATTAGGTAAACATTTCAAATCCGTTCCTAAGGCTAAATTATCTGAATATGTTAGTGTTTTTAGGCAGTATTTAATTACTACCTATGCGGTGGCGATGGGATACTATGATAATCAAACTGTAGAGTTTGAGCCGGAAGCTTCGTTTGAAGATAAAAAAAGCGTTACTGTTCGCGCTATCGTGAAGGATCCCCAAAGGCCCGAAATCAATATCGCTTTTAAAGTTAGAAAGGATAGCCGAACAAACGAATGGAAAGCGTATGATATGGTTGCTGAAGGGATCAGTATGCTTAATAGCAAGCGTAGCGAATTTGAATCTATATTACGCCAGCAGGGAATTGATCAGGTGATAGCATTGATGAATGATAAAATTTCTCGACCTGTTCAACTTAAAGAACGCGAAGAAAGTGCAGAATAAAAAGTGAATCCCATTTTTCAGGTAAATAGCGATGGAAAAGTCGCGGTTAAAGGTAACCTTGATCGCGATGTGCTGCAAAAGAATTGGTGGGAAATGCTTAGCGCTACACAGCGTGAACAGCTCATTTCCAATAGACAGTGCGAATTTGATTTAAGCAGTGTAGAACGGGTTGATAGCGCAGGACTGGCGTGGCTGATAAACGCAATAAGAGATGCCCGTAAACAGGCAATTGACCTTACGTTAACTGATGCCCCGGCAAAATTAATTAAGCTTGCTAAAATCAGTGAGATGGATAAGCTTTTGCCAATGTCCGAAACGCAAACAATTTAAAACGCGATAGTTTAAAGGTTATTAATGGAAGCAAAAGAAATTGAAGCAGTGTTGTTGTCAGCGCTTAACCTTGCCGAAGTGCACGTTAAGCAAGATGGCTCACACTATACTATCGTCGCGGTAAGCGATGAAATCAGCCAGTTAAGCAGAGTGAAGCGTCAACAGGCAATTTATGCACCGCTTTCCGATAAAATAGCCGATGGCACCATGCATGCCATATCTATCAAAACTTTCTCTGAAAAAGATTGGCAGCGTGAACGTCAATTCCATATACCTTCATAGATAACAGGTAATTTTCGTGGAAAAACTAATAATAACTAAAAGCCCACCATTAAGAGGTGAGGTTACCATTTCAGGAGCGAAGAACGCTGCATTACCGTTGCTAATGACGGCGCTGTTAACCGAAAAACCTTGTCGCTATTCTAATGTACCTGTACTGCGTGACATCAATACTACGGTAGCATTACTAAAGGAATTAGGGGTGCGTGTTGATAAATACGCAGACAATCAGGTACATTTGTGTGCGGATTCGTTATCCAGCGTGACCGCCTCCTATGATCTGGTTCGTACAATGCGAGCTTCTATTTTGGTATTAGGGCCACTATTGGCGAAGCAAGGCAAAGCCAACGTTTCGCTGCCAGGAGGCTGTGCTATAGGAGCGCGCCCGGTAAATCTGCATTTAGCTGGTTTAGAAAAAATGGGTGCGAAGATCGAAGTTGATGAAGGCTATATTCGAGCTGAAGTTAACGGCAGGCTTAAAGGTGCCAGAATTTTTATGGATATGGTTAGTGTCGGTGCCACCGAAAACTTAATGATGGCAGCAGCATTAGCGCAAGGTACTACCGTACTGGAGAACGCTGCTCGAGAGCCCGAAATTGTGGATTTGGCCGCTTGTTTGACTAGTATGGGTGCGAACATTACTGGCGCGGGAACGGATAATATAACTATTGAAGGTGTAGACTCACTCGATGGGTGTAATTACGCTGTTTTACCCGACCGAATAGAAACGGGTACGTTTTTGGTTGCGGCAGCGATAACAGGCGGCAAGATAAAATGCCTGGATGCCGCACCACACACGCTGGATGCCGTATTGGATAAGCTAGAGCAGGCTGGTGCTAACGTTTCCATTGGCGACGATTGGATAGAGCTGGATATGCAGAACCGTGAGCTCAAAGCAGTAAACGTAAAAACAGCTCCTCACCCAGCATTCCCTACAGACATGCAAGCCCAGTTTGTTACGCTAAACTGTGCTGCAACAGGCACCGGGGTGGTAACCGAAACCATTTTTGAAAACCGCTTTATGCATGTGCCGGAACTGCAAAGAATGGGCGCTAACATAGCGCTAGAGGCTAATAGTGCCGTTACTAAAGGAAGTTCGACACTAAAAGGTGCGCCGGTAATGGCGACAGATTTGCGTGCCTCTGCCAGTTTAGTTATTGCTGGTTTGATCGCAGAGGGAGAAACGCATGTGAATCGTATCTATCACTTAGATAGAGGGTACGAAAGCATCGAAAAGAAATTAAATAATCTCGGCGCACATATCAGGCGAGTTAATACGTAATTATTTGAATAAAAAATGCCGTCCTATTATGCGGCATTTTTTTATGTTGCTTTGTGAACGCACAAGCCTTACTCTCCCGACGCGTTTAGCGCTACGTAACTGTATGCCCTCACGTACGACAGTAAACATGATAAACATGTCGTAGGCGGGCGAAATGCCTCCAAGTATTTAGTCTGCACGAATTAAATTACCTCCCTATTACGCTACACCCGTATTCGCTATAGAGATTGTTTTAGCTCATTCATTAACGATCAACATTGCGAGAAAGAGTAACAATCCGCCTAAACTTTTTACAATAGTATTCCCCTGCTACCGTATTTTTATGCGCTTAAAAACGTGATTTACATCATTACATGATTTTAATAATCACTCGTTATTGTGTATAACCATTCATTTAAGTGGTTGATAGGCAATAGATTACATTGTTCATTATAAAACTAATATATTTCTTTAGCATACCCTCTCAGTTCATATGGCGCGTACATTGCTTGCTACCTCCTGAAGTTATAAATTTTTTATGGAGGCACTAATGACTATTGCTAAGAAAGGTATTCTGAAAACTTCGGCTTTAGCAGCGATGGGGTTAACAGCTATTGTAGGGTGCGCAAGCAACGGCGACACAGATGATAAATTTGTGAGTACTTGTAATGCTGAAACAATTAATGAAATGAAAGAATTAAATGCGTCATTAAACGACGCCATTTATAAGAAAAAAGTAAGATGGACGCCTGCTGGCGCGAAGGCTTTACAAGCCGAACTTCAGGAAGCTATTAACAATTGCGATCCAAACACCTCAGCGACACTTATCGCTCGTGCGGAGAAAGAAGTAACAACTATCAAGCAACGAGAAGCAGAGGAAGAGAAGAAGCGTTTAGCGCAAGAACGTGCTAAGAAGGAAAACCAGCGCTATCTTGAAATGGCAGAGAAAGAATGGGAGCAAGTTAAAACGTACGATAACTTGAGCGAAAATCAGCAAGAGTTAAAAAATGAAGGAAAAACTGCGCTTAATCAGGACAAGGGACGCAAATCTTACAATATATTGCACAGTTTGAACGAAGAACTCAAAAATCGCGTTGAAGAGTATGTCGTGAAAGATGGTGATACGTTGTGGGAAATCGCGGCAAGTTCACAAATATACGGCAACCCTTGGCAGTGGCCCGCTATCCACGATGAAAATCGCAATAAAATTGAAGATCCTAATTTAATCTATCCCGGCCAGAAACTTATGATTGATAAGAATGCAGGCCAGACGGAACTTACGGTACAAGCGCGAAAAAATGACCTATTACAATAAGTCTGTATGTCATTATTAGCGAGCGTCGCGATTAAAAAGGGGAGCTAAGCTCCCCTTTTTACTTTTTACTTTTTACTTTTTATTTTTCACTTTTCACTATTCATTCAAAGGGTAGGTCTGGCGTTTTTTTCGGCAAATTACATAGCGTAGGATTGTAGAATGAGTGTAAAAAACATGGATATTGTTTCGCTCTTCGGGCGTTTGTACGGGGTGAGCGGACCAATCTGACGCCATTGCATTTCATTCAACCTACACACATAGGTTTATCAAAGGTAGAAGAATTTCGCCCTGAATAAGAGTCGATAATCTTGAATGTAAACAGGTGAAAAACCTAAGCGCCTAATTCCGCAACGACTACCTTAAAGGTAATTAACTCGTCACCGCGACTTATTTCCAGCTCCAATTCCGTTCCTGGTGACGTCTCTGCAATCATGTCTAGCGTTTTCGAGGCACTCTCCAGGCGAACGCCGTCAATAGCGAGAATCATATCGCCCGCTTTTAATCCCGCTTTCCCAACTGGGCTGTTATTAGATACAGCTGTTACGACAATACCCGGCCCGCCTCGATATTCTTGCCCTATAAAACCAAGTTGCCCACGGGTTACTTTGCCCTCGGTGATAATTTCATCCATCACGCGTTTTGCAAGTTCGTAAGGAACAGCAAAGTTAATACCGTCTACGTTTCTAATTCGCCGAGAGGAATCACGCACCTGAAAGTTTGCATTCGTTATCCCCACCAGGTATCCATTACTGTCAACGAGGGCGCCACCTGAATTACCCTGATTCAAAACGGCATCAGTTTGAATGAAATCTACGTAATTAGATAGGCCATTTCTGCCTGCGCGACTCACAATACCATGAGTAATAGTTTGGCCTAGGTCGTAAGGGTTACCGATGGCCATTACCACATCACCAACACGAAGATTCGGCTCTTTTAGCTGTGGAATAACGTGTAAGTTATCTGCATTCACTTTTAATACCGCAAGGTCAGTTAACGGGTCATTACCGATAATCTGTGCTTCCAACACCCGTCCATCTTGAACTGCGACGAAGATACTATCGGCATTCTTTACCACATGGTGACAGGTTAACAAGTATCCATTCTCAGTCATGATTACACCAGAGCCGAGACTGGTGCGCTCTCTAGGTTGATTGCGAAATAAGCCTGTATCGTTCTCGATGCTCACGCTATAAATATTGACAACTGCTGGGGCTGCTTGACTTAACGAACTAAAATGAGAATCGCGAACGGGGGCTAAGGGCGATTCGGCGAATAAATTTTCCGAAAACCCACTCCCTTTACGCAAATCAGGTACCAAAAGCAATATTAGGACAGCAACAATCAGTCCAAGAAAAGCAGCTTTAAAAAGATAGGTGATAAACCGAGTACCAGACACAATTAGACATTCTCTGCAGTTAAAAATTTAGCCTGATTCGAAAATCATTCTAATACTTGAAAAATTAAATCAAAACAAAGAATACCACTGTTGAAAGTGATCGCCAATGGAAAGTGGAATAAGGGCAGCGAGCGTTACGCTGCCCAAATGAGGATTCTAACGAATTACTAAATACAGGGTAGAATTACCACGTCTGACATTTAAGGCAATAACACCTGAGGCTGAGTCCAATGCGTCTCGGAACTCACCTACTGTAGTGATCCGCTTACGGTTCACGCCGATAATAACATCATCAGATTGTAAACCGATACGTGCAGCAGGGCTATTGCGCTGTAATTCGGTAACCTGTACACCGGCATTGCCCGCCCCGTCGTCACCGTTAATTAATGTTGCCCCTTCGAGCGCTGGGTGAATTTGTGCAGCAGTCACTTCCGTTTGGGTGGCATCGTCTAACACAACATCCACTTTCATTTTATCGCCTTTGCGAAGAATGGTGAGTTCAACTTTGGCCCCCGCGCCCATACTGGCGATTTTAGCCCGTAGTTCGGCAAAGCTGTTTAAGTTTCTCCCATTAATCGCGGTGATAATATCACCCGCCTTCAATCCGGCTTTTTCTGCTGCGGATTCTGGTTGTACCTCACTCACAAATGCTCCAATATTCACCTTAGCATTCATTGCTTCAGCAAGACCAGCATCGACATCACTACCTAATATACCAAGCAAACCCCGGCGTACTTCACCAAACTCAGCAATCTGGTCTACCAGACTTTTCATCATATTGCTTGGGATAGCGAAGCCAATTCCAACGTTACCCCCGTTTGGACCAAAGATAGCGGTGTTTATACCTACCAATTCACCCTTTAGGTTAACTAGCGCGCCACCAGAATTTCCGCGGTTAATAGCCGCATCGGTTTGGATATAGTCTTCGTAACCGCCAATGTTAAGTCCAGAACGTCCCAATGCACTAACGATGCCGGATGTAACTGTTTGGGAAAGACCAAAGGGGTTACCCACCGCAACTACAAAGTCACCGACACGCATTTTGTCTGAATTGGCAATGGGGAGGGCTGTTAAGTCGTCTGCGTCTATTTTAAGCAAAGCGATATCGCTTTGTTCGTCTTCGCCAAGCTTTTTAGCTTTAAAAACTCGGCCACCTCTAAGCTTAACTGTAATTTCGTCTGCGTGTTGTACTACGTGCGCGTTAGTAACAACATAACCTTTTTCAGCATCTATGATAACGCCTGAGCCTAAACCTCTGAATGGTCGCTCTTGAAGTTGCTCTTGAGGGGCCCCAAAGAAGTAGCGGAACATTTCCGGTACTTGCTGGCGGGCCGTCTGGGTCCCTTCTACCGCAATACTCACAACAGCGGGGGTGGCTTTTTCAAGCATCGGTGCCAGCGTGGGTACCTCTTTATCCTTATCATTGCCGAAAAAGGGTAACGCTGCCGAAGCTTGCATGTGAAGACCAAAGGCGCCAACAACAATACTGGACACCATCAACATCTGGCGAAAACGCTTATTCATACTCGCTCACACTCCTTACTATACTATGCGACATATGTGGTTAACTCAGAGACTGAAGGGAAGGTAAAAAGTTCCCTTAGCGGGGTTTTTCTTCGGTAGACTGCTCAGCTGAACCGACGAATAACCCAGAACCCGTGTTTGCAAAGTCAAGTGGTTGCGCACCAGCGACCTTAGATGATTTACTCTTTTCTTTGCCTTTTAGATTATTTCTTAAATAAGTAGTCGCCTGTTCGCCGTAAAATGGAACACGCGACGTATCATCATTATCACCTTGTTTCAACAAGGTTTCATATTCTTCCACTTGCTGCTTGAGTGCGTAACATTGATTCTCAATGTCTTCAATCGTTTGACGTGTTTGATGGATATGATGTTCAGCCTGCTGCGCCATCATATCTTTAATAGACTGTTCAGCACGTTTTTCGGCATAGCTGTTATCCGACCCAGTATACATATGACGAGCAACAAAAAATCCAATAATCAGACCTGTAGCCAGTAATGCTAGAGGAATTAATACATCCATCGACATCTCCAATCAGTTTCTTGGGTAATTAGGGTTGGTAATTATAAATACGCTTCATTGTGAAATTAAGAGCGGTTGTTATTTTGACTATAGCAAGTAACCACTACCAATGCGCGAGAAAATTGTTGGTAAATATACCGCAACCGGTGCATTGGAATTCCGCTAAATTTATTATTCACCGTGATTTCCCCTTAAATTAGGGCCATAATGACATTTTTCAAGCGCTTTAAAAGATGTTCGGTTTATTACCATGAGTTCAGCAGTAACGTCACCTTTGACTCCCTGGCAAAAATATCAGCAAGATCTTGCACTTCCTGACTTTCATTATGACTCAGCACAGGAAAATGCGGTAAAAGAATTACAACGATTATATGACGATCTTACCGAAGCTCAGGTGGAAAAAACGTGGTCAAGCAAATTTAAGTCATTGTTCGGAAAATCGGATTTACCCGCCGCAGTTGAGGGTATTTATTTTTATGGGGGAGTGGGTAGAGGGAAAACCTATTTAGTCGATACTTTTTATGAGTGCCTGCCATTTCATAATAAAATGCGCGTGCATTTTCACCGTTTTATGTATCGAATTCATGATGAACTCAAGCAGTTGAAAGATGTGTCTGATCCGCTACAAGCTATCGCAGCAAAAATTGCAAAAGAAACGCGCGTCATTTGTTTTGATGAGTTTTTCGTTTCTGACATTACTGATGCCATGATTTTAGGCACCTTGATGGAGGCACTTTTTACCCATCGTATAGTGTTGGTGGCTACATCGAACATTATTCCAGATGACTTATATAAAAACGGTTTACAGCGCGCCCGTTTTCTTCCGGCAATACGTTTAATCAATGAGCATACTCGGGTAATCAATGTCGACAGCGGAATAGATTATCGATTGCGTACATTGGAGCAGGCAGAGATTTATCATTATCCCTTGGACGAAGTGGCCACAAAAAATCTGCATGAGTACTTTTTACAATTAGCACCGGAAGTAGGAACAGAAGATGAAACCATTGAAATTAATCATCGGCCAATAAAAACGACTCGTAATGCAGATGGTGTAATGATGATTGACTTCAAAGGACTTTGTGAAGGGCCTCGCAGCCAAAGCGATTACATTGAAATCAGTCGGATTTACCATTCTGTTCTGTTAGCTAACGTGAAAGCAATGGGACAACACAACGATGATACGGCCAGGCGCTTCATTGCTATGGTAGATGAATTTTACGAACGCAATGTAAAGTTAATTATGTCTGCGGCTGTTCCTCTGGAATTGCTCTATAGTGAAGGAAAACTTACCTTTGAATTTAAACGTTGCTTAAGTCGTTTAAAAGAAATGCAGTCACATGAGTATCTGGCATTACAGCATTTACCCTAGGGGCTGTTATCTAACAGATAATCGGGTAGAATCGGGCTAATTTTTTATCCCTCTTACAGGGATAGCGTGTGAACAGTTACAGTTAATGATGCGAGAAAGTTAAGATGGGAAGAGCATTTGAAGTAAGAAAAGCGGCAATGGCGAAAACTGCTGGCGCAAAAACGAAAGTTTATTCGAAATACGGTAAAGAAATTTACGTGTGTGCCAAAAACGGCGGGACCGATCCTGATACTAATCTGTCATTGAAGCGTCTTATGGAGAAGGCTAAGAAAGACCAGGTTCCAGGTCATGTTATTGACAAAGCTATTGATAAAGCCGCAGGTGGCGCCGGTGAAGACTTCGTGCCAGCACGGTATGAAGGTTTTGGGCCGGGCAACTGCATGGTAATTGTTGACTGTTTGACCGACAATAACAATCGTACCATCACCGATGTGCGTAACTGTTTCACTAAAACAGGGGCAAAAATAGGTGCACCAGGTGCAGTTTCTCACATGTTTGATCATCAGGCCGTTTTCGTATTTGAAGGCGAAGACGAGGACGCTATATTAGAAGTGCTGATGGAAGCTGACGTTGATGTAACGGAAGTTGAGCAAGAAGACGGTAAAATTACTGTCTACGCGCCAAATACAGAATTTTATAAAGTAAAAACCGCATTGACGGATGCGTACCCGGATATCAACTTTGACGCAGAAGAGATCAGTTGGATCCCACAGACTGAAACCGACATCAGTGAAGACGATTTACCTATGTTTGAAAAGTTCATGGAAATGTTAAACGACTGTGATGACGTACAGGATGTTTATCATAATGCGAATTTGCCAGGGTGATCGCTAAAAGTTAGTAGACAGTGAAAGCCCTCATTACGGAGGGTTTTTGCACCCCCATTATTATAGTAATGGGAACCCCATTCCTTCTTGTCATGCTTCTACCGTTTTAAACATTACTATGTCCGAATAGTTGTTAGGCTCGCCGCAAGATTTCGACGAAGCTGGATAGTCAACTGGGCGATAAGTTTTCATAGGTAGATGCCCCTTATAAACTTTTCAGGTGCTGCGCCAGGCCTTCTTCCCGCATTGTGTAATCGGTAGCTTGACGCTGGTGATTACCCATCTTTCAATACGTGTTTCGACTTTGCTGTACTCAACCACGTACACCAGGGACATTCCTTCATCGCACCCTTCATTGCTATCATTTACGTTGCTGTTTTGGCAGGCTTGCTACCTGCTCGGGAATATCAATGGATAATGGATGAGTCTACTTTTGCTTAGGTAACAGTGGCTTCGAGTAACATTGAGGGAAACGGCCTTAATTTAGTCGACCGCAAGTCCACATCAAATAGCGCAACGTACAATCAATATCTCATACAGGCATGTAGATTTGTAAAAGCAATGACTGTAAATAGATTTAAAGTGGCGGCCAGCCATATTATGTAACCAAAAGGGATAGACAAGCAATTGACGCACAACAACAATAAAGACGGTGCTGACGCCGGGCATCACGATAAATGGGAGGCGCAAAGCGGCATTTCATTTCGTGAAGCGAGGCAGACAAAGCTATTGAAAGTGTTTTTAGTGCTGTCCGTCATTTATACGCTTTATTTAGCGAAAACGCTGTTCATACCTCTCGTGTTTTCCGCATTTATCGCATTATTGCTTAGCCCTTTAGTGACAGTAGGCAGGAAGCTCTATATTCCCCGTACTATTTCTGCTTTTGTGCTGATTGGACTACTGATAGCGCCTTTCTCATTTTTAGGCGTAGAGTTGGTAAAACCGGCTGAGCGCTGGATGGAAACATTACCCAAAATATCGGCGCAGCTTACAGATCACATTCAGGAAATAAGCGATAAGTTTGAAAAAGAACAAAATAAAGCTCAGGCGGAAGCTGATTTAAAACGCAAAGAGGATAACGAAGACTCTTTTTTCGGTAATTGGTTTAAAGAAGACGAACCCGAGGTCAAGGAAGAGCCCGTGGAGGAAAATGTTGTCACTGGCCAAATCAAGCAAGGTAGTGTTGAGGTATTACTGTCTGTTTTAGCTACCGCGCCTTTTCTAATTGCACAGGTGTTCGGTAGTATCATACTGATACTCTTCCTACTTATATTCGGCCCCGCCTTATTTAACGTGTTTATAAAGGATTTCCCAGTAGTGGTAAACAAGCGACGCACTGTAGTGCTTGTAGGGCAAATCCAAAAACGTCTCTCTAATTATATTATCACCATTAGCTTAATAAATGGCTTGTTGGGTCTATGTACGGCGATTGCCTTTTACTTGCTCGGTGTCGAAGATGCAATTCTCTGGGGGGTGTTAGTGGGAATGCTCAATTTTGTGCCCTATTTAGGAGGTCTGATAAGTTGCACAATCCTATTGATGGTCGGGGTGGTACAATATGGGTTGGTATCGACTGCTTTTCTACCGCCAGCGGTGTTTTTATGTATCAATATCCTGGAATCTCAATTCATTACGCCGGCTATATTGGGTCAAAGTTTCAGACTTAATCCACTTATTATCATACTCTGGCTCGCTGTAATGGGCTGGTTATGGGGCGTAATGGGCATATTACTTGCCGTGCCCATTCTCGTATGCGTTAAGATCATTCTTGAACATCTTGATGTATTACCCCATTGGGTGAAACTACTTGAGTCAAAAGGTTGAGCCCGATTTTACCAAGCTAGAGTGCAGAGAAATGCGTTGCGAGACGTTCGCCAGCCTAGGTCTTAATTAGCCGGAGGAATACCTCTCGATCAGGGTCATGCTGGCATCTGCATCTGGTTTCCTATCCAAAAGGAGTAGGCTGTTATGGGTACTACACCATTCATCCATACCGTGGGACAAATCTTCGTTTGTTCACTATCCCCAGGTTTAAGAAACCCTGCAAAGACCAATTCAGGCGGTTTTAACGCTAGTTTATAGCGGGAAGTTGTTATAGCTGCGAAACAGTGATATAAAAATTTCTTTTATTTTATCGCCAGTATGAGCCGTTTGCTGTAAAATCCCTCGCGGAGTTGGCCAGGCAATCGCTGCTCTCGTAAGAGAGGGGAGGAAAGTCCGGGCTCCATAGGGCAGAGTGCCAGATAACATCTGGGCGGCGTGAGCCGACGACAAGTGCAGCAGAGAGCAAACCGCCTAAGCATATTTATATGCCGGTAAGGGTGAAAGGGTGCGGTAAGAGCGCACCGCGCAACTGGTAACAGTTTGTGGCACGGTAAACTCCACTCGGAGCAAGACCAAATAGGATCCCGCTATATGTGGCCCGCGTTGGGATCGGGTAGGTTGCTTGAACTATTCAGCGATGAATAGGCTAGAGGAATGATTGCCCCAGACAGAACCCGGCTTATCGGCCAACTCCACTCTTTAACTTAGTTTAGATAATTTGTTCAGAGAACCAGATCTAAGCCGATTTCCAATAGCCAGCAGTACTACAAAAAAGGCCGGTAAGTAAAAGGTCGAAACGTTTACGTCAAAGCTAGACTGAATGATGTAGGCGAGCAGCCCTATATAAATGCCATGACGTAATTGGCTTACCTTGAATTTTGTTTTTCTTATCGTTCCATACATTAGCGACATCAGCATAGAAAGTAATAATCCTGCCCCTATAAAACCCTGCGTAGCAATGGTTTCTAAATAATCATTGTGAGCTCGTTTGGACATGGCGCTGTTGCCAAGTTTTTCGTTTTTGAAATAATGCTGTATATAGGGGTAGGTTCCAGGTCCCGTCCCCGCTGGTGCGAATTCAGCGATTACGCTTATGGCGGTTTGGTGCAGCATAACGCGGCCGTTGTCTTCAAATTGACTTTCGGTAAACCGTTTAAAGACGGACGTCTGGCTAAAAATAATCAATATTAATGAAAATACTATTGCGCCAAAGCCAACAAATTTGGGTTTGAACACCACAGCTCGAAAGCCCGGATTAGCAAGCGTAACCATTCCGATCACACAGCCGGTCGCCAACGCCAACGAAATCAGGGCTCCACGGGAACTAGTATTGAGAAGCGTGAACAATAAAATCATAGTACATCCCACGAGTACTAACAGCGGGGGTGTTTTAAAGGGAAACCGGTTGGGTTGCTGTTTCTTGGCGGTGAACCAATATTCGATAAGTAGGCCGAATGAAATGGATAAGCTCATTACTAGATACATAGCGTATTGATTTTTATAGCTAAACGTACCTCGTACTCCTTCGCTCCATTTTAAATCCCAGGGGGGGATAGCCTGAACCAGCTCGAATGCGCCATTAGTTGCAAAATTCAGTAAAGAATAGAGTGCCGTTACCGTAGCGCCTAATACCAATCCGTAAAAGAGAATACGGATTTTTCTAAGCGAATCGCAGGTTTTATAAACAGCGAGAAATAGTGCGCCCAGAGACGCATATTTAATAACTTCGATAAACGAAACCTGAGGATAGAGTGATAAGGGCTGAAGCTTACTTGGCGTGGAATTTTGATACCATTGATATGTCGCTGGGGCTAACTTACTCACCCACTCAGCAGGGAGGGGGACGAGATACATGGCCATTAAAATTAACCACAAGAAAAAACATATTGAAGTGAACTTGAGCGGGGGAGGGGTTTTAAAAACAGGCTGCCAATTTACTATGCAGATAAGTAAAATCGTGAAGACTGACCCGCAGAAAAAAAGTTGCTGCCATACCAATTCAATACCATGTAACCAGGGAAAAATACATAGACACGTTATCAAGGCTCCCAAAGCAATATTATTTATAGATTTACTATATCGGCTAGCAGGAAGAATAATGGCGTTTGTCATCCCTTTTCCTTATCTAATTTCCTTAAAAGAGCAGAGGTTTTACGGTTAGGGGAGAATTTGGCAAAGGGACGATAGAGTTTAGCGTCATGCATTGCGGCAAATAATACTTCTCTCACACCTTCCTCCGACAGCATGCTCTTAATCATGGGACCAGCCAGTTGGCGTATGTCTTCAGGTAACTGCTCCCACCGGGCTACGACTGCAGGGCCAAGAATAAGTTGTCCTGTTTGCTCTAATCCACCCGATTTTAACGCGATACGCAAATGAGCAATAAAACGGTCAGTTGGGGCATGGTGTTTATCATCTAATAACACCATTAAACTATCGGCTTCGAAATGAGTGGGTTGCAAAACCTTTGCCTGCTGCGCTCTGATCCTGGCGAGACTCAAGTATTTACTCGTATTGTGTGATTCTGAAAGCAGTATATACAGTTTTGCGAGGGCAATTTTTATTTGAGCATCAAAAGGCAGCTGCTCATCCGCTTGTTGCAAAGCCGCTAACGTTTCTACCACCTCCGCTTGAGAGGAAATCTGCCCTTCTGTAAACCACATGTTGACGTTTTGGACTGACTGCTGGCTGGCTAAGTAGGCGGTACCATAGTGAAAAGACTGTAGAAGTAGGAAAGCCGCTAAAAAAATGATGAATGCTCGAAGCGTAGCGAACAGTCCTACGTGGGTATATAGGCGAGAGAATCGACTGTTCATAATACCATGAAGAGTAGTCGTTTTGTCCTGACCGATACCCGCAATGGCATAACCTTGTCGACACGTAATCTACGTGCAAGGGAGTAATATGTATTAAGCAAATTAAGCAAATAGTTGGCCACGAATATACTTACCTATTTTTATGGAGCAAAATGCAAAGAAGATGGTTCGACTTATATTACTGCCTGATTTTTGTCAATTATGCAACTAAGCTTACTCATACTCAGTAAGCTGAATATGAATTAATCATGGTCCCTACTATTTTAGATATCGAAGCAAGCGGTTTTGGTGCGCATAGCTACCCTATTGAAATAGGGGTGGTGACAGGGGAAGGTGAAAAATATTGCAGTCTTATTAAACCCTTTAGCGAATGGCACCATTGGGATGAAGCCGCTGAAGAGGTTCACGGAATATCCAGAGATGAACTGTTACTCCATGGACAGCAGGGAAGAGAGGTGTGCCTGATGCTTAACCGCTTGCTAATGGGGCAAACCGTTTATTCTGATGGGTGGGCAGTAGATTATTCCTGGCTGCGAAAGTTATTTGCTGCCTCAGGACTGGCGATGGGGTTCTCACTTTCGCCGATTGAGATGATATTAAATGAAAGACAAGTGGAAGATTGGCCACTCATTAAGCAAAGCGTTTTGACCAAAATGAAAGTACCTCGACATCGTGCCAGTGCCGATGCACAGATGATTCAAACTACCTACGCATTATCTGTGCGAAGTGTACTTTAGAGAAAATTCGATAACGGCTCACTAAAACGCGTATTTAACTCCCATCATCAATGTATTGATATCCACTTCTCCCACTTCTCGGTATTCATATTCTAAAGCCATATTTAATGAGTTTTGATCGCCTAACTGCCAGCCAAAACTCGCTGCGTTACCTGCGTTGGTAGGAAGATATAATAGTGCTTCTTCAATGACGGAATGGTTACTGCCTTGCAATGCAGCGAATAATCGTTGCGAAGAATTTGACGAGATAAGCCGGCTGGCCGATACACGAACAGACTCGATAGGTGTATTTTGACTTACAGTATCCAGCCAGATGCCATTGCCGAGTAACTGGCGATGAAATTTTAAATTGAATGACCACTTTGGCAGCAGCACTGTTTGATAAGAAAAAGCAGACTTGAACTGATTATCGTCAGTGATAATAGGTGGGTTGACGTTAATAAACTCTGCGGCGGTTACGGTATAGGAATAAACCGACACCCCGATCATGACGCTTATAGCAATTAAATACTTCATCGGTGCATTCCAAAAAAACAAGAGTGAGAGTGTTATGCTGCTATTTTTTATATAAATATCTTTGTTTAAGTTTAAGTGTAGACGTGACTTTTAGAGTTGAAAAATTTTTTCAGAATTTATTTTAATCTTTTTATATTGTGAGGACGTGAGGATACATCGAGGGGACGGCATAATGAGCTAAAGAGAAATAGCCAATTTCAGAAGAGAAATTGGCTATTTAGCAATTTAAAGCGCACTTCTTAAAGCGTCTGCTTTATCGGTTTTTTCCCATGGGAAGTGGTCGCGCCCAAAGTGCCCATAAGCAGCTGTCGCTCTATAAATAGGGCGTTCAAGATCGAGCATCTTAATCAGGCCATAAGGACGTAAATCAAAATGCTCACGAACTAACTCAACTAACGTGCTTTCTTTTACGGTACCTGTGCCGAATGTTTCAATACTAATTGAGGTGGGTTCTGCTACACCAATAGCATAGGAAATTTGAATTTCACACCGCTTTGCCAGTCCCGCGGCGACGATGTTTTTAGCAACATAGCGACCAGCATAAGCGGCAGAACGATCCACTTTTGACGGATCTTTACCAGAGAAAGCTCCACCACCGTGACGAGCCATACCACCGTAAGTATCTACAATAATTTTACGCCCAGTAAGACCACAGTCACCCATAGGTCCGCCGATAACAAATCTGCCTGTCGGGTTGATGTGCATACGGGTGCGCTTGGTGATCCACTCCGCAGGTAAAACGGGTTTAATGATTTCTTCCATAACCGCTTCGCGTACGGTATCAGTGCTTACGCTATCGCAATGTTGAGTGGACAAAACCACAGCGTCAATGCCAACAGGCTTATCATTTTCATATATAAACGTAACCTGACTTTTGGCGTCTGGACGCAACCATGCAAGCTGACCTGACTTGCGCACTTCAGCTTGGCGATGAACCAAACGGTGGGCATAAGTCACAGGCGCGGGCATAAGGACATCTGTTTCGTCGCTGGCATAACCGAACATAAGGCCCTGATCGCCCGCACCCTGTTCTTCCGGAATGGCGCGATCCACACCTTGGTTAATATCGGGCGATTGTTTACCAATAGCATTAAGTACAGCACAAGAGTTTGCATCAAAACCCATATCGGAGTGCACATAGCCAATTTCTTTGATTGTTTGACGGGTGAGTTCTTCAATATCAACCCAGGCTTTAGTCGTAATTTCACCGCCTACTAAAACCATACCCGTCTTCACATAGCTTTCGCACGCAACGCGCGCTTGAGGATCCTGCTCAAGGATGGCGTCAAGCACCGCATCTGAGATTTGATCGGCTATTTTGTCTGGATGTCCTTCAGACACAGACTCAGAAGTAAATAAATGCGTAGCCATAGTTTCTCCAACTAATCTTTATTCTGTCGCTAATAACGCGGCATTGTACTTTATCCAAAAGAAAAAGCCAGCTTTACGTCTGGACGTCTATAGTCTGGCTGTCTCGATTTATTGACAAACGTCTTCGGGGTTCTTTTCGCTTTTAAAATACACAAAACACGTTGAACTGATATATCGCATGGGGGAGAATACCCGTCACAATTTTTATGCCACCCAGAGTCCGCAATCAAAGCAAGCTTAGGTGCTTACTTCTTGATATGCAAAGTGGATGCTCTGACGCTAAACAAAACGCAGGAGAAAACATGCCCACTCGTCGTGAACTTGCCAACGCTATACGCGCATTAAGTATGGATGCAGTCCAACAAGCTAATTCGGGTCATCCCGGTGCTCCTATGGGCATGGCAGATATTGCACAGGTTTTATGGTGCGACTATATGTCTCACAACCCAGCTAATCCTGAATGGGCTAACCGTGACCGCTTTGTATTATCCAATGGCCATGGCTCCATGCTGATTTATTCCCTTCTTCATCTTACAGGTTACGACTTGGCGCTTGAAGAACTGAAAAACTTTCGTCAGTTACACTCAAAGACCCCAGGCCATCCTGAATACGGCTATGCACCCGGTATCGAGACTACTACTGGACCGCTAGGTCAGGGTATCAGTAATGCAGTAGGCATGGCGCTGGCGGAGAAAGTGCTAGCAGCACAATTTAACCGCGATGGCCATGACATCATTGACCATTATACCTATGCATTTATGGGGGACGGCTGCTTAATGGAAGGTATTTCACACGAAAGCTGTTCTTTAGCAGGGACCCTTGGTTTGGGCAAGTTAGTCGCCTTCTGGGACGATAATGGTATTTCTATAGACGGTGAAGTAGAAGGCTGGTTTACCGATGATACACCTAAACGTTTTGAATCTTATGGCTGGCAGGTTATTCGCCATGTCGACGGCCATGATCCAGAACAAATTCGCAATGCAATCGAAGAAGCGCGCGCGAACACCACGCAGCCTACTCTAATTTGTACTAAAACCATCATTGGTTTTGGTGCGCCCAATAAACAGGGGACAGAATCTTGCCATGGTGCTCCATTAGGTGATGATGAAATTAAAGCTGCGCGTGAAGAACTGGGATGGACTTACGGTAAGTTTGAAGTACCTGAGGATGTTTACGCAGAATGGAGTGCTAGAGAAAAAGGTCAGCAAGTTGAGCAGAATTGGGATAATGCTTTTTCAGCGTATGAAAAAGCTCACCCTGAATTAGCTAAAGAACTGAAACGTCGTTTAAACGGCGATTTACCTGTAGATTTCACCGAAAAAGCTGATGCGTTTATTGCTAAATTGCAAGACAACCCTGAGAAAATTGCTACCCGTAAAGCTTCACAGAATGCGCTAAATGCCTTTGGTCCACTATTACCAGAACTACTGGGAGGCTCGGCAGATTTGGCTGGCTCTAACCTGACCATCTGGTCTGACAGCAAAGGTGTCGAAGCTACGAATGCAGCAGGCAACTATGTTTATTACGGTGTCCGTGAATTTGGGATGTCGGCCATCATGAACGGCATTATGCTGCACGGTGGATTCAGACCATATGGGGCCACGTTTCTGATGTTTATGGAGTATGCACGTAATGCAGTTCGTATGGCTTCACTCATGCGCATTCCAGTATTATTTGTCTATACCCATGATTCAATCGGTCTGGGCGAAGATGGCCCAACGCACCAAGCCGTAGAGCAGTTGGTAGCATTGCGTTCAACGCCGAATTTGGATAACTGGCGTCCATGCGATCAGGTTGAGTCAGCAGTTGCCTGGAAAGCGTCACTAGAGCGCAAAGATGGCCCTTCCACTTTAATCTTCACGCGCCAAGGTGTACCACAGCAAGCGCGTACAGCACAGCAACTTAAACTTATTGAACGTGGTGGGTACATTCTTAAAGACAGTGAAAACACACCTGATATCATATTACTCGCCACCGGTTCTGAAGTGTCACTGGCCGTCGAGGCGGCTGACACGCTAAGTGAAAAAGGCAAAAACGTTCGTGTTGTGTCGATGCCCTCAACAGATGTATTTGACCGTCAGGATGCAGAGTATAAAGAGTCTGTATTACCTTCGTCTGTAACCAAGCGTGTAGCTGTTGAAGCATTGGCTAAAGACAGTTGGTACAAATACGTAGGGCTGAACGGTGCTATTATTGGCATGGACACTTTCGGTGAATCAGCTCCGGCTGGCGACTTATTTAAGCACTTTAATATTACGGCTGAAGCGGTGGTAGACGCTGCGCTTAGCTTGTAATTATTCAATAGTAGGCAGTTCATGGTAAGAATCGCCATTAATGGCTTTGGTCGAATTGGGCGGAATGTGTTGCGGGCGCTATTTGAAAGCGGCCGCAACCATGAAATTCAAATTGTAGCGATCAATGATATTGCTAAACCAGAAGGTATCGCACACTTATTGAAATACGATACCGCTCATGGTCGTTTCGGTTTTGACGTTTGTCTGGCGAATGGGGATTTATTGGTTGACGGCAAGCCTATAAGGTTGCTGGCTCAACCCGATATCGACTTATTACCTTGGAGCGAACTGGCAGTAGATATCGTATTAGAATGTACGGGCGTCTATCAAGATCGTCAGTCAGGGCTTGCCCATCTAGCTGCGGGGGCGAAAAAAGTACTGTATGCCCAACCCGGCAGCAACGATTTAGACAATACAATTATTTATGGAAGCAACGAAGACACGTTAACGGCTGAACAAAAGTTAGTGTCTAACGGTTCCTGCACAACGAATTGCATTGTTCCGGTTATTCAGGCGTTAGATAATGCATTTGGCGTGTTAAGTGGCACCATTACTACTATTCACGCCTCAATGCATGATCAGCAGGTCATAGACGCTTATCATGATGATTTACGTCTCACCCGTGCAGCCAGCCAGTCTATTATTCCTGTTGATACCCGCTTAGCGAGAGGTATAGAGCGCATTTTACCTAAGTTTGCGGGGAAATTTGAAGCAATTGCAGTACGTGTTCCCACCATCAATGTAACGGCAATGGATTTGAGTGTGACATTGGATACCGACGTAACCATAAGTGATATAAACGGCGCTTTAAAAGCGGCATGCAAAGGCAGTTTATCTGGCATTTTAGACTATACCGAAGAGCCTTTGGTATCCGTAGACTTTAATCATAACCCTCATTCTTGCATCGTTGATGGCACGCAAACCCGAGTTAGTCACCGCCAGTTGGTGAAGACATTAGTATGGTGTGACAATGAATGGGGCTTTGCTAATCGAATGCTTGACACTGCCGTAGCAATGCACAAGGCAACTTAAATAGTTTTAAAATATAAGGAATTCTCATGGCAATACCCAGCATGCATGATCTTTCACTTGAAGGACAACGCGTTCTAATCCGTCAGGATCTCAACGTGCCTGTCAAAAACGGAAAAGTTACGTCAGATGCGCGTATCAAAGCGTCTATTCCCACTATTAAAGCCGCCCTAGATGCCAAAGCGGCGGTTATGGTTATGTCACATCTGGGACGTCCGGCTGAAGGACAGCCTGAACATGAATTTTCACTCCAGCCAGTGGTAGATTATTTAACTGACGCATTGGATGTGCCAGTTAAATTAGTGAAAGATTATTTAAACGGAGTATCTGTATCGCCGGGTGAATTGGTAATACTTGAAAACGTGCGCTTTAACAAAGGCGAGAAAAAGGACGATGAAGCGCTTGCTAAGCAGTATGCGTCCCTGTGCGATATCTTTGTAATGGATGCGTTCGGTACTGCTCATCGTGCCCAAGCTTCCACGCATGGTGTGGCGAAGTTTGCGCCAAAAGCGTGTGCTGGGCCGCTTTTGGCCGCCGAGCTTGATGCGCTGTCAAAAGCGTTAGATAACCCCGCTCGCCCCATGGTTGCCATTGTAGGCGGTTCGAAAGTGTCAACAAAGCTAACTGTTTTGAAATCATTGGCGACAAAAGTTGATCAATTAATTGTAGGTGGCGGTATTGCTAATACTTTCATCGCCGCCAAGGGGCATAATGTTGGCAAATCGTTGGTAGAAATGGATTTGATAGCCGAAGCGAAACGGCTTATGGATGAGGCGACAGCGAATAACGCAGATATCCCTGTGCCCACTGACGTCGTTGTAGGTCAGAAATTTGCGGAAGATGCAGAAGCTTCGTTAAAACCCGTTAACGATATTGGCAATGATGATATGGTATTTGATATTGGACCAGACTCTGCAGAGGCATTGGTAGAAATATTAAAAAATGCCGGCACAATTGTCTGGAACGGACCAGTTGGCGTATTTGAATTCGATCAATTCGCCAAGGGGACTAAAGCGGTTGCTCAGGCTATCGCCGAAAGTTCAGCTTTTTCTATCGCTGGTGGCGGTGATACATTAGCTGCGGTGGACAAGTATAATATTGCAGATAAAGTGTCGTATATCTCAACAGGCGGTGGTGCATTTTTAGAATTTTTGGAAGGTAAAACCTTACCGGCAGTAGCCATACTAGAAGAAAAAAATAAATAAGGTTACTGCGAAAAAATATCGTCCGACTCAATAAGTAAATTGGGTTGGCGTCATTTTAAAACCCTACATCTGCTAATTAAGCAGTAATAGTAAAATCGAAAGGAGTGATGCAAATGGCTTCACAAGCTCAACAAGCAATGCTGGATAAGATTAAAACGCAAAAGGGCTTTATTGCCGCACTTGACCAAAGTGGTGGCAGTACGCCAAAAGCGCTTCGTTTGTACGGTATTGACGAATCTGCGTACAGCGGCGATGAAGAAATGTTTAATGTGGTTCATCAAATGCGCACGAGAATTATTACCAGCGATGCGTTCAGTGGCGAGCGAGTGTTAGGTGCTATTTTGTTTGAAAATACGCTGGATCGTGAGATCGAAGGCATGTCTACTGCCCATTACCTATGGCAGAAAAAACGTGTAATACCCTTCTTAAAAGTAGATAAAGGCTTGGCGGATGAAGCTAACGGTGTTCAATTAATGAAGCCAATGCCAGAGTTAGCCGACTTACTAGTTAAAGCAAATGCCCAGGATGTGTTTGGTACAAAAATGCGTTCGGTGGTTAAGATGGCTAATCACGAAGGGATTAAAGCGGTTGTCGAACAACAGTTTGAAGTAGGTAAACAGATAATAGCTGCAGGGTTAGTTCCAATCATTGAGCCGGAAGTGGATATCAATAGCCCCGAAAAAGCAGAAGCAGAAGCCTTGTTGAAAGTAGAAATTCTTACACAACTTAATTTGCTAAATGAAGGGCAGGAAGTCATGCTTAAGCTAACCCTGCCGAATCAAGCAAACTTTTACAAAGAACTCATCGATCATCCACGCGTCATTAAGGTTGTGGCCCTCTCTGGAGGCTACAGTCGCGACGAGGCTAATGAAAAACTTGCGCAAAACAAAGATATGATTGCAAGTTTCTCGCGTGCATTGACAGAGGGTATTTCTGCTCAGCAATCTCGAGAAGAGTTCGAGTCCACGTTAGATACTTCTATCGAAAACATCTACCAGGCCTCTATCGCATAATTTATTTAAGCATCAGAAGGTCGACACGTTGAGGTCGACCTTTTACCCTTCCCCCCTGATATGCAAGCAGTAAGTAATAACTAGCTGGGCACATCGTTCTTCTGCCTGGCTTTTCAGCATTACAGTCGCAATTATTTAGTGTAATTCGGACCCACCAACGGTTTACCAAACTGGATGATTACGAACTGAGAAATACTAGCAATGCTAAAGCATATATGATTTATTATTGGTATTAAACATGTCTGACCAGTCTGTTGCTAGGTACGCTAGTTTCCATTATAATCTGCCACCACAATTCCAATAATACACATGCGGATCTTATAGGATAAAGGTCTATTTACTTACTTCACGCCACATGTAGTTACAGTCGAATGGCCATGCAGGCAATTTGCAGTAGTGGTCGGGGTACACTCGGTGAGCAGTTTTCACTTACATATCTTTCAGGTCTCCCTGTTAGGGATAATGACCATGGTTGGGATGCTATTTACCTTTATGCTTCCTATGCCGTCGCAAAAGCATAAAGCTCGTTCAGCTTTTTTTGCCAGATTATTTTTACTTACAATGTGGGCCGGTCAAGCTAGCCTCACACTCCCTTACTTCGACCACCATATAGCAGGCACCGTAGGACACGCGTTTTTTATTACGCTGAGTGGTTATTTGCTTTTTATAACAGTAGTTAAACGCTATGGTCACGCATTGCTTCGTAAAACCAGATTAAAAATAGTAATACACCTTCTTATCATCGTTTTGCTCAGTAGTTTCACCAGCGCCTATGATATAAATTCGTTAGTATGTGACGTGATGTTGTTGGCCAGTGTTGCTATCCCACTGCTATTAGCATTTCGATATATAAAATTGCAGGGTGGCGAACGAAATCCGGGTGACCGGGTGTTGATGGCGGTGGTGCTTGCAGCGTTATCTGTTATTGTGGCGGGAGCTCCATTGTATTGGATGCTTTTTGAACAAAACGGACTCCAACAGAGCTTAGTTAGTTTCGGTTTGCATATGGTAATGATGCTTACTTTCATGCTGGGTTTTGCTGTAAGTATTTTGCATTCGTTAGTTAATCGGCTCAAATACAAAATTTATCAAGATCCCCTCACAGGATGCAAAAATCGCCATTTCTTTTACGAAATCGTGCCCAAACTATTAGCCCATGCTAAACGCAACGATGAGCGACTATCGGTAGTAATTTGCGACATTGACCATTTCAAATCTATTAATGATAAATATGGCCATATGAATGGGGATCGCGCATTACAGCAATTTGCGAAAACGGTATCTGCAGAACTGCGGGATGAAGATTCTTTAATCCGCATGGGCGGAGAAGAGTTTTTAATTCTTTCGCCAAAAAGCGACGTTAAACAGGCTGAAGCATTCGCGGAACGTCTGCGCTCTAAAATTGAGGCCAAACCTCTCACGGTAGCAGATACGAATATTTCATTAACCGCTTCGTTTGGGGTAGTCGAAGTCCATTCAAATAGTGATATTTATCATGGGCTGAAGGCAGCTGATTCGGCTATGTATAAGGCGAAGTCTGCAGGACGGAATCAGGTCATTACGGTCAACGCGTAATAGTTGACCGTTTTGTTGCCCTTCACATTGCATTCGTCTTTTGGAAACGATTTGTATCAATAACGAGACTTGTCACATTTCCTTGCTGGTCACGGTTAAATGATATTTCTTGCATTCGTTCAGGAACCAACTCAGCTAAAACGCTATCAGTTGCCTTAGCGTGTCGAGACGTTGCGTTTAAGGCCCCCCAGGTGATTTGCAAATGTCCACTATGCGACGCCACTTCTACGGTGCCCAATAGATTGTGCTGATAAAGACCGACGTATTTTGAAGTGGGAAGCGTCAAACTTGAGTTTTCTGGCTCGTCAGAACGGCGTTGTTTGTTTCTCTCTATAAACCCATCTACCGCTTTTTTAAGCGCGTGCAGCTCATCTAGTAAATGCTTTTCTGCCATTTTATTACCTAGCAGATGTTGGTAAATAGCATCTGCTAGTAACGTATTTATTGCGTTCCCCAGTCTGCCTTCGTTATTTACAATAGCGACTCCCAGCTTATGCTTCGGTATAAAGGAAACATGCGCTGACGAGCCTGGATAACCCCCACCGTGATGAAACACTTTTTCACCGTGATATTGGCCGATAAACCAACCCCACCCATACTCATTTTTGCTAAATGTTCTCGTTTTACCGTTTGGGTTAGGGATCGTAGATATGGATTGATGTGACTTTTGAATGACTTGTGAAGGTATAACTTGTTCGCCGTTTAGTTTGCCATCGTTGAGTTGTACCTTGATAAAGCTTGCCAGGTCATTCACCGTTGACGTCATTCCTCCCGCAGAGTGCATTGTCTGGGGCTGTTTAAATAAGTACAGCGGTTTGTTAGGAGTATCTGAACTGGCCGAGTAGGGTAATGCGTAAGGAGCAACACCTTTATCGCTTGTGGGGAGGGTTGTGGAGGTATTTATGAGTTTCAGCGGGCGGATAGTATGATGGCTAATCGCTTGCTGCCACGTGGTGTTTAGAGATTCTTCATACCACATACCTAAAATATTATAGCCAATGTTTGCGTATTCAAACTCACCGGGAAAGGTATTTTTATTTGGTTTGATATTGGTTAATAGTTTTCTTCTAATTTGAGGGTTATGAAGACCAGTATAGGCGAACGGCCAAATAAATGGGTCTTCACTAATTCCGGAGGTGTGCGAGAGGAGGTGTTTAATGGTTATTTTATTAACGCCTTCCATCTGAAAATCAATATCCGGAAATAAGGAAAGAAGTGAGCTGGAAGTATCTATTTGTTGGTTATATTCGCTTTGTAAAACCGTTAAAGCAAAGAAAGGTTTCGTTACCGATGCGATATAGAAAGACGTGTTTTGATCGACAGGCTTTTGTTTCTCTATATCTTCAAAACCAAAGTAGCCCTCATATATCACTTCATCATCTCTTACGACAGCAACAGCTGTGGCAAACGGAAGATCAAATAAATCTTTTGTTTGGGTAACCATCTTGTCAAAAGCAGCTTGATCTGCGAAGGCGAATGACGAATATAGTAATGAAAAAAGCACGATACTAACTTTCATTCTACAGCTCCGTTTTATCATCGGTGAGGGGAGTAAACTATAACAGGTTCGTAAAACGGTTAAACCACTAATATGTAACGATATCTTTTTCGTGCTAGTGGCTGATACAAAGATTTTAAAGGATGGGGTCAGGTTGAATAAACAATTTGAGATTTAACGCTTCCCAATATTGCATTTCCCGCGCTAAATCGGCGGCAATTATCCTTCGCTGGTCCAGCCATCCGGGAGGGAACAGTATCGTACAACCGGCTTTATCAGATACGATTTTGAAATCTGGAAGATAGTTTTCTTGCCGTTTAATATTCAATACTACGGCAAGGCGCAATAGTGCAATGAGTTTGTAAACTACTTCACTGTCATATTGATTAAATTCTACAATTTCCTGAACGGATACTTTCTTACGGTGGTAACGCACAAGGGTCGATAATAATTCTTGTTGTTCCTGAGAAAAACCTGGCATATCTGAATTGGAAAGAATATACGCAGAGTGTCTTTGAACCCCTCTTGAATTAACTTGCAAACCGACTTCATGTAACAATGCAGCCCAACCAAGCATACTTTTATGCTCTGCCTGTTTAATCTTCCAACGCTTAGCGCAGGCGTCGTAAAGGGTCATGGTGGTTTTTAGTACCAAGTTAGCTTGAGCCGTATCCACATCATAGCGAGAGGCCAGGCTGGTAGCTGTTCTGCCGCGGATATCCTGTTGTTTAAGGGTCGCTTCCATTTCATAGATGACACCCTCACGAAGCGCGGCGGAAGAATAAATAAGCTCGTCAATTTTTAGTGTTTTAAATATACCTATTAATATCGCCAGTCCCGCAGCGATAACCGGCTTTCTATCATCGCTTAAATCAGGAAAAGATAACTTGTTTACGTGACCAACTTCGATGAACTGCTGCATTAGCGTGTTAAGACTTTTAAGGGTAATCGGGATATCATGTCCATTCGGGCGATCAATCTGAACAAGCTTGAAAAGCGCCTTTATTGTGCCAGACGTACCTAGACATATGTCCCAGCCCGTCTTCATAAATTTACCTTCGATCAACTCTAACGCTTGTTCCACACTGGTTATGGCCTTATTAAAAGCGCAGGCGTTTAACTCTCCATCTATAAAAAAATATTGTGTATAGCTAACACAACCCATTTGAATACTTCTGCAGAGCTTGGGTTCAAACTCTTCACCGATAACAAATTCTGTGGAACCACCACCAATATCAATAACTAATCTTTTACCTTCATGATGAGTGGTGTGGGCAACACCGGAATATATAAGCCGAGCTTCTTCCGTTCCGGGGATGACCTCGATGGGGTAGGGAATGATTGCTTTCGCAGCTTTAATAAACTGCTTTGCATTAATCGCCTTTCTAAGCGTATGCGTGGCCACAATTCTTACGTTATCAGGTTCAAAGCCTTTTAGCGTTTCTGCAACGATACGAAGTATACCTAAACCTCGGTCAATTGCTTCTTGTGATAATACATTGTTTTCGTCGAGGTCTTGGGCTAAACGCACTTTCTCTTTTACGGTATGTAAAATCTGCACCGAACCTGCCACAATTCGGACCACCACTAAATGAAAGCTATTTGAACCGATGTCGAGCGCAGCCGCCTTTTTGACGTCCTTTAATTCATCATGTTTAAAGGCCGGGGGTTGTGAAACGCTTTTTTTGTTCAATCCGGGAGTTCTTCTTCAAGCGTTCTCAGGTAATCATATATGGCTTCCTGCGAACGAATTTTTTTACGGTTACCTCTATCAACGTAACGATTGACCTGATTTTTGTCAATTATCCGCGCCTTTAAAGTATCCTCGAATTGTAATTCAATGACATCAACAATCTGCTTTTGCAATCGCGTATCATAGATAGGACAGCCTACTTCAATACGATTATCCATATTACGTGTCATCCAGTCGGCGGATGAGATAAACACTTTTCTATAGCCGCCCCCTTCGAAAATCATTACCCTCGGGTGCTCTAGAAATCTATCGACTATAGAAATAATTTCAATATTCTCACTTATACCCTCAATACCTGGCACCAGCGAACACATGCCGCGAATTAACGCACGAATTTTTACCCCTGCCTGGCTGGCTCGGTATAAGTCGTCGATAAGTTCTTTATCTACCAGATTATTAATTTTTATCGTAATACCCGCTTGGGACCCTTCTTTAAGATACTGAATTTCTTGCCGAATTAAAGACTGGATTTTGGTTCGAGCATTGAGTGGAGAAATTTGTAAATGCTGAAATTTGTATCGTCGATACGGATATTGAATTAAGTCAAACACCCCTACGGCTTCTTGTGCGAGATCCTGATTGCGCGTAAATAAGCTGAAATCAGTGTAAATTTTGGCGGTCTTTTCATTAAAGTTACCTGTACCAAAATGGGCATAATGAACCATGGAGTTGCGCTCTTCGCGGGTAACCACACATAGTTTGCTGTGAATCTTTAAGGTGGGCACACCTAAAATAACGCGGATGCCCGCATCGGTCATTCTTTTGGACCATTCAATGTTAGCCTCTTCATCGAAACGGGCGCGAAGTTCTACCACAACAGTGACCTTTTTGCCGTTGTCGACGGCATCAATCAGTGAGTTGATAATACGGGAATTTGTTGCCACCCGGTAAATATTAATGCGGATCATTTTGACATTGGGATCGAACGCGGCCTGTCGCACGAATTCGGTGAAATGTAAGAAACGATGATAGGGGTAATACAACAATACATCATGGGCAGTTATCGCATCAAATACGGTATTAAACCGTGAGAAGCTGCGGCTATTTATGGCTCGAATGGGGGTATACTCAAGGTAATTTCTCCCCACGTTAGGGAAGCCTATAAAATCTTTAAAATTGCGGTAGTGCCCGGCGGCATGCATAGTATCTAAAGAGGTGATTTTAAGCCGCTTGCGCAAGTCAGAGACCATATCTTTAGGCATAGATTGATCATGTATCACGCGCACGGGTTCGGCAATTAAACGTTGCTTCATACTCTCAGACATTTTTTCAACGTAGCTTTCATCAATTTCATCATTGATAGAGTATTCGGCATCGCGGGTCATCTTAAACGAGAATGCTTCAAGGGTGTCGAACTTGACAAAACCCCTGAATATTTCGGCAAGGCATAGCTGAATAATGTCATCCAGTAGAATAATGTGTTTTTTCTTGCGGCTTTTTTCCGGTGGTATCACCACAAAGCGTGACATTTCAGAGGTTGGCACCTGAACAGCCGCGAAACGCGGATTTTTACCTTTTCGTCTGATGGCGACATACAGATATACGGCGGTGCCGTTAAGACGACTTAATAGATCCGTTTTTTTATCTATCAAAATGGGAGCAATGTGCCTTAACACCTTATTAATAAAAAAGTTTCGCGCCCACGTTTTCTGATAGTCGTTAAGCGCGTCCTTACGTAAAATAAGGATATGGTATCGAGCGAGTGACTTTAAAACATCTTTGTGAATGTCATTAAATTTAGCTGAAAGTTCAACCACCTTGGATTGAATTTGCTCCATTAGCTGAATTTTTTTCTCAGCTTCTTCATCGTTCCCATCATTTTGAGCGATAGTGATTTGCCGTTTTACATCGGCTGCTCGAACCCTAAAAAATTCGTCCAAATTGTTTGAATAGATACCTAAAAACCGCAAACGTTCCACCGCTGGGGTGTTTCTGTCTGCCGCTTCTTGTAGCACACGCTCGTTAAAAGAAAGCCAGCTCAACTCTTTAGGGTAGTATAATTCGATGTTGTCCATGTATTCTTAAAGGTACGGGTTTCAATAGGTTAACGAGCCCGTGACTGATATGTTTGTTTGACATACAGGTAACACTGACAACGCTTTTTTTACTTACCAATGGAAATATCTACGACTAAATCGGCAGAGCGGTTTTCTAGGGCGCGTTGCAGTGCACTTTCGTCAAAACTATCAGGTACGGTAATGACAGCACGGGCTTTAAACATCATGCTTCCCCAGGCAGGTGCGCTTTCGCAACGCGAATCAAAAGAAACGATATTTAAATTGAATTGATTAAAAATGCTGGTTAACTCCTGAACTATGCCTGGCTTATCATTGCCCATCACATCTACGGTGAGCGTGTTACTTAACTCTACTTGTTCACTAGCAACGGAAATAGAGTGCACATCAAGGTCAGGAATTTTGCTCACCGAAGAAACCAATTCATCAACGTTGTCTTCACTAACCTGAACTTCTACAAAACCCGTAAACATGCCTGCCATATGCGCAAAACTGCTGGATAACCAATTTCCGTTTCGCTGATAGACGTTTTTAGCAATAGAATCCACTATTCCTGGTTTGTCTTTGCCAATAACGGTAATAATGAGTGACTGCATAATTTTCCCTTGTTAATAAGAAACATAAGTGATTAATCAAAGATAGTTTGAGATGACTGAAATGAAAAGAGAGGGGGATAATATCGCCACGAGAAAATGCCGTAATAGGTCGCAATAATGAGTGCTCAAACCACGTAGCTAATAAATACATCTATTCAACATTCTTTTTAATTTTAGTATTTTCAAAGGCTGTAGCATTGCTTCATCGCTCAGCTTTCAAAAATGGTTTCCTCTTTTCCAGTACTGATGTCGCATTCAAGTAGTAAGGTATAAGTGGTGTTAGCTCGGAATGCTCCCTCGGAATAGCAAAACATATTTAGCGTGAAAATGAGTATTATCCGTCAGATATGTTAGTCTTTTTCGCGCTTTTCATCGTTAAAGAATAGTTTCCCCCTTGTGGGAGCCGATTAACTTATTCCATCCCCATCCAACAGGATATATTGAATGCAAAAAAAACAACCGACGTTCTCTTTTGATCAGTGTGAAGATGAACCCATTCACATCCCAGAGAGCATTCAAAGCTACGGTTTTTTGATCGCATTTAAAAGTAGTGATAAACAAATAGCGATAATAAGTGAAAACGTTAAATTGCTTTTCAAAGACAAAGAAGTAATAGGGAAGGATTTTCTCGACTTACTTCGGCCAGAGACTGAAGAAAAATCGTTTTTAGAAGACACCCTTAAACGCGCTGAACAAAACAAAATTCGTTTACCTATTCGCTTAACGCTTAACGAGGATTTATTAGAGCCTGATGTTGACGTTGAATATCTGGCAGTCGTTTATAGTAGTGGCGATTACTACGTTGTAGAACTCGAACCTTCAACTGAGTTTAGAAATACCTATAGCGCCGAGCAGTTTATCAAACTCTATGCGATGAGCATTGCGCCACGATTTAAGCAATTAACATCACTCCGAGATATGGCTCAGGAGATGGTAAGCACCATACGTTACCTGACTAACATGGATAGGGTGGTACTTTATAAATTCAATGAAGATCATTCTGGTCTAGTCATTGCCGAAGCCAAAGCGGATGATATTGACTCTTATCAGGACCTTTATTTCCCCGCTACTGATATTCCAAAGCAGGCACGGGAATTATATAAAACCAATTGGGTTCGTTTAACCCCAGATACCGAACTAGAAGCCTCGAAGCTCATTCCAACCATTGAAGAGTCGGGGCGTGAACCGCTGGATCTCTCACGTTCGCTGTTGCGTCGTTTTTCTCCTATACATTTACAATATATTAGAAACCAAGGTCTTCGTGCGTCGTTTAGCGTGTCTTTGGTCACTGATGGTGAGCTTTATGGCTTAATTTCCTGTCATCACCGGCAGCCCTGTTATATTCCTCAAGATGTTCGCCTACAGTGTGAGAATTTGAGTCAGTTATTTTCATGGCATTTACTGGCAAAAGAACAGGAAATTGCAAACGCCAAAAAGACCGATACGGAACGCTCAGTTGATAAAATGCTGGATAAAATAGGCCCCTCAAACCCTATTGGACGAGTTGTCAAAAGTGGTGAGAAAGCCTTTCTAGATGCGATGAATTGTAATGGATTCATCTATTTTTCTCAGTATGAAACTATCACATTAGGTAACACGCTTCCGATGGAAATGGTTAAAGATATTTTCACGGAAGCGAGTCGAGCCGAAGCCTTTCCCTATACTAATGACAATCTTTCAGCCGCTTGGCCTGAAGCGAAAAAGTATGGTATCGCGGGAGTCATGATTATCCCGCTTTTTGAGAAGAAGCGCTATTTCACGGCTTGGTTCCGCAAGGAAGAAAAACGCATACAAAAATGGATGGGTGCAGAAAATGAAAAATCAGAAGAAGCGCCTAAAGAACAACGATTAAAACCCCGCGCGTCATTTTCCATTCATGAAAGAGCGATCAATGACCGTTCCATACCCTTTGATAGTGCCGATATCGATACAGCGAATCGCTTGAACCGTATGTTTTTAGTGTACGCGCTGGATGTACAAGAGCGCATGCATATCAGTATTCAGGAACTGGAAAAGCAGGATCAATATCGAAATGAGTTCCTGGCGACACTGGCTCACGAGCTGCGAAATCCGTTGGGACCCATTATGTCGGGGGCGAGTATTTTAGAGTCTACCGATGACGAGGCGACTAAAAAGCGGGTGGGTGCCATTATTAGCCGGCAGGCTGAATACATGTCGAAATTGGTAAATGACCTAATGGATGTTTCGCGTATTACTCAGGGTAAAGTTAAACTCGAATTTGAACGGCTAAATATTCAAGATATTATTTCAGACTCGTTAGAAATGGTCGACCAGCATATCCGGGAGAAAAGTCATAATGTGGCTGTGGAGTACCTGAAAGAAGACGTTCCCGTATTTGGCGATCGCGCGCGTTTAAGCCAAATTTTTTCTAATATTATTCACAATGCTGCTAAATATACTGATCGCAACGGCCAAATATCAATTAGTGTTGAACAGGAAGCTAGCTTAGTTGTCGTGCGAATTACCGATAACGGATTGGGTATCCCGCAAGAACGTTTGCCCGATGTATTCAATATGTTTACACAGATTGAAGCGCATTCAACGCATACTAAAGGCGGCCTGGGAATAGGGCTGACTTTAGTCAGTAAACTAGTCGCATTACACCATGGCACTATAGCCGTCGAAAGTGAAGGCGAGGGCAAAGGTAGTACGTTTGAAATAAGACTTCCCGTATCTCAGTCAGCATATGACCAAACAACTTATACGGTGGCAGAGCCAAAAATAACGGCAAGAAAAAAAGTAATGTTTGTAGATGATAATGCCGATTTGGTAGATACCTATTGTTTACTGTGTGAAGCATTAGGCTTTGAAACTATCGGTATAGCGGATCCTAAAGATGCTGTTCGTGCATTTAAATCTTTCCGGCCGGACTGTGTTTTCCTCGACATTGGTATGCCTGAGATAGATGGCTATGAACTTTGTAAATTATTAAAAGTACTTCCTGAAGCAAAAGACGTCGAATTTTATTCGCAAAGTGGTTGGGGAGCGGATAAATATATAGAAGAATCAAAAGCCGCAGGCTTTTCCGCTCACTATGTGAAGCCCCTTACCAAAGAGACATTGGAAGCAATATTGACAAAATGGTGAGCAAATTTACCCATGCTATTGATGATTATAATCGGTATGCTAGATTGAAAAGGTCTTTTTCAATCATAAGAACAAACTATGAAATGGCCGAACCTTAAGCATCTGCATTATCTGGTAACATTACATCAGGAACAAAATTTTCATAAAGCAGCCCAGCGGTGTAGTGTCAGTCAATCTACACTGAGCACCGCCATCCAAAATCTTGAAGATCATTTCGGCTCACAGCTTCTGGAGCGTGAACATAAAACCTTTGTGTTCACCTCTTTAGGTCTGGACGTGGTTGAAAAATGCAAAGTATTGCTACAAGATGCCAGCGAGTTAGTTGAATTTGCTCAAAATGCCGGGCATTGGGATAGCGGTACGGTTAAACTCGGTGTAATACCAACCATCGCCCCCTTTCTTTTTGAAGGAATGATAGGCGGGTTTAAGTCTTTTCTGCCCAAGTTAACGGTAGAATTGCAGGAAGATACCACCGACAACCTGTTACTACAACTTACCGACGGAGAGCTAGATTTACTTATTTTAGCGTTGCCTATCGATACACCCGGATGTAAACAAATGGTGTTAGGACACGATCCGTTCCATCTTATTGCACACAAGGATTTGGCTGGGTCGTTACCAGATCCACTGGATATCCGGCTCCTACCAAAACGCAGCATATTCTTACTTCAACAAGAGCATTGTATGACCGGCCACGCGGTCAGCGCCTGCGGGTTACAGCACCAGGACCAAGTTAGTAACTTAGCCGCCAGCAGCCTATATACATTGGTGCAACTTGCCAACAGTAAGTTAGGCTACACATTCTTGCCCGAATTGGCACTAAACCAACAAATAATAACTAACACTGAACTAGTGGCATTGCCGGCTGAACAAGGAGCGTGGCGAGAAATTGGCTTGGTGTGGCGTGCAGGGACCACGCGTATGCAACTATTCAGGCGCATTGGTGAAATTGTGGCACCCTTACTCCCTCTTCCCACCCTCCGATAAATTTTTAAATTAAAACCAAACTTTTTAGTAGAGTGGCTCGACATTAAATAACAAGAAGTAGCATCAGCGTAACAATAATTAAGAGGGCACGCAGTGTTCGAGAGGCGGGATGAACAGCTGGTAAGTAAAGCATTAAAAGGCGATAGAAAGGCTTGGTTCGCTTTAATCAAGCGCTACGAGCAACCTATTTACCAGTACGGGATTAGGATGACGGGCAATACGCATGACGCTGCGGATTTAATGCAGGATATTTTTGTATCGGTGTTTAAAAGTCTGGCTAACTATAGGCATGAAGGGGCCTTTAAAGGTTGGTTGTTTAAAATTGCTCACTATCGTTGCATGGAATTTTATCGGCGTAAACGACCTCAGCAGTCATTAGATGAATGCCCAGAGCAAGAGTCTGAGGAGGAAGCTCCAGAGACCGGAATATTATCCAATGAATCAAGTAAACAGGTGTTAAGTGCGATGCAAAAATTACCTATAGCGCAAAAAGCGGTTGTTGAGCTTAAGTTTTTTCATCATTTCACATTCGAAGAGATCGCGCAGCAGTTAGGACTTTCTTCCAATACCGTAAAATCGAGACTGTATAGTGCTCTGAGTAGATTAAAACTGGATTTGGAGGTGGAAAATGCGTAATCCGGAGTACGAATCTTTAATTAGTAAGTGGCTGGAGAATAAGTTAACGACTGAGGAAAGCCTACGTTTCGACCAACTTTGTTTAGAGGACGAGATATTTGCTCAGCGGGTAGCGAACGCAAGTAGATTTACGTTGGCTGCTGACCAATTTGAACAGTTACCTTTGCCAGAATGGAATAAAGAAGCGACATTCTTCGAGACAAACGCTCAACCGCGATGGTGGCAACGCCAATGGATGCCGATGGCCTCAATGGCTATGTCTGTAGTAGCTATGGTGATGGTATTGTCAGGGTTTCAGGTACAAATGACAGACGGCAAAATGACCTTAGGATTTGATCGGGGGCCAGATGAGAAGGAAATAAATCAATTGGTAGCCAAGCGTTTGGACGAATACAAGGAATCTAATCAATTATTGCTTACTCAGTATATGGATGCAATGGCGAAACAGCAGCAGGAAAATGGTGCACAACTCACTCAATATCTACTGTCTTCCAGTAGACAAGAAAGACGGGAAGACTTCGCAGAGCTGGTTAAGTTTATAAACCAGCAACGTACGGACGACCAACGCTTTTATGCCCGTCAAATTAACGATCTTGAACAAGAAATTGAGGCAATAGGCAGTACCTATTCTGGCCTGAGCAGACCTTTGGAGACTTCCCATGAATAAACGTAAACTAAATTCAATTGCCGCATTGATGCTTACTGCCAGTTTTGGTTTTACCAGCTCGGTAGCAGTTGCAGCGAAAAATTACCCTGAATTGAAGAAAGAAATTCAGATTATGACAGGTGTATTAGATACTGCCCTTAAACAAAGCCGTGGAGAGAAAAGCATTCGCTATCGTTCCATAGAAGCCACATATTTGGTTAATCAGGGGGTAATTTACAATGTTTCAACGCGTAGCTCAGGCGTGGGAATAATAAATGGATTAAAAGAGTTGTTAGTGAGCATTCCGGATGCGTCTATGCCACCTAATGTTATTATCGCCGGCGATAATGGTATTGAAATTGATATGGATGGGGACTGGGAGCATTTTGCAGAAGAAACGGTGCAACGGTTTGAAGAAGCTTTTCGTGAACAACGCGAAGAGATGCGTGAGCTACGCAGTGAAGAGAGAGAACTTGCCTGGGAGCGGCGTGAGCTAGAACGAGGAAAGCGAGATTTACTTTTTGAACTAAGGCAGGCTGATGGTGCACGAAAAAAAGAAGTGCAACGTGAGCTGAAGGAAGTGGAACAGAAGTTGACTGAGTTCGATGCGCGTAAGCAGAAATTGTTAAAACATGCACGTGAAATTGAACGCAAACAAAAAGATAAACTTAATCAACGGAGAGAAGCGCAACGAAAAGCTTATAAGCAGTTCTTAGTAAACTTTGAGTCTAGCATTGGTGATGCACTTTGTCGTTTCGGTAGTGGCTTGCGCGGGCTGCCTGAGAATGAAAGTGTGAGTTTTGTTTTGAAAGATTTCAGCCGCAATGAGGCTGATCAGGCTATGGATCGCGTGTATGTTTTTTCACAGGAAAAAATTAAAAGCTGCGTTAAAGAAAAAATAAACTCATCGCAGTTGTTATCATCTGCTGCAGTGTATGAGTTCTGAAATAAATTTGGTCAGTATTCGATTACCTTGTAGTGGATTCTGGCCATTCCGATACATGGCTACTTTTGAGCTTCAAAATTTACCTACGACAAAACGTGCGACATCAATAAGGGAGTGACGAGGAGTAAAACTTCGTCATCGCCGCGAAAGTGGCGACCTCCGTCGCGCGAGGGGAGCGTGCAAAAAAGCGCTTTTTTGAATACCAACGAATAATTGGGAGGCTCCCGCTTTCGCGGGAGTGACGGGAAATAAGACTTCCGCCACAGCTAAGGGAGTGACGAGGAGTAAAACCTCGTCATCGCCACGAAAGTGGCGACCTCCGTCGCGCGAGGGGAGCGTGCTTAAAAGCACTTTTTTTGAATACCAACGAATAATTGGGAGGCTCCCGCTTTCGCGGGAGTGACGAGGAGTAAAACGTCGTCATCGCCACGAAAGTGGCGACCTCCGTCGCGCGAGGGGAGCGTGCAAAAAAGCGCTTTTTTTGAATACCAACGAATAATTGGGAGGCTCCCGCTTTCGCGGGAGTGACGGGAAATAAGACTTCCGCCACAGCTAAGAGAGTGACGGTAGAAAAAACTTCCGCCACCGCCAGGGGAGTGACGAGGAGTAAAACCTCGTCATCGCCACAAAAGTGGCGATCTCCATCGCGCGAGGGGAGCGTGTAAAAAAGCGCTTTTTTTGAATACCAACGAATAATTGGGAGGCTCCCGCTTTCGCGGGAGTGACGAGGAATAAAACTTCGTCATCGCCGCGAAAGTGGCGACCTCCGTCGCGCGAGGCGAGCGTGTAAAAAAGCGCTTTTTTTCGAATACCAGCGAATAATAGGGAGGCTCCCGCTTTCGCGGGAGTGACGGGAAATAAGACTTCCGCTATCGCTAGGAGAGTGACGGTAGAAAAAACTTCCGCCACCGCCAAGGGAGTGACGAGGAATAAAGCTTCGTCATCGCCGCGAAAATGGCGATCCTCATACTCGGAGACCTTCATTACGTACGAGCCAATAATAAAATGTTAGATATCGGAAGATGAGCTCATTAAAACTAAATGTAGGGGCAAAAAAAAGCCACATATGTTTACACAAATGTGGCTTTAAGATTTATCTATGGCGCTGATGATTAGCTTTTTGCACCAGAAATATCGCCGCCGCTATGCAACCAATCTGCATGTTTGGGCGCTTGTTTGGTTTTAGACCATTCTTCCAGCATATCGGGTGCAACACGTTTTAATTCTTCCAGCATACCAGGCTTGGCCGTATTGGCCGCCAGTTCGATACGATGGCCGTTAGGATCGAAAAAGTAAATTGACTTAAAGATAGTGTGGTCTGTCGGACCCAATACGCTAACGCCATTACTTTCTAACTTTTCTTTCGCAGCCAAAAGTTCATCCATGCTGTCTACTTCAAACGCAATGTGTTGTACCCAGGCTGGGGTATTGGTATCGCGCCCCATCTCTGGGGAGTTAGGTATTTCAAAAAACGCCAAGACATTGCCCATCCCAGCGTCAAGGAAAACGTGCATATAGGGATCGGGTTCTTTGGTTGAAGGTACTTCGTTTTCAGCAATAGCAAGCTGAAAATCCATGCCTAACAAGTCACGATAAAAAGTAACTGTCTCTTTGGCATCCTTACAGCGATATGCAACGTGATGAATACGTTTAATCGTCATTAGGCAACCTCGTCTTTTTTCTTAATCACACCCCGATTTAACTGATCACGTTCGATAGACTCAAATAAGGCTTTAAAGTTACCTTCACCAAAACCTTCATCTTCTTTACGCTGAATAAACTCAAAAAATACTGGTCCAAGCATGTTTTCAGAGAAAATTTGCAGCAATAAACGAGGCTTCTCACCTTCGGTTGTTCCATCAAGTAAAATACCACGAGATTTTAACTCTTCGGTAGGTTCACCATGTCCAGGTAAACGTTCTTCCAGCATTTGGTAATAGGTTTCAGGGGGCGCTGTCATGAACTTCATACCTTGCTTCTTCAAGCGATCCCAACATTCAAGCAAATTGTCGCAAGAAAAAGCGATGTGCTGAATGCCTTCGCCGTTATACTTCATCAAGTATTCTTCGATCTGACCGCCACCGCCAGCTGCTTCTTCGTTTAAAGGAATACGAATTTTGCCATCTGGCGCTGTCATCGCTTTTGAAAGCAAACCGGTATATTCACCCTTAATATCGAAATAGCGAATTTCACGGAAATTGAACAACTTAGTATAATAGTTTGCCCAGTACTCCATTCGACCACGGTATACGTTATGTGTAAGGTGATCTAAGGTATGGAATCCACAACCTTCAGGCCTACGGTCAACACCTTCAATCCATTCAAAATCGATATCGTAGATGCTTTCACCTTCTTTATAACGGTCAATCAGATAAAGGGTGGCGCCACCGATACCTTTTATTGCAGGTAAGCGAAGTTCCATGGGGCCAGTATGTACCTCAACAGGTTGTGCACCTTTTTTAAGTACTTCTTTATAAGCGTATTGCGCGTTCTTAACTCGGAAAGCCATGCCACAAGCACCCGCACCATGCTCTTCAGCATAGTAGGCTGCGTGACTTTTAGGTTCGTAATTGGTAACAAAGTTGATGTCGCCTTGACGCCATAATTCTACTTGCTTAGATTTATGTACAGCAACCTTAGTGAACCCCATTGACTCAAATACGGGTTCCAGAATGCCTTTTTCTGGCGCGGAAAATTCAACAAACTCAAATCCATCCAATCCCATTGGGTTTTCAAATAAATCAGCCATACTACTCCCCTCTATCTCGTTATAAGTATTAACCATAGTCCCCAGCCACAGAAAAAAAGAAAGTGCGGATGAAAGCTAATAGTTGCAATGGCAACCAATTTAGTTGCAACAACAACTATTGTCAAATATGCTCAGTGCCAGGGGTTAAAGTGGTGGAAACTATATAGGACACTGTATGTCGAGTGAGAACAACGATTCGATTTTGAAACTTGAGCGCTTTTTGCCCTACCGTTTGTCCATATTGTCAAACAAAGTCAGTAGCTTGGTTGCTGATATATATAAAGATAAATTCGCTATCTCTATCACGGAATGGCGCATTATGGCGGTGTTGGGGGAATATCCGGATATTTCTGCCGATGAAATCAGCGCCAAAACACAAATCGAAAAGTCTATTTTAAGCCGTTCAGTAAGTAAATTGCTTAAGCGAAAGCTTATAGAAAGGGATATGGCAGAAGATGATAAGCGCCGCTCGGTCATCCGCTTGTCTACCACGGGGAAGTCAGTTTATGACGAAATTGTTCCTCTTTCTTATGAATATGAACGTGCATTGCTAAAATGTTTTACTAAGGAAGAGCAAGCGCAATTCAGTGCCTTAATTGACCAGCTATACGAGCATGCGAGTTCTTTGCAAATCTGAAAGATTAACGTTACCAGGGAAAGAAACGATCGCACAAGATAGTTCGTTTGCGCTCGCCTGCGTAGGATGCTTTCCTCAAATCGCCTGTTAATTCATTGCTACGTGTTTGTCTGCTTTCTCACCAATCGGCTCGCGCAAAGGTAATCTAAGTCTATTGGCACAACGTTGTTCGAGCGAGTGAACGTGCAGGGAAGGGGAGCGCAACTACATAAATTAAATAGCGATTGCGCTGGCGGAATGAGCCTCGCCATCTTTGAGTCAATAATGTGCGAATATAGACAGATATAGATTGTCTATATCTCTTCCCACGACGCTTTTGATTCGGTGAAAAGATGTTGTTTAATTTTTAATGTTTAATGTTTAATTTTTAATTTTACAGCGCCTGTATCAAGCAAACTAACCGGAATATAAGTTCGTATATCATCATTTTGTCCGGGGAGTGGAGATCCGCATCGGCTACAAAAACTGGTTTGCCAATCGTGGCCTGGTTTTTCCCATGTTGTTATCAGTTCTTTACCTTGTATCCATTTAAAATCGTCGTTAAGGATAATTGAAACCGCTATTCCAGCGCTTCCTGTTGACTTGCGACAAATTGAGCAGTGACAAATATACACGTCTCGTATGTTTGTTGAGCAATGAAACTTCACCCTTCCGCAATTACATGAGCCCTGCGTCATTTACGTTGCTCCTTCCTTTATTTATTGGGTAGTGTAGCGAACTTATAGCATTAAAAAAGGCCTCGAATGAGGCCTTGACGGAGCAAATAGAAATAATTTAATAGACGTGCTTGCCAGAAAAGCCGCCCACAATGGTTTTAAGAATGATTTTTAAATCAAACCACACTGACCATCTGTGCATGTAATCTAAGTCGTATTCAACACGTTTAGCCATTTTGTTAACGGTTTCGGTTTCGCCACGAAGTCCGTTAATCTGAGCCCAGCCAGTGATACCCGGACGAACTTTATGTCGTAGCATATAACCGGTAATTAATTTTCGGTATTGTTCGTTGTGCGCGACGGCATGAGGACGTGGCCCTACAATGGACATACGTCCCTGCAAAACGTTTATAAATTGGGGAAGTTCATCTAACGAGGTACGGCGTAAAAAGGCACCTAACTTCGTTACGCGGGGATCATTCTTCGTTGCTTGCTTAACCACAGCCCCATTATCCTGTGTACACATGGAACGAAATTTATACACAGTAATTTCCTTACCGTCCAATCCGTATCGTTTTTGCTTAAAGATAGCGGGACCCGGTGAGGTCAATTTAACGGCCGCCGCGATAAGTAACATCGGAATCGCGAGAACTGCAAGAATGGCTGTGCTTACTACAACGTCTTCAATCCGCTTAAATACATCGTTAGCACCTTGGAAAGGCGTATCGTAAACACTTAACGCCTGAACATTGCCAACCGTCTGCCAGCGCGAATTCAATAAAGAGTACATAAAGAAATTAGGAATAAGATACACGTTCGCCGTAGTATCACTACACTTTTCAAGAATAGCTTTAATTCTGTCTTCTGCGGAAGTAGGTAGTGCAATATAGATGTAATCAACCTGGTGATTTTTTGCCATCTCAATTGCCTGTTCAATATTCCCTTTTATCTGATCTTGAAAGTTCTGTGCGTCGCGATCTTCGATACGGTCATCAAACACGCCTTTAAAATTGATACCTAACTGGTCATTTTCGACCATTTGCAACGCCATATTGTAACCCACTTGGTTGGCGCCAATAATAATAGCGGTACGTGTATTCATGCCACTTTTGCGAATTTTAAACAAAATCTGGCGCATACCGATTCTCCACGTAAGTAGAAGAATCAACGATGTTCCGAACCACACAGATACCATTTCAGGTGAAAGTGTTAAACTGTAGGCCAAAAAATACCCAATGGTTAACGTTGCTACACAGCTTACCAGCCAGGTCATTGCGCTACAGCGAAGCATCGAGGTCGTGTGGCTACTGCGCCAGGAACGGTACAAGTCAAATCCCTCAGCGGTAAGTTGAAAGGTAACCACGTTCACGAATAGTAGAATAAGCGCCGTGGTACTCACCCCTAGGTCATAATAAAACATTGCTAGATAAAAGCAGAACGTAATGAGGGATAAGTCAATCAAACGATACAAAGTAGAGAAACTACTTTGGTAGTAACCCTTAACACCCTTATCATCGACTTTTTTCGTCATGGTGTTGCTAATTAGCGTCTGACTGTCAAGTAAATTAAATTTCATTTTTCAAGTGCTCCGCGTGATAAACCAGATAATACGAGGTCTGGGTGGAAAAAAGCATCATTTCCGAAGACTTCCAATTTCATGCTTACCCAATACGAAAGCAACAAATGTTCCAGTTTTTAGAAGGCGTAGATCAAACGCTAAAACGTGACGAAGTGCAATTAAATTTTTTTCCTAATTTTCGAGCGTTAGCGGCACATTGCAAAAGTTTAATAATCATTGCCTGAGATTTGGTATCAAATTGAAGGTAATTTTTAGTAGTAAGGCTGTACGAAAATTACGCGGATTTGTAAATTCGTTAACTGGCATACTATTCGCATGCATCTTTCTAGATAAATGTTCTATATTTGAGAAATGTGCTATCCAGCTAACCAATAACGCGCTTTGGCTATGGATCTAGAACGTTTTTCGATTAAAACCCCAATAATGCGAGATAACATGATAAAACGGACTTACGGCGTCATCGCCCTTACGATTGCAATTTCACCTCCCGTTTTTACACAAGAAGACGGGCGTATCCAGCTTGGTAATTTTGATCTGATTCCTGAGCTTAATTCCCAGCTTTCATATATAGACAATGTCACCTATGCCAGCGACGGTGAGGAAAGTATATCGAGCTGGAGAAGTATTGTAGCGCCAGAATTAAATGCTATAACGCGCTTTAGTACGCATGAATTAGGGTTAGCTTATCGCATTGAGCGGGGTGATTATTTTGATAGCGATGCTGATAACTACACCGATCATCTTATTCGTCTATATGGTGACTTTGAGTTTGGTAGCCGTCATCGCTTTGATGCTATAGCAACATATGAAGACGGACACGATGAACGGGGGCGCAGATATTCTAATGGCAATGCCCGTTCATTAACCGAGGTTGATACCTGGAACAACTCCGGTATCGATGGCGTTTACTCATTCGGCGCTTTGTCCGCGCGGGGAAGGCTTGACTTAAAGGCTGGGTACTCTTCCTTAGATTACGACAAAGGCATTGGAACGTATCTGTTTAGAGACAGAGATTATACCGACATAGGGGCGGCGTTCGCATATAAAATCGGTGGTCACGCGCGGGCTGTGATCGAAATTGGGACGACCGATATTTCTTACGATAACGCAGCCGATCCATCTAACCCGCTAGACAGTGTCGAGCAGAGTGTAATGGCGGGCGTGACCTGGCGGGCGAGCGCTACAACTAAAGGATTTGCGAAAGCGGGTTATAAAGAAAAAGATTTTGATTCGGCCCTTCGTGAAGACTTTTCCGGCGCCGAATGGGAGGTGGGTGTAAAGTGGAGCCCGTTAACCTACTCTCACTTCGAATTAGCGACCAGCACCGATACTCGCGAAACCACGTCTGATGCAGATTTTATTGAAACCCGAGATTACCGAGCAACTTGGAATCATGAATGGGTCGAGCGATTTTCAACCAAGACTGCCTTCGTTTATTTTCAAGATGAATACGTAGGTCCCCCAACCGCTGAACGAACCGACGACGTGACACGGGTGGACTTGTCAGCGGATTACCAATTTAGACGATGGTTGTTATTCGGTATTTTTTACCAGTTTAGTAATCGAGATAGTGATCGTGAAGATGTCACCTTCGATAGAAATGTCTATGGTATAAGTGCAAGGGTCACGCTTTAATGCAAAAACCAATAAATAGCCTGCTCCTCAGCATCGTAATGTTTTGCGCATTTACGGCTTGCGCTCAGCAAGGCAATTTAAACATGAGTCAATACCGACTTGGTGTGGGAGATAAAATCTCAATAAGTGTTTTTGGGCAGCAAGATTTATCGTTAGAAACGCGTCTGCCCGATATTGGGAAAATCAATTATCCATTTTTAGGTGAGCTTGAACTGGTGGGGCTCACACTTTCTGAAGTAGAAAAGTTGATTTACCAAGGGCTAAAAGGAGACTATCTGATTAACCCTTCCGTGGCAGTTACGATAATTGAATATCGCCCTTTTTTTATTGACGGGGAAGTCAAGCAGCCTGGCGGTTATCCATACCAACCCGGGTTATCCGTAAATAAAGCTGCTGCTCTGGCGGGTGGCTATACCGAACGGGCATCCCGTTCAGATATCCAGATTGTGCGCCATCAAAATGGTCAGCAGATCACGCTTGAAGTAAGTGTGAGTGAGCTTATTCAGCCCGGCGATGTCATTACCGTGCAACAACGCTTTTTCTAGCCCCACTCGAAATCAAAGAATCCGCGAATATATTCGCCCAATAACGAGGATGTACTAGCTATGTCAATAAAAATGAGGGATCAGATTCAAGGTACCATCCTTGATGATGAGACCATCGATTTTGCGCATTATTGGCAAGTGTTTAAACGCTATGCTGGGCGTATCATTTTGCTGGCAATTTTGTTTACTGTTCTGATCGGCTTAATAGTAATGAGAATGACGCCACAATACACCGCCACGGCGTCGCTTTTGATTGAATCACAACAGGCTAATGTCACTTCTATTGAAGAAGTCTACCGCACTGATACCACGCGTAAAGAGTATATGCAGACGCAATATGAAATTCTCCAATCACGCCAGGTAGCGGAGCGGGCAGTTGAAGAATTAGACCTGGCAAATAACCCACATTTTTTGCCTATAACGAAAGACAAGTTTGTCGTGGTGGACAAAGTAAAAGAATGGGTTAAGAAAAACGTTCCCTTTATTTCTCAGCGTGAAAAGCCACAACTCTCTGATGATGAACGCGCGCTAAAACGTAAGAAAGCTGCGGTAAATAAGCTTATGAAGTCAGTTTCTTTATCGTTAGTAGAAAATACGCAAGTGATTGAAATTAGGGCGGTAAGTTCATCACCAGGATTAGCCGCACAAATCGCCAACACGATGGGTGATGTATACGTCGAAAATTATCTTCAGGCTAAAGTAGATATGACAGCCAAAGCCACATCATTTCTCAATGAAAGTATGGAAGGGTTACGCGACAAGCTAAGCTTTGCTGAGAAAAAACTGGCAGATTTTTACGAAAAAAATCAGTTGGTTAATTTGTCAAATGGCGTGGTGGGACTGGCAGCTACGGAATTGGAAGAGTTAAGCAGTCAGTTAATAAGTGCACAGGATACGCTCAAAAAGAACCGAACAATTTACAACCAGACGCAACGCAACGGAACCGACTATAATGCTCTTGCAAGGCTGCCTGAGGTATTAAATCACGCTAATATTCAAAATGTCCGCAAGCAGGAAGCCGAGGCATTGCGAAGGGTGTCCGAACTAAATAATGTGTATGGTCCCAAACACCCGAAAATGGAGGCTGCCAATGCGGAATTGAAATCGGTACGCGATACGTTGCAAAGGCAAATACACGATTTGATTTCTAGTATTACCACTCAATATCAGGCTTCTCAAGACAGAGTAGCTAACCTTCAGGAAGAGGTGGCTAAAGCTAAGGCTGAGTACCGTCGCTTGTCAAATTTAGAAAATCGGCGTCGTGCTTTACAACGGGACGTAGATATCAATCAACAACTTTATGATTCCATGTTTCAACGCTTAAAAGAAACCAGCGAACTAAGTGGTTTTAAATCGGTTAATGCGCGTATTCTTGACCCCGCTGTGCCACCGACCAACCCTACCAAACCAAACAAAAAACTTATGATAAGTTCTGCATTTATTATTAGCTTTGGTTTTGGGATTCTTTTAGCGTTTATAATTGAGGCACTCAATAGCGGTGTGCGTTCGGTGGAAGATGTGGAGAAAAAGCTAGGACAACGCATGCTTGGGCTTATTCCGCTTCTCAGTCGTCGACGCAAGCAGGACATACCGTTACGTGCATACTTCGATAACAAATTCCATCAGTTTTCTGAGGCGGTCAGAACGTTACGTACTAGTCTATCCCTGATGAATATTGAAAAACAAAATCAAGCTATATTGGTGACCTCTAGCGTACCCAAGGAGGGCAAAACGACGGTTTCCGTAAATCTCTCTTTTGCCTTAGGGCAGCTTGATAGAGCTATTTTGATAGATGCTGACTTACGCCGTCCAGCTATAGGCAAACGATTTGGCGTGCCTAACTATCAACCTGGATTATCTAATTTGATTATGAAAACACATTCGTTCAAAGAATGTCTGGTACATGATGAACCATCTGGGCTAGATTTGATATGTGCGGGCACTATCCCTTCTAATCCGCAGGAGCTGCTAGCCGGTGATGGCTTCCGCGCCTTGATCAACTATCTTAAAAAGCACTATAAATATGTAGTAGTGGATACCGCGCCAACACAAGCGGTAAGTGATGCTATGGTGGTGTCCAAAGCATGCGACTCAGTTATTTATGTGGTGCGAGCCGATAGCACCAGTGAAAAGATGATAATCAACGGATTAGGTCGTTTTCTGCAAGTTGGGCATCGGGTAGATGGTGTCGTGCTTAATCAAGTGGATTTGCGAAAGTCAGATGTATCTGAACGCTACGGTGGATTTTATGATCAATACGGATACAACAACGGACAGTCTTAGGGAGGGGATGTGATAGATGTTCACAGCCACATCATTCCCGGAATTGACGATGGTGCAAGAAACATCGAAACGTCACTCGCGATGGCGCGCCAGACACTCCAGGCCGGGGTAAACCATCTAGTTTGTACTCCTCACATCCACTGGGGACATTTCGACAACACCACAGAAATTATCCAATCCGGGTTTAAACAGTTGCAACAGGAAGTTAATGCTGCTGGTATTGAACTTACTCTTTCGTATGCGGGAGAAGTCAGGGTAAACGAAATGGTCCCGATTTGGGCTAAGGAAAAAAAATTACCGTTTATGGGTAAATGGAAAGATCGCGACGTTTTATTATTGGAAATGCCCCACAGCCACATACCCAGTGGGTTAGATCAATTAGTTCGATGGCTGCTTAACGAAGATATCCAACCATTAATCCCCCATCCTGAACGGAACCGCGATATATTAAAATCACCCGAAAAAGTGCAATGGTTGCGCAATTTGGGATGCTTGTTGCAAGTAACCGCCGGAGCGTTTACGGGTACCTTCGGAACCAGGGTGGAAGATTTGGCTTTTGTCATGTTAGATAATAATCAAATTGATCTGGTGGCTTCCGATACGCATGACACCAAACGCCGCCCGAACGAAATGGGAGAAGCGAGACATCTTGTCAGTCAGCATATTGGTGAGGATATTGCCCAGCGATTGTTTAACGATACACCCGCCAAAATTGTTTTATACAGCTGATATTAAAGCGTTCCAATCGGGATCGGACCAAGATGAACGTTAACCCGTAGAATGCTATTGCCGGGAGGGACTCAATCAACATAGCAGCCAGCAAAGCATACCTGCCGAAGGGTGCATGACCCAAAGGCATAGTGCATATAATTCAAAAGATAAAAATTAGGTCGCTAAATACTTCAACAATAAAGTGGTGCAGTCTATCCCGTGCGCTGAGTAAACTTATACAAATATAGCGTCAACCTTGGGGCGCATGTAGATAAACAAAACAGGTTCATTTAAAAAATGAACCCACAAGGCGTCTTGTTTGTGCGGTAAGAATGCCATATCGGTTAATCTCGTTGGTCCGCTCAACCTTGTTTACTTATGACCATACTAAGTTGATGACTGAAAATTCGTCGCCTATTAACAACAATAATAGGCCACATTAGAAAGGTAGGATAATATAGCAAAACATCTTCCGACATCGATATGCTCCGGTTATTCGCGAAGACCCATTTTGTTACAGTTCTGTTGGCATAGAACATGAATAAAAGTTAACGTTGTACAATTGATAACGCTGCGGGGCCAGCTGTTGAAATAGCACTTTAGTGCAGCTTCACGTCAACACACGCCACTCTTGGCGTATTCAATCTTGAAGTAGCTAGTTTGATAGGGAAAGTCCTCATGCCTTACACTTCCAGGCACGTCGTATTCATCATCAATTCGCTGGAAGGCGGTGGTGCCGAAGGGGTTATGTGTCGACTTCTTGGCATCATGCAATCATACTTTACCGAACAGCATGCGAAAGTGTTTTTGGTATTGCTGGATGATGTTGCGCAAGCATACGGCGCCCCTGAATATGTTGAGAAAGTAGTATTGAACTCTAACGGCAGTTTGCTGAAAGGATTTTCGCTTTTACAGTCAACTTTGAAAAAAATACAACCCGCGCTCTGTTTTAGCTTTTTAACCCGCGCTAACGTGCTTAATGTCGTACTTTCTAAACGCATAGGTTATGCGGCGTTTATCTCTGAACGCGTAGCCACCAGTAGCCATTTTGCCCATGGCCTTAAAAGCATGATCAGTAAAGCATTGGTTCGATTTACTTACCCCAAGGCAGATAGAATTGTCGCCTGCTCCGCGGGCGTTGAGGCGGATTTAATCAAGAACTTTGGTGTGCCAAAGAGCAAGACCGCGATTTTGTACAATCCCTATGAAATGGAAGCTATAGTAACGAAAGCGGCCGAGCCCGTAGCAGACTTACCGACCAATCCTTATATTGTTGCCACCGGGAGACTCGCTACAATTAAAAACTTTTCGATGTTAATCACATCCTTCGCTCGTTCATCAACGCCATTTGATTTGGTTATTCTTGGGCAGGGTGAATTAGAAGAAAAACTTAAAACCCAAGCTAAGGATTTAGGTGTAGAGAAGCGAGTTCATTTTCTAGGGTTTAAAAAGAACCCGTATCCTTACGTAAAACAGGCGCAATTTTTTGTATCAACTTCTAACGCTGAAGGCTTTCCCAATGCAATTGTAGAGGCTATGTGCCTTAGCAAAGCAATATTGGCGACCAATTGCGAGTCTGGACCGGCAGAAATTATTGCGGATCAGTACCCATTAGATTTAAGCGGCTTCAGTCCATCAAAATTTGGCTGTTTAAGTCCGGTAAATGATGAAGCCAGTTTTACCCAGGGGATTAATTTTTTAAGCGACAAAAATCAGCAAGCTCGGTTCGGTGCGTTAAGTCGGATCCGCGCAGATGATTTCAGTAATGAGATTTTTGAACGTAAGATGATAGATCTTATTGAAGGCCATAACCCCAAAGAGACAAGCCCTTATGTTCGCGCTGGTTAAAGTGGTTTTTGCGCTTATCAGCGCGTTTCTGGTATACAAAACGATTTCAAAGCAATGCAACAAATATCTGGCATTTGTCGTCGTTGCATTATGGCTACGCTTTACGCTGTCTGCTTTTCATAACGTAACATATGAACCTGTTTTTGCGGGTTTTTCCATGAATGCATTAGCCTCTATCGGTATTGCCTTCGCTGGTTTACTTTTACTTCCCAGAAAAATAATAGCACTTCGTTCCCTATTCTGGCTCTATGTATTTTTAGCGAGCATCGTAATCAGTGGGTTGCTCAACATGCGCGTAATGGGTCTGATTAACGTTTTGGTTAAATGGGGCGTGTTCCTGGCTATTGCTGGCGCGCTTTTCATGGCGATTCGCAGGACCGGTAAGGATATCGCGCTCCGTAACGTACTCGTGGCGTTTTTCTTGCCGGTGTCATTACAAATTATGTCGGTATTACTTGGTGAAGTGAAAGCCACAGAAGCTGATGGATCTGCCAGTTATATCGGTGGTTACAATCACGAAGCCGCTTTTTCGATGATTATCGCCAGCTTTACCCTGGTCGTGGGGCTTACCTCACCCAAAGCTTTTCGTTATCGTGCACTATTCTTTGTTGTGGGCTGTGTACTGGTGATATTGGCTAACTACCGCACCTCTATTCTGGCTATATTGCCTATGGCTGCGATGTTTGCATTCACACTTTTTGAAACAAAGGTGGCGGTAAAGCATAAGCCAGTATTCTACGTATTGTCGCTATTTAGTATCGCTTTAGGTTTTTTGACATTGTCTTACACTATGCAAGATCGATTCGGTGATATTTTCATTTTCTTAAGTAGCTGGCACGATCTATTAAAAGCGCCTGAGTATTATTCAGAAGCGGAAAAAGATATTTTCTCCGCCAGAGTCTATATCTGGAGTTTGTATATCCACGCTTATTTTTTAGCTGATCCGATCAATCAGATATTTGGTATGGGGCCGGAATCCTGGAATGGGGTTTTCAAAAAGTACGCACACAACACGTACGTGTCTTACTTATACGAATACGGAATTGTAGGAGTAGTGACTTTCCTAATCGCTGTGGGAAGCTTTCTTCTGCAAACTTTTAAAACAAATGATCGTAGATATGCCTGGCTACTCTTTTCCTCGCTGATTGGCTTTTTAATCATGAACCTAGCCACAATGCCTCTTTGGAATATTGAAGGGCTACTACTTTATGCATTACTAATTGGTGTAATCATTTCACCGGTCAGGAACGTCACGAAAGTCCAAGCGAAAAATTCGCGAGAACCGTCAAACTTGGCCCGGAATTAGCTAGTGATATTAGCTAGAGATGTACATATTGTTTGAATAATTTAAGCCCTTAAGGCATAGGTCATACCGAGTGGAGTTTTTATGAAAGTGTGTGCGGTCGGTCTTCGCGGTATTCCGGATGTGATGGGCGGAATCGAATCGCATTGCCAGCAACTTTATCCCAGAATGGTTAGCGAAGGCGTGGCTATAACAGTAATAGGTCGTTCGCCCTATTTGTCGAAACGGGAAAGTACGTACCACGGTGTGAAAATACGTTCTGTATGGGCAATTAAGAACAAATTTCTAGAAACAATACTTCACACTTTTCTCGCCATCCTTTATGCGCGTTTCGTGGTTAAGCCTGATATTTTGCACATTCATGGCATTGGGCCAGCTTTGTATACTCCCTTAGCCAAACTGTTGGGCTTTACCGTCATTGTTACTCACCACGGTGCAGACTATGATCGTCAAAAATGGAACAGCTTCGCGAAAGGCATGCTAAAGCTGGGAGAATCAATGGCAGTGCGCTTTGCAGACAAAACGCTGGTGGTGGGTCGCTCACTCACCTACAAATTAAAACGTCGATTTAGCAAACATGCTTCGCGTATCTTTTTTATTCCCAATGGTGCCCTTACTGGTGTCGATGCGTCGTTAGGTATAAGCAAGCTCCCCAAAGAGCTGGGACTAAAAGAGGGAAACTATATTCTGACCGTCGGAAGACTCGTGCCAGAAAAGGGGTTCCATGATTTAATCGATGCGTATCGGAAATGCGATAGTCGCTACAAGCTGGTTATCGTCGGCAATGCTGATCATGAAGATGAGTATTCAATGCGTTTGATCTCGCAGCGCTCAGCGAACGTGATTTTTGCGGATAGACGCCAGGGGGATGAGCTTCAGGCGCTGTATAAATTCGCCCGAGTTTTCGTTTTACCTTCTTATCATGAAGGCTTGCCTATTGTTGCTTTAGAAGCAATCAGCGCGGGAACCGACGTATTGGCTTCCGATATTGACCCAAACACGGATATCGGTCTGCCTTCTGACTGTTATTTTCCCGTAGGTGACGTGGCTGCGCTCGCAGATAAGTTATCTCACTTGGATAGACAAAACCTGAAATTAGACAAAGACGTATTTCTCGCCCGTTTTAATTGGGATGAAATCGCACTTGATACCAGGCAACTGATGGAAAAAACTTTGCCGAGCCAGAAAGTTCAAAGACAAACGGTGAAAGAATGAGTCATAAGCAGCGTTTGTATTTGTATCCTTTTGAGCACAGCAATGCGTTTATCAGACGTACGAAGGAAGCGTTTTACGAACTGGGTTATCACCCACAGTCGTTCAAAAAGCTATTTGCGCTACGTAACCTCTTTAACCGAAACCACAATGCCGTAGTATTGAATTGGTATGAAGATCAACCGTTCCGTAAAGGGCTGAATATCGTTACCCGGCCTTTGTTCATAATAAGTTTTGTTCTCACTTTAATCGGCATGCGTTTATTTAGTAATAATGTGGTGTGGGTGCGACATAACTTCAAACCGCATAACGTGGTTAAAGCATCCATATTATATAAATGTGTTACTGGCATGCTTCAAATCATAGCGAACAAGGTAGTAACGTTAGAACCTACTCCTGAAATTAAAGCACTGGTGGTAAAACATCCACTCTATAAAGACGATGCACAATTACTTTCTACCATGCATGCATCTCAGCAACACGATAAGTCCATAGACTACTTATATTTTGGGTCAATAAAACCTTACAAACGTCTTGACGCACTATTGGCAGTTTGGCCGGAAGATAAAGCGTTGGTTATTGCGGGCTATTGCTCCGATCATAACCACGCGGCAGAACTAAGACAGCTCATTCGCGCGCGCCACCTGAAAGTGACCTGGGAAAATGCGTTTTTAAGTGATGAAGAACTGGAAAATACAGTAGCTTGTAGCCGTTTTGTCATTCTACCCCATGATGACAATGCCATGATTTCTTCCGGAACATTTTATTATGCGCTGGGACTGGGAGCGAATATTATCTGTTTTGATTCTGCCTTTGCCAGAGGTAAGGCACGAGAATTTCCTTTTGTGAAAATTGTGGACCGGCAGCAGCTTGCCTCACAGTTAGATGCCGTTACTTACGTAGGATCTAATGAGGTATTGAGCAGAGCGTATCATCTCTATAATGAAAAAGCGGTCGCCGAGTCGTGGCGGCCTGTGCTATCCCACACCCGCTTTACCTAAGAAGGCACATAGTAAAGCGGGCCAAGCTATTTTGTGTTAATGGTATTAAAAATTTCGTAATCGATCTCACACAAATTTTTGATTTTCTCCATCACGCCTTTATTCGATGTGATTTCGCGGTAGGCTTGCTGATTCGGGCTCTCGTTTTTACTGGCAACCTCAATTTTCGTGTTAAATACCTCGTTAAATTTTTGCTGCCATTGAGACATGTTTTCCAGGGTGCCGCAAACCGAAAACTGACCTAAATTGGTAAGTGCCGCATCAACTACTAGTTTGGGATTAGCGAGGATGGCATCCACCTCTTTTGTGCCTGAAAAATATCTGGCATAAGTTAGCGCAGAGGATACTGCTTTTTCAGACTCAAGGTAGCTATCAAGCGTATCATTATGTTTTTGCCACTCAGAAGATTTAAATCGGTTGTAAACAAACTCTGAAATAAAGCGTTTAGCCGGATCCCGTAATATCGTGATAAAGTGCCAGTCATTGCAATATTTACTGACCACCTGCGGATTGGCTACACAATGCCCGTTGGTGTAACGCATTTGCGGATCGTTGAGTTGAAAAACAAGTTGCGTCTCGCGCGCAGTCATCATATCAATATTAAGTAAATCTGCTGCGACCTGGCTGCTTTTTAGGTCAATGAAACCAGTATAGCGGGTAGCTTTAAGCCACAAGGGATAAGTCGAACTATAAATCGCTTTAGAAAGGGAAACACCTGCACATTTAGGCACATGGCAAAAGAAAATCCTTGGATATCGAGCCAAAAAATTTTTCGACTGGCGTTTCAACAATTCTTGCATGATTCTTGCTCCATTTTTTTCATAATTTCCAATATGATGCGTCGATGTCGACTGCAATCTTAAGCTAACAATTAGGGATTCTATGGGTTTTACCGTTAGCGTTGTTATAACTACCTTTAACCGTCCGGCTGAATTGAAAGAAGCATTGGATGGTGTTTTTGCGCAAATTGAACAACCTAAAGAGGTGATAGTTGTAAATGATGCATCTTCCTTGCCATACGAAGATATCATCAGCGAATACGAAGGCAGACCTGAATTTGTTTATAAATTTCTGCCTTCATCATCAGGCGCGAATAAGGCGCGTAACCTTGGCGTCGACACAGCAACAGGTGACATTATTGCATTTTTGGACGATGACGATATTTGGATGCCCGATTATTTACTTGAACATATTAATGCGTATGAAAAGGGTGCCGATGCGGTAGTCAGTGGTTATCAAAACTTAGGTTCTAAGCATGAGGTGTATGTTCAGCCCACTGAAATTGTCGATGAACAAGTACTCCGCACCGGTAATCAATATTGTGGGATGAGCGGCTTTAGCATGAAGCGCGAATTGGCCCTTAGAGAGCGCTTTGACGAAGCGTTGCCAAACGGACAGGATTGGGACATGTACGTGAGGTTACACCAAGCGGGTTATAAGCTGATGAATATTCCCAAAGCCATCTTTTATTATCGCTTTCAGAATATGGATGGCATCGGTGCAAAAGTGGCCAGGATGACACCCGATGAAGCAGTAGTCCGTTTGCGTTCTGCCGACAAACATCGTCAGTTTTTGGGGGACGAACATTATCGTCGACGAGTCGCCGCACAGTTACTTGTTTATCTGCCGTTGAAGAAACAAAAGTTAAAGTGGGTGATTAAGTCGGTACATCTGGCCGGGCTCAAAGTGACCCTTTCTCATTTGTTAAGGGTAACCACTAAAAAAATACGTCAGCGGGCTTCTTCCTGAAGACCACACCGAGGATTTGAATGAATTACTACGAAGAACAGTTTCAGGAAAAATTTCACTACCCGATAGAAACAAACGTCACTAAAACCCTCATCATCGCATCTACGGTACGGTCAGGCAGCCACATGCTGGGCCATGCTTTACATCAGACGGGTGCTTTCGGTTTCCCTTTGGAATATGTCAATGAGAAAAATCTTGAACGCTGGAAGAGCATTTTTAATACCCGCGCATTAGACGATACGTTAGCGCAAATTCAAAAACACCGCACCTCGCCTAACGGTGTTTTTGGGATCAAAATACACTATTCTCACTTACGTCAGTTGGGTGGATTTGACGGGCTGAAAAAGCTTTTTGTTAACCCATCGTTTATTTGGTTGACCCGTGAAGACATAATCGCCCAGGCAGTTTCTTTGTCTATTGCTAAGCAAACGGGCGCATGGATTTCACAACAAAATGTGGAAAACGAAGATGTGACTTATGATGCGAAACAAATTGATGAGGGGGTACGCCGAATTATTTTTGAAAATGCCTCCTGGCAATATGCACTGAATGCATCGGCGAGTCACTTTTTACACGTGAACTTTACTGATGTGAAGAACAATACGGCAAGCATCATTCGTAATATTGCTGATTTTATGCAGGTGGACATAGACACCAGCAACTTACCCCATAAACCCGTGACCAAAAAACAAAGTAAACACATCAATCAGTTATGGATTGAGAAATTTCAAAAACAATTCGATGGCAGGACACAGCTTATTAGCCTGAATAATGAGAGTTTTTTTCATAAGCTTTCCCGGAAATTCTCGTAAACTACCTGGCGTAATTGCCGCGTCGTATTATTTACAAGGAATAATTATGTTTTATCAATGGGCAGAACACATCATTCGCAAGCACAATAAAACGCGTGTGTTCTGGTGGGAGCCTAAAGATCATCGACCTAATATTGGCGACTATGTCGCATACGATTTAGTTTCGCGTATTTTGTCGATGAAAGGACAATTCATCAAAAATAAGAAAGACAATAAGCATAAACTTTTGACGGTGGGTTCAGTGCTGCACTTTGCCGATACTGGCGATACAGTGTGGGGTACGGGGCTTAACAAGAAAATGGCAGACGACCGCAATCGTTTTGACAATCTGGATGTTCGTGCTGTCCGTGGCCCTCTCACACGAGATTACCTGCTGACGCGGGGGATCAATGTACCTGAAGTTTTCGGTGACCCGGCTATTCTATTGCCTTTGTTCTACCCTAAATCTTTGCTGCGCAACCGCAAACTTAAACGCGATTTTGTGGTGGTGAATCATATGAACGATGATATGAAGAAGTACCAAGGCTACGAAACTCATCTTGTCTCTCCTATGCAATATCCCGGTTCATTTATCGAACAAATTGTTAATGCTGAGCGGGTCATCTCGAGTAGCCTCCATGGCGTTATTATCGCGGAAGCGTATGGAATTCCAGCTGTTTATTACGATTCTGACAGCGGTGAGTCGATGTTTAAGTATCAGGATTACTATCAGGGAACTGGCAGAACCACCGTACCGAAAGTGAGTACAATCGCAGAAGGGTTAAGCTTGCCCGTTATGTCACCTCCCGATTTTACGCCGATAGCTAAAAAACTTTATTCTACCTTTCCATTTGATTTATGGCTGTGAAGGGGCTTCGGGAGGGGATGGGACTTTCGCACTTTTAAGTTGCGCCCCTTTAAGTTCGCTTAATGCAGAAAGAGTCGGCTTCCTATAAAACAGCAATAACAAGCCTGAGTAAATCCCTGCACCGATGGCGACTAAGGCGGCCAGCTCAATAAAGACATTCTCTAATCCCAGCAGGCGGAAGCGCTCCACGGAAAGTACGCTTGCAAACATTATTAAGCCGACTAATGAGAATGGCCACGTCGGCTTTAAGCCTGACATAATACCGATCCCCATATGCTTTTTTACCACCGCGAATTTTAGCACTACAGTAATATAATTGGCGATAACCCAACCAATAATGACCGCAACCAGCCCCCATGGAACCATTATCAGCGGCACTATCAGATTAACCACCAGATTAATGAGATTTAGCGTAAACGCCTGTTGTGGGTATCCGCGGGAAATGAGCAGATTGGGTAGATAGTATGCCATAACCTGTGTCGGTGCGATGAGGGCAAGTATGGAGAGTAGATAAGCACTTTGCACCCATTTGTCACCAAACACAATGTCAATAAACGGGTGTGCTACCGCACCGATACCAAAATAAACCGGTACTACAAATAAAGCAGTCAAGCTGACAATGCGCTTAAAGGCCAGATGGAGTCGATTTTCTTGTACACGAGCAAGACTGGCCAGCGCAATGCGATTTAACGGCTGAAAGGTTAAGTTGTTGATAACCGAAAAACCTTGTTTAGCGACAGATGCGTAAGCAAAGGTCGCAGCCCCTAAAAAGGAAGCAATGATGATATTTGAGGTGCGAGTGGAGAAAAAATTAACGAACGACATGGCGATAAGCGGTTTAGCAAACCGGATGATTTCCGGCAAGTGGCGTTTATCGTGCACTTTGCTTGGCGAAAAGGACGATTTGTAACAAGTTAGAGCGGTTGAAACCACGCTTTGTATGACTTTACCAAATATAATGGCCCAGGCTCCAAAGCCCACCAAAGCGGTAACAATTGAAACAACACCACCTACCAAGACACCGGCCATGTCATAGGCCGCCAGTTTTTTGTTCTCAAATTCCCGCTCTAATTTAGCTTTGTGAACTAAGCGGAAACCGTTAGATACCGGGATGATAGCCAGTGCTGCGATAAGTTGTGCGGCTAATTCAGAGTAACTGTAATAAGCAATAGGGACCGCGAGTAAAAATATTAAAACGGCTATTGCGGCTGATACACCTATTAGTATCCAGAAAGATAAGCTGGCAAAGTCATCGTCCCATTTATCCCGCTGAATAAGGTTCTGGCTGATACCGACGGTAACAAACAGATTACAAAAGTCGACTACCATTAGACAAATAGCCACAAGGCCGAATTCTTCCACACCAAGCAACCTTGCCATAATGGCATAAACCGCAAAATTTATGAGCTGTGCAAAGCCATTGGCCGATAGATTAAAAAAGGCTCCAGTGACAGATTTTGCTTTTAAGGACATTAAAACGGACGTTCCTTGTAGACTTCAATAAGCGAGGGCAGGCAAAAAGCCTGCCATAGAATGATTACGATTACTATCGATAAGGGTTTAATTATACTGCCTTACATTATTGCGAGCGGGTATTATCGGTAACTGGGATTATGCCATACACAAATTCTGCCTTGTCATCGCTAAGCTGGGTAAAATTATCTACTTCGTACTTATTACATTTAGGCAATGTGACAGATGCGTTTTTGCTCTCAAATATTTGCATAGCGTCATTCTGATTGAGCTTGTTCCCAAAACGATAAGGCAGGGTAATATCTCCTTCCACTTTTGGCCCACCCATTTTTAGATTATACAGGTAGTCGTTTATATACTGATTACCTGAGAACTGTTTAGGGTCGTATACATTAAAACCCACTTTATTAGCATTTTTTTCAGTCACAATGACGTTATTTTGTGAATGTATCCAAAAAGTATCGTCCTCCTGAAAGCGCGAAGCAGTAATACCGTTACGCGCAATGGTAATAAGGTTGTGAAAGAGGTTTACCTGCCCTAGCGGTTTGGTGATAAGGCCCCCAACCTTGATGGCTGCCCACTGTTTACCTCGCTGATCGCCTAAATCATGAATGTAATTATTAAATATAAAGCTGGGTCCTATCCGGGCTGGAGCTGCACTGATGCCCGAATACGTATGAGAAATATCATTGTTATACACCAGAACATTATGTTGACCCCCATCAATCTCAATCGCGTCATCGTTAGCATAGGCGAGGGTGTTGTTATATATGGCGGAATCTCTAACAAAGCCCCCCAATGATTCGGCATTTTTACGGCCTTCAATGACATCATTGAAACGATGTTCTGCAGTGCCGGTAAATACATTGTTGCGTAATATGATTTGACCTTTGAAAGCGGGATCAGGATGGTTAGCATAAGCCAAAAACGCGTTAGCGCCGTTTGGGTGACCATCAGACCAGTCGTTGGCGAAAGGGTTCGGATCGTGGACGTGGCAGTTTTCTATAGTAATCACCCCTGAACGTTTAAAGTACAGGGCCGAATCATAATTGATAGGCTGAGCATCGGGCAATTCGTAAGCCTTTCCATTCTTGATAATATTGGGGTGTCTGCCCCATTTGGCGATATCACATTGATTGATCCAGATGTGATGGGCATGTTCGGCGTAAATAGCGTGCGTACGCCCCCCCCGCACAGTGATATTTTCAAAATACACATAACTGTTGTCGCCAATATAAATTGCATTTTTGCTGCCTTCCTCAGCTTCGATGACAATAGTTGGGTCGCCTACAATCTTAGCCCAGCCATCTTCATTTCCTTCAATATTTAGCTCTTCTAGATTTAAGGTACCCCCTGCGTAGATCTCACTTAGCTGATAAATTTTATTCGGATCAATAGGAGGCTTATCGGGACGAGTAGTAAAACGACTTTCTATGACCTGGGTGGCTTGATTCGCATCCGTTAAGGTAATTTTTAGATCATAAGCTGTATTGGCGTTTAGAAACACAATGGGCCCGGTGAGCACCCCCTGAACAGGCTCCCAGCTTAGGTGGCGAGCGGAGTGCCAACACGGGTCATCCTTTGTTTCACGATATTCCACAGCTGCCTTGACGTTCTCATTCTGATTAAATACGGTAATATTGGCCGACTCAATTAACGGAACGACTGCGATGTCTTTCTCGGGATGACTGGCCGAAGGGGCAGTGGTTGCTTGAGGTATGTATAAATCCGTTTGACTGGCCCAACTATCCAGAGAACTTAAATTAATGTCAGCAAGCGTTTTTAAGTGTCGGTATAACGCGTATCGCTCCACCGGGAATAAGACTAATCCTGCCTTTACATAACCTTTGGTTTTCTCAGGCGAACGGGCGATTAGTGTTTCAACAGAATAACTTAACGCCGTGCGCTGGCGCAACTCATTAAGCAATTCGGCCGCAGGCTGATACGCACTTTCTGGTAACGGCTTTAGCTGCTGGCGATACTTTTTCGTAGCGGCCATCCGCTCTACCAGAGCTGTAATTTCCTCTACCGAAACAAGGTTTTGTTCTTCAATTTTGGTTAAAGCCGCGGCACCAGGTTGACCGGCAATAGGCAAAGTGGCGGGTGGCTTATCCGATTCCACTTTAGTGCAGCCATGTATACTCAACCAGATCACCAATAGCATAATTTCGGCGAAACGCTGCTGAAACGTCATAACTCTATTTATTTTCAAATCGGGTTACCTAGGATAATGTAAAAGCAAAATTGGTTGTCGGTTTGCTTAATTAACATCTTAGTCAAATTTAAGGCAACATTAGTGCCATACCACCTGAAGTAGCATAAGATAAAAAAGTGAGAGATAAGTATTGTGCTTTCTATTGCAAAAGAAGACGCACTTGCCCTGTGCGATTACGTGAGTTCAGATAAAGGAAGAACTATTCTGTCGGATTTAAACTGCGCTTATGCTGTTCCATTAAGGGTTCAATTAAATGTTCAATTAGGTCACGCTCGACGTGCGTAATGTTGTTCTGATGAACCGAATAATTTCTCTCAGCGGTGAATACACAGTGTTGCAGATTGCAATCAATAGGAAAGATATTCAAAGTTGACGTGATAATTTGACAGATTCGCCTAATTGCTGCGCCCAATATCGTTCTGAAGGGGAAAGGTGGCGACAACGCAGGTTGTCGAGCTGGTGTATTAGACGATATCCATCCCCTGCTGATAAACCTAAATAGTGACTAAATGCCAGCACAAACAACAATGATCGTTTGCACTCACTATCGCAATGTAAATAAAGGGCGCCCGCCTGATTGAGCACTTTTTTAAATGATATAAGGTATTGTTGTAAATATGCCTGTTCTGCTTCAACTAGTGGTGTACGAACGTGAAAAGGCATCCATAACCATTTCAGCTCCGCGTGTTGCATAGCCGACTTTAATGTCGGTTCCATTTCTTGTTGAGTTTGCAAGGTAACCAAATGAGTAATGCCGTGGGAAGCTAATAAAGACAGTTCATTTAAAGCGGGCAAGGGGCCTAAACAAACTTTACCATTTAAAATAGAAACTACCGAATTTTGAAAGGAGGTTTGGACACCATCATTCGCTTCAGACATATATCCTGCTAGGCAAAATTAAACTACGTAAAAGTAAATAGAAAAATAGTGACAACTGCAACCTCCAAGTACAAAAAGGTGCCAAATTGCATGGGTATATTTAGTTTTTTTGGCGACGTAAAATAATACACCGAAGCTATAACATAACCCACCGGCCACAATTAGCCATAAACCCGCACCAGGTAAGGCCATGTATAACGGATAGATTAGACCTAACGCTATCCACCCCATCAGCAGGTAAGTCATAAGAGAAACTTTTGGAAAACGATGTTGTGCTATCAGTTTAAATGCAATGCCGCCCATCGCTAGGGTCCATACCACTGCGGTCATAGTAATACCTAGCCAGCCTCCAATAGCAACTAGTAACAAAGGTGTGTAAGTGCCAGCGATCAAAAGATAGATAGCGCTATGATCGAATAATTTCAGCCAACCTTTGGTTCTGTGATGAGAAATTCCATGGTAAAGCGTCGAGCTTAAGAACATTAGAATGAGGGTGGCACCATAAATGGCGGCTGCAGTAATAGCAAGTGGATGCTCAGCGCGAAACATCATAAATACTAAGCCTACTATTGCAGCAATAAAACCCACACCATGGGTAAAACTATTTAACCGCTCTTCCACAACTGAATAAGCTTGTACTTGAATGCTACTCACAAAAATGTCCTCCAGTCATATTTTTAGCAATATTATCTTTTCAGCGTACACTTGTACACCGACTGAAAGGCTAAAGACTTTTTTTTAATGATTAGTTAATACCGCCTACAGATAAAAGGTGCACCATTCACGAATAAATAGAACAAAGAATGCATTTCGCAAAGAGATTTACCCCGATTTCTATAACTATTTCCTCCTTTGATCTAGAACGCATACCTTCGTGTGAAAAAATAGACTTGAGTGTTGATCCAAATATGATACCTTGAGATGTAAAAGGGCCGATTCGGGCGTATTACTTATTGTTTTCACACAATAGTTACTAGGTAAATCACTAATAATAATGCGTATTTATAAAGTTTTTTGTTTTCTATTTGTGTGCATCTCGCTGGCCAGTGACGCAAAGCCATCAGTAAACTTTTCTGGCTTTGGCTCACTTGGTTTGGTCCTTAACGATTCAGATCAGTTCGGTTATCGCAGCGATTTTTCCAAACCTGATGTTGTAACATCAGACGAAATTAATTTTCAACAAACCAGTAAAATTGGCGCACAGTTAGATGTTATTGCTTCTCCAACCCTGGATGCAGTGGTTCAAGTAATTTATCGAGACCAGAACGATCCCACTGTAGGCGACTTAGTTAACTTAGCCTTTGTGCGTTACTCTCCTAACGCTGAATGGGCGTTTCGAGTCGGGCGGACGGCTTTCGACCTGTTCTTGCTGACTGAATACCGTGATATAGATTTTGCCTTACCTTGGGCCCACGTACCTAGCGAAATCTACGGGGTCATTCCTCACCGTTTTTTAGATGGGGGCGATATCACCCATAGTAGACGGTGGGGCTCAATGACACTATCAGGCAAGCTATTCTTTGGAGAAAGTGAATATGATGTGTCGGCATACGATGCGGATGATGTTGTCTCTCTCAATTTAGACAATATCGTCGGTTTGGCGTTAGACGCACAAACCATGAATTGGGATATTGCGTTCAATCATACTCGGGTAAAATTTGATTCAACTTTTGTCACCCCTTGGGTAACAGGTCTATCCCTGTTAAATAAGCATGTACCCATGCTTTCGACTTTGTGGCCTTCGATATCTACGGTTGCTAATAATCTGGATATCAATAATCGGGCAGGGCAATATACTTCTTTAAGCGGTCAATATCGTTTGGATGCCATGACGGTAATATCAGAGTTAGCGTACACGGATTCTGAAAGTTTGATCGTAAACAATATTAAAAGTGGCTATGTGAGCGCGATATATCATGCAGGCGAACATAACTGGTTTGCTACAGTAGCATCAAGCCGTGCAGAAAAGTTCTCCGTTGGCGATATTAACGAAGCTGCTCTTTTTCAAATTCCCGGGGCGACTGAAGCGTTGCTCACTTCACGTTTTTTCCTTAATTTCTATAGTGTTAACCAGACCACCTTCAGTCTGGGTTGGCGCTGGGACTTTGCTGAAAATATATCATTAAAAACCCAATGGGATCATACTAAAATAGTCGATGGGGGGAGTGCCTTAAGGCATTCCCCCGTTGTCAGTAATCACTCTCTGGCTCCGCAAGGACATGTCAATACGTTCTTTTCAAATGTGAGTATCACTTTCTAATGGTAGGAATATCACTTTTAAGAACCATGATACTGGTTGGAAGTATCAGCGTATCCAGCGTGGCAAACAGCTCGAATTTAGTTGTGGTCGTGCATAAAGATAATCCAACGACAATGCTTAGCCGATCCCAGCTTATAGACTTGTATATGGGAAAATACGTGGCGTTTCCTGATGGAAACAAAGCACAGCCTTTAGATATTGAAAGCGAAGAGGCCACCAAAAAACAGTTCTATGAAGCATTGGTTGGTATGCCGCTTAGTCGGGTAAATGCGTATTGGTCGCGGGTGAAGTTTTCTGGGCGGGCCAGACCTCCCATAGCTCAGCAGGATCAGGGCGCCGCGTTAGCATACGTAGCGTCTTCAAATGGAGCGATCGCGTATATCCACGAATCCAATTTAACAGATAACGTCAAAGTGGTTTATCGGTTCGATGAATAAGAGTGGACTTCTCGTTAGGTTAGCTGTTGTGATCGGATTTGCATCGGTGGCGATAGGGTTTTTATCGACCCAGCTTTTCTATCGTCTCACTTTTAATCAGGAAGTCGATATAGCAACACAGAGTATCGAAAGTCTGTTTAAAACTGTGGAAGCGACCGCCGCGACCGCCGCGTATTTAGCTGAACAGGACCTCGCACAAGAGGTGGTGGACGGCTTGACCACCAATGAAGTGGTCGATAATGTAGTGATGTCTTTTGAAGGTAACTCGGTAAAAGCTAACGATAAACCACTACTCGATGCAGTCACCTTTCCTATTGTTTCATTATTTGAGCCAGATCGAGCGATAGGCCAATTACAGATTGCGCCTAATATTGACTATATAGAAACGCGGGCGCAGCAGCTGGCTAGCGAAAACTCTAAAGCAATGATAATGCAAGCAGTGGTTGTTACGGTTGTAGCGATTTTTGTTGCATTTTATTTGATTACCCGCCCCATGATTTCCATTGCACGTGCCTTACACAAAACAAACCCGGGAGGGAGAAGCCGCTTAAGCGTACCCGATTTTCACGGTAATAGTGAATTAGGTATTTTAGTACGCGATGTGAATAAATTATTGGATAAAACAGAAAGTCAGTTCTCCCAGGAACGTAAGTTACGCGAGGAAATAGAAGTACTGGAAAAACGGTTTCGAATGCTATTTGAAAAGTCTATTTCTCCCATCATTCTTATTGAACCGCGCGGAAATATTTTACTTTATAATAGTGCATTTGACCAAACCCTATCTAAGTTAGGGCTATCTTTTCGCAAGAGTTTTGGGCCATTGTTGGAAGAGTTGTTCGTGGAACCCGAAGCACTGTCGGAGTCAGTAGAAAGAGCATTCGCTAATGATGAGATTGCTACCGGTGAATTTCGTTTACGGACTACTGATGCTTCTGAATCGATGTGGGTACAAGTCATTGTCACGTCTATCATCAGTGAAGACTTGCGCGAATATTACCAAATAACGCTTCACGATATCTCAAAGCGGAAGCGTGAACTCGACGTGCTAGCCTATCAGGCGGATTTTGATAAGCTGACGAAGCTCAATAACAGGCAAGGGTTAGAAAAGCACTTGCACCAACTGATTAAAGAGGAAAAGCCTTTTACACTTGTGCTGATGGATTTGAACTGGTTTAAACAGGTCAATGATATTTATGGCCATAAATCCGGTGATGAAATCTTGATTTTTGTGGCAGATAAGATCAAAAAAGCGATTCGCCCTACCGATCTAGCAGGTCGCTGGGGAGGAGATGAATTTGTTTTAATTCTAAATAATGCAAATCAGACACTCACAACACAAGTGGTCGAGCGGTTAGTTCGCTTAATTTCAAAGCCATATTATCTACGTAAGTTTGATAAAAATGTAACTATTGGTGCCAGTGCGGGGGCCGCGTCGTTCCCCACAGATTCAAGTGACCTGCAAGCTTTATTGCATTTGGCAGACCAGGCTATGTACCAAGCCAAAGAAGTGAAAGAGACTTGTCCCGACGACTTTTTACGCTTTGCGCAACCGCTGATAACGGAGGAGGAGCATGTCTGAGTCGGCAAGTCTGTGGCGAGCATTCGGTGCGTTGCTTACACTTGAAGATATCAAGTCTCGGGTTACCCAGGTTAAGGCAGTTAGTGTTGTATTCATCATTCTGTTCATTTTGATGAGTTTCAGTAGTGCAATCCATTTAAAAGGCGAATGGATAGTCGAAAGTCTTGCAATTGTGGCTATCCTAATAGGACTGAATTGGTTCTTAACTACAGACACAACCAATATAGTGGCCGGCATGATGCTCTGGACGGTTACTATCTTCACCGTATCCAAAGCTTTTTACTTTGATGGCCTGTATGACACGGCGTTATTACTGTATCCCTTTGTCGTGATATTTGCCGTATTTTTAGGCAGTCGCATAATGGTAATACCGCTCGTTGGATTTATGCTATCCAGTTATTATTTTATTGCTTATGCAGTGTCAAGCAGGATGATTGACAATAACGTACTTACCGCTTATTCAGCCTGGGCCAAAGCCAATGATATGGCTATTTTACTGGTTACCTACGGTCTAGGCATTGCCGTTATCGGTAAATTTATACGCGCACTCATTACGAAATTATCGCAACAAAAAGAGCAAAACCGCCTTGCTAACGAAGAGTCAAAGAAACGTATTTTATATAGTGAATTGACGGGGCTACCGAATGCAGTGAGTTGCAAACATGACATTCAAGTGTACTTTCAGAAAAATCCTAAGAATGGGAGCCTGTTAGGTTTTATTAGCCTGCACCTAAATAACTTTAACTGGATTAATTCTACGCTAGGGCATTCTTTTGGAAATCAATTATTGGAATTGCTAGCAAAACGGTTTGAAAATCTTGTTGATGATAAGACAAGGGTTTATCACACTTCTAATATTGAGTTTTCGTTTACCAAGCGCGTTCCCGACTACGAAAGTCTTAATGATTTTTGTAACCAAATTATCCGCATGACGATAATGCCAGTATCTATGCCCGATTATGGATATGAAATAAACTGTTCAATAGGCGTAGCGGCAGCACCTTTTGACGGCACCACGTATACCGATTTGCATCGCAAAGCTAGTTTTGCAGTGTACAAGGCTAAGGAAGATGAGCCCAATTCGTATTATTTTTACGATAGTGAAATGGAAAGCTCTATTGTCCGGCGATTAGATATGATACGCGAATTAAAACACGCTATCGAACATAATGAGTTTTCGCTCTATTATCAACCTAAAGTCCATTTGGCAACAAACACCATTGTGGGCGCAGAGGCGCTTATAAGATGGCATAAAAATGGAACTATCGTCCCCCCAAATGAATTTATCCCTGTGGCCGAAGAGTCTGGTTTAATTAACGAAATTGGAAAATGGGTAATAGAAAGTGCGTGTAAAGAATGTGCGAAGTGGCAAAAAATTGGTATGAAAGGCATCACCGTCGCCGTTAATTTATCACCGGTCCAGTTTAAGCGTGGAAACTTACCAAGCCAGGTTTTTCGAGCACTACAAAAATATAATCTTGATCCTAATATGCTTGAACTGGAAATAACGGAATCATTATTTATCGACAATGCAGAGCATGTTAAACAGCAAATTCATGTAATGGCTGAAAAAGGAATTAATTTTGCCATTGATGACTTTGGCACGGGGTATTCGAATTTGAATTATCTGAGCCACTTTAACGCCTCCACCCTTAAAATAGATATGTCTTTCGTTCGAAATATGCTGCAAAACACCCAACAACAACACATCGTTAACGCTATCATTAAAATGAGTCGCGTAATGGACTTAGAAAATGTGGCTGAAGGCGTAGAAGATGAGCAAACAGCCCGAGAACTGATAGCCCAAGGGTGTGTCTACGGACAGGGCTATTTTTGGTCACCCCCCGTTCCCAGCGACAACTTTCTTCGTCTACTTAAACAGCAGGCTTGCGCGGCTTAGCCGACATACGCAATATCGTAAGGTCAGTCAAAGGTCTAAGGTGTGAATAAATAGTGAGCATTTTGAAAGATCGCCATTAAATTTCTTTCCTAATGGATTGATTCAAAAGTTGCGTAGCGAAGTGTTCGTGTTACTCTTTATTTTGGAAATTTTTTAGAAACAGAGCGCAATGGCATCGCAACAAACTCTCACTGTCAATCAAAACCTGACAATACGTCTGCTGAGAGTACTACGTTATAACAAAGCTCGCATTGAACGGTCTTTATCATTGCTGTCCGAAGAACATCGCCCACTTTTTCATGTTTTACCTTTCTTGTTGCATGTTAATCACCCCGATTTACCCGGCTATATTGAAAACGAAAATACACCTTTCGGTCTCAATAACTATTCGTATCGTGACCAGATAAAAAACGCATTATGTGAAGTTTTTCCCACGTTGCATGGACGGTTTGACGATATTAGGCAGCTATGGCCGCGAAAGCGTGCGATAGATGCGTTAGTGTTAATGGGCAGTATTGGCACTATCGCCCAATCTACCGATTCCGATTTTGACTATTGGGTGTGCATTAGTGGTAATTCGCTGTCGTCAGAAGCACAAGTGCTATTGCAGACTAAGTTGACTGCCATAGAGCAATGGGCCGAAGCCGAGTATGGAATTGAAATACACTTCTTCTTGTCTGATATTAACCGGGTCAAAGCGTGTGATTTTGGTGTAGCGGAGGGGGAAAGCGCTGGTTCTGCGCAAGCTGTTTTGCTTAAGGCCGAGTTTTATACTACCAACATAGTGGTGGCGGGAAAGGCTCCTTTTTGGTGGCTGGTGCCCGAAACATTTTCCGAGCAGCAATACTATTCGCTGATGGATCAACTTAATGAGGGCGGCTCCCCCGATCCTAATTGGTTTATGGATCTTGGCCATTTGGAAAAATTAGACCCTAACGAACTATTTGGGGCCGCCATCTGGCAGCTAGGAAAGGCGATGGATTCACCCTTCAAGTCAGTGCTAAAGATGGCCAAGCTGGAGGTATTTTTAGAAAACCTCGAGCACGAGCAGCCTTTATGTAATTTATTGAAAAAACGTGTGCATAACGGAGATGATGCTCCAGGATCCGTAGCGGTCATCGATCCTTATGCCCTCATGTTCGATCAACTTATTCAGCATTACGAGTCGAAAGAGCAGTACGAAGTAGTTACACTCTTAAGAGAGTGCTTATATATTAAATGTGCCCCCCGGCTTAGTTATCCGGTAAGAGAGGGACAGGCCACCTTTAAGCGACGGATTCTGGCTGGATACGCTAAACAATGGGGCTGGATAAAGTCAGAAATACGGCATTTAGATAATCTGGATGAGTGGTCTTTTCAAGAACTGGTGCAGTTATCACGACGAATTCATCGTTTTCTTATTCAATGCTATCGCAGGATGTCAGGCAAACTTGCAAAAGAACACCAACTGGTAAGTAAAGAAGACATGACGGTTATAGGCAGGAGACTTGATACTTTTTATTCAAAAAAGGAACACAAAGTCGCGTTTTTGCGAAGTGGCTTTGATAATCGGGTTTATTGTCCGAAAGTAACCCTTAAGCTGGCTAAAAAACGAAATAATAAAAAGGTGTGGAGCGCATATTCTGGCGACCTGTTAGGCCAACATGGCGAGGTGCTAGATGAAACAAAGATGATTCAATTTTCATGTCCTGTTCGTCTTTTTATGTGGGGTGTGAGTAACCGAATTGTAAATAACGACACCCAGATTTTTCTCGACTATGATACCGACCCCATCACCGAATTTGATGCGCAAAACCTGATCAAACACACATTGGATTTATTTCCCCCTGTCAAAATTAATGCACTTCCCCGGGAAGACTTGCTTGCTCCGCAACACATTAAAAAGTGCATGGTGATATTAAATTTTACTACTTCGCGCGCAAAAGTTACGGTGGAAGAAGTGTTGGTCGCCTATTCCACTACTTGGGGCGAAACGTATATTGTAGAGGGCTTTGAAGCGCTTGATGCGTTATGGTATGAATTGCAAGAAACGGCTCCGCGGCCGCCCTGCTATGTTTTTGTACCTGAGAGTAAACATAAAAAATATATCTTCGATAGGTTTGTAGAAAAAACTGAATTAGCGTTTACCTTATTGGACTAACGCTGACCAAAATTATAAATACAAACAAACGTATAAATGAAACTGCTTAAAGCGTAAGACGAATCCACACAGGCCTTAAGTGGTCAAGAATGTATAGCTAAAGACGTTGCGTTTAGTGCCCAATTTCTAGACGGCGCGCGTTGTTGAATTGGACGGTAGAGCCGAACCATCGTATGGCCGTTTTCAATATGGTAATTATGCAGAAAATGCGCGGACCCTATCAGTATATTCTCGCAATCAGCACCTGTGCCACCTGAAATGTTATCTGGTTACTTTCCAGAACGTTATTTCAAGGTGGTGAAAGCTTGTCTATCGATCACTGCGTATTCACGGCGTGTATTGCTGAATTGGTTATTGTCGACCGGAGTTTTGATTTTTTTATCTTAATGCAAATCGATTGGTGCACAATCTATAACTTGGTTGGACGGTAGCTTTAGTGAAGTTACTCAATTAATGTCATCTACTGCATTGGCGCTAACGATGTGACAAGTGCTGCGTCGCTATTCAGTCCGTTCAGGTGCTCAGCGTGGCCAACGCATTATCACTGCCTCCTCGTTTGTTGGCAGCCTATTTACACGTAAAATTATAGGAAAAGGTATGCGGCCCCCAGCTATGTATTCGCAGGCCTATCTCTTGAATGTGGTGGGTGTCGCCACCCTAATACTGATGGCAACCTTTGCTGTCATACTTTGGCAATACCAACTTAGGTCACACGACGTAAAACCAGAACCTGCTTCACCATTAGTCGTTAATAATAATGACAATGACATGCAACTGGCAGATCTGTTTTTAAAGGCCGATTTTAAAATGGGGGATGTAGCGAATAAGTTGAAGGTGTCAAAATATAAAACTAGTCGTGCTAGTAGACATGCAATCGAAGCAACCAGTTTAGAAAGCGGTTTCGCGTTAATCGCGCCTTTAAAGCACTGGAAGGATGTACGCCAAGCCAGTATCGGAAAGGTGCGCTGAATTAGTCTGCAAAGAATGTATATCGGGCGAGTGAAATAATAAACAGGCGCTCTAGCGCCTGTTTATTATTGGGGAATGGGTCATTAGAACTTATGTTCTAAACCTACACCTAACCAGTTTTTATCTTCGCTGTTTTCGAGAGCAGCATCGGTATACCAGACATAAGCTTTCGTGTTTTTAGCTAGTTTGTAGTCTGCGCCAATCGACGTGCTAGAATCATCTTCAAGAGTTTGATGTTGAGCTTTAAATTTCCAGTCATTGAAGCTGTAAGATGTACTTAAGGTGAAACCGTTTTCGCTTTTTCCATCAACTACCGCTTCCTGGTTGTGTAAGATACCACCCACCGTCCAGTCGTCGAATTTAGCGTGCACAATCGCACGCTGCGCATCATATCCTTTTACTTCGCTGTCAATTGCTACGGCAGCGTAAAGGTTAGATTTTTTGAGCTTTTTATCACCAAAAGACAAGGCCGCTGACACACCGTCTGAGCCTTCTACTTCATCTTCGGCAATATAAGTCACAGAGCCTGTGAATCCTGAAAAAGTCGGGCTGATATAAGTAACAGAGTTACTCATACGGTTTTCACCCTTCCACAACGCCTTAAGGTCACCTTCATAATCGTTGAACATGTCAGCCGGTTTACTTAAATCCTTAAGCACGGTGTCTCTACGTCCAACCAAAACTGTTCCGAAGTCGCCCTTCAGACCCACATACTGGTTACGTGACTTAAGGTTATCCGAGCCAGATGCATCTGCAACATCAACCTGCCATTCCAGTAAATAAACGGCTTCTAGGTTTTCGGTTAGTTTATAGTCACCTTTAACGCCAAAGCGTGAGGCATTACTTTTCAACTCAGTGTAGCTGCCTTCGCCTTCATCAGACATTTGGCCACTCACATTTACTTTACCGTAAACACTAAGGGAATCGGCATAAACAGAAGACATACCTAGCGCTGATAATACAGCGAATGAAAGAGGTTTAATAAAACGCATAATACAAATTTCCTAAAAAAGGCCTCAACATGGCGCGTACGATATGACATCTATGTGACAGTTTTGTGACAAGTCATAATATTTGTCACCAATTCGTCAGTTAAAAATCATGGACATGCTTTGTATCGCAACCGAAAGTGAATTTCTGATATAAATTATCATACCTGATTATCTTTATTGATAAGCTAATCCGGTTTATCAGTTTCTTGGTTTACCATACCCTGACTAAAGCAAAAACCTGAATATTATGGCAAATATTGAGGCTTTTACTAATATAAGTTAACCGCAATGTTATTTTCCAGAGGTATACGTATTGTGAAAATGTTTTCGTGGGATCTTACCATCCGCCAAAAGCTAACGTTAAATGCGGTCATCACCGCAATAGGCCTGATTATTCTCGTGGCAGCGCTTATGCGTGATACGCGATCCCAGGCCGATACGGCGCAGGCGCTTACTGAGCTAAAGGCGGTTGAAGCAGGGATTTTGCTTTTAAGACGAAACGAAAAGGATTTTCTGGCCAGAGTAGATTTAAAATATCAACAGAAGCTCAATCAGAATTACAACCAACTGCAACAAGAGATAGTAAACTTAAAAACGCGTTTGGCTGAGAAGGAGATAGACGTTGGTCCAGTTAATAATTTGCAACAACATCTGCAAAATTACCATACCGCATTTAATGAACTCGTTGTATTACAACAGCAGATAGGATTAAACCCGAAAGACGGATTATACGGAGGGTTGCGCGCTTCCGTCCACGCGGTTGAGGAAATTCTGGAAAATAACAATGAAGATGCGCTTCTCGCTAGCATGTTACAGCTTAGACGTAACGAAAAAGACTTTATGCTACGGCTCGATATGAAGTATCTGGATAGGTTTAGTCAGAATGTTGATAAGTTTATTAATCAAGTGCGCAACGCCAATTACACTCCTCAGGTTGAAGCCAACCTTATTGCAACCATTAATAACTATCAGGCTCAGTTTCGAACTTTGGTAGATAAACAGCAGGAGCTGGGATTGTCTGCAGACCAAGGTAAGCTGGGTGAAATGCGAGAAGCAGTACACCAAACTGAAGTCTCTTTGGACAAGTTGGAAGCGTCCGCTCAAGCCAGTTTAGCCGACAGTGAACAACAAGCGGTCATGTTAACCATTGTTGCGGTTGTTGTAATTATCGGGGTTATTCTGGCTTCTAACTGGTATATTATGCGGGCCATTATTAAGCCCCTTACGCAAATTAACGACCGGGTACAACAAATACGTCGCACCAACGATTTAACCTTACGGACAGAGGTTCAGGGACGGTCTGAATTGGCAGGGCTAAGTTCATTTATGGACGCGCTGCTTTCACAGTTTCAAACAATTTTGCAAGAAGTAAGCAAGACAATTAAATCGATTGAGAAAACAATTGGCAACCTGGCTGATAATGTCATCAGCACGAGCGAAGGTATGCACGAACAAGAAGTGCAGAGTGATATGGTGGCTACGGCCGCTAATGAAATGGAAGCCAGCATTTCCGATGTGTCTAATAATACTAATATGATGGCTGAAAGAGCGGAAGCTACGCGTGCCGATACCATCTCGCGCAAAGAAGATATCGATAATAGTGCGCGCGAAATCACTACCTTGTCTGAGCGACTAGACGAAGTTGGAAAAGTAGTGGGTCAATTAGAGGACGATAGCCACACAATCGGATCTGTATTAGATGTTATTCGCGGCATCGCTGAGCAGACAAATTTACTCGCCTTAAATGCAGCCATAGAGGCCGCCAGAGCAGGCGAACAGGGACGTGGGTTTGCGGTGGTCGCTGATGAAGTTCGGAACTTAGCAATGCGAACGCAAGAATCGACACAGGAAATAGAGTCAATCATTTCTACGCTGCAAGATCGCACTAAAACTATCGTCACTGAGATGAAGACGTGCCAAGAACAAGGAACGCGCAGTGCACAGAAAGTGGCGGAAGCGAGCGGTGCACTCACCACCATGACCGATGATATTGCGATGATTGTAGATATGACAGTGCAGGTGGCCGAAGCGATAAGCCAGCAGACTCAGGTTACCGCAGATGTGAATAAAAACGTGCTGAAAATAAGAGACATTTCTGCGCAAGTAAACGCAAAAGCCGACCAAAACGCGAAAGAAAGTGAATCCCTTAAACAGCAAATTCATGGATTAGGGCATACCATCGCGCAATTCAGAGTTTAATTATCTTAAAAAGGGGTCAGAGTCTGAGGGATCCCCACGAATTTGATTTCATACGCTTCCAGCCCAGGCCTTGTCTATCAAGGAGCTGTACCACTCCAGTGCAGCTTTCCACTGTCGCATGGTAAACCGTATTCGGCAAGCGATGGCTCTGAGCCCAAGGTAGTGGAACGATAATACATTCCTGGTCTCGGTATTGGCTTGGTATCGGCGATGTTTATTCGAAGAGACGAGCACCATACCAAGAAGTATAGCAAGTAGAGAAGCCAGTGTAGTCAGCAGCACTAATAGCGTAAGACGCTGCTTTTTGACACTCTTGTTTTGTTCGTAACCTAATCCGAACTTCGTGCTTTTCATGTCTCTAAAGCCCTCTTCAATCTGCATACG
>NZ_JAPFRE010000004.1 GCF_026183735.1 Alteromonas sp. ASW11-130 | reverse complement strand
GAATATGCGCATGCAATCTTCCAACTTATATTAAAAATATCCTTGAAATGAACCGGGAGTCCATATATGCAATGACGGTAAGCTATTAATAAAAAAGGCAGGAAAAAAACCTGCCTCAAACTGAACATATGAAGTTAAAGAGAACTTATCTCATCCCACTCTTCATCGCTCAATAATTTATTTAAATCAACGAGGATAAGCAGTTCGCCGTCACGATTGCTTACACCTTGAATAAACTTCGCGCTCTCTTCAGTACCGACATTTGGTGCACTATCAATTTCAGATGATCGCAAGTAAACCACTTCAGCCACGCTATCAACCAGAATACCGACCACCTGCTCATCAGACTCTATAATAACAATCCGTGTGTTATCAGTGATGTCTTTCGGCGGAAGACCAAACCGAGCGCGGGTATCAATAACTGTTACCACATTACCACGTAAGTTGATAATGCCTAGAACATAATCTGGCGCGCCAGGTACAGGTGCAATTTCAGTATGACGCAGCACTTCCTGAACCTGCATTACGTTAATGCCGTAAGTTTCGTCACCTAAGCGGTAAGTTACCCACTGTAATACTTCATCATTGCTGTCAGCTGCGTTGCTGTTGCTTCTTTCGTCATTCATTTACCTGACTCCGATTGCTGGACACATTATCATTACTGCCCAGACCTTTGTTTAGCATTGAAATTAAATGGTGTACGTCTACTAACGCACACATCTTGTTCTTGACCATTCCCGCTAACCAGGGACGTTTACCTGTAGACTCCCGCCACTTTACCTCATTTTTACGTAAGGTAATTGTATTGACTAGCTTGTCACTGGCTAAGCCCCAAGCGCTGTCCCCTAGCATTATAAGATACTGATAGTTTAGCGCTTCTGCCAGCTTTTGATCATATTTTTCTGGCATAACCCACATTGCCGTATCTACAACGTTTAATTTTTGTTCACGATGTAGCATCACGCCTTTAAACCATTTAGGCTTGCCTATCAACGGACCCACCTTCTCTAGCCTGTGTATGCCGCCTAATGTAATTAGCGGTACCGCCATGGTTAAACCGGCCACCTCAAAGAACAGAGCTTGAAACTGCTCTTCTAATAATTCGTGTACTGGTACTATTTTTTCCGGCGGCGGAGTGGCAACTACGCTAGTTTCCGCTAATGCTTCTTCATCAATAACGGATTCATCAACAGGGGGCGCCGGCGTGGTGGCGGGCACTTCTTCTTTAACAATATCCAGACTCGCCTTTTCGAGTAACTTCGCTGTGCGCGCTGTCACTTCTGTCGGATCTTCAGGCCCGTGAAGAAGACTATCCAAATAGGCCTCCATCACATCTTCTTTGGCAAAAGGCGTGCTTTTACTCATGTCGAGTTATTGCTCCAATTCATTTAACAGTTTTTTGTAGGCGTAAACACCTCTTGCCTTTGGATAAACAACTGAAGCGGGTGATTGCGCCTGACTGGCGTCCCTGAACCGCGTATCGACAGGCACCATACTGCTCCATACGCTGTCACCATAATCTTCGCGTAAGCGTGCATCCGCTTCAGCTGCCGCATTAATTCGCTTATCAAACATTGTAGGAACGATAATTGTATCAAACGACTTTTGTAACGAGCGGCCCATTATTTTTAACGTTTGAACCATACGGTCTAAGCCTTTTAGCGCCAAAAACTCGGTTTGTACTGGCACAATTACTTTTTCACAGGCAGCTAATGCGTTCACCATCAATACGCCAAGTACTGGTGGGCAGTCTAACAAGACATAATCAAAATCTTTTTCAACTTTCGCCAACGCTTTTTTTAATATCAGACCCATTCCATGCTGATTCCCCAGTTGTCTGTCTAATGTTGCTAATGCCATAGTGGCTGGCAAGATAAACAAACTATCTAACTTTGTGGGACAAAGACAATCAAGGACTGTATCGGCAGTTACTGGCGTTTTATTAACGAAGATATCGTAGACTGAAGAAGAAAGTTCCTCAGAGTCAATCCCGAAATAATAACTCAATGAGGCATGGGGATCGGTATCAACTAATAGGACACGTTCGCCTCGCTGCGCTAGTATTCCTCCTAGCGTTACAGTTGTAGTGGTTTTTCCTACTCCACCTTTTTGATTGGCAATCGTCCAGATTTTCAAGTTTACGTCCCCGGCGTAACACGTGGGTAACTTACCTTTTCAGTAAGTTATCGTGGTGTCATCTCTGTCAGAATACAGTCAGCGATATCCCCGATAGGAATATTCTTTTCAGCAATATTGGCCGATGCTACAGCTTGCGGCATGCCGTACACGACACACGTTGCTTTATCCTGGGCCCAAATTGTCGCCCCTTTATCCTTTAGTTTCCTGCAGCCTTCTTTGCCATCGGCTCCCATCCCAGTCAGGATAAGTCCTAAAACATCTCCTCCATAGACTGGCAAAAGGCTTTCAAATGTCAAATCAACACTCGGTTTATAACTAATTTTATCAGCTGGATTGGCATCTGCTATAACTATCTTTACGGTGTGACCCTTTCCTTCAACCAACATCTGTTTGCCGCCAGGCGCGAGATAGGCGCAGCCGGGTTTGACGATATCACCATGCTCAGCTTCTTTTACCGGAAATTTGCAGTGTGTATTTAACCGTTGAGCGAAAGCCTTGGTAAAAGTACCAGGCATATGTTGAACCAAAAAAATAGGCACTGAAAAATGTTCGGGAATTTTAGTGAGTACTTGTTGCAATGCCACGGGTCCGCCTGTGGATGCTCCAATAGCTAAACACCGATACTTTTTCCCAGACGCAATAACTTTTGAAACGGTCGGCTGTGGGGTGGCATCTGAACGCCCGGCTAGCAATGATGAAGACCGGAAAAACTTCGGCTTAGTTGCCCCAGCAGACGTCGACGGTGTGGGCCGTAAAGAGGCCATTGAGGGTCGCTGTATACCCCTTCCGCGTCTTGCTATTAATCGCACTTTCGTGCGCAATTGCAAAGACGCCTCTCGCCTATCATCGGCGATGTCTTCAAACTTTTTGGGAAGAAAGTCGATAGCTCCCGCTTCTAGTGCATCCAGCGTAGCTTGCGCGCCGTCATGGGTCAACGAAGAGAACATAAGGATAGGCAGCGGTTTTTTGTCCATAATCGCTTTAACTGCCGAAATACCATCAAGAACCGGCATTTCCACATCCATGGTAACCACATCGGGCGACAGTTCCATGATTTTGTCAATGGCTTCCTGGCCGTTCCTGGCCTCGCCTACCACTTCCAGTTCTCTATCTTCGTTAAGAATTTCACGGACACGTCGCCGGTAAAACGTCGAATCATCCACTACCAGGACTTTAAACACCATTGATGCGAGCTTTCCTATTTTTAATATTTTTTATTTCAAACTCTTCCGTGCATAACGTTTGAGTAGACTGGGAATATCCAGAATTAACGCAATACCACCATCCGATGTAATCGTTGCACCTGCCATACCAGGGGTCCCCTGAAGTAAAGCATCTAGCGGTTTAATAACCACTTCTTCCTGTCCTATCAATGCATCAACCACAAAGCCTACTTGTTGCGTACCAATCTGCACAACTACCACGTGACCTTTCGTCTTCTCTATATTTTTTGGGCCACGAATTAGCCATTCACCCAGGAAAAATAAGGGAATCGCCTTCGATCTAACGATCATGGTTAGCTGCCCATCAACCGTGTTGGTTTTCTTGATGTCCATGTTAATAATTTCATTTACCGCCCCTAACGGTAAAGCAAAGGTCTGTTTGCCAACAACGATCATCAAGGTGGGTAAAATAGCGAGCGTTAACGGAACTTTGATTTCTAAACGGGTACCCTTACCTAGCTGAGAATCAATATTAATGGTTCCATTAAGCTGGTTAATTTTCGTTTTGACCACGTCCATACCGACGCCGCGACCCGAAATGTCGCTAATTTCAGTTTTAGTGGAGAACCCAGGGGCGAAAATGAGATTAAATGCCTCTACATCTGACATTCGGGCTGCAGCATCTGAATCAAGCACGCCACGATTGATAGCAATCTCTTTTAATTTTTCGGGATCCATCCCCTTACCATCATCGTCAATAGTTAGAAGGATGTGATCACCTTCTTGAGACGCGGATAGTTTAACCGTCCCCATTCGAGCTTTACCTGCCGCCTGGCGTTCATCAGGCATCTCAATCCCATGGTCCACAGAGTTTCTAACCAAGTGAACCAATGGATCAGCAAGCGCTTCAACTAGGTTTTTATCTAGATCTGTTTCTTCCCCTTCCAGTTCAAGGGTAATTTCTTTTTTAAGACTACGCGCTAAATCCCTTACCACTCGAGGGAACCGACCAAACACCTTTTTAATTGGTTGCATGCGGGTTTTCATTACCGCACCTTGCAGGTCCCCTGTCACCACATCCAAGTTGGAAATGGCTTTAGACATGGATTCGTCATTGACGTTAATGCCTAAGCTTAACAATCGATTTCGCACTAACACCAATTCACCGACCATATTCATAATTTGGTCAAGGCGTTTAGTATCTACACGTACGGTGGTTTCAGCTTGTGGCGCTGCTCCAGCAGCTTTTTTGTCTTCTTTTTTAGCGGCGGGCGCTGAAGATTGCGCATCTGTTTTGGCTGCTGGCGCAGAAGTCGGTTTCGTTGTTTGTTCAGCTTTGGCTTTATTTACCGCCTCTGTTGCGGTTTTATCTACCTGAACAGCGCTTTTTTCAACTTTAGGCTCTGCCTTTTTAGGGGCAGCGGTTGACGCTTCTTTAGCCACAGAAGGGCCTTGTCCAGAACCGTGTAACTGGTCGAGTAGTTTTTCAAACTCATCGTCAGTTATTTCATCATCCCCACTATTCGCTGAACTTGCTTTAGCAGATTCAGCGGGTGTGGCAGCTTCTTCTTCCGCACCACCTTTAAACTGGCCTTTGCCATGAAGTTCGTCAAGAAGTGCTTCAAATTCATCATCGGTGATATCTTCCGTGTTGCCTGACGCAGCTTCTTCTGGCTTAATATTCTTGCTTTCCGCTTTAGCCGCCGCGACTTCAGGTTGCGCAGGGCGTCCTGGTGCTCCCCCACCATGTAATTCATCTAACAAAGCTTCGAATTCATCTTCGGAAATATCTTCAATGCTACCGCCGCTTTCACTTGAAGGCTGCGCATGCATAGCAGACACTTCTGGCGCTTGGGGGATTTCTTCTACTATTAACTCTTCCTCTTCTTCAGGCGCAGTTTGTTGTTGACCAACAGCTGTTTCCTGACCAAATATATTTTCGTCTGGCGTTTCGGGTTTGCTTAGCTTATGTAAAATCTCAACTAATCCAGCATCCGCGGGTTCTAGGGGATCACGTGCTTTGACCTTTTCGAACATTTCTACCACAACATCGGTTGCTTGTAGAATGACATCCATTAATTCGGGTGTCAGCGTGCGTTGACCATTGCGCATGACGTCAAAGACATTTTCTGCACCATGACAAATTTCGACTAATTCGGTGAGTGACAGAAAACCTGCTCCACCTTTTACCGTATGATATCCACGGAAAATTGCATTTAGTAAATCGGCATCGTCTGGATTGTTTTCCAGATCAACGAGTTGTTCTTGTAATTGTTCCAGTATCTCGCCGGCCTCAACCAGAAAGTCCTGTAATATATCCTCGTCAACGTCAAACGACATGCGTCTGCTCCCCTAAAAACCTAAGCTCGATAAGAGGTCATCCACATCATCTTGCCCCTGAACAACATCATCACGTTGTTCTGCGTCGATAATTGGCCCCTCTGCTTCAATCTTATCGGTCTGATCTTTTAAAGGTTTAGTAGTCTTTTCGGCTTTTTCAACATCACCGAACATGGTCAACATGTTAACCAAGCTATCTTCTACTTCCTTAACCAAATCGATAACACGGCGTATAACTTGACCTGTTAAATCCTGATACCCCTGCGCCATCAACACTTCTGTTAATAAACTGGTTAACTTTGCGGATTCAGCTGATGCATCGGTTAACAATTTATCCAGATCGGTGCACAGCGATTTAAATTCCCCGACTTCGATTTGCCTGTTCATCAACTTTTTCCACTCAGGCATAATAGTGTCAATGCGCTGAGACAATGTTTCAGCGATTGGCATACTTGCCTCAACGGCATCCATAGTAGTATTAGCCGCTTTCTCGGTTTCTTCAATGACATATGTCAAACGAGATTGGGCATCGGGAATTTCATCAGTAGCCAATCCAGCAATGCGTTCGTCTAACTGAAAACTATTTAGCGCGTCATGAAGTTGTCGAGTCAGTTTACCCACTTCAGCAAAAAGTTCTATTGACTCTTTCATTGAGGCGGCTTCGAGTAAGGCTCGAGCTGACTCATGATCGCCTTCCTCCAGAAAAACGACCAACTGCTTGGCTTCTTCTAATGTTATAGGGACGTTGTGTGTCGACATCCAGTTTTCCTCTACCGTTGGAGCGTCTGGATTAACCTAAACGTTCGAAGATTTTGTCGAGTTTTTCCTTAAGAGTTGCAGCAGTAAATGGCTTGACAACATAACCATTTACACCCGCCTGAGCAGCAGCAACAATTTGCTCCTTTTTCGCTTCGGCAGTAACCATTAGGACAGGCAAATGTTTAAGTTTGTCATCCGCTCGAATGGCGCGTAACAAATCGATACCTTGCATACCGGGCATGTTCCAGTCGGTGACGACAAAGTCAAAATCACCCTGCTGTAACATTGGTAACGCAGTACTTCCATCGTCCGCTTCCTGGATATTGGAAAACCCCAAATCTTTTAGCAGGTTTTTTATGATACGTCTCATAGTTGAAAAGTCGTCAACCACGAGAATTTTCATATTTTTGTCCAAAATGGCCTCCAGTGAGGGTTATTAGTTATTGATATTCATTGTAATTTAATTAGTCACCCACCCGCCATGATTTCATTCGTGATTTGAGTTTTAACATGGCCTGGCTGTGAATTTGGCTAACTCTGGATTCGCTAACATCCAGCACTTCACCAATTTCCCGAAGGTTAAGTTCTTCATCATAGTATAAAGACAAAACGATTGCTTCTCTTTCGGGTAATGTAGTAATAGCATGAGCAAGTGCTTTTTGAAAAGCTCCTTGCATTAAATCATCTAGTGGCGTATCACTTCCTGCATTTTCTTCTGTCGTGATAACGTCTTCAGTTACGCCTAAGTCTTCAATGCCGACAAGCTTTCCAGCGTTCACTTCATTTAGCATTTGATGATAATCATCGAGACTAACATTCAAAACAGACGCTATCTCTGCATCTTTGGCATCGCGTCCGGTTTCTTTCTCTACCTGTGATATGGCTTCAGATATGGCGCGGCTGTTTTTATGGACCGAACGCGGCGTCCAGTCGCCTTTACGGATTTCATCCAGCATAGCACCACGGATACGAATACCTGCGAACGTTTCGAAACTTGCGCCTTTAGAACCGTCAAAGTTTTTGGCGGCCTCTAGTAAACCAATCATGCCAGCCTGTATAAGATCATCCACCAATACGCTGGGTGGAAGTCTTGCCATTAAATGATGAGCAATACGCTTTACCAGCGTAGCATGCTGTTCAACCAGCTGCGCTTTGTCATTTTGCTGTCGATAGGCTGCGGCTTTACTATTCAACGTTAACTACCCGCTACTTTTTTTGAAATTAATTGTTCAATGAAAAACTCTAGATGTCCACCCGGCTGTTCAGGGATGGGCCATTTCGATGCTTTTGTCGCCAGTTGCGAAATAGCCAGCGCCGCTGGTGAACTTGGGAAAGCATCAACAATCGCGGTTTGTTTGCGCACCGCGCGGCGGATATTTTCATCAAACGGTACGGTCGCTACCAGCTCTAATGCAACATCTAAGAACCGCCCGGTTACTTTTGAAAGTTTACTGAATAATTCCTGACCTTCTCTAATGTCTCTCACCATATTAGCGACAATCTTGAATTTGAATACGCCATGCTCGCGGTTGAGGATCTTGATAAGGGCGTAGGCATCAGTCAATGAAGTGGGCTCGTCACACACGACCACCATAATGTCTTGTGAAGCTCTGGAAAAGCTTAAAACCATGTCAGAGATACCGGCCGCCGTATCGACTATTAAAATATCGATTTGCGAACGCAATTCACTAAACGCGCGAATTAAACCGGCATGTTCAGTAGGCGATAATTCTGTCATTGCCTGAGTACCCGAAGTTGCGGGCGCAATTTTAATGCCGTAAGGGCCGGTCACTAACACTTCATCAAGCGTACATTCACCTGATAAAACATGGGATAAGTTTTTTTCTACCCGTAACCCTAGCATCACATCCACATTAGCCAGGCCAAGGTCCGCGTCAAGTACCATGACACGTTTACCTTGCTTGGCCATCGCAATGGCTGTGTTAAGGGTAATGTTAGTTTTACCTACCCCTCCCTTGCCGCCGGTTACGGCTATCACTTTTATAAGTCGAGATTGATTCATCTTTCGTAAGCTACTCGCTTGATCGTCGATCATACTGCTCGTGCTGCGTTAACCACTTGATTACTTGTAGTATGATTCAAACCATACTTTTTATAAAGCTTTGCGGCAGCAGATACGAGAGATTTTGCATCGGCAATTTTAATATCTTCAGGAACTTGTTGTCCATCAGTAACATAGCTCACCGCCAACTGATTTTCCACAGCAATACTTAATATTTCTCCCAAACTGTAACATTCGTCTAGTTTAGTAAATATACAACCGTCCAGTTTAATTCTACGATATGCATCGACAATCCGCTGCATGGCGGCGTATTGAGTATTGGCTTGCGCGACCAAATATTTTCTCACAGGCTGCATCTGGCCATTATCAAATTGAGCAAGCTGCTTAATTAATCGACTGTCGCGCTGACTAAAGCCAGCCGTATCAATCAAGATTAGTCGCTTATGGCGTAACTGAAATAACTGCTCGGCTAATTCTTCACTAGATTGAGCTTTGCGTACGGTGCACCCTATGATTTTGCCATAAGTCGCCAATTGTTCATATGCGGCAATACGATAAGTATCCACTGTAATCATGGCCACCTGATCGCTGCCGTGGCGCTGTGCATACCGCGCTGCCAGCTTCGCCACTGTGGTAGTTTTCCCTGTACCTGTAGGGCCAACAAGAGCAACAATACCTGTTTGGCGTAAAATATCATTCCCAGCTATTTGTAATCTGTTGGCAAGTAAATTGAGTAAATAGACCCAGGACTCACGCTCACTGTATTCTGCCGGAGTAAAATTAATCAATTGTTCGGCCAATGATTCACTAAGCCCCATCTGCGTGAGGCTGTGTAGTAAATATTGATGGGTGGGTAGATGGCGGCTCTTCTTTTCTTGCTTGAGTTCGGCCAGCTGATACTGAAGAATATTTCGTAAAGATTCAATCTCATCCTTGATACCTGCCAAATCTGCACTATCTGCAGTTCTTTGACCAAAGCTACTATCGCGTTCAGGCATAGTATCAATTAAATCATTATCAAATTTTAAATAATTTTCTTTCGCTACTGTTTTTGAAGAAGCTGAAATTGGACGCGGTTGTTCCGGAGCCACCGAACTTGTATCTGGCTGGTGGGTTTTAATTGACTCTGATGCACCCGATTGCTGCTTTTCCAGTAAGGCTCGTAAACTATCGGGACCATCATCACCGATAATTTCGCTAAGAGAAGGTGTTGGTTTACCTTTTTTAGCGGACGTATCATCGTTACGGCGTCTTACATTACCTAACTTGACATCTGGTTCTTTGTCGTAAGCGGCCACTAATTCTACCCCATCAGCCACCTTACGATTGGACATGATAACGGCGTCACTACCCAGCTCATCTTTAACTTTATTTAGCGCTTCGCGCATGTCTTTGCCATAAAACCGTCTAATTTTCACTGCAACCTCGCCTCTTTAATGGCGTCATATTATTGACCCACAGAGCTAACAATTTTAATTTGTTTATCATCCGGCACTTCCTGATAGGACAATACATGTAGTCCTTCAACTGAGTACTTCAAGAAGCGAGATAAGACTGGACGTAGCATTCCAGACGTCAGCAGAACTGATGGTTCCCCTGCTAACTCCTGTTGCTGACTGGCTTGTTGCAACGACTGCTGAATCCTGTCAGCCAGTCCTGGTTCAATGCCTGCGCCATCTTCTCCTCCGGCTTGTAATGACTGGTGCAACATCTGTTCCAGTTCTGGCGCCAGAGTTATGACAGGTATTTCCTGCTTGCCATCGCAAATTTCTTGTACGATTAACCGCTTGAGCGAAATGCGCACGGCTGATACCAGTACGTCAGGGTCCTGGCTCTTGGGTGCAAACTCACTTAAGGTTTGTACAATGGTGCGCATATCACGGATAGGTACACCTTCGAATAGCAAGGTTTGCAACACTTTAACTACAGTGCTTAATGGCAATAAATCAGGAACTAAACCTTCAACCAGTTTGGGATTATTTTTTGCCAGTATATCTAATAATTGCTGCACTTCTTCATGGCCCAGCAACTGGTATGCGTTATTGGTAAGCAATTGACTAAGATGCGTCGCCACCACCGTAGCGGCATCAACTACGGTATACCCGAGTGTTTGGGCATGTTCACGTTGATTAGGCTTAATCCATACTGCATCTAAACCAAATGCTGGATCTTGAGTAGTACGCCCTTCCAATTTACCAAACACCTGACCTGGATTAATGGCCATTTCTTCATCATGACTTATTTGTGCTTCGCCAATGGTCACACCGAGCATAGCAATATTGTAGGCATTAGGGTCCAGATCTAAATTATCCCTGATGTGCACTGGCGGAATTAAGAAACCCAGCTCTTGTGAAAGTTTTTTCCTGACGCCTTTAATACGTGTCAGTAACTCGCCGCCCTGAGACTTATCAACCAAAGGTATAAGACGATAACCCACTTCTAAGCCGATAGTGTCTACTTGTTGTACATCATGCCATCCCAACTCTTTTACTTCTGGCGCGATATAGTCATCGGTATTAACGCTACCAGCCTTAGCTGCCGGCGTATTTTTACCCGTTTTCTCTGCTTCCTCCGCACCTATACGTTTGGATTGCCAAAACGCGTAGCCACCCGCAATGGCTGCGAAACTGAGAAAAGCTAAATGTGGCATGCCTGGTACAATACCCATCACAAACAAAATCACAGCAGCAATACTTAAAGCCTGCGGGTTGCCTAACTGGGTTCTGATTTCATCACCCATTTGCTGGTCTTCGTTTTCCCGCGTCACGATAATGGCAGTGGCTACCGATAGTAACAACGACGGGATTTGCGCGACCAAACCATCCCCTATCGTCATGATGGTATAAACTTCAAGGGCATTGCCAAAGCTCAAACCGTGCTGAATCATGCCAATAAATAATCCACCCACAATATTAATTAACATAATGAATAAGCCGGCGATGGCATCGCCTTTCACAAATTTGGAGGCACCATCCATGGAACCGTAAAAATCTGCTTCCGCGGTAATTTCTTCTCGCCGTTGGCGGGCCTGGTCTTGATCGATATAACCAGCATTCAAGTCTGCATCAATAGCCATTTGCTTTCCGGGCATGGCATCAAGCGTAAAGCGTGCGCTTACTTCCGAAATACGGCCAGCACCTGCGGTAACGACCTTAAAGTTGATAATAAGTAAGATAGCAAAGACCACGATACCCACAGCAAAATTGCCACCAATTACAACTTCACCAAACGCTTCGATTACCTTACCCGCAGCATCCCCCCCTTCGTGACCATATAGCAGTACGACCCGGGTCGAGGCGACATTCAGGGCTAAGCGAAGTACCGTTGCGATTAATAAGACCAGCGGAAATATACCAAAGTCCACTGGACGTTTGGTGAGTACCGCTACTAAGATGATGACCAATGAAAGCGCAATATTAAAACTGAACAGTACATCCAGAAGGAAGGGCGGCATGGGCAAAATAACCATACCCATAATAGCCAGAAGAACGACTGGGGCGCCTAGACCACTGGCGAATTGCTGCATTTGGTTTTTGTTAAACCGTTGCAGATAACCGGATAACTCCATCGAACTGACTTCTCACTTTTTTGCTATCAGAATTTTGACACTTACTGTCGGTGTGCAAATGACTCTTCAACTACTGTGCCATGTTATCCCCTGATCTAAACATTATCTGCGTAGTTCAGTAGGGATTGGTAAGTCTCGCTTAAGCGGTTTAGGTCGTTTACCTTTTCCAGCTTTGAATGCTTTTAACTGGAACACGTAGGCGAGTACCTGTGCGACTGCCATAAACAGCTTTTGTGGAATCTCGGCATTGACCTCTGTGGAGTAATATATTGCTCGCGTTAGCATAGGGGTGGGAATCAAAGGTACATCGTTAGCCGTCGCAATTTTACGAATATGCATAGCTAATTCATCGGCACCTTTGGCAACAACAACTGGCGCACGGGTGCCCTCTTCGTCATATTTCAACGCAACAGAATAGTGAGTCGGGTTAGTGACAACCACATCAGCCTGAGGTACATCTTGCATCATCCGTTTCGCTGAAGCCTGGAATTGTAATCGGCGAATACGACCTTTTGTTTGGGGGTCCCCTTCAGCGTTTTTGTGCTCGTCCTTGATCTCCTGCTTGGTCATTTTTAATTCTTTATTATGTTTGTGCTTTTGATATGGCACATCAATAAGAGAAATAGGTATCATACCGAGTGTCATAATGAAAAAAGCCCATGCAATCATCTCCATTGCATGAAAAAAATTTCCCGGATATGCTTCCATGTCCAGGTGGATAGCCTCCTCCTCGTAATACAACATGGCTATCAACGCTAACCCGCCAATAACAAAAACCTTAGCAATAGACTTAAGTAACTCTACCAACCCATTTGGTCCGAACATGCGTTTCAAACCGTTCAGCGGATTAAGCTTATTGAACTTAGGTGCGGCAGATTGCCAGGAAAAATTGAATCCGCCTACCCCGATGCTACCGTAGATACCGCCAATCATCGCGACTATTTGAAACATAATAACCGGGAAGGCTACTGCTGTCAGTGCATCGCCCCATGCGCCGAACATATGAGTGGTATCATAGGTTTCATCTCTGGATAGGGTGAACATACGCAGAGCAACGGAATAAAGAGAAGCCGCGAGCTGTCCGCCAATGACTAAAAACATCGCACCACTAAAAATTAAAACTAATGTGGTCGATAGTTCCTTCGAACGCGCTATCTGCCCTTTTTCACGGGCATCGTCAATTTTTTTCTGTGTGGGTTCTTCCGTTTTATCGTCGGTATCAGCCATGGCTGCCTCCTTTTAAGTCGGGCATACAGCAAGCAATTCACACATGAATTGCAACGCCCGTTCCCATAATTCGTTAAAGTGCATGGTGAAGTTCGACAAGGTGATCCAGATAATGGTCAATCCCATCATCTGCGCGATAGAAAAACCGATGCTGAAAATATTCAGTTGCGGTGCGGCTTTGGTCATAATACCGAAAGCCAGATTAACAATAAGTAGTGAAACAATAGGCGCGAGTGACAACGTTACTGAAGCAATAAACATCCAACTCCCCCAATGGACAATGTCGAGCAACTGTTGCCCTGTCCACCATGAGCCTACTATCGGGAAGGCTTCAAAGCTGATAACAACCATCTCAATCATTGCCAGATGGCCGTCGAGGGTCCAAAACAGCAAGGTGGCTAAAATAAGATAAAACTGACCCACTGCTGGCACATTGATCCCGTTTACCGGATCGACAATAGAAGCGAACCCCAGGCCGGTTTGCATGGCGATAATCTGACCGGCTAGAACAAATGTATTCAATACCATCATCGAAACAAAACCGATTCCAATTCCTATTAAAATTTCTTTTGCAATGATGATGAAGGTACTTACGCTAACCAGATTTTCTATCGGCACAGGGGGGACGACCGGCATAATAATGAATGCGATTAATATGGTTAGTAAGCCGCGAACTGTCGGAGAAATTGACTTGGCACTCATGCCTATCATGGTGGCAAACATACCGCTGATGCGCATGAAAGGAAGCGTCATATCTGCTAAAAACTGGTTAATTACTGCTAATTCATAGACCATGACGCTTAACTCTTCACTAACCGACTACTTGCGGTATCTGATCAACCATATGGAAAGTAAAGTCCATTAGCTGTTGTACTAACCAGTTTCCGCCCCAACTTAGCGCCAGTAGAGTAACCAGCAAGCGTGGCAAAAAGCTCATGGTTTGTTCATTAATAGACGTAGCCGCTTGGAAGACAGCGACAATTAAGCCCACGATCAAACTAGGCACAATCACCGCTGAAACCAACATAATCACCATAAACATGGCTTCTCGAAGAATTTGTACAAAGACCTCTGGTGACATAGTCGCCTCCTATACACCCATACCAAAGCTGGTTGCCAGGGTGCCGAAAATCAGGTTCCAGCCATCGACCAGAACGAATAACATGAGTTTAAAAGGCAGTGAAACAATCATAGGTGATAACATCATCATCCCCATTGCCATCAATATAGATGCGACCACTAAGTCAATAATCAGAAAGGGGATGAATAGCATAAAGCCAATTTGAAAGGCTGTTTTCAGTTCACTGGTGACAAATGCTGGGATAAGGATGGTTAAGGGTACATCAGCAGGTTCTTCATATTTATCTTCATCACCAGCAATGCGTACAAAAGTTTCCAAGTCCCTGACACGAGTTTGCGAAAGCATAAAAGCCCGCATAGGCCCTTTAGCTTGCTCGAATGCCTCTTTAGATGTCATTACCTCATCCAAATATGGCTGTAATGCGCGTTCATTAATTTCCTCAAATACAGGTGACATTATAAATAATGACAAGAACAGGCTTACACCAATTAAGATTTGATTTGAAGGTGACTGTTGCAGGCCTATCGCCTGCCGCAAAATTGACAATACCACGATTATGCGCGTGAAAGAGGTCATCATCATGATAAACGCAGGAATCAAACTGAGCGCGGTCATAATGAACACCGCTTGCAGCGTCATCGAATAATCCTGAGTACCATCGGGATTAGTGGTAACGGTTACCGCAGAAATACCTTGTTGTGCCGATACTGAATCTGCAAAGAACAACAAACAACTGAAAAGTCCAAAGCCGAACCAGAAACGCACATTAGCCATGATGCTTTTCCTCTTTCAACGAGGTGTTTAATTTACCGGCCATGGCGCTGACCAGTTTCTGCTTAAATAACGCGCCCGGGTTATCAGCCGGCTGCTGACTCTGAATACTGTTTTCTAACTTGCTCAGATGCGAAATTGATTGTGAGGTGATGCCAACAAGATGTTGTTCATCGCCCACTTCTATTACCATGATACGTTCTTTTGCTCCCGCCATCATACTAGCGACCACTTTTAACTGACCATTGCTGGAATGAGTGACATTAAACCGTCGCATCACATACGCCAGCGCAAAAATAATTGCGACGACCAATAAAAGTGATAGAAAAATTGACAGTACCGAAGTGGGATTGGTAATGGATTGCGTGCTTTGCGCAACAGCTGTTGAAGAAAAACCAAGAGGCAGCAATACGCAACCTCTTGATAGGAAATGATTTTTACCGGAGCTTTTTGATTCTTTCGATTTGACTAATGACATCTGTTAACCGAATCCCGAATTTGTCGTTGACTACTACTACTTCTCCATGAGCAATCAACGTGCCATTAACTAATACATCTAATGGCTCACCGGCGACCCGATCTAATTCCACAACTGACCCCTGGTTCAGTTGCAATAAATTTCGAATACTAATTTGACTACGCCCGACTTCCATCGAAATAGTAACGGGAATATCTAAGATGGTATCCAGTTTCTTTTTTTCTTCCTGGGTAATCGGCGCATCTTCTTTAAGTTCATCCAGTTCGGCTACCTGAACATTATCGCCTTCACCTTCCTGCTCATCTTCAGATTCCGCCTGTTCAGCCATCGCGGCTGCCCAGTCGTCCATGCCATCTTCTTCACTCATAGGAGTACCTCATTCATATGTCTCGTGCTCAGAGATCTTCTTCCAGCACCTGCAACTCAGCGTCATTATCAATAACACGACCCCCACGAGTTAAAAGCTGAAGTTCAGATTTAACCGAAGTAGGTCTTGGGATTTTATCCGTAATTTTTAGCGCAAGATTATCACGTGAGCGACCCAACTTAGCGCGGAAAGTAGGTAAATCCTCGATTAATACGGTGATATATTCGGGCATTTCAACTGGAATAATATCACCCGGTTTAAATTCCATTATTTGTTTCAGCGATACGTCTGTATCCAGCATGTGAGTGGTTAACGCCACTTCCACATCCATAATTTCATCCCGAAGCGCTTTACTCCACCGTAGATCGGTGTCTTCTTTATCGCTTTGAACACCTGCATCTAACAATTCCCTGATAGGTTCAAGCATTGAATAGGGCAACGACACGTGAAAGTCGCCCCCCCCGCCATCTAGCTCAATATGGAACGAGCTGATTACCACCACTTCGGTAGGGCTGACAATATTCGCCATGGCGGGGTTTACTTCAGAGTCTAAATATTCAAATGATACGTCCATTACAGGGGCCCATGCTTCTTTATAATCCTCAAAGATTATCTTCAGTAGCATTTGGATAATACGCCGTTCCGTCGGGGTAAATTCACGTCCTTCAATTTTGGCATGATAACGCCCGTCGCCCCCAAAAAAATTATCTACCAGAATAAACACTAAACGTGCTTCCATGGTGATCAGACCGGTTCCTTTGAGTGGACGAAAACGTACCATGTTAAGACTGGTCGGTACAAACAGCGTATGTATGTACTCACCAAACTTAATCATTTGGATACCATTAATTGACACTTCAGCTGAGCGCCGCATCATATTAAACAGGCTGACTCGCATATGTCGGGCAAAACGTTCATTAACGATTTCCAGCGTAGGCATGCGGCCACGCACAATCCTATCCTGTGATGAGAAGTCGTATTCAAGCGCAGACGCATCACCGCCTTCGCCTTCGCTAACGTCCTCTTCTTCAACGTCATCAACGCCGTGTAATAGGGCGTCGATCTCGTCTTGGGATAATAAATCGCTCACTTAATACCCTTTTTACTGCATTACGAAACCGGTAAACAACACCTGTTCAACCACATTCGTGCCTGATATATCGTTCATTACTCGCTGAACTTCGCTCAACGCATCTTCGCGCAGCGTAATCTTTCCAGCTTCAGTGACCAAATCATCAGCGCTGCTATTGCTAAATACCTGAAGAAGTGTTCCCTCGATTAATGGAATATGAGACTTCGCTACTTCTTCATTGTCTGAACCTCTAACCATTAGTTGCACTTTGATTTGCACTAAACGGTCGCGGCCACTGCCTGGTACATTAAAAACAAACGGTCTGGGCATGGCCACATAAAGCGCGGTGCCGATATTGGCTTTTGGTGCTGCCGGTTGACCGTTCTGCAGTTGTGCCATATCAGGTTGTTCCTGCACTGGCGCATCCGAACCTGCGAACAAGAAAAAATAAGCTGCTCCGCCACCTAAAATAACCACCACAGCAATGATGATAATTATCATCTTTTTGCTCTTGCCACCGCTTTCTTCAATTTGTAATTCTTCTTCCGCCATGCTTTTTACTCATTAAATTTCATAGGGCGTATTATCAAGTTTCACCAGTAAATGGCAATCATTGAATCGAGAAAGTTTTATTAAGCATAGTCGTCAATACCGTTCGTGTCGCGCTTTCGTACGTTCATTTCCACGGCCGATGACTGCTCTTCATCTTCAGATGACTCACCCCGGTGCCCGCTACCGCCATGCTCCCCTTCTGCATTTTCTTGCTGAGAACCCTGCTGCTGGACAAATGATTCACCTAATGTAATACCCTGCTCAGCCAACATATCGCGCAATCTATTCTCTGCCTCCGTTAACGTATCTTTTGCGTGTTGCGACTGCACTACAAAGTTTACGTTGGCAGTGTCACCAGAAATATTTACCCGAACCTGCATGCTTCCTAACTCAGGGGGATCTAGACGTATTTCTGCCAAACTACTTCTACTGTTAATCATCCAGCGAATTTTTTCACTTAGCTGTTGCTGACCTTCTGCGCGTTGTAAATTGACTGGTTTATCGAATCCATCGGCCGCTTGCTGTGCTTTAGACATTTCGCTGCGAATTTGGCTGTTTTCTCGAAGCGAGGTATCGATAGACGCTATTGTCTGTCTGTCAGTATCCTGGACCATGGTTTGTTGGGCGGTTTGCATGGCATTGTTTAGTAACGTAAACTGGCCTTCCAGCTGTTGCTTCACCGAATTATCAAACTGGATATTAGCTTCACTCAGCGCACCGGCAATCATATCTTGTAAGCTAATACCAGGTTCACGTCCTTGCGCTAATTGAGCGTTCATTTCGTTAAGGCCGGCGATAACGGCATTTTTAACAGTTTGCTGCTGTTGCTCAGACGCATTGGGAGGTAGCAGCTTTAATACTCTATCAGCTATAGCCTCTACGGTTTCACCCTGACCTTTATCAGAAAGCTTTTGCATGTTCTGTAAAAGCTTTTCTGCATTCTGCGACAAGGTCATCTTCTCATAAGACAGATCATTGGTTTTGGGTGATGTATTAGCCGCATTATTTTTTTCTGACTGCATTAGCGAAATCAATAATTTAGCGGTTTCTTCCAAATCGGCCGCGGATTTAACCCCATCCTGAGGTGCTAAAACAGCTTTAGGATCGTCAGCGGTTTCGGGTTGAGAAGACTGCAAGGCCAACATAGCTGCGGCTAGCGATGTTAATTTAGGCGACTCCGTATTATTCCCTGCGTCCACTGCTTTGGTAACCATCTCATTTAAGCTTTGCGATATATTATTTAACAGTGACGGTAAAGTGACGGGGTTTTCAGCTTCCGTATCCCTCGCATTCAACTGTTGTTGAATAACTGAAAGAATAGACATTTCGTCATTTGAAATAGCGCTATCTTCTCCTAAAGTCGCTAATAAAGCTTCGATCTTTGCTGCCAGTTCGTCAGAGAGAATAATATCATCGCCCGACACTGTATCAGCGACATTTGCTAATGCCGCTTTATCCGGGTTGTCATTATATTCTTTCACCGATTCAACCAACTCAAGCCAATTGGTATCATTGTTTTCATCTTCTAATTCGTTCTTTTTAGGCTTAGCATTCACCTGCTCAGCGTTAGGCGGGGTAATTGATTTAGTTTCGACTTTTTTATGCGAGTCGATAGTTGCTTTGGAGACTTCGGGTCGTTCAGAAACAATTTGATCCGTTTTTGAAGCACGTGGTTTTTGTTCCGGAGCCTTCCAGATAGGTGTTACTTCGCCTTTTTTATCTTTTTCAGCATTCCGGTTAGCCGACTGTTCAAGTGCCTGCCTGAAGTGATCATTGTTATTGACCCGTTGCGAAGACTGCACTTCCAGGTCAATCGGCAAAGCGGCAATTTGTGAACCTTTAGTGGCAACTTGTTGCATAATATTTCCTTTCACACCTCTTGATTACCTTTTAAAACAAAGGTTAATCAACTAAAAATGACGATACCTCCATATGAATGGCAAGATTTGTTCCACATGGCTAAAGTGTTAATAAAGAACAATTCTTTAAGATAGATTTTTAGAGCAGAAAATGGCTAGAATTCATTGTGTTATAAAGCACGACAAGCGTTCCCCTGTGGCGTTCTATGAACACAGGAAACGTAGGTATCGTATTATTCCATAGGGAACGCTGCTGAAAAAGCATCTTATTGCTCGGTGTTTTCCTGCGCTAGTGTTAACCCCAGCTTATGCATTTAGAAGCACAAAAAAATCTCCTTCCTACAAGATTCCCATCCTTCTTTACGGAAACCCCGTTGAAATTTTAAAAACGAATTTGCCCTGTAATTTAGCTGGTTTCTATATCAATACCTACACGATAAAACGCATAGTCTTACACGAACACGTTAGCTCACTTAAGATTTGGAACCTCAGTACTTTTCCCGCTGCGCACGGTAAAACTTCTGCGCAGCGTATTCATCCATGGTGTTTTGCTGTTTACGCATTTCTTTTCTTTCGGCAACTATACGTTGGTTCTCAATCACCATTTCCACTGCTTTACGGCGTTTTTGTTGTTCTACCCACTGTTTTTTTCGATCGTCTGCTACCAAAGAAGCTCTAGATATAACACCAAGTTGTTGTTCGCATGCTTTATCAAGCTTACCGATAAATGAAAGGTGCTGGTGATACTTTTGAGCGGTTACGCCACCTTTGCCATTATTTTGGATTTGACGTAAATATTCCATTCGGTACTGTTGGAGATTCTGCAGTTTTTGTTTTTGCGCATTGACATTCTGCTGGGCAAGCTGAAATGCTTGAGCGGCTTTTTGCTCTCTTTCTTCTTCAATTTGCACAACGAGTTTAAGTTGACTCATAGATTACTCGTCACTTACTGAGATTGTCCCAGTCCTTTAGCAAGTGCCATCATCCCCTGTAAACACTCATCATAAGAAATAACTTCTTTATGACCTTGTTGTAAAAACGTATTGATTACCGGTTCTGCCTGAATAGCTAAATCAATGCGGGGATCGGAGCCTTTTGCATACGCGCCGATCGCAATTAAATCTTTGTTCTGTTTATACGTTGAATAAACCTGTCTAATCCTTCTTGCCAGCAGTAGATGCTCATCACTGACAACCATTGGCATTACACGGCTGATTGAAGCTTCAATATCAATGGCCGGGTAATGTCCGCTATCAGCCAGTGCCCGAGACAGTACAATATGCCCATCAAGAATGGCTCTGGCGGCGTCGGCAATGGGATCCTGTAAATCGTCACCTTCAGTTAATACGGTGTAGAAGGCCGTAATCGATCCTTGATGTTCGCCTCCGTTACCTGCCCGCTCCACTAATGCAGGTAGCTTTGCAAAAACCGATGGTGGATACCCCTTGGTCGCGGGCGGTTCGCCCACAGCCAGCGCAATTTCGCGCTGCGCCATAGCATAACGAGTAAGCGAATCGATAAGTAACAATACGTTCAAACCCTGATCACGAAAATACTCCGCAATTGTAACGGCGGTTTCGCATCCTTTTAGCCGCATTAACGGTGACGTATCCGCTGGCGCAGCGACCACCACAGCTCGCTTACGTTCTTCATCACCCAGTATTTCGTGAATAAACTCTTTTACTTCGCGTCCCCGTTCTCCCACCAAGCCTACAACGACTACGTCGGCTTTACTGCCTCGGGTCATCATACCTAACAATACGCTTTTCCCCACACCACTTCCCGCGAACAGGCCCATCCGCTGGCCCATGCCGACAGTGTTTAATGCATTGATTGAACGCACACCGACATCCATTGGGTTTTCAATAGGACGGCGATTAAGCGGATTCATCGCTGGTTTAATAGTGGGTACGCGAGCTTCAGCTTCTATTGGACCTAATCCATCCATTGGTTGTCCGTTGCCATCTACCACTCTGCCTAGCAAGCCCATTCCCACAGCAAGCCCGCTTTCTCGATTTAACGGCGCAACCCGAGAGCCAGGTACGATTCCCCTCACGGGCTCGGTGGGCATTAGATAGGTAATATCGTCGCCAAAGCCGACGACTTCAGCTTCTATTTCGCCATCGACTGTTTGCACTTTACATTGACTACCTACTGGTAGCTGACAGCCGATCGCTTCCAGAGTTAAACCAATACCTCGGACTAGCTTCCCCGCCGCCACAATCGGAGGGTGAGGCACCTGTTTCGACAGCGCAGAAAAATAGTCAGCCAGGTTTTCACTCACTATTGATACCCTGCTCGAACATGAACTTTTCAATAACATCACGCACCCGACGATCGATTGACACATCTACGGCATTTTGCGTGGTGATGATTTCACAACCGCCGGGTTGCATTGAAGGTGATTCAACTAGCTGCCAGTTTTTGCTGGTAATTTCTTCGTCAGAATAGTGGGACTTAACACGAGCAATATCATCGGGATGCATCTGTAATTGGTATTGCTTTTCGTTAATCGGCAGCGCTTTCAAACCTTCTGAAAGCGCTTGAAAAATAACGTCGTCGTTGGTTTTAATTTCGGTGCGTATAACTGAACGTGCCAAGGTCAGGGCCAGGTTTACCAGTTGTTTACGGACGTCTTCGTTTACCTGCCCTAGCGGTGAATTTAGCTGTTCAATTAACTGTTGCCAAGCATTAGCTTGAGCGTCAATTTGTTGTTTACCACTTTCCAGTCCCTCATTTTCACCCGCTGCGAAACCTTCATCATAACCTTGTTTTTGACCAGCCTCTAAGCCTTCAGATTTGCCTTCATCGAACCCGATTTGCTTTCCTTCCTGATGACCCTCATCGTAGGCAGCCTGCCTGATAGCTTCGATTTCCTCGGCAGTGGGTGGTTTAATTTCTTCTTCTTCAACTTCCTCGGGTGGCTCATACTTCCAGTCGGATCTTCGGTTTAACGCATTGGTGCGTTTCTCTTCCTCTTCGGTTTTAGTACTTTCTACGAAAGGTAAGTCCCATTTCTTTACTGCGTCAGAAGATTGCGTGGCGAACGGATTAGGTTTTGGCATAAGTTAAGCGTGTTCCTTTATAAGAACTCTTCTCCTCCGCCGCCACCAAGCATGATTTCGCCTGAGTCTGCCAAGCGACGGGCGACAGAAAGAATCTCTTTCTGGGCTGTTTCCACTTCGGAAATACGTACTGGGCCCATGGCTTCAAGGTCATCAACGAGCATTTCAGCCGCACGTTTGGACATATTCTTCGTGATTTTATTTTTAAGCTCTTCATCTGCCCCTTTAATAGCTTTAAGCAGGGCATCTTGTTGCACCTCACGAAGAATGGCTTGTATTCCACGGTCATCTACATCCACTAAATTATCGAATACAAACATCAAATCTTGGATTTGCTGACTCATTTCTTCGTCTTGCTCGCGAATAGCATCCATTAACTGCCCTTCGATAGCAGTATCCAAATAGTTCATAATATCAGCAGCTGATTTTAAGCCGCCCATCTTGGCTGCTTGTGTACCGGCTTGGCCAGCAAATTGTTTTTCCATAATTTCGTTTAACTCTTGTAAGGCTGCTGGCTGAACCTCTTCCAGGTTCGCGATACGCATTAATAAATCAAGACGCACTTTTTCGGGAAACTGAGCCAAAATCTCGGCACTTTGCTCTGGTTCTAGATAGGATAGAACAATCGTTTGGATCTGCGGGTGTTCGTTGCGAATAATGCTGGCGACTTGTTTTGAATCCATCCATTTGAGTGAATCAAGACCTTTCGCCCCTGTTCCCATCATGATTTGATCAATCAGGTTAGCCGCTTTATCTTCACCCAATGCTGCGGTCAGCGCACGTTTTACAAAGTCCTGGCTTTGGAAGCCGATGGTACTATAATTTTGAATCTCTTCGATAAAATGCTTGTGAACAGCGGTGATTTTGGCTTGTGTCATATCATCGACTTTAGCCATTTCTGAACCAAGTTTTTGAACTTGTTTTGGTTCAAGGTGTTTCAGTATCTGTGCAGCATCTTCTTCTGAAAGACTAAGCAGCAAAATAGCGGCTTTTTCCAGTCCTTCTAATTTACTGACATCATAACCTTGCGGTTCTTGCTGAGAAGCTAATTCTTCTGCCACGTTATTCTCCTACTCGTCCTGCAATAACCAGCCTTTCACAACCTGAGCTGATAGCTCAGGTTCATTGGCTACTAGTGCCCGAACGGCTTTGAGTACATCTTCATCTTTATGCAAATCTGGTAACATGAGAGAGCCGTCAGCAGCAAATCCTACCTGACCTTCGTCAAACTCTTGCGTCAACATACTGATGGTATCATCGCCCAGGTCAAGACGTTCATCAGCATCAAAGTCTTCCGAACTTTTAACTGATTCAGGGTTTATTAGTCTTCTAAGCATTGGACGAATAACCGCGAGGATCAGCACGATGATTACCAGCCCTCCCATTACCAGTTTAATTATAGGTAATAAGTTGGGGTCTTCCCAGAAAGGTATTTTTTCAACTTCACCGGTTTCAAGACGCGTAAAGGGTACGCTGACCACTTCCAGTGAGTCCCCACGAGCGACATCGAAACCAATTCCTCCCTGAAGTAACCGTCGAATTTTGATCACTTCTTCTTGCGGACGTGGTTCACTGGTCACTGTGCCATCTTCAGTAGTTGTGCGAACATGATCTACCGCAACTGAAACACTTAATCGACGGATAATGCCAGTCTGTTTTTTGGTATGACTGATCGTGGTATCCAGTTCATAGTTACGAGTAGACTCTTTGCTGTTTCGGCCGGAAGCGACGTATTGATTTGCGCTTTGCCCCGTGACATCTTCAGGAATTTGAGAAGCTGCAGGTGGTTGATTGCTCAGTGCTCCTGGAATCCCGACGGCCCCTCCTCCCGTACTGTTTTGCTCAACCGTCATTTCGCTTCTGACTGCTGGAAGGTCGGGGTTATAGGTACGTTGTGTTTGCTCCATGGCGGTAAAATCCATGGTGACATCAGCTTGTGCGGTGTAATTACCGATACCAAGGACTGGTATAAGAATAGCGTCAATTTTTTCTAAGTATTCAGCTTCACGCTTACGTTCGATTTCATATTCTTTACGGGCTCTGGCACTCATTGAGTCTTGCGAACCTGAGTTAAGCAAACGTCCATTACTGTCAGTAACGGTAACCTTGCTTGGCTCCATCCCTTGTACAGCGGACGCTACAATATCGACCACAGCATCCACTTCTTCGCCCGTGATCACTGAACCGCGTTTAGCAGTTAACACCACAGTAGCACTGGCTTTTTTCTCTCGACGAGAAAACACATTTTCTTTTGGCATGGCAAGTAAGACGCGCACTTTTTGTATACTATCCATATCCTGAATAGTGGAGGCGATTTGCTGTTCGCGGGCGTGTTTTAAACGCTCCATTTCCAGCCGCTGGCTTACCCCAAAGCCCATGTCCTGCATAATAATATCAGTGCCAGTGTCATTGGAACGAACCAGACCTTGGCGAGCCATACCCAAACGAATATCCTGGTATTCGTCGTTGCGCACCAAGATCAAATTGCCTTCAAGTTTGTAATCGATTTGGTTGGCATCCATGTAGTCGAGGGTTTCAATTAACTCCTCTGTTTCCATCTTTGCCATAGGGCGGTAGTCAGGCTCTTGTGCCCAAATCAAAATGAATACGGCAATAGCTACGCAGATTACCAACACCACCACCAGCGCGATTTGTCGCATCATATCTGCGCTGCCAAGAGTGTCCATGAAACCGGACTTGTTCTCCGGTTCGTTATTACCCCCGCCCGTTTCGTCGGGGACGGCGAGGTTGGTGCCAGTTGCTTCAGCCATCTTATTACTACCTTAAATTATTTTAAACTGGCATGTTAGAAATGGTTTTGTAAGCATCGAGCAACTTGTTGCGTACTTGCAAGGTCGCTTCAAAAGCGATGCTCGACTTTTCTTTCGCTATCATCACTTCTGCCAAACTCAACGATGGGTCACCCATTTCGAAGCGCTTTTGCATATTTCGTGATTGCATCTGCGCATCGTTAACGCCCTCGAGCGCATTTTTTAACATAGCGCCAAATTCACTTTCGGGCTGCTTAACAATATTGGGGGCTTCATGTACGGGAAGTTGTGCCTGAGAAATCATTGCCTGCATTTCTTGATACAAACTGTTTGCTTTAATGTCCATGACCACTCCTGAAGATTTAACTGTCACTGCTGTGACTGCCGTTTGGCGAAATTACGGTAGTTAGTACAAGTTCAGCAATTACCAGGCCAAGATTAAAATTAATTTCCACCCAAAACGTTTAAATTAAGCCAAAAAAATGACGGCGTGTGCAGTATTTATCCAAAACAAAAAAAGAGCCGCGATTAGCGCGGCGAATGGGGAATAGTAGGTTTTCCGACATCCATTGTCTTTAAGCCCTAGTTAGGCGGGTACATCAATACCTTCTTCTCGCATACGCGCTAGCTTGTAGCGAAGCGTTCGCGGGCTGATACCAAGCTTTTCAGCCACATCCTTACGTTTACCATTACATAACTCCAGAGTATCAAGAATAATCTGATGCTCCTGGTGACGAAGTTCGTTACCTAAGCGGCTGGCATCGTCGTCAATCGGATTAAGATTGTCTGGAGTGTGGCTGGCTAAAGATGCCGCCATTTCCAGCATTAGATGTGAAGAGTCGATAGTATCGCTTTCACAAAGTATCAATGCCCTTTGGATAACGTTTTCCAACTCTCTGACATTTCCGGGCCAGGTATATTGCATTAGTTTATTTCTTGCCGCGGCGCTCAGTTTGATTTTTCCGCCCCCCTGATTTTGCGTATGTCGTTGTATCAAGTGTTCGGCCAGCGGCACAATGTCACCTGGCCTTCCACTCAGGTGCTTCCATACGATAGGAAATACATTTAAGCGGTAGTACAAATCTTCTCTGAATTCACCGGCAGCGACTGCCTGGCGCAAGTCGCGGTTACTGGTGGCAATAACTCTGACATCGAGTTTAACCGTCTTACGTGCACCGAGGCGCTCAACCTCTTTTTCTTGTAACACGCGTAAAAGCTTAGCTTGCAACGATAAATCCATTTCGGTAATTTCATCGAGTAACAAGGTGCCATTTTGGGCTTGTTCAAATTTACCCGGACACGCTTGAACCGCACCTGTAAATGCACCTTTTTCGTATCCGAACAAAGTGGCTTCCAGCATATTTTCGGGGATAGCGGCACAGTTAATGGCAACAAACGGGGCCTCACTGCGGGGTGATTGGTCGTGAATATAGCGCGATAGCACTTCTTTACCTGAGCCACTTGGACCCAGCACCATTACTGTTGCTTCAGACTTAGCGACCTTGCGTGATAAGCTCAATAATTCTAAGCTGGTTGGATCGGCAGCGACAGGTGTACGGGATTCTATTTTTTCAGCAGGAGCATAGCGGCTAACCAAATTAATGAGCACTTCTGGCGCGAATGGCTTTGATAAATAGTCTGTTGCTCCATCGCGCATGGCTTGGACTGCATCATCGATAGTTGCATAAGCGGTCATCAATAAAACCGGCATTTGCGGAAATTTTGCTTTAATATTTTTTAGTAACTTCAGTCCGTTCATTCCACCCATTTGGATATCACTGACCACTAAATCAATGGGCTGACTACTCAATTCAATCATGGCTTGTTCAGCACTTTCCGCACAAACCAAGTTATACCCCGCTAATTGCAGTGTATCCATTAATGCTTCACGTAAACCGGCATCGTCCTCGACGATTAGGACAGTACTATAACTCATACTTGTTCTCCTGTAAGACGGTTGAATTGCGCTTGTTCAATGTATGCGAAAGGCAGCGACACAGTGAAACGTGCTCCACCGGATTCTGTATTTTCAACTGATAACTGACCTTTATGAGCGGTGGTTACTGATTTCACAACGGCTAATCCCAACCCGGTACCATGACTCTTGGTGGTAAAGAAGGGTTCAAAAATTCGGTTAAAAAGCGACTTAGGGACCCCCTTCCCTTCATCTTCGATACAAATATTCAGCATTGTTTTGTCAATGTTTGCATAGACTTTGATACGGCTTTGTTTGGGTGATACCTGGCTGGCATTTTCAATCAAATTTAACAATGCTCCTTGCAGCGCTGTCAGGTTTCCCGTTATCTGAATGCGTTGTTCAAAACCTGCGAAACGTAAATCTTGAGATGCTGTATCAGTGATAGTCGTTGCGGTTGGCTGTATGGCCTGCATCAAGTCTGATAGTAAAATCGGTGCAACAACTTGCTCTTCCCCAGATTTAGCGAAAAGCAGCATATCGTTTACCTGACTTTCCAATTCTTTTAAACGCGCATTTAGCTTCAACGCAAACTGTATACGTGATTCTTCAGGTAAACCTTTGCGCGTTAAATTAGAGGCATAAAGCATTGCCGCAGAAAGTGGCGTTCTTATCTGATGGGCTAAAGACGCTACCATTTTTCCTAACGCACTCAACCTTTGCATATGACTGACACGAGATTGCAGTTGACGGGTTTCCGTTAGATCGGTGATAACAATAAGCTGTCCGGGTTCGTCTACCAACGGCGTAATTGAAAGTTTCACGCGTTTACCGTCAATAAGTGATACTTCATGACCATCGTCAGGTTGAGGTTTAAACGAACGGCTAATAATAGTGCGCCAAAGTTCCCCTTCTAGAGGTTCCCCCAGCAAAGACACTGCTTGACTATTAACTTGTCTAACAATACCTTTCCCGTCCAGTACGACCACGCCAGCGGGTAAGACCTGCAACAAGTGGGACAAACGATTCGCCTGTTGACGGAGTGCCTCAACCTCTTCCACAGCAGAAAGTTCGTCTGCGTGTTCAGTTGCATCATCAACCGAATAAAAGCGTTGGGTGAGCGAATGCTGCTCATGTAGTGGGGTGCCGAAAAAACTGCTTTCGTATGCCATGCCATCCTCGTCAAATTGCAGACGCAAAATGCGTCAGGATGTATATAGCAGGAGCTATGCCATTATTTATATGTTAATAATTAGGTAGTTACGAATTTTGAATGATGGATAAACTGTCAATTATCTGACGAAAGATGCTCTTCACGGCTTATTTCATATTTGCGCATTTTTTCCACCAACGTAGTTCTACGCATACCGAGTTTGTCGGCCGCTCTAGCGACGACCCAATCTTGTTGGTCTAAAGCTTGTTTTATCAGATTGATTTCGAGGTCGGAAAGGTATTCTTTTAAATTGACCCCATCCTCTGGTAAACCGGTGGGTTCAGGCAGAACAGTTCCAGCGGATTGCGTATCGTCGTCTGAATACTCGCCATCTTCCGCATGGGCCGCTTCTGCGAATAGTGCATTAAATGCGTCTCTCTCAAGTAACTCTTCAGGGTAATCAGGTTGATAAGGCTCCACATCGCCATACTGATATTTTGGGGGTAAATCCTGTACGTCGACCACCTGACCTGGATAGAGGATGCTCAACCTTTCTACCAGATTAGAAAGTTCACGTACGTTACCGCTCCATGGATGTTCCATTAACGACGCAATAGCCTGTTCAGTAAAATGCACGCCTTTAACCCCATCGCCTTGAATGCGGCTGATTAACTCTTGAAGAAGCAAAGGGATATCGTCTTTTCTTTCACGCAAGGCCGGGCTATCGATAGGAAAGACATTCAGACGGTAATATAAATCCTCGCGGAAACGTTCTTCTTTTATCATCTCTTCAAGGTCGCGGTGGGTCGCCGCGATTATTCTGACATTGCACTGAATTGGAGAATTTCCCCCTACCCGCTCGAACGTTTTCTCTTGCAAAACTCTTAGTAATTTGACCTGCATTTGCAACGGCATGTCGCCTATTTCATCTAAAAACAGCGTACCTGACTCGGCTAATTCGAAGCGTCCTTTACGGGCACCGATGGCCCCCGTAAACGCGCCTTTTTCATGCCCGAATAATTCACTCTCTAACAGTTCACCCGGAATGGCCCCGCAGTTAACAGGGATAAACGGCCCGTCTTTACGATCTGACAAAAAATGAACGTTACGCGCCACCACTTCTTTGCCGGTCCCCGATTCGCCTAAAATGAGTACGGTAGCGCCAGTAGGCGCAACTTGTTCCACCAATCGCCGCACGTATTGGATTTGCTCGCTTCTTCCGACCAGACTTCTGAAAAGACGCGTTTTCGTTCCAGGTGTTTTGGTTTGAAATGGTTTACCGCGAGTGTATTCCTGACAACGATGGATCGCCTGAGTCAGTAAGGGATACGTTATAGGTAAACTAATCACGCTAACTAAGTTTTGGTGATCTGAAATTTCGCCCCCCTTATCAGTCACAGCGATAAAAGGAGTATGCGGGTATTGCTTAATTAAATTTTCAATTTTATCGGGATCAGTGCAATCTATCAAAACGGCTGGCGGCGTTTGATTGTGCAATGTTTTCTTACACTCCGCCAAACTACATTGTCGACTGGTTTCGCCAATGAAGGTAACGATAGTTTCAAAGCTTGTTAAAAGGTCGCCGTTATCACTAACGAGCAAAATATCCTTCATCAATTCCCCAACAACGCGTTTTTATTATTAACAGTTTAGCGCATCTTCATGATTGTAGCGGCAAAAGTTCCAAACACAACTGTCTTATGTGTACACCGCTGAAGATTTGAACAAATTCTCGATAATAATATAAAAGGTAGTTTTCATTACAAATAAAATAAAGATAAATCGCCCAACAAAAGTACTATTCGTAAGGCATAAAAAAAGCAGGTCGCCCTGCTTTTCTGCTTAAGCTCTATCTTAACTTAACAAAGCCAGAACCTGACCTTGTTGCTGATTAGCTTGGGCCTGAACGGAGAGTGCAGCCTGACCACGTATATCATTTGATGCAGCTTCAGCTGCAACTTGTGCATAGTCAGTATCCTGAATGCGGCTACGTGCTTCTGCGGCATTCACATCTGCTCTACCCAAATTACGCGCAGTGCCTTCCAACATATTTTGCGTTGCACCTAATTCTGCACGGTAATCGTTCAAATTTTCTATAGCAGCATCAGTTGTATCTAATGCGGCAGATGCGCCAGCTTGCGTTGACACATCAATATTAAGTACATCACTCAACTGCGCAGAGATATCCTGCGAGCGCACACTAATGCTTTGCTCACTATTGGCTCCGACTTGGAAATTGTTGTCACTGTCTGAAGTTAACAATGGCTTACCAGCAAAATTAGTTTGTTCTGTGGTTTGCGTGATGTTGTCTTGCAACTGGGTGATTTCAGATTGGATAGCTTTACGGTCAGCATCATTCAATATGCCGCTACCCGATTGCATACTCAACTCGCGGATACGCTGAACATCATCATTAATGTTCGCTACACCACCTTCAGCCACCTGGGACAATGAAATGCCGTCGTAAACGTTATTGATAGCCTGCCGATTACCTTCAACCTGAGAAGTAAGGCGGTCAATGATCTGCTGGGCAGCTGCGCCATCAGCAGCACTATTTACTTTCTTGCCCGAAGCAAGCTTCTCCATCAGGTTCGTTTGCTTTTCCTGAATCTGCTGAAGCATGTTCATATTTGGGCTGGGATCGAAATTAATCATTGTACTTACTCCAATCTTAATAAAACAGAGTTTAGCAGGCACGTGATTAAGTTGCATTATCAAGATTGGTCATTCACCGAGGAATATTCAGAAAAAAAGAAAAACATCATTGAGATAGCCAATCTCAGTGTTTGTAAAAACTGAATAACAGACTGATTTTAAATGCTAATAATATTGCCACGAGGGGAGCGGATGCTAGCGAGGCGAACTAGTTAACGAAGGTATACTTTTGCATTGCGAAGAATAAATAATGATACGTTAGGAAGCTTTGCTCCTTTGAGTCAAACAGTTTTAGGCTCTTCTTTTGCGACTTTTGGCCTCCCTCCAAAAATTAATGTACTTTTTTTAGTTTTACAGCGAAAACAAAGCTAAAGTAGGAAAACTTCAAATGAAAACGAATCCCCATAAGAAGCTTGATTGTTAGAATTTTGCAGGGAATTGATCCTGATAGATTAGCCAAATTTGCGATATGTTTTATTGAAATCACCCGCATATAAGGGTCGCGACGAACATTGGATAACTGAAAATAACGAACGACCTCTTGATGGCTAGCGGAATGCCCATATTAATATCGCATCTTTTGGCACCTTTGAAGATGATGTACATATAGCACCCAATACACCTACTAATTGAATAGCTCGACCTCTCGCTTTATCAATTCGAAATATAACCTTAAAATTTGGATTTATTTTCTTACAAAAAGAATATCTTGATATAAATTTTAATGGGGACCATGATCGCCAAAAAAAACTAAAGCTTGTTAATTGCAAAGCTTTGGCATTCAGCTTGATCCATAGTTAAATAAGCAATTCTGTAATCGAAATTTGTACAAAACTCATGCACTGCTTCTATCACCCCGTATTTAAAGTTGTCAATCCAATTACCTTGTGTGTAATCATGCCCGGCTAGATAGCCTCCAGCCTTTATTTTCGTCGAATAGCTTTCAAGCTCGCACTTTGTCTGAAGATAAGCGTGCGTTGTATCAATATAAACCCAGTCTAATGATCTAGAGTGAAAAAAATCTGCAGCATCTTGTGATGGCTGCCGAATAATTTCTATAACACCGCTATCCAGTTCTTTTGAAAATCTATTTTTAACGCTTTCGTACATTTTCTCGCTATACCTATCGGTACCCCAAATATCTACTAAGTACAATTTCTTAGGACTAGCATGCCGCAAGATTGAAGCTGTGAAATCACCATTTGCTACGCCCAATTCAGCGACTACTCCATTTCTGGGAAGGCGCTTAAGTAAAGCTTCACGGTGTGGAAGCAACTGAGCTCCAGAGAGGTGTTTTTCTTCTAATTTCACGTGCGGGAGGGCTATTAGCTCTCTCTCCTTATTGGCCCTCGCAATATTATCAATGGCCCTGTCGTAGTCTTGTCCTTGTTCGCACACTTTTAAAAGATCTGAGAAAACTGCATATTTTTTAATATTCTTTTCTTCAAGTGTCGTAACAATTTCTTCCACAAATGAGCTAGCAATAACAATCAAGTCATAGCTCACGTTTACCAAATCATCTACGTGGAAAACAGGCAAGCCAATTAGGTTTCCACCAGATTTTTGTTTTTCACTATTTACAAATCCCTGTATTTTAAAGTTTAAAGCCAAGGCTGGCAGCGATTTTAATGCTGCACTTGAAGTACCATAGATAAAGATATTTTTCATATGATCAAAGTTTTATTTATAATAAATTGTCTGGTTTTTCTTAATTTGTCGGGCATGGTCGTCAATAGTGTCTCGTTGGAATTTCTGAAAACTACATAGAAATGATAAAACTCATTAGTTATTGAATTGACCTTTAGCCTAACTATAAAAAATAGACTTACGTCTGCATTAATTTAAACTCCACATCATGAAATGACCGGTTTTCAATGCTTTTGGCTTACTATAACCGATTGCTTTATATTTGACGATAGGAGCGGGTTGCATAGCTACCCCTTTGAATAGGGAATTCTACATATTTATTTAGTTTGGCTAGTTAATGAAGACGTATAGATGCGTAAGGTGGATTTATTATCCAAAAGATTTTTTCTAATATTTACTATCTTCCTGTTTTCACATGCTGATAAAATAAATCTCACGATAGGTAAGGTGAAATTTATCGATTTTTTTTACGGTATTTAACGGCCCCGATTTGTTGGTATATTCATTATGTCATTGATAAGCGGTACCTTGTTATCAACTAAGTAACAAAAATGGTGCAATTAGATCAGCTCTGGACGTAGTAGATTAAAATAATTTGACTTCTATTTTTCAAATTAGGATAGGGCTTATTGAAAATTTAGAAAAGCATCGAGTAGCAAAAATAAAAACTATTTAACAAACTTGGGGGCGCTAAAATCTTGTTATGAACGTTTATCAGAATCTTCACGTTTATCCTTCTTATCCTCGACAGTTCGAGGGGGAAATTTGTAAGTCTGAGCTTTCAGAGATGAATTCAGTACAGCTTCACAAGAAAATTTTGGCTGACGGATTTTATGCGCCTTACGTGCTTGTTCCAGTTCATGCGCATGATACCAATTTTTTTACGCTGTGGGATTATCGTAGGCTTCAACGTAAATGGGCAAAAGAACATGGACTGGCAAATCAGGCTAGTATGAATGATATTCGATTTGCTCAAATAGAAAAAATAAAACCAGATGTGATCTATGACCACTCCCCTTTTATCGACAAGAGCTTTATTACAGAAATTAGACGTCGATTTGGTAATCGTATTACATGCTTATGTTGGAACGCTTTTGCTCAAAATGGAAGCAATCCAGAAACCTACCCTGAATACGATGGCCATATATCGCTAATCAAGCCCTTTGTAAAGTATTGGAAATCAAGAAATTTGCATGCTTTAGAACTTCAACCACAGATTCCGTCGGGTTGGTCATCTCTTGCGAAAAATATGGATCGGCCTATCGATATCCTATTCTATGGTCAATATTCCAAGAGTGTATTTTTAGAAAGGGATAATATAGTTATCTATTTACTTGAGAGAAAAAGTAAGGGAAATGACAACATCAAAGTTTGCCTCGATTTTCCTGGAAACAAACTACCAGAGGAGCTGAAGACCTATCAACATCTCATCGAGCCACCAGTATTCGCGAATAAGTTGTACAACTTAATCGCTGATTCAAAAATAGTGGTAAATAGTTATGCAAAATTTGCTAAAAACTATAAAAGTAATGCGAGACTGTTCGAGTCTATTGGTCTAGGAGCTAGGTTAGTCTCAGAAAGTGGCACGTACCCTAGGCCATTTACTGATGAACTGGACTATTTCTCTTTTTCAAATACTGATGAATTAGATGAAGTTCTTAATTTTGTATTAGGGAATTGGGAACGCGAGTCAGTGAAGGCTCAAAGCACTACTCATTCTATAACCGATTATTTTAGTCAAGAACGATATTGGGAAACGTTTAAAGCATTCGCTGCTAATATTAAATAATGTGAACTACAATACCTGACATACAAAATTTACAGAGAAAGTGCTTGTTTCCATAGAGTATAAGAGCTTTGCGTATTAAATTGTTTTCGATAGGTTATCTCGTTGCGTTTAAACAACGCTAAAAACGTTTCTGAAAAATCAGGTTTGAATACATTCCCAATATGAAAACCTAAAGATGAAAAATGTTTAAAGCTCGCCCCCTCTGGATTTCCATAAATAGGAGTTCCAGAAGCCAAGGCGGCGAACCAATGCTGTCCAGCCTGTTGTCGTAAGTGTCCGAAAAAATAATAATCTATAGAAGCTAAAAGTGTTAAATACTCATCGTTGAGCAAAGCTGAGCAAAGAGCGATAACTTTTTTTTCTGGGAAAATTGATTTCGCATAGTCTATAACTTCCTTTCTATACGCATCGGTGGCCCCATATACCAGTGGAATAAGTAGAACCCCTTCGAATTTGTTCTGACCAAGCGCAGATAATATTTTATGATGTTCATTTGAGGTGGTTCCCGAATTACCTATGAGTGCGATTTTTTCATTTGATTTTAATAAAGAAAGTCTCGAGTCATTCTCTGCCATCTTATCTAGTTTCTTGCTTGCCTTTAACCAATTTTGTAAATAAACATAACGGCCAATTTTTCCTTTACGATTAAGCTGCTCTTTAATAATCCGCTCTTCTTGTGTCGTAAACGTCAGAATGTACTTGAGATTTTGGGTCGTTTTTCGCATTAACCTTAAACGTTCAACGGAAGGATTCGCTAACCCCTCGTAGATTTCTCCCCCAAAAACGACCCACGCCGAACGGCCAGCTATTTCTGGTTCAGTTGCAAAAAAATCCCAAAGGGTTACATTGAAGAGGCCATGGAAGACCAAAATTTCATAATTTTTATAAACTTTCCTCAGCCAAGGTAACATTTCGCCGTTTGTCTCAAAATAACGAGCTTTCTTATTTTTAAGAAACACTTGTTCCGGGAAGTTACCATCTCGGTCGAAATAGACATAGTCCGAAGTAAATTCTCCATATTCAGAGAATTTTTGAAACATATCGTAAACAGGTCGGTTATGATGATGAGAATGGTAAAAAATATGTAAAAGGCGTTTCACTAAGATAATAACCTGTAATCAAAATACATTTTTCCGAATTCACACAATAAATTTATTAGTTTAAGGTTTTCGTAAAGTGCAAACATCGAACTTTGAGAAAATATTTAGGTACTTTTTAGCCTATCATGTTACTCGGTTTGCAAAACAATATCAGCCTCTACATAACTACTCAATAAATAGCCATCTTGCGAATTGCTTACACGAATAGAAAGCTCACACGCTAAACATCACGTTATGTTTCGCTGCAATTACTTAGAGTCAATTATGCCTGTTATGTATAGGCGTAAAGTATCTCGTTAACTTGACGATATAAAAAGACTTCAGATCACAGAAGATCGAGATATACTGTTTGACTATGTGCTAAGAACTCAACAATGTTTCAACAGTTCAAACGTGCAAATCAGCTTCGCAAACTCTTTCATTTAAATTTAAACAGTATCTTTGCTGAGTTAAATATAGCGTATCGAAATAATAATATTTTAATAAAATCAGGTCGACATCCGGGGCTTTAGCAAGCTGTTCCAAAGCTTGGACCTCTTTGAGCTTTAGTTATTTAGGTACAAAAAACTTTTACGTTTGTTATCTTTCACTAATCGACCACATAGACTGCAAAAGAATTCGGTCACCTTTATGGTGTGCTTCAAATGCGTCACGAGCGTGTAACAGCAAGCTATCATTAAAACAGAAAGCATCACCAGTTTCGGATGGTATGCTTTCAACTGATGATGAATTTATTTGAGAATCGAGAAACCTAAAAAACGCGTTACACATATTGTCTATTGCATCAGAGCTCCTAATCACCCTATAGTAATTCCAATAAATTTTATATGTTCCATTCTTTAATCGATTTAGAATTCGCGTTTTGTGTCCTTTAAGTTCTTCGCCTTTACGAATAACGACTTCGACCTGCGTCAAGTCATTCAATAGGCCTGGTTCGTAATAATTTAGGTCATCGATTAAACGTTGAATTGGATAAATTCGCTGCTGCCCACCTGACTTTGCCTGTTTTTGCAAAAAGAAAAAATTTATTTCAGGCGGATTTGCGAACCATGCATTATCGGTGTGGAAGGGCTGAGCTGTCTTGCTATATGCATAGGTGTGCTCATTAGTAGGATCATATTTAATCTCCCACCAATCACGTTCGTTCAACTTATTACCTTCATCAAAATGCCGGCGATCTGGAGACAAAAATGATAGAGAACTTAAATAATTATACCAATCAGTACTATTATGGGCTGCACTTCCTGCTTTAAGATGTAAGACGTGGCCTTTTTGCTGTAGAGCATAAATCTCTTCCTCGAGCTCATTCACATCATAGTTTTTTAATGTCTTTATCATCACAGCTCCTCGAGGCGTTTTATTGTGGCACCTACCCCAAACTCAAATAGTAAATCCACAATCGAAAGGCATTCTCTAGGGGATAAACTCTCATGAAAGTTCTGGAGTGATAAGGTGATTCCTGCTGCTGCAAAGTCATCACTATTGTAGAGCTCTTTTCCCCCTACTGGATTTATATATTTAGATGCTCCGAAGTGATGACAAATATTAATAATTCGTTTGCTTCCAGTCGTATTATTTAAATTAAGTGATGAGGAGCTCACTACCTCTGTATCAATCTTTAAAATCGAGAGAAGTTCTTTAATACATGCCGTATTCACTTCTGCCACGTTCTTTGTAATGCTCGTGTTAACGCTACATTTATTTAAATCTTTTAAATGTCTTGTTAGTTGTGGAAATTTCGAACTATTAGGATATGCCCTTTGCAGAAGTTTAACCAATCCACCATCATTTAAATATTCGTGCTCATTTATTTTTCGGTTTTGGCTAACCTTTTGTACAGGGACAGTGAACCGGTATTCTCGCTCGTCCAAAAGGACTGAGTTTCTGTTTATAAAGCTCCTTTTCCTAAAAGAAACATTATCAAGTACAACAAAGACATCTGCGCTTTCAATAAGCTTAAAGTAACCGATATAGGGCAAGAGATAAGGTTGAAAAGCCGCAAGAATCATTGTAATGCCTTCAATACGACTTTAGCGATATCATCCACCTGTTCTAAGGTTAAGTCATAATATAAAGGTAAACATATAACTGTATCACATGCATTAGTCGCATTGGGTGTGGGGGGGGATTTTCCATAGCTATACAACGAACAGTTAAGATTTTTCGAGAAATATAACCGGAAGCCTATATTATTACGCTCTAAGGATTGAATAACAAATTTTCGCTCCTGAACAGTATTGAGAAAAATTGGCATGTAAGCTCCATTAGGCGCTGATTCATTATGCCACTGTTGTAAGCCAACTCTACCCTCAAAATGTTTCAAGTAACGATTATAGAGAGCGATACGATGGTGTTTTACTTTGTGAAAGTTCGCTAGCTGGGCAAGCCCTGCAGCGGCATGGTATTCACTCATTTTCGAGTTGATACCTACATTCTCAATTTCCCCTTTTCTGTCGATACCAAAATTAACGGCTTTTCTTGCTTCCTCGAATTCAGCGTGACCAGCTAATGCGATTGCCCCCCCTTCTACAGTATGAAAAAGCTTGGTTGCGTGAAAACTTAGAGCCGAGCAATCACCATAGGACAAAATAGATTTTCCACGTACATTTACGTCAAACGCATGCGCCGCATCATAAATAACGTGTATACCATATTGAAGAGCGATTCGTTTAATTGCATCAACGTCACAAGGGTTGCCATACACGTGTGTCGCAACAATTCCGTCGACATTCACATTTCCTTTCGATAGAAAATGTTCTAATGCGATTGGACAAATATTTTTTGTTTTGGGATCGATATCGACATAGTGCGTCTCAATTTTCATCCATTTTAACGAGGAGGAAGTAGCAACAAAACTAAATGGTGTGGTTACAACTTTTTTACAACCCAACATCCATAAACAAGTCATTAGCCCATTAGTGCAGCTTGAAACCGGTAAAAGGTGGCTATGTCCTAGAAATTTACTTAGTTCTAAACCAAGCTTTTCGCTCAGGGGACCAAAGTTTGTAAACCACCTACGTTCATGGACTTCCTGAAGGTACATAGTCAATAGCTCTATTTGCGGCACTGTTGGTACATAATAAGGAATCAAACTTAACCTCTCAATTTGTGCATGCTAGAGCAAGTTGGGCGCTTAATGATAGTGTAATCTGACTACAGTTGATACCGGTTCTATACCACAGAAAAAATAGCGCCTACAACTCTCATACCGTTTTTTGTCATAGATTCAACAATACTATAACTATTCGTCTGCAATATCGACTTGCAAAGAAAACGGAACGTAAATCGTTTTTTAATTGTGAAGCAGTGCTCCAATTCTTCGAACTTATTCTTAGATTAGATAAAACGGGTGACCCAATAAATACTGCAATTAAAGGTAAAAGAGGTCAGTTATTATAGATGAAGACGTAGTTTGCTATAAGAAAGAGAATATAGGCTATAAGCTTAAAAAATCTTCTTTGCAAAATGCTACCGACCAAAGAGAGTCTTTCTGAACTACGTGTCTATTGTTTATTGACTATAAAACCTGAAATTGCTTATTCATGATATTAAAACAATAAGAATGTCTACACACTCAAAACGTATAAAATTTTAATTTTCAATCACTCGCGCTTTAACTAAAAAAACTCTTACACTCCCATGTTTACTATTCTCGCTGGATTACCCACTACGGTAGAACTTTGCTCCACATCTTTGGTTACAACCGCTCCCGCCCCTATAACTGCGTTCTTACCAATTGCTAAACCGGGTAAAATCGTTGCATTTGCTCCTATTGATGCTCCAGCTCTAATAACCGTCTTCAACGCCTGAAAGTTTATATTTTTGGATTGAGGAAATTTATCATTGCAAAAGGTAACGTTAGGGCCAATAAAAACGTCATCTTCAATTGTAATATGATCCCAAATAAAAACGCCTGATTTGATGGTCACCCTGTTGCCTATCGTCACCTTATTTTCGATCAATGAGTGAGAACAAATATTACAATCTGCTCCGATTTTTGCCTCTGGTAAAATTACACAAAACTGCCAAACTCGCGTACCGTTACCAATATTTTTACTTTGGACGTCACTTGTTGGATGAAAGAAAGGTTTCATTTTTCCTCTACCATTTTTAAAAAATCGTTATAATCTCTCACATAATCAGATTCATCGTAGATTTGATCGGCCAACACCATCAGCACACAGTCCTCACTGAAATCAAACATTTCTCGCCAAACAAACGATTCAATAATGAGTCCCTGGGCTGGATGATTTAGTGTAACTTCAATTTTTTCACTGCCATCATCAAGTAAAAATTTACAAGAGCCACGCACTGCTATCGCTACCTGTTTGAGGGTTTTATGGGCATGATAGCCTCGACGTACATTCTCTCCTGTATTGAACATGTAGTACACACGTTTAATTTTGAAGGGCACATTCGCTTGTTCTTCAAGTGCAATAAGAGATCCTCGCTCATCACCACAACTTTTTAATTGGACAAGTTTAATATCCATCCACTTTCTCCGCCTTAAAAGTTTGTTGGTCTAGCCATAATTTAACATCGCTACTATTGAGACTATAGCTTTTACTGTAAAGACTTTCATCGTCATTTATTCCCGCTTTATAAGTCAGATAACTAAGGTCTACTTCAATAATATTTGCGAGATTGGAGAATGCAGAAAAGTGTCCCCACTCTTCTGCCATCCAACATAAAGCTGAAGCACCTCGCTTTGCAAAAAGAAGGTTTGTCCACGTAGCCCCAGTTGGACCGACAATATAGTCAGCTTGGCTAAATATCGAAGCCTGTTCACTAATACTCATTTTTTCTGGGTTAACTTTTTTAAAACCGTATCTATCAAAAAGGGCAAAAATTTCTTCTTGATTATAGTATCTGTGTTTTAGTGAGGGTGCTAAAAATATGCGCTTCACTTTTGTTATACAACTTTTATCTAATCGGCCTAGTACAAGGTCTCTCATGTAAAACAAGCTGTCGCGGCGGTAGTAAATATATTCAGGCAGAGACCATGCTGCACCAAGTATTGCTGGACAGCATCTATTGGGTGAATTGATTATTAACAGGTCATTAACTCGCAAACTTTCTAGTGATGTAATTTCGATGATTGGGTTTGGAAGATTGAATAGTGAAAGCATTTCTCTAACAGACTCAATCTTAAATGCCATGTGGGAAATTATCAGCGGATAATTAGCGAATATTTCATCGAGTTCTTTCAGGTATTCTAGTTGCGGAAGTATTTCTACAATCCAATGATAGTAATTTAAATCGTAATAACCATTTATAAGAATCCCTTTATCCACAATACGGCTTACACTAGTTTTTATTAAAGCGCGTTTATCTTCAAAATGATGGACCACGTGACCTTTACTGTATTTAGCTAGCTTTTTGCTTACCGTATGTACTTTTTCAATAACTAACTTTTCATTAGCAATAGCAAAGGCTCTCGAGTTTAGCGATAGTTGGGCTTGTTTAAATCGATACGCAGCGACTTCGGGTATAATAACTTCTGAGAATACTTGGGGCCGATCAATAAACTTTGGTCCAGCTATTTTTTGTTTTTCAGCTTGTCGAAATGTTTGAACTTTGTTTGAATCGCTTACATCTAAGCTTGCTGTCGGCAGTAAGTCATAACCCAAAGGTCGTATTATCGGACGTATCAGAGCTGAAGCAAATATAGGGATCCTACAGATAAGAGTAAGACACCAGTTACTGAATGAATCACACCAGTTTTTTAGCAATGGCTTTTGGATGATAATTGAACGATAGTAGATAAGTGGAATTTTTTCGAAATGTGCTTGGCTTTTAAGAGTGTGATAAATTTCTTCGAAAAAATCACTGGCAATAATAATACTATCAATGTGAACAGTTGAAATGGCGGATGGCGGTAGCACTGGAATTGAATTAATGAAAATTCCATGTTTAGTCTCATCGTTATCCATGTAAGCAACAATTTCAAATCTTGACCTTACCAATGGGACAAAATTTTTAGCCGCAGTTCCTGTGCCAAATATCACTACTCTTTCTTTGTTGCATTTTTTTAAGATTTTCATATTTCCTACTGCATATTGCCAAATTAACTAAGCCGCTTTAGAAATTTCTTTGGCATTGAAATTACCGTGATATTATAGAAATTATTTAGTTTTCAATAGATAAAATAAAGTATGACATGCAACCTTATGGTTGCCAACTAGGGCAAATTTGGTCAATGTAGAACAGTATTAGTATTGTCCTTCCGTGGATCCAATACAATTCACAAGTAGACTGTATAGAGCTTACAAGGAAATATTATCAATGAAAGTTCCTTTTCTAAATTTAGGGGCCATTAATGCCAGAGATGAAGACGAGTTAATCGATGCTTGTAAAAGGGTAATTAAGAGCGGTTGGTATTTAAATAGTGAAGAGGGCTATGATTTCGAGAACGCGTTTGCCGAGTATTGCGGCGTAAGACATTGTATCTGTGTAGGTAACGGACTTGATGCATTGAAATTAACGCTTGTCGCATGGAAAACGCTAGGAAAGTTAAAAAACGGGGATGAGGTCCTAGTACCCGCTAATACTTTCATCGCTACGATACTGGCGATTATAGATACAGGTTTAGTTCCAATCTTTGTTGAACCTGAACCCCACACGTTTTTAATCTCTGAGAAAGCAATCGAAAACGCGTTAACCAGCAAAAGTAAAGCGATCATACCTGTTCACCTTTATGGACAGTTAGTAGATATAAATCTATTTCAAAAATTAACCGATAAATTTGGACTACTCGTGCTGGAAGATTCGGCTCAAGCTCATGGAGCTGGCGAGGGGGAAAAACGAGCGGGAAATTTAGGACACGCGGCGGCTTTTAGCTTTTATCCAGGAAAAAACCTAGGAGCGCTGGGGGATGGTGGTGCAGTAACCACCAATGATACGGAGCTAGCTGATGTAATAAGAGCGTTAGGTAACTATGGTTCAGCAAACAAGTATATCCATAAATATAAAGGGTATAACAGTCGCTTAGATGCTATCCAGACAGCCATGCTTAAGGTCAAGCTTCAGCGTATAGATACTGATATTGAGTTACGACGGGGAATTGCAAGTCGATATATAAAAGAAATAAATAATCCCCTTATCAGATTACCAAAAGTAAAGAAATGGAGCGATCACGTTTGGCATTTGTTCGTAATCAAAACTTCGCTCAGAGATAAGCTTCAAAATTGGCTAGCAACTCATGGGGTACAGACTCTCATTCACTATCCCATAGCTCCTCATAAACAACAAGCTTTATCAGAGTTTAGTGACTTAGATCTACCTGTAACAGTAGAGCTGCAATCTACCATACTTAGTTTGCCAATTGATCCAACACTGAATGACGAGCAAATTAACAAAGTTGTTGTCTTGTGTAATCAGTTTAATGGGTAGGCAGAGCAAAATTCACGTTGAACATAATAATTACAAAGTGGAAGAGGGCTAAATGAAATGACCTTTCTCATAAAAACACCTTATTTAATTGGTGCCAGAACCTATACTGAACCGTTTTCGAGTATGTCTATTTTAATCAAATGAAGTACGGCATATTGCAGTACAGTTAGACAATTGGCCCTATCGCTCATGCCTATTTTTATCTTACTCCGCTTACTGATGGCATCAGGACAGCTGGAGATTAAATCCCCATTTCCTTGCAAATAACCTATTATGCTATTAAACAATATCCGCGCTTTTTATGGTGTTACTAAAAAATGAAGAAGTAATCGATCATATTTTAAGCGCTTCATATATATGAAGCGCATTGGCAACCGCATCGTCCATATTGTAATAGCGATAATCGGCTAGACGTCCGAGGATTTTCAGATTAGAAAACTGCTCTGCTAACCTGTTATATTCTGCATGTCTTGAAGCGTTCTCTTTATTAAACATAGGATAGTACGGAACATTGAAATCTGCGTTAGAAGTATTAAAGTCTCCTGGGAACTCTTTCACTATTACCGTATGTGCAGAATCTACAGGGACAATATGTTTAAACTCAGTAATGCGTGTAAAGGCATAGTCATTGGGATAATTAACCGTGGTCGCCGATTGGTACTGAGAGTAAGCATGAGTTTCATACTGAAATTTTAAAGAGCGGTAGGGAAGCTCCCCTTTAACAAGGTCAAACAAACGGTCAAGCATTCCGGTATATATCATTAACCCTTTGAAGCGTTGATTTTTAAAGTATATTTGATTGTGCTGGAGAGTTATGTAGTCTAATGCATCAGTTTCAAGTTTAACCGTTATATTGGGATGCCTGAGCATTTTCCCAAACATAGCGGTATAGCCGTTCATCGGCACAGCTTGCCATTTATCCTGAAAATATCTATCGTCGTAGGATAAAACAATCGGAACTCGCGCAGTGACCTGCGGTGATATGTCTTCTGGCTTTACACCCCATTGCTTAGTCGTATAATTTACAAAAAACTTGTCATAGATTAATTGAGCGAGTTCGTTCAATTGAGGGTGAGTAGATTTCATCAAATCCAAGATGGCTACACGGGCTCCTTCTCCATATTCCTCTAGCAATAATTCCTTAAGTTCTTCTGACTTTGTATAAGAGTACATTTTTTCAAGAGAGCTGAAATTAAACGGAATTGGCACCAACTTTCCATCCACTGAACTAAGTACCTTATGTTCGTATGGATACCATTCTGTGAACTGAGATAAATAGTTCCAGACTTCTTGTTTATTAGTATGAAAAAGATGTGGGCCGTATTGATGAATTATTATGCCATTCTCATCTTTATAGTCATAACAATTGCCCCCAATATGGTTTCGTTGCTCTAATACGAGTACTTTCTTATTTTGCTGCGAAGCTAAACGCTCAGCGATAACCGCTCCTGAAATACCAGCGCCCACAACAATAGCGTCGTAACTACTCATGTTATTTTTCCCGCACGTAACTGTCGTAATAGCTGTTCTGGCTGTGCTCTTAATTGCCAGCAATACGCATGTTTATCATTAAAAAATTTTTGGTTGGCGGCCGAAACAACAATCCAATGGTTGAATCTATCGAAGTTTTTCTTGAATAGAAAAAACAAGGCTGTGGCAAATTGATGATGAGCAACACCTGCTTCTACAATTTCTTCATCTACCCCAAACTGGCGCGCTAATTCGCACGCAGCCATAATATCAGCTAAACACTGCTCTCTCCGTGTGGCACTTTTTTGAGTTTGCGCCCCGAAACTGGCCTGATGAACACGATATCTCCCTAAAACTTCGGGTAAAAAATCGATATGCGCGTTGAGGTAACCAGCGTTGAGAATATAAAAAGGGTAATCCAGAATAATATTACAGTTATCCGGTACGGTATCAGTAAGTCGAGAGTGGTTTTTAAACATTACACTGCTTGCCTGCATGAATGTACCGTATTTTACGAGATGCTCAATACTCGACCGTTGAGGTATGTATTGCCAATTATAAAACTCCTGCGAGTATAGTTTGAGCGACTCGTTACTATCTGAATCGAACATATCCGACTCATGATATACCATGGAGCAATCGGGATTTTCCTGCAGATAGTTAACTTGTTTTTGTAGTTTGCCCGGAAGCGCTAGGTCATCCCCATCTAAATACGCTATATATTCGCCTTTTGCTGCACTAAGTAGGGTGCGCATATTATTGGGCAGGCCCCCGTTTTTATCTTTTAATATTGGCTTAATTTGAGGGTAGGTGGATGCGTAAGAGCTGATGATTGACGGCGAATTATCTGTCGAAGCGTCATCACACACGATGACTTCATAATCAAAATTCACAACTTGTTCGCAAATAGATTTAAGGCAAGGACCTATATAGTGTTCTAAATTATAAACTGGAACTAAGACGGATAACTTCATTGTACTTCTATTCGCCGTGTCAACTGATTAGTTAGTCCATACCCATCCCAAATCTGCGAAAATGCTAACGCGTTTCCGATGGGTACTACTCTATCAATTCCTTTTATCGACGGCTTCATAAGAAACTTAATCAATTTTTCTTGCGCAATACCAGCATATGTTAATGTTTGAAGCTTCTCGTCAACATAACGCTCAAGGTCTGTGAGTTGAGAAATAGGGACTACCCAAAGGGTAAAGTTTCCTGTATGAATGTTTATATCTAGAGGAAACTGTGCATTCACTGTCACCACGGATAGCGTATTGTAGACATCACAACTTTCTACTCTGTTTGTTAACGCCAATGATTGTTGTGTGATAAGTTGTTCGTTCTTTAGTGTAATGGCCGGTTTTTCTTTAAACAGGGAATCCACTTCGATAAAGAATGAATCAAAATGTTCTTTTTCTCCCAGCCAAAATACAATCTTTGGCGAAGAACAAGCTTGCTGTTCGAATGGATGTAAATCTCGATAGAATCCTTCAGCTATTTTCTGAATATCTTCTTTAGATAACTCGTCCCCGTCAATAAGGCTGGCTGAATATCTGTCGGCGAAGCTAATGTCTCGGCAGCGTGGCTTAATAGGCAGGCGACGAATCGATAGGACGCTTTCATCCCCTCCCCATAAGACTCTGCCGTCAGCTAATTGACTTAATGAATTCGCCACAACTTCGTTATTTCGGTCATATTGAACAAATATATTTGAGAGGGCTAATTCGTCGAACTCAGGTTTACTTAATACGTCAAAGATAGCCTCAAGTAAAAAATTTTGCAGTGCAGACAAGGTTGAATTTAAACGGATAACATTGCAGTTTCCCATAACTAACGAACATATCCAGCTGTATACAAACATAGTATCTACATTTGCTGGCGTATAATGAACCACTAAACCAATTGGCTTCGTTGTTCCCACGGAAGCGGATGTAAACTGTTTCGCAAGATTAGATTTTCGCAGCCAAAATCCCAAGGCAACTATCTCACTTTGCATTTTAAATTTATCGTTGAGCAGGTGTCGGGATAAAACGGAAGTAAAAGCAAGTGCTTGAGTGTTTAGCACGTCGTCACACGATTGACCGACTACCGGCAATTTAGATACGTCTTTTTCATTGGCAAGATAAAAGATTTTCGATTTAGACATGACTAACACCTGCCGTATCACTACATCCTCTCACCTCAGTTTTGGGTAATCTGCCCTCAACACGAAAATAACGTCCCAATCTTCCGCACTTACAATCATCTTCCCCTAAGACTGTCCCCACGTCTTCAGTTAGTAAACTGTAACCGGGGTAACTGGTTGGGATCACTGATAACACTTGAATGAGTCCCGTTTCCCCGTTCAACATAGGTTTTAATGTATAGGGATCGCGAATGATGAGGTCAGCAAAAGGGGGGGCGTGCAAATATCCTTTTTCACATTCAACAAACACACTCCCCACTTGCTCTGCCATTCCATAAAAATTATGTACTTTTTCAATCTGTGTTACCTGATATACGGTTTCTTTGAATATGTCATTACTGACTTGTTGCTGGATTAGCTTTTTCCAGCCACCGCTGTGAACGAGTTTACCTTCGTTAAAAGATAGCTGGACTTTTTGTTTTTTTAGCGCCTGAATAAAATTCAGCCAGACCATAAATGTAAAACCGAAAAGTAAAACAGGTTTATCTTTATGTTTTTCGACAAACTGATTGACTACTTCCAGATTGAGCGACATGTCTTCATGAAGAGCGTAAGCATGTTCCCTTCCAAAGAACGCCATGCCTTGGATACCGGCGTTGCGGGCAGAAAACTTTGCGTTCTTTAGGCTGCTGGGTGAGTCGATGATTAACATAGGTAAACGCTGTTTACCTATGAATTGCTGCATAATATTGACTAGCACTTTGCTCTGCCTGGCACTGGTTTCTTTATCTAGAAATATTCGTGCGGGTATCTGCCCCGTGGTACCTGAAGAGGTAAGAGTTTTAAACACGTCAATATTTGGAATGCTTTTTAATTCATGCAGCTTGAACAATCGTACGGCAAGGTATGGCAAGTCTTCATACCCCTTTAAATCTGATGACATTAGGGCAGAAATACGCTGATATTCTTCACAGCGCGCGGCATGATGAACATGTAAATAGCGGAAGCAATTCAGTAAGATTGTGGATTTTTGCGACTGGTTTAGTGAAAAAAAACCTGCCTCAAAAAGCGTGTCCAGATTGTGCCGGTAGGAAAGTTCTGACATTCAATCACTCTGGTATAATTATTTTTAGTAAAAGTTGATCAGTTGCTGGCTCTAATATTTACGAAAACACTTAGGCCTTAGACTTTTGCTAACACTTGTCGTTGCAATGCAGTGTAATCGATTTTGCCATTTTCTAACAGCGGCCATTGTTCACATCGATAAGTTATTATCGCTTTTGGGGAAGTACGAAGCATTTTAATTGCGTACTGCTTTATTTCTTTTTCACTGTCTGAGAGGGTGCAAATAGCGAGTAGGTTATCTTCCCCAATACATCGTACAGGAAACCCTGCGGAATTTAGACGGGCCTCGATTTCATCAAGACTGCAGCGCTCGCCAAATAACTTAATCATTCGTTTTAATCTCCCGGTAATAAAGAAATCACCGTCTTCATCAAAGTAGCCTAAATCACCCGTAGGCAATGATTCTTGCGGGAAAAATTTACCCAGCTCCTTTGCGGAATCTACATAGCCCAGCATAATGTTGGGCCCTCGATATACTAATTCACCTTCCTTTTGAGGCTGAGAAATCTTGGCATTTTTGTCATCGTAAAGGGTAAGTTCTCCGCCTGAAATCGCCTTCCCAATACTGTTTGGTTTTACGTGAAGTTTTTTCGGTGACAAGTATGCTATGCGCGCCGTAGCTTCCGTCTGCCCATACATGACGTAAAATTGTTTGTTATTATTTTTTGCATAACCAGCCAACTTTAACACCAACTGCTTGTTGAGCTTCCCCCCAGCCTGGGTTAAATAGCGCAGCTTGGGTAAGGTTTTTTGTTCAAACCGTAAACGCAACAACATTTCATACCAGCTCGGTACCCCGTTTAATGACGAGATTTTTTCGTGCTCCAGCACTTCCCAAAAACCTTTTTCCATTACGGTCAGTTCAGTAAAGCGGATACAGGCTCCTACTGCTAAGTGAGTATGTAAAATAGATAACCCGTAAGAGTAAGATAAAGGCAATGAACCTAACGTCGTATCAGATTGCTCGATTGGCAGATAGCCCAATATTGACTGTGTGTTAGCGATTAAATTTTTATAAGACAACGCCACGAATTTTTTACTGCCTGTCGAACCTGATGTAGATAGTAGAAGCGCTAAGTCCTCAGCTAAGGTATGTTGAGTTAAAGATGACACTCGACAGTCACGTTCGACGACAATAAAATTAGGAGAAAAATCATTTCGAATACTGTTAATGACTTCCTCTGGTGCACTTTGGTTTATCAATATGCATGGATAATGTGCATAAAGGCAGGCCAAGTAATTCACCACGCTCTCTATGCTATTCGCCATTCTTAACAGGATCAGCGGTCTACTAGTGACGGAGTGAGATTGCCACGTTCGAATACGATCCTTTACTTTATTTTGCAGATTTAGGTAGGATATCGACTCAGTGTCACTTTTTAACGCAAGTCGTTCACCAAAGCTATCTAGCGTACGATTAAAAAGCGGTAGCGCCATTATGGAGTAAAGGCTCCGTCAACAGGTAAAATATGCCCTGTTGTGTAAGAAGATTGTTCCGACAACAAAAACGCGACGGCTTTAGCCACATCCCCAGGTTTACCTGTGCGTTTCATTACAATTCGCTGCGTGACATTATCGCGTTTCTCTTGGTCATAGTGTTTTGTCATAGCCGTTTCGATGAAACCAGGCGCGACACCATTTACACGAATTCCCACAGGAGCTAGTTCCTTCGCGAGGGAAACAGTGGCTCCTTTTAGCGCTGCTTTACTTGAGGCATACGCGCTCATTCCTGAGCTCCCCAGTTCGCCGACTTGTGAAAGTATATTAACAATTGAGCCTTTTCGCTGTCTCGCCATTAGTCGACAGGCTAGTTGCATATGTTGGTACGGCGCTAAAAAGTTAATATTTAACTGCTCTTTTAGCTTATCCATTAAGCTAACCGTAATAGGCGCTTCAAACATTACACCAGCGTTGTTTACTAGTCCATGCAATGGCCCTATATCCGACTGCATCTGCATCTTTTGAATCTGACGAAACTGTTCTTTCACCACTCTTTCATCCGTCACATCGTATATAAGTGGTATAACCTTACCGGACCAGGTTTCGAGCAGCGGCGCCAGTTTATCTTCATCTCGGGCGTTAGCGAATACAGCAGCACCGAGGCTCAGACACGAAGCAACAATCGCCTGTCCGATTTCACCTGTTGCCCCGGTTACTAGGACAGACTTACCAGAGAGGGGACTTACGTTAGAATTGGACTTCATATTTTGCCAAAATTTCTTTTGCTTTACCGACTGTGCTCATGTCTATGATATCGTCGGTATCCAGCATGACATCAAATGTATCTTCTAACTCTGCCACTAAGATCATGTGCGCGGTTGAATCCCACTCTTCGATGGTATTATAGGTTAAACTATCGGTTACCTGATCAGCCTCAATGCCCAATGCTTGACAGAATACTTGCTTTAGTTTTTCGTTATTATCCACAATTTAGACCTTATCGGTTTTTACTTGACGGTCTCGATAGCAGCCGCCTAAGTAACGCAGTGTGCCGTTCAAACTCTTCTTTTTGCAAGTTTAAATCAATTAATTCTGCATTTTTGATGACTTCATAGCCTAGTTGCTGATTATACTTAAGCGCCGCTCTGTTTTCAGCCTTTACAACCGCAAAAAATGTTTCAACCGATAGATGTGAAAAACAATAGTCATACAATGCAAGGGTAGGTGCAAAAGCAATAATGTTGCCTTGATAATCAGGATGGCCAATATAAAGTCCAGGTTCTAAAACTGTTGCATGTTCTACCGTCTCGCCATGAAAACGGGCTTTAATATTCGTCGCTCCAATGGCTTGGTCTTTGTATTCTACTACCCAATGTCGTTGTGAGTCATCGCGCTGAATTTTATTAAACCAAGCTTGCTGTTGTTCACTCGAAACTAATTCGGTCGAGAGCATTTGCTGACGAACCGCATCGCTGTTGCGCCATGCCTGAAGAGTGGCTAGATCGCTTTCGACAACGGGTCTTAAACAAATTTGATATCCCTTAATTACAGGGCCTTTCGCCGAGTCAAAAACCTTAATCATTTTCGTATTCTGCAATATTGTTTAAAAGCCTCATTGCCCCCTCGGCATCATATAACCCCTTAGCTCTATCTGACATGGCTTGGAGATCTGCGTCCAACAAAGTTTGAACCTGCTTAGCAATTGCATCGATGGGAATGGTTTTAATGCAATCAAACGCTGTTGCCCATCCTTCCATGGTGGCTGCTTTTGTCGCTTGTTTCTGATTTTTCGCAACAACTACCAAGATTGAAGGGGTGGCACATACCCCCAGCTCAAATTGACTTCCACCCGCTGCGCTAATAGCTAATTTAGCGTTATTCCACACTTCACTCATGTCCTGACAGTTATGTATATGTTGAATTGGATTGGGTAAGCTTGCTACACAACTGTCTAACTCCGTCAATCTAGAATAGGCTGGCCCTGTCACGACTCGAATAGGCACATCAGGAAGGCGATTAGAAATAGCTTTTAGTAGGTGAATTGTTAGGTTTTTAGGATCGCTTCCGCCAAGGTTTAGCGCAATGCCATTTCTTTCTTTAATAAGCTTCGGTGAAAGAGTGGTAAACTCTCTTCGCAGTAACCTGTACTTACTTCCGTAACAAAATACTTGCTGTTCGGTTGATGTTCTTTCTTTGGCTGTCGGGTCGACGATAATATCGGCTAAATGGGTCAAGGATGTCATGCCATCATCCATTAACACCACACAGCGGTTGGAATGATGGCTATTTTTTAAAACATCAGGGGAAAAAGTATAGCCATCGAATATAAGCGCTGCTGCATCGTGTTCATCAGCTTGCTCTGCAATCCATTTACCTTCGTTCGATACTGATAAATTTGCTGGAACCGAAATAATTTGATAATTCCAGTCATGCCTTTTGCGCGCAATTAGGCTGGCATGCGTGTCTAATAAAAAGATACTTGGAATATCACAACTTTCTGCAGCCTGAGCAAGCGCCAGACTTCGCATAAGATGGCCGGTTCCAGTTTTTTCAGATGCCAATACTCTAAACAACAAAGGTCTCAAGAAACAACCTGCTCCCACTTCAGGGCTGTGCCTTTTTTTAACGCTGTCGCGGCTTTCTTTCCCATTAGGGAGGCGAAATGGCAGGGCGCTAAACCAAATGCGGGGCGAACTACTTTAAGATTTTTTTCTGAAAAGCTTTCCCCCGCATCCATATCACGAGACACATACACCGAACGTCTATATTGTTTAGATTTTTCTTCTGCACCCGTTGCGCCGTAGCGCACATGCCCAAGTGCCAGCCATGCGCGTTCAGTCTCGGTGACAAGCTGCGACAGTTCGGCGGGTTCTAGAGAAAACGCAGCATCGACCCCTCCCGCGTTACGGTCAAGTACAAAATGCTTTTCTATGACGGTAGCGCCTAACGCCGTAGAGGCAACGGCCACACCAATGCCACCGGTATGATCGCTAAGCCCGACTTGACAGCCGAAGGCATCACGCATGTTAGGTATTGTCATTAAGTTTGAATTACCCGGATCGGCAGGATAGGTACTAGTACACTTTAATAAAATAATATCATCGCAGCCATTGTGTTTAGCGCATGCGACAGCCATTTCAATTTCTTGCAAACTTGCCATCCCGGTAGACATTATTAAGGGTTTTCCCTTACTGGCGGCATAGGCTATCAAAGGAATGTCGGTTAACTCAAAAGAGGCGATCTTAAAGCATGGAACGTTTAAATTATCCAAAAAATCTACAGCGTCTGCATCGAAAGGCGAACTAAAGGCCACCATTCCAAGCGAGTTAGCCAATTTAAATAATGGCTCATGCCATTCGTAAGGCGTTGCCGCTTTTTTATATAAGGCGTGTAACGATTCACCGCGCCACAAATTGTCTTCTTCTTGAATGACAAATTCATCGTTTTCTATGTCTAGTGTCATGGAATCGGCTGTATAGGTCTGCAATTTTATTGCATGAGCCCCCGATTTGGCCGCCGCTTCGACCATCTTTTTTGCCAAGTCAAAATCCTGACTGTGGTTACCACTTAATTCTGCAATAATGAACGGAGGCTCACTAGGACCTATAAACCGCTTCCCTATGCGGGTATCATGCATCTGTCTTTCCTTCTACAATATCAGTTATGCCCTCTACCAGATTATCCACAGATATAGGTTGGTCGCTCACATCTGTCGCATAGTCGGGCATAATTGTCTGAGGATCTATGTGACCACTGATCAATAAAACGGGAACATCGACTGCTGCTGCGAACCATTGCGCTCCCGAAGGGATAGAAACTAATAAGTCACAGGCTTTTAATTTACTAAGCTTCTGCTTAACGCTGTCACTTCCATCAACTTCTTTGTATACATTGAATCCCTTTTCTTCTAGCTTCGACGCCAGCTCGGTGGAAGCAGGATAACAGTCGGTAGAAGAGACACCGTCCACCGCCAATGCTATAGTTTTACCAGGCTTCGAGGCTATTTGAGGGTCTGCTGTAACGTCAATTTGTCTGTCCATTTCTATATCGGCGAAACCGCAGCACCGGCGTAAATAGTATTCGGGATACCCTCCTTCAGGCGGTTCTCCGTGTAACCACCAGTTTTCAAACCACGAATGCATACCCGACCAAGAACTTTGGATATACTTCTCAGTGATATTGACATAATCAGACGACAATGACTGCTGCTTAAAATCATCGATAATATCTTGTACTGATCTGTTAAGTGTATTACCTATTACGGGCGCACCGGCATCTTTTAGGAATCTCGCTAAAAAACAAGGCATAAACCACGTATCGAGATTGATAATTTCCGTATAGTTGTGGGAACTAACTATTTCAGCCAATTCAAGAAACACTTCCATCGCAGCAACAAAATTCTCTGGCCAATCGGCTTTATCCAAACCCAATACTGTCAATTCAGGTTCAGCTAGCTGCATAATTTCACTTCCTTCTGCGAAGGTAAGAAAGTGAATTTCAGCATCGGGAAAGCAGCGTTTCATATGCCTGACTGCTGGTATACCAATTGCCGCAACGTCGTAGCTTTCCATCATTCTGATGACGAGTATCTTCTCAGCCATGGTTATCCTTCAATATATGCCTTATACATGAGTTCAGCACGCTGCCAATCTTCTGGCGTATCAATATCCTGAACAAGGTACCTAGGAAGTATGACAGGTATACTGTGATGTGCAAAAGTATGGGCGCCTGACAAGAATGCATCTTTGCGGCCCCAATAAAATTGCCCCGCATCGTGGTAGCACTCTTCCAAATCCTGCGAGCGTTTGCCTATTTGTGTATGGTCAATAGGTTCAACTCCCCCGTCTTTAAGTCTTATGGCTCTTTGAATGGGAAAGTCGAAGGTAGTCACTGAAAATGCGAACTGTTTTTGTTTATCTTGTTTAAGCTGTTCAAAGCCTTTCAGTAAATACTCTGCACTTAAAAAAGGTGCAGTTGCATAAATACAACAAACGAATTCAACCGCTTGATGTTCGCTTTCGTATTCTTTTATAGCATGCTGAACAACGGGCGTAGTACCGGTGAAATCGTCAGCCAGTTCGGTCGGGCGGTTAATTATATAAGTTGCCCCCCACTCTTTGGCAATAGCAGTGATATCATCCGAGTCTGTTGAAACAATAATCTCATCAAATTGCTTGCATTTAACTGCCGCTTCCAATGAATAGGCTATGAGAGGTTTATCTGCAAAAGCTTTGATGTTTTTATTTTTAATTCGCTTACTGCCTCCCCGGGCTGGAATAACGGCTATGTTCATGTCAATTCCTTTTCAAGCTGAGCAATTACATAATCCTGATCTGACTGACATAAAGTTGGATACAAAGGCAAACTTAACGCATTGTTATAATACCGCTCTGCTATTGGGAATTGACCTTTTTTAAACCCAAGCTTTTGATAATAAGGATGCAAATGGATAGGAATATAGTGCACATTAACCCCAACACCGTTTTCACGAAGAACATTGAAAACAGTTTGTCGGTTGTGCTCAGTTAGCTCTACCACATACAAATGCCAGGCACTTTTTACGTCTAACATTGGAAGTTTAACGGGTAGCGAAGACAGTCGTTGATGATAATACTGCGCTTTTTCAAACCGGGCTGAGACATAAGTATCCAACCTTTCCAATTGACTCTTACCTAATACAGCATGTAAGTCGCTTAGTCGATAATTATACCCTAACTCGATTTGGGCATAAAACCAGCCTTTAGCCAAATCCACCGTGTTCAACACTTTAGAATCACGTGTTATCCCATGGGAGGCAAAAAGTTTGAGTTTTTGCTTTAAGCCCTCGCAATTCGTGGTAACAGCGCCACCTTCAGCAGACGTAATAGCTTTAACAGGATGAAAGCTTAAAATAGTCATGTCTGAATAAGTACATCGTCCTACCTTATTACCTTGGTGGTCTTCGCCTCCTAACGCATGAGCAGCATCTTCTATGAGCGCAATACCATAGGGTTCGGTAATAGCGCTGATAGCTTTCATATCGCAGCTGCTTCCAGCAAAATGCACCACTACAACTGCTTTTGGTAATGTTCCGGTATCTTCAGCTTTCGCGAGTTTTTCTTTCAACGCACTGATAGACATATTGCGCGTTTGCGCATCTATATCCACGAAATCAATAAGGGCACCGCAGTAAAGAGCACAATTTGCTGACGCGGCAAACGAGTTCACAGACGTCCATACCCAGTCGCCTGGGCCCACTCCCGCAGCCAAACACGCAATATGTAATGCAGAAGTGCCGCTGTTAGCAGCCACGGCAAAGTGAGCGCCTGTGTAATCACATAGCGCCTGTTCAAAAGCAGGAACCTGTGAACCCTGAGTTAAGAACTCATTCTTTAGAACATCAATTACAGCATCAATATCTGACTGCTGAATATCATGGCTACCGTAAGGAATCATTCCGTTACTTTATCCAGTTCTTTTAATTCTTTAACTGACAAGAAATAGGGATTCCTGCCGGAGTGATATTCAAACTTGTCAGTTGCTGGCCTACCTTTTTCTCCGGCTTTGTTTTTAAGGTAATTTACATTCTTATCAAAAAACTTTATAGCTGGGGTGATGACATAATGATCGTCAAATTCCACCGTATGATGAGCCATTTCTTCTGGCACCATTAACTCGTGAAGCTTTTCACCCGGACGAATGCCAATTAATTCATGCTCTCGACTACCACTCATCGCTTCAACTAAATCTAAGATACGAATTGAAGGGATCTTGGGCACAAAGATTTCACCACCTTGCATGCGGTCAAAATTTTTAACCACAAATTCAACTCCCTCATCCAATGTAATCCAGAATCGTGTCATTTCCGCATGTGTTACAGGAAGCTTTTCAACTCCATCCCGTATCATTTTTCTATAAAGAGGAACAACTGAACCGCGAGACCCCACTACATTCCCATAACGAACTACCGAAAAGCGTGGCCCTTTGGCACCTGAAATATTATTTGCTGCTACGAACAATTTGTCAGAAGCAAGTTTTGTTGCCCCATATAAGTTAACCGGGTTGGCTGCCTTGTCGGTAGATAACGCAATCACTCTTGACACATTGCACGCTATGGCCGCATCAATAACATTCTGTGCACCATTTATATTCGTTTTAATACATTCATTTGGATTATATTCAGCGGCGGGAACTTGTTTCAAGGCGGCAGCGTGAACCACATAATCCACACCTTGCATGGCAGTTTTGAGGCGCTCTTTATCTCTGACGTCGCCAATGAAGTAGCGCATGCATGGCTCACTGAACTTCTGTTGCATCTCGTATTGTTTTAGTTCGTCTCTAGAGTAGATGATGATCTTCATGGGATCAGACTTCGCTAATAAGTATCTTACGAATCGTTTTCCGAAAGACCCTGTTCCGCCTGTTATAAGGATGGAACGACCGTCAAAATTATTCACACTTATTCACCAAACTATTATAAATATCAGACACTTTACACTTAGTCGCTGAGTATACTTCTTCTGAAACGAAATAACTGACCAAATCTTTTTCTTCAATAGGTCTGGGGATTAACATTGCTTTCGTACCATCAATCAAAACCAACTCATCGTTATTTAAGGTAGTGCGAGAAAGAGCTATTAAATGCACTCCGAACTGGTACATGTAGAAACCCGTCAAAGCGGAAAGGTCGTAATGTTCAGAGACTTGGCGCTTATCGTAGACCATAAGGGGGGATAAGAAGCCAATAATTTTTTCGTTTGTAAATGAAGCTATAATCGCCATACTGGCTCGATGCATCTCACTGCACGTAGGGGAAAACTTCGGCTCTCTCCAATCGCCCGGCAACAAATAGCATTTTTTCCCTCGCTCAATTTGGTATAAAAACTCTTTCTGCGATGTCGTTATTATTAATGAATTTAAGGAAGTTACGAAGGGCTTAGAATACTCCCAAATCAGGGTGACCGCTTGATCTTTAGAATATTTTGACTTCGGCGAAATACCGATATTTCGAAAAAAGAATTCAGTAAATACCGTATTTTCTGCCGGCAGAGTATCGATGCATACTGAATTATTTTCAAAGTAATGGGTTAACAATATCTGCCGACGTTCATTTTCGACACTAGATATGTGACAAAAGTCTCTTTCAGCATGCTCCAAAATTGCTAAATACTGAGATAAATAGTTTCTCCAGCATTGTTTTACTTTTTCGGTTAATCGCAGCGCCGATTCAGTATCCTTTAAATTTGCCGTTTTCATCAAAACGCTGCTTATAAAATTTATTGAGCCGTTCAAATAGTAAAATAGCAAGGATTTATTATTAAAATATGAAGATATCGCTTTATTTCTCTGTACTTCAATTAACCTTTCGATTTCTGCTATTTCTTTTGATGGTGCATCAAAAAGTTCAATTAACACTTTCATTTCTGAAACCAATTGCGGCTTACTAAACGTAGATTCAAAAGATTCAATAAATGTTTGCGTTGGTAAAATATGAAAACATTTTTTTAAAACTTTCGCTAAGGTGGCATTTTTATCATTCTTCGCCCCAGACAAAAGAACATGATCCTTGATGAGCGGATTTGCGCCTCGGATTTTTGCGCCGTCATTCAAGTTATAGACATCTTTGGCCTTCATTAACGCTTTTTCAAGCAAGGTTATCGCTAACTTAAACTCATACTTTGTTTCAACAAATGGTCTGAAGTTTCCTTCTATACGCAATGAAGTGTGAATACTCGCGGCAAAATCGAATAACTCTTCACCTTCTTCAGAATAATAACCCGACATTTTTGAGTGATGATGCTTAACATCGATAAACCCTAGATCAACACCAATCAAATAAAGCTGGGTAAATCCAACCTCAGTGAAAAAGTTCGCGACAAAATTAGTTACCGTAGGATATGCGTGTTGTAATTTCGTATAAGGAAACTCGTCGAATAGCTTTGAAACCGCTACCGTCGCAGATTCACCTTCTTTAAAGGCGATATATACGTCTTTAAATAATCCACACGTTTCAGGGTGAATGCCATTACAACTTAGCAGAGTTATACTTTTTAGATAATCTAAATCCCCTACTCGCACTGTCCAATCATAGGTGGCGCGGTTTGATTCAATTTCTGCGTGAAAGTCTGGCGTGATTCCGTGTTTATATAACGTTTTTAAAGCCGTTCCACAAGAAATGATGATTGCCTGATCTTTATATTCCTCAACCAAATCAATTAAGTTATCTAGAGATGGGCCATTGCCCACGATGAAAACAGGCGTGTCTTTATCATCAGCGGTCAAATACTGCTGTGCGTCTCTCTTTAACACGGGAATTTCGTTTTCCATTCCCCAACGAGTGTGGGCGATACAGTATTTAGAATGATCAAAATAATCACCCAAAGAAACAATTACTTGAAGCTGTTCTCGTAAGTTCTGAATAGCACGAGTTAAATATTTGTTATAGTAACCCTGATAGAAGAATGTACTTGCCAGTAAGTAAGGGCCAACTGTATGGAATTGCGTCAGTAAATCTTCAATTAAATGAGTACCGTCGTCTCCGATATTCAAATAAATACGTTTATCTTCGCGTTCTATTTTTTCGAGAATGTCATGCCAATCAATAGCGAATAACGATGCATAAAAAAAGTCCCGATTGGGTTCGCAAATAAATACTTTTTCCAGTCTGTTTTCATTGGATAGCTGTTCAAACCCATAACCCGTACCAATGCCAAATAATATAATAGCCTTGACTGATTCAGGTAGAGATCGCTGCTCTTCTTCTACTTCTTTTAATACTTCATCTACTTCAGCCACCATCTGATAGTGCAGATACGGTTTAAGTTTTTGGCCAGTGAAGTTCAGTACTAAGCCATCGTTATTCGGAAATTTTTTAAAAACCTCTATACTCTTGGCGTTTTCCGCCTGGGGGTCATCACTATAAAAAGGGGTCATGGTTTCAACATGGAGCATGTTCACCTGCCCATCATCATTCGCTACAGGAAACCAAAATTCTGGATAATAGTGCTGAAACTCATCATAAAGATCCGGTATGAATTTTTTAAACGCCGCCAGATTGTGCTTAAATTTCGCGATATCTAACTTTGTTCTTGACCATTCGGATAAGTTAATGGGGTAAGTGAAATCTACCAAGTACTGTTCTGGTCGGGTTATTGGCTTTGGCTTTACGGTTTGTTTTTTAAATGCTTCCCATGAAAGCTCGCACAACATGTTAACAAGTTCATCAAACACTGGGTGGTTATAGTGTTTATAAAGCGTAAACTGGTCAAACTTTGCAACACTTGAAAGCTCGGTTAGATTATCAGCAAGGGTTTTACCGTTCTCGCCCAGCATCATATAAATAGCGGTGTTTTTCTCTGCGGCCAGCGTCAGCATACTTTGCCAATCAGCAATGGCTAAAGAACATTTAAAATACGCAGATTCAGGCTCGTAAATCACCAGATGGTCAATCTGATATCGCTTAACCAGTTCTGGTAAGTGCATGGCCCCCCCAATCCCAAGCACGACTAAGACAGGAATATGCGAGGAAGCGGGTTGGCTTGCGTACAGCTTTTGCGCTAAAGAGCTATCAATACCAGAGATATTGCTTTCCCCGATGTCCTGTTCTTTATCTGCATGTAAAGTGAATGTTAGCGCCCGTTGACTAAACTGGTCAATTTGCTGCGCGACCTCGGCTTGGGGATTTAAGCCATAAAACGTTCTGCCTTCAGCAGTATCTATAATATTCATTTCACTATGTTGGTTACATAGAATTGAAATGTGGTTATTATTTATTTTGAAAATCTGGTCATAAACGGGAGGCATAAATCGCTGAAAGGCTGCCAGATTTTTTCTTTCACGTTGTAGAATTTGGGGCGAGGCTTGGCGCTCTATCGCATTTTGTACTTCTTTATCTTCATCTACATGAAAAAATACATTTTTTAGCATTACTTATTACTTTTCATACTTTTTAACAGCTGAGCGACTGCGGATAAAGTGTGTAATATCATCTTTCACCGCCGTTCGCATCACCTGGGCTATTTCTTTTAGTTTATCATTAACCACTATTTCCTGTTTAGCAAATTCCTTTGCATCTTCAGGCGTTAAAGATTTTAAGTATGACTGAATAAAAATATCGCGTTCATCTGCTAATTGATTGAGATTGGTAACACGATCATCATCTTCATCAGAAGATAAAAGCGCCGCAATTTTTTCATTAATCTGTTGCAGCGCCGGAGGAGTAAGGGAGTGATTAAATTCGTCTATGTTCACACGGCTTGTCGTTGTTCTTGCATGGCCGCATATGCCTCGTCTTTTGCTGACTGAGGAATTTGTACCCATGCGTCACGGATTGGTGTTAATAAACTAGTTACTTCGTCAAGAATCTTCAAGTCATTCTTTACTAAAGCATCGGTCAATCGATCTACCATATAATCGTAAAGCGCATACATATTTTGGGCAACTTCTCCGCCCACATCCAAATCCAAGGTGTCACGAAGATTAATTAATATTGCTGATACACGTGAAAGATACTCACTTTTAACCGCATGTTCTTTACGCTCCATCGCGCCCTTAGCGAAGGCTATTCGGTCTAACGCTCCCTGCATAAGAAGCAGTGTCAGTCGATGAGGATCTGCATTTGCAATATCCTGCTTTATGTTACCTTTTTTATATGCATTAATACCTTTAAGTGACATAACTACTCCAACACCTTTCTAAATTAACCTAACATAGCGAACAAAGCTGAACCAGTCTGGTTCATCTTTGAGATGGTCTGATCCAGACCTAAATAGCGGTCCCGCAACATCTGTTCATAACTGATCATGCGTACTTCTAAACGCTCACGATCATCATATACACGGTCCTGATCTTGTTTTGCCGCTTTTTCGCGGGAGCTTATCAAACCGCTTGAAGAAGTATATTGCTCAATATAATCAAATAACCTCACTGCAATACCTTCGTTTTCATCAGTAAACAGCTTAGCAATTTCGTCGAAATTATCTTCCAGCGCTTCTTCAAGGCGATCTTCGCCCGTACCTAACCCATAGTTAGTTGTACCGATTTCTAATTCACCATCTTTATTTAATTCGACACCTATGGTGAATAGGCCGCCCAGAGCAGATGCAGAAACATTACTACTCATAATTGAACCTAAACCGCCCTGAATACCGCGGATAAGTGAGTCACCAGCCAAAATACCATCGTCTTCCAGCTCAGACCCACCATATTTGGTTAACTTTTTAATTTCAGAAACTACACCATTATAGTTTTCAACCAGGCTGCGAATTTTCTCTTCAAGCCCTTCTTTATCGTATCCAATTTCAAGTGTTGATGTCTGCGGCGTAACGCCATCTGCAGCCATCGGCGACACTTCTTTAGCGGTAAACGAAACGTTCGCGATGGTGTTATCAAACTTGTTGGTTTCACTCTCGACCAAAATCCCATCAATAGTCGCTTTGGCATTACTTGCTGCTTTAACGGGCGATAAATAGGTTGCCGTTTCTGAAGAATCGGTGGTGGATACTTTATCTAGCTCAGCCAGGTTATTGTCGTTTACTATCTGCAAATCATTACCCGCGCCAGTGACATCTGACGTAAATACTAGCTTGGCGCCACCTGTGGCTGTGCCAGTGTCAATAATATTGGCACTGACGCCGAAGTTGTCAGCATTATCATTAATTGCAGTACGAAGTTCTGATAAGGTCATTCCAGCTGTCACATTGACACTGAATGTATCACCGGTAGAACCAACTTTGAATGTAAGTGATCCACTACCTGCGCTTAATACGGAATCGGACGTTGAGGCAAAGGCTGCATCAGCTGTTTCAATTCTGCTACCAGATGCCATTTCGGTAACAGCAATTTTATATGAACCTCGTGTAGCAGAACTAGACGCATCTGCTGAAAACACCTCGACATCTTCATTAGGATGTTTTAGCGTTGGCTCACGGCCATTGATATCTTTATCTTCTTTTAGTGCCTTAATGGCATCTTTAAATTCCGATAATTTAGATTTGATTGCCCCTAAACCAGAAATTTCTGCTTCGATTTTTTCTTCACGAGCATTCAGTCGATCACTTTTGGGCTTGCGCTCAGATTCAAGTAATTGCTTGACTAAATCGTCAAGCGCAAGGCCTGAACCAACACCTAATGACGAAATTGACATAGCTTACCTCACACTAAACTTTATTATTTAAAAGTACCCCAACGCTTTTACCGACATCTTGCTGGAGATCCTGAATACGTTCTGCTAAACGTAACACTTCTTCAGAAGGTATCTGCCTGACTACTGCGCCAGATTCGCCGTCTTTCACTGTTACTACCGAGCGGTTAGTTTCTTCATCAACCGAAAATGAAAGGTTACGGTTTTGCACTTTCAAAAAGGCTTCAACTTGTTGCGCTGCCGCTTCAAAATCAAGTTTATTCCCCTCACCTGTTTTTTTATCGGCAGATTCAGAAATAGCTTGAATACTTTTATCCGCAGTTTTTTCAGGTGAAACACCTTCAGCTGGCGCTTTATTGTTTATACTTTTTTGCTCTTCGGATCGATTAAACGAAGCCTTATCTAGCAATGAAAAAGATTGATCCAATTGAGTTTTCACAAGTTCCACGACTCATACCCCCACTACCTAAAAACAACTAAACGGGGCCGACTAAGCGTAGGCTCCCGTTTTACTTTAAGCCAGATTATACAGGTAACGATTAACCTAACAGCGAAAGCGCCGCCTGAGGGCGTTGCTTCGCCTGACTTAACATAGAAATAGACGCCTGTTGGATGATCTGATTTCTGGTTAATTCAGCGGTTTCTGTAGCAAAATCAGTGTCACGAATCCGTGAACGGGCCGCAGACATATTTTCTGATACGGTGCTTAAGTTACGAATTGTTGATTGAAAACGATTTTGCAATGCCCCTAAATCAGCACGTGCAGAGCCAATTTGGGAAATAGCAGAATCGACTGATGTCAATGCAGCAGCCGCACCAGCAGATGTACTGATATCCAACGAACCGATGCCTAAACCAGAAGCGCCGTAACCACCTGTTCTAGTTAGGTCCACGGTAATGGTTTGACCTGCATTTGCACCTACCTGGAAGTTAGAAGAATAACTTCCATTTAGAATGTTTACGCCATTAAATTCTGTGTCAGTCCCAATTCGAGACATTTCAGAAATTAGGGCCGTTACTTCTTTTTGTAGCGCAGCTCGGTCTGAATCGGAATTAATACCGTTTTGAGACTGAATTGCTAATTGGCGGATACGTTGTAAAGAGTTGGTGTTTTCATCAAGCGCACCTTCAGCGGTTTGCGACAATGAAATAGCATCGTTTGCATTACGTACTGCTTGATTCAAACCTTGAATCTGAGTCGTCATGCGGTTAGAAATTTGTAGACCGGCAGCATCGTCAGAAGCACTATTGATGCGAAAACCAGACGACAAACGCTCATAAGATGTATTTAACTTTTCACTTACAGAGAACAATTGACGCTGCGAGTTCAAAGCTGAAACGTTAGTATTAACAAACATTGACATAATTTACCTCCTGGGGACGGACGATGTAAAATTAATCATCTCATCCTTCATCACCTGATCCAGACGGTCACTACTCCGGCCGAACCACACAAGGTTGAAGTGAATCCACTTCACAATTTAATAATTAAATTACCCCTCGACTATCGTTATCGACTCTATCTAAAGCAACTTTAGAAAAATTTAACTAAAATTCACAAATAATTACTATCTAATTGTTTTTATTAAATAAAAGCATTTGTTGATTTTAAAAAAATAGCTATTAAAAAAGGTATTTCAATAGGTTATGGTGATTTTTGCCGAAGATGACCTAGGAAAATAAAGGGTATAACTAAAAATACCTGCGTATGCGTGATAAAACTGAATTTGATAGTTTTGGCGTGATTTTTGGGGAGATGGCATAGATAATGCCTAGATAATGCCTAACGAGGCTAAAATAATATCTGAATTAATGCCTAGAATAACTAGGGTACACTGCTCCAAAATAGTAAGATAAATTGAACGGGTGAGCATATGGCACGCGTCACCCTGTGCTCTCAGCGTAAAAATGTGCCGTTAAATTGAATTTTGCACTGGTATTACTCTTTTTATTTTAACGAAACTAAATCCGTTTTAGTCGGCTAACGGGAATCGTAGAATTTACTGGCCTCTCAACCATCCTTCTACACTCTCAACCCGTTAGTCGACACCCACTAATAAAAGAGTGACTCAATAGAGTCACTTCTCTTTTGAGGGCTAACGTACATGTCCTAACATGTTTACGCGTGGTTTCGGCAGTGGTTAGGGACTATTATCGCCGCCTGCCTGGCAAGAAAATGTAAAATTTTGCCCGAAGTTGCCCCCTCATTACCCACTGACAGACTCAACTTAACCTATCCGATTAGCATTAACTCGCTATATATCACGTAGGCTGATAAATAATTTCATTAGTTGGCATAATCAATGCTTCTTTCTTAGTGTCAGAGTCGTAATTCTGACACTTCATTCTGTTAACACCTAATGAAGTCGAAATACTGCAATAATTCACTGTTATTGCCTAAGCTGACTGCGGGTGTGGAGTTCAGACCTCATACCTCTCACTACCTCCTGGCTTCATCCTGCCAGTCAGCGATTCTGACTCTCTTACACCAAAAAAAATCAACCACACTTAGTACAAAAAGCCGTACTCAAGAACGTATTTTTTTCAAAAAATAGTGCGCGTTATGTCATTTCGATTTGGAATGTTATAAAACATGCTTCATGGGCATCATGAAAAGGGCAAGAATCGTAGATTCGTTTTCGGCTTTTTCAACGAGGAAAACCAATTTGCGCTAATAGAAGGCTAGCTATGGGCACGAACTATTACCAAGGAGTATTCGGGTAAGACAAATGCTAATTGAAAAGGCCAGGAAAATTCCTGGCCATAGTTTCTTTAGTTTCTGCGCATTAGCGGGGCTTTCTCTTACCCTAGAAGAGACAAGGCTGCTTGTGGGCGCTGCTTCGCCTGCGACAAGATTGTTGTGCTGGCTTGCTGTAAAA
>NZ_JAPFRE010000003.1 GCF_026183735.1 Alteromonas sp. ASW11-130 | reverse complement strand
TTTTTGCTAAACAGGCTCGAACCGGGTTCAAATCTACATAAGCCATACAGGCCGCTATCGCGGCTTCATCCATTAATGCCTGCGATTTAAACCGACCTTCCCAAAAGTGACCGGTACAACCATCTTCTTTATTTGCTTTACGAGCAATATATTCATTCAGTAATCGCATAAACCAACTGATATCGTAAAGTCTGTTTCGATATACCTCTGCGAGTGTTTTTACGGTTTCAACTTCCGCTTCAGACATCGCATTGCATTCGGCAGGATTCACGTAACGCTGCGATAATAGCATGCCTTTGTATAGCTTATGCCAGCGTCTGATAACCTCTTTGACTGATAAAGAAGCGGCTTTAGATTTATTGATACGCAACACCACATGCGTATGGTTGCTCATTACTGCGTAGGCACAGACATCTACGCAAAATACTTCAGCCAAAAACATTAGGCGGTCTTCCACCCATTGTCGACGATGCTCGTAACTTTTACCCGTATTATCGTCCTTACCGCATAAAAAGGCCCTCCGTACACATCGTGAGA
>NZ_JAPFRE010000002.1 GCF_026183735.1 Alteromonas sp. ASW11-130 | reverse complement strand
TCTTCCAACTTATATTAAAAATATCCTTGAAATGAACCGGGAGTCCATATATGCAATGACGTTAGCTTTTTTCGGCCCCAGTAAATACGTACACAGCGGTCTGTACCCGCGTACATTACTTCATCAAAGTTTTGCGACAAACTTTGCGATTGTGTATGTGACGGGATGTTCTAAACTAAGAGGCGCACATGAGCATAATTCGCGTAAACAGTCAGTCTGTTATTTAGTAAGCCAATTGAATGCAACTTTTAGACTGACATTGAAAGTCAATTTAATAGCTTTTGTAGCTCATTTTTAACGCCATAATTCGCGCCAACACATATCGCTGTGCCAGATGCTGCGCCAGCTAAAAAGCCTGCCACGGAACCTGGAATGGAGCCAATGATGGGTACGGTGACAGACCCAATGCTCGAGCCCATAACTAAACCCGCCCCACCCATAGCGAAACCATATTTAATGAAGCATTGCTTTGCCACATCTATTAAGGAGCGCTGTTCACAATACGATACGATACCAATAGCTAAAAGCTCTCTTCTAAGTTTATTTTCGTCGAAGTTCATCTTTATTCCTTTCTAAATGAGGTGATGAACTAATATCAAGCTTTGTACCATAGCCGCGAGTCTTCGAGTAAATCTATAACTTTTAATAATTTACCTATACAAGCAAGTTTCCAGCTGTCTCCAATAATCAGAGACAACGCGCACGTCGCTGCGCAATTGAGCACTTTTCCGCGCAGTCTGCTCCGACGATTATTGATTTATCTACACGCGGCTAGAAGGCTTAAGCTTCTTGTTCTATGTGGTGTATTTCAATAACTTGCCTGATTTTTGAGTAAACCCATAACAGACATCGAGCATTAGCACAGTCGCGATTTCTAATTACCGTTAAAAAAGCTTTATGCGAGTAGCTCAGTTAACCTGTTTAGTTTGGTTGGTTTCCATTCAATACCACCCTCAGCTCTCTTTGCAATCGTCTTACGAGGGCGTTGCAACCGCTATTCAATTTTGTAGCGATTGGCCTTTTGTGCGAAGCGCGAACCGTAAAGATGCAGATGTTTTATGCGGCAAAAACAGATTTTACGTAGCGCGAATGCGTAACAAATGCGCCCCATGGAATTCGATTTGAGTGCTTTTATGTCTTCGTAGTTCGCCATTTACTTAGCGTACTAAACTACATACTTCACACCATGTTCTGAAAGTAATCAGAATTAACATATGTCGAGCCGCGAAGGTCAACACGCGATAGTACGTTAAGCTATATTCATTGTTACTGTTGCGATTCATCCATATCAGTAATCGGAAATTCTTCAGCGAATGCGACTACTTCGTCCAGTGAGGCTGTTCTTGATTCGAACACCAGCATGCCGCCGCTGCGTAAATTCACGCTGACAGTTGCATTATTATTTTCGGTACTGGTCATTGCAGTACGTCTTTGAACGCGAATTTTTTGCCCTGTTCCCGATTGCATACCAAACTGAGCCAATGCAGAAAACGCTTGCATAGCAGAACCACTACTACCTGAATTGAGGGTAACCTTTATTTGCTTATCGCCTTTACTATACTGGCGACTGACCACATTGAACCCCATCGCATTTTGCTGTTCGAGTTCACTTCCTGAATAACCATTTACTTCATCTTTAAAGTGCGTATTGGTTTGAGCTTGTTGTTCCTGCTCCATCAACGTCACACACCAGCGAGCTTCCTCTAAGGCTGTTTCGAGATCGCCATTAGCGTAAAGCTCCGCTGCTCCTTTACATGAATCTTCCGGCGATTCCTTTGCATGCGTAATGGGTATTAATAAGCTGGCGGCAATGAACACAAGGGCTTGGTGTTTCATGTCTTATTTCCTCATCATTAAAAAGAAAAAATTGAAAGGTTGACGCTCGAATGTCTTAACGAAGCGTCAACTACAGCTTTTAAATAATAACCGTGCGCGATAATGCGTTAGCTACGTTCAGGAAAACGTATGTTCCTACGTGGGATGATATTAATCGTGAAAACCCTGATCTTCTTCTTTATTGTTGCGAACAGCGTTAACTCATCATCTTTCCCACACCTTTCGTTTTCGCCCGATTCACCCTCACCAAACTCTCTCTGCATTGAATGTCAAAAGCAGAAAAGCTCTCTCACTGTCTCAATACACATCATTGCGGATGGGTTTAAAATTTAACACTATTTCACCGTAGCAGATTGAACGAATTTCAACCAGTTTGGGTGGGTAAAAAGTAACCCGTCTTTTGGCCGAACATTGCGCATCGATGTATTGAGGTAGCGCGATATCATTATAGGTAGCGATTAACATATGAAACTTGCATCTATTAAAGAGCCCGTCAATATGCCTGTTTTGTGTACAACCGATCTGCATAATAACTTTCCCTATGCGCGCGGATGATGGCGCAATTGCGCGCTTTTCGGCTCACTTCAAACGATGCTACTTTTTTAAGTGAACATGCTTTTGGACCACTAATAAATATCTAAGGTTCTGAAATATAGATTGAAATATAAATTCTCTAGTGAAGTGGCACGTTTGGTGATTAGTCATGTAGGAAGTCGCAAGTCAACCCCCCTTACAAATGAAAGGAGCATCTAATGCCAACAGTAGCCTACATAGAAATTGAAGGATCCAGTTCTGGTCCAATTACCCAAAGCGCAAATACCGTCGAATCCATGGGTAATACCTACCAATCTGAACATGAGAACGAAGCAACCGTTCAAGCTTTTAAACATCAGGTTATCGTTCCCCGTGATATGCAAAGCGGCCAACCAACCGGCGCGCGTGTTCATCAACCCTTTATCATCACAAAGGTCTTTGATAGGTCCTCGCCAATTTTATTCGACGCTATGTGTAAAGGAGAACGATTATCCAAGGTAACACTTAAGTGGTATAGGACCGCTATGACCGGAAAACAAGAACATTATTTCACCCATGAGCTAGATGACGCAGTGATTATCGATATTCAGGCCTACATGCCTAATGCACAGGATCCGGCTATGGCACACTTTTCTCATTTGGAAGAAGTGTCGCTGGCCTATCGCAGAATTACGTGGACGCACGAGATATCAGGTACTTCCGGATCCGACGATTGGCGCGAGGGTAGGTAGAATTAACTCGCTTCGTATTCGCTACCGTTGGAGTGTGGTAGGGGTTGTCTGGAGTAAGCATTCGCTGGCAATTCCTCCCTAACCTTTTTCAATATGATAATGCACGTATATGTACAAGGAGAACTGAGTGAGTTTTCATTCGGATGAAGAGTTCTTATTTTTCGAACTGGTCGATAATCCCATCGATTTTAGGGTGGCAAAATTGAGCGGGTGTGAAAGTATCTCTGAGCTCTACCATTTTGAACTTGAATTGATGTCAGAAGATACTGAAGTATCGTTTGACGAGATGATAGGTAAAAGTTGTGTTATTACCATTCAAGGAATAAATCATACTGAAGAAGATGGTTCATTTACTGAAGAAATTGTTTACGACAGATTTATCCATGGCATTGTCGCGAGTTTTGCTTTAGCTGACGAGGCGACCGCGTATTCCACGTACTTGATTGAAGTAGTTCCTCGGCTTTGGCCGCTGAGATTAAAGATTAACAGTCGCATATTTCAAAAACAATCTGTTAAAGATATCGTAAGTAGCATACTAAATGAGTTGGGTCTGACTTCAGAAGATTACAAGTGGCAGTGTCAGTCTCAGTATCAGGCAATGGATTATTGCGTTCAATATCAAGAGTCAGAGTTTGACTTCATTTCACGCCTGCTTGAAGAAAATGGAGTTTATTATTACTTCCAACATGAGGCCGAAAAACATGTTCTCATATTTGACGATGATTCGAGTTCATGTAAGCCCATTGAAGACGATAGTACACTGCCTTATGCGTCAGCTTCACAAGGTCTCGTCACCAATCAGGTTGTTACACGATTTCAATATCGCCAAACACTGGCCCCCGACAGAGTTGCAGTAAAAGATTATAACTTTCTAAAACCTACGCTGAACTTGCTCTCCAAAAAGGATGATGGCAGGTCTGATTACTATGAAGTGTTTAACTATCCGGGACGGTACCTGGAAAAAAGTGCAGGTGATCAGCAGGCCAAACTCAGAATGGAAACGCTTTTGTCCTCGCGCGAAAGGGGAACGGGCATTAGTACAGTTAATCGCTTAACCCCTGGCTATACGTTCTCATTAGATGACCAAAGAAGGGGAAACTTTACCGCAGATTACCTCATTACCTCCGTTACCCATACGGCTTCGCAGTTGCAATCATACGAAGAGTACACGGCATCAGATAACCACTATTATTCAAATGAGTTCGCAGTTATTAACACAGAAGTCAAATTTAGACCTGCGGTTAACACACCAAAACCCAGCGTGAGAGGCACGCAGACAGCTATTGTCACAGGTCCCAGCGGAGAAGAAATTTATACTGATGAACATGGCAGAGTGAAAGTGCAATTTCACTGGGATCGCTACGGTAACGCAGATGAAAGCAGCTCTTGCTGGATACGAGTAAGTCAAATGTGGGCCGGTCAAGGGTATGGCGGATTCGCCTTGCCTCGCATTGGTCAGGAAGTGATTATTGATTTTGAAGAAGGCGATCCTGATCGTCCGCTTATCATCGGACGGGTGCATCACGGAGATAATCGTAGTCCATATAAACTCCCAGATAGGAAAACCGTCAGCACACTCAAAACCAACTCATCGAAAGGAGGAGAAGGATTTAATGAGCTTCGTTTTGAAGATGAGAAAGGTAAAGAGCAAATTTTCGTTCATGCTGAAAGAAATATGGACGAACGAATAAAGAAAGATAAATTTAAATATGTAGGAAATGATTCACATAAAATCATCAAAAATGACAGCTTTACTCATATAGAAAATGACCGTCATCAAGTTGTCGACAACGATTCGTTTCTTAAGATTACAGGTGACGTACACAACAACTTGGAAGCGAATCTGAATCAAGATACTGGTGGAAGCGAAAGTTACAGTATTGGCGAAGATAGAAAGTCTAATTTAGTCGGCTCCGAAAACATTAAAGCTGGTATGGATATAAAGCTTCAAGCAGGAACGAATTATGGCTTAAAAGCGGGGGTTAACGCGGAGATAAAGGCAGGCATGACGATTAATCTTGAAGCATCCGCCGCTATTAATCTTAAAGTCGGTGGAAGCTTCATCAGTATAAACCCAGGCGGGGTTTTCATTTCAGGTCTGATGGTGATGATCAACAGCGGTGGCATGGCGGGGCCCGCAAACCCAGCCCCGCCAGCTAAACCCGACAAGGTTACATCACCGGTAGAAGCCAAAGAAGCAGACAAAGCAGAAGCAGGTAAAGTAGAAAAAGTGAAAGCTGAACCAATGCCCGTTCGCCCTTCAAAATATGGTCCGCAAGCTAAAGCAATGAAACAAGCAGCAGAATCAGGTACGCCGTTCTGCGAACAATGCGAAGCTGCGAAGAAAAAAAATGTTAAATAACGATCAAGTCAAGCACGTTCAATCCATACTGTTTGCAGAAGAAGAACACAATGTCTACGCAGTGGTGGACGGAGCGGCCTGCCCAGAATTGCGGTTCAAATTATACGACTGGCAACCCATTAGCAGTTGCTTGTGGAGCGGTGATTTAGAACCTGATATAGAAGAAGTTGCACCCTATATGGTGAAGTTAGAAAAAGGTGCCGACATTACTGAATGGTTGATAAAAGAAGGGTGGGGTAATCACTGGAATATCTTTGTCTCTTCGATATTGAACCCTAAAGAGTTCCGTAAGCAGATTAGAAAATTACAGTTGGCGCGATCGCCTGAAGGAAAAACGCTATTTTTTCGGTTTTATGATCCTAGGGTATTGGAGATATTTTTGCCCTCCTCTGATGCTCAACAACGAGTAGACGTTTTTATGAAGATCGAACGCTTTTATTTTCCAAGTTCTGAAATGAATAGTCTTTTGTGCGTTAGTAATAATGACACCAAAGATGAGATTGAGATAACCCATCACAAAGTGGTGGGTTAACAATAAAAGTTGAAACTACAAGGAATTTTTAACATGTTAGAGATGAAGAGTAAGCAAATTGACGCATTCAAGCAAAGCGCCAGACGCAGTTTCGAAAAGCAAATGTATAGTCATGTAGATCGCTATTTTCCAGACCATTGTCGTGTGGCGGGAGAAAACGCAATTCGAACAACCATTTCTTTTGGTATTAACCAAGCTGAAAAATACGGGTTTATTACCAAAAGAAATGGTTGTTTGTATATTACCGTAATGTTTATGCTTGGACCGCATTTCGACACCGACCCGTGCTGTGCATTCCTGACTACCTTTTTAGAGGATAATTCATCCCCCTCTGAACGGGCTAGCCAGCTAGCCGATCACGCACAAAGCTTTCTTAAAACCATTACAGGGGAGCAAAATGAAAAAATATACCGGAGTCTGCTTTCTATAAAAAGAAATCCGGGTACTTTATCTAATAAGTTCGACACTGTTAATGTTGAGTTTGAACAATCATTGTCTGTTCATTTACATCACCTTTTTCCGGAAAAATTCGACTCAGTTGGTTCAGATTCTGTTTTAGCTTTAATCAATACGGTATCGAACACTGCTGCCACTTATGACCTACATTCGAATGATGCCATATCTCTACTCACATCTTTATCGTTTATGATGGGAAATGGCATTGATAGAAATCCGCTACTGCCATGGGTGGAAGAGATACTTCGCGACCCATCACTTACCGAAGAAATGGTTAAAATGAATGTGCTCACTGAACGCACACTTGATTATTTGGATTTGTGGCTAGCTCGAACAGGTCAGGACATTTCTAATGTGTGATAGTGACAAAGCTATTGATTTAGCTAAAGAACAATCCGAGGAATCCATTACCAAGGTAGACAAAGAGTGTCTCAAGGCCACATTACGAGTAAAAGTGGTCACTCCATCTGGACAGATTATAGAAACAGCACAAGTTGAAGTAAGCGGACAACCTAATAAGCCGACCGAAGCAAATGGCATCGCGGTATTTAAACTAGACGCAGGTACTTATGACGTTCAGGCACAAAAGCCGGGGTTCACGCCCACACCCGTTAAAGGAAGCGTCACGGTAAAAGAAAATGAAGATGTACCACTAGAGCTTAAACTCACGCCAATTGAAGTGCATATCCATATAGATGCTAATCGAGATGGGGTAGTGGATGATGAGTGGACAAATAATGATAAGTGGGAGCCCGGAGCTAAAAAATTTGGTGCAATTGTTTTGTGCAATAACGATGATGAAAACAATAAAACAACTGAAGATAATCGTAATGGAGTAATTGATGGAGGGGGGGACTTAGCGGATATAGCGCCTATTGAAATAAGAAAAACCCCCGAAAATGAACCGTTGCCTCCCGGTTGGAAACTAGAATTGGAGGTTGACAAAAAAGATTATGTGCGCGTGTTTGATAAGCATGCCGCAGGTGGTGTGGAAGTAATCGGTCCAACCAAAAGTGACCCTTACCTCATCCCCGACTTCAATAAGGTATCAAAACTGGGTATCGAAGCCATTTCATATCCTATTAAAAACTTTGATGGGCTAATAAACATTAAACTCACGGTTAAGGATGATTCGGGCATCGCTGTGTACACAGAAAACGCCAAAATGCGTGTTGCCCCTTGGATGATGTTTAATCATGCCAATATTACCGAAAAAGTTTATATGGTAAAAACGAGCGACAACAATAAAATTCGACGTGAAATAAAAGCAGCGATCGGAACCGTCGCTTTTGAAGAGATCGATGGTAGTAGATACAATGGCGATCGGTGGATACAGGATGGAATGGAGCCTGGGTTTGCCTCTATGCCAAAACCTGTAAATAAAACCGAATGGCCCGTGCCAGCCACATTGCGTACAGCAACCGACCGCACAGATGGAGGGAAAAATGGAATCGACTCTTATCCAAAAAGTGAATTGTTAAAAGCGAATTATGGATTCCTTCAAGCGCTCCCCCCCTCATTAGCTGGTACTTCCTTGGATTCGTTTGGTAACTTGGAATGTTCTCCGCCATTTACCGATCAACGAAACGGAAGAGAGTACAAATTTGGCAGAATTGTCTACGGAAAAGGGAAAGGGTCCGAAATTATGAATTCAAAAGTTATTGAGCTGCTAGATGAGCAAAAGGTGCAAGAACCGTTTTCAATCGATACAAGTTGGTTGTGGGTTGGGCATGTTGATGAGGTAATTACATTTCTGCCTTTTACCGATGGCTCTTTTAAAGTGTTAATAGCGAGTCCGAAAAAAGCGATGGAAATTGTGGGAGGGTTAGAAGACAGTATAAAGTTATTTAAAAACATCGATTTAAGTGGAGCTACTCGAACTAAAGTTGATAAGAAGTATGAACTTCAAACTGTTAAGCAGATTAAAGAGCATAAAATATTTACGAATTTACAAAATACTGTTCAGAAAAAGATCGATCAAATTCGATCAGTGTTAAAGACTGAGCTAAACCTTAATGATAATGATTTTGTTCACATACCGGTATTGTTTGAAGAAGTCGAAAGCGGCGAGTACATTGCTTACACCGCAGGAGCCGTGAATATGCTAGTTGTCACAAAAGAAACAAAAGAAGTAATGCTATGTATACCAAAGCCGTTCGGGCCCGTGGTCGGTGGTGACTGTGTTTTTGAAAAAGAGATTACAAAAAAGCTAAATTTATTAGGGTTACAATCAGACTCGAATTTTAAATTTATAGATGATTTTACAACCTATCATATGTGGGAGGGAGAAATTCATTGTGGCACAAATAGCCAGCGAAAGCCTCCAATTGACAATTGGTGGAATTTGAGTTGGATATAATTAAATGGTCAATAGTCAACGTCGCAGCGGGTGGTTAGTGACAAATAATGCAATGAAATGTTTGTCTTACGCAATATTCTTAATCATCTTGTTGTTTAAAGCTGAAACTGCTTTTTCTAAACATCAAGTAAAACATCAAAGGGGTAGTAACATGGACAACACACTTTTATTGACACTTATTCAGACAAAAGGCCCTGTGTACACTTTTCATCGCGATAAAGCACTAACGGCGTTTGTGAATCAGAATGAATTATCGACAAAAGTTGAACAAGGGCTCGATTGGGAAGCAGAAATTCAAATAAGTATTTTAGTGGGCTGGCAGGAACACCGTGTTTTCTTTCAATCTATTTTAAACGAAGTTAAAAGCGTAGATATAGAGGAACAACGTAAAAAAATAACTGGATTAAATGGAATTTGGCAGACCTACAGAATAAGAACAGAAACTGAGTTCCAGTCAAAGATTTTACCCTTGGCCTGGGAAATGATACTTAAACATTCAGACGACTCACCCAACTGGATAACAGTAACGTTTTTGCATGTTCTTGCAGGTTATCCAACCGTAAAATCAATAAGCCCAATTATTTGGTTGTTAGAAAATACCAATGATAACTTGATCAGGGAGCAAGCTGGAAAGGTGTTGACAATAATGCCTCAGGAAGCTGCTGTTACAGCATTGGAGGAACTGTCAGAGAAACACCTAGTTATAAATCAGGTGGTAGAAGATACTCTGTATAAAATACAGAATGACTAGACAAGACAAAGTGCGTTTAACGTAGGAGTAAAATATAAATTAAAGTCGGGTCGTAAATTTTTTTTTAGATCGAGTGGCTAAAATCCAATCGCTAAAAAATTTTTTTAAAAATCCAAGACTATTTTGGCATTTTGTACTAGTGTGATTACCAAGGGATTGAGTCGGTCTAATTCAAATAATCAATTTGAGGTGATTTATTGCGCGAGCCCATGCCGGAATGACCACAACGCCTAAAAATTAATTTCAAGTAACCTATAAAGTTCGAGAATCCGGCTTGTGTATAAAATGAGATGATTAAACGCTAATCAGCGTATCCTTCCTAATCGTCGTTTATTAATGATACAAATTAACCCCCTATCAAGACAGAAGGGCATCCGACTGTAATCATACCGCCATGCGCTGTCATATCTCCCATCCTTGCGGCAGGTTTACCACCAATCATTACCGATGTAGAGCCCATTACAATAGAATCTGGCGGTCCAACGCAGATACACATATCACCTACCGTAGCTGCCGGCATAAAACCAATCATCACGGTAGGTACACATGGGCCGGTAACCGGACCTCCCACATGTGGAATGGGAGGCAGGCCCGGGGTCACCATGGGGCAGGTATGCATATCGCTCAATCGAGCTGCGGGTTTCATTGGATTTTTCCTTCGTATTTAGTTTCTACTGTAATAACGTTTACAGGCAAACCGATCTATCAATGACTTACTTAAGTGTAGCAAAAACTGGCGATTCAGTACGAAAAACATACAGCTTGAATTAGGTGTTCTTCATGCGGTATTCGTAATAATATGAGCAAAAATCATTCGATATAATATACTCTTTTTACTATGTGCTGATTTTGAAGGGATTGTTTTGGCTCTTACTCTAACTTGGCAACGTTACAAGGATAATGCTCCTCCATTTTCCCAATCTGAAGCATTAACCGAAGCTTCCACTATAGGGCGGGCGCCGACGAACCAGATTGTCGTTCATGATCCTGATAAATATGTCTCTCGCTGTCATGCAGAAATTTATGAGGTGGGAGGCAATTGGTTTATTAAAGATCAGTCCTCCACGGTTACTATCGTTAACGGATCAGTTAATTTAGTTAAAGGGCAGCAGTTTCTGCTTTCAGAAGGTGACGAAATAACAATCGGAGAAAGTGTATATGTGGTTGCAGATATTGCTGAAGAATCAGATGAAACAGAAGTTGATGAACCCGTAACCGAGTTGCAGCCTGCCATTGACCCTAACCATGAAAAGGCGGGGTATAGTTCGCTTGAGTCAACCTTTCCAGAAACGGTTGAAGAAGCTTATTCACAGACGGAATCCAGTTCTGGAGCGTACCATCGCGAAACAAACAGAGATAATTTAGATCAATCCACGCCTGCAGATGACGTATTTAATATTGATGACTTTTTTTCTGAAACTGATGATGGGGCAGGGCAATTTTCACCGACTGCCAATGACTCTCAATATGTCGAAAACAATACTGCCGAAGTTGACGATTTTGATGAACCAAACTTTAATTCGGAACAACCCACTGGCAACCCCTCTCAAGATACGGTAGCACTACGAGCATTTTTACAAGAATTAGACATGCAGCCTTCTCAGCTAATCGGGCAAAATAAGGTGGAAGTATTGAAGGTGGCGGGTATTTTATTGCGTACTCTTACTGAAGGAATGATGGGGGTGCTTAAAGCCAGGGCTTTAATGAAAGAAAAGTTGGAGCTAGATCAAACGCAAATAAGCCATGATAAAAATAACGCATTTAAATTCTCACAAAGTTCTCAAGATGCGCTAGTGAAAATGCTGACCCAGGAGCATGGTTACATGGACCCAATTAGTGCCGCAAATGAAGCTGTAGATGATGCTAAAGCTCATCAGTTGGCTATGATAAGTGGTTTAAATATCGCTATTCAGCAGACGATTGAAGCCTTTGATCCCAAGCATTTAGAACAGGAATTCGAAGTAGGCTTTTCGCTGAATAAAAAAGCGAAATACTGGGATCACTATTGTAAAATTTATGAGCGAGTGGCGGAAAACGCCCAAATAGATTCTAGCAATATCTTCCTCAAACATTTCAGAGAACATTATGAAATGCAGCTGCTAAAGCTGGTTAAATGAAGGTCGCCGGCCTTTTTCGTCTTTTTAGCGGAGGTCTTTATGTGGCGGAAAATTGAACCGCTTAAGTTTAGCAATTAAAGGCGATTTGGTTTGGACGTCTTCTCGGAGGTATCTATGCGTTAATAGTTTCCGTTCACACCGAATGCTTAGAACGGCTATTGTTGTGAGGTAACGGTTAATTGCGCTATATAAAAATGTGTTGAATTTTAATCAACTTTTTTAGTTAAAGACATTGCAAAAAAATACATCGACATAACATACGTAAAATGCAGAGTGTGAACTTCAAACATATATGGTTAGTTCTCCTGTCAGTTCTGTGGCTGATGGGTTCGGCCATCTTGTTTGAAAAATCAATGTCTAGTGACTCTGTTGAATATGCTGATCTGGCTTCACCAACCGAATCTGTAACTCCTGAAATCAATCAAAACCACGTCCTCTATTTCTATAAAGAACACCTAAATTGGATGATATTGTTTATAGTGGTCGGTTTCGATAAATCAGACTATCAAATCCCACCATGGCCAGAACAGTGCCAGTTAAATACGTACCTTAACATTATTACTTATCAACATTACCTGAGCTTACCAAGCCGGATTTCCTTTCTCAAATAGTCGTCTTTTCCAGCCGTTGCTGGTCATACATATTGAAAGGAAAGTGAATGGAAATTTCATATAAAGTTATTTTGCCGACATTAGTCTGGCTGGCATTTGTATTGCTGATTTTATTTTTTTGTGTGTTGTATCGCTGGGCTAAACAGCGAAAAGGCGCGGCTTTGGCAATTGGGCTATTTATTCAAATGTTCCTCCCCGATCCCAAAGTGCAACAAACTATTGAGTTTGTCGCTGAATCAAAAGAACAAACAGGTGATAAACAATCGGATAAACGGCTAAGGGATAATGACATGTAAATGTCTGATTATATTGAGGCACTCGTCAAAATTTTTGATGACGTAAAATATTTTTAGCTTTTTTGCTATAAATTAACCTTCGATTTGTCGTAGGCAAATGTATTGGTTTAATTAGCCAGCCTGCTATGGAGGTTGCGGCTGACGCCGCAATGACGACGTTTCGTAGTAATTTTGCTAAGGAGTTTACGGCTTGCGCCGCACTGACCTCTTTTCGTAGTAATTTTGCTATGGAGGTTACGGCTTGCGCCGTACTGACCTCTTTTCGTAGTAATTTTGCTAAGGAGGTTGCGGCTGACGCCGCAATGACGACATTTCGTAGTAGTTTTTGCTATGGAGGTTACGGCTTGCGCCGCGCTGACCTCTTTCCGTAGTAATTTTGCTATGGAGGTTACGGCTTGCGCCGCAATGACGACGTTTCGTAGTAATTTTGCTATGGAGGTTGCGGCTTGCGCTGCAATGAAGACGTTTCGTAGTAGTTTTTGCTATGGAGGTTGCGGCTGACGCCACATCGACGACTCTTCGTCGTTGTTTTGCGATCTGACTTTGTGCCCCTCAAATGTGACGGAATTCTTTTCAACGAGTTTTTTTCATTTAACCGTTATTCAGTCAATCCATCTCACTTTTCATCGGACTCCAGCTCTGTCAGCAACTGAGTCGTCAAGCCCACCTCTATTTCTCTTTCAAAATCGCTCTCCCACAAGGTAATGGTTTCTTTCAGGTCGCCGATAAATCGGGCCTTGACATTGGCAGGGGCAGTGTCCCACACCGATTGCAACTGTTGAGTATCAGTTGAGGTAATTTGTTTTTGCGCCAAAATGTTTTCCCATAATTGATTAAGTTCTTGCATAGCAGGGTCCTCATCAACGTTTTCTTCAATAATAGTTATATCGTCGTGGCCATCAAAACGGTGATGTTCGAATGAGGGAGCGATAAATACAAATAAAGCAATAAATACAGCGGCGACCAATAGCACGCCCCACAGTTTGTATTTCGAAAGAGAAGCGCTAGCAGATTCTGTAGAGTCACCCCTATCTGCTGGTGATGTCGGTTCACGATTTTTAGCCGTTACACCTGACAGTGTAATACTAGCTGGGGGTTGAGTTATTTCATCACTATTCCGACTGGCTGGGGCTATAGTGGTTGCGCATTCCCATGACTCGTGGCCTGCTATTATCCCGTTTACCAGTTTTGCTCTTCTTTGGCGGTACTCATGTTTAGAAATTTTTTCCTGCGCGTAGAGTTTTGAGAGTTCGTAAAGTGCATTCATATCAATCTAACTCCTTAATCAATCTGAATCCTGTAAGCTTATCGGTTTCAGAAGAAATGAAGCGGCTGAAATTAACGGTACAGCGCGATGTCTCGTCTAAATAATGGCCGCCCAACGCGACGTACCCTTTGCGCACAGTGGCTACCTCTTGCGCATTACCCAGGTAATTGGTAAGCCCCCAGGCATTTGATGTGTTTGTCTTCTCATAATTTACTGACGCTAACCTCCCCGAACCTGATGAGCCTGCGCAGTTCATAATGCTAGGTTTAGACTCTCCATCGGCCTTCGCTGCGAAACGCCACTCTGAAGCTGTCGGTAATCGATACGTACTGCGCGTCACTTCAGATATCCATTTAGCAAAATTTTCGATTTGGGCTATAGATAACCCAGTAATAGGGTCTAATCTATCTGATGGAACTTCCCCGCATAGTTCTGTTTCCCTGCAATAGGTATTGTATTCTCCCACTCGTATCTCGTATTTGGTAATGGCAAATGACTGTTCGTAAAAAGAAGGCAGCACAATTAAATAGGGACCGTTAAACGTTGCAGTGAGTGTATCTCTGCAAGTATAGACATTACCTTTACCCGCCATTTGCGGGGTGCATTTTACTGCGCTGGAAGCATTACTAGACGATAGTTTATCTGCCGCCTTAGTGGGCACAATGTCTGTATTATTGTCCGAAGCCGATGCTTTTTCATCAATTTCGATCTGTTTAATGGTGGCGTCATCTGGGTACATATTCATCGCAGAGACTTTAAGCTTTTGCGCTAAATTGGTATTGCTTTGTCTGGAATTGAGAATGGTGCTTACCGCGCGGAATTTAGCTTGCAAGCTGGAAAGTTGGTTATCATTGGGGGTAAGTCTTCTCGCTTTATCTAACCAGTAGTTTGCTGAGGTTAAATCGAGTTTTTCATAGGCTTCCTGCGATAGCTTGAGGAAAGCTAAAGCGTAAGCTTTATCAATAATTTGTTGTTGCTCTGGGGTAATGCCTTGCAAAGCTTTTAATTCCGCTAAAGTGGAATCTGCCTGCATCAAGTCATCAGCTTGAACAAAGGCAATCACGTTTTCGTACAAAGATTCAATTTTACTTACTCTTTGTTGTTCAATCTGTTGTTGCTTTCGCAAGGCTTCTTTTATCTGTATGTCATCAGTTAAGGCGGCGAAATCGTTTTGGGGCATATCAAATCGCTCACCTAAAAGAAGAAACTGTTTGGCCTGATTAAACCTTAAGTCATTAGCCGACCTATTGGCTAATTCTATTAGTTTTTCAACTGCACTCTGTTTTATTTTACTTATATTTTGAAGGTTGCTTTCTTTACCTGCATAGTCCGCTATTAACTGCTCAATTAACGTGAAATCCTGCACTTTATTTGCTTGATCGATAGTTGAAGCCAGATTCATGCGCTGCTGGGCTAATTGTTCTTGCAGATCGCGTTGTTCCGCTTTCGCTATCAAATTTTTAATTTTGTCTATCTGTTCACCCAAGTAATTAAGGCTGGGGTAGGCTGAATAAGCATTCTCTGCAAAATGTAATGTCCCTTTAAGCTCATTCGAAGCGATGCCGGTAGCAATCTTCTCGCTAACTTTTTCCGTAATCTTCATTTTTGATTCCGCAATTAGCGGGTGGTTAGGCGCTTCAATGGCTAATGTATCCAAGGTGCTTTGAATAGATGTAATGTCCGCTAGTGAAAGGGTAGGTTGGCTGTTGATCTTGCGAATTGTATTTTCTAGCTGGGATATTTTTTTTTGCTTTGACGTTGCAGCGAGTAACCGCGCTTGTTCATTACTTTTATTTTGTAGCGTTTGTTGGGCTAACGCTATCTGGTGCTGCTCATTTTCAAGCTTTTGTCTGGTCGACTGTGGACTGTCGAGTGATAAACCGTAGTTTATCGCGTCGATAGCTGCATTCCAGTTATTAATTTCTTTTTGAAGTCTGGCTGCATTCAACCATGATTGTGCGACGATGTCCGCAATGTTTTGCTGCTCGGATTTAGATAACGTTTCCTGATCGAGACTTTTAAATAGAGCCATTGCTTTTTCAGGCTGCGCATTGGCGGCGAAATCTTTAATGGAGTTAATCTTGCTTGATAGCTGGGTTTCAAACTGCAGACGCGCATCGGCGATTTTTTGGCGTATGTGTTTAACTATAGAAACGTCTATGATTGTTTCAAAGGGGGTCAGGCTATCTTCTGCTCCTTGCCAATCATTATTTTCAATAAATACAGAACTCGTGTCTGCAATCCTGGTTTCGAGTATTTTTATGAGATTAATAACATCGGAGTGGGCAGGTGCAATTTCACTTAGCTCTAAAAGTTGTGACTGGTAGTCTTTAAAATCTGACAGCTGGCTATTTACATTAAGCGTAATTGTCTCTAATAGTTGTGATGTACGTACTCTTCTTTTTTCTTCAGTAAATACGTCATCCACTTGTTTATTCAGTGCTTCAATACTGGATGTAAACTCTCCAAAGCCCTGGAACTCATCGATAATATATTGCGCACTTTTTATCAGGTTTTTAGCTGGGATGTATTCTTTTTCCTCAATCAGATATTCAACAGATTCCTGCAATTTAAACAATGGCTGTGAGTTAGTCAGTCTTTTATTATTTTTTTCTACGCGCTTTAATGTCTTTAATATTTTACTTATCTGCGTGTGATTAGCGATGACCGTTTCTCTGTCTTTTAAAACTTCGTCAAGTTCACTGAACAACTCTTTAATACGCTTTTTTTGGGCATCTCGTATTTGTATTTTGAGGTTGTAAATTTCTCTAGAGTCTGGATAAGTCGTTTGCGCTAATGTAAGGGAGTTTAATGCTGATTCATAGTAGTCATCTTCAGCTTGCTTCGTTGCCAGCGAACGTAGGTATTGTTTCAGTTCTTGGCTTACTTTGTGATCTTTAAGTACGCTGTCTCGTTCGCTTTCACTCATTGCTAATAGAGCCTGAACTTTCTCTGTTACACGTACCTCATCTTGTTGCTTAATAAGTTTTAAAAGGCTCCTGGTATCTTTTTTATCGTGATAGTCAAAGAAAGCCACAACCGCTGAAAATGAGATAATGACCACCGCAAATCCAAACAATAAGCGCTTAGGTGTAAATACTGTTCGCCGCTTAAGAAAGCCATTGACAAATTCTTCGACATTTTTAGTTCTGTCTGAGCGTTGAAATGCTAGCGTTTGGTTTAGCGCAGCTTGTTGTCTTTTCGAGAAGCCTTTGACCTTTGGGGGAGTGAGCTTTAGGTTCTGCGCCTCATCAGCAGGTAATTTTTTACCTTGGTGATAGAAAGGGTGCCTACCTGTGTAAATTTCATAAACTATGCAGCCTAAGGCATATAAGTCATCTCGAACGCTGGGTTCATGTGCGCCAACGATCATTTCCGGGCTAGCATACGTAGGCGTTAATGCGCCGATTTCGCCAGCATCAAACGTGTCGATAGAAGCTGTTCCGTCTTCTTTTATATTTGCTGCACGAGCGATACCAAAATCGAAAACTTTTATTTCATTATTTTGGGTCAAGAAAATATTGCTTGGTTTTAAATCGGAGTGAATGACGCCTCTGCGATGTGCGTACTGTAGCGCTGAACATAATTCTTCAACTAATTTAGTTGCCAACGAATATTCGAGACCGAGCGCATTTTTCTTTAGGACTTCATTTAGCGGCTCACCATCCATATATTCCATTGTCATAAATACATGGACGTTATCTCGGTCAAAATCATGCACATTTACAATGTGAGGGTGGGCCAAACTTTGTGTTTTCCTTGCTTCCCGCTGTAAGGCCCTAAGCGAATCGGGGTGTTTTTTAAATTCGTTATTAAGTAACTTAATAGCTACTTCCAGCTCTACATCATCCGCATCGGACCGTCTTAAGTCCTCTGCTTTATACACATCTCCCATTCCGCCGCGGCCAATAAACTCAATGAGCCTAAAGCGTTCTTTTATAACTGTACCAATGCCAATTTGTTCTTCTTTTTGCCCATCAGCAAAAGGCTTGTTCCATGAATTTGACGTGGTGAAGGAGGGCGAGGTGATATGTGTTTCAACGGCGTTGTCTCGCAGGGAGCCGTTAGGGGGAATCTCCTGTTCCGTTGAGGTCTTATTAAAGAGAATAGTCTTGTCACTATCGACAAAGACAGTTTTATCAGCATCATGGATAATTCTGGTTCTATCAGGATCTTTTGCGATAATCGTTTGCTCTTCTTCACTCGCTTTTGGCTCACTATTTTGCGGCGTATCGCCTTGTGTGTGCGTTTCTACTGCAGCGCTGCACTTTCTTGTAAATTTAACTAAACGGGTGAACTGCTCAACGTTTATCAGTTCGTTATCCAAATATTCATTCAATAATTGGTACACTTCTACAGCGCGCTGTGGAGCCTCAGCAAGATAATTATCAATAACTTTTTCAACCCGCGAAATATCAAAATTTTCGCGGATTAATTTTACCAATGTAAGTTCGAGTTCCCTAAATTGCATGAGTACACTGATTATCGTCAGGTGATATTGCTAATAGAGACGGGCTTAATTAATATAAACGAGACATTATCTCTGGCACCACGTCTTAGCGTTTCGTTTAATAATGCTTTTCCCGTTTCTTCAATATCTGTCTTAGGACGAAGAATTAATTCCAATTCTTCATCTGCAATTTCTTTCTCGATGCCATCACTACAGATTAGGTATAAGTCATTTTCGTCAATTTGTTGCATATGGAAATCAACGAATAGTTTGGGATGGGAACCTACTGCCCGGGTGATAACATTCCGGTCCGGATGACTTTTGGCTTCCGCGGCAGAAATTTGGCCATTTTGCAGCATTTCATGAACTACAGTATGGTCCTCTGTGATTTGTCGAAGCGTGTTATTTCGTAACACATATGCACGACTGTCGCCCGCCCAGTAAATGACTATAAAACCTTGGTGGATTACCGCGCCTACAATGGTAGAGCCTATAACCGAATTACGTGACTGGGCCAGTGAAAATAGATTTTGATTTACGCCTAATAGCGTATCTTCTATATCTTCTAAAAAATCAGCGAGATTCTCCTTATGGGAAAGGGGAGCAAGATTATTGGTTATCATTTGGCTGGCAATGTCACCGGCCAGGTGTCCACCCATTCCATCTGCCACTGCCCAGTGTGCCTGTTCGTTGTTGGTCATCACACTGTCTTCGTTCACTTCACGAACTTTACCGGTTTCTGTCATCTCGATTGATCTCCAGCCGAAAGAAAGATCAATTTTTTTGTTAGTGAAACAACTACGCATGAGGAGCGCCGCCGACGAACTTAAAGAAATTCTCCGGTGGCGGAAGTGCCTTATAAATAACGACTGACTCCGGCACCAGGTTGCTACCTTGGGTTAACCAAACAGAGTGTTGGGTGTGGGTAGGTAGGATGAATTCTGAAAACTGAGACGAATATTCTGCTAAATTAATATCAAAAGAAAGTGCGTCAATTGTAGCCGTTTTTTCTTTGGTTTCGTTCTCAGTGTCAGACACTTTTGTGATAAATAGTTCGATTGTTTGAACGCTTTGTTCCAGCCTTTCAAGTTTTTTTAGCACCGCTTGCTCAAAGTGTGAATACTGTACTGAGTCTTGTTCCCCGGTACCTTCCAAAAGAGAATCAATCGATAATCGTGGGTCAGCATTAGTTGATAGCTCAAACTTATGGATTGCATTAAGGGATTCATCTGTATCCATATCGGGTTCAAGTAAATCCAGCATGAAATGTTCTAGTTGTAACAACCATTCAGTGTACAACCCTATATCAGCTAGCGTATCTGGCGGTGTGGCCAACTTTGACAGAGCTATAAATGGAAATTGGCGATTAACATTATCGACACTGACCATCCATGCCCCTAGGTATGCCTGTTCGCCTATGACACCTGGCGATAAGTAGAAGTACCATATCGGCGCTGTAGAATAATGCTCAGTCCAGCTATCATCCATTTTGGAGCGAGCCGTTTTCATACCATCGGTGAAAAAGGATAGCAATTTTTGCGATGCAGATGACGTGAGATTACGGGATACAAAATCGCCTTTTGTTGGTATCTTGCCAAAAAATCCAGTCATTTATAAATTCTCTGGTAAATTAGCTTGACCCAGGTAAATCAAACTAAGGGGGTTAATTTCACTATCAGCCCTCATTTCATATACGGCAGAAAAACTATTGTGGCTAAAGTTTATGGTGTAAGTAGAGCCGTTATATGTAGGGGCTATTTTAGCTTCATCGAAGATATGGAATAATGACCAGGGGCCTTGTTCAACTTTTTCATATTTATTACCACTGGCAGAGCGAAACGAAAGTCTGCTTTCATCATTGGAAGGTGGAAGTGGCCAATTGATTTTTTTGGTCCGCCGCGGACCGTGCGCATACTCGACGACTTGTCCGCCTGCGATAAGACTGAATTTGGTTGCGCTGGCATCCAGCGAGAGGGGAGTAAAAGAAAGGAGTAATGATGGCGTATCTCGCCCGTCCTTAAAAAATGTATTCGTGATGTTGGAAAGCTGTTTTATACGATTCAAACTTGCAGCATCAAACTGAATAGTTTTACCACCAAGGTTTCTTAACTTCCACCCTCCGTTTTGCGTCTCGATAAATGGGTAAATATATTCTTTTGAGAAACTATCTAATACGCCATCAGGTTTGAAAAATGACACGAAGTCTATGAGCTCCGCTTCCTGCTCCGAATTTTTAATCAACGGGTATCTGTTATTCAATGTTTGCTCGTATATCGACCAGACTTGCTGTCCCCAGCGTTCTTGAATTTCTTCTTTGGATTGAAGAAGCAGTAATTGCCAGCCTAATTCTGCTACATCATCAACCCATGTTTTTATAATAGAAGGAAAGGTGCGAGAAGAAACATTAAGGTTATTAAATTCACTTTGGCGGCCCCCGTTGATCCGTTCAAATGTCTTATCCAATGCAGGGCTTTCGGAAAATGAATCTGAGAGCGTAGTAAGTATCATGTCTGAAAATTGAGCGAGTGTATCACTAAGTTTTGACAGCGTATTCTGTCCACTGGTTTCCAAAGCCACCTGGTGAAGTAGGTTGAAATGTTTGTTTATGTTGTAGCCAGGATAGATTTCTTTATCGGCTTGGTTCTGGCTATATTTATTAACATTCCTTATTACTTTTCGAAGCCGTTCATTAGCGTTTTTAGTGATAGAGTCTATTTTACTTATTGTCTCTTTTACACTTCTATCCGCGTCAAAATATGTTTCGTAGGCCACGTTCGACAGTAACGTGTTTAGAGGGCCAGTGGAATGGTGAAGGGTTAGCATTACTTCCGTACCTGACTCGATAGAGTAGGGCTGCCTGATAGCAAGTTGATTAAGAAATGCTTGCCATGCTTTTATATAATCAGATTCATACAAGGCAAACACGTTAGCTTCAATTGCTTTTATTTCATCTTTCGAATAATCACTCTTTTCTTGTCCTAGGATCCAAGCATCGTTCACCTTATCAGAAAGGGCTTCTGACAGTTGCTCAGAAAACGTTACGAAACCTTGTTTGGTAAAAAGTTGGGGGATAGTGACTTCGCTAAGATCGCCCATTGTGTTAGCCTTGAACAACATCGCACCATCTGGCCCCGATAATTCGTGGAAAGTTAATCTTTTGGTGAATTCGGCTTCCAGTCTAAATTTTAAATCTGCGTACACCAATTCTTCAATTGGTCTTCGTCGAAGAGCTGCTTGAGCGCGCGTTAACAAATCTTCATTCACTTGAATCTGCGCAAAAGCACTTTTTAGTAATTGGTTGAAGTGAAATGCTAAAGATTGGTGAGCTTCCGAATTTAACCTGAGGCCTTGTTGCCAATCTTCGACGGTCAACGTTTGTAACCAATCTTTTTCAGATTGCTGTATTGATTCGCTTTTACCCGCATAGAGTAAGTAAGCTTTAAGGAAAACGTTGGTATCAATGGTTTCTCCGTTTTCCAGCGAATGAGCGATATTTTTCTCAAGCCGAGCTTTGACCAAGGGGAGTAAGCGTGTCTCTAGGGTGGATAAGTAGGTCGCATAAATTTGTCTGTTTAAGCTCGATTTTTGCGATAACCCGAGATGACTAATTGCGTTATCATCCTTAAACACATTCATACCGGAATAGGCATTATCAAGCTCAGCGATAACATTGGTGAACGTAGGGACCCGATTTTCGCGGGTGCGGACTAATGCCTTTTGGTTATCGGCTATGTGGTCAATAGCGGCTATTTTGGTTAAATTGTCTTGGTAAGATTTATAGAACAAACCGGACAAGAGCACACATATAATAAGTGCAGCAGCAATACTTGTTAGTTGTAGACGCTTATGGAGCCTTTCTTTTCTATAATCAAACGTTGAAATGTTGCGCTCGACAAAAATAACCTTAGTCAGTAAATCTTTGATAAAAAAGCTTTTGCCTAGCCCGCTGAAGTGTAGGTCTTCAGTCTCTCCAACGCCCATTTCTAACGCAATCGACCCCAATAAACTATCTAAGGGGCTACCTTGTTGGGTACCAGATGTATAATAGATACCGCGTAACATAGCGGGCCGTTGAAACTTGTTTTCCGCGAATATGTCAGTAAGAAACGTTTGAATGTGCTTTTTATAACTGGCTAGCTGCGCTGGGAAAGCCAAAATTTCTGCTTTTTTCGATTTATCTTTATGGGTAGATAATTGTAAGGTTAATTTTTCATTTAATCGGTTTATCAACTCGTCGAAGTATTCTTCGTATTCTGTAATATCAAATGCCTGGTCTTGTCCCTTTGCAAACTCATAAGTAAAGGTGTGGCCAAAAACTTGCTCTCTTTCGTGGGGAGTAATAGAACTGAAGTAAGCGCTGAAACCTCTGATTAAATCGCACTTTGTAAAAATAAAATAAATTGGGAAACAAAAACCAAGTTCTTCAGATAGTTCGTCAACTCTTCTTCGGATAGTCTTGGAGTAAAGTTTTTTCTCATTCTCAGATTTTGACAAAAGCTCACTGATACTGGCGGTTATTAGTACGCCATTAATGGGTTGTACTCTACGGTTCTTCTTTAGTACATTAAGAAAACTTTTCCATGCAGCTTTGTCGACTTCTTTATTGCTATCCTGTGTAGTAAATCTTCCCGCAGTATCAATCAAAACAGCTTCGTTACTGAACCACCAATCACAGTGTCTTGTCCCACCTATTCCTTGTACAGTATTCACACCTAAGTCTTCCGCCAGAGGAAACTCCAATCCAGAGTTATTCAGAATGGTCGTCTTGCCTGAACCAGGTGGTCCAATCAATATATACCAGGGGAGTTGCTGAATAAGCATCTCACCTTTCGATGATGTGGCGGCTTTAAGCGTTGACATTGCTTCGTCAAAGCGGGAACTTACTGCATCGGCTTCTTCTCTCCGTTCTCCTTCTAACTTTAGTTTATCTGCAAAGCTTTTACTTTTAGCCTTAAGTCGAGCGCGTTTGATTGCGATGTAAATCAATACGAATATAACTATCAAACCGATGACAACCAGCCGCTCCGCTATCGAGTCGAGGAAATAGTGGCCCCCAATGGCTATAAGGGGACCGACAAACCAGATAAGGAATGAAATCGAGACAAATCCCACGCCTCGGTATAACCATTTATTTTGTATAATCCTCTTCCATTTACTTTTGGACGCCATATGCTTTCCCTTAACCCTTTATCAATATTTCAACACGTCTGTTTTTCGCACGATTCTCAGGCGTGGTGTTGGGTGCAAGATTTATGGTATCGGCTAAACCTCTTGCCAAAATTTGTAAGCTGTTTTCATGTTGAGCTTGTAGTATTTTTTTAACCGTAATTGCTCTGGCTTCAGATAATGCCCAATTATCGGGGTATTTTATTGTACGAATTGGGACATCATCACTGTGGCCGCTGATAACAATAGAGGTGTTGGTGTTGTTAAGTATTCGCGCAAGTTTTTCGATAGAGGGGATGTAGTGTTCAGAAAGTTTATCGCTGCCGGAATTAAAAAGATCGGGGCGCGACATTCTTACAATCACACCTTCATCTACTTTATCTAACATAAATATTTCAGTCGAAATCTCCGGCTTGAGATTATCTGTCAGTAATGTGTAAAGGGTTTGGGTAGTGTCAGTGTTGGCTTTGATAGGGATACTATTTTTTTCGGGATAAAAAAAAGGGTTATCTATTGTTCCGAGTGCGCCGACGTTTCGTAATTCGACTAATTTTCGTTTGACCGGATCCGCGTGGCTACTTAGTGAAAGGTTGAGGTAAAAAAATACAGCCAAACACACGGCGACCACGCTAGTCCATACCGCCCATTGGGGAATGGTTTTCAGATACGTTGCTTTGTCTACTGAATGTGGTCGCCACTGGTCGGAAAGGGGGTTGTTAAAGCCCGGCTTATACTGACTGATCAGTAGAAAATTTTCCTCCTTAATTTGGCTTAATATTCTGGTTCCGTCTGGTTGATGCCGGTATTGACCTTCAAACCCTAATTCTAAAAATATATTATAAACTTCAATAATATCAATGTAGTATGAGGGGTCGTTTTTCATACTATCAAGTATTTGAAAGAATCGCTCGCCGCCCCAGGTTTCTTTGAAAAAGATGACAAGTAAACTTTCTTGCGACCAGCTACTATGCGAGCCCCAGGGTGTATTCAATACTGTTTCATCAATATAACAACATAGGCCGTAAGTGACTTCTTCACTTGCAGTAAAGTCGCTATGCTGGCCGAAGTTGGTAGACTGCAAAAATGAAATTTTTTCTTTTATCGTCGATTTTAGTTCTTCTAAATTGGTTGGCTTTTGCACATTTTTAACTTGTGATACTAACAATAAAACAGGTGCTAAAATTGATTTGATGTCATCTGAATGGTGAGTATAAAACTCACGTGCCGCGCCAGGACGCTCATCTTTTTCGCCCATGGGAGTTGAAGCAAAGTGTTGCTGATTCACTAAATCAGAAAGAGATCTTCGTGGGGTACCGTCTCGTCTCATGGCACTCTTAAGGGGGGAATTAGACTTATTGCCTGAACGTTTTGGCTTCCCTCCAGGCCGGATGATCGTCTTGTCATTCATTTTATCTTGTCCCCTTTAAACGTAAGCACCTTATTTCTTTTTAAGTGCCCAAAGTTCCATAACTAGGTCGGGGTAATTTCCACTAACATGAATAGCTAATCCTTTTGATTCTTCAAGTTCAGGCCATAAACTGGAGGCCTTATCTAATTGGAAATAACAATACCCAGATCGGTAAGGCAGTTCAGGTGGAACATGAGACAGCAAATTAATTTTGATCCCCGGTAGCGCACTTTGGATCAATGAAAAAATCTTTTCGCCGGGGCCTATTTTTATTTGAGCAGGAAATTCATTGCGAAGTACGTCTTCAGCAATACTCGCTGAAACGGCTAATATAATTGTGCTGTTTCTTAACAGAGACTTGTGATTTAGCCTAGCTGCTCTAATGCCATTTTTAGGTTTAGATAATTCTATCTGAATTGCTGTTTGCTCAATAACGACATCAAAAGACGCATTGATATCATTGATAATTAAGTTAAAACAATCAGTTAAATCGTTATGGTTATAAACAGGAAAGCGAGTGGGCCGTCGTTTAGACTTCATGTAAGTCGATAACTCACCTGCTAAGGAAATTAAGAAAAGGTAGAATTGGTGAGGATGGCAAGGTATTCCTTTTGAAATTTGGTATAGATAGGGTTCAACTCTATTTATTAGTTGAAGTAAGAGAAATTCAGAATATTCTGTAACACCTGTAGTGCGTCCAGAACCTGACACTCTATTCGATAACGCATCGCCCCGGGAAGTAAACATAGCGTGTAATTCAGATATAAAGTGGGCCAACCGTTCGGATAGAGAAATATCGATTATTACAGGTATAAAGTCAGCGCATAAGGTAATTCGATTTCCGTTCACTGATTTAACTTTTGCTATCGGTAAGCTCACGACGTTGTCTGCAATTTCTTTAGTTTTAGATTCCAAAGCCAATTTCAAGTTTAAGTCGCCCACTAATATAGGAGAGTGCGCGTCGCCGTTATCGGCACAATCGATTACGCTAAGTTCCTTAGTAGTATAACGATGGTGAGATTCGCTGTTTTTATCATAATCGATATTACATTGTGAATTGGACTGACGCGCAAGCGTGATATGAATAATTGAATTTGAATCGGATTCACTCAGGTTTAATTGCGAAGGTAGAGGGTTAGGTGAGGGGCAATTGAAACACGTTCCATCAGGGAAGCATCCACTTATCGATTCAACATTAATAATGCCTCTATCTAGATCAGATTTATTAATTGAAAGGCTATTTAATCCCCAAAAGTGAGGTTGGAAAGTGGAAGTTTGTCTGAATATTTGGCTCAGTATAAATCTTTCCTGCTGTTGGAAATGCTGGGGAAGAACGAATGTACCTTCTTTCCAAATAACTGGATATTCCATGGTAACCCCTATAGTACTTAACATAAATTAGCCGACTCAATATCAGACTCGGCAAAACGAATACATAAATCCCGATTCCATTTTCCTTTCACTTTAATAATCTTTTTATACTTACCAGTTTCACGTTGAAACGCTGCTAAAACGCCTAAGTAAACAGTGTTTGAATTAATGCTTAACTCTAAAGTCTGAGTTGTCGCAGGCAATAACGTCGAATCCTCAGCAGCGATAACGTCATGGGAAGCGAACGCATCCTTTGTTAGAAAGAGAAGTTCATCTAACGATAGCTTTTTAAAAGACGCATCATCTTTTAATTGGAAGATTCTGACTTGCAAGGGAGAAGATCTATCGTTAGCGTCAGGATTCAGTTTTTTGGACGTTTTTACGCGAACTTCTACGGAATAAGTATCGTCACTAATAGCGTCGGAAACGACAGCCCCGAATTCAGGAATACTCGAACAGCCGGCTAACAGAACCATTAACATTGTTTTGGCGTAAAGCCGGGATTGACTTCTCCAATATGAAAGTAAAACAGAATTGTTGGTCATTATGAATTCTTGCGCTAGCCTGTCCTTTCTTATTTGTGTGGAAATTTAACAAGCTAAAAATTTTAGAAAGTCATTAGAGAATAGGCGGCTTATAAAGATTGGTCAATAAATGAACGTTTATTCGCGGAAGGTCATTTAAAAGAATAAGACAGAATGCAGTTGGGTGGGTCAAAACCGTATCGAGGTAAGATTAGACACGAGAATAAAACGTGTCACCGGTGCGTTTTTGAACCGCGATAAATGTGGTACTTAAGTTTGCTTTATCGAAAGGGGTGGTATTTACTTAAATTGATAGTTGTTTGACCATTCAATTCAATTCGAAACAAAAAGTGAAATACCACATGGAAGCTCGGGGTAGTTTGACGAAGGGGCTCCGAACTATTTTCGGAGGCCTGTTAGCTTTTGTTTCCGTAACGAGTATTGCCATTACTGATGTCCGCCTTAACGAAGCCTTGGCGCTATTAGAAGCTGAAATTCAAGTTCGAGATTATCATTTGCTTCACACTAGCAATATCGATGAGGAGTTAACGTTAAAAAAAATTCGTGATCTTGAGGCGCAAAAAAATAGGCTTGAAAAGCAACTCTCTGTACAACAACAACAGGTGGCAACAGATACGTTCAATTCAGAGAAAGAGCGGTTAAAAGAAATTTTCTCTTTTAGTAACAATATTAGCTATACATGTTTGCTTGAACAACCTCCTGATAACTGTTTAAACGACGCTATCAGATCTATTTTAAATCAAGTGATATTGGCATTTAGTGATAACGCTTATGAGGCTTCTCTATTGCCGAATACCCTGCCTGAATCGGGACAATTGGTTCTGTCCCCGAACCAGGAGATTAAGTATGAATCCACATATGATGTAGCATTTTCTGATGAAGGATTACTCACATATGAATTAAAAGTTGAAGGCGAACTTGCTATAGCACCATCCGATGAGGAGTTAATTGAACTTGAAAATTCTATTTTTCAATCTATAAAAAAAGAGTCTCATGCAGAAATTCAACAGCTAGTTTCGCAGTATAAGATTTCGTTGATGAAAGAGGACAGCCTGATCGAGAAGAAAAAGAAGAAAAAACGAATCTTCGGATCATTTTAATTAAAGGAAAAAAGAAAGGAATTTTATGAATAGGAAACGTTTTTTCACAAGATCGTTAATATTGTTACCACTTAGTTCTCCAGCCATAGCAGACGAAATGTTATTTATCCCGCGGCTTGAAGCCGGTTTCGCAGCATACGACCTGGGCTTTAATGGTGTAGTCCCGTTAAATCCTCAAGGTGATGTGTTACGGACCGATGATAGTGTGGGCAGCAATGTATTTATGTATAGGGTAGGTGCCACTTTTGTTTATAATGATTTTTATATAGACCTGATGGGATCTGATTCCTCGGACTTTAATGACGTTCAAGTTATACCAGAATTTAATGATATTCCAGGCGTGACACCTGTTGAAAAATGGACGGGAGATCGAAAAGAGTTAAATATCACAGTGGGATATCAACTTTTTGAAACTGGTTCAATTTTTGTTGGATTTAGAGATGGAAAGCTAGACGCTATCGGGCGACAAAACTCAAATTTCAGTTATGAAAGTGACGGTTTCTTCGCAGGTATAAATTACGGGTTTCCGATAACCGATACTGGCATTATAGCGGTTAATTTTGCCTACGTCTTTGTCGATGCGTCGTTAGACGAAACCTTGATTGGCGTGAAAATACCTACTTCGGATGGAGACGGCGACGGTGTAAAATTTGGTGTTTCTTGGATTGATTCGATATCCGATACAGTAAGATACACCATTTCTGTCGATCAATATCGTTATGTCACCGATTTAACTTCACGTACTGGTATTGATGTACAGATGACAGAAAAAGAGTCGGCAATACGTATTGGCCTATCAAAGGCATTTTGACGTATTTGAGTGCTAGAGGGGCGCTTGCACTACCGTGCTCGCTTCTCACTTCCCCCTTCTCACTTCATTTTGTAGAGCATCTATAACACTTCCTTTTATATTTAGGTAAGATTAACCTCAGGGGAAGACGTGCGGTTGAAAAGTACGCTGCATCGTGTTTAAGTTATTTCTAATTTTCCTTCACCTGTTTGGAAGCTGTGGGATAGTTCAATTAGCGAAGAATTCCCGGTAACTTCGCTATTGGTCTAAGCGCTTCTTGAAAGCAACGAAGATCCATTCAAATGTCCGTTCGCTCAAATAAACAAGCAATAGTAAGAGTTAAATTTGAATGACGAAAATAAAGTAGTAGTTATAAGATTACTAAGGCGTTAGGATACCTCATTAGTACGTTGTGATTTTATATGAAAGATTTAATGCGCGGGTATTGTTTATAACAAAATAAACTTTTCAATTTAGTATTCGTAGAAATAATAAAAAAGTCTGGGTAGGATTTTTTGAAAATCCTATCAAATAATATACTATGCAAATTGATCGCTCTTTTTGTAGCATTTTATAATGGATTAGCGTCGTTATCATGAATTCAGCAGTAAATATCCGCGAGTTCAATAAAACTCAGTTAAAGCAAGCCAAAATTTTATCTGGCATAAGCCCCGCAATTTTACGCAGGGTGTTTATAGGCTGGTTACTATTCTGTTTCGTTGTAGCAGGAATCGTTGCTGCGGCGCCTGATCTGAGTGATACATTTGTTTTAATGACGTTATGTATACTGGTCCTTTTTACGATTGCGATGTTTGCTCAAAACAGGTTGGATGAAGGGTGGCCGGCCATAATTTATTTGAACGATGAGATAGGCGTGGTGTGCAACCCTCAAGCTAGAAAATATATTTGTGTTCCATTACATCTGATTGAAGACGTAAAGCCCACCACCATCAATCCAAATAAAAGGGCAGTTGCTATCCTATTGAAGGAAAATAGACTAACGGAAGCAGATAGAGATATTCTTAACGAAGCCGTTTGGCCTCGTGACGATAAGCTTCTCGCGAATGTTTATTACACTTCTGCTGCTAGGCTGTGTAGGAAAATCCGAAAATATATTCAATTGCCAGATGAATTAAAGAGAGCGACCTTGTAGTTTTGCTTGGGCGGCTATGAAAAATATTCCCAATACGCTCTCAATGTCCCATTTATGTTCCGCTTCTCGTCCTCTTTATTAAGTAAAGGTTATTAATTTTTCACAGGTTAAGGCATGGCGGATAGACTAATGCAGCATTGGTATAAGTTCTGCTAACAACATCTTAAAGATGTTAATCTCAGCAAGGAGGCTTAATGAAGCCGGTATTGTCAGTTTTAGTCGTTGAAAATAGCCCATTAGCCGCCAGTAAAATAACGAGCTTTTTAGCGGGGCTGGGATGGCAGGTAGACTATGCTGCTAGCGGTAAAATGGCACTACGTCATTGTCAATGCCATCATTACGATGTGGTATTGATTAACACCCACTTGCCTGATATGACTTTCAAAGAATTACAAGACAATTTCGCATTATGTGAAGAACCGCAACCATCAGTATTGCTCATGTCTGACAGTAATGACCTTCGAGAGTTTGCCTCTCACGCTCTGAACAATATTATTCCTAATCAGGACGATCTCAAAGATATTGTTAGTCGCTGTCATGCGGTGACATCGCAAAGAACTGAGTTACAGAACCCCGCTTTATTGCAAGCTTTAACGTAATCGAAAAAGAAACCAGCAGCTATGGACTTACAGCAGATTTTCTATCACTTCTATCAATTGGGTATAGCATTCGTGTTGGCGTTGCCGATCGCTTTTAATCGGGAACACAGTGCTAATGGAGCTGGGTTGCGCACTTTTCCACTCGTCGCGATTTCTGCCTGCGCCTTTATGCTGGTAGGCAGGGATGTTTATCAGGATGGGGAGGCTGAAGCGAGGGTAATGTACGGAATTGTAACGGGCATAGGATTTATTGGTGGCGGAGCCATATTAAAAACATCGGAACATGTGGTGGGAACTGCAACAGCAGCCGGGATATGGTTAGTAGGCGCATTGGGTGTTTCTGTCGCATACGCCCGATATGAAATTAGTATTGTGCTATCAATAATGGGATTTATTATCTTCCAATTTGCCGGCCCTATGAAGAAGGAACGTTACTCTGAGAAGGCCTAACCCTCAGTTTCGTATAAAGTGGGTAGTGGTCAGAACCATATTTTGGCAACCGTTTGATAGTCACTAAATCAAAGTCATCGCTATGAAAAATATGGTCTAAAGGCCACTTTATCAAAGGATATTTAGCGTGGAAGGTATTGAAAAAACCTCGGCCAATACGCGGGTCCAAAGTGCCACTTAACTTTCTGAATTTTCTGGTGGTGGGTGACCAGGCGACATCGTTTAAGTCTCCCGCAATTACGACGGGAATATCAGACTTTTTGACTTCTCTTCCTACAATAGACAACTCGTGATCTCTTGGCTCGGCAGATTCATTTTCAGTGGGACTAGGGGGCTTAGGATGAAGAAAGTAGATTTTCACTGCTTGTCCATTAATATCGACAGTTACTTCAATCGAGGGGACGTCGTCTTCAACGATGTAACGTATTTTACGTTCCGAGAAAGCAAGCTTGCTAAATAGATGAATACCATAGAGGTTTTCTAGTGGGCAGGCCACCCGATGAGGGTATTTATGGTGCAAAGAGCTAAGCGCTTGGCCCCACCAATTATTACTTTCGAGTGTTACTAACATATCGGGATCGTATTGTTTAACAAGCTCGCAAAGTCCTTCGCTATTTTTGTTGTACATATACACATTGCTGGTAAGTATACTCAGCACATTAGTATTATCCCTACTTTCGACCTGGGAGACCTCTTTGGATGCCAAAAACGTATAGGGGAATATCCACCGAATTTGCCACGCCAGGGCGACGCCCAGCAAAAGAATAAACGCGCTGCTTAAGAATGAATAGTGAGGCAAATAAAAGGTCCAACCTATCATACAACCTAAAATAAGCACCGCTTGTTGTACGCGAGGAAACTCCCATACTCTGATTAACCAATGCTGGCCCGGAAGAAATGGGGCAGTAGTTGTGAATAAAAATAATATGCTTAATAGAACTAGAATTGTCAGCATGATTCCTCAGTATTTATTTACTGTTCTAAACATTGTCACTTTAATTAATACATGCTTGATGGTATGCATCAAGACTTAATTATCCTAACTTGATGATTATTTACCGTATTGGCAGATGAAAAGATCGTTAACTCCCAACGTGCTATAGATAGGTAAAAAATTCCATTTATTCGTAAAGCTTTCAGAAGTTCTGTTTTAATTAGAGACTAATACTTTTTATAAAACTTTGAAAATCAGCCTGTTAAATTTTTGGCGTAAAAATAGCAGTAATTTTCACAGCTTTAATAAAAGGAGAAGCTAGTTATGAAACGTTCAATACTATCGTTGATTGTAGCTGGTACTTTGTCGACTTCCGTTGTAGCAGCAGGTGACAACACCTGGGAAGAGAGTGCAAAGGACGCTTGGATAGATGGTAAGGCAGAGGCCACTTTACTATTTAATGGCAATTTGGATTCTTTCGACATAAATACAGATGTTCAAAATGGCAAAGTAATCCTCACCGGGAAGGTGGACAATTCCGTCGAGAAAAAACTGGCTGAAGAGTTGGTTAGAAACATTGATGGCGTAACTGATGTTGAAAATCAGTTAGCCGTAGTTGAAAAACCGACTACAGACGCGGATAAGTTGGAGCGCGAAAACGAACGCATGTTAGCCTCCAAAGACATCAGTGAAGACCAAGACTACAAAGTCGAAAACAAGGTTGATAACGCCACAGACGAGGTTGACGAAGAAACAGATGAACTTGCTCGTGAGACTGAAGATGAAGTTGATGAGGGAGTCAGCGCGTTGACTGACGCTAAAATAGCTACGGTAGTCAAAACACGTTTGCTAATGGATTCCGATATTTCAGGCTTTGACATTGATGTAGACGTCAAGGACGGCAATGTCACACTTTCAGGAAATGTTGATTCAGATGCTGAACGTCAGTTGGCAGTAGAGATTGCCCGCAATGCAGACGACGTCAGAGATGTTGAAGACAATATGGAATTGACACGGCAGACTGCAATGCAGAAGTAATGTCTGTGCACGAACAAACCATGTTCTAAAGTGAAAAGGTGCTTCTGCACCTTTTTTATGGCCTGTACCCCGGACCATCTCTCTTTGTTTTTGCCTTCATCTTTAAAATAGCCTTAAAAGATTGGCAATTCCTAGTTGCTTGCTCACATCAGTTGCGTCTCATTTGACGTGGTGGGCGGGGGGAAACGCGCGCCACTGATTTCGTAATGTGTGAACGAATGAGTAAATAAGAGCCGCTTTAAAAATACGCTCAAAATTACGCAATATAATGGCTAGTAGGCGAGGGGAGCAGTCGAACGCTAAAGATTGCTTATTACTTATTACTTATTACTTATTACTTATTACTCATTACGTTCAATAATGCTACCCACGATCATCGTGGTACTACTATAGAAATTCTGCCTACCGTGAAGAGTAGGGAACATCATGTAAAAATTACTTTTATGTAAGAAATGGTTATATTGGCACCTATCATGATCTTCAATATCCCCCCTCTTTAATGTTGCGTAAATTGCTGATACTAAATGCTTTTATTAATTATGTGTAATTTGTGGCTATCTTGGTTCAATAATTGAATATATCTGAGTAACTGATAACGCTATATCAAGTAATGTGATTAGGAAGGATTTCACGATATGAAGTTGTTTAAGAAAAAAATGTCACCGCAACCAAGTAACCGATTCGAAAGATACCTGCAAAACCAACCGGTGTTTAACTGGTTTGATCGCTATAAAGACAACAAGCAAGACACACCTATACAAGGTAATACGGAACTTTTATATAGTAATTGGATGGCCAAACAAGTAAACCAGTAACTAAAAGTGTGCGGGCAGGGGACATATCGCCCCAACCCCCCTTGCTCGCATTCTTCTCATTTTCGCAAGGTTGAGTATTTTAGTATTTCCTAAAGAACGATAGTGTGCGCTAAACAAGACAAATTTCGGTAAGAATAGCGCTTTAAGTTCAAGTGCATGTAATCTTAATAGAACCAAATTAGTATAAAAATTAAAGTTAACGTCTAACCTGCCTTTGTCATATATGGCTCTGTTGACGGCAAAAATGTACGGGGAAAAATATTTATGCATTTACTTCGGCAAGGACTTATAAATATTTTCATAGTGGCTCTATTGGGTTGTGCGTCGCCTTCTGAGCCTGAACAGCTTTCTCCCCCGCAAGAACAAAGTAGTCAGCCAAACCAAAATCGTCAGGTAAACGAATTAAGCCAAGGTAAGACAGTTACTATCACTACCAGTCAGGGAGAGGTTAGGGTAGAGCCTACAGTAGTTGCAGTTACCGATGCGCAAAGAAAAGAGAGCGTTGATAAAGAAAAGTATTATCACGATCCCTGGGAAGGCTTTAATCGCACGATGTTTGGTTTCAATCACGCTGTATACGAACACGTTTTAATTCCCACGACAAATGGTTATCGATACGTTGTACCAGAAGTGGTCAGAGATAAAATAGGGAATGCCTTCGATAATATTCGAGAACCACTCAACTTTATTAATAACGTATTTGCGGGCGAACTTGAAGCGGCTGGTAATAATGTTGGCCGTTTCCTTATTAATTCTACCATCGGCCTATTAGGGCTGTTTGACCCAGCTACCGATTGGTTTGCGATCACCGAGAAAAAACAAACCATAGCAGATACATTACGACGTTATGATATCTCCCCCGGTCCATATTTAGTGCTACCCATCCTAGGCCCCAGTGACGTAAGGGGGGGCTTTTCTACTTTAACTGAAGGTTTTCTTCACCCGATAAATCAGATAACTGAGCCACCCGAGTCATATCAGCTTCGTACCTTTGATGGCTTTGACGATTTCTCAAACCAGTCTGAGACCTATCAGCAAATATATAACAGTGCGAGCGATCCCTACATTTATTTTAGAAATCAATATATTCAGGGACAGCGTAGGGACGAACTTTTTAAATACCAAGAAAAACAAAATGACGAATAAAATCGCACACGCTATTGTCACTTTCAGGTGGCTATTTATCTTACTATTCACTGCTGTACTAGCGGTGACGGGGTACTTTGTCACTCAATTTAAAATCGATGCCTCAGCCGAAACGTTATTAGTCAAAGACAACAAACTTTATATTCAAACCCAGATAGCGAACCAGCGTTTTTCCCCGGATGAGTTTATATTGCTGGCTTATAAGCCGCAACATGAGGTATTTAGCGAAACAACTTTTCAAGACTTAAGTAGCTTATCTCAGTCTTTACGTAAGCTCGAAAGGGTTGAAGCGGTGACGTCTATTCTTACGGTACCACTTATTGAGGATGCTGATGCATTGACTGGAGGAACCGAAGTCAGCTCTTTAACGTGGGAAAAACAACGCTATTCTCCTGAACAAATGAAGCAATTGATTAGTGGTCATCCTATCTTCACTGATTTACTAATTAACCGGCAAGAAACCGCTACTGCCATTCAAATCGTTTTTAAACCGAATGAAGAGCTAAGGAAAATTGAATCTCAGATGACAGAGATTCAAGCAAAATTATTGGAAAGAGAGCTTACGGAAGATGAGCAATTAGCGTTAGAAAAATTGAAAGACCGAGCCGATCCTATTAAGCAGCAGCTCACTGAACAGCGCCAAAAAGAGATTGCTCAAATAGAGAAAATAGCCAGTGAAGTAGAGGGGCGAGCAGAAACCTTCATTGGGGGCTCGTATGTTGTAGGTCAGCATTTAATTGAAATTATAAAATCCGATTTAGTTAGCTTCGGTACAGCTATAGCAGGCGTCATCGCGTTATTGCTTTTAATTTTGTATCGCTCCCTTAAATGGGTCCTCTTCCCATTGTTCGCCTGCGCAGTAAGCGTAGTGATAACAATGGGCATTTTCGGTATGCTTGATATGCGTACAACCGTCATCTCTGCGAACTTCGTTGCATTGCAGCTTATACTAACGTTGGCTGTAATGATTCATTTGATTGGCAGTTATCGCGATATTAGTCGAGAAGACCACTCCCTTTCGCAGCGTGAGAGAGTAGTGGCGACTCTGGATGATAAACTCAGTCCATGCTTTTTTGCCACTTTAACCACATCCGTCGGTTTTGGCTCATTAATATTCAGTGGATTACAACCGGTTGTGGCTTTCGGGTGGATGATGTTAGTGGCCATGTTAGTGACCATGTCCGTTGCTTTGCTGCTATTCCCATCTCTTCTTTGTTTACTACCGAAAACAAAAGAAACTCACGATTTTATGTTCATAAAACATATTCTCAATGGGTTGAAAAAAATGAATTTAGCTATCCCTAAAACCGTTGTACTGATTAGTTTAATAGTTGCAGTGGGAATCGCTTTTGGTATAACTCGATTAGACGTAGAAAATTCATTTATTGACTATTTCGACAAAGACACGCAAGTACACCAGGAGCTCGCTTTTATCGATAAAGAGTTCGGTGGTTCTACCCCCCTCGATGTGATTATCGACATCAAAGAAACTAATCAGAGTGAGCAGCTAGAGTTGACAGCGGATAGTGTCGCTCGGCTGCAATTAGTGCAGGGGGCAATTGAAGCGTTTGAAGCCACAGGTAGCGTGACATCTGTGGTCAATTTTACCAGGCTGGCGAAGAAACTTAACGAGGGTATTCCTTTAACAGAATACGAACTAACCACAATTTATCATTTACTAGATAAGCAGGTTGTTAATCAATTAGTGGGCGCGTATTACTCAGCCGAATCTAACCAGATGAGAGTATCAATACGCATTCAGGATACTACTGAAGGACTAGACCGAGAAACGTTTGTAGATAACCTTACCAGCGATTTAACATCAGTGGGGTTGGAGCCGCAGAATTTTACTTTTACCAATTTATTTATTTTATATCAGGATATTCTATCGCGTTTATTTGATTCTCAAATCAAAACCCTGGGGATAGTTTATGTCGTACTCGGCCTAGTACTTCTTGCCATTTTCCGTTCCCTGAAAATTGCCCTTATCGCCTTAGTGCCAAATATTCTTACTACCTTGGGCATTTTAGGCGTAATTGGCTGGGTAGGTATTCCCCTGGATATCATGACTATAACAATTGCTGCGATTGCAATGGGGATAGCGGTTGATGATACTATCCATTTTCTCCACGCCTACTTGCAAGGCAAAAAACGAGCCGATGCGGCTCATCTTCAAGCACAAAATGCCAGTGACAACGCATTTGGCCACACTGGGTTGGCCATTGTTTTCACCACCACGATAATTGCTATTGGCTTTTCTTTGTTTGGTTTTTCCAATTTCCTACCCAGTGTGTACTTTGGTCTTCTTACCGCCACGGCGATGTTAATGGCGTTGATTACTGACGTAACGCTACTGCCAGCACTATTGAATTGGTTAGTAGCCGATAAAAAAGAGCGTTAAAAATAGTGCTGGGTTAGAATAAATGGATCCGCAAAGCCACGGCGTCATTTTTTGCTATATCGTTCATGATAGTTTTCTACTCAATGGTTGGTATGGCTATCTATCACTTTAGCGAAGCGCTGCGAACCGATGAACAATTTGTCACAGGGATAATTCGTAGCATTAAGGACCTCTTCATTGCTTTAGCCACCTATGAGTTGTCAATAAGTATCTTTAAAGAGTATCTAGGAAAAGGCGACGAGGACATTGGTCTGATTTGGTCTATTCGACGCACCGTTACGCGTTTCGTAAGTGTCCTGGTTATTGCGTTGGTGCTCGAAGGGCCCATTCTAGTGATTAAATATAGCCAGCTGGATCTGGCTGGTAACCTGATTTATCCGGTAGCTGTGATTATTGCAGCAAGTATCTTATTACTTATTACTTATTACTTATTACTGGCTTTAGCGTTTTTCCTTCATTGGACGTGCCAGCAGCTGGAAAAGATAGTTGAATATGAACGGCATTGGACTCAATATATTTTCGTGAAAATACTTCCCACAATCATCCTATCTTTATCCTTTTTTAGTAATCGAGCGACACGTTGCGTTTCCCCCACCTGATGTCTAACACACTAATTCGAAATAGTCTTTGCTCGCTTACCTTGCAGGTACTTTCACCGCGAAGATGCCAGGGTGTTGAATAAGGGAGGACTTAAATTGACGTGAGTTGCGCAGGTAAAAACCGGAAGACACGGACTGTGATAATAATTGAAGAGTTCACACAGTCCAATTGGAATTAGCTCGACCGACTCACGCATTGCTGCATCTACTTAGCTATACCAACCTGATGGAACGAATTATTTTTATTTCTCAACTGGTTACACATAAATGGAAGTGGATACAATTGCATTCATAGCTGTAACTGTAATGTAGGCATACCCCCAGACTGTTTCGTTGACGTGGATTTTCCTGAAGCGGAACGGGCCAGCTTCGCCTAGCCTTTATACAAATAACGTATGGAAGAGAGGCGGAAGGTTGAATAATTGCTAACTACACATACAAAAAAGCCAGGAAGTATTCGTTCCTGGCTTTAGAAAATATGCTATTTCTAGCAATCTTCATCCTCTGCATCCATGCCTTCTTTAGCATCTTCACAGGCATCTTCAACTGCATTGCCGGCATCTGTTACTACTTCATCCAGTTCTTCACCAGCGTCTTCAGCAGGGCCTTCATCACAGGCTGCCATCGACATAGCAAAACCTGCTACTAATAATGTTTTCAAAAATGCTTTATAAGAAATCATATGTCCTTTCTCCTTTTCCAAGCTTAGACTTTAGGTGATTTGCCTCGAAGCGCATTGGCTACCAGTGATATTACTAGTAATGCGACGAAAACAAAGAATAAAAACTGAGCGATGCCAGTTGCTGCGCCGGCGATACCGCCAAAACCAAAAACTGCGGCAATAATGGCGATGATAAAGAATGTAATTGCCCAACCTAACATGGTAATCCCCTTATTGATTCCGTTTAATGTCATAAAGACTTATGCGTTTTTTGTGCCACACTATAACTCCATGAAATAAAAGGGTATTTTTTGATGTAGAGAAAGGGGGTCTTCAACGCGCAATAATTAATTACATTTAATCTTGCATTTTTTACACGGGGTAAGCTGTTGGTAGGGCTGTAAAAATTAGTAAAGAAAATATAATACATAAAAGCCTTTGTAAATTATTGATATAATACACCAAGGTTATCAATCTAGAGGCAATACTATTATGGCAAAAGATCATTCTGCGTTTATTGGCCTTATGCAGCGAGCAAGAAACGTGAAAAGATGGCCATTGATGGCGCAGTTTCAAGAGGAAATGTTGTCCACTCACATCTATGAGGCTGCAGTAATTGCACATATGTTAGGTGCTATAGCGGCAGACATATTCGGGGAAAATATCGATCCTGATAGGGTGGCGAGTATGGCTATATTTCATGAAGGAAGTGAAATTGCAGGTATGAGTGATATCCCCAGTCCGGTGAAATATCATGATCCCGAAACCACTTCGGCCATAAAAAAACTGGAAAAACGATTCGAAGGAATGCTCATTAAAACGTTGCCAGAATCGTTGCAGGAACGCTACAAACCATTAATAGAACAAGATAAACAAGACATGCATGTAAAGTTGGCAAAAGCCGCGGATGTCCTGTGTGCTTATCTCAAATGCGATTATGAACTATCAAAATCAAATTCTGAATTTTCAAACGCCATGCAAGAAATGGATGTCCAGCTTAGGTCGTATCGAGAGCAGTACAAGAGTGTGGACTATTTTTGTCAGATTTTCCTGGAAGATGCAAAAGGTACACTGGATGAACAAACGAGGGATATGAACTGGGTAACACGCTCTAATGACGTCCATCTTTAATCCCACTCTGAAGCGGTAGAATTCAAACTTGGCTGCACCCACAATTTCATGTAAATGCGAGTGCAATGAAAAACGTCAGACTGGCATGCTTTGTAGTGTTTTCATTTCATCAAAGCATTGCAGCATACGAGTTCGGATGCGTCTTAATTCGGCAGCACAGCGTGGGGGTTGGTCAACGTCCAGCGCCTCGTCGATCGAATCGAGCACTTTATCTTCTACTTCTTCCAATTGTTCTAAATATGGCTGCTCTTTTTTGCTGCTCAAAGCACCGAGCACCTTGGTATACATGTTACGCACTTTGATACCTATCTCGCCTTGGGTTTCTTCAACTCCCTGTTCAGTTAAGACGAATGGTTGCAACGCATTAACGGCTTCTTTTTTTTCTACTATCATACGGTTAAAAAATGATTTGGTTTTAGGATCATTGAGCTTCGCTATGCTGTCTTGGTAAAACTTAATACCACTTTTAAGTACTTTTATGATATCGAAAATTCTATTGATACCAGGAGTTCGATGTTTCACGACTATTCTCCTTAAAACAATGAAACAGGAAATAAAAAAGAGTTCGATTACTATACTGCACGCTATATACCCGAAATAATTCAATTACTTAAGTTTAATGCATTATTTTTTTGTTATATATCATGAAGTTAAGTTGCTAAGCGAACAGTGGAGGATAATATGCAGACGGTAAGTAGCAATTTTTACGAAATTTTTGTAAAAATTTATCGTTTACACATTATGAACGGGTTTCTGAATAATTAGATAATTGCCTGTCTAATACTAAATCCATGTTAATCACTGAGGTTGTTTGTTTTTTAATCATTTGGGTTTAATAATTCGTGGACGTTGAATGCCTTCGAACCGGGTTTGGTCTGACTCATTCGTACAATCATCGAATAATGAATATTAGACATGGGCACGTTTCTGACTTCGATATCATCTTCACTTTCAACGAATGGCTGTGCAACTTCTTCGCACCCAGACATAGTACATTGCTGATCTTGGAATACCTTTATATTGTTGTTTTGTTTGCTCCTAACAACTGTCTTACCGTGACCCTGCTTTTTCTCGACATCTGTTTTTACAATTGTTACCCAGTCGTAATTGTATTGGCGAGCTAATTCAGCCGCCCTTCTTAATGCATACTCTTGTACGATGTCTGCAGAGGTTTTTTCCGTCGCTTTAAACTTTATTCGGTATTCGTTATTTGAAAGTTGACTGCTGGAATATCCGTATCCATCAGGCGTAACGGCGGCTTTATAGGGAGTGGGAACAGCACTTGGAACGGCCGTGCAAGCGAGTGAGAGCGTCAGTACAAAAATGGCACTACTTAGAAAATAAGTAAAGTGAGTTATAGACTTCCGCTCCAACATACATTACCCCTCAAAATAAGAACTTCGTTATCAACCCGCGTAAAAAAATACCGATGGCCTGTCTTCTCCTGGAGGGAGGGTGGTCAGTTGTCGCTCCTTTAAATGCTCCAATGCTGAAAAACGTCAGGAGACCAATGGGCGAGGCGATTAATAACTTACTATTAATTTTTAACTGTTGTGTCGCTGATTTGCTCTTACGTTTCGCTATAACATAATGCTGATGCGAACTTGTTACCGCAGAGAGCTCTTTATTTATGAACATACTCATAGATAAATCCCTTAATTTTCTGCATTGCCAAACAAAGCTTCAAAAATGGGCCGCAGAGAAATTCGTTTATAGGTATTTTTTGCAACCACTAATGCGAATATCACTACACTGACGTTAAGCAAAAATACAATTGTCCCAGATAAAAGATAGTGGACTCCGAGATCAACCAGACCTAAAGCGAGAATAATATTAAGTGCTATCCAGCTAAAACAGGAAAAGATAAAAGCAGCGGCGAGAGATGCAATGGTTACTATAGTGGACTTTTTGACAAGCTCCGTCTCTGCAGCAACAACTTCTCCTACTGCTGCAAATTCTTTCTTTTTCAATTCAAATGCATTTTTCGCTACTTCGATTGTGCGAGTAATAGAAGCCTCATCATACAAGGACTTTTCTTCCCTACAATCGCTTGCCCGCCCAGTTTCACTGGACGGGCAATACGGATCTTTTACATCAGCTGAATAGGGCGTTTTATTAAGCTGAGGATTAGAATCTACCATCTTTTATTTACTACGGAATATAGAGGTAAGTAACATTCCTGCTGCAAAAGCAATACCCGCTGTAGTGAGAGGGTTTTCAATAGCATATTTACGAATTGACGAACTTTGCCACTTCTGCTCAGCTTCACCTTTGCGTTTTTCCCAGTTTTCTGCTGAGTCGTGTGCTGATTTACGTAGGTTTTCTTCCGCTCGTCCAGCTGAACCTGCTAATTTGTCCACAGAGCTGTGAAGAGTATCCTTAAGCTTATCTGTGACGGGGTGAGAAGAATCTGCAATACCGTTTGCCCGTGCATCTCCGGCAACATTGCCTGGGTTAGAAGAACCAGGTGTAGAAGAATGCGTTGAGTGCGTAGCCATAAAAAATCTCCTTGATTAATGATTTGCGAATGCACGGGGAACACTGCAAAGCACATACCATTAAATCAAGGATTTTAAGCTTATGATATTATTGAATTTATTTAATGTAGAGTTAATGAGAGGGGGGAGGACGGGTAAAAAGTTCCGCAGACATGTAATAATTTCGTAAACAAATTCAGTGAATTAAATCGGCCAACATTTCCTTGCTAACGGGTTTAATCATTGCTTCTTCAATACCAAGTTCCGACATTTTTTCATGATCAGGCTCGTATCCACTTACAATGACAATGCAAATATCTCCTTGTAACGTTTTAATTTTCTTCGCAAGGGTGTACCCATCGGTATCTGGTAAAGTAAGATCCAACAGAACATAGTCAAAACTCGATTCTTGAAGCGTTTTAACTGCTTCTTCGCCGCTGTTTGCAATCATCACATCATGTCCCTGATGAGTGAGAAGTAACTGCATCAATTCCGATGCGTCAAAGTCATCTTCGACCACCAGAACCTTTTTACGTTGGCTTGCATTATCTTTGGGCAAATGTCTTTGAATCAAACTATCTCTTTCTTCCGTTTCTCGGCTTGGGCCATTAGTACGAATGAGATATTTATCTAATACCGTTAATAATTCTGTTTTATCGATGGGTTTGCCAATCACATCGTCAAATCCCTGATCGAGTAATGACTGTTTCAACCCTTTTCGGCTTGCCGCAGTAATGGCAACGACAGCAACATTACAGTTATGCCTGCGCAACGCGTTTAATGCATCAATACCATTCATGACGGGCATATGAATGTCCATCAAAACAAGGTGATAAGGGTGATCTTCTTTCTCTGCAATAAGGACAGACTCTAGCGCTTTAACCCCATTTTCAGCGTAACCCACGGTCGCTCGGCATTGACTGACCAGGTGACCGGTCAATCTTCTTATTTCCCTGAGGTCATCTACAATAAGGACTCGACCTGAGACGTGAAGATTGGGATTATCAGTAATGGAAGCTTGGGGGGATGCCAGGGTTAATTGTTCCAGCTTATCTTCGTTCAGCGCACCTGGATGGATACTGAAGGAAAATTTACTGCCTTCTCCAAAACTAGAGGTTACCGTGAGTTCTCCGCCCATCTTATGTACCAACTCTCGACTGATGGCTAAGCCAAGACCAGCACCACCATGGTTCGCTCGCATGACATCTTCAATTTGCTCAAACGGCTGGAAGATGGACTCCAATTTATCGGGAAGCATACCGATACCTGTATCTTCCACATCAAACTGCAATTTAGGCGGAGACATCAGTCCCTTTCCTTCTCGTAGCGAGACAGTCACTATAATCTTGCCCGAATCGGTAAATTTAACAGCGTTGCTTATCAAATTTATTAATACCTGTCGTAAGCGGGTAGGGTCAGTGAAAATTTGCTCTGGGACTAATGTTTTTGATTTGATTGTAAGTGCGAGACCTTTATCTTTCGCAGCCAAATTCATTAATGAGTGCACATCTGTCATAAATGGGCAGAAATGAATGGTTCGAGGCGAAAGTTCAAGCTTATTTGCCATGATGCGCGACATATCCAGCAGATCATTCAGCAAACTTAGCAGATGCTTACCATTAGTATGAATAATTGATAATTCCTGCTGAATTTTTTCACTCTTTTCATCATCTAGCAGCAGCTCGGTATATCCTAGAATCGAGGTAAGAGGCGTACGCAACTCGTGCCCTAAATGGGCAAGAAACTTATCTTTCGCTTTATTTTGCTGCTCAACTTTATGGCGCTCAATACGCTCATTTTCTATCTCACTCCGAACCATCGCGTAACGCATAGTACGCATAAAACGCGGGGTATCGATTTCGGTTTTGGTCAGGTAATCAGCGGCTCCCGCTCGCATGACCATATCATCAACCTGTGCATCGGATTGCCCAGTCAGGATAACAACTGGGACTGAAATCCCATTTTTCTTAAGGTTTTCCAGCACGTCCATTGCGTTTTCAGGACCGAGAATGTAATCGAGCAGGCAAATGTCAAACGGTCTCTTTTTTAATGCTGCTAAGGCATCGTCGCCGTTGGTTACCCAACTCAGTTGAAAACGTGGATTTTCACACTGAGAAAGGTAGTCAGCAGTCAAAAAATAATCGTCTTCATCATCTTCAATCAGAAGAACCCGAATGATATCAGTCACAACAAGTTATAGCCTAAATAATAAAAATTAGTCGTGCGGAAGCTCAACGAACTCTATCCAATACTTACCCAATGCCCTCATCAACTCTACTAATCCTTCAAAATTGACGGGCTTGGTAATATACGAAGCGCAACCCAGGTCATAACCTCTGAGCATGTCTTCCTCTTCTTTCGACGTAGTTAAAATCACTACGGGAATACTTCGAAGAGCAGGATCTTTTTTCATTTCCTCCAACGCTTCTCGGCCGTCTTTGCGAGGCATATTCAGGTCTAGCAAGATCAGGCTCGGACGAGGGGAGTCTTTCGGGTCACTATACTTACCTTCACGGCGTAAATACTCAAGTAGTTCAACACCGTCTTCTACGCAGTATAAATTGTTTAGTACTCGACTTTCTTTTAGTGCATCAATGGTTAATAGACGATCGTCCTCGTCATCATCAGCCATAAGAATGTTGATGGCAGTTGCATTGTTACGCGACATCTTCCGTCACTCCTTTAGCAATAGTTGAGGCGAATGGTTCACCGTCAACAGGAATTACAATTGAAAACACGGCACCAGTTCCTGGAGAACTTTGCGCGCTGATATAACCGTTATGACGTTCTACAATTCTACGGCAAACAGCAAGGCCAATACCTGTACCCTGGTATTCGCTACGCCCATGTAGTCGTTGAAATGGGGCAAATATTTTTTCTGCAAAGGTTTGATCGAAACCAATGCCATTATCTTTAATAATAATTTTTACCCAATTGTAGTCAGCAAACTTAAAAACATGTTCCAAATCGGCCTCTTCGGGTGATTCAAGTCTAATGCTGATATAAGGCGCTTGGTCTTGTTGGCGAAACTTTAGTGCATTTGATAATAAATTCAAAAACAGTTGTTCAAGCTGACTTTGATCGCCGTTTATGACGGGAAGCTTATCACACTCTACTATCGCTTCCGACTCATCAATGGCAATTTCAAGGTCGCTTTTGACGTTGCTGATAACATTATCGAGATCAACCTTATCGAACTCTTTTCCTCGGGTGGCAACGCGTGAAAAAGCAAGTAAGTCTCTGATAAGCATCGACATGCGTTCTGCAGCATTGAGCATACGCTTCATAAAGTCTCGACCGCGATCATCAATAACATCGGAATAGCCAGATTCAAGGCGATTGCCAAAAGCACGAATCTTTCTTAGAGGCTCCTGGAGATCGTGTGAGGCTACGAATGCAAAATCTTCCAATTCGCGATTACTCCGTGCAAGCTCGTCAGAGTAAACCTGTAATTCCTGGGTTCTACGATTAATTTTTTCTTCGAGCTCCTCGTTATGGGTTTCGAGCTCTTTTTGATGCCGATAGGCTTCTTTAACGTTTATTTTTAAAAGGATGAATATCAAAATGATAAGTAGGGCTGTTGACGCGCCAGAAACTGCCAGTGTAGTAAATGATTCCTTTCTTAGTTTTATAAGATTTTTTAAATGCGTATTCTGCATCTTATTTACGCGTCGCCGCACATCTTTGTACGTATTCTCAAACTCTTCATAAAGAATCAAACTTCGGTTTGAGTTGACTATTTCCATTGCCTGCTCAAAGCGGCCATTTCGTGCTAATTCAACAGTACTTATCATATCATTGAGCTTAGCTTTACTAAGCGATAACAACTCATCTATATGAACATCTTGTTTGCCGCCCAGCTCTTGAGATTTATACCCGACTTCTTCTAATAGCTCATTGAGCGTATTAAGCGTTTTAGTGTAATCAGATAAATACTGCTCATTTCGAGTCAGTAGATAGCCACGTTTTCCAGACTCTGTACGCAATATTGCGACGTGAAGTTTGGTGATAGATTCAGTTACTTTAGTAATATTGAATAATCTGGCTTCAAGCTTTGCCAGATTGTCTAGTGTACTGATTACATAAAAGGAATTACCTGTAATAACAATGATAACGATCGCCACAATAGCAATCCAACTATACAGTGACTGCAACAGCCCATTTCTCATACAACTTATTCCGTTATTGAACTGCTCAAAGTATCTACCATGTTAGTTAACTGATCACTACAATCCTTGGTACTGGCGATAATTTTATCCAATGCATCAAGTGCCTTATCTGCAGGAATTTCACCCTGCATTGCCATTTTTAATAATTCTGCCTGCATAGATATCCTGTTCAAAGGTTTTCTCGCATCGTGAACATAGGCAGTAACTGTTGCAAATTCTTTCTCGTTCACGTTTCCACCCTCATTTTATTCTTCTTTTGTTAGGTCGCCGTAAGCGTGTAACCGATTGTATAGCGTTTTCGTACTAATTCCCAGCATTTCAGCAGCTAACGTTTTGTTACCATTGACTTTTTCAAGTGTGGCGTAAATCAGCTCTTTTTCCACATCTTCGATTGTTCTGCCTGCTTGAAGTGCCGGAGTGGTGGACTGCTTTTTCGCAAAGGGGGATTCAATAGTTTTAGGTAAATCTAATTCGGTCTTGTCCGGGTCACTCATGATGGCAGCGCGATGAACGAAGTGGCGCAATTCGCGTACATTGCCGGGCCAATCATAAGCAGTAAGCATATCCAGTTGGCTTTCGTCCCATTCAAACCGGGTGTCATTTTCTTTATTTAACTCATCAATAAAATAAGTCGCTAACAACGGAATGTCTTCTTTTCTTTCGCGCAGGGGAGGAATAGTAATGGGGAAGACAGCCAAGCGAAAATAGATATCTTCGCGTAAAACTTTGCTTTCTGCTATCTCTTCCATCGTCCGGTTGGTCGCAGATACAACTCTACACGCGATGGGAATAGTTTTAGTTCCACCTACTCGAATAACGACTTTGTTTTCCAGTACTCTAAGCAAATTAGGTTGCATGTCTATGGGCATTTCGGTTATTTCGTCCAAAAACAGCGTGCCACCTTCAGCCTGTTCAAATACACCGGATTTTCTGCCGACAGCGCCTGTAAACGCGCCTTTTTCATGGCCAAATAACTCACTACCAATGAGTTCTTTAGAAAAAGCGCCACAGTTGGTCGCCACATAAGGCCCTTCTACTTCAGACGCTTCATGGATAGATTCTGCTACGACCTCTTTACCTACGCCACTTTCGCCCAATAACATAACGTTGGCGCTCGTACGGCTCACCCTTTCTATTAGCTTATACAGCTCTTTCATTTGGGCTGATTCACCAATCAAGTGCCCAAAATGTTTTTTAATATTGGAACCGCCCGTGCTTTTAGAGGCCTTTCTACCTTCAAGAACAGCTTCAATTTCTTCACGTTGAATCGGCTTTACGAGGTAATCAATATTGGGGCCACATAAGCCTTTGATTATCCCTCTAACCGAAGGATGTCCTGTTATGAGTGTAACGCGAGGGCGCTTTGCAAGTTGATCCAACTCTTCAAACAAATGGACACCGCTACCGTCGGGAAGCATAAAATCGAGTAGAATATGGTCGAATTGTTCTTTTTCTAGCCACTCTCTTGCTTCTTGTAAATTACCAGCGGTTAAAACTTCGTGACCTAAGAATTCTATTATTGTGCAGGCTACGTCGGTGAACTCTGGATCATCATCAACGAGTAATACTGTTAGCACAGGTACTTCCTTTTATTATGGTTTTAACTACGAATGACAAGTGTACATTCGAAACGGTATTTGAGATCACTTATTTTCTCCTAAGGAGCCCATTCTACTCGTGCGGGCTTATGTTGTTATGACCGTGTTTGCAAATAGATGGCAGGAAAATAGCATAACCTATCAAAACTACCGTTTTCTGGTCACGATAAGACAAACAACTTTGCAGCATATGGAAAACAAGGAATCCTCTATGTATAGCGAAACTTTAACACGATCACTTACGCTATACGAATTGTTAGGTCGTATGCAAACCTCTGGAAGCGATGAAAAAGTGGCCTTTGGGGAATTACTGCGCCTCGCTGAAAGTCGCGGATTCGGCCCAATGTTAGCTGTGCCCGCATTTATTAGCGCTACGCCGATAGGTGCGATCCCGGGTATTCCTACCGTTACTGGTATAACAATTTTTCTTATCTCTTTGCAAGTTTTACTTTCAAAAAGTCATCCATGGCTTCCCTCCGCAATAAAAAACATCAATATTGATAAAGATTCCCTTAACGCTGGTATTACAAAAATGAAGCCTGCGGCACTACAGATAGATCGTTTTCTGTTTCCGCGCTGGTTATTCATTCGCCAGCCCCTATTTAGAATCTTGATTGCGCTGACCTGTGCGTGCTGTGGAATTTTTATGATACCGCTGGAACTCGTTCCATTTATGGGGTTAATACCGGCGTTTGCCGTTTTGATAATGGCAATAGGAATGGCAACAGACGATGGCGCTGTGGCACTACTTGGTTTGTCACTGGCTCTGTTTGGGTTGACGACCGCGGGCTATCAGTTTGTAGTAACGGCAAGTTAGCCTTGCCAATCAATATTACGCTTTTTAAGCGGGTTGCACGGCCAACAATTTTTGGGAGGGGAATAATGATTGCAACAAGGCTGAAGGTACAGGTTTACCGAATAAGAACCCCTGCGCGAAATGACAATCCAATCCCTGCAAAATTTCCGCTTGTTTGGCTGTTTCAACGCCTTCTGCAATAATATCAATGGATAAGCTTCGGCACAAAGAAACGATACCTCCAACGATACGCTCATCTTTTTCACCTTGATGAATGTTTTTAACGAACGAGCGATCAAGTTTTACAGTTTGAACATCTAATTCGCGCAGATAGGCGAACGAACTCATACCTGTGCCAAAATCATCAATTGATGTTTTAATGCCCATTTGTTTAAACGTCTTTATCATATGCTTACTCACATCAATATCGACCATCGTAGCGCTTTCGGTTAATTCAAATTCGAGCAGGCTAGGACATATACCTGTTTGTGCCAAGAGCGTTTCGACAAAACCAATAAACGCGTCATCCAGAAGATTATAAGCAGATAAGTTAACCGAAACAGGAACATTAAAACCTTGTTTGCTCCATAGTTTTATCTGATTTACAGCTTCTTCAACAGTATAACGGGTGAATGAGTGGATAATACCGCTTTGTTCAACTAGATCGATAAACGAAGCGGGTAGTAATGTTCCTTCATCGGGGTGGTGCCAACGAACAATTGCTTCCACTCCCATCAACTCCTGCGAGTCCATTTTAACTTTGGGTTGATAGTAAAGTTGGAACTGGCGTTGTTGCAATGCCTGGTAGAGTTGGCTGCGTAAGGCGACTTGCAGGCCTGAATCGTAGCCGTGTTCGTCATTATAGATTTCGATCCCTAAACGAAGTTGTTTGGCCCGGTGCATAGCATTCTCGGCGTTCTTAAGCAGCGTACTGATATTGTTACCATGTAATGGAAAACAGGCAACGCCAATTGTGCAGCCTATTTCAAATGTATAATCAGGCATGGCTAGGGCGTCACGGGATTGATAAAGCAGTGAGAAGGCCCATTGGTTGGCCTTCTCTGGGGGCAGATCGGGGTGCCATAATACAAATTCGTCACTGCGGTATCTGTAGACGTTAACTTTTTCTCCAGCAATTTCTGTTAAACGCTGGGCAAAGGCGATGAGTAGACTATCGCCAGCATCATGTCCCATAACATCATTGACTTCTTTAAATCGATCTAGATCGATAAAAAATATTGCCCCTGTGTTTCCTGAAAGGCTTAGGTTGTTAAAGAGCGCATTTCTATTCGGAAGATGAGTTAACGAATCCACTAACGCCATTTTCTGTAATAAGCGATTAGCCTTCTCAAATCTTCTTGTAATTAATGCTGAAATAACCACAGCAGCCCAGACAGCGACTAAAAATGTAAGAATTGCCGTCAAAGTGAATTGATTAACAATTTGATTTGTGGCGACGTGATGGCTTTTTGCAAGCCAAACAGCAACAACAGGTTGCTTAAGTTTGTCAGACCATTTTCTGTTAACAAAAACAGGCGTATTGTTTATTGACGCAAAACCCAAAGTGGATTGATTTATCGAAGAGTAATCTATAGCAAAGGATGATGCGTTTGACTGGCTTCTATAAAAAATTTCAGAACCTAAGAACAATGCAACCAAATCTCTTTGAACCGGTAAAAGATAAGCGGGGATGGGTTCCGCAGCGGGATCGTTTTTTGTTTTATCTAACCATTCAGGATGTTTAGCAATGGCATGGGTAATTCCATTCAGTTGATTATTGAAAGTTCTTTGTGCAATTCTGGACTCCAAGTTAAGGAGCATGTCTGAGCCGAGATAAGAAAAGATCGAGATTACGATGAGAGTGAGACCAACTGAGCCAATCAGCATGCGCTTTCGGATTTGACTATTTTCTTTTAAAAGGCGTAATCTTGCGGACATAGGAAATTCTCAGCTAATGTCCATATAAGGCTGACTGTGTATATCATTTTTTACAACTAACCGATTCCAGGAACCAAAAGTTAATGTGGCTCCATCGTCCTGTTGTTTGGTCGGAAACATGAAAAGTGCCTTTATTATTATTTTATTCGGCGAAGCGGTAGTTATATCTTGTTCTTGGCGAATGTGCAATGTTTGTACATTAACCTGATGCGTATATTGCGAATTGATATTAACCTTCCCTTTCTTGTAACTTTATTAACTCGTATCGAAGTGTGCCGATAAACTCCCTTGCCGCAGGTCCAAGTTGCTCGCCATCTTCAAAACACAAGTGAAGAGTGGCTTGCCTGCTACTCCCCTGTTTAAGTGGCAGCTTTACTAATGTACCTTCGTCCAAATACGTTTTGATCGACCGTTCCGGAAGCCACGCAAACCCTAACCCGCTTTTTATCATTTCAATTGACGTACTAATATGACTTACTGTCCAACGCTGCTCGGCACCTAACCAACCTGAATCTGTTTTTCTTTGGCTGGAGGAATCCCGTACTACTATTTGACGATGCGTTTTTAGATCTTTGACGGTAAGGGGGGGACGTAGATTATTTAATGGGTGGGCAGGGCTGGCTACGGCGACAAAACAAATATTACATAATTCTTCGGTAAAGCCGTCCGGGTGGGGGAAAGGACAAATCGCCAGATCAACCTGGCCGGAATCGAGTAAAGAATTGGCGCCACTTAAAACGGATTCGATTAATTCTATTCGCAAATAAGGGTATTTTTGGGATACCGTATCGAGTACGTTATTTAATATATCCGCAGGAAAAACTAGGTCGACGGCGATACGAAGTTGGCTTTCAACCCCATGCTGAAGACCGTGAGCCACGGACTCAAGCTTTTTCGCTTCCTCAAGTAAACATGTGGCCCGAGAAAGTAAAAGCTTTCCCTCTTCGGAAAGTTTAATCTTACGCCCATCGTTTTCAAATAAGGGCACACCGAGTGATTCTTCTAGTTTATTGACCGCATGGTGTACGCTGGACTGACTTTTGTTCACAAGAACCGCGGCATGATTAAAACCGCCGGCCTCGACCACAGCTTTAAACATGCGCCATTGTTCCAAAGTAGCTTTTAGCATAAGACTATGAAATTGTAATGAGCTTTATAAAAGAATACATCAATAGGAGGAGATATAAGGGAGCGTTTTCCCAAATTATTCATTCTGCAAAGTTAATGTGTTCGATCGTCTTGATGTCGCACGTTATTGCGTTCACCGTGGTATACCCCATTTTCAATAACTGTTCCGCAGCTAACTGAGCGCGAACACCTGAGGCACAATGAATATAAAATGGATGATCCGGGTTCTTAAATTGTTCGACTACTTTCATTTCCAATACGCCCCTGGGAATATTGATATTTGCAGTGGAAGGTGACGTTTCACATTCAGAAGGTTCTCTAACGTCAATGACAGTGCCATTGTTTTTTGCGCATTCTTTCGCCGCTTCTTTGGCGGTGACTTTACGAACAGTGGGTGAAATAGATTGCAATCTTTGCTGCATGTTGAGTATCATGTAAACGGTTCTCCATAAAGGTTTGCGAGAAGTTTTACTATAAGAATCGTCTTATATTTTTTCCACCTATCGCGAACGAAATGTCTGGTTAATATTCATACAGTGGGTTTTATTAGTTCCTGCTGCTGATCATTTTTCCGCAGTAGAAATACGTGCAGGTTTCGAAGAGTTTTATCATGGAATTAGACAATACAATTGATACCAGCGAAATGCTAGAATACGCATCAAATGCTGAACAGTTCATAAAGCAGTTTGCCAATAAAACACGTCTTATGGTGATGTGTTCATTGCTCGAGAATGAATTATCAGTCTCTGAGTTGTTAACCCGTATTCCGGTTACCCAGCCCGTGCTATCGCAGCATCTTGCGCTGTTGCGTGAAGCTAAGATGGTTTCAACTCGCCGTGATGGGCAAGTTATCTACTATAGTTTGACCGACGGACGGATTGAACAAACCATCGCCTTACTTTACTCTTTTTTCTGCGAGCAAACACAAATAGCATAATTAGCGTATTACAGTTCAGTAATACATACCTATAACTTTTAACCTGCCGGACTCACCAGTTTGGCAGGGTCTAAAATGTGCTTCAATTCTTCTTTACTAAATTCTGTCATTCTGGCAGCAACCGTGAGAATATCTTCGCCACTTTCGTATGCTTCTTTGGCAATCTGTGCCCCCTTTTCATAGCCTATATACTGATTAAGCGCAGTAACCAAAATTGGATTTTTAGCGAGCACTTTTTCAAGTTGTTGTTTATTTACTTTCATCTCTGAAACGGCTTTCGATGCGAGATGGTTGCAGCTATTAGCCAACAGTTGAATTGCGGTAAGAAGATTGTAGCCAATTAGCGGTAGCATTACATTAAGTTGAAAATTCCCAGATTGCCCTGCAACCGTATTCGCTGTATGTAAGCCCATAACCTGTGCGCATGCCATAGCAACCGCTTCAGGAATTACAGGGTTTACTTTACCTGGCATGATACTGCTTCCAGCCTGTAACTTGGTTAATTCTATTTCACCTAAGCCAGCTAGCGGACCACTGTTCATCCAGCGTAAATCATTACTGATTTTCATTAGCGCAACTGCTAACGCATTTAACTGACCAGAAAATTCTACCGCTGTGTCTTGCGAGGACAACGCAGCGAAGTGATTATTTGTAACGGTAAAGGTTATGCCAAGCTGCTGTGTTAACGATGAAGCAACTCTTGCGCCAAACTCAGCATGGGTATTGATTCCTGTGCCTACTGCTGTGCCACCAATTGCTAACTCACTAAGTCTGGCATGGGTATCTGTGAACCTGTTTTTAGCTAGCCATAATTGGGCTTGCCAACCTGAAAGTTCTTGTGAAATTTTTATTGGCATGGCGTCCATTAGGTGGGTGCGGCCAGTTTTGATTATATGGTTAAATTCGTTAGCTTTAGAATCGATAACCTCAATAAGTTTATCGAGCGCAGGCAGCAGTACTGTCGTTGATTGCCAGAGGGCGCTTACATGTACGGTAGTAGGAATAATATCGTTTGAGCTTTGCCCCATATTTACATCATCATTCGGATGCACAGTGTGCGATAGCGACTGGCTTGCGAGTGAAGCAATCACCTCGTTGGCATTCATGTTGGTGCTGGTGCCCGAGCCCGTTTGAAAAACATCGACCGGAAACTGATCATAGTGTTCGCCTTGGGCTACTGCCGTCGCTGCTTGCCAAATGGCTTCTGCGGTTTCTTCGTCCAGGAGTTCTAGATCTTTATTTGCTTGAGCACACGAGGCTTTGACGAACCCCAGTGCCTGAACAAACGTAGATGGCATAGGAGTGTTGCCAATACCAAAGTTGTCGATCGCTAAGGACGTTTGCTTTTGATAAAGCGTTTTATTACTCATTTCTATTACCTGACCTGTGCCATGAGCTCGGCAATGTAAGCTTCGTCTTCTAGCCTTTCTAAATCGATTTCAGGTTGAGAGAGAAGGGCGTCTTTGTCGAGCTTGACTTTAACTTTATGCGATGACCAGTCTATTTTTGCCACCTGGGCGGGGGCAATGACGAATTTATTGCCCCCAGGCATCCAGTTATGCGTGTCAATCACAATTAACTGTATTTGCCAGCTCTGCGGGTCAATAAGAAAATCTTCAACATGTCCGGTTTCTTCTTCGCCCGATGCCAGCTCATATCCATGTACTTCGCTACAGGCTCTCAGATGATTTACCACATTTGGGTGATCATCTTGCTGCGTTTTATCTAAATCTACGTTAGCTAATTCTGTCGGATGGGCAAAATCTCCCCAAGCACCAGGTCCAATCCAGTAGTAGCCATACCCAAAATATTTGAATAACGTTTCTTCATATTCGCGCGATACCGGTTTATGTTCATCGATGGATGGACTGTCCTTCAACTCTTTACGGGTCATGTTTACATGGATTTTTTCTTCTTTCGTATCTAGCTTAAGAATTGCAATGGGGGGGAGCACCACCTTACGGCTCAAAGGAAGCCAAGTATTGGTATCGGCATAAAAATACCGGATTACAAAGTCTTGATCGTCAAACAGAACATCTTTGCAGCCACCAATGTCACCGTCAGTTGCGTGGATGGCAAAGCTGGTGAGTTGATTGTATGAAATTAGCATATCGCTTCCTTAAATTTCCTACCTCCACTAAGTGTAGAGTGAAATCTGCGTTTTAACTCCATTCGTTGAAAATTTAAGGAAGGATCAGTGAAAATGTAACAAAAAAGCGAACCTGTGAAGATGATTCGCCTTTTCCTTTAGGCAGTATTGCTTATTAAGCTACATCAAATGCTTCGTCAGTATAATCCTCATCATAATCAGATTGATTACTGGCTGAACTATGTAACGTGTAAAAATGCTTCTTACCGCGGGCCAGATGGACGTATTTTTGCCATGCTTTTTCCAGTGAGTTAGCGGCCGCCGATTTGCCTTGTATAAATTCGACAAAATGTTTTTCGTCATCAGATTCAGGTGTTAACTCGCCGCGCTCAAACGCAAGCAAGCTGTTACCATACTGGGTTAGTAAATCAGACTCAGCAATACTGAAATCGCCTGATTTGCGAAATCCATAAGGAAAATGTTGACGGTCGATAAATGGTTTAGCAGAAATGCGAATTTCAGGGGCTTTCATAATCATTCTCACACCTGTTAATGAACTCAGGCTGACTTTTAATAGAGAAAATAAAAAAAAGAAAACAAAAAAATTTGTCCCTGACCATAAAAATTTTTGTTCGAACAGTAGGTCAGCCGATGAAGGGCAAATTAATTGTCCCGCAAGACCTGTTTTTCACTTATTAGAGGAACATAACCGAAAATCTGCTTGCAATGATTGAAAAGCTCGGTTAAAAATTATTCATCGATACGACAAATATTATTCATTTCCTATTTTTATTGATCGCATGATAATGCGCATGAAACTATCACAATGAGGCTACAATGAGTAAAGACTATCGTTACCAGCGAGAAGAATGGGACTCGGTAGAAGATGAAGGTCGTCCTGCAAAGAAGGGCATTGACCGTCGTCATTTGGTTAAAGATAAACAAAAGAGAGATCTTCAGCGAAAGGAAAAACATCGCCGTCTGTATCAGGGCTAATCATAACATCCTTATTATCATCTGAAGATGTCATTTAATTTGGCATCTCGCACCACTTTTTGCCAGTGGTAAATCAGCCTTTAAGGTTTACATGCTAGTGAATCTGTGACAGCTTATGTCTCAGATTCACTTCTATAACTGATTTCCATGGATATTCGTTTCCTCACTACTTTTATTGAAGTAGTCAATACCCGTCATTTTGGAAAAGCGGCTGAGAATTTATATCTTACCCAGTCTGCTGTTAGCGCACGTATAAAACTGTTAGAAGAATATTTTCATACATCGTTGTTTGAACGCCACCGGAACAGCATTCAGTTGACGCAGGCGGGTGAAAAGTTGCTTCCGTATGCTCAGCAGCTTTGCGATACTCTCAAGCAGGCAAAACGCGAACTTCAAGCACAAACTGCAGAATATGTTGTGCTTGGTGTTACGCAACTGGCATGTGATTTACGGTTAGCCGACATACTTCGTTTTTTACATAGTGATTTCAGTGATTGGTCCGTTAAAGCGGAAGTATTAACATTGGATAATCTTACGCGACAATTACACGAACGCGTCGTCGATTTTGCGTTATCCACGGAGCCGTTAAAAACTGAAGATGTAATATGTCATCAAATAGCCTCTATACCGCTGGGGCTTTTCAATTTAAATGATACCACAGCGCCTACGTCGGGAGATTTCATCGCAATAGATTGGGGGAGCAAAGCTCACGAATCATTGTTGCACTCCCATGCGGATTTACGCGATGCGAAACTACAAACAAACTCACTCAATATTGCTATATCGACTTTAGCATCCGAGGGAGGAGTGGCAGTATTGCCGATGCACCCAAACGAACGTTCAATTCATTTTCCCAAAGCAAAACTGCAGACAAAGCTGGAGGGTGTGAGTGTAACACTCTATTTAAGTATGTTGAAAACCAGTAAGCGCGAAGGGCTACCAACTATGTTTTCAGCAATCAAAGATTGGACGAATACGGTACAATAACATTTAGAACGATACATAATTTTGAATTTACTGATTTGCATGAGAAAAATATGGCTAAAGATAATCATCCAATACTGACATTAAATCCAGAGCAGCGACTGACTGAAACGTTAAAACTAATTGAACAAAACAAACAAATTTGGATCCTTACCGATCAGCATGGATGCGTGATGCTTAACACGGAAGATGAAGAAGATGGTGTGCCTGTTTGGCCTGAAAGTGAGCTTGCTGAGCTTTGGGCCACTGATGAGTGGGCGGATTGTGAACCGTTAAGTATTACATTAGAAGACTGGATCAAAAAGTGGCAACCTGGACTTGCGGAAGATAACTTACTCGTTATGGTATGTCCCCTACCCGGAGAGGAGGGAGAAGTATTATCGCCAGAGGAATTTTCGGCTCAACTAGGTTAAAACAGTTTTTGCTAGTGGACGGTTAGCTAACAAAAAAAGGCATGAATCTGCGCAAGGCACATTAATGAAGGAGAGTTATGTTATGCTTTCCAGATTGATGTAGGGCAGGGTATATGCCTTTCTCTTTCTTTTTACTTTTTACTTCTTACTTCTCTCTGGTGCAGGTTGATTAACTTTAGAGTACACCCAATTTCGTTCATTTTTACGCCAATAAATTTTCGACAATTTGGTCTGCCAAAAAGGTAACAAACTGTTACGGGTAGTGCGCACACATTATTGCGTGTTGCTATTAACAGAGAGGATGTTGAGTAGATAATGTCAAAAACGAACCCCTGAAGGTCGGATTTTACCGCAAACATACCTGATCCCAATGTTCGCTGATTTCGTTGAAATAGCAACCACATGCCGAAGTATTTTCAACATTAGATAAGGGGATAGTCATGTATACAGAGCTACCGACCATGCAAGATCTTTTTGTGCAACTGGGCTTGGATTCAAGTGAGCAGCAAATAAATTCATTTATTGAAAAGCATCGAGGTTTGAATGACAGCCGTCATATTGAAGATGCCCCTTTTTGGAATGACTCCCAGGCCGAGTTTCTTAGAGGTGCATTGCTCGAAGATGCTGAATGGGCTGAAGTGATTGACCAACTAAACGTACAACTCCATCAGCATTAGAAGAAGTTTTTAACCTAAAAACCGCTGTAATATACCCTTCTCAATATGGCCCAAGTTGAATTGTTTTGAATTCAACTTGTTGGTGATCTATTATTCAACATTAAACCCGCATATTCCTAAAACAGTTTGTATTACAGGTCTCATATTTAGGTGGATGATTATACTATTTTGTTTGTAAGTTTATTCGCCTTTAGCCGAGTCCGTAGGAGGTATGTGTCGTAATGAAGTATGGGTTAGCTTTCCTTATTGTTTTATTCTGGACTTTCGCTTCAAATGCTGAGCCTGTAGTTCCAAATCCTACTTTTAAATATCTTTCCTCAAAACACGGCCTATCACAAGATAACGTAAACAAAGTAGCTATTGATCAGGACGGCTTCGTTTGGCTAGCAACAGATGGCGGTCTGAATCGATGGGATGGATACCGAAACGAAGTTATTCCTGGCCCAAATAATGTGTTTATTAATGCAAGTATTAAATCTTTATTTATCGACAGTAAAAATGACCTGTGGGTAAGCACCGCTGGCAATGGGATCTTTCGGTACGATTTGTATGAAAATGAAGTGGAAAATGTAATTCGTCGAGCGTATAGCGAATCGGCAAGGTGGATACAGTCCGCAAACGGTTTTTTCGAAAGTAGACCCGGCGAGTTAATTATCGCCTTAGATGAAGAAGTCGTCCGATATAATAGCCGTCGTGACGAAATAACCGTGCTATATCAATTTCCAGAATCTGCGCTAGAAACGGAACAAAGCATCCGTGTGGCCAGTCTCTACCAGTCAGTATTATTTATTGGCGCAACCCATAAGTTTTTAGCCATTGATTTGAATCAAAAAGACGCTAGGCCGAAAGAGATTGACTATCTGGGCGACGTTACCCCAACGTTAGACAATATCAATGTGAAGCATTTTCTGTTGGATGAAAATAAGCGGTTCTGGGTGGGGACGGTAGAAGGCCTGTTCGAAACAAACTTAGAAGAGCTGGTCAATTATGTACGTCATGGTAACGCTGCTCCGACATTTAACCACATCATCCGAGAGTTAAATATTTGGGAGCAGGTGGAGGATATTGATGGGAGCTTTTGGCTAGGCACTAACATTGGACTCGTTAAGTTAGAAACCAGCCAGGGTAAATGGCAGTGGCATCAGTTACTCGAACCCGATAATGAAAAAATTAAGCTTTCTAATACTTCAATTAAAACGATTGCCATCGACGTAGCAGGCAATTTATGGCTCGGCTCTGTTAACGGGGGAGCCCTATATTGGTCTCCTAAAACATTGTCTATTAAGACCATTCAGAATGGTATTAATAATGAAACTATATTGAGCGACAACGCAGTTTGGAGTTTCTGGCAACAGGATAGTGAATTTCTATGGGTAGGGACTGAAAATGGACTTACGCGCCTTAACCTTGCGACTGACAAATCAGACTTTTACCTTACTCGCGGCAACAAAAAGTTTTATGATTCTGTACTAGTAGAACGCATTTTTCCCGCCCCTCAAGATAAGTTAATTGTTCAGACATATGATTCGCTAAAGCTGTTTGATAGAAAAAGTAATTCATTGACGTCGCTGCCGACGCAAAGTACTCAATCCGCAAAGGTATTTAATCAATTTATTTATGGGGCGGGAAGAGACAGCCAGGGCAGAATTTACTTCATCGCTGATAAATATTACCGTTATGACCCCCAGCAGCAACTGCTTGAATCTTTGCCATTACCTGAAAGCGAATTCGATCCGCGTTTTGGGGCGAGCTTTCTAAACGAAAGCTCTCATTATAAGGGAGAGATTTTTTTATCTACTTTAGATGGGTTATGGCTGATTGATACCGAAACATTTTCCACGAGAAGTGTATTCCGTTTCACTCAGGATCAAAAAAATAATGATGCTGCTATTTCTTCCTATGCTATTGCAAAGGGCAAGTTGTGGGTAGCCTTTCCTCGATACGGTATATTTGGGTTAGATGCTAAAACGTTTGAAATCAAAAATAAGATTAATGAGAAAAATCTTCTACTTTCAAATATCGTGTATGGACTGACGGTCGATAAAAACGATAACCTGTGGTTTGGTTCACATTCAGGCTTACATCACTATTCAATTACAAAGCATCTATTGAAGAATTATCGTTATGGTAAAGAACTCGCCGTTTCAGAATTTAATGAAGGAGCCGCTTTAAAACTGAATGACGATCGTCTGGTTTTCGGTTCTACGAATGGTATGTTGCTTTTTGCTCCTGAAAAAATTCTTCAAGATGCGGAAGAAAGTCGATACTCAATGCCTTTAGTTATTACATCGGTGGAACTCGATTCGCGTCCACTGAATACAGCCATGAAAAACCTTTCTAGTGGTCACTTCGACCTTGATTATACAGATTTTGGTATGACTATTAATTTTTCAGCGAATATGTCAAGTTTGGCTGGCGATTTACAATATCGCTATCGTCTTATCCGAGAGGGTAAAGTCGTAAGTGAAGGAGTGACTCGTGAGCCACGGATAACCTTTGGTTCCTTTTCAGCAGGGAGCTACAGGTTTGAAGTTGCACCTGATAAACAGCATGTAGATTTTACGTTATTACCTGCGGCTATCTCGTTCAACATGCCATATGCACCTTTTCAGTCTCCCGTAGCCATTGGCAGCTTCATCGTTTTGGGAATGCTGTTCGTAGCAATTTACCTCCAGCATCGTCACAACCAAATTCTTCGTCTCAATCGAGCACAAAAACAAGTGCGACTATTCGGGGAGGCGTTTAAGCAAACGCGGGATTGGGTGGTGATATTTGATGAGAAAAAAGATCCCTTAGCGATTAACCCCGCTTTTGAAACGATTTTTGGCCTGTCCTCGGGCAAGGATCTCGTTAAGCAGTTCCAACGGCTATATAAACGATTCCCCAACCTGGAGCACCAATTTGATGAGCGCTTAAATAGCTTATCGGCCGGAGATTACGTAAAAGAAGAGGGGCAAGTAGAGGGAAGTGACGGTCAAAAGTATGATGTACTGATCGATATTACAGCCGTTTCGGATGAAACCACTGCGGATAAAATTGACCACTTCCTGATGGTGTTTTCTGATATCTCTATCCAAAAAGACGCCGAAAGAAAACTCTTAAAAATAGCCAACTATGATGCACTAACAGGTTTAGTCAATAGAAGTTTGTTGTTGGATAGATTAGATCACGGCATCGCCTACGCTCGACGTCATAACACTCAAGTCGCGGTATTGTTCGTCGACTTAGATAGATTTAAAGGGATCAATGACTCACTGGGGCACGACTATGGCGATAAGTTGCTCATGGTAGTGGCGAATAGGATGCTTAATATTGCATCTGAAGACGATACTGTAGCACGGCTTGGTGGCGATGAGTTTGTTATTGTTTTAGAGGGTGTGGCAGGGTTTGAAGCTATTTCACCGATTGTGACACGTTTAATTGAAGCAATCGAAATGCCTATCTCTATTGGGAAAGAAGTTTTGCGGGTTTCTTGTAGTATTGGCATCTCTTTTTATCCTGATGACGGTAAGGATTCAAGCGAGCTGTTAAAGCAAGCGGATGTGGCTATGTATTCAGCGAAGAAAGATACACTTTCCGGCTTTACCTATTACACACAAGAAATGAATGAAGTCGCTAAGAATAGGTTGCAACTAGAAAATCTTGTGAAACTTGCGTGGCAGGAGCAGGGTTTCTTCAACTATTATCAACCCATCGTGAACACTACCTCAGGTACGACAGAGGGGGTGGAGTTATTATTGCGGTGCCGTGTACAGTCGACCACAATTGGCCCCAATGAGTTTATACCGGTTTTAGAACAGCTTCGTTATATTATTGACGCAACACGGTTTGCGATGGAACGGGGAGTCGAAGATTTGAAACTTTGGTATGACCAGGGTTTTACGGGGTATATGTCGGTAAATTTATCTGCTTTGCATTTTAAAACAGAATTTGATTTAGACAGTGTTGTTCAACTTCTTAAAGAACACGACTTGCCTGTCTCAGCCTTGCGCTTTGAGATTACTGAGGGTGTGTTAATCGATAACGCAGATGACGCATTACGGCAGGTTAAACGATTTCAAGATGCGGGATTTGTTTTGGCTTTAGATGATTTTGGTACGGGATATTCGTCCCTTAGCTATCTTAAGAAGTTTCCACTCAATGTGTTGAAAATAGATAAAACATTCGTTGACGATGTTAACGAAGAAAATGTTGACCAAGCACTTGTTATAGCTACGATAAATTTAGCGAATAAGTTAAAGCTACAATGTGTTGCAGAAGGTATTGAGACAGAGTTTCAGGCTCAATATCTTGCTGACAACTGGTGTACGAGCCAACAAGGTTATTACTATTCGGAGCCCGTTGCAGCTAATGATGTCGCCGAGCTGCTTTTTAGACGATGGTAGATAATATACGTATGCAAAATGTTCGACATGCTATACAAGGATATTGAGTTTTAATGATTTTGTATGGTAAGAATGGGTTAAATGCATAACCATAAAATAAATAAGCATCAGGAAATTAAAATTGAATAGGACACCTACATCATCATTCGTCAGCCATAAGCCAGGGGTCATGTCTCCGCTGGAGAGATTGTATCACTGGGAACAATCAAGAAAGGACGAAAATTATCTTTCTCAGCCTGATCAAGGGGAGTATCGGCATTATACGTGGGGGCAGGTTGCGGATCTTGCCAGACGTGTGGCTGCCAGAATTAATGAAAGGAACTTGGCGCCAGGTAGTCGCATTGCCATCTTTGCTAAAAACTGTGCTGAATGGTTTATTACTGATTTAGCAATAATGATGTCTGGGCACATCTCTGTCCCTATTTTCGCGACCGCTGGCGAAAGTACTATAAAACATGTATTAGAACACGCGGACGCCAAGCTGGTATTTGTCGGCAAGTTAGAAAATGCCGAATCACAACTTGCCGCAATTGATAGTCGTTTCCCGACAGTATCTTTCCCGTATCCCGGAACGCCAGCGAACTATAGTTGGAACGAGTTTATTGATTGCGATCCTATAAAAGACTCTCCCATTCCAGATATGCAGTCTACCATGACAATAATTTACACTTCCGGAAGTACGGGAGTGCCTAAAGGAGTTGTGCATACTTATCATTCAATTTGTTGGGCTGCGCAAAATTGTATAGAGCCACTCACAACCACAAAAGAAGATAAATTATTAAGTTATCTTCCCCTGGCACACATTACCGAACGCGTACTTATCGAACTTGCCAGTTTGTATTCGGGTTCGCATGTGTCTTTCGTTGAATCCTTAGATACTTTTCAACGCGACGTGCAGGCATCGCGACCTACATTATTTGTTTCCGTGCCGCGGCTTTGGACTAAATTCCAGATGGGCATTTTAGCGAAATTGCCACAGAAAAAACTTAATCTGCTATTACGCATTCCAGTCATTAATAAGTTGATAATTAAAAAAATCAAAAAAGGATTGGGATTAGATAAAACGCGTCTCTTTGCAAGCGGTTCGGCGCCCTTAGCTCCTGCCACGATTGAATGGTTCGCTAAAATAGATATCCCCATTTGCGAAGGGTGGGGGATGACCGAAAACAGTGCTTACGGTACAGCAAGTGTCCCTTTTCGGCATGACAAAATTGGTACTATTGGAAAGGCTTACGCAGGTGTCACTATCCGCACGTCACAAGAAGGCGAAATTCAGGTAAAAGCGCCTTGTAATATGAAAGAGTATTACTTGGATGAGGAAAAAACCAAAGAAGTATTCACCGAAGATGGCTATTTACGTACGGGTGATAAAGGCGTCATCGACAACGAAGGGTACGTAAAAATTACGGGTCGTTTGAAAGATATCTTTAAAACTGCGAAAGGAAAATACGTAACCCCGGCCCCTATAGAAGCGAAACTAATGGAAAATGCCTATATTGAACAAGTATGTGTTACAGGCAATAATTTACCCCAACCCATAGCATTAGTGGTGCTGGGCGAAGAAGCGCGGCAAGTGTCGTCTGCTGAAGTCGATACATCACTTAAAAACACGTTACACGAAGTTAACAGTCAGCTTGAGAGTCATCAGCGAGTAGCGCGTATTTTAATTATGCAAAATGAATGGAGTATCGATAATGGGCTCTTAACGCCCACGTTAAAAGTAAAAAGACATGTGCTTGAATCTAGGTTTGATTCTATTATCCAGGCGAAGTATGGATCCGAAATTGCTCGGATAGAGGCATAAAATCCGACTCGAGTGGGTATATTAAACAAGTTTAATGTTTTCTGCTCACTCACTCTTATCACCCCACACTTTCTTCGCCAATCTAACTGGCTGATTTATCTCATTAAAAACACTAGTGATTTTTCTTGCCACGTCAACTTCACCAGTTGATCTAAAAAATAGTCAAGAGAGAAAAAGTTATTTTTACGTATACACTTATGATAATAGGTATGATTTTACCCAGTGTAAAACCATTGCCTTATTCGCGCGCACACATTACATTTCGCGCCCCAACTAGAAATAACAAAGAGAATCGCTATGAAAAAAGCAACGATGATAACCTCACTGGTCGCTGGGACGATGTTGGCTATTGCTCCTAACGTATTAGCAGACGTTGTCGTTATTGTGAATCCGGCTAATAGTAGTGCGGTAGATAACGAATCTGTAAAACGAATTTTTCTTGGAAAAGAGAAGAAATTTCCTGGCGGTGGTTCCGCTACACCGATTAATCAAAAAAATGACGCGGCATCACGTAATCAATTTGATGAGCAGGTTCTTGAGCGTAACTCAAGTCAAATATCAGCATATTGGTCAAAATTAGTTTTCACCGGTAAAGGTACGCCCCCTAAAGAAGTGGCTGACGATGCAGCTGCAGTAGCGGCAGTTGCCTCCGATCCTTCAGCGATTAGCTATGTGGATAGCAGCGCTGTAACCGATGCCGTGAAAGTTATTCCAGTTAAATAAGTCAGGAAGAGAATTATGCGTAAATTATTTTTATTAAGTGCTGTGGCACTTGCAGTGAGCTCCGGTGCGCAAGCTGAAGTTCGTATTAACGGTTTTGCCAACCTTGTAACCGGTATAACTAGCAACGATGACACGCTTTATGGTTATGACGACGATTTTTCATTTGACCAACAGAGTTTGTTTGCCATTCAATTAAGTGGTGATGTAAATGAAAAGCTGACTGCAACAGGTCAGCTTGTGGCACGTGGCGAGAATGATTATGAGGTAGATTTCGAATGGGCGTATATGACTTATGCACATACGGATAATCTTAGTATATCGGCTGGTCGTTTACGTGTGCCGTTGTTTCGTTATTCAGCATCCCTAGATGTAGGCTATTCTTACCACTGGGTGGCGCCGCCACAGTCGGTCTATGGCGTAGTGTTCAATAATATCGATGGTGTAAGAGTTGATTACAACAATTTCAAAGGGGATTTAGAATATAATTTTCAATTCGCCTACGGTAATATTAATCCTGCGTTTTCTGTGGGGGGCTTACCAGGCAATGTTGAAGGAAACAATGCAGCTACGGCCACTTTAGAAGTTGCCTATGGTAATTTCAAAGCGCGAGGTGTTTTAGGAAGGGGTGATTTCACTTTTAATCTTGATGCGCTATCGCCGGCTTTGTCGGGGCTAAATCAAATCGATCCTGCATTAACAGATCTTGTTGACGTTAGGGACGATACCGGTGTGTTTACGGGGTTAGGCCTGGAATACGATAACTTTGACTGGTTTATTTCAGGTGAAATTACTGAGATAACAGTTGATGATAGTTATTATGTCGATAGAGTGAACTATTATGTTACAGCGGGAGTGCGACTTGACAAGTTCACGCCGTTTGTTACGGCTGAATGGACTGACGCTGAAGACGACATTAAGTTCTTGGACGAGGTAACTAATTTTCCTGAACCGATTCGTACCCAGGCTGCTACGATAATTACCGGCCTCCAACAGGCATTTTTTGACAAGGGTAATACTTACTCTCTCGGAGTACGCTACGATTGGGACACAAATGTGGCGCTTAAAGCCGATGTTACCAAGTATGATAGCGATTTAAATGATGCCGATGATGCCTCATTGGTACGCTTCGCGGTTAATTACGTATTCTAGTAACTACCAATGCTTAAAGGAAAAGGCGATGCAATAGGCATCGTCTTTTGCATTTTAAACACCTGACATTGTATAACGTTACTGATTCTGAAGTTGATTACAGGTTCTCCACCTGAGACTTTTCTTTATTCTTGCTTACTCTTCTCTTTTCACACGTATCTCGATGACAATAGGTATGCTGTTGAAATGAAACCGCTAGTGCCTTTTTAGGTAAGAAAGATGAGTGATTGACCTTGAATAATGGAAGCTAAATTAAAGGGTTGGTCTTGTTAATTTACGTTGTGGCGTCAGGAAGTATGTTAGGAAATTTTCACCAATACATTGAAATGGAGGAACCAGTCATGAGAACTGATTCCAGTATTGGCTAGGGATACATCTTCCTGCGCTTCTTTGCATAATGTTTAGGAGAACTGATTAGTTCGGATAACGATGTTTCAAAGCCTGGTATAGGTCGTCACTATAATGCGTCGAATTAATATCCAGAGTAGCAAGAACCTCAACTAAATGTTCGTTGTCTTCACGGTTGTGCCAAACCTTAATATAACTCCCTTCCTTATAACCATGATCTTGTCTGAAAAAATTAAGTACATTTTTACCTACATATTGTCGATAAAGCGCTTCTCCTGACATTTCACATTGCTCAGCAATATGCATAAACAACGGTACGCTAAACCGCTTCGCCGCACATAATCCCGTCATTAGTTCTAAATTATCCAGTAAAGATTGAGAATCGGGGGTATAGTCTTTACCATCAAATTGCACGCGGGGTTGGGATTGTGCTAACTGAGCAGAAATAGCATTCGCTGCCGCCTCTATATCCCCAGCGTAATCAATGATGCAGGCTGACAATGCAAAGTGCCAAATATCTACCAGTTCCATTTGCAGTTGGGGGAGATCTTTTTGGTGTGCTTTCCACCATTTCCAACCATGGTGTTCGATAGCCTCTACCGATTCTACCATGGCTGCGCGCAGGTAACCGTAACCCGCTGTCAGCCACTGGTCGTTGACCTTCGTATTCATTTTATTTTGTAAACTAAGCATAGTGGCTAATTGTTGTTGTGATAGCATTTGAGACCTGCGCGAACGAATAAAATTTTGACACAAATTGTAACTAAAGGAAGAACGGATAGGAAGCACATAACACGTTACCCATTATAACTGCAGCATTGGATCGTTAAAGCACATAGTTGGGAAGTGAAAGAGCTTTATGTTGCTATCGGATTGAAAAATATTGTATTTTAAAATTGGCATTGAAGCTGAGTATCAAACTCGCTTGTCACTATTTCGCTCATGGTTGCAAGCTTCAGTAGCGCAGTTAGGGATGATAGGCTAGGCCCTTTGTTATTGACGCTCTTACCCATGCGGATTTTTGTGTTTTAGGATCTCTATAGCTTTTTCTTTCCCAAAGAGGTTCGCAACAACCCCATAAACTGGTAACGTTACGGCAACTAAAATAGCAAAAAAATGTCGCCTTGTTAGCACTTTATCCTTCCAATAAATTAGAGCACCTTAGTTTCCTGCTCAGCGCGTTGCTTAAAGAGCAACCCGGTACTGTTTTTTCAACGCATCCTATCTTGGTTGAGAGTCCGGGAATGCAGCACTGGTTGAGTATGCAATTAGCCCATGCACATGGCATAGCCATGAATCTTCAATTCCCCTTACCTGTGCGTTTTATGTGGGATACTGCCAGAGATATATTGGGTGAAAATAACGTGCCCAGGCAATCAATATATCGACGCGAGACGCTGGTGTGGCGAATTGATGAAATATTGCTAAGTGACGTTTTCTGTCAGCATCTTCACGCCAAGCGGGTTTGTGAGTATTGGCAAAATCAATCTTCTGATGACGAAAGGTCATCGCTGCGCTTACAATTTGCCACCGCCATTGCAGATGTGTTTGAGCAGTATTTATTGTATCGACCAGATTGGCTAGAAAAATGGGAAAGCAGAGAACAGTGCCTTAGCGACAATTCTGATGAAAAATGGCAGGCTATAATCTGGCAAATGCTGACGGATGAAGAGCCACTACACCCAGCACGCCTGCATCAGTTAACGCTGGATGCGCTTAAGCAGGGTAGTTACAGTAATCTGCCGCAACACGTAATCGTTTTCGCTATCAATACGATGGCGCCCCAGTTAGTTCATTTTTTAGATGCGTTAGCGCAGCATACTACAGTTCATATTTTTCATCTTAACCCCAGTATCAATTATTGGGGAGAAGGGGTCAGCGATAGACAACTTGCGCGAAAGCTTCGAGAGCAAGGTATACAGGCCTTCGCGAATGACGAGCAGGCTAATTCATTGCTAAATAATTTAGGTAAGCAGGGCAGAGACCTATTTAATCTACTCACCCCTCTACAATCATTTGAAGTCAGTGGATTCGATGTGGCTGCAGATGAGCAGCAGCCGGATTTTGGTTCTTCTTTATTATCGACTATTCAACAAGATATTCTGCACGCCAGTGCGCCACAGCAAAAATTGAAACTGGCACCCACAGATAACAGCATTATTGTTTCTTCAGCACATAGTCCGTTACGGGAAGTACAGGCATTACATGACCAATTATTATCTCTGATACAAAATGATCCCACTGTCAGGCCTTCAGATATTGTCGTTATGTGTCCTGCGGTAGAGCAATACGCACCGCTGGTTGGGACTGTTTTTAACGCGCCGGGTTCTGCGGCACAGGATGCGACCGACACGGTCAAATTACCGTGCTCTATTGCTGACAGAGCGCCTTTAGACGCAGAGCCTTTGATAGCCGCTTTCCTAGAGCTGCTTCATTTACCAGACAGCCGTTTCGGTGTGAACCAAATTATGGCGTATCTTCGCCTTGAAAGTGTTCAGGTGAAGTTTAAAATTAGCAATGAAGCACTTGAGCTGATAACCCATTGGTTGCAAAAAGCGCATGTACACTGGGGGTTGGATGCGCGGCAGCAAGCTGGGGTGTTAGGACAGAATAAGGCAGATGATACGTACAGCTGGAAGTGGGGATTTGATCGATTACTAAAAGGGATGCTGGCTGAAGATACATCTCTAATTGTAGATGGTGTGGTGACAGTACCTGATGTAGAGGGTCAGAACACTTTGGTTCTCGGTCAGCTTATTCTTATTATTAATCAGCTAAAAAAGTTCGCCGAGGAGTTAAAAGAAAGTCGCAGTCCCGCCGAATGGAATACCTTTCTTATCACATTACGAAATACGTGTTTCGCACCTCTGCCCGCTCACGAATATGCATGGGAGCAAATTAATCTCGCAGCCGCTGCTATCGAAGACCATTGTAACGAAGCAAGCTATACGCAAAAAATTACCTTGTCGCAACTTAGAGAATTACTTACCAAACGATTTTCTCGGCCTGATACAGGTAGTCAATTCCACACTGGACAAGTTACCTTTTGCTCAATGTTACCGATGCGGAGTATTCCGTTTAAAGTAGTGTGCATTTTGGGCCTGAACGACGGCGACTTCCCTAGACAAAGCCAGCCTATAAGTGTCGATTTAATGGCCTTCGAGCCAGCTAGGTTGGGTGATAGGTCGAGAAGACAAGAAGATCGTTATCTCTTTTTAGAAGCCATATTGTCTGCCCGTGATCATCTCTATTTAAGCTATCAGGGCAGGCATTCACACGATAATAGTGAGCGTCAGCCGAGTTTAGTTTTGGCCGAATTGCTCTCTTTCATCAATCAGGGGTATTTGGAACCCAATACCCCTTTTCCTGTTAGACAACAGCCGTTGCACCCCTATAGCAACGGTAATTTTACGCCGACGCCAACTTCATTTGACGCTGGCTGGATGCGCTTGGCTCGAGAGGTACAGAAAAAGGAAGAGGGCATTCACCCTGCTTACCTTAAGCTAAACGCTGAGGCGATTAAAACAATAACCGTTGGTCAGTTAGCCCGATGTCTTGCTCATCCGCTTAAATTTTTCGCGAATGAGCAACTGAGTATCTATTTAGAACTAGATAATAAAGTATTGGACGATGTCGAGCCTTTCGCCGCCAACGCATTGACGCGCTATCAGTCGATGTTCGAACTGGGCGAAGCCATTCGAGAGCAACGGGACATTGCTGCAGTCGAACAGTTTATTGAGTTAAGCGGGAACGTCCCCTCCACGCCGCTCACGCCAGTATTGATGAATAACTGGAAAACGGGCGCACAATTACTTTTTGAGTCCATTGGGTTTGCCGATGGCGCAGAAAAAAAAGTAGAGCGTCAAATAGAAGGGGTTCAGCTAACAGCGACTGTATGGGAAGAAAGTACGCGTTTGGTTGCGTATCATTATGGAGCGCAATCAGTTCAGAGAATAATAGAACATACGCTGACAGCCAGACTCTGCAATGCTGCCCATATACACAAGCCTTTAGAACTTTATTCATTAAGGTGGAACGGGGGAGAGGCCAGTGTATATAAATCTGTAATCAACCCTGAAGAATCAACGAATGCCGAAGCACACATAACACCTTCTATTTTGCTGATGCAGCGTGCCGCGCAAATGCCTTTCCCCGCATTTGCTGGGTTGTCCCAGGAACTACTTAAAAAGCTACCGCAGGAGCAAAGCCTGAAAGACTGGTGCGATTCGTTTGAAGCAAAAACAATACTGGCAAATCAAATCAACGGACAGGGGATGATAAGTGGTTTGAATCAGGACCCGTATGTACGTCTTTTCTATCCGTTAGGGTTAAACCAGGGGGTGCTTCCATTAACGGAAATGGAAAACACTTTTTCGGTGTTAGCGCTTGATTTAAAGAGTAAAAAAGTATGATGGATAGTCGACCTAAGCCACTTGATGTTGCACACCTACCTCTTTACGGCCGTCATTTAATAGAAGCCAGTGCAGGCACAGGAAAAACCTATAACATTACACGTTTATATCTTCGTCTATTAATAGAAAAGCGGCTATCGGTACAGCAAATTTTGGTGATGACATTTACCAACGCCGCTACTGAAGAAATCCGCGGGCGTATAGCAGATACTTTGCGCGAAGCTCTATCAATTTGGCAGCACACACAATCTAATCACGGGCAAATAGAGGAAGGTAACGATCCAGTCTTCCAATATTTGTATGAACAACAGCCGGGGGAGAAAGGTATAGCGCTTCTTAAAGCGGCGCTGTTAGAGCTTGACGAAGCTGCTGTGTTTACTATTCATGGTTTTTGTAAAAAGATGATTAGTCAACTTGCCTTTGAAAGCAAAATAGCGATGCAGCAATCGCTTTTGACTGATACGGCATCGCTTTATCTGCAAGCGACGCAAGATTGGATTCGTATTTTAGCCACACAGCCAAAACAATATGAATTACTAGTAGAAAGAGGCTGGCATGAACCCAGCGTATTTTTAGGGCAATTTAGACAGGCCATTTATACAGAGTTAGTGCCCTTTGTGCCCGACGTAGAAGCGCAAAACAAAGACCAGACTGAATACTTTTTCGAACTTCAATCGACATACGACACATCCTTTACGGCAACAAAGAATCATTTGTTAAAGCACGAGCCGCTTATAGTGGAAACGCTCGTGGAAGGTAAAAAAGATGCATCCGTTCGTTTACAAGAGTGGCAAGTTCTGTTGGATTGGGTGTCCCAAAAGCAGTTACGTGTTCCAGAGGCCGAAGTCGCGCGATTCATTAACGGGAATCGATACCGGGGTAACGAAGAATTAAAAACGATATTTCAGCCTTTAAAAGACTTGATTGCTGAAGTGAAATCTGCCGTCATTCAATTCGAAAAAGATGCACAGTCGCGTTCGGATAATTACGCTTCACTCGCGCTGGCAAAAAAAGGCATTTTATTCATCCGCAAACATGTAGAAAAGCAAAAGCGGCAGCTAGGGGTTTTGGATTTTGACGATCTGATTCGGATTTTTGCTGAACAAATCAGTAACCCCGATACCAAGGTTGCTAAACAGTTAATCGATTTGTATCCCGCCGCACTTATCGATGAATTTCAGGATACTGACAGTTTTCAATATCGTATCCTTAATCATGTTTACCCTAAACGAGACGAATCATCGTTATTGATGATGATTGGCGACCCCAAGCAAGCAATTTATGCTTTTAGGGGAGGGGATATCTTTACCTATTTACAGGCTGCAAGGCAGGCAGATTTTCGCTGGGTAATGGATACAAACTGGCGATCTGTTAAAGAAATGGTGAAGGCTTATAACCGCTTGTTCTTCGGTAAACCTTTAACTGAAGCCCCGGCAGATGTGTTTGGCTTTGATATTCGCTATGAACCGGTTAATTTTGCAGAGAAAGCTAAAGCGGCTAAAACCCCCCTGGCTGATCCCGCCGCAGATCGCAGTGCAATTACCTATGCATTGTTGTTAACGGATGCGCGATCATCAGATAACAAAGCGACGATGCAAAGAGGGTTGGCTACCTGGTTGAGCAACGAGATTGTTCGTCTACTAAGGCAAGCTAAGTTAGGCAACGACCCTGTTAAGCCAAATGATATTGCAATTCTTGTTCGTAGTACGGCAGAAGCAACCATGGTAAAACAAATACTGGTAAAAGCCGGACTAAGCGCTGTTTTCCTAAGCAATAAAGAAAGTTTGTTTACTAGCGCCCAAGTTCAGGATTTACTCAAATTGTTAACCGGTATCTGGCATTTTACTGATAACCGATCGCTACGGGCCGCACTTACCAGCCCTCTGTTGGGTATACGCGCTGACTCGCTAATACAACTTCTGAATTGCGAAGACGAACAACCGTGGGACGAAATTGTTACCCATATGATGCAGTTAAAAATCATGTGGCAGCAGCAGGGTGCAATGAGCGTTATAATACATTTGCTTAAACACCATTTCGTCAGCTATGGCGATGATACTGAACGTCAGGTAACCAATTATATGCACCTGGCGGAAGTGCTTCAACATTCAGCTATTCCTAATCGGCAGGGAGAGCGATTATTGCTATGGTTAGACGAGCACATGCATAACACCGCTCTTGCCAGTGAATATATTCAGCGATTGGAAAGCGACGCCCATTTAATTCAAATTATCACCCAACACGGCTCTAAAGGCTTAGAGTATCCTATAGTATTCGTACCTTTTGCCAGTGATTATCGTGACCCGGTGAAGACGGGAAATCTCCTTGCGCAGCAGTTTCGTTACTATGATGAAGGTAGTCAGTCGCAGCGCTTACAACTTGGTGCCACTTACGCCGCCATAAAGCGTTGCAGAGAAGAAGGTAATGCTGAAGCAATGCGGCTTTTGTATGTTGCAGTAACCCGCGCGGCGCATCGCTGTTACCTTGGCGTAGCGCCATTTTCTGGCAGTGAGTCGTCAGCATTAGCCAAAGCATGTAATGTGAACTCCGTCGATAGTTGGCACGAGCAATTGCAATCTGTCTCCAATGAGAAGTGTGATACCGCTGTTGTTCTGATCAATTCAAATGAAGCACAAATCTTAGACCAAGCAATAAGATCTGACGCTGAGTCACTTAGTTGTAAAGAGTTTACAGGTTCCGTGAGAGATGATTGGCGTCTTTATTCGTTTTCTTCTATTGCAAGATTCGAGACTATCACCCGACAAGATCAAAGGGAGCGGGAGGTTATTGAAACCCAGCCCGCCATTGAGTCTGACATAGCATTAACGCCCTCACTTCCATTTCGCTTCTCGTTTGAAAAAGGGGCCGCGGCGGGGAACTTGTTGCATGATCTTTTAGAAGAGAAAGATTTTACCCTTGGTACTTCAATTCAAAATGAATGGTGCGAAAATGTGAGTTCAATACTCAAACGGCATAATCTATTGCAAGAAGAACACCATTCGGAACTTTTTGCGTGGTTAGACGAGACGCTGCGCACTCCGCTCTCTACATCAAATTCCAACTTTACCTTGTCTGCAATAAAGAAGACAAAAACAATTCGGGAAGCCAAGTTCTATTTTCCGTTGAATGAACTGAATAGCCGAAAACTGTCAGACCTGGTAAACCAACATCGTCGTGAAGTCGTCGATGATTACGTGAGCCTTACTATGCCTGACAACCAAGTGCTGAGCGGGATGATGCATGGTTTTATCGATTTAATATTTGAATGGGATGGCAAGTACTTTGTAGCCGACTATAAATCTACCCATTTGGGCAATGCCTTTGAAGATTATCAATTAGCCCAGTTAGCAGAAAACAACCAACATCATTTGTATGATCTTCAATATCTAATTTATGCCTCGGCACTACATCGCTATTTGCAGCAAACGTTACCGAACTACAATCCGCAGGCTCATTTTGGTGGCGTCTATTATTTGTATCTGCGAGGTATGCACCCGGATAATCCTCAGTGCGAAGGCGTGTTTTTTACCAAAATCGACGGCGCCTATTTACAGGAACTCGATGCAGCTTTCACAGACCATTCTCCTATGGAGGCTAGGGTATGAAGTTGACCGAACCTACGATGCCCACATGGGGGGAAAATACGCCTTCCGATATCGAACCCATCGATTGGTACACAGCCAACGCATTAACAGAGGGTGCTGATTTAGATGAAGTTTCACTCACTGTGTGGCGTAACGCAGTAGTATTGCTGAGTATTGCACAGCGTCAGGGACATACTTGTCTGGATCTTGTAGCCATCGCTGGTACCACAATAAAAAATTGTGATGATTATAGAACTGAATTTCGATTTCCCGAAATTGATGAGTTAAAAAATATCATTGTAAATGCATGTTCTAAAGTAAATGGTTCATTAGTGATACTCGACGGTACGCGTCTTTATACACAACGCTACTGGTCATTTGAGCGAGAGCTAGCCTGCGCCATACATCACCGCCAACAATTGCAGCTTTTTTCCTCTCAGCAATATGAGGCGCTTAAACACATCTGGCCGTTATTGTTTCCCAATACGATACAAACAGAAGATTGGCAGCAGGTGGCAACGGCAGCCAGCTTGAATCTGCCGTTCTGCATCGTAAACGGCGGGCCGGGAACCGGTAAAACCTATACTGTTGCTAGAATCTTACTGGCGTTACAATGTGTTGGAGAAGGAATGCTAACCATTCAGTTGGCTGCGCCAACGGGGAAAGCGGCCCAGCGTCTTGGAGAATCGATTACCCAGAATATCGAAACGCTTACATCGGGAGCTGATTCGGTTTTGACACAATTAGCTCACACTGTTCCTACAAAAGCCGTAACGCTTCACCGTTTACTTGGTATTACATCTTACCAAGTAAAGACAAAAAGACATCACACTAATCCACTTGATTGTGACGTGTTAATTATAGACGAAGCGTCGATGGTAGATTTGGCCTTGATGGTAAGAACGGTGAGAGCTTTAAAGCCTGATTGTAAACTAATCCTAGTTGGCGATGCCGATCAGCTACCGGCAATCGAATCAGGTAATGTACTTGAAGCGTTAGTGGGATCGCAACGTACAAAAAATACCGTGAATCCAGCAATGCTTCAGCATATACAAACGTTGAACCCCAACTTAGCGTTAGAAAGCCGCGAATCATTATTGCAGCCTTTTACTTTTACCTTACAAAAAGCGCAGCGTTTTGGCGGTAATTTAGCTACGGTTGCACAATTGATTCAGGCAGGAGACAGTAAGGAGGCCTGGCAGCAACTCACAAAAATCAATGCCGAACAAATCGGTTCCTTGTTTAAATCGCAATCGGTTACACGGCTTTCAACCGCACTTTTCACCAATAAAGTAACCACCCTCATCCAGCAAAGTTTCAACCCCTTGTTCTCAGCATCAAGTGTCCAAGAAGCGCTCTTGGCTACACAATACTGCCGGTGGCTTACCCCAGTTAAAAAAGGGGCGCTGGGCGTAGAGCGGTTGAATCAACAAATCGAAACACTAGCAAGGCAAAAGGTTTCTATGGCCAATTTGCAAAACATGGGGCAGTTTTCTCGCTTTTATGCAGGTCAACCAATCATGGTACTTGAAAATAATTATGCCAACCAACTATACAATGGTGACGTGGGTGTCGTGTGGCCTGATGAAAAGGGCAATTTGAAAGCATGGTTCGAAGCAGACAACAATAGTCTGCGGGGCGTCAGTCTATCCCGTTTACCCGCGGTGCAGACTGCCTATGTAATGACTGTACACAAATCCCAGGGATCAGAGTTTGCGCATGTCGTGATGATTTTACCTGCCAGCCCTGAGGAGCAACGCTTTAATTTGAATACCCGCGAGCTGGTTTATACTGGCTTAACAAGGGCGAAACAAAGCTGCTTGTTCGTTAGCGAACAAGAAGCGTTCCTCAAAGCGGTGCAAACGCGTCAACAACGGTTTTCAGGGTTAGCTGAACACATAAAACAACAAATAATAGCAATGAAGGAAAAAGCATGATCAGGGTGATAATTTTTACACTTTGTATAGTTAGCCTGCAGGCAATGGCGGCGTTACCAGGGATTGGTGAGTTTGCCGGAGCCATGCAACGACACGATGGGTTTATTCCATTTTATTATGACAAAGCTGAAGACAAGATATACCTCGAGCTGGTTGAATTGGAGAAGGAACTGTTGTTTCAAACCAGCTTACCCAGAGGACTAGGCTCAAACGATATTGGTTTAGATCGTGGTCAGCTAGGCGATACCCGGTTAGTTAAATTTTCCCGCTTTGGAAATAAAGTCTTACTTCGGCAAATTAATACCCGCTATCGCGCTGTCACTGAAAACAAAGCTGAACAACAAAGTATTGAAGAAGCCTTCGCCCATTCCGTTATCGCTGGATTTGAAGTGGTGGCCGCGGACAATGAAATTGTCTTGATAGATTATACGCCCTACCTACTAAGCGATGTCCATGGCGTGATAAAGCGTCTGCAAGACACAAAACAAGGCACCTATGCGCTTGATACCGCTCGTAGCGGCATAGTATTGAAGCGCAGCAAAGGGTTTGAGAATAATTCTGAACTAGAAGCGCTAATTACGTTTGCGGCTAAAGGTAAGCCCGGGGAATACGTCCATCAGATCGCTCCTGATGCCGATAGTTTATCCGTTCACATGCACCATTCCTTTGTCAAACTACCAGATTCGAATTATGAGCCCCGAGTATTCCACCCGTATTCGGGCTACTGGAAGTTTTCATTTTTTGATTATGCCACGGCGATTACCGAGCCGATGGAACAGAAATACATTATTCGCCACCGGTTAGCAAAAAAAGATCCCACAGCTAAGCAGAGTGAAGCAGTAGAGCCAATTGTTTACTACCTCGACCCGGGCATTCCTGAACCTGTTTTATCAGCGTTGAAAGAGGGCGCTAGCTGGTGGAACGAAGCATTCGTAGCTATCGGCTACAAAAATGCATTTCAGGTGAAAATGTTGCCAGAGGATGCCGATCCAATGGATGTGCGTTACAACGTTATACAATGGGTACATCGTGCCACTCGTGGGTGGTCATATGGAGCATCTGTAGTCGACCCACGAACAGGCGAACTCATTAAAGGTCATGTCACATTGGGCTCGTTACGTGTCAGACAAGACTATTTAATAGCGCTAGGTCTCACTAGTCCCTTTACTGAAGGAGCAGGCAAAACCGACCGTCAGGTGGAGATGGCGCTGGCACGTATTCGTCAACTTTCTGCTCACGAAGTGGGTCATACTTTAGGCTTAGCGCATAACTTCGCTGCCTCTGAAAACAACCGTGCCTCAGTTATGGATTACCCTCATCCTTTGATTGAATTTAACAACGGTGAACTTACTTTAGAAAATGCTTATGATGAGGGCGTCGGGAAATGGGATAAGCATGCTATTGCTTATGGTTATCAGGATTATTCAGACGCATCTGAGCAAGCTGGTTTGGCGCAGCAAATCCAATTAGCGAAGAAACAAAAGCTACGTTACAAAACGGACGCCGACACCCGCTCTAGTATTGAAGCTTCAGGCAGCGGCCATATGTGGGATAACGGGGGTGATCCAATCAGCGCATTTAAAGAAATTTCAGCTATTCGTAAGAAGGCGTTGGAAAATTTAGGACTTCAATCGATTCAAGAGGGGCAGGGGCTGTCTGCCATAGAAGATGTGTTGGTGCCCATATATTTGTTACATCGCTATCAACTTGCTGCTGTAGCTAAGCAAGTAGGAGGGCTGGAGTACGAATATGAAATAAAGTCGGCAGAACAAACGGTAAAAGGGCAGCGCATAATCAATGTCGAAAGACAGAAAAAAGCGATTAAGCAAATACTCGACGCGACGACAGCTAGCTATTTGCGAATTCCTGATAATGTAATACCGCTAATTACACCGACTATTTTTGGTGACGATATTACCCGTGAGCATTTTGATGGCCGCATGGGCAGAGCCTTTGATCCCGTTAGCGCTGCCGAAGCCGCAGCAGCGCACGGTTTCTCCTTATTGCTGGCTCCTGAGAGATTAAATAGATTATCGTGGCAAAGCACAAGGGAAAAAGGACTACCCGATATTGCTAACCTGATAGAGCGTATTTTCGATACGCACTGGTATCAAGAGAAGCAGGCTGATTATGGTGTAAGAGAGAGGCTACAGCTTGTCGCATTAAATGCTGTGGTAGATGCAGCCAGCTCAAGTAAGCTAGCTCCGGAAGTGCGGCTGGCAATACAAGGGGGTCTGAAAAAGTTTTCGGTTTGGTTGTCTTCTAAAAGTCACCATCCAGCGAAAGACGTTTTGTCCGCGTATTTAGAGCAATACTGGCAAACGGGGGAATGGCCTATGAAGTTTGAAGTTAAACCTCTGCCGCCAGGTTCTCCTATCTAATGGTCGCGATAAAAAGTTGAACATAGCATCTTAACGGTTTCCGATACCCGCTTTAAAAAGAATGATAAGTTGGAAGATTACTTAGAAAATGCGGTGGTCGAGGCGGGTCATCATGTGATGACTCGCTAGATTGTACCTGATGATATTTATGCGTTACGCATCGTCGTGTCACAATGGATAGCGAAGCCAGGTCTTGACGTGATTCTGGCTACACGCGGGACAGGGTTTGCTTCGCAAGATGTGACTCCCGAAGCATTGTAAATCTTATTAGAAATGGGTGGTCCAGGTCACCCCATAACTGCGGGGCTGTCCAGGGTACGCCATAACTTTCCCTCGTTGGAATGGCGCATCAAACGCATTTCTGGCTACGTACTCTTCATCAAAAACATTCCGAGCCCAAAATGTAACTTCACTGTCCCATACATTAACGGGTAGCTGCCAACGAAGGTTAACCAAATTATAGGCGTCGTTTTCTTTTAGAGGATCATTCGAATGATCCATTAAAAGGCTGCCTACATACGCATAGTCAATTGAGAATAACATAGCTAAATCGAATAGCTGCGCATGTTGACTAAGCATAATGGTAAAGGAAGTTTCAGGTTCGAAGCCTACTCGGTCACCACTGCGTGAACAATAGGGGAGTTCTGGTGAAGTCCGACCAGGATCGTCTATTCCATAGTGCCACGGCGTAGCAGTCCAGCAGGTACCTTTTTCAAAGAAGTCAAAGGTGGCCTTGTTGTAAGTTAGGTTAAAGGTCAAAGTAGTGTCATCAAGCGGGTTCCATGTCAACTCTACTTCTACCCCTTTGCTATCAAAGTCGCCGGCGTTAGATAAATTGAACCCAGTGCCCGTAAATGTTGAAGATTGAAAATCTTTAATAGCAGTTATGTGCGCAGCTAGATTTAAGCGCAGGTTTACGTCATTCCAATCCTGTTTTAGTCCAACCTCTACGCTTCTGGATTTTTCCGCATTAAACACCGGGTTTAATAATGCTGATATCCTATCAGTGTTAATGCCACCTGACTTGTAACCAGTCGATAATGAAGAGTATAAAAGCTGATCGTCAGTACGCAACCAGCTTAGCTTAACCGTTCCGGTTACCTGGCTATCGGTAAACGACTCACTCAGAGGGGGGCGGGGCAGAACAATCGCTGTATTTAGCAAATAGTAGCCCCAACCAGCTTGCTGAAAAGGCGCAATTGCAGCTAAATCTTCCGCCGTGGGCATTACACCCGTCCCTAAGGCTGCGCCAATATTTTGTAATGCGGCTCCCGCCAACAGTGGATTCGGAATGTCATCAGGAGCAAATGAAAGCCCATCTATTCCTGGTCCCTGCTCATCATAGATAGCATTTAAGCTTTTATCTTCCTCGGTATAACGCAAGCCTGTAGTGAGTTCCCATTGAGAAGAAAATCGCCAGTCAGACTGAGCAAACACCGCATAACTGTCTTGTTCTTGATAGGCATTGTGAACAAAATGGGTATTCGCTGGCGCTGGGATGGCGGCGGGTTGAATCGTCCCTTGGGTTAACTGACTAATTGCATTTAACCCTGCGACCAACGGCATTACTTGGGCCGCAAAGCTCGAAAATAAGAAAGGGAAGTCATCTTGTGTTGCGATTGCGTAATCCAGGTTAAGGTTCTGTGAGTAATAATACGCACCCAATAAACCATTAAAAGCGTGGGTGGTATAATGCAACCGTAGTTCCTGAGAGAATGCGTGGAGATCGGCATCATTCTTCGTCAAAAGGATTTCAGTGTCTGAGAAATCAGCATCGACTTTGTCAAAACTATTAAAACTGCGAACAGCAGAAATGCTCTCTAAATGCCAGTTCTCGTTCAATGTATAGCTGATATGAGCTGAGATACCTTGATCTTCCATAGAAGATTCAGGTAAAAAAGATATGGCAGTCGTGTAATTATAAAAATCTTCTTTATCGTAAATGGTGGCGTTAAATGGTGGGCTGGCAAATGCCGCATCTGTTCCATTCTTGTTTTTTATGCCTAACGCGTTTTGATTGCCCTGAAATGTAAGAGCGCCACAGCAAACTTCATCTATTTCCGCGTAATCCGCTATAAGGCGTATAGTTAAGTCATCTTGCGGGGTATAAAGCGCTTGTAGGCGAACGCCGGCTCGATTGCGATCATTTATTTTTTCTCCTGAAGTAGAGTCGTTTATCCAACCATCACGATGGGTGGTAAACCCGGCGGCCCGAAACGCCAGTTCATTTTCTATCGCGACAAACGAAGACCCTCCCTGAATGCTAATAAGGTCATCATTGCCAATTGTCGCGGCCACATAACCATCACCGTTTTCAAATGTTGGCGATTTGGTATAGATGGAAACAGCACCAGCAGGAGTGTTTTTTCCAAATAATGTGCCCTGTGGTCCACGCAAAATTTCAATACGCTGAATGTCGGCTAAATCGTTAACTATTGAGTTTTGACGTGAGCGGTAGACACCATCCACGTATAAGCCTACAGAGGGTTCGAACCCAAAGTTTTGAGTAGATGTACCGATAGATCGGATTGAAAACCCGCTATTTGTTGCGCTTTGGCTTTGGAACGCCGCAAAAGCAGGAACATAGGATTGCAAATCAAAGACATCGAAGGATACAGAGTCTAGTAAATCGTCACCACTCAATGCGGTTACAGCCACCGGAACTTCTTGTAAATTTTGCACTCGTTTCTGGCTGGTAACTTCAATACGCTCGAGGGGGCCGTCTTCATCCTGGGCAAGAAGCGTGGACGAAAAACATAGAGTAATTGATGTAGCCAATAGCGTTTTTTGTAATGTGTTTGGATAGTCCATGTATAAAGCTTCTTTAAATGAAATTCATCTGTAAAACATTAATTTATTGAAGATTGGTTATAACTTACTTTTGTTTATATTCCTAGCCTATTAAATCAAATGTGGTCTAAAGTATGGGAGGACGTGTAATGCTAATAAATTGACTTTACGTCTATAAGGTATAAATCAAGAACCCATTCTCAATAACACGAGCAAGGAATAAGATGAAAGCCATCGTTTGTAATGAATTCGGGCCAGTTGAGCAGTTAACTTACACGGATGTCGAAGATCCGGAAGTCGGTGACAATGAAATTCTGATTGGTGTAACAGCTGCGGGTGTCAATTTTCCAGATGCATTATTAGTACAAGGGTTGTATCAGATGCAACCGGATTTCCCCTTTATCCCAGGTAATGAGGTCGCTGGAACAATTTTAAAGTGCGGCAAAAATGTCACTTCATTTAAAGATGGCGATCGCGTAGTTGGTATAAATCAATTAGGCGGTTTTGCGGAAAAGGTTGCTCTACCCGCATCACAAGTTATGCCAATACCTGAAGGCGTCACCGAACACGCTGCGGCCGGTTTAGTTACCGCCCATGCTACAGCTCATCATGCCCTAAAACAGAGGGCGCAGCTTGGCCAGGGAGAAACCTTATTGGTTACAGGTGCTGCTGGCGGCACTGGCCTCGCCGCGGTTCAAATCGGTAAACGGATGGGGGCAAAAGTTATCGCAGTCTGCTCTACTGAAGAAAAACTTCAGCTTGCTCAAAAGTATGGTGCTGATGAAACTATCAATTATATGGAAAAAGATCTGAAAGAGACGCTAAAGGAATTGACGCAGGGAAAAGGCATTGACGTGGTATATGACTGCGTAGGTGGAGATGCCTTTCATGCTTGTGCTCGAGCCATGGCATGGGGAGGGCGTCTATTAACTGTTGGTTATGCCAGTGGAGAGATCCCGAAACTGGCCGCAAATTTAGCCTTAGTAAAAGGGTTTTCGCTGGTGGGCGTGTTCTGGGGGCAGTTTACCCAAAAAGAACCAGAAGTATTCAGGCACAATATGAACGAGTTGTTTTCCTGGGCTATGGCCGGGGATATTGAGGTTCATATTGCGCAGACATATCCTTTAAGTGAAGCTGCAACTGCTTTAAATCAATTAATGAATCGGGAAGTTAAAGGTAAATTAATCTTAACCATTTAAAAGAAAACGGCTTCCCTAAGGAAGCCGTTTGGGGTTGCAGAACACTCTGCATGCCATGTTGAATCATTTATATCGCAACATTTTACCAATGCTTATTATAGTATCGAATTAAGATGCTATCGAACCGCAATAAGGGTGGCTGGTAACTTTTTGTGACTTAACGAATTTTGCTGGGTAGTTTGCAATATTAAATCATTATTGCGTAGGTCCGAGTTTATAGTGGCATTTTTCGCCAGTATAAAAGACGTAAGTTGATGTATAGATGAATAGCGTGCTTTCTTCTCGCTAAGACTCAATATAGTTGTGTGCTGTTCCGGTAAAGCTGTTTCTAGAGCAAAAGAGGAAACGCTCAGGCCAAGCATAGATGCAGTTAAAAAAACTATCGCCAATTTTTTCATTTATTGTTTGCTCCTTTTCGGAATCTTTGTAGCGCTGAATAATTCGGTACAAACTAATTAAAGACCAAACGGCGGGGAGAAGATAGCATCATTGAAATACGCTGGTATTAAATTACATACCCAGCCAGTTCTATGCAATGAGAAAGGACTCTCCAATGCCGTTTAGGATGTATAATATTAACCCTTTGTCACTCACTTTCGGTGAAATTACACGCTAGAAAAAGACACGTGATTTTTGAGGCAGCAACGCCTAGTAACCATAAACGATTGGCTTTGAAAATAAGGTTCTATACGCCAGGTAAGAAAGGGAAGTATAAAAGAAAGTGGCTCCTTAAAGGAGCCACTGGGGCGGAGTAATATCCGCGACCATGTTGAAACTAGTCACATGGTTTTCATGTAATCGGTTTAGATGCGGCCTTGAAGCTCTACTGCGATTGGATTGCTTGATAAGCCATTTTCGCTAATCCACGCCTGCAACGTTTTACCATCTGCTTCGGGTTGTTGTAGGTCTGATTTAGGCATCTTTTTAACTAATAGCGTACCGACTTCAACAGCATTATTAGCTAACGCAGTGCGAATAAGGCTATTACCGTTGCAGCTGATACCTGTATAGTAATCGTGTAACTTAAGGCGGTAGTCAGATTGTACGCGACGCATTTTCTTACGTAGTTCGCCTTTGTCATCTGCTTCAACAATAGTACAGATATTGGCTAAATCATCTTCGACTGCAGCTTGTGCGACGTTAGCAAAAGTTAAAGAAGCAACTGCGATGGCAAGGGAGGTTTTAACAATTTTCAACATGGTTAAATTCCTATAAATTTTTTGTTGGGGGTTGTTTTGTTCGGGAAGCATTAAACGGCATTCTGTGGCTAAGAAAAACATTTTAGCTAATAACAAGGTATGCAAGGTTATACGTAATCAGGTGGTGAGGTTTGATGCTTGCCTGGTTCTGAGGTTGCTTGTATGTCATTGATAATTAATTAAAAGTTCGAGTTTCTTGAATTGTGATAAAAGCTGAATCTAGTGTGTAAGGTGCATTGAAGCTCGATTGCTGCATTCCAGAAATAAATTTAAAATTTCCTTATGGGCCAGTACAAACTGTTTTTTTATGCGGCTAATAATATGTTAGCGTTTCCTGCTAGTGTGGATAACGGACAAGTAACGTCGTTCCAATATAAATCGTTGGTTTTAGTTCGATAGGGTGAGGGGAGTGGTTATCTACGATTTAATTAACTTACTCACTACATACCTCGCTCTCCCCGTAAAAATTGAGATCATTTCGCTTGGTATTGTGGCTGTAAATAGTAAATAGTAAATAGAAGGTGTTTTTTTGACACCCCGGCACATTCCTATTTAGCTTGTGTGGGGGAGGCCGTTTTTTCATCAAAATATTCGTAGCTTTTCACAACGATGATTTTTTTGTTCGGTTCTAAACAGCCAATCACATGTATAGCAATTTAAGAAATATAAGTAATACTATGTGGGTCTCAGGCAGCAAATATTTACGTAAAGTTGTTACTCCAATAGTAACATTCAATTGGTATATATCTGTTATCGTTCGTTTATGGTAATACATAAAAAAAAAGCTCCAGTAAATGGAGCCTTAATAGGGAGACCGCCGCTGTGGAGCTGCGGTGTATAATAGGTTACATGCGGTCAATTAATTCGGCGTGAATAGGGCTACTCTGCAAGCCTTTTTCATTAATCCAAGCCTGCAATGTTTTGCCATCACTTTCGGGGGCTGACAAGTCGGATTTAGGCATTTTCTTAACCATTAATGTTCCAACTTCTATTGCGTTTGAAAGTATTGCAGTTCGGATTAGGCTATTTCCACCACAACTTATCCCTGAATAATAGTCGTTAAGCTTTAAGCGATAGTCAGATTGCACTCGACGCATTTTTTTGCGCAATTCACCCTTATCATCGGCTTGAACGATCGTACATATATTGGCAAGATCGTCTTCAATACCGGCGTGTGCCGTGCCTGACATACCTAACATTGCAACTGCTACTACAAGAGATGATTTAACTACTTTCAACATGATGAATTCCTCGAACAAAAATCTTTTGGAAAGCGTCGTTAGTGTTTACGCATTAACAATTTCTTCGAGTTTATTAAAGATAACTTTACATGATTAAAAAATAGTCCGTATGATACGTAGGTATAGGGTTTAATACATTAAGCGGTAGGCGTTATATTTAGCGGTCAAAACTTTTATTCTTAATTAACTTCGCTTTTTTCACGCATCTTTTGGCTTTGCTTCTTTCGCATTACTCGAACGCTGTTTTACCCCGACACTTCTTACCTATTCACTTCTTCCCTCTGCACGTTTATCACCTGCGGTACTTCCGTTGTCAACCAGCATATCGTTTAAGTTATCGCTCCCCTTAGCGTTAAAATCCAATGTTCGAATAGGGAAGGGAATGAGGATACCTGCATCGTCTAATGCCTGTCTCACGGTAACGACAGCGTCATGTCTGACTTCCATAAAGCCTGGATCACCGGGATAGCTAATCCAAAACCAAACGAGAAGGTTAACACTACTGTCGCCAAATGACTGAGCATAAACTGCCGTTTCATCCTTGCGTATGACGTAGTTTTTTTTATTTATTGCTTCAACTATTACTTTTCGAGCTTCAACAGGATCATCTGCATAAGAAATCCCCACAGGTACTTCTATTCGTCGATATCCTAATACGCTGTAGTTAGTTAGAATATTTCTGAATAAGATTTTATTTGGAATGATTTCTCGTTGACCGTAAAACGTTTCCACATGGGTATTTCGTAGATTAATGGATTCCACGGTGCCAAATACTCCTTCTGCCTTTATTACATCTCCAATCTCGAATGGCTTGCGAATCCCCATAGCAATACCAGCAATAAAGTTTTCAGTGAGATCTTGGAAAGCAAAACCAATAGCAAGGCCAACTATACCTGCCCCTGCTAAAAGGGATGTAACTGTGCCTTTTAGTCCAACAAAGTCGAGAGCGAGAAATATTCCCGCGATAAGTATTAGAATTTTACAAATTGAAGTAAGTAGAGAAGCTATCTGTGTCGATTCAAAAGTTTTCGTAAAAACCTTATTTAGCAGATTCCCAACAATCTTGGCGACAATTCCAAATGCGATAGCAATAAAGAGAGCAACAATCAGATTGGGAACATGCTTGATCCCATTTTCTATCCAGCTCTGCAGTTTCTCATCTATTAACGTATAAATCTTTTCTATATCCGGGAAATCCATCTATCCATTCATTTCTAATTTATCTAAGCCCAATTCATACAATTATTGTTCCAGCACTTATTAGATTGGATCAGGTGATAGCACCCCCATAGTAATGTAGTGACAAGACGTAGGAGTTTCCCCTTTCTGAAAATGTTGCATGGTTTATGAAATCCTGACAAAAATTAGATTCATCTCCCGCCAATATGTGTAAAGCTAATACCACGGTCATGCCAGACTATTTCCCATCGGTTATTGGCGAGGGAAGTAAGCAATGTTTAAATATTAAAACTGAACAATTTGATAATGCTGGAGCAATAAAATGACTACAAAGTTAGATGAATCGCAGGTAAAAGAAGCACTAAATAAGCTGAATGAAACATTCAGCTCTGATGAGCAGTGGCGTTTAGATGGCGACAAAATAACAAAAACCTTTAAATTCAAAAGCTTCATTCGTGCATTTGGGTGGATGTCACAAATTGCGATCTGGGCTGAAAAACTAAATCATCACCCTGAGTGGTTTAACGTCTATAATAAAGTAGAGGTAACACTCACTACCCATGATGTGGATGGCTTAAGTGATTTGGATTTTACCATGGCTGAAAAAATGGAAAAATTTAAATAAAAGCGGTTTATTCGTTGCATTATTGATCATCTTGGGCGTTAAGTGAGCAAACGGTTCTCAAAGTTGAAATTAATTTAAAAGACCGCTTGCCAAGTTTAATTCCCTATGTATAATACGCACATCTTGAACGGCAACGGCCAAACACGGCAAGCCTTCAAAACCAATTCAGACGCGGGATGGAGCAGTCTGGTAGCTCGTCGGGCTCATAACCCGAAGGTCGTAGGTTCAAATCCTGCTCCCGCAACCACATTTAAAGCCCTGATTTTTCAGGGCTTTTTTTGTTTCTAAAAGTTGAAAAGCCCCCCTCAAATTGTGCTGATTTTTAAAATTAGGGCTTAATTAGGGCTTTTTGATAGGCAAGTTAGGCCTCCAACGTCTAATTCTGAGGGGCAGAGTCCCTGTATGTCCTTTGCCTTCGTTATTCAAATCAATAATTTTCGGGATGTGATACCGAATGCAATATGGCACACGAAACTATAAGGACGCCAAAAGGCTCTATAATTTCAAGTGATGTGGACTTTAGGTCTCAATAACCTACCAAACGGGAGCGCTGATTTTCAAATAAGCGAAAGATAATTTACGTTATCTTCATGCCGGGACGCACTTATCTTTAGCCCCGGGAAAGTTTTGCGTGGCGGTTTCTCCAAACATCCTTTCTCTGCAAGTGATGCCACAATTTAAGCGAAGCCTTTAATGCGAGAGCTGCTCAAATGCCCGGCATTGAGCTATTAAGAAGCGAGGTAGATATCTTTCAGCAATTTAATCTTCCTACAACGTTCAAAAATATTAGCTATGTACTGATAGCTATTTCAGTCTTTATCTTACTATTAGCCTGTATAAATGTAGGTAATTTGTTGTTTGCCCGAACTATCGAAAGGAATAAAGAGACCGCCATTCGATCAGCATTAGGGGCATCCCAGTGGCGGTTGATAACGCAGCAGATGTGGGAAGGCTTGATTATTACCATTATTGGTGGTTTTTCAGCATTGCTATTAGTAGCCTGGGCTTTGAATTTGGTCAATATAAACATGCAATCAATGCTGGGTAGCGAACTATCATTTTGGTACAAGTGGGAGCTAGATTGGCCTATTATAGCTGTAGCGCTCGGATTTATGGTCTTTACCATTTTTTCAGCTTGCTTCCTGCCAGCCTTTAAAGCCGCAAGACAAGATTTCAATGCGGTGCTTAAAGATGGAACTAAGGGAGCCGAAGGGAAAGGCGCTGGCCGCATGTCTAAAATGCTAGTCACCTTTCAAATTGTATTAATTTCTGCCGTAACCATGTTCGGTTCAATTTTGTCAGTGAAGGTCAATCAACTGACAGATATTGATGTAGGAATTGACCTTACCAATTTGTATTACACAGAAATGGAGCTACCGCACAAGCTCTATCCAAGTAAAGAAAGTCGCGTTTCATTTTATAGAACCTTCAATCAAAAGCTTGCGGCGCAAAATGAATTTGAAGGTTCGTCAGTGAGATTTAATTTTAAACGGCTTAGAGTTGCTATTGACGGTGTCAGCTATAGCAAGGAAAAGGATAAGCCCAAAATCTCGGTCTATGGATTAATTGGTTCTCCTGAGTTTATGGGACCACGCTTAATACAGGGGCGGTTATTCGATTTACGTGATGAGGAAAGCAACCAATTAGTAACGGTTGTCAGCGAGTCTTTTGCCAATAAATACTGGCCTAACGAAACAGCGCTTGGAAAAAGAATTCAGATATCTATCAATGATGAGCCACAGTGGCATAACGTAGTAGGAGTAGTATCTAATATTTCTAGAACACCGCTTGAGAAACCTCATCAATACGACGAAGTTTTTGTTTCTGGCCTTCAGTATGCTGCTGCTGATGCATTAGTGTTTTTTAAATATCGTACTAACGGTACTAACGCTGAAAACGTATTTTTTGACACCTTAAAGTCTGTAGATAGTCAACTTGACGTAACCAACGTAGAGGACTACGCCCATGAGGTTGGTGTGGTGGTTAAAATGACCGGTACAATCAGAGACACTATTATCGGTAGCGGTATCTTTGCCCTATTATTAGCAATAAGTGGTATCTATGGGTTAACGTCGTTTGCAATTGCTAAGAAGACCCACGAAATTGGTGTCCGCAGAGCGTTGGGGGCCAAAGATAGTGAGATTGTAAAGCTTTTCTTAAAGCAAGGTGGCTGGCAGGTGAGCATAGGACTAACCATAGGCATTGGGTTTGCGCTATTGGTTTTTCTAGCCGCCGGTCGTTTTATCGCTTTGCCCAGTTCAGCGTACATTGCTACTGTGATACTGGTAGGGGTTCTGTTAACTACAATAATATTGGCCGCCATAATAGTACCGACAAAAAAGGCCACAGCGTTAGAGCCATCGTCGGCTTTACGATATGAATAATTAACGGATTGCAAAGGCTTCAGTCGTTTACTGAGGCCTTTGATGAATTTTGAATTGCATATAACGTTATGGGTGAACGAACATATAGCGTTAAGGGGTGGCAATTACTGTTAAAACTTTATTTCCTAAGATTTCAAACAAGCCTTCAAATCTTGTGCCTCCCGGTAACGAAGGTGTCAACTGGCTGGTAAGTTCAATAACAAATTTACCTGTACGCGTGTTAACAACCTTCACTTCTGCATTTTCAAAGCCAAAATAATACCCTACCTCAGAGTATAGGGCTTTAAATAGACTTTCTTTTGCAGAAAAAATCAACGTCGTCATTTGTGTATCTGGCTCGGTAACCGACCCAGCCAAAGCAAATTCGGACGTAATAAGTACGCTTTTTATGATTTCCTTGGCTACGCTTTGTGGTAAAACAGTTTCAATGTCGAGACCAAGCCTGGATACTTCGTTACGTTTAGCCATCGCACAAATCGCCGTATCGTCTGTATGGCTAATGGATCCGATAAACCCTTTTGGCCATATTGGTGCTCTATTTTTTCCCACGCAAACGAAGGTGTCATCAGAACCTAGAGATTGCAGGGCCAGTTTAGCGAGATAACGACCCGCAAGAAATTCAGATTTTCGTTTTTTAACCGCATTGCTAATTGTTTTATGAAGATTGGCATTCAGCAATTCTTGATAAAGCATATCTGTGTAGTTATCGATTTCGAAATTACTTTGATAACACACACCCGGTAAGCCTACGAGATTCTTCAAGGTAACATTTTTCAGGAATGAGCATTCGTATAGTGCTTGCATATGAAATGTTCGTTTTCACGGTATAAATGGAATTCTAACTTTTATCTTCTGCAAATGACACTGCTTCATGTTCACGAATTATGCGTTTATGTTCGTTAGGTTTTTGAATTAAACCAGCCACTTGAAAAGTTACTTAACCTTGGAATTGTGTTGCATATGTCTTATGAATAACGCAGTTGGGCTTCAAAAATTGTGGCAACGGTTGAACGTTATTCTTATAACACGATTTTACTCACGTGGGACAGTCACATAAACTCTGTTTGTTCGATCCACTCATAACTTCTTTTCCATTCCCCCCTCGTCATTATTGATTTACGGTAATTACAGTCCGTGGTTGATATTGCTTTCTGTTGTAATTGCCATATTTGCTTTATTTATGGGGGTTCAGGCAGCAGAACAAGCGACGGAGTCAAACGTTGCTTTAAGGCGAAATTTACTTCTTACCACTGGCAGCCTGGCATTAGGAGGCGGGATTAGAGCGATACAAATTTGTTGGCAAGCTGACTTTTGACTAATGAACGTCAGTTCAATACCGCTCAGGATTAACCGCTTTGTCGGCGTTTCCAGGCATTGTCTCAGCATGGCTAGGTTAAGACAGCTGGTAGAGTCGACTATTATTCGTCCGCAAATCACTGTAGATGGTGTGCATGTTGTGGCGCGTGTTGGGACCATGCCCTATACCGGAATGGCTGCTATGGAAATGGCGCCATTATTTCATTACCGCTTACCACTTACCGCTTTTTTGCTATCCATTGTGGTGCTCGTGATACTGGTAATGCTTACATTGTACATTCACTTTGGTTTTATTCGCTTACAAAAAGATAAAAGACTGTCGGTAAAAGCTATGCTGCTGACGGGTATAGTAATGAGCTTGGCTATTTCTGAAATGCACTACACTGGAATGAGTGCCGCCCGTTTTATAAAACCGGTTGGTTTAGAACTATCTGCACAACCGGCAAATGTTTCTTATTTATCTCGCTACAGCCGTTAGTTTAACCACGCTGGCGTTAATCGCATTCGTTTCCGGTATCTCAATTTTCTACCAGTATAAGAATGCCCCTTCGCGACTAATTGAAAGCGGGCGACTACAGGACCCAATAAGGAATACCGCAATTGATGGTCTTTCAACTGTAAATTAACAAGGTTTAATAATACGTATAACCGTAATCCCCCGGTTAAGCGGATCCTGGACTGGGGTGAAAATTGAAAATGAGTTAACAGGAGAGTCTGCAAAAAAGCTTATGCCCCTGAAAGGCCTCGTTATTATGATGAAAAAGTGTTTAGCGCAGCCCATGAAAAAAGCCGCTGTTGGGTTGAGGTGTTAGAAGATAATCTGGGAGAGATCTGTAAAAGAAAATTACGGTGGGACGATGATGGAGGCGCGGAGGTTGAATCGCTAATTAACTTCAATAGCGTCCACCTGCATGTTGCGTATTCGGACAGATATCAGTATAATACCCGCACTTTTTAGCAATAGCGGGCCTTCTGTTAAGCATTAAGACAGAAACGCATTGCTAATGCAGGCTTTGCCGTTAGGCGAATTACCCTTTAGTCTGCAGCTGCTAGTGAGCAGTTTTGGGTCCAGATTTTCAAAAAGCCCCGCTAGTACGGGGCTTTTTGTTGTATCTTTATCTGTATGGTCTAGATTGTGTATTCACATATCGAGTTATACAGTTTCGGTTGGGCTATATGCCCATTTTTTGTTTTTGGAGGTAACGATTGTCAAGACTTGAAGACAAGTTAACTGAAATGCTAGAGCCTGGTGTAGAAGCATTGGGGTTTGAACTGGTGGGCGTGGAATTTGTGCGTGCCGGTAAGCATTCAATTTTGCGTGTGTTTATAGACCATGAAAATGGGATCACCGTCGATGACTGTGCGGATGTTAGTCATCAGGCGAGCGCAATTCTTGACGTCGAAGATCCTATCAACACCGAATATAACCTTGAAGTTTCGTCGCCGGGTATGGATCGCCCCTTATTTAAAGAAAAGCATTATGTTGCTTCAATAGGTGAGGTCGTGCAGGTACGTACCCGCATGCCTGTTGACAATAGACGTAATTTCAAAGGTAAATTATTGGCATGTGAAAACGGCAATGTCAGTATTGAAGTGGATGGCCAGCAGTTTCAGTTAGCTGTGGCGAATATCGAGAAAGGTAACGTTGTTCCCACTTTTGACTAATGGAACAGCATCGCTTTCGTTATTGGAAGCATGAGTGAGGCGTAAATGAATAAAGAAATTTTGTTAGTGGCTGAAGCCGTTTCAAATGAAAAACAAGTGCCTAGAGAAAAGATTTTTGAAGCGTTGGAATATGCAATTGCCAGTGCTACAAAAAAGAAGAATATTGGCGATATTGAAGTTCGAGTAAGTATTGATCGCACCACTGGTGATTTTGATACGTTCCGTCGTTGGTTGGTGATTGCGGATGATCAGGAACAAGAAAATCCGTACGCAGAGTTAACGTTATCTGCTGCACAAATCGACGAACCTGAGATTCAGGTTGGTGATTTTGTAGAAGAGCAAATTGAGTCAATTGCGTTTGACCGCATTACAACTCAAACAGCTAAGCAAGTTATCGTACAGAAAGTCCGTGAAGCGGAACGTGCCCAAATGGTGGCAGAGTATCAGGACAAAGTGGGTGAGTTAGTCACCGGAACGGTTAAGAAAGTGAACCGTGACAATATCATTATCGATTTAGGTAACAACGCTGAAGGTGTAATCTTCCGTGATGATATGTTGCCACGCGAAACATTCCGTCCGGGTGACCGCGTGCGCGGATTGCTGTTTGTCATTCGTCCAGAAGCTCGGGGTGCACAATTATTTATCAGCCGTACTCATCCTGACATGTTAGTTGAGCTGTTCCGTCTGGAAGTACCAGAAATTGCTGAAGAGACACTAGAGATTAAATCGGCCGCAAGAGATCCAGGTTCACGAGCCAAGATTGCTGTTAAAACTAATGATAAACGCCTCGATCCTGTTGGTGCGTGCGTAGGAATGCGTGGTTCACGAGTACAAGCAGTATCTGGAGAGTTGGGTGGTGAGCGTGTAGATATTGTGCTGTGGGACGAAAATCCTGCACAATTTGTTATCAACGCTATGGCACCTGCAGAAGTCGCTTCCATTGTTGTGGATGAAGATAGTCACATGATGGATGTGGCGGTAGAAGCTGACAATTTAGCTCAAGCAATTGGGCGTAGTGGCCAAAACGTGCGCTTAGCCAGTCAACTGACGGGTTGGGAGCTTAACGTAATGACCATAGAAGATTTGAATAACAAGCATGAAGAAGAAAATGCCAAAGTTATCCAAATCTTTGTTGATGCGTTAGACATTGACGAAGAGTTTGCTGGTGTATTGGCTGATGAAGGTTTCAGTACACTAGAAGAAGTTGCGTATGTTCCGGTAAATGAATTGATGGCTGTAGAAGGCTTAGATGAAAATACTGTTGAAGAACTGCGTAATCGTGCCCGTGCAGCGTTAACTACGCGCGCACTGGCAAATGAAGAATCGCTTGATGGTTCTGAACCTACCGAAGCATTGCTGAATTTGGAAGGTATGACCCGTCATGTTGCGTTTGTGTTAGCTAGCCGTGGAGTTACTGATTTAGAAGCGCTAGCTGAGCAAAGCACAGATGATATTAGTGATATTGAAGAACTAGGCGAAGAAAAGGCGGGAGCATTAATTATGGCTGCTCGTAATATCGTTTGGTTTAATGAAGAATAGGTCAGCAGGGGGATAAACACGTAATGGCAGAAGTATCTATAGAAAAGCTCGCCAGTGACATTGGTACAACCGTTGACCGACTGGTTAGCCAGTTTGAAGATGCTGGAATCAAAAAGGCTGTAGACTCGCAAGTAACTGAAGATGAAAAGCGCAGATTGCTTGATCACTTGAGTAAACAGCACGGTGGCGCGGGTTCTGAAGAACCTACGCGGATGACGCTTAAGCGCAAAACCACCAGTACTTTAAGCGTTGGTAAATCCAAAGCGGTAAAAGTCGAAGTTCGTAAGAAAAGAACTTATGTAAAACGTACTGAAATGGACGAGCAGCGTCAGGCCGAAGAAGAAGCCCGCCGTAAGGAAGAGGAAGCTCGTCGTGAAGCAGAAGAAAAAGCGGCAGCTGAAGCAAAGCGTTTAGCAGAAGAAAAAGCGAAAAAAGCAGAAGAGGCCAAGAAGGCCGCTGAAGCGGAGCGTATTAAGCGCGCTGAAAAAGCTAAACAAGAAGCAGAAGCACGTAAAGAGCAAGAAGCTGAAATGACAAGCGAAGAGCGCGAAGCGCAAGAAAAAGCGCGCCAGGAAGAAGAGCGTTTGCGTAAGCAGCAAGAAGAAGAAGCTAAACGCAAGCTCGAAGAAGAAGCGAAGAAAGCAGCTGATGAAGCACGTAAACTAGCTGAAGAAAACGAACGTCGCTGGAAAGAAGAAGAAGAGCGCCGTAAGAAAGCTGAAGCCGAAGAAGTTCATTTGCATTCTAATCGCTATGCCCAGGAAGCAGAAGATGAGCAAGACATGCAGATTGAACGTTCATCGCGTCGCCGTAAGAAATCTAAAAAGAACGCGGGTGAGCACCTGAAACAGGGCTTTAATAAACCAGCTCAACCGGTAGAGCGTATCGTTAAATTGGGTGAAACCATCACGGTAGGTGAGTTAGCTAATCGCTTGGCGGTTAAGTCTAATGAAGTTATCAAAGCCATGATGAAGATGGGTGAGATGGCTACCATTAACCAAGTTCTTGATCAGGACACAGCGGTACTGGTTATCGAAGAAATGGGCCATAAGTACGAGCTGGTTAACGACAATGCCTTAGAAGATGAGTTGTTAGCAAACAGTGATGAGGGTGAAGCGATCACGCGCGCGCCTGTTGTTACTATAATGGGCCACGTAGATCATGGTAAAACCTCTTTGTTGGATTACATTCGCCGAGCTAAAGTTGCAGCTGGCGAAGCCGGTGGGATCACACAACATATCGGTGCATACAAAGTTGAAACTGACAATGGTGAAATCTGTTTCTTAGATACGCCTGGACACGCCGCATTTACAGCTATGCGTGCTCGTGGTGCAACTGCAACCGATATTGTTATCTTGGTTGTCGCTGCTGACGATGGTGTTATGCCTCAAACCAAAGAAGCTATACAACACGCTCGCGCAGCTAATGTGCCATTGATTGTTGCTGTGAACAAAATGGATAAAGAATCCGCTGATCCAGACCGAGTAAAAACGGAGCTGTCTCAGATGGAAGTTATTTCGGAAGAGTGGGGCGGTGAACATCAATTTGTTCACGTATCTGCGAAAACGGGTATGGGCGTGGATTCTCTACTCGAAGCGATAAATCTACAAGCCGAATTACTCGATCTTAAAGCAGTAGATTCAGGACCAGGGCGTGGGATTGTAATTGAGTCTCGCCTTGATAAAGGGCGGGGTCCTGTAGCCTCTGTTCTTGTTCAACAAGGTCAAGTTAACGCTGGTGACATTCTATTGTGCGGTGAAGAATATGGCCGCGTTCGTGCAATGCGCGATGAGACCGGTAAAGAAGTAAAAACTGCTGGCCCGTCAACACCGGTTGAGGTACTTGGTCTTTCAGGTGTTCCTATCGCTGGTGAAGATGCTGTAGTGGTTAAAGATGAGCGTAAAGCACGTGAAGTTGCCGCCAAGCGTCACCAGAAACAGCGCGAACTTAAACTGGCTCGTCAGCAAAAAGCGAAGCTTGAAAATATGTTCGCTAATATGGAAGCTGGCGACGTAAGTGACTTGAATATAGTGCTCAAAGCAGATGTTCAAGGTTCTGTTGAAGCGATTTCCGACTCTTTAGTGAAATTGTCTACTGACGAAGTAAAAGTGAACATCGTTGGCTCTGGCGTAGGTGGAATAACAGAAACTGATGCAACACTAGCAGCGGCTTCGGGTGCGATTATTCTTGGTTTCAACGTCCGTGCGGACGCTACAGCTCGTCGAGTCATTGAAGCTGAAGAAACGGATTTACGTTACTACAGCGTAATTTATGACTTGATTGATGAAGTCAAGCAAGCCATGAGTGGTATGCTCGCGCCAGAATTTAAGCAAGAAATTATTGGTCTTGCCGAAGTTCGTGATGTATTCAAATCACCAAAACTGGGCGCTATAGCGGGCTGTATGGTTACTGAAGGTAATGTTAAGCGTAGCAATCCTATTCGTGTTCTTCGTGACAACGTAGTTATTTACGAAGGTGAGTTAGAATCACTGCGTAGATTTAAAGACGACGTTCAAGAAGTTCGCAACGGCATGGAATGCGGTATTGGCGTTAAAAACTACAATGATGTTAAGGTCGGAGACCAGATCGAAGTATTCGAAATCATTGAAGTTGCTCGTCATATATAAAAGCAGCCAATATAATCAAAGTTGAATGGGGGCATAATAGCCCCCATTTTTTCTGCCTATTAGCTTAAAAGAAGGAGAATGACTATGGCACGGGAATTTTCACGTACTGATAGAGTTTCTCAGCAAGTCCACAAAGAAATAGCCAGTATTTTACAAAATGAATATAAGCATAAGGTTGGAAACCTTCCACTCATCACGGTTGCTGATGTAGAGGTGTCCAGAGATTTAGCTCATGCAAAAATCTTTATTACCTTATATAACTGTGACAATGATACAGTTAAAACGCAACTCAAATTATTAGACGACAATAAAGGTTTTGTAAGAAGTTTGTTGGCAAAACGCATAAGGATGCGCTCAGTACCTCATTTGCACTTTTTCGAAGACACATCTATTCAGGAAGGAATGCGTATTTCAAGTCTTGTGTCAAAAACTGTCGCGAAAGATAATGCCAAAAAGCAGTCTGAAGACAACGAGTAAATACCATGCCCAGGCGTAGAAAAGGCCGTAAAATCAATGGCATTGTATTGGTGAACAAGCCCATTGGGGGCTCATCAAACAATATTTTGCAAAAAGTACGCTGGTTATATCAGGCCGAAAAAGCGGGTCATACTGGCGCCCTTGATCCATTAGCCAGCGGTATGTTGCCAATTTGTTTAGGCGAGGCGACTAAGTTCTCTCAATTCTTGTTAGATGCGGATAAAACCTACCGCGTAACAGCTAAGCTGGGCGTTCGTACTACAACATCCGATGCCGATGGCGAAGTCGTGGAAGAGAAGCCGGTGGGATCGTGTGAACAAGAAGTAATAGATACCTGTTTGTCTTTTATCGGAAAGAGTAAACAAATACCATCTATGTTTTCGGCGCTAAAACATGAAGGAAAACCCTTGTATTGGTATGCAAGGCAGGGAATAACCATTGATCGGAAGCCTCGAGATATTAATATCTTCTCCTTAACGATTGACCAGATATCGCTACCAGAAGTCACAATGACCGTGCATTGTAGCAAAGGAACCTACATTCGCTCACTAGTAGATGATATTGGGCAGGCGCTGGGATGTGGAGCATATGTGACTATGCTTCACCGAACGCGTGTTGCAGATTATCCAGCGGAACGGATGATTGCTTTGGATGATCTTGTGACACTTGCAGGACACGCCCACGAACAACAAGATTTCGCAGCTTTAGATTCACTTCTATTACCTATGGATATGGCAGTAATGTCATTAAACACAATACAGTTGAATGACGAACAGGTAGATAGATTTGAGCATGGGCAAAGTATTTTACCCCTATCCACATCAGTAGATGAGGGGCAGCTTTACCGTATCTATCGACAGCAGCCAACTACATTTTTAGGGGTGGGTGAAGCGATACGAAATCCGAAGGATCAGCCTGAACAAGTCCGGGGTCAAGGGTTATTTGTAATGCCCAGAAGAAGAGTAGTGTATTAATCTTCCTGCCCTTGCAAATTAGTAACTTGCCGTTATAATACGCGCTCTCATCTGTTTGGCTGAATTAGTGATTGGCCAAACATTTAATAACAGGAGATGAATATGTCACTAACTAAAGAAGAAACTGCAAAAATTATTGCTGACTACGGTGTAAAAGAAGGTGATACAGGTTCACCAGAAGTACAGGTTGCATTATTGACACATAACATCAATAAGTTACAAAACCACTTCGCTGGCCACAAAAAAGATCACCACTCGCGTCGTGGTCTATTGCGTATGGTTAGCCAACGCCGTAAGATGCTTGATTACTTGAAAGGTAAGAACGCAGAGCGTTACCTAGACCTTATCAAGCGTTTAGGCTTACGCCGCTAAGTTCGTGTTTCTTAAAAAAAGCGCCTTATGGCGCTTTTTTTGTAACTGTTGCCCCGTCCTGAATAGCATTGACACTTTTCAAACTTAATTTGGAGAGTGTGAGCCGTGCCGAATACTATAATTTTACGGCTAAAAGCAAAGCCAAAAAGTTTTAACGACTCTCATACACTAGCTAAGTTTGATGTAGGAAGGGCAGAATTTCTCTATTTTAAGGTTGAGCGTATTTTGCGGGGGAACCGTTAACAGGAGTAGGGCTTGCTGACTTTAAAGTTGAATCCTGACTTGATTGGCGAGATGCCCTATAAGCTTAATAATGGTATTACTATGTAGCGTTGGTTGTCAGTAATAAAGATCTAACAATAAGACAAAAATATTAATAATGAAGTATCCTTATTCTCGGCCTTTCTTGGGGCAAAGAGATAGCTAAACAGATTTTCGACAGACAGTCATTCCTGCTAGAAATAAAAAGGTTGTCTCAAACATAACATGCGTTTATGGTTGATCAACGGTGGTAACGCCAAAAGCTCCGATATCATCACTATCACCATCTACCCATAACATAAACGCTGAACCTAAGTACTATTAGAGGCGAGCTTTTGCTCGCTCTAATACAGAGTTATTGACCTGGCGAACTTGGGCTACTAACGACCTTTGTGGCTATGGTTCTGAGTTCATTTTCAAGCGTGCTGATCCTGCTGGCAAGTGCATTGTTACGTTGCTCCAGAACAGTCAATTTGTCGGTAAGGTTTTTAACCGTCTGAGCTTGTCGAGCTTTGTCGCCCGTTGTTTGCTCTAGCCGCACATTCAGCGCTAGCACTTCATCAGCCATCGCGGCAATTTCGTTTCTCAAGGCGGCTATCTGACTTTTATGTCCATCGACACTCTGATTCACTGATTTAACAGAAGATGTTAGGGAACTCTGAATCGTATTCGTTTTTTCAACTAAATCAGCAATTTCTTTTTGATTTCTTCGCCAAGCCGACGCCCAAAGCTTATCCATTTGTTCCCAGAGATCATTTGTCTTTTTAGACAAATCCGTCACTTTTACTTGAAGGGCAACGGTCGATTCGCCAATTTCTTCACCTGTAGCAGATAGTTTATTTTCCAGTTCGACAATTCTGGCTTCTGCTTGTTTGGCAGACGCCTGTTGTTGCTCAAGTAACGTATATAAATAATAGCATCCACCACATGCTGCAACAGCGATAAGTGCGATAAGGAAAATCCAGATTCCATTACCCTTAGTGCGAACTTCACCCGGGTCATTATTTACCTTAGACTTACCTGTTTTGTCTTTACGAATAGTATGTGCAGCTACCTGCTTTTTTTGGTGGTAGGCTCGACGGTCTTCTTCATCTACCAGAATTCTCGGAAAATCATCGTCACGTGAATCGTTTGACATAAGCTCTCTTTACTAATTAATTACTTGTTACTTGTTACTTGTTACTTGTTACTTGTTACTTATAGCGTTATTGACTTAATTAAGCGATGTTAGCGCTATTTTCGCCTTAAAGCTACATAGCTTTCAGGCGGTTACTCAAAAGACAATTTAGGATACGAAGGAATGACAAATTTATCTTTCCCCAACGATTGATAAAGAACGGCTAAATCATGTTGCAGTTGATAGCGATATCGTCTTACCTCATCCCAAAGTTTGTCAAGGTTCTGTGCGTGACCCGTTTCAGACTCCACCGCTAATTTCGGACCCAAAATTGAATAAGCTTCATACAGTTTCTTAGCCTGTTGTCGTTCAAACTCCTGAATACGTGCTAATGCTTTTCGGTATTGTTTGTTTCGCTCAAGTATCTTTTTCTTTTTATCAGCCGCATTCATATTCTCGGTTGAGAGATAGTGCGCAAAAGATGAGTCACTCTCACTATGAGCGCTCTGCCAGCGCTGGAGAGACTCTCGGTTGAGAATAATTTGGTGTTCGGGATCAATTATGAACACGCTCGGAGTTCCGAAATAAACCGGGTGGCCAAGAGGACTTAACAAATCTGATAGATTATTTAACCATCCTGCGTCAACGGCCATAAGGGTGTAATGCTTACTTATAACACTTTGGGCCGACCTGGATTTAATCTGGCCGGCCAGTGCTTTTGAGTCATGACACCAGTCGGCACCGACGATAAGCAAAATAAGAGTGTCCTCTTTTCTTGCCTGTGCAAGCACGGATTGATATTTCTCTAACAAATTCGCGTGATGTTCGTAGAAAGGTCCATCCGCTGTCTCCGCCCGTGAAGAAAGCGAAAAAATACTCACTATAAAAAATATACTGATGCAAAGATGTTTTAACGGCATTGTTAATTTCCAATCCACTCGACTCTGTACAAGTCACGTCTGCGATCAAGATAATTACGCACAGAACCTTCATTTTGCAGGCGCCGTAATTTTTCTAAATCCAAGTCCACAATTAATGTCATTTCTGTATTGGGTGTCGTTTCAGATACAATAGCATCGTGAGGAAATGCGAAATCTGAGGGCGAAAATACAGCGGTTTGACCATATTGAATATCTACATTATCTACTTTGGGCAAGTTGCCTACGCTCCCGGCAATAACCACATAGCACTCATTTTCAATGGCTCTTGCCTGGGCGCATCGTCGCACCCTTAAATAACCATTTTTGGTATCTGTCCAAAAAGGTACAAACAGAATTTGCATTTCCTGATCAGATAAGATTCTACCCAACTCAGGGAACTCAACATCATAACATATCAGTACCCCAATTTTGCCAAAATCTGTATCGAAAACCCTTAAGCTATTCCCCCCTTTCATTATCCAATCAGACTTTTCATGTGGGGTAGGGTGTAGCTTATATTGACTTTCTATAGTGCCGTCTCGCTTACATATATAACTTACGTTATACAGCTCGTCATCTTCTACCACAGGCATAGATCCTGCTATGATCGTGATATTATATGAAACAGCTAAATGCGACATGGCGGTTAAAATTTCATCGGTATAGGTGGCTAAATGCCAAATAGCATCAATAGATGATTCGGAAGGGCATAAGCCCATTAAGGGAGCATTAAAGAATTCCGGAAACAAAGCTACATCACATTTGTAGTCTGAAAGTGCATCTACAAAATATTCCGCCTGTTGCAGCATTTCAGAGACATTTTCAAAGTAGCGCATCTGCCACTGAATACAGCCAATACGTGCACTTGGTTTTAAGCCTCCAAATAGTTTTGGGTTACCGGGCTCGTAATAAATATTGTGCCATTGCAATAACGTTGCATATCCATGGGAATCCTGATCTTCTGGCAGATAGGCATGCAATACTTGTTTAACTTCAAAGCCATTCGAAAGCTGAAAAGTTAAAATAGGATCGTAAATGTCTTTTGATTTAACTTGTTCAATGTACTCATAAGGGGTCATCTCATTGGCATAGCTACCATAATTAGGAATTCGCCCCCCAGCCATAATCGATTTTAGGTTTAGATTTCGACACAGCTCCTTACGCGCCTCGTACAAACGACGGCCTAGACGCAGTCCTCGATAGTCAGGTGAAACGATGACTTCGACACCATACAGTACATCACCATTTGGATCGTGTGTGGTCAAATAGGCATCGCCTGTAATTTCATCATAACTATGCTTATCGCCAAATTGGTCATAGTCTACGATGACCGAGATGGCAAACGCGACCACTTTACCCTTATCTTCTATACAAATCTGCCCGTCAGGAAAGGTTGTAACTTGCGCTTTAAAGTTTTTATAAGGCCAGGCACCACCTACACTGGCGTAAACTTGATTCATTAATTCCTTAACGTGCTCGTAATCGTCAAGCCGAAGTTTCCGTAACTCAAGATGATGTTCGGTATCTTCAACAACGGTTTGGTCTTGGCTCATAAAACATTCCTCAAAGAGCTAAAAAGGTAAAACTAAACAGCTGATATCTTAGCGACATATGAATTTAGCGCTTCTATAACAACAGTTTATACCTGAAGTTTGGATAAATTGATCGTTTTACCGTCACGGGTAGGATGATAGTAATAGCCTATGATCTTCTCATGGTTAGCTGAAATAAATATCTTTTTTAACATATAAAACCGAAATACCTCGTAAAGCAACTACTTTAGGTACATGAAGTCCTAGCAAAAGTAGACAATCCAATATTTGCTGGTAGTATTTGCTGGAGCTAAGCTGTTTGATATATAAACAGTCTGAACGTTGGTTGATGTCTGCAATCTTTTCGATAGTAGTGGTTGGCCGGCATTTTTGAAAATGTTGAAGCTATAAACCAGGGCTATGTTAGAAAAGTTCCCGTCTCCCCCCTCCTTTAACGACCTTAATGTACTGATTATTGATAATCAAAGTCTGGTACATGAGATCATTAAACCAGCCTTGATTGACATTGGCATTAAGAAAGTCAGTAGCGCAATGAATGCGTTTCACGCTCTTCGTTTGTGTGAACAGCAACAGTTCGATATTATTCTCCTAGCCTTTAATGTCAGTCACGACAAAGACGGTTTCCATTTATTTGAAGAATTGAAGCATAAAGGTTTTATCACTGATAAAGCGACAGTAGTGTTTCTTAGTGCAGAAACTAGCCAAGAACTGGTTAATTGTATTTTTGAACTTCAACCAGATGATTTTTGGGTAAAACCCCTGGCGCGTAATAGAGTAGAACGACGTCTTACGCACCTTCTCAGCGTCCGCGCTAAGCTTAACAAGGTATATCATTGCCTATCTGAACGGGATTTTTCTGCGGCGATTTACCAAGCTGAAAGACAGCTTTTGGATACGTCGCTTAGTGAATATCACCCCAAATTAAAACGCACTATCGGAGAATGTCTTTTCCAACTCTATCAGTATCATGATGCAGAACAATATTTTAGTACGCTTTTAGAAGAGCAGGATCAGGGTTGGATGCATATAGGGTTGGCGCGCGCTATGCTCAAACAAGATAAAGCAGAAGAAGCTGCTTCATTAATTGAAAATTTATTAGTTCGGCAAGATACCCGATTTCAAATGTACGATCTATTGGCGCAACATTATATAGAAAAAGTACAGTTTGATGCTGCGTATAAGCAAATGAAACAGGCTAGTTTGTTAGCACCAAGGAATATTAATCGCAACAAAAAAGTATGGGATCTGGCACGTTTAAATCGTGATAAAGAGGGGCAATTAGCAGCTGTGAAGAATATGGCTAAATTTGCCCGAAACTCAATTCACGATTCGCCAGAACTGCAAATAAATGTTATTCGTTCCTCAATAGATTTAGCCACTACCCAAAGTGGCGAAGAAGCGCAAAAAACTTTGCAGAAACTTGAGTCTGTTCTGCATGAAATTAAACAGCAAAAGGGACTAATGTTACAATTAGGTACCCAGCTTACTATTATTGAAGCGCGTTTATTATGTCTTAAGGACGATAAATGTGGCGCTGAAAGCATTATGAAAATGCAAAAGCCTTCTATTGAGAATTTATCAATGGAAGATTGCCTAGATAAGATGAAAGCATTTCATGAAATAGGTATGAAAGAGCACTGTCTTAAACTTCTCGATGATTTGAGAACGAAGATTGAAGGCGACACTTTCAGTAGTCAGGTATTAAACGAATATTTGAAACAAGAGTCTATTGAGCGTAAAGAGATTAATTTTACGACCAAAGAGCTAAAAAAGATGGCGGCGACTAACTACAAAGAGAACCGTATTGCGCCAGCCTATAATAATTTAAAGCAGGCACTTACATTAGCCCCTGGCGATAAACAAATTGCTTTGAGTTTGCTTAAAGTTTTAGTACAACTTAATTTTAAAGAACCGCTGTCTTTAGAACAGCTGGAAGTGGCTAAAAAAACAGGTTTACTATTGATGGGTGGTAGCTTGCCCGCGACTCAGTTGCAAAAATGTAATCAATACTTAAAAGCGCTCGGAATTTCTTTTGAAGCTAAAAATGACGACATGGCTTCACCTACAAAAGCGGTGGTTTGACAGTCCCCCAACAAGGTAGATAGCGTACACGTCATGATTCAAAAAAACGTTTGTTTGCTATCTATGTAATCGGAATTTATGATTAGCCCGTTCTAATTAATCAATTATCTTTCTTCCACTCATTTCTCTATTCTAATGCCATCGAGTTCGGGACCGCCGAATTTCTTTAAACTTGTATCATCTGGCGTTAAGCCTTCAAAAGAATGGAGAGTAATCTACATGGCATTAATTAATACAGCAATAAAACCGTTTAAAGCAAATGCGTTTAAAAATGGTGAATTTATTGAAGTAAGCAGTGAAGACATTAAGGGTAAGTGGGCTGTTTTCGTTTTTTATCCAGCAGATTTTACATTCGTTTGCCCTACGGAATTAGGTGATATTGCAGACAAATATGAAGAATTGCAAGCGCGTGGTGTAGAAGTATTTTCTGTTTCAACCGATACGCACTTTACACACAAAGCGTGGCACGATGCTTCAGAAACCATCGGGAAAATTAAGTTTGCTATGATTGGCGACCCTACTGGGGAGGTTACGCGTAACTTCGATTGTATGCGTGAGACTATGGGTCTAGCTGACCGCGCAACGTTTGTTGTTGACCCTGAAGGTATCATTCAGGCAATGGAAATTACCGCTGAAGGTATCGGTCGCGATGCAGACGATTTGGTGCGCAAGATTAAAGCCGCACAATATGTGGCAAATCACCCTGGTGAAGTGTGTCCAGCCAAATGGAAAGAGGGAGAAGCTACGCTTGCCCCGTCATTAGACTTAGTAGGCAAAATCTAAGCTTACTGGCAAACGTGCACATTGCGCGGCTATTTAGCCGCGCCATTTCTCTAATTACTAAAAGGACAAATTCGTTATGCTAACCCCAGATATAGAAAAAGCATTAAGAGGTTATTTTGAGTCAATGCAAAACGATGTCACGTTTGTTTTGCAAACCGGTGAACACAGTAAACGAGCTGAATTAAAGTCATTTTTGACTAGCATTGCTGATACGAGTGAACGTATCAATTTTGTTGAGCGTGATACCGAAGGTAAATTACGTAGTTCGCTAAGTTTTTTATTAGAAATTAATGAAGTCGATTCAGGTATTCGATTTTCGGGTATTCCCAGTGGACATGAGTTCAATTCGCTGGTTTTGGCCATCCTGCATTCAGCGGGAACCGAGCTAAAACTTGACGACAGTGTACGTAAAATGGTGTCAGCTGTATCTGAGCAGCTTCATTTTGAAGTATTCGTTAGCCTAAGCTGCCATAACTGTCCGGACGTAGTCCAGGTGCTGAATCAATTTGCGCTGCTAAATCCGAATATTTCAACTGAAATGATTGACGGCGGTCTTTACCAAAACCTGGTGGAAGAGCGTGATATACAAGGCGTTCCTAGTGTTTACTTAAACGGTGAACTTTTCGCAAATGGTAAAGTGGATGCCGCAACACTAATCGATAAGTTAGTTGAGAAATTTCCCCAGCTAACAGAAGTCAACAAAGGTAAAAGCTTGCCTTTGCAAGATGTAACCGTTATTGGCGGGGGGCCTGCGGGCGTGAGTGCAGCTATTTATAGCGCCAGAAAAGGATTAAACGTGACAGTGGTAGCCGACCGCTTCGGTGGTCAGGTTAAAGATACGATGGGCATAGAGAACTTGATTTCGGTGCCTAAAACCACGGGTCCTGAGTTAGTCGGAAACCTTGCCGAACATATGAAAGACTATGACATTACGCTGAAGGAACACGTGCATGTAGCAAGTGTTGAAAGTGGGAATGTTAAAACTATTACGCTTTCGTCAGGCGAGGTGATTTCAAGTCGCTCGGTGATAGTCGCCACCGGAGCTCGCTGGCGTGAACTGGGTGTACCCGGCGAAAAAGAAAATGTTGGTAATGGTGTGGCGTATTGTCCTCATTGTGACGGACCTTTCTTTAAAGGGAAAGATGTTGCCGTTATAGGGGGAGGAAACTCTGGCATCGAAGCGGCACTGGATTTGGCAGGAATTGTAAAATCAGTCACGGTGTTTGAGTTTATGCCCGAGTTAAAAGCAGACAAGGTATTGGTCGAGCAAGCGAAGAAGCGCAACAATATTACGATTAAAAAGAATGTTGCTACGCAGCAAATCGTTGCTGAAAATGGCAAAGTAACAGGTATAGAGTACAAGGATCGTGATTCAGAGGAAGTGACAACGCAAGCGCTATCAGGTGTGTTTGTTCAAATCGGTCTCGTACCAAACAGTCAATTCATTAAAAACATTGTAGACACCACTAAATATGGTGAGATCATCGTCGACGAAAAATGTCTGACGTCTGAACCTGGAATATTTGCAGCAGGTGATGTTACGACTGTGCCATATAAGCAAATAGTCGTTTCGATGGGCGAGGGTGCAAAAGCCTCATTAGCCGCTTTTGAATATTTGCTTACTCACCAGGTTGAAGAGGATATGGCAAAAGTTGCGTGATACGAATGCTTCTTTCAGTTGTTAAACCCTCTAAATAGTGATGCCCGTGAAAACGGGCATCTTTGCTACAATCACGACACTATCCAGAATCAAACTTAGTTTTTTGCTTTAACCTTCTTTTTCCCACCATGCTTCTTATAGGTAGGCTGAGGTGGTAGACCAGTATGCTTGGTTAATGCTCTCTCACCACGTTTACCCGGACGCGCTTTTTGATGTTTTTCTTTAGCCGACGCAGGCGGGACTAAATGTTGAGGACCGCGGCCAATGAGATCTTCGCGCCCCATTTTGATCAACGCTTCTCGAATTTGAGCGAAGTTTTTAGGATCGTGGTATCGCAGCATGGCTTTATGTAGGCGTCGATGAATTTCGCCTTTTGCAGACGGGACAGCTTCGCTATCTTTCGTTACTTTTCTTAATGAATTCACTTCAGTGTGATACATGGTAGTCGCAGTGGCCATGGGCGACGGATAAAAGTTTTGTACCTGATCTAACTTAAAACGGTTTTCCTTCAACCATATAGCTAAATTTAGCATGTCCTCATCTGTTGTGCCTGGATGCGACGCGATGAAATAGGGAATGAGGTACTGTTTTTTACCGGCTTCTTGCGAGTACTTATCGAATAGTTCTTTAAACCGGTAATAGCTACCCATACCAGGTTTCATCATTTTGCTGAGCGGGCCATCTTCAGTATGCTCAGGAGCAATCTTTAAATAACCACCTACATGGTGTAATGCAAGTTCACGCACATAAGCAGGGTCTTCTACTGCAAGGTCATAGCGTACACCTGAAGCAATCAAGATCTTTTTTATACCGGGTAAATCACGAGCGCGGCGGTATAAATCTATTGTTGGTGTATGGTCGGTATCCATGTGTGCACATATGCTAGGGTACACGCACGAGGGGCGTCTGCATGTGGCTTCTGCTTTTGGACTTTTACAGCGTAAACGATACATATTTGCTGTCGGGCCACCTAAATCCGAAATCACGCCAGTAAAGCCAGGAACATTATCGCGGATTTGTTCTATTTCACGAATAATAGAGTCTTCAGAACGGCTTTGAATAATTCGCCCTTCGTGCTCGGTGATGGAGCAGAACGTGCAGCCTCCATAACACCCTCGCATGATGTTGACCGAAAAACGGATCATCTCATACGCTGGAATTTTCGCTTTCCCGTATACAGGATGAGGGACACGCTGATAAGGCAAATCGAATACCGCGTCCATTTCTTCTGTTTCTAAGGGCATCGCTGGCGGGTTTATCCAGATATGACGATTGCCATGGCGTTGCATTAACGCGCGGGCGCAACCTGGGTTAGTTTCCTGATGTAGAATTCGGGAAGTATGCGCATAGAGAACCTTATTGTCTTTAACGGTCTCAAAGGCTGGCAGTTTAACGTATACATTTTCCCATGGCTTGCGTCGCTCAGGCGGCTGTATAACAATGGCTTTTGCAGCGTTTGCATTATCTGGCTCTGCTTCCTTTTTGTCACACTCTGGCTCTTCCATATAGGGACTAGGAATAGGCTCAATTTTTCCAGGGCGATCAATTGATGTAGAGTCCACCCCCTGCCATTCGGGTAGCGCCTCTTTAACTATAATAGCTGTTCCACGTACATCACGAATATCGGCAATGTTTTCACCCGCTGCTAAACGGTGCGTGACTTCAACAAGAGGGCGTTCGGCATTACCAAACATTAACATGTCGGCTTTGGCATCGAACAAAGCGCTTCGACGGACCTTTTCAGACCAGTAGTCGTAGTGAGCTATTCGACGTAAGCTCGCTTCGATACCGCCAATTATTACTGGAATTCCCTTGTACGCTTCCTTACAGCGCTGACTATAAACGGTAACCGCGCGATCGGGCCGTTTGCCGCCAATGTTGTCAGGCGTATACGCGTCGTCATGGCGTATTTTTTTATCCGCTGTGTAGCGATTAATCATAGAATCCATGTTGCCTGCAGTGACACCGAAATACAGATTAGGCTCACCCAGTTTCATGAAATCGTCTTTACTGGTCCAGTCAGGCTGCGCAATAATACCCACTCTAAAGCCGTGTGCCTCCAAAACGCGTCCGACAACAGCCATGCCAAAACTCGGGTGGTCAACATAAGCATCGCCTGTTACTAAAATAATGTCGCAACTATCCCAACCGAGCTCATCCATTTCCTTTTTAGACATTGGGAGAAATGGCGCTGTACCTAAACAATGAGGCCAGTACTTTGGGTAAGAAAACAGACCACGATCTGCTTTTATTGTTGCTTGCATATCAAAGACCAGAAAAAAACGGGGCGCGCATTATAGCAGGCTAGGGTGGCTATCGCCTAGGGATTAGTCAAAATTTAACCACTCGATATTTTTTACGGAAAAATATGTTGTGAAAACAAAGAACTGGCTTAAGCTTTTATTATTACAGTGTGTCACATTTACTTTTGCGAATTTTTTATGAACTATTGGCTATTTAAAACGGAACCAGACACGTTTGGCATAGACGATCTCATCAGTAGACCTCACCAAACTGAACCGTGGGACGGCGTACGCAATTATCAGGCACGAAACTTTCTGCGAGATGAAGTGGCACAAGAGGATGAAGTATTCATTTACCACTCAAGTTGTAAAGAGGTTGGTATAGCTGGTATTGCCACGGTAGTGAAAGCCGGTTACGCCGATGAAACGCAATTTGATCCCGAATCAGCCTATTATGATCCAAAGGCAAATCGAACTGACCCGCGATGGTATCGGGTAGATGTGAAATTTAAAGAAAAATTCGCTCAAGTGCTACCACTTAAAAAGATTAAGTCTATGCCCGGGATAACCGATATTGGACTGGTTAAGAAGGGGCACCGATTATCTATTATGCCAGTTAATAAAGATGAGTGGCGAATATTAAAGACCGCTGCGAGGGAGCTGTAGCACTGCCTCCTGTGCTTTGAAGTACGAACCTAAAGCTAATAACACACGTTACAATAGTAACGGGCTTTAGGCTTGAGCCGGTAATTCAAACCATAGCGCCGTTAATTGCGTTGCTGCCTGAATATCTAACGTGCCTTCGGTTACACCGATGGCGTCGCCTGCACAAAGATTATGCTCACCTACTTGTGTCTCACCGTCAATGATGTGCAAATAGCCCCACTGAGACTCAGCAGATAAACTAATTACATCCCCCTCATTTAAAACAAGCCGATATAAACTTGCATTTTGCTGCATGGTTAAAGAATTTTTTCGTCCATCCGCGGTCACCAGGGGGGTTAACTTTTCAGTTTGACAGACAGTTTTTTGCTCATAGGACGGCGTAATACCCTGCTTATTGGGCACGATCCAAATCTGTAAGAATCGTACTTCATCATGTTTGGAATGGTTGAATTCAGAATGCAAAATACCCGTGCCTGCACTCATACGTTGCACATCGCCTGCAGGAACGACATAAGCGTTACCTTCACTGTCTTTATGCTCAATAGCTCCCTTCAGAACATAGGAGATAATTTCCATATCTTTATGACCATGAGTATCAAAACCGGCTCCGCCTTTAACCACATCGTCGTTAATGACGCGTAATACAGAAAAGCCCATATGTTGGGGATCGTAATAATGACCAAATGAGAAAGAATGTCGGCTTTGCAACCAACCAAAGTTCGCTGTACCTCGCTCAGTTGCGCGTCTAAAATAAATCATTGAGAAATATGGTTCTTATTTACTTAGCATTAGTGTATGACTGATGAGTGATTGGTAACAGCGTAAAAAATGAACTCATAGGTTCGTTAATTTCGAATTATACGGAAGGGAAGCTCGCCACCGGTCAGGTATACTTTGTTTAAAACCATACTTATATACTAAGCTTCATAATTGAACGGTTGAGTTTTTTTTTATAACAATGCTACTCTAAATGAATAGGTTTCAGCATAGGAATGAAATTGACCGATACGGGTAGCATGGAACTGATTAGGCAGATACCTGCCAGCTTGCTTGTTAAGCGTGTTGACGACAACACCATCCACGCGAGTAAAGCCTGTCTAAAGCTATTTGGAACAGATCGGCTTTGTGATGAGTTTCTACAAGGATTAAAGTTTTACGATGCAAAAAGCAAACGTCTCTTGGTGGATGATGCGCATCCGTTTAAGCGTTGTGCCCAGCAACATGTGGTTAAATTAAAGGTCAGGATCACCAGCCCCGCTAAAAATCTAAATTGTATTATCAAAGGTTCGTTAATTAAGTTAAATGGCCTTCATCTGGTAGTGCTCCATTTAACCAATGTTCAGAACAATGACTTAACCCATCAACAACCAGCCCTAGGGTCACCCCTTGCCAATCATCTAGAATTTAACCGCTTGCTTTCCAGAATTTCGTCTCAGCTAATTAATGTCAGCTCAGACAATCTAGACGAACTTATCGAGATGAAGCTTGGTGCATTTGGAGAGTTCAGTGGCGTCGATCGTTGTTATATTTTTCAATTCTATGAAAACGGCACGTTGATGGATAACACCCACGAGTGGGTAGCGCCGGGCATAACCCCTCATAAAGACGAGCTTAAAGGTGTTTGCGCAGACGATTTGCCTTATTTCTATAACGTCATCAAAACTGAACATGTGTTTAAAGTAAACGATGTTAGCAAGTTGCCAGCGAGTGCAGCACTTGAAAAACAAGAATTTGAACGAGAGCGTATTGGGGCAGTGTTATGTACTTCAATTCATCTCAACGGAAACTTATTTGGTTTTATTGGTTGCGATATAGTAGGCAGCGCCAATAACTGGCGCGAACATGATGTCATCTACCTTAAATTGATTGGCGAAATTGTCAGTAATACCTTGGCAAATATGACCAACAAGCAATCGCTGGAGGAGGTCACAAACAAACTGGCTGAAGCAAATAAACAACTTGATCATTTAGCTAACTCTGATGGTTTAACCGGGATCGCAAATCGCAGGCAATTTGACACCAAACTTGAAAGCGCGATACGCAGGGGAACCAGAGAGCAGGAAGCTATCAGCTTACTGCTTATTGATGTCGACCGCTTTAAACTCTTTAATGATACCTATGGTCACGTTGCTGGAGACGAAGCGTTGAAACAGGTAGCGCAAGCATTTCAAAGCTGTTGCAGACGCTGTGATGATTTAGCCGCACGCTACGGGGGAGAAGAGTTTGTCATTATCCTGCCCCAAACCGACACTGAGCAAGCTTACTATATCGCAGAACTTGCGATGCAGGCAGTGCAACAATTAGCCATTCCCTTTCAAGTTTCACCTGACAGCGATGTACTTTCCGTAAGTATAGGGATCGCTAGTCAAAAATGCAGTACGGTTTTAACGAACAGTAAGTTGATCAACATGGCTGATAAAGCGCTTTATCAGGCGAAAGAGATGGGTCGCAATCGAATTGAGGTGTTTGAATAACAATAAAAGACACTCGAAAGTGTCTTTTTTAAATTTGGTGGAGCTGGCGGGATTTGAACCCGCGTCCAGAAAATGTCTACTTTTGGTACTACATGCTTAGTTTGTCTTTTCTTTAACTACTTCGGACTCCGGCAAACAGGATTCCTCGTAGCGGTCCTGATACTATTTCGCGGTTCAACCTCAGGAAAGTTTCCCTCGCTAGTTTGCTTATATGACCTTCCGAATCCACGCTAGCAAACAAAGCTGTGGTGGAAGGGCCTATACCGGTTATTAAGCGGCTAGTGCGTAGTTTTCGTCGTTTGCGACTATTTAAATGCGGCTTTTTTAAGAGGCAAACCGCACCTCTGCATGCACCTCCAGCTTCCTAGATCCTGTCGAATCCTAATCAGCCCCGAGGAGTGGTGAAGTATAACATAATACTTCTTAGGAAAACATTAACTTATACTAAGTCCGTTGATTTTCCTAATAAACGGTTATTTGTTAACCATGTTTCATTACACGCTCTTTCTGGCGTTGCCAGTCACGGTCTTTAATCGTATCGCGCTTATCGTGTTCCTGTTTACCTTTGGCTAAATAAATTTCTAATTTTACCCAGCATTTCTTCCAGTACATGGCAGTCGCGATGATACTGTAGCCTTGACGATCCCGCGCGCCCATCAGTCGATCAATTTCACGTTTGTTAAGCAATAGCTTTCGTGAGCGTTCTGGTTCACAAATCACGTGAGTAGACGCTTGAGTGAGCGGTGAAATACGCGCACCCACTAAATAGGCCTCGCCGTTCTGGATAATAACATACGTGTCAGTGATGTTCGCTTTACCCGCACGAAGGCTTTTAAGCTCCCAGCCCTGTAGCGCGATACCTGCTTCGAATTTATCTTCAAGATGATAATCGTGGCGGGCTTTTTTATTCAGCGCGATAGTACCGGTACTGTTCTTGTTATCTTTATTTTTTTTCATGCGCGTTATTATACCCACTCATTCGCTAAAGTCTTTAGATTGTCACGAAAACATTTTATGGGGATGCAGAACAAAAACAGAAGGGTAGGTGGTAGAAAAATCTCATGATACACTCAGCGCAGTTTTTATTGGTACATTATTTAGTTTAAGAGATCAGAGTTTATGCCGAGCATTCAACGTAGCGCATTAGTGGCGTACAGCGCCGAGGCCATGTTTGAGTTGGTCAATGATGTTGAATCCTATCCTCAGTTTTTACCTGGTTGCGCTGATAGCAAAGTACTTGATTTTGATGCAGAAAAAATGAAAGCTTCATTATTAGTCACGAAGGCGGGCGTTAAGCAGTGGTTTACTACCTTGAATACCTTACACCCAACTAAGCGTATTGAAATGACACTGATTGATGGTCCCTTTAAGCAATTGCAAGGCGGTTGGACATTTTCAGCACTTTCAGAGTCAGCTTGTAAAATCGAACTTAATTTGGAATTTGAATTTAGTAACAAGTTAGCAGAGTTGGCGTTCGGAAAAATATTCAGTAGCCTGGCGGCTAGTATGGTGAATGCTTTTACAGAACGCGCGCGAACGGTTTACGCATGAGCATGATAAAAGTAGAAGTCGCCTACGCATTACCCGACAGGCAATCTATTGTAGAAGTCTCCATAGCCAAAGGGGCTACAGTAGAAGAAGTGATTAAGTTATCTAATATCCAAACTCTTTATCCTGAAATCGATCTTAATCAGCAGAAAATCGGGGTCTGGAGCAGGGTTGCGAAGTTGCAGGATGAAGTAAAAGATGGCGATAGAATCGAAATTTATCGCCCACTTATTGCAGATCCTAAGGAAGTTAGAAAGCGCAGAGCTGAAAAAGCGAAGCAAGAAGGGCGCGCAGATAAAGTCACAGGTGGTCGTCTCAACCGTCTAAAAAAACAATAATCTTGTCTACTTCCTTACACAGAATGAGCGCAGTATCCATACCCGCTTTTAATAATATTGCGGCATAGGGCCTTCAGATATACAACGTGCTATTTGCTTTGCATAAAATTGAGAGCGTCGTCAAGTGGGGCAATGACGTCTCTATTCATCTTTAGAGCTATGTGTGGTGGTTGCTTTATAACTTAAACTGGTCTCCGGGTTTATTGAGCCCCTACAGTGCGTTATCCAATAGTTCGACGAGTATTGTGTCCTCGCCTAAATTCGCTATTTGCGCTTGAAATAATTCAGCACAGGCAATCGCATCATTTAATGCATGATGTTGGCGATAGCCAGGTAGACCATACCGAATCCGGGTATCTCTCAATTGTAGAGTAGGGTATTTATGCGTAAACCATTTTTGCCACCAAGATTGTTTTTCTTCATTCAATTTTCGCTCTAATTTCATCGTATCTATCATCGGAAAATACCAGTCGCTATTAAACGCCCGTTGCGCTGCTTTAAGTAGGAATTGGCGTTCTATAGAAGCATGATGGGCGACGACAACCTTTCCCGCTAATAAAGGAACCAACTGTTTCAGAATAGTTTCAATATTTGGAGCCGTAGCGACTTGGCTGTGGGTTAGGCTATGCACCAACACTGACGTTTCATGCAGTTGACTGGGAGGCCTAACTATCCAGTATTGCGTGGAATTCAAACGAATGCGCTGGGTACTGAATTCAACCAGCCCTATACTTACAATACTATCGCGATTACGATTTAAACCAGTGGTTTCTAAATCTAGAGCCACTAATGGAACGGTAGATATATGTGAATTCAGCGAGGCCGGTAAGGTATCATAAAACGATTGTAACAGGGGGGCAGTGGTCAGCTTTGTTTGGCTGCGATAGTACGCTTGCCAGTCTCTAGGCCGCTTAGATTTTCGTTTTAAATCATCTTTTGATAGGTAAAACATATATTAAGAACGCTCACTCACCTTGTTACCGAAGGCGCTGCGTCTCGTGTGAACTGGCGACCAGCTTGGTAACGGAACCTTAAGTAGCGTTGTGCATTCGTCACTACTTCAAATGCATCTTTTAAGTGTTTGCGCTCAAATTCTGAAAGGTTATCAGGTTCGATATTGTTATCCGGTTCTATACCTTGTTCTACGTCCACCGCTTGGTGACGAATTCTTACCATAGCGATAAGTTCCATCGCATCTCTCAAGTCTTCACCTCTTCCGTTAGGTAAAATATTTGATTGAATTACATCTTGCAATCGCGCATTGGTATTTGCACTGGTTGAGCCAATTTCCAGCGCGTGAATCCTCACTAAATCAGAAATCGGGGAGGTTCCGCGTTTTTTCATATCAATTGAATTAGAATGCCGTCCATCTGATTCCATTACGAAATCTTTGAAAAAACCTAACGGAGGCGTCCGTCTTAGGGCATTGCGTGTCATACTCGCAAGAAAAAGAGGGTGTTTGTAGGCTTTGTGTAGTATCAGACGATTCAACTCTTCTGCCCATTCGGTCCTTCCGAACACCCCGTCAAGATCAAAAAATATGTTGCTATGAAGCAAAGATTCTGGCGTGGGGTGTTCTATCCAATCGATAAAATAACGTTGCCATTGCCGGTATGGCTGACGCCACTTCTTATTCGTAGCCATGATGTTCCCTTTACAGTAGGGATAACCACACTGGTGTAATCCATCGCAAACAAAACGCGCTAAATCGGCAAAATACGCATCGTGAACGTCCTCTTCAAATCGGTTATCTAAGATTATCCCATTATCCTGATCAGTCACCAAAAGCTGTTCTTCTCGGGCCATCGAACCCAAGGCTATAAAACAATACGGAATGGGTGGCGGTCCTAGCTTTATTTCTGCTAATTCTAATAAGCGTTGTTTGAAGCTTCGGCCGATGGCTGCTAATGCACCGCCAATCATGGTTGAGTTCGCATCCTCATTTACCATACGTAGAAAAGATGCGACCACATCTTCACGCAGCGCAGCTAATGCTTCTACTGAGTCGGCTTCAAAAATACTACTCACCACAAATAGACTATTGCGTGATTCGTAACGAATGAGATCCACGTTACTAATTATACCTTCCGGGGATAGCGAACTCGTTTGGCCGGAATCGCTGTGCGAAGATAACGTGGAAGGTAACTCAGCCGGTGAAGATTTGGGTAATACCACCAGATGTTGAACGTTGTTCTTAAGCATCGACATCATCGCTTCATAAACGAACCTGTCGGTGGTGATACTGGGAAAGTCACTTTGCATCGCTTCGTATACACGTGTAGTTAAGGGCAAACCCTTACTGACAATCTTTGCGCGTATGTCTGCATCAGTTAAGATACCGACGACTTTTCGGTCATCCACATCACCCTTCACCAGAACCGAGGACGTATTGTGTTCACACATAAAGGTGGCTGCTTCTTGTACAGTGGTTTGAGGCGAAACAGGTTCCAGTTTCTCACCAAGAAGATCGCTTACTTTGGCCGTTAGCAGGTTTTGAATATTTTCCGATTTTTGAACGGCATGCCGTAATCGTCTGCGGTCTTCAACCTCGACGAAATCGGCGAATGAATCGTAATTATCAAAGAGGTAATGGAACTTTTCTGCGCTGATAAGGTACAACAACGTGTCTTCTAACGCCTTTACGGGAAACCGGACGGGCTTACCTTGTAATAAACTTAACTCGCCAAAAAATCCACCTGTACTGAGGCGGTTATGCAGGCTGCCGTTGCGTCTGAAAATCTCGACTGCGCCCTGCCGAATGACGCACCACTTGTCGATGTGCTCGCCAAGTTTAAGAATATCCGTCCCTTTCTTAAAATAGGCAATCTCCACGTGCTCATTAAGTCCGTCGAATGCGTCTTCGGGTAAAGCGTCGAAAGGGGGGTGACGCAGCAAAAATTCCAGCAATTCAGGAAAATCAGCCTGCATGTTTCCCTCCTTCTAACACGTTTAGAGTGAGTCTATGCATGATGTATCATTTTAAACGAGGTTCACTAGCTAACCCCTTAATAATCGAAAAAGTCGCGACTAACAGCACTAACGTAAACGGTAAGCCCGTTGACACGGCCATAGCCTGAAGGGCAGTTAACCCCCCACCCAAGATAAGGGATATGGCTACCAGACCTTCGAAAGTACACCAAAATACGCGTTGCGGAGTGGGGGCTTCAACCTTCCCGCCTGCGGCAATCACATCGATCACCAGTGAGCCTGAATCTGACGATGTCACGAAAAACACAATGACTAGTACGATGGCGATAAATGAAGTGATGTTAGCGAGAGGCAGCGCTTCAAGCATGTAAAACAGCTGAAGTGGTAGATCAGCTTCCACTACTTTCTGATAGCCAGCGTCAACCACTTGGGAAATCGCCGTTCCGCCAAATACGGTCATCCATAACACGCAAGCGAGAGAAGGAATAATAAGAACAGATACAATAAATTCTCTGACTGTTCGGCCACGCGAGACTCGCGCAATGAACATACCAACAAACGGGCTCCACGATATCCACCATGCCCAATAAAACGCAGTCCATCCCGAGGCGAAGTTGATATCTTCTCTGCCAATAGGACTAGATAAAGCAGGCAAATAGGTTAAATACGCGATTAAGTTCTCGAAAAAGCCGGTCAGGAGTGATGCAGTAGCACCTACCGCAATAATAAATAGCAATAATGCAGCGGCCGCTATCATATTGAATTCAGACAGTCGTTTAACCCCCGCGTCAAGCCCCGCGACAACGGAAAATAAAGCGATTGCGGTTATGAGTATCACTAACACTACCTGGGTGGTGGTGCCCAGAGGCAATCCAAATAAAAAGTGTAAACCCGAGGCAGCTTGAGAGGCTCCTAGCCCCAATGAGGTAGCAAGCCCGAATAACGTAGCGAATACGGCAAGAATATCAATTACATGCCCGGGCCAACCCCAAACTCGCTCACCCAATACTGAATAAAAGACAGAGCGAATAGTTAGCGGTAGACCTTTATTAAAGGAAAACAAAGCTAGGCCCAATGCCATGATGGCGTAAATGGCCCACGGATGTAAGGCCCAATGATATATTGTTGCGGCCATGGCTAGCCGATGGGCTGCTTCGGGATCTTCGGTAGCGCCAGTTAGTGGAGACCAGTCAGTGCGCAATCCATCGCTTTGAGCTATCCCAGCTATACTGCTTGAGAAGTGAGAAATAGGCTCAGATACACCATAAAACATAAGACCTATGCCCATCCCAGCGGCAAAAAGCATGGAAAACCATGCCACGTAACTATAGTCTGGCGTAGCCTGTGTACCACCCAATCTAACCTTACCAAGAGGGGAAATAACAATACCGATACAAATAATTACAAAAATATTTGCTGCGCTAATAAAAAACCAATCTAGATTCGTCGTTAACCACCTTCTTATGCTTGCGAATAAAGGTTCCACATCTGATTGGAATGCAAGTGTAAGTACGACAAAGGCAATAATACTTAGGCTTGAAATAGCAAAAACACGGTTATGAATATCTAATCCAAAAGGACCGAGATTCACTACGATATTATCTTGTCCCACTTGATAGTCTGTATCTATCGGGTTGACTTCGCCATCCGGGCGTAAAGGATCTTTAGGTTGACTCATAATTTCTCCAGCATATTTTTATTAGACACCCTATGGGGATATCTTCATGTGTGCTAAAAGTAGTAGCCGATATTGATATTGAAGCGTTGTTCTGTTTCACCACTGTCACCCACCGCGGAGCCGCCTGCAAAAGGTTGGTTACGCGCTGTTACCAAATCAAAATAGGTATAAAGCCCACCAGCGGCCATTGCCATACCTGTCACATTCATAAGCGTATTTCGTGAGTCATCCGATTTGTCATAAACGAGCCCATAATTGTTGTAAAACTGCAAACTACTAACGGGGCCCCAATCTACCGAAACGGTATAAGCAAGATTTAAAGTGGTAGATTTCGCCTGTGCTGCGATCGTATCGAAAAATGAGTAGGCGCCCACTGCCATTTGGGTAGCATCCCCCACATCATACTGATATTCGGTATGCTGGAATTGCAATAACCAGTTTTGCCATTTTGCTTCTGCGTGCACAGCCCACGCGTAGTAGTCGCCTTCGCGATCTTCTACACCATGAATTCCGCCATTCAATACTGAAGCCCCGATCGTCGAATTGATGTCATAAAGGTCAAACTGATACGCGACCCTTCCTAAAAAAGTATTGTATTCTCCAACCGGATTAGCTGGGTCTGCATAAATACCTTCATCTTGGCTGCGGAAGCCTACAACATCATAAGAGTAACGGTCTGCTCTATTGTCTACATACCCATCTACGCCTCCCAGCTCATCATTCTTAAAAAAGCCAACATCTAATTGCCAACTGTCTTTCAACTGTCTACGAAAGAGTAGACCTAAGTCAAAATCATCTTCTAACCCGAGGTAGTAGTTAGTGCTAAAAAACCAGTTTTGAGAATTATAAGGTCTGTTGCCAAAAGGAACAGGTGTTATACCCACCAGCATTTGCCAGTTTTCATCAATGTTGTAACCCGCATAGGCGTATTTTATGGCAGTCATATAATCAAAAAATCGTATCTCGCCTGACAGAAATACGTCATCGATGCTGGCGTCCATATTAATGCGAAAGATATCAAAATCGAAATCACCTCCGCGATTTTTACTATCATCATCATATGACGTGTAGCTATAGTTGGTGCGGATGGCGCCCCCAAAAGTTACGACCGGTTCATTTGGTTCCTCATCCACGCTGATATCGTTTTGAGCACGTGGGGTGTCATCAGTATTAGCGAGGATAGTTTCTTGTTGACTTTGTGCCCGCTCTAACTCGGTCAATCGCTGTTGCAATATTTCTATTTGTTGGCGTAAAGCAGAAAGCTCTTCAGCGGAAGTCGCTGGAGTTTGACTTGAAGCAAATGCGGGGAAAAGGAGTGCTACCAACCCTGTATAGGTTACTGTTTTTATACGCATCGACGTTTACCTGAATGTAATCAATGTTTTGAGTAATACCCATCAGCGTTAATGTGCGATCAGTTCGGGGAAAGAGAAATGAGTTAATCTAGGCGCAGCGATGAACAATTGAATAGCCTTTCAAATCCGCCTAATTTAACGTTTTTACACGCCTCTTTTTCTTTTCTGGCACTGCAATTTTAACTTTCCACGGTGGCAATTTGCCCCATTTACCCCCGCTAAACCTTCTCAAAAAATAAGTTTGTAAAAAGTTGAAAAGCCCTCGTGCTGAGAGAGCACATATAATTGCAAAATGGCATTTATATTCAGTACGCGTAAAGATCACTTTAGGACGTACTCAGTGTTAAGCGTAGTCGAAAATTTAACAATTTGATTTAAAATGAAAATTTTAATGATGGAAAGATATATACTGAATGGCGTAATGTTTATTCTACGATGCATCCCGAAAAGGTAGGAAACACTCGGGCATTAGATGGCACTGGTGAATTTTATGTCGCGTAAGCGCTAGCCATGGTTAGTTGACCATACACCAGTCTCTCCAGTTGCGAAGAAACAGGTTTTTAGAAGGAAAACATTGGGCCTCTATTCTGGTTCCGCGGCGGGGCGCCACAAATCGCATCAGGATTCAGATACTTTACCGGCCAGGCTGCCAACTTCCAGAAAGGGTGATGCGTCAATACTTTCAGCATTCATCATGGTAGCAATACGCTGAACCGTGGCCACCATTTGGCTTTGTTCCCACTCTTCCAACTGATGAAAGCGCTCTACAAAGTGCTCTTGCAAAGGTCGCGGCGCATTTTCTATTGCGTTCTGCCCAGTTTCAGTAAGAAATACCCCTACGCGACGCTTGTCTTTTGTACTACGTATGCGGTTCGCGAGATTTTTCGCTTCCAAGCGGTCAAGGATGTTGGTAATAGTGGCGGGACTTAAATTAATATTTTCCGCAATTTCACGTACCATTATGCCTGGCTGCTGACTGATATTTTGCATAACCAATAACTGGGGGCCCGTTAAACCTACGTCTTTACTTAGCTGTTTACTGCGTAAATCTACAGCTCGCATAACCCGGCGCAGGGCAACTAATAATTCTTCTTCTTTGCGCATGTGATAATTATAACCTTAGGTAAAAACATAAACTGGATAGGGCCATTCCTAACTATGCTCCTCTATATCAAGTGAATTTGCAACCAAACCTGCTAAACAAAGTCGCCGTTAGGCCGTCGCACAACGTCTTATTGCACGCAGCTTTCGTTGTTGGCTGGTGTAAAACTGACAAAATTGCACGTTAATATTTACGCCGCTGCAATCCAGTTTCCGCCAATATTTTGGCCGAAATTTCTTCTACAGAATATTTGGTACTGTTAAGAAACGGAATTTTTTCGCGACGATAAAGATTTTCAACTTCACGTAATTCCATTCGGCATTGCTGCAATGAGGCATATTTACTATTGGCGCGACGTTCAGAACGGATTTGGTGTAACCGCTCAGGGTGTATGGTCAACCCAAACAGCTTGTCTTTATACTGACGTAGGGCAGGGGGTAATTTAAGAATATCCCCCATATCTTCTTCTGTAAAAGGGTAATTTGCCGCTTTAATACCGTATTGAAGTGCTAAATACAGACTGGTAGGTGTTTTGCCAGAGCGAGATACCCCTACCAAAATAATATCGGCATGTTTATATTCTTTTATATTCGAACCGTCGTCATTGGCTAACGCATAGTTTACTGCTTCAATACGAATATCGTAAGTTGTTTCGTGAATACTATGGGTTCGATGTTTTTCAGGTTTTGAAGGAACACCTAGCACTTTTTCTAGCGGGGCAACAAACTGATCGAGAAAATTGTAGTTAATGCCGACAGAACGGGCGATTATTTTACGAACATCCACATTCACAATTGTATAAAAAACGAGCGGACGCACTCCGCTATCTTGAAAACTTTCAGAAATTTTTTCTAAAACCTTATACGCTTCTTCTTCTGTTTCGACAAAAGGAATTGTCTTATGTTTGAACTGAATTGGGAAATTTGACAGCAAAGCGTGGCCAAATACCTCCGAAGTAATGGCTGTACCATCTGATATATAATAAGCTGTGCGCACAACTTGTCCTTCAATTATGTTGTAAATTAATTACAAAAGTAATAAAAATTTTACTTTTATTTTTTGCCCATTCTATGATGGTTTCGTCGAAAAGCCAGCGTTGCAGTACTTTCTTGTAAAATTGGCGTAAGACACTTTGAAGATGTTCACCATTGTGAAACGTGAACGAAACCATTTTTATAGCTGGAGGCTTCGGCAGTGCAAGATTACGTTCTTTGGTATCAGGAATTGGGAATGCATGACGTTAGTCGTGTTGGGGGCAAGAACGCATCACTGGGTGAAATGATTTCCAACCTGGCAAATGCGGGAGTACAGGTTCCAGGTGGCTTCGCCACTACGGCAGATGCCTTTAATAAGTTCCTTGAGCAAAGCGGATTAGAAGCGAGAATTCACGAAGTTTTGGATTCACTTGATGTAGATAACGTCAGTGCGCTGACAGAAGCTGGCAAGAATATTCGTCAGTGGATCATCGACACGCCCTTTCAACCAGAACTGGAAGAGGCAATCAAATCAGCATTTGAAAGGCTTCAGGGCGATGCAGGAAACGAAGCATCTTTTGCTGTTCGATCATCCGCTACTGCTGAAGATATGCCTGACGCATCGTTCGCGGGTCAGCAAGAAACCTTTCTAAACGTAAAGGGTTACGAAAGTGTGTTGGTCGCTATAAAACACGTTTTCGCATCACTTTTCAACGACCGCGCTATTTCATATCGCGTTCACCAGGGCTACGACCACAAAGGCGTTGCATTATCTGCTGGTGTACAGCGCATGGTGCGCAGTGATATTGCTTCATCTGGCGTAATGTTCTCTATTGATACCGAGTCGGGGTTTGAAGATGTGGTATTTATTACCAGTTCTTACGGGCTGGGTGAAATGGTGGTACAGGGTGCGGTAAACCCTGATGAATTCTATGTTCACAAACCAACTCTCGATGCAGGTAAACCAGCGATTGTGCGCCGTAATTTAGGTAGCAAACTGGTGCAAATGATTTATTCAGATGATCAGTCCCACGGCAAACAAGTGTCTATTGTTGATATAGATCGCAGTCAAAGTATGCAGTTCTCCCTGACAGATGAAGAAGTTCAGGAATTAGCAAAACAAGCGTTGATCATCGAGAAACACTATAAGCGTCCAATGGACATTGAGTGGGCCAAAGATGGTACTGATGGCAAGCTATATATTGTGCAGGCGCGACCTGAGACCGTTCGTAGCCGTGAAGATAGTCAGAGCATTGAACGTTACCAACTTAGAGATCAGGGCAACATCGTTTGTGAAGGTAGGGCGATCGGTCATAAAATTGGTGCAGGTACGGCGAAAGTACTTGGGTCAATTGAAGAAATGGATAAAATCCAGGCAGGTGATGTGTTAGTTACGGACATGACCGATCCTGACTGGGAGCCTATCATGAAGAAAGCTGCTGCAATTGTCACTAACCGTGGGGGTCGCACATGTCATGCTGCTATTATCGCCCGTGAGCTAGGTATACCAGCGGTAGTAGGCTGTGGCAACGCCACAGACATTATTAAAGCAGGTGACAAGGTGACGGTGTCATGTGCAGAAGGTGACACGGGTTACATCTACGGTAACGAATTGGAGTTTGACGTCACCACTTCACGCATCGACTCTATGCCCGATATTCCACTGAAAGTGATGATGAACGTAGGTAATCCTGATCGTGCATTCGATTTTGCGCGCTTACCGCATAAGGGCGTGGGTCTTGCTCGTTTAGAGTTCATTATCAACCGTATGATTGGCGTGCACCCCAAAGCCCTGCTGAATTTCGATGATCAGCCTGAAGAGCTGAAAGAAGAGATTGGGGATATGATTGCGGGTTATGAGTCACCTACCGAATTCTATATTGAAAAATTGGTAGAGGGTATTTCGACTATCGGGGCAGCATTCTCGCCAGAAAAAGTGATTGTGCGTATGTCCGACTTTAAGTCGAACGAATACTTTAACCTTGTTGGTGGTTATCAGTACGAGCCGGACGAAGAAAACCCCATGTTGGGGTTCCGCGGCGCCAGCCGCTATATCTCTGAGGACTTCCGCGATTGTTTTGCTCTTGAGTGTGAAGCTATCAAGCGTGTTCGAAACAAGATGGGCTTAACTAACGTAGAGATCATGATCCCGTTCGTAAGAACGCTGGAGGAGGGTGAAAAGGTTATCGAGCTTCTTGCTGAACAAGGTTTGGTGAAAGGAGAAAATGGTTTACGCATTATTATGATGTGCGAGTTGCCTTCGAATGCCTTGTTAGCCGATAAGTTCCTGGATATCTTTGACGGTTTCTCAATCGGTTCAAACGATTTAACCCAGTTAACCCTTGGGTTAGACCGCGATTCTGGTTTAATTGCACACTTATTTGATGAGCGTAACGAAGCCGTCAAAGCGTTGCTTGCGATGGCCATTCAAACTGCTAAAAAGCGTGGTAAATACGTGGGTATCTGTGGACAAGGTCCATCAGACCATGAAGACTTCGCACAGTGGTTAGTAGAGCAGGGCATAGATTCAGTTTCACTTAACCCAGATACGGTAGTAGAGACTTGGCTTTACCTGGCAGAAAACCAACAATAAAGTTTACTTCTTACCCTACAAAGAAGAAGTGAAAAGTGTAAAGGCCCGCATATGCGGGCTTTTTTATAGGTGAAACTATCTACGAGCTTACCACCAGGCTATGTAAAGTGCGGTGACAATTAAAATCACACCTATTGAAGCGATAGTAAAGCCGGAGTGAGTGGCGAAAGATACGTAGTTTAAGTCGATCGCTTTGGCAGAGCGTTCTTTTCCAAGAAGTGATACCGCGATACCAGCACCTAAACAAAGCAAGAAGACCAAACCCCCCGGTCAGTACATGGAAGCGTTGGCCATATTTGTTGTGAGGCTAATGAAACTACCGTAATAGTGACAACCATACCGTCATCTTGGACCACCATACCGTCATCGTGGACCACCCTACCGTCATCGTGACGAACGTCACGACCTCAATGGTTTTACATTTACTTTTTTTAGATCACGAAGGAAAAAGGGGATACTACAAAGAACGAGTTTATCTCACTACTCTCACCATCAACGTGCACGAGGGGACTTTTATCGTGTAACCGCAAGGATTAACACTGTGCTTAATCTACCCTCATCGTGACAACCATACCGTCATCGTGACGAAAGTCACGACCCCCATGGTTTTACATCTACTTTTTTTAAGATCACGAAGGAAAAAGGGGATACTACAAAGAACGAGTTTATCTCACTACTCTCACCATCTACGTGCACGGAGGGGCTTTTATCGTGTAACCGCAAGGATTAACACTGTGCTTAATTAACTCTAGGATAACCTAATGAGAGCTCCCCGCGTTCACGGGGAGCACTACTCAGGGAAAGGGAAATGCAAATTGACGATTTCCCCGATACGCAGATAGCGCTACTAACAATAAAACTCTTTGAAACAGTTCCCAGCAGGTTAGTCAGAACCGAAGGCGTCTTTGACTTCGCCTTTAACTTTTTTCGCGGAGCCTTTGGTTTGCTCAGCTTTACCTTCGTTTTCCATTTCTTTATCGTTCGTAACCGAACCAGTAACTTCTTTCACCTTGCCAGAGGCCTTATCCATTGTACCTTCTGCTTTATCTGATGATGCTGACATATTAGTCTCCTTTTTACGTTTGATTCATATACGCCTCAGTTTCCAAAGTCACCGAGGCTCAAGTATTATTGTGCAAAAGCGATACCACCTCGTCGATTCCCTAATAATGTGTAATATCTTTTGTCACTCGAACGTAATTGTACGACTTGCAAACTGGCGCATCGCCTGAGGTTACGGCTCTGTACGATGCAGTATATGCGGGGGGATGGAGCCGCTTAATTCTTTTTGCAGAAAGGCGCGCTGTGCCGTTATAGCGTCTTATACTATGTAACAATTACAGCCGGCGGTGCAAATTCAGAATCTTAGTTTATTCTAGAACGACCGGAAGAGTACATGTCAGCATCTACGAAGTTGGTTTGGCTGAACCCAAAAACAATACTGATGTGAACCCTATGCCGGCATTAAGTCCATAATTGAAGGAGTAGTTCGTTGGTTATTGGTCTCTCTATCTACCGCATCTGGCAACAACAAACAGGCTTGATGAGGTGCGCTATCCTTGAATTTAATATGATTTGACGTCACGGAGACTTTTAAGTAACTCGAACTCTAAAAGCATTTGATTGCAATATAATTAGTCGAGCTAATAACGTGTTCATAGCTTGTATTGTTTAAGGCGAATGCTTTTTGGAGGTATAAATGGCTTTATTAATACCTTTCTCATTGTTTGAAAACGTTACATCAGTAACGAATTAAAACTTGCCTGTATCAATGTCTAAGTTAATGCTTTGTTTTGTTTATTTATAATAGGCTAGCTGGTGTTTTCGAAATGCGGTCTGGTGACCGGTGCAATCGAGACCCTGAAGACTAATCGAGTGCGATACTTGGATACTTTTACCTACTTTTTTCTTGTTATGGGTCCCTCAATTGAGGAGCCGTCGCGCAATTTAACTACGATAAACTAGGGCTTCAGTTGCAGCTAAACGTGGATCTCACTTTACCTAAATTCGTCAACATAGAATAAACAAAGATAGCGATATAATATATGCAAGTCGCTAAAGATGAGAGCAAAAACAGTTGTCTTTTACTCGTTCTATGATAATTATAGCCAACTTTTTTTGCCGCTTAGCTAAGCGTCACACGTTCAACTGAAAATATACCGAGGAATCATGAGGGAACCTTTTTTTTTAACCATCGCAAATAATCTACCAAGACTGAAAATAAGTGATCGAATACGTCATCTGATTTATAGAATGGCCGGAATGAATATTCAGGGTAAGTGTACTCTTTGGGGGCCAATTACGATTAGGCCAATAGGTGGGGCAAAAAATATCGAGATTGGGAAGGGAACCTTCATTAATTCAGATGTCCGGTTTGGCGTACCAAGCGAAAAGGTAACAATAGGTGAAAACGTTCATGTTGGACCTAGAGTAATGTTTGAGACCATGAATCATGGCTTAGTTTATGAAGAGGGGAAGGGACGGACTAGAAGTTCTAAACCAATAGTAGTTGAAGATGGAGTCTGGATTGGAGGCGGTTGTATGGTGATACAAGGGGTCACTATCGGCAAAGGCGCTGTGGTTGCGGCAGGTGCTGTAGTAACCAAAGATGTATTGCCAAATACTGTTGTAGGTGGGATACCAGCGAAATTTATTAAGAACACAGACGAATAACTATCGTGCAACACATATGGGCCTTCAAGCTGTCAACGTTATAATATAGCACCTTTGTTATGGCGGGCTTCAGGCGTGTAGTTTACGTCAAATTTAAATAAAGGCTCTTTAAACATGCCTTGTCCAGTTTTTTGACTGGCTAGGATTCTTGATACTCATGGGTTCACCTTTGGTAATTACATTGTATTTCCTAATTTTGCTAGTTGATATTTGCCGGGAAGGGTTCTTACCAAATGTGCGAAAGGGAATTGCAATTAATGTTAACAACAATCAAATTAAATAACGCCCTGGGTGCGCTGAAACTGAATCTCAGCGCCGCTTGGCGATTGTAGCGCTATGTTTAGCCGTTTATCAAATAGTTAGGAGTATTAAAATTTAACTTGTGTGTGTTTTCAGCGAGCTGGGTATAGTAAATAATTAGTGCATCAAAAACTATTATATCCACAGTTATCACTGGCGGTGTAATCGCGTAAAAAGATAATAAAAAGGCGGATCTAAACCAATTATTGCGAGGTTTTGAGACCAGTTTTCGAAAATTCGGAAAATGCACATGCCGACAGCTTTGCGATAGGCAACGTCACGATTATTCAAAATCTAATCGTTCAAAATAGTTTCATTAGTTCTGAAAAGGAAAAAGAACATTATAGAGAAACCCTAATTAATGCGTTATTTGCTGCCTCTATGGGTGGACTTGGCGAGAATAGGTTGTTTGCTGGGTCGAAATCAACCTCAGCCATACTGGGGGCTGATGAGGCTTAAACGGTGTAGCGCCAGGCACCTCTTCCATTTCGAGTAATAACCGTCGTTGCTGTTGTTTAAGACGACACAGCCAAAGCTGTCCTTTAAAAATTTACAACTGCATAACAAATGGTGTTGGATGCGATAAGTTATCAACCAGCATTTGTTACATGTTTTTGTTTTGAAAATACCTAGCATCTCGTTTACTAAAACATGTAACAATAATGGAAAAGTTCATTGGGATTTATCGTTATGCTTGCAAATATTATCCGTTTTTCCTCCAATATTTTAATGGCGATGCTGGCCATTTTTGTTTGCTTTGGCGTGTTGGAAAGTATTTGGTTCTTAGTAATCGCTGGCGATTGGTATCGGAGTAGCTTGGCTGACTTGCTTAGAGAGGACTTTATTGTTTGGCCGTGGATTGTATTTTATCTGCTATATGGGGGCGTTATTTTTGTACTTGCGGTGGTGGCGAATAGAGAAAAATCGCTTTATTACGCCGGGATCGATGGCGCTTTATTGGGGCTTGCCAGCTATGGAGCGTACAACTTAACCAATTACAGCGTCTTGGAGGGGGTAGGTCTTTCAATTGCGCTTATTGATTGGGGGTGGGGGATATTTCTAACCGCGGTGAGCGCAATGGCAGGTTGGCTGGGTTTTCAGTTTACACAAAAGCAAAAATAGCGAAACGGAAGCCTAACGAAGCTTCCGTGCTAAAAGGTAACGATCGAGTTTCCGCGCCCCATTACTCATGCCTGTCTGGCAATGTTTCAGCCAACTTCTGGCCCGCGGAAAATCTACGCTAAGCAAAACAAGTCCCGCTAGAATAAATAACGTAGAGCCGGGTACAATGGTCAGCACAATGCCACTTAAAACGAGCGCTCCACCTATTATTGTTCTGACTATTTTCATATATGTTCCCCTTAGACCAGTAGTAAGGGTAAAGCCGGATAGAATAAATTCAAAATTTACTATGTAATCAAATGTGTCTGAGGTTTTCATATTAGGCTGGAGTAGGGGTGATCGGCCAGTTATACTAGACACTTGCATTCGATAAGAGGTTTGTGTTCTTGAGTTTTCCACGAGTAGCCCCGCAGAGCAGTGTTCATTCAGATTACCGTGCGTATTTATCGGCACTTTCTTCATCCTCCTTTTCAGGCGATGTTGAGTACAGCTATGGTAGCCGTTTAGCCGTTGCCACAGATAATTCGGTGTATCAAAAATTACCACAAGCGGTGGTCTTTCCTAGATCAACCAGCGATTTGCAAACTATCGGACGGTTAGCTAACCAGCATCCTACGGTTACGTTTTCAGCGCGCGGAGGCGGTACAGGCACGAATGGCCAAAGTCTGACTGACGGTATTGTGGTAGATGTTTCCCGCTATATGAACAAGGTACTGGAAATCAACCCCGAAGAGGGATGGGTGAAGGTACAGACGGGTATAGTTAAAGATGCGTTAAATGATGCGTTGCGTCCTCATGGCTACTTTTTCTCACCGGATCTCTCTACTAGCAACCGTGCCACCGTTGGCGGTATGATTAATACTGACGCCTCAGGTCAAGGTTCGTTAGTGTATGGAAAAACCAGCGACCATGTACTTGGTTTAAAAACGGTTCTTGCTAATGGCGAATTATTAGAAACCACACCCCTGTCTGTGGAAGAAGCGAGTATTCGCGCTTCACAAGCTGATTCACTTGGAAAAATCTTAAAGCAAGTTATTGATACCTGTGTAAACAAACGAGAGGACATTCTTGCCAAATTCCCCCGTCTAAATCGCTTTTTAACAGGTTACGATTTAGAGCACGCATACGATTCAGATAATCAATATATAGATGTCAGCCGCCTGATTACAGGTTCGGAAGGCTCATTGGGCATGGTGGCAGAAGCAAAACTAAATCTCACACCGTTGGCGCCCCATAAAGCGCTGGTGAATGTGAAATATGATAGTTTTGAGTCCGCGCTTCGTCATGCGCCAAGAATGATCGCAGCAAATGCGACTTCCGTTGAGACAGTAGACAGTAAGGTGCTTAACTTAGCACAAACCGACATTATATGGCATTCCATCGCTGACTTAATTACTGATGTTCCTGGCAAAGAATTGCAAGGTCTGAATATGGTCGAGTACAACAGCGAAAGTGAGGACGAAATTAAAACACGTATCGCCTCCCTGGAAGAAGAGCTAACCCAAGCGGCTAAAACGGGCGAGTCTGGTGTAATTGGATATCAAGTCACATTTCAAAAGTCCGATATCAGTAAAATCTACGCCATGCGTAAAAAGGCAGTGGGTTTACTCGGAAAAGTCGAAGGTACACGAAAACCAATAGCGTTTGCTGAAGATACCGCAGTACCACCAGAAAATTTGGCAGATTTTATTATGGAATTTCGTGATCTGCTAGATAGTCATGGTCTGCATTATGGGATGTTTGGACACGTTGATGCGGGCGTATTACATGTTCGGCCAGCACTAGACTTGTGCGACGTGGAACAAGAAAAGTTGATGCACCACATTTCCGATCAGGTGGTTGAATTAGTGGCTAAGTATGGCGGCCTGATGTGGGGAGAACACGGAAAAGGCTACCGTAGCGAATATGGACCTGCGTTTTTCGGTGAGAACCTGTTTAACGAGCTGCGTAAAATCAAAACGGCATTCGATCCACATAATAAGATGAATCCCGGTAAAATTTGTACGCCAATCGATAGTACTGACGAATTAGTCAAAGTCAGTGATACTAAACGCGCAACCTATGATCGCACCATTCCCGTTGCGTTCAAAAATGAATTCTCTCCAGCCATGGAATGTAATGGCAATGGTTTATGCTTTAATTACGATACAATGTCACCTATGTGTCCTTCGAGTAAAATTACCCGTGATAGACGACATAGTCCGAAAGGGCGAGCGGGGCTTATCCGCGAGTGGATAAGACTTTTGGCAGAGCAGGGCGTCACCGTAACGCAACTTAAAGCAGAGCAGTTTAAATCCTCCTGGTGGCGTCGATGGTTAAATTCCCGAAAAGATGAAGAGGACTTTTCTCACGAGGTGATGGAAGCGATGAATGGGTGTTTAGCGTGTAAGTCGTGTTCAGGCCAGTGCCCGGTAAAAGTGGATGTGCCTGATTTTCGCGCCCGTTTTCTGTCCCTTTATTATCAACGTTATAGTCGCCCGTTAAAGGATTTTATGGTTGCCAATATAGAACGTATGGCACCTATTATGGCGAAAGCACCCAGTTTGGTTAACTTCTTTTTGAAGTTACCCTTGGCTCAGTCGGTGATTGAAAAGTCCATTGGCTATGTTGATACCCCTTTGTTAAGTTCTCCCCCGTTAAGTAGCTTAGTAAGAAATCAGGTAGAACGATTTGATTTTCGAACATTGGACCAATTGAGTGAGCAAGAAAAGCAACGTCGGGTGTTAATCGTTCAAGACCCCTTCACCAGCTATTACGATGCAAAGGTCGTAGCTGATTTTTGTCAACTTGTCAGCAAGCTTGGCAAAATCCCCGTGTTATTGCCTTTTAAGCCTAATGGCAAACCTGAACATGTTAAGGGTTTTTTAAAGCGTTTTACAAAAACGGCAACCCGTACTTCGGAGTTTTTGAACACAGTGCATAGCCTTAATATACCTATGGTAGGCATAGATGCCTCGTTGGTACTGTGCTATCGCGACGAATACAATAAAGCGTTACACCAAAAACGCGGAAACTTTCACGTTTTCCTAGCACATGAATGGTTAATAGACTTATTTTCGACAAACGAGTATGCATCTATTCAAGCGGCAAATAACCCCCGACCCTATGCATTGTTTTCTCATTGCACCGAAAAAACGGCATTACCTAAAACTGAAACGCAATGGCAGCAAATCTTTGCGCATTTAAAACAGGATATGGATATCGTCGCTGTGGGTTGCTGTGGCATGGCCGGTACCTATGGTCACGAAGCAGACCAAAAACAAAAATCGCTTGGTATTTATGCATTAAGTTGGGAGCAGGCTATTAAACGCTATCCTCAAGAGCAAATATTAGCAACGGGATACTCTTGCCGTAGCCAAGTGGACCGCATTGATGGCTTCAAACCTAAACACCCCGTGCAGGTGATGCTGCAATTATTGACCTAGATAGTTAACAAACGCGCCACATTATCGACACTACGAATCTTCACTCTACAATTCATAATTTAGGGTGAGGAAAGCCTATGGCGCTCAATACCTGTTTTTTGGCTTTAGTATTGCCGATTTTTATCCTCAAATACCACCGATTCTACAAACTTCGTCGGCGGCAAACTCACGAATGAAAGGGTGACCGAAACCTTCACCCCAGCCTTAAAACAAAACAGTCTGGCTGCTTCGAATTTATCTGTAGGTACCTATACCCTTGCGCTAGGGGGCGATCAGGGTTTTATGTTGGCGGCGCAAATTATACGTTCTTCGCCCCAGTCAGACTTATTAAGATACCTGGCCCAGTAACATTTTTACCGTGGCTATGGCGTGCTCGCACTTATTAAAGAACGCGAAAAGGTTGAACGATAACTAATGTTAGCTTCAGGTAGTCGCCCGTGTGCCCGCTACTCTGAAGACTTTCCTATCGACATAACACCGTATAGAAGGTAGATTATATGGCATTAAGTGCCAGCATATCTGGTCGATAATTCAATTAAAAGAAGCAGTATTTTTGTATGACAGATCAAACTCCTCCACCAATTACCGAAGAAGAGCAAGCTAAATGGGTACGAGAACAATTTCAAAGAGCAAACCAGCACCTTGCTGAAAACGGTGTATTGTTCGACTCAGTAGTGATAGAAGAGAGCCGTTATTTAGCACCCTCGCTAGCAATCTGGAAAATTAAAGCCACTGATGGCAAATATTATTGGGTTATTTCCGGTGAAGTGCCAGTTGACTTTACGCTTTACGAAAATGCGAAAGATGCTAGAGGGCTGTTAACGTATTTTGCGCTGAAATGGCAGATGAAAGCGGAAAACCTAAGACAAGCAAGTGCTAATGACCCGTCACAAGTTAATTTTGCGGCTTTCCTGCAAGGTAAAGCTGAAAGCTTATACCAAATTAAAGAACGAGATGAGCTGTGGAGAGAGGAATAGCCTTCTCCCAGCAACAAACATTAATGCATTTGCGTAACATCCGGTTGCGCAAATCGTTTTAGTGGACAAGCCATGCGTTGACGAGGAATACCCGCTTCCATAAAGGCAGGCCCCGAAGGCTTAAAGCCTAAGCTCTGGTGATACGCTACACTTTGTAGCTCGCAATTAACTCTGACGGTTTTGAGCTTTTGTTGTTTAGCAATATTCAATAATGCACCAAACAATGATTGGTATACGTCGCTGTTTCTGTACTCACGACGTACTGCAATTCTGCCTATTTCACCCCCTTTAGTTAGTCTTCCGGTTGCGATAGGGGTTAACTGTTCGTTGTAAACCAATACATGGGCTGCATCAAAATCATTTTTATCAAACTCTGCATCTCGCGGTAATTGCCATTCAAAAACAAATACTTGTTCACGCAATTGTGCTAGTCGATCCTTACCACTCTGCCAATCGACGTTTTCAATCTGAAACGTCATAAAGTGTCCTGATGAAGTTAAACTATAAAAACTCTCCATGAAACTATTTGGGTATCAGCAGGGAAAAAATCCCATTCCCCTTAATCTATCAGTGTAGTCCTCAATTGAAGATATGCAGATAATACAAATTAAACTTTTGTTAGGTTGAGCCCATCAGGTCACGCATTTGTTGGTTTTAAATGCGGTTGTAAAAAATATGGGCTAGTTAACCACAAATGAACAAAAATTATTAATTGGCTACGCTCATGAAGTGGTTAGGTGCATTTTCGTTTCAACCCTAAAAATTTCGAACAAGTCAGGCTGCTAGCTCATTTTTAAATATCCGCGGTTATTGATAACGCTCGTTCGTTAGTTCTGATGAATGAGCGTATTGAAAATAATACCTGCGTATTAATACGGATACTAATTTTCGTTATTTATCTTATTTTTCAGTGAATTTGTCCTATGTATTTAGTCAAATTGGTGATAATTTACGCGTAATGGAATGGCATTAAAAAGCAACGGATTTGTATATCCCGCTATGTTATTTCTACTAAACAAATCACTTTAAAACTAATGCGCCCCTCGCATATAAACATAAGTATTTGTTTAACCAATTATTTTTTTTGTCGCCTATCCATCGGTGCGGAGCATCGTGTCTGATAGCGCTTTTTTTGTTTTTTACCTGAGAAAACGCGCCATGCTTAAACAAAGTAAAACGCTTCTATCAGCAATAGCTCTTTCTGCTTGTACCTTCGCCTCTCAAGCCTCCACCTGGGTGCCAATTCGAGTTAGTGATATCACTACTTTTACGCCCTTGCCCGGTGTCGAACAGCTTTCGGCTGACAGTGCGTTTTATAACGGGAACTCTATTCAATTTGGTGTGGGTTCAACCAGCGATACAGAAGCCTATTATTACCGGGCTTATAATGTTGACACAAAGCAATATGGCGCATGGCAGTGTTCTACCGCCGCCGAAGTAAATGCGAATAATGGAATTGATGTTGATGGTGTGAATTCGGCGGGGCAATATCAAGTTCAGGTCAGCGCATGTATGACAGGAAACGGGTGCGACATTGGAGGCTATACATCCGGGGCGTTAGTGTGTTCATCTCCCACCAATACTGAAACCGTAAAAGTGGTAGATTCTGGTAAGATTAGCGAACCTAGCGTTAGTGACGCTACGTATCATTATGTTGGCGCCACAGCGGGTGAATTTAGAGTAAACGAATCTGGCGCTGCAACGTACAGTGTTCCCTTTGCCTTACCGAGTGGAACTGCAGGTGTGCAACCCAGTTTAGGCTTATCCTACTCCAGTGCCGGAGGCGAAAGCATTGTTGGACAAGGGTGGAATATTACAGGTCTTTCCGCCATAACACGATGTCCTAAAAACTTTGCTCAGGATGGCAAAATTGATGGTATTTCTTATACAAAATCAGATCGACTCTGTTTGGATGGGCAACGGCTTGTAACTGACGGTAACCTAAGCGATAAGAACTCTTCGGATACGTATTATTGGAGCGCTTCTCGAACCTACCATACAGAAATCGACAGTTTTTCGAAAATTAAAGCCCACTTTTATAACGGTCAGGCTGTCGCTTTTACTGTTGAAACAAAATCTGGTGAAATTCATTATTATGGCTACGCTGATAAAGTCTCCGGAACTTCTGAATTAGGTAGCGCCCTAAAAACGACGTTTAAAAATGACACAGGAAGCAATAACACCAGTGATGATGCGTTTGTCAGACGCGCCTCTAATAGCGCTTACGGAAGAACGTGGGCGCTAAAGGCTATCAAAGACGTTAAAAATAATTACATCTTATTTAATTATACTAAGCCAGTAGAAGGAGAGCACTTAATTGACAGTGTTCTTTACACCGGGAATGCATCCACTGGTTTGGCTCCTTATACCAAAGTTAAATTTAATTACCAGAGCAACTACAATAAGCGGGCCGGTTGGCTGGCTGGTTATCAGATTAAATCTACGAAATTACTTAGCTCCATTTCAGTTAGTGCAGATGGCGACGCGATCAGACATTACAAATTAGGTTTTGATAAAGCCGGTGCGGTAGGTGAAAAAAATATGCTTACCAGCATTACAGAGTGCTTGTCGTCGACCAGTACGTGTCTTAAACCACTTACGTTCAAATGGAAGAAAAATACCAATAACAATCGGATGGGTTCCAGTTTATTTACTGGCACAACCACTAAGAAAACGCATACACCAAACTACGACACCGCAAAAGTAGTCGATTTTAATGGTGACGGCTTTGCTGACATTATCTATGTAGATGGTTCATCATGGAAAGTAAAGTTTGGGCCGTCGTTTGGCACCGTAAAAACACTCTATACCGGCAAAACGAATAAACCTGAATATGCCAAAATATTTGATTTCGATGGTGATGGGGTACAAGACTTATTAGTTGCCAATTCATCGTCTGATAAATGGACCATCATTTCCAATGAGCGTCAATTTACCGCGAATTACAATAACTGTGGCTATTACGGTTATCCGAACTGCTCTGGACAAATTCAGACCAATTACAAAATCACCAGCGCGACCGCTACCGACATTTCTAACGCCACCATTATTGATGTCGATGGGGATACGCTCGGCGATATCTTATTTGCATCGGGTTCATCTCTAAAATACTACCGCAATAAAGGTGATGGCTCTTTTGAGAGCGCACAGACAGCATTAACGTTTGCTAGTAGCTCATTAGACGAAATGTTTCAGATTTCGGACAAAACAGCGTTAAAGGATAGCGCCATATTGGATGTTAACGGGGACGGCCGTACCGATCTGATTTTCAGAGTGACAACCGACAATAGCTATTGCGCTAATTCCAGGGGCGTAAAAGTTCCAATGAACAAGTATGAATGCAACTATGAACCTGGATACACATGGCATTCACTTACCCCAACTTATGACTGGAAGCTTTACGCTTCAGATAACGCAACAGGCTTTACGTTTCTTCGCGATGTTTCTCATTCTCAAAGGTTCGACTTTCGTCCAGTGGATATGAATGGGGATGGCTTAAGCGATATTATATTTCGTACACCTAGTGGGTATAGTTATCGCTTATCAAATGGCAAACAGTTAGGTGAACCAGTATCGCTAAAGTATGCAAGCGGCTATCAGCCAGATATTTATCAATCTGAACATGAAGATTATGCTGTCTTTTTGGATGTGTCTGGCGATGGAAGAACAGATATGCTGTTGCCTGACAATGACAAGAGTCATTGGCGAGTATATGTCACTGTACCCGATGCAACTGACATTAATAAACTCGTTGTACAATATAAAGGTCAGTACGACTTTGACGAGAACCGTACTTTCCAATTTGCTGATGCAAACGGTGACGGCAAAGTCGATATTTTCCAATCAAACGGCGATTGGTTCGTAAAACACGGAGGGTTAGTTGATCAACCTGAAAATGTAATCATTGAGTTTGCGTCAAGCTTCGGGGTAAAAACGAACATAAATTACAGCTATTTAAGTGATGATAATGTTTATTACAGTAAAACGTCGAATAACTGGGTAAAAACAGATAGTAGTGGAAATAAATATCTTGACGATAACTACTTTTCTCCCCGCAGTGGTATAGCGGTTGTATCAACAGCATCGACTCAAGTATCAGCGTCGCCGATTAAATCCAGTTCTATAAAGTATGAATACGGCGGACTATTAGTACATAAAAATGGTCGCGGAATGCTGGGTTTTGAAAAAGTCAGAACCCGGGATTTACAAACCTGTACCAAAAATGTGGTACCCATTTATGTAGAGATCGATGATGGCCGAGAGGAGCGGGTAGGTCAGCAGTATGTAACAGATGTTCAATCCTGTGTTACCACCGAAACAACATATAATCAGCTTTTCCCTTATACGGGCATGCCTAAAACCACCACTAAGCAGCTGGGCACACCGGGCCCATTAATGACGTACGCTAAAAATACTGTTGGGCTAAAGACAACCGCTAAAGGGGGTTACTTCCCTTACATTAAAGAATCGAGCGAAGAAAGTTGGGTATTGGATTCAGCGCTTTCTGATTCGAATAAACTGTCATCCACTAAAACGGTATTTGGCTATGACACATACGGCAATGTGTTGACAACGAGCGTCACCCAAACCAGCGGTTCGGACAGCGGCAATAACCACAGTACAACTACAAACAACAGCTATGGTACATCGACCTTATGGAAGCGATTCGGCAGGCTTTCATCATCAACTGTTACCAAAGTATCAAAAATTAGTAATTCACCAGTTGAGCATAAGCCAGGCGATTCAACTGTAACTCGTTCAAGCTCATTTGATTACTACAGTGACACCTTGCTGTTGAAAACCGAGACGATTAATAAAGGAACTAACTGGCAGTTAGTGACGACGCATAAATATGATGCCTTTGGAAACAGAAATGAGTCGTCGACGGTGGGCGCCGTCGGTAAAGATGGGGCATCTTCGCAGACTCGCATTAATAAAACGAATTATGATTCTACCCGTGGTAACTATGTGGTCTCGCAGGAAAACAGCTTAGGCCACAAGACATATACCACCCGGGTAGGTACGAAAGGCACTAATAAGGGACGCTTAAAAACTGTCACGACAAGTGGCTTAAACGGCGCCAGTCAAACGCAGCACTTTGATAATTTAGGCCAAATTAAGCTAGTAGAAAGTAAAGGCAGTAGCGCAATAGACCCCACTATCAAAAGTCGGGTTTATAAGGCTTACTGTAGCTCCGTTGAATGTTATTCAACCACCTTTAAGGCTCCTTACTATCGCGTAATCGAGGTGTCACCGGGTAAACCTGAAAAGCAGACATTCTTCGATAAGTGGGGCAGAGAGGTAGGTAGCCGCATCCAGGCGTTTAACGGTACCTGGACTGTCACGAAAAAAGAATATGATAGCCAGGGGCGCGCTTACAAGGTTTACGAGCCAGGCGAAAACGCGCCTTCCTCGTATGTCACCACCTTTACTTATGATCGTATTGGTCGAGTGGTTAAAGAAGTAAATCCAAGAGGCACAGTTAACAAGTCATATAATTACAACGTTACCACTACTGAGAATGAGCTGGGTCAACAAAAACTCAATTATACCAATTATCTGGGTACCATCTATAAAGTAGAAGATAAAACCAGTAGCGGTACCTTATTAAACCGATTGCATTACCGGCATACAACCAATGGTGATTTGCTGTGGGTTAACGTTTATAAGGGCGGCACGTTTAGTCACACCCAAGTTAGAAACGAATATAATGACTACGGCCATAAAGTGAAGATGACGGACCTCGACAAAGGCAACTGGGAATACAGTTACAATGCCTTTGGTGAACTGGTCTGGCAGAAAAACAGTAGCGGTCAGATAACCTCGTTTAGCTACGACAAGCTTGGCAGAAAAGCCTCTCGCTATGATGCCGATGGTTATACCCGCTGGACGTATGATGGAACCAATGGCAAAGGTAAACTTAAAGAAGTTGCGTACTATAAAGGCAAAAGTTCAGCCAGTGGTACGCCTACTTATCGAGAAACATCGAGCTATAGAAGCCTCGGTCTCCTATCTGGATCGACGGTTACCGTTGACGGGGAAACTTTCAGAACTGAGTATGCCTACGATCATTTAAATCGTCTTCAATATACGTTGTACCCAGATCAGAAATTCCAGGTGGAGCAAACCTATACCAGCCTCGGCTTTCCTTCAACCGTTAAAAATGCCACCAATGGTCATCGTGAATATGGCAAGGTGTATCAACGAATTTCGGATATCAATTTGCGCGGGCAGGTAACCGAAATTAAATACGGTAATGGCACTACCGATTCCAAACAATATCAGATGGATACGGGGTGGCTGGAGTATTTAGGCGTCCATAAAGGAACAAGTTTACGCCACAAATTAGACTATACCTATGATAGTTTAGGTAATTTGAAAACGCGGACTAATGATTTTGCAATGGGTAGTTCGCAATATGATTTCACCGAAACGTTTGGATATGATTCACGTAATCGTCTTGACTGGCGTGACCGTAAGGTAGGCAGCAATACTATACGTGAAAACTATAGTTACGACGCGTTAGGCAACATTACCTATAAGCAAGGTACGGGCTATTATAAGTACGACAGCACCATCAAAAACCGCTTAAAAGAAGTATGGTCTGGCTCAGGTTTTACGGGTACTAAAAAGTACGGCTTAAGCTACGATAACCGGGGGAATGTAACCAACGACGGTTCGCGTTCATTCAAATATACCGCCTTTGATAAACCGTACGAAGTGAATAAAGGTAGCACTAAAACGTTATTTTCATACGGGCCATCTAGAGAGCTTTATAAACAAGTTCATACCATAGGCGGAAAAACCACAGAAACCCTTTACCTGAAAGGTCTGTACGAACGCAAAAAACTGCCAACTGGGGTAACCGAGCATAAGTATTATGTCGGTAATGCCGTGGTTACTGACCGCAGCAATGGGAACAATGAAACCTCGTACCTGCATAAGGACAACCTGGGTTCCACAATCACTATCACTAATGCCTCAGGTAATGTAGTACAGCACTTTACCTACGACCCGTGGGGCAAGCAAAATGCATTCTATGGTTCATCCCATTTTGCCAACTACTCCACACCGGCCGAGAGTAAGGGGTATACAGGCCATAAGATGATGAATGATATTGGCATCATTCATATGAACGGTCGGATCTACGATCCAACTTTGGGTCGATTCTTACAAGCCGATCCGCATATTCAGGCACCGATGAATAGTCAGTCGTACAATCGATATTCTTATGTATTGAATAATCCGTTGAGTTATACCGATCCAAGTGGGTATTTCTTTAAGAAGTTGTTTAAAGCAATTGGTGGAAACAAGTTCTTATCGACAATCATAAGTATTGGACTGAACTTCATACCGGGCTGTCAGGCTTGGTGCAGTGCCGCATTTAACGCGGCTATAACATACGCAGTTACCGGAAGTCTCAAAGGTGCTCTAATCGGAGCATTTGTTGGAGCAATATCGCCCGGAGGATTCGACCCCGGAGCATTTTTAGCGAGGGCTGCAATCGGCGGCTTAGCATCGAGACTTCAGGGTGGTAAATTCGGGCATGGATTTATAGCTGCGGGGGCTAGTGGTGCTGCAGGAGGTATCGGGAATATTCCTCTACGCGTTATAGCTTCTGCCGTAATTGGCGGAACGGTGTCCAAAATTACCGGTGGGAAGTTTGCAAACGGAGCGACAAGTGCAGCTTTTGCAACTCTAGTTACTGCTGGTGCAGAAAAAATTGCCGGATTAAAAGATGACACAAATAGTGCAGTTCTCACAGGTGATGTTGGCGAAGGTAGAGAGTTGTTTGATGGAAAAGTTGTAGTCCATAGAAGTGGAAATGGGACATCTGTTTCTGATGAGGATTTGAATACTGTAAAAACTGAGTTGGACACGATATTTACTTCTGGCGGTGAAGGTGGTCAAGACTTGCAAGAAGCGCTTTCAGTCGATAAACCACTAAAAATCATTCTCAACAATCAAGGGGCAAACGCTGCATTTTTGAATGGTCGAGTAATGGCAATTGATTTGGCGACCAAATTCTATTTTCAAGATCAAATCTCTGGAAATATAGTCATGGCATCAAATACGAGGATATTTGTACATGAGATGGGTCATGCACTGTTGGGTAAACATGATATACATCCATTTATCCCTTATATTCAAAATCCATTTGATCCAAGTATTTCTTATCAAAACTCGCCTATTGTAAAATTCACGGATAGAGTTATGAGAAACATCCATGGTGAAAATGCAACAAGAAGGAAGTATTACTGATGACTCGATTGCTACTTTTTATTTTAATAGCGTTTTCTTTCAGCGTTGCAGCAAACGATTTTGACTGTAGTGCGGAAGAGGAATTTCTTACAACAACAGAAGGTATGCTTCGTTCATTGCTACTACCTATTGATTTAGAACATCCCATAGATGACGCTAAAAAAAGAATAAATCTCAATGATTTTAGGTTATGGGTATACGGAGATATTACAGGAATGGTTACTCCAGCAAAATTTGAGTTCAAACAAAACCTAGTTTGCAAAATTGGCACAAGACCAATGTTTGGCGTGACTGACTCATTCTACAATAAGGAGCATGCTGAATTGGCGGAACTTGCAAAGCATTATGCGATGCAATACAACAGTTATATCTTAGAGTATGTTGACAAAATGAATCATAAATAATGTCAATAATTGTAGATAATTCATATTTTTATTGGATGCCCTACTTTTTGAAACCAAACCCGCTCCGGCGGGTTTTGCATTCAATATACTGAGTAGGATGCATTAAGTGGCGCACGAGAAAATTCAAAAACAGCTATTGGAATACCTCGAATACGAGCTAAGGCAGCTTATTGATAAACGAGTGTCCGCCTTTAAGCGACAGCTAGAATACGTAAAAACAAAGGGTCATCATGGACAGTCACTCTTATTGCATAAGTTTTTCTGACACAACAAGTTGCTGCTACGTAAATAGAATGCAAGTTATGTTCGAGCAGGAAATCAACATTATTTTAAAAATTAACTTTAAAGAAAATTGCTATGAAAAAATTATTAATCGGATTGATGTCATTACTGTTAACGCAAGCTGTTTATGCAGGTTGTTCAGCAAATGGCTGCACATCAAAAATTGCACGTATTTATTTGACTGGCGAAACTAATAAAACCGTTCGTATTATTCCAGAAAGTAACCCAGTTGGTGTAGTTGATTGTTCATTGGCAGGTGACCGTTATTTAACGCTTTACCAAGACCATGCATTATTTGACGAAATTTATGCGACTTTATTGGCGGCAAAAATTGCAGACAAAGAAGTACAGATGAGGATTATAAACGGCTCGTCAGGCTGCCATATTCTCTATGTGGTAATGGATTAGGTTTAATGTGAAACATTGTAACAGTCAAAATGGGTGGCTGTGTTGGAGCAGGATTAGGTTTTTGTGCAACGTACGTTACTTCGCCTACTGGTAGTGCAGTCGTGTTCTCTCCAGGCCTTGTGGGAGGGATAAGTATTACTAATTCTGTTGGATATACCTCAAACATCGGAGGAGGCTGAATTTTTATGGATTTAAAGTCGATCTGGTATTTAATGCTGATTATTTTAGGTGTTGTAAGTATTATTTATCTTCCACTATGTGCATCTGCAATTTCGAGATTGAAAGATAGCCATAATTTATTATGGAAGAAATATGGTTCGTTCGAATTGTTTGCAAACAACAACATAGTGAGCTCTTCAAGATTTTTAAAATTAATAGTGACTAGAGCATATGTTGGAATTAATGATATTGACCTAGTTAAGAAGTTAGATTTATGTAGAGCTTTATTGGTTATTGCAACATTTTGTGTCGTAATTGTATTCTTTATTACAATATATATGATTGGGTTTAATAAAAATTAGATAGATTTTATCTTTTTTGTCTTCTTTGATTAAATTTTTTATTTAAGTGAATGTTAGGTATGAAAAAGAGAACGAATTGGACAGTCACTTTTATTTCATGAGCGTTTTAGGCACCGCCAAACCTTTGTAACGGGGCTTTCCGTTGGAGGGGCAATTACCGCAGGAGCCATAGCAGGTGCGGCAGGTGGTTACGCGAACTTTGGTAGTGTAAGTGGTTTTGGAAATGCCGCTGCAAGAGTTGGTGTTGCTGCCTTAGGCGGGTGCGCGGCAGGTAAAACCTCAGGTGGTTCTTGTAGCAAAGGTGCGAAGATGGCAGGTATGATGCAAGCACTGTCTGTCGGAATGGAACTGTTTTCTAAAAATAAACCAACTTGGAAAAATGCTGATGGGGAGGCTGTTGTAAAAGCGAAAAGTGATATGGGCGTGCACGATTCCACTGTTTCAAATGTAGGGCAATCAATAGAAGTTGACACAGTACTATATCCCCAAGCAAAAGGTCTAGTTGGTAGAAAGCTATCTACCCTTAACCAATCGGAAATAGCATTGTTAAACCAAAGTGGTGTAAGTAAAAGTTTAGTAAGCTGGTCAAAAGGGGCTGCTAGGTTTGGTTTAGGAACAGAATATCACTTAGGTAGACTAGGTAATTTAGTACCGGGAATGAATTCAATGGCTGTATTTCATGATCATTGGATGGCATATCAGAACGTCCAGAACTTTGGTTATTTAGCTGGGACTATAGCTGTCGCGATGCCGATAAATTATTTAGCATTAGGTTCCGAGTATTATTCACACCTCTATCGAAATTTGGAAGACTAACATGAAACGTCTATTAACTAAGATGTGCATAATTTTACTATTTTGCTTATTTGTATGTTCATGTACAAGTGCTTACTCAACATGGTTAACATTAGGGTATTCAAAGCAAAACACTACGATGGGTAAAAATAGATTCGAAGGTAACTATTCACCACCATTGCTTGCGCTTAATAATGGTGTTTTTATCTGGATAACACCAGCTAAGACATTTGAAGTAATGGCAGAGAACAATAGTTGTTATGGTGAGTATGATCGCTTTATATTTACTTTATGGTCTACAAAAGGTGTAAGCTACTTTGACATAGATGACTCATACTTTAAAGCAGGTGAAGGATCTTTGATAAGTATTGAATCTGAAAAAGATTATAATGAAGAAAGCTTTCAGGGTGGTAGCAATAGCATACCTCTTGAAAGTGAATTACAGGCAAACGATCTGAATAGGCTTCTTCAATTGTCTAAGCAAGGAAGCTTTTATCCGGATGAAAGTTTGTTAGGCAAATCCAGAAGAGTTTTAGTGAAATTAAAACACGGAGTATCATGTTCTTCTGACAGTTTGCAATTAGTCGTGGTAATTGATGGAGTGCCGAATAAAGTGTTTTTTTCTCAAAAGGTTTTCACGAAACTTGATAGATAATATTAACAAAAACTTGGAATAGGACAGTCACTTTTATTTTTGCATTTAAGGTCATCATGGAAAGGTCATCATGGACAGTCACTCTTATTGCATAAGTTTTTCTGACACAACAAGTTGCTGCTACTTAAATAGAATGCAAGTTATGTTCAAGCAGTAAATCAAGATTATTTTAAAACAAATAATTAACTGTAAAGAAAATTGCTATGAAAAAATTATTAATCGGATTGATGTCATTACTGTTAACTCAAGCTGTTTATGCAGGTTGTTCAGCAAATGGCTGCACATCAAAAATTGCACGTATTTATTTGACTGGCGAAACTAATAAAACCGTTCAACTTGGAATAGGACAGTCACTCTTATTGCATAAGTTTTTCTGACACAACAAGTTGCTGCTCCGTAAATAGAATGCAAGTTATGTTCAAGCAGTAAATCAAGATTATTTTAAAAAACATAATTAACTTTAAAGAAAATTGCTATGAAAAAATTATTAATCGGATTGATGTCATTACTGTTAACGCAAGCTGTTTATGCAGGTTGTTCAGCAAATGGCTGCACATCAAAAATTGCACGTATTTATTTGACTGGCGAAACTAATAAAACCGTTCGTATTATTCCAGAAAGTAACCCTGCTGGTGTAGTCGATTGTTCATTGGCAGGTGACCGTTATTTAACGCTTTACCAAGATCATGCATTATTTGACGAAATTTATGCGACTTTATTGGCGGCAAAAATTGCAGAAAAAGAAGTACAGATGAGGATTATAAATGGCTCGTCAGGCTGCCATATTCTCTATGTGGTAATGGATTAGGTTTAATGTGAAACATAGGAATTACTAAAAATGATAAGAATCACATTCGCCTTGCTAACTATAAGTTTCGGTTTAAATGCTTTTGCGGGGTGGCAGGAAGGCCAAATCAAAAGCAATAGGACAGTCACGCTTTATAAAATACTAACCAAAATATAAAACGCATAATAATTTTCAGTTTTAAAGTTCTAATGTGCTGTTTCAGCGGTATAAGAATATAATAATTAATTTTAAATATTTATGGATGAATCATAAGAATGAAAATAACACCTTTAATTATCTCTACAGCTTTAATATTTTTTTCAAAACTAGCCTTTGCAGTTCCCAATTGTTCTGGAAAAGTGGAGCATGTCCTTGATTGGCCGAAACAATGTAATAATTTGGTTGCATTTAAACTTTCGTCAAACAAAGACCGATGGATATGTTCTAAATCTGAGAAAACTGACGCTATGGTTTTATTAGCATTTTCTACGGGCAATTCGTTATACGTGCGACTTAATTCGAACGTAGCGTGCACGGAAATAGAAAATTATCATACACCTATGTATGTGATACTAAATAAAGATTAAGCCAAGAATAGTAAGATGAGGATGTTTTAGATTTATCCTCCTTGATTTTATACGTCGATGGATAATAAGTATTGTTATGCTTTAAGCTCCTATAACTGCTTAAATTGAGGGATACATTTTTTGTAGAGTGGTTAAAGAACATACAAATGAAAAAATCATTAATTGGAATGAATTTCTGTATATAGGATATGTAGATGAAAAATTATCTAACCATTGCGATGATATTGTTCGCCATATTCAATGTCTCTTCAGCATTGGCGGTAGATTGTAATAGAGGGAAAATAGATAAGGTGTTTTTTACATTCCCTAAGAATAATGAACCTCAGATCAACATCTTTTTTACAGATGGAAAGGGTGCAATTTGGAAAAAAGCGCCCCACCATTTAAATCACGATAATTTAGATAGGATGTTTAGTGCCGCAATGGCATATAAAATAGCCCAAAGAGATATTGTGGTTAGGTATGAACATGTGAGTCAATGCAGTCAACTCGATAACAATACGACGGATAAATTTATTGGATTTTGGTTGCTATAAGAAGTACAAAATAAAATTTGATGTTGTGTATCTCTCATTCAATAAATCAACATTATTTTAAAAATTAACTTTAAAGAAAATTGCTATGAAAAAATTATTAATCGGATTGATGTCATTACTGTTAACGCAAGCTGTTTATGCAGGTTGTTCAGCAAATGGCTGCACATCAAAAATTGCACGTATTTATTTGACTGGCGAAACTAATAAAACCGTTCGTATTATTCCAGAAAGTAACCCAGTTGGTGTAGTTGATTGTTCATTGGCAGGTGACCGTTATTTAACGCTTTACCAAGACCATGCATTATTTGACGAAATTTATGCGACTTTATTGGCGGCAAAAATTGCAGACAAAGAAGTACAGATGAGGATTATAAATGGCTCGTCAGGCTGCCATATTCTCTATGTGGTAATGGATTAGGTTTAATGTGAAACATAGGAATTACTAAAAATGATAAGAATCACATTCGCCTTGCTAGCTATAAGTTTCGGTTTAAATGCTTTTGCGGGGTGGCAGGAAGGCCAAATTACCGACATATTAATTCGGGAAAGTGATGGGCTGCATTACTTTAATATGCAAGGCCAGCCGTCAGACAGACCAGATTGCGCAACAGCTTATAAGTACTGGATGATAAAGGATGAAACTAGTGACGTTGGAAAAGCGCAACTATCCCTTTTGCTTACCGCTTATGCTGCGGGATTAAATGTTGTGGTAAAGGGCTCTGACCAATGCACTCGCTGGAAAGATGGTGAAGATGTCAATTATATACAATTGAAAAAATGAGTCGAAAGTTCTTCTGTTCTTACGTTTTGTTAATGTTTAGGTGCTACGTTCATGAAAAAATTAGCTATTTTTGTTGGTGTTCTCTTAGCTTCGATGTCTGTCGTTGCAAGTCAAGGTTATATGATAAAAGATGCGACAGCGACAAAAGTCTCTGCAACATCTAATAATATCGACGCATTTTGGCTTCATTATTCGGGTGGAAGCGGTGACAAATGTGGGGGGAAAGTCAAATTCATGCGCACTTATGCTGGTACGGATGGTGTATTTGACAGAGCTTTTACATTGGCCACTACGGCAGTAGTGGCAGGGAATAAAATCGAAGTTTACAGTTACACAAACAATACAAACTGTGAATCTGCTGTATCTATAAATTTATTAAATTAGTATTTTTGACGTAGGCTGCATAATATCTTCGCAGCCTATTATTGCATTTTATCTTAAGAGAACAAGGACGAACCAGGTCAAATAGGACAGTCGCTCAGCCAGGTTGTACGTGGAATATCGTACGTACCTATTTACTCGGCGAACAAAATAAAACAATTCGTCCAGTTGCCTCATTATGTAGGTGATAATGAACCAGTTATTTATTGATAAGGAAATGTGTTATGAAGCTTAAATGTATCTTATTAGTTGTCGGAGGTTTAGCTGTATCGTTTTCAGCAAATGCAGTTGATAAAGAGGTTTCCATTTGCAGTTTGCAAATCAGCGATAACGGAAGTGGTTATTTGGCACCGTGTGGCGGATGGGCTTCACAAAACTCCTGTAACTCAGGAGGTTGGATAACATGGGATGCAAAAACTGAAGCCGGAAAAATTTTTTATAGTACAGCACTTACTGCATTAGTTTCAGAAAAAAAAGTTAAATTGCGTTTTAACGGAAGTCAATGTGCTGGTAGTTACGATGTTACGCAAATGGTACGCATATCAAAATAAATAGTGTAGTACGCCCCTGGCCGACTAGGGGCGTATTACATTCGAGTATCATGGTCATCGTGAATATGGCAAGGTGTATCAACGAGTTTCGGATATCAATTTACGCGGGCAGGTAACCGAAATTAAATACGGTAATGGCACTACCGATTCCAAACAATATCAGATGGATACGGGGTGGCTGGAGTATTTAGGCGTCCATAAAGGAACAAGTTTACGCCACAAATTAGACTATACCTATGATAGTTTAGGTAATTTTAAAAACGCGGACTAACGATTTTGCAGTGGGTAGTTCGCAATATGATTTCACCGAAACGTTTGGATATGATTCACGTAATCGTCTTGACTGGCGAGACCGCAAGGTAGGCAGCAGTACTGTGCGTGAAAACTATAGTTATGACGCATTCGGCAATATTACCTATAAGCAAGGAACGGGCTATTATAAGTACGACAGTACCATTAAAAACCGCTTAAAAGAGGTATGGTCAGGCTCAGGTTTTACGGGTACTAAAAAATACGGCTTAAGTTACGACAACCGGGGTAATGTACTCAACGACGGTTCGCGTTCGTTCAAATATACCGCCTTTGATAAACCCTACGAAGTGAATAAAGGTAGCACTAAAACGTTATTTTCATACGGGCCATCTAGAGAGCTTTATAAACAAGTTCACACTATAGGCGGAAAAACCACAGAAACCCTTTACCTGAAAGGTCTGTACGAACGCAAAAAACTGCCAACTGGGGTAACCGAGCATAAATATTATGTCGGTAATGCCGTGGTTACTGACCGCAGCAATGGAAACAATGAAACCTCTTACCTGCACAAGGACAATCTGGGTTCCACAATCACTATCACTAATGCCTCAGGTAATGTAGTGCAACACTTTACCTACGACCCGTGGGGCAAGCAAAATGCATTCTATGGTTCATCCCATTTTGCCGACTACTCCACACCGGCCGAAAGTAAAGGGTATACAGGCCATAAAATGATGAATGATATTGGCATCATTCATATGAACGGTCGGATCTACGATCCAACCTTGGGGAGGTTCTTACAAGCCGATCCGCATATTCAGGCACCGATGAATAGCCAGTCGTATAACCGCTATTCATACGTTTTGAATAATCCGATGAGCTATACCGACCCGAGTGGTTATTTCTTTAAGAAATTATTTAAGGGAATAAAAAAATACTGGCGAGTTATCGCAGCAGCCGCAATATCAATTGCTACATATGGCACAGCTACTGGTTGGGCGGCTGGTTGGTTAGCTGGAACATCGTTAGCGGGTAGTCAAATAGCAATTGGCGCTATTGCAGGAGGCATCACAGGCTTCGTCGGTGGAGGGGTAGCTTCAGGCTCTCTCCGAGGAGCATTAAATGGTGCACTTAGTGGCGCAGCATTTGGCGCTGTAGGAGGTTCTTTCAAGGCTTACGGTGTCGAGAGCGTTGGTGCCCAAATGGGAGCTCATGCGGTTGTTGGTGGCATTATCTCTGACCTACAAGGTGGCAAGTTTGGTCATGGGTTTTTTACCGCTGGTGTAATGAAAGGTTTTGGCAAGATTAACTTCGGAGATATGAACGTCGTTGGTAGAACAGTAATCCAAGCGATGGTTGGTGGAACTATGTCTCGTATTACTGGAGGTAAGTTTGCTAATGGTGCGGTGACCGCAGCAATTCAATTCGTTGTGAATGAGAAGTCCGGGTGGATTCAGAAACAGTGGAGTAGTATCAAAAGATCATTCTCTATTATTGGTAATGAAGGAGGTAAATACATTAATGATGTTCAATCCCAATTCCAATCAGAAATTCAGCATGGTGCAGATCGATTAGTTGCTAAGTGTGGAACCGATAGTGCATGTCTTGATAATATCAAGACCACATCAAGATTACTAAATGGTGTGTCTGGAACAACGGATGCGTTGGGTGGTATTGTCAAAGCGCCGCATCTAAAGCGAGGTTTTAAACTAGTGTCTAGTGTATCAGGCAATTTGTCTGATGCGCTCGATGTCTCTTCAGCGGCACTAGAGCAAAAAATGATAAATTTAGTCCCTGCTGCTGCTGGAAATGGACTTGAACAAATGATAAACACAAGTCCCGGTAACTTGAAATATGGCGGAGCAATGGGAGCTGCATTCAATGAAGCGACAAACCAGTACCTTGATCGAACAAGTGATCAATAGTGAGTAAGCCTAGAGTATGAAATACAGGTTAGAGAACAGAGTAGATTATCTCAAAATTAGTATTGCCTCCTTTCTTATTGGTTTTGTCATTTTGGGAGTGTCTTTATCTGGTGAAAATTACGATGTTTTTGTCGTTTCAGTTTTCGGTACTACCGTTGAAGAAACTGTAGTTGAGAACCTTGATGAAGTTACTTTCTATGGCTCTAAGAGTTGGAGGCGAACTTATAATAGGGTCCAGTTGGATAACAAATATGAATTAGTAAGTATCAAGAATGACCTCTCACTGGGAAGTAAAGTTCTCGCTCGATGCTTTAGTGAAGATATGCTTTGTATAGATGAATTAAAAGGTATGACTTTTATGGAAGTGATTTTAAATTATGACAGGGTAAGTAACTCTAAGTTGTTAATTTTTGGGTTTTTTCTTTCAATGCTATCGATTCCAGTCTTTTTGATTCTAAAATTCTTAACAGTATCAAAGTAGCTAATATGCAATCGTAAATACCCACCTTTCGGGTACTAGAACGAATTGGACAGTCACTCTTATAAAACTTGGAATAGGACAGTCACTTTTATTGCGTACTTATTTAACTTGGAATAGGACAGTCACTCTTATTGCATAAGCTTTAGTGACATAAAAAGAACGAATTGGACAGTCACTTTTATTTTTGCATTTAAGGTCATCATGGACAGTCACTCTTATTGCATAAGTTTTTCTGACACAACAAGTTGCTGCTACTTAAATAGAATGCAAGTTATGTTCAAGCAGTAAATCAAGATTATTTTAAAAAACATAATTAACTTTAAAGAAAATTGCTATGAAAAAATTATTAATCGGATTGATGTCATTACTGTTAACGCAAGCTGTTTATGCAGGTTGTTCAGCAAATGGCTGCACATCAAAAATTGCACGTATTTATTTGACTGGCGAAACTAATAAAACCGTTCGTATTATTCCAGAAAGTAACCCTGCTGGTGTAGTCGATTGTTCATTGGCAGGTGACCGTTATTTAACGCTTTACCAAGACCATGCATTATTTGACGAAATTTATGCGACTTTATTGGCGGCAAAAATTGCAGACAAAGAAGTACAGATGAGGATTATAAATGGCTCGTCAGGCTGCCATATTCTCTATGTGGTAATGGATTAGGTTTAATGTGAAACATAGATATTACTAAAAATGATAAGAATCACATTCGCCTTGCTAGCTATAAGTTTCGGTTTAAATGCTTTTGCGGGGTGGCAGGAAGGCCAAATTACCGACATATTAATTCGGGAAAGTGATGGGCTGCATTACTTTAATATGCAAGGCCAGCCGTCAGACAGACCAGATTGCGCAACAGCTTATAAGTACTGGATGATAAAGGATGAAACTAGTGACGTTGGAAAAGCGCAACTATCCCTTTTGCTTACCGCTTATGCTGCGGGATTAAATGTTGTGGTAAAGCATTTAAGAACTAATAGGACAGTCACTTTTATTTTCTGTTCTGAAGGATGGTTAGTGCCTGTCCACCTATAAATCGTTTGGGTTGTCGCTGCAACTTAATTCGGAGCGAATAGGACAGGCACTCAGCCCGACGCTGCAAATCAGTATATTTACATCTGTCGACTTTTTTAAATCTCAATTTCTTCTTTCGTTTGTAACTTAACGAATGTTGGATTGGGTTTTAAAGACCGAAGTCGAGCCGGACGAGGCAGATTTGAGGGCAAGGTTCCCTCGCGTATTCTTGACGGTATTCACTATGTAGGTTTGTTGTCTGATTGTGCTAAAAATGGCCCGATAGAGTATTGCTACGCCGTGTTATATCCTTTATTTCTGTCACGAAGATTTATCAGTTTTTCTACACTCACCACAGATTGAAATTCGGTCTCGATTCCTGCCACCAGGTGGTTCCAATTTGCCTGGTCTAAACCAACTCGAGTCAAAATGGGAGGGGACGCATCATCTATTTTGCCTCTTTTTTGGGGGTGAAAGTGACGACCTGATAGTTCGACCAGCGCTAGATAATCCTCAAAGCGAAATGGCAGTCCATCGGGCATATTGTTGCTAGGGTTGCCCGCGAACGGAAGTAGCCGTTTGGGTTGTCGCTGCAACTTGGCGGCGTTAACTCGTTTTTGAATACTCGTATGAGCAGACTCTTCGGGGTTTTTTGCTAAACAGGCTCGAACCGGGTTCAAATCTACATAAGCCATACAGGCCGCTATCGCGGCTTCATCCATTAAT
>NZ_JAPFRE010000001.1 GCF_026183735.1 Alteromonas sp. ASW11-130 | reverse complement strand
CTTTTTTTGCTCATTCTCTCCTAACACTGAGCAGTTGCCGGACCTTGTGTCCGGCTTTTTAATTTTATCGTAAACCACCTCTATACCGGCTCACGACTTCTTCCTCTTCTATAGTGCAACGCGCTAGATAACTTAATCGTCTCCGCTTCTTGGTGATTTTCCACAGGGTTTAATATACGTATAAGTTAGCTTTGCCCTTAACCCATTTATTCACCACTGTCCTGGCGAGTAACCTGTTTACTAATCCAATAGCTATAGAGTAGAGGGGTGCTGTAAATGGGCATATTCTATATACTCGAAAGGTCAACTCGTCAGCGTTGCAGCGTATTGCTGCTATCTTCTCTGCACGACCCACCACACCTGTCATCTTGTTGTTAACGTACTGGTTTGGCGTAGCTGTAGTGCTTTTTCGCTTACTCTGACCCATCTACATAAATAGAGAACAATAATCTTAGTCACACCACTTATGGTCGCCAGGAAGAGTAATGGCCAACCGTTTTTCACTCCCAAGCTCAATGCAAACGCCACTGACGAAAAGTCCATTAACAAAATATAAAAGCTCATTTTTTTATCTAATGCACCAATTTCCCCTGTAAGAATGATATTCATTATTTGAGAGTAGTAACCGTATGCTAAAGAGAGTGCAATAATGACTACCAAGGTTGATATCACTACTTTTCCTTCATCCTGATAGGTATGATCACTTAAACCAAAAACGTCTGCTGCAACAAGTGAAATCAATACCACGCTTAAGACGATAGATTGGGTTAATGCGCGTCTATCCAGCCATATCTCGTAGATAATAGCGGCGACTAGTAGACACGCAATAAGCCTGGGCCAAACCATGAAGTGGTTAACAGGTTCTATGGCCATCCCATACACAAAAAATGAATAATAAGCTAAAAAACTGACTGTAAACATCTTTAGGGAAAGTGATTGGGTGGAAGGCAACCTTCCTGTTTTCCTTCGCTTCCATATGGTAACTAACTGGGAAAAGACTCCCAGTAGGCTAAAGCAAATAAAAAATGTATTGATCATTCCATAAATATTGATAAAAATTACCTCGACCCTGACCTTTGTCGACAATCTACAATACAGCCAAACTTAAACTTAATTACCAGCCTGAATTTTCAATATATTATCGACATCAAACATTATAAGTGTTGTTTAGCGATTAGAGAGTGTGACACAGGTAAAAAAGCCAAATTTAGGCGATATCTTGGAATAAGAGGCTTCATACAAGCTCGAGTCCTCTTAGGGTTATTGCCTATTATCAGTGGCTTAATCGATTTATGTCGGTCCACTTTCACAACCTCATCAAAACGCGTCGGAAAGTTGCCATAAAACCGACAATTTTTTGACCACCCATCCAAATCGTTCCTTATATATTCTCGCCTAGAGACAAGTTGAGCGGGAAAACAAACACTTAGCCGCTTTTTTTAAAATAATCGGATTTTTTTACATTTTTTGTTCAAGGATTTTTTTCCTTCGACGATACAGTATTTGAAAGA